>JBJMNO010000013.1:0-675798 GCA_045804225.1 Gemmatimonadaceae bacterium
AGCCGTCGCAACGCCGGCTGATTGAACCCTTCGTTCACGAAGAGCGGCATGAGCTTGACGTTATGCTCCTTCGCCAGGCGCAGCACGCGCGCATCGACGGCGCCAAAAAAGGTGCCTAACGAATCGACGGTATAGCTCTGCGGGCCGAGGACGGTGATCTGATCGATGTGGGCGACGAGGCTGCGGTACGCGTCCTCACGATCCACGTAGTAGAAAAGGCGTTCGCTTTGCGCTCCGAGAGGCGCGACACGGAGGAGCAACGAAAGTGCGACGATCGATCGAAGTGTCATGTCCTGATGCGGCCCGAGTTGTCATCCTGAGGAGCGAAGCGACGAAGGATCTGCTTCTCGCTAGCGCTCGAAGCAGATTAATCGATTTGGAGTCGTGCACGCTGCGCGCGCGCACTCCTGCTCCCTGCACCGGCGGAAAAGCAGAGGTGGTCTCAACCGGTCGATGCAACACTTTCTGACATCCATTGCTGAATGGCAGATGACGCGGATGGCAGCGCGGAAACGTCGCGGAGAGAAGAGCGACGAGAGCAAAGGGGAATACGGATTTTAACGAATCTCGCGAATTTGACGGATCAGTCCTGGGGACGGTTGTGATCCCGTGCCGCACGAGCCCGGACGATTGCTTTGGGAACGACCTCGGACGGCTTCTTCGCACCAAAGCAACAGCAGATCCTTCACAGCGCCAGTCCTCGAGAGAAGCGAATTGCTCAGCATGACAGGTGGGCTGTAGCTCGGCGGTGTGCCGTTCCCAATCCGTATTCTCCTGGTTTTGTCGCTCTTCTCTCAGCTCCGAAAAGCAGAGGTGGCAATCGGTCGATGCAACACTTGGGGTGTTGCGTCAACCGATTGAACTCACCGATCCTTCGCTGCGCTCAGGACGAGGGGGCGCGTTCGATATCGCACAGCTTGTCCCATTCGCGGACAGCAGCTGCCGGGTGGAACCACGCGCGTCAATCGCAACATGAAGCCACCCCGGTAGTTGCCAAACGGGCGACACGGCACGGGCCTTCCCTAACGGTCGGCACTCTCTCGCCTAACAGTAGACATCTGATGAATGACTTTCGCTACGCGATTCGCGTCCTGCTGCGAACACCGGCTCTTACGGCGCTCGCCATTCTGTCTTTGACGCTTGGCATCGGCGCCAACGTCACGATCTACACGATCGCCAACGCTTTTCTCGATCAGGCGATCGCGGGCGCCGGAGACGCTAATCGCCTCGTTCGCATTTATCGCGGCGAGCACAGTCCGCTCCAGTACTCCGATCTCGAGCGCTTGCGCAGCGGACGGACCGTTTTCTCCGAGGCGGCGGGAGAGCGTCTCAGTGCGGTCGCCGTCTTCGTGCAGGGATCGATTCAGCGAGCCCAGGCAGCCCTCGTCACCGACGGTTACTTCCAAATGCTTCGCGTGCAGCCGGAGCTCGGACGATTCTTTACGGCTGCGGACTCGTCGAGTGACGTGCCGGTCGTCGTCGTGTCGCATGCATTCTGGCAAAGCCGCCTTGCCGGCGATTCGTCGATCGTTGGGAAAGTGCTGCGCGTGAACGAGCGGCCGTTCACCGTCGTTGGAGTCGCACCTGCGGAGTTCTCGGGCTCGCTGTTTCTGTTGCGAGCGGATCTCTGGGTCCCGCCCACGGCTGCGCCATTCTTTCTTGGGAGCTCCTTTGCCAAGTGGGGCGGCAGTATCTACACGACGGCACGCCTTGCCGATGGCGCCACTCTTTCTCTGGCCCGATCGAGCGTCCGCACCGTGGCCGCGAGAATCGCCGCCGACAGCGCACAGGATGGCCGGCGCGCCGTCTTTCGCGTGGAGCCGGCGCGTGGGGTGGTCGTCGAGCTGCGCGGACCAGCGGTGCTAGCCTCGAGCTTTCTGATGACGATCGTGGCGCTGGTCCTCCTCATCGCCTGCGCGAACGTGTCGAATCTTCTCCTTGCTCGCGCCACGGTGCGACGCCGCGAGCTTGGAATTCGTCTCGCGCTCGGCGCCGGGCGGGCACGTCTCGTTCGACAGCTTCTCCTCGAGAGCTTGCTCATCGCTTGCGCTGGCGGCGTCCTCGGTCTACTCAGCGCGACATGGGTTGCCGACCTCATTGCGAGCTATCTCGTCGCTCGCTCGCCCGAGCCGATCGCGGTGAACGTTGCGCCGGATGGACACGTGCTCCTCTTCGCGTTAGGCGCGAGTGTCGCGAGCGCACTGCTCTTCGGCTTGCTCCCGGCGCTTCGCGCCACCGACACCGATGTGCTGCCGGTGCTGCGTGAAGAGGCGACGCAGACCACCGCGCGTTCGCGCGCGCGAAGTGTCCTCATCGGCGTTCAGGTTGCGCTGTGCACAGTACTGCTCGCGTGCTCCACGCTTTTTCTCCATAGCCTCGCCAATGCGAGGGTGATCGATCCGGGCTTCGATACGCGCGGGGTGATGGACGTGTGGGTGAACGTCTCCTCGCGGAACTACAGCGAGGACCAGAGGCGCGCCTTCTTCGACGAGCTGCAGCGCCGAGCAGCGGCTCTGCCTGGCGTGCGCGAGGCGACGCTCGCGGCGATCGTGCCGTTAGGCGGGACCAATATGCAAGTGGGGATGTGGCTAGAGGGCCAGCCATCGACCGGCGCTCGCGCTCCGTTCGCTCCGTACTTCAACATCGTCACTCCGCGGTATTTCGAGACGTTGGGCATCCCGCTCGTGGGCGGTCGAACGCTAACGAGCGAGGATAGATCCAATGCGCCTGGCGCCGTGGTGATCAATGAGCGGATGGCGACGCACTTTTGGCCCAACGAGCCGGCGATTGGCAAGCGGGTGAGCGTCGAGGGTGCCTCTGGGCCTTGGCTCACTGTTGTGGGCGTCGTCCACAACACGAAGTACAACGCGCTGGGAGAGCAGCCGCCGGATTTCATGTACATGCCGTACTCGCAACACCCCCGATCGGAGATGGTGCTGCAGGTACGGCCAGCCGGGGGTGCGCGCCTAACGGCCAGCTCCCTCCGGGGCGTCGTGCACGACCTCGATTCGCAACTCCCGCCGATGACTGTCGCGACCCTGGCTGAGGACATGCGTATCGTATTGTTGCCTTCGGAGCTTGGCGCTGGCTTGTTAGGCGCTTTTGGACTTCTCGCGCTGCTGCTCGCGAGCGTCGGGATCTACGGGGTCACGTCGTACGCGGTTGCGCAACGCACACGCGAGATGGGCATTCGTGCCGCGCTCGGCGCCACTGCTCGCGATCTCGTGACTCTCGTCGCCCGTCAGTCGATGCGAGTAGTGGCGATCGGCGCCGCGGTCGGACTCATTCTCGCGCTGGCCTCGGCGCGACTACTCATCTCCCAGCTCTATGGGGTGAGCGCAACCGATCCACTCACGTTCGTCTTGATGCCGGCGTTTCTTCTCGGAGTAGCGCTCCTCGCGACGTTCGTTCCCGCACGCCGGGCGACGCGAGTGGACCCCTCCGTGGCGCTCCGGTCCGACTGAGTAGCAGCAACGAGTTCGGCCGTTCCGGCCGCCTTACGATTGGAAGGCGGCCAGGGGCGTGGCATTCAATCTGCCTCGCCTGCCCTTATCGGGCCGCCGATGAATCCGCGTAGCGAGCGCGAGTGGGCGGCCGCGTTGCGGAGAATGATTGCATGTTGATTCTTGTTACGGGCGGCACGGGCGTGATCGGCGCATCGACGGTCTCGGCGCTGCTTCGGCGTGGCCACCAGGTGAGACTTCTTTCACGTCACGCCGATCGCGATGCGCGAGCCTGGCGCAACGGCGTTACGCCATTTCCGGGAGATGTCGCGGACGCGGTGTCGATTGCCAGCGCTGCGAGCGGCTGTGAGGTGGTGGTGCATCTCGTCGCCATCGTCGAAGAGACGCCGCCGCACACCACCTTCCAGGGCGTCAACGTTGAGGGAACTCGTAATATCGTGCTCGAGGCCGAGCGCGCCGGCGTACGCCGGCTCGTGTACGTTTCGTCGCTCGGCTGCAAGGAAGGCAATTCGCCGTATCATCGCTCGAAGTCCGCCGCCGAGGAGATCGTGCGTGGGTTCGATGGTGAGTGGGTGATCCTCCGGCCTGGTGCGGTGTATGGCCCCGCCGACGAACACATTTCCGTGTTATTGAAGATGGTGCGGACGTTGCCGGCCGTGCCTATCATCGGCGATGGCAATCAGCCCGTTCAGCCGCTCTGGCACGAGGACGCAGCGGAGGCCATCGCGCTCGCGGTCGAGCGTGACGAATTGAATCGCGGCGAGTATGAGCTCGCGGGCGACGAGCTCACGTCACAGCGCGACCTCGTCGACCGCCTCAAGCGCCTAACGAATCGCTCCACTGTCGAGGTGTCAGTGCCGGAGTTCCTTGCCAGGGCGGGCGTCTCACTCGCTGGATTGGCCGGGATCGATCTCGGTTTGAGCGACAGCCAGCTACAGATGCTTCATGAGGGGAGCGCTTTGCCACCGGGAGCGAATAACGCCTTGACGCGGGTCTTTGGCATCACGCCAACGCCGCTCGAAACGGGATTGCGGCTGCTCGCCGATGTCCAGCCGGAGCAGTTGCCTAACGAAGGAGTGGGTCCCCTCACTCGCAAACGGTATTGGGCCGACATCAGCGATGGTCGTCTGGACGCGAGCGGTCTTCTGGATTATGTGCGTCTCAACTTCAGCACTGTGGCCCCAGGAGTCATGTCGGCGGGCGCGGAGCCGGGAACGCCATCGATCGTGGAGGAGGGCGCCACGCTGACACTCGATCTTCCGTTGCGCGGCCACGTTCAGGTGCGAGTCGCCGAGGTCGATGACAATCGGTTCACCCTGATGACGCTCGATGGCCATCCACTCGCTGGCGCGGTGCGCATCCAGACGGAATCGCTGGGCAATGCGGTTCGGTTCGAGGTTCAGGTCTACGACCGCGCTGGCTCGATTCCGGATCTGGTGATCATGCGCACGTTAGGCGGGGCGGTGCAAGATCGAGCCTGGATGCAACTCGTGGAGAACACGGTTCGAGCGTCAGGAGGCCGCGCGACGGATGTGCGCCAGACGTCCGAGACGCTATCGGAAAGCGAAGCCGAGGTCGTGCAGCGCTGGGCGGAGGAGCTTGTTTTCCTGCGAAAGCAGCATGAGGGCGTGGCGGGTGACCGGTGACTCGAGGCGCGGGGCGCGGGGCGCGGGGCGCGGAGCGAAAGCAGATCCTTCGCTTCGCTCAGGATGACAGGTCAAGTCATCCTGAGGAGCGAAGCGACGAAGGATCTGCTTTTCGCTCAACCCTCAACCCTCAACCCTCTTCCGCCTCTCTGAACATCACGTCGGGCGGGCGCGTCATGCAGTGCTCACCGCATCCGAGGCGATAACGATTCTTCGCGAACCAGCGATAGAACTTGTCGGCGAAGCGCCTAACGAATGGGATCTTGAAGATCCACGAGATCAGCTTGCCCTTTGGCAACACGTCGAGCAGACGCTCGATTGCCGCCGCGCCCGACCACGTCGTGCCGTCCGTCGCGACCATCTGTAGCGCTTCGGCGAATGCGCGTGGTGGAATCCACGGAAACCGCGCCATGACGCCAGGAGTCTGAGACGACACGACCTCGAGCTTGCGCGGTCGGTCCCATTTCTGAAGAAGATTCGCCAGACGCGTGCAGACTTTGCACATCCCGTCGTACACGACCGTGTAATCGCATGTCGGACACTCGGACGCGGACGTCTGCCCGCGGACGGTGAACACCACGACTGGATGCGTTTCCTGCGGAATGGCCCGGGCCGTCACGTTGCGCTCTGCGAGTGAACGTGTTGCGAAGCGACGGCGGCGTTTGGCTCGTCGTCGTGAGGTGACGAAGTCGCGAGGTCAATCGTGATCGCCGGCGGATTGTGGAGCGTCGCGTGAATCGTGCACATCTCGGCAACGCGTCTTGCCGCTTGGTATCGCTTCGCCGGCAGCGACGGCCATTCGAACGTGAGGTGCATCGTGTCCACGCGATGCGGGTTCTCGGCAAACGTCCAGTGGACCTCGATCGCCAGATCCTCGACGTCGAGGCTCGCGTGCGTCGCCCAGGCGTGCATGACCGAGAACGTACAGGTCGCGAGACCGCTCGCGAGCATATGGAATGGCGAATAGCTCTGCCCGGCATCGATGGCTTCGATGGTCATCGGGCCGGGTATCGGCTCGAGCCGTATCGCGTCGTCAGAGAGAAGGGTGATCTTCATGGTGCACCTCCGCGGGGCGAAGGTGCAAAGACCACGCCTTACCCTCAATGCATGCTTTGCCCTCGCACTCAGAACGTGAGCTTCTTCAAATACGCAGCGTTGTGTTGTGCCGCCACGATCTCGTCCTGCGGATTCTCCTGCTCTACGTAGGCGGGCTTTTCGTTGACGTGCGGGATTGCCGCGAAGAACTGCTTGAAGTTCACGATACCCGTGCCAAGCTCCGTGTCGCTCGACTTGTTCGGCACGACGTCCTTGATGTGGAAGCTCCAGTAGCGATTCGAGTAGCGGTGGAGATACGCCATTGGATCGCCGCCACCGATGATCATGTTGCCGACATCCAACTGAAGGCGCACGACTTTGGGATCGAGTCGCTTGATGAACACATCGTATGGCACCTGACCGTCGATCGGCTTCATGTGCTCGGGCTCATTATGAAACGCTAACCACAGGTTCGCCTTTCGCGCCTTCGCGCCGGCGGTGTTGAAGGTGTCTGCCCATTGCTTCCACAGGTCAATTGTGTTGGCCGACTCGGGCAAGCTCGCGACGATGAGATAATTCATGCCGAGGAGCTTCGCGTCATCGAGATGCTTCTCCCAATCCTCCGTGAGATTGCTCGGCGAGATATGGGCGGATGGCGCACGCAATCCCTCGTGGGCGAGCGACGCCTTCACCTGCGGTACGGTGCGATTGAAGTTGTTCAACGACCAGAGCAGCTCGACGGCGGTGTATCCGGCGGCGCGGACTGCGGCGAGGGTGCCCTCCGGGTCCGCCCGCATCGCCTTTCGCACCGAATAGAGCTCGAGGCCGACGTGCTTGAGACGGTTGGCCGCGAACGCGGTGCGCGGTATGACGAGGGCGCTGGCTGCGGCCGCGCCGAGTGTTTGAACGAAAGTGCGCCGCTTCATCCGATCACCTGGGCTTGAGTGTTGTCGATCGCCAAACGGGCCGAGCTCCGCGGAGGAAATTGCATCCAATGGCCAGGGAGCGGAAGAAATAGGTTGGTGTGCCGTTTCAAAAGCTTCGATCGCCGCTGGGCGCGCGGTGCTCCTTCTCCACGTGGAGAGATCCGGGTAATCCGGGTAATCCCCAAGGCTTGGCTTGTAGCAACGCGATCTTCATTCAGGCGCGAGGGATTCAATTCGCCGTCTCGAGTGCTCGACCACTCGGGCCGGTAAAGTTGGGATAACCCGGAGGACTCTGATCGGTTCAGTGTGGCGCGAGAGATCACGCGCCAAAGCCACCTACAATCCTTGTGAACAACCTCGGTCCGGCTACCTGCTCCGGAGCCGACTGGTGTGGCGTTTACAAAAACGATCGATCGCTGCTCGGTGCGCGGCGCTCTTTCTTTGCATGGAGAGATCCGGTTTTCAGGGTTATCCCCAAGGCTTGGCTTGCACCATCGCGATCTCCACGTCGGCACACTGCACTCAATTCACCTCTTGAGAGCTCGACCGGTCAGGCCGGTAAAGCTCGGATTACCCTGAGGACCCGGATCGGTTCGTCGTGGCGCGCGTGACTGGGGATCGCGCGCCGAATTCACCGAAATCCAATGCGATGTATCGAGCGCCAGCCGTTTGAGGCGCAACCGAAGGCTGTAATAAGAGTGGCCGTCGGGAAGAAATCCTAACGATCGAAGCACGTCGGCACCGCTTCGATGCGCCGCCACGGCGGCACGAAACCGATCGCCGTTGTATCCCACCAGCGCCCTCGTCCAACGCTGTAACGCGGAGTGGCCGGAGACGGACTCGAACCGCCGACGCCCAGATTTTCAGTCTGGCGCTCTACCACCTGAGCTATCCGGCCCTGGTCGTTCATTCTATTGAATCACGCCGCTAAGTGTTTGGCTTCGCCTCCCGTTAGAAAACTAGAAAACCACTTCTTGTACGCCGCATCCCGTCATTCCAGCTATTGCCATAGTTCAACAGTCGCTGCCCTACTGTCAGTTACCTGTCCCGAACCGGCAGATACGGCCGCGACATCGCTCGCGGGTACGACCCGTTCGCGACTCCCCGGCTAAAATCGGCGTTTCTAATGTAGCCGCCGGCACCTATACGGTGAACCCCTGCGACGCGCTGAAAAGCGCGTGACCTCGCTCCGGCCCGCAGGGTTGGAACTGACGTAGGGACGCGCGTTTCTGCTCCTCGCCTTGAACGAGCGCGCGCCCTACATTTCCGGCTCAACCGCCCCTGGAATTTCGGCGGCGGCGGCGCTCCTCGCATCACCCCTTCCACCGCTCGTGCGCTTCGTGACGGAGACGTTACCCCTCCTGCACGCGAGGTGGCTGCATCCTCGGTAATCTCTCCACGCTCGTGCTGGACCACCCGCACCGCGCTGTGCCGGGCTGCCGAATTCGTTAGGCGTCTCGACGCCAATTCCTTAGCCAGGATCACCCGAATATGAAGAGTCCTCGTTGGATAGTGAACGCGGCGATGATGCTGTCGCTCGCGTTGTTGGTCCCTGCCACTCTGCCCTCGCGTCTTGCCGCGCAAGGCGTGACCACCGGCGCCATCTCCGGTACCGTTACCGATGCCGCGGGCAAGCCCGTGGAGAATGCGCAGGTGCAGATCACCAACCGGAACACGGGGTTTCGTAGCGGCTCGCTCACGCGCGCGAACGGGTACTACTACGTCCAGGGCCTCGAAGTTGGCGGTCCGTACACCGTGAACGTGCGCCGCATTGGTTACGAGCCCGCCGAGCGTAACGGCGTCACCGTGTCGCTCTCCTCCACGACCCGTATCGACCTGCAGCTCGCGCAGAGTGCGGTCACCCTCAGTGCCGTCACAGTGAGCGGTCAGGCGCAAGCCTCGACCTTCAGCCCCGCGCACCAGGGCGTCTCCACGGAAGTTACGGATTCGCTGATCCGGCGGCTTCCCACGCTCAACCGGAACCTCACTGACCTCGTGAAGCTCACGCCACAGGTGCTCATTCCGACGTCGGGCGGTCCCAGTGCCGGCGGTCAGTACAATCGATACAACAATTTCACGATCGACGGCGCCAACCAGAACGATCGCTTCAACCTGAATAGCTCCGGTGGTCTTCCCGGTGGGGCGGGCAATGGACGCATCATCTCGCAGGAGGCAGTGAAGGAGTTCCGCGTCCTCATGTCGCCTAGTGATGTCCGCCAAGCGAACTTCACAGGCATGCTCGTGAATGCCGTTACCAAGAGCGGCACCAACGAGTGGCACGGCGGCGCGATTTACAACTTTCGAAATCAGGACCTCAGCTCGGTCAACCCATTCCGCGCTACCACGTTGGATGTGAAGCAGTATGGGTTCCAGCTTGGCGGCCCGATCATCCGCGATCGGCTGCAGTTTTACGTGGCTCCAGAGTGGCAGCAGCGTACGGCCGCGGCCGCAGGCCCTTACGTGGGACAGCCGGCTGGCTCTCCGACGCCCCTCAACATTTCGCCCGATTCGATCGCGCTCATTCAGCAGATCGTAAGCTCGAATCCGCGGTTCGGCTTCAATCCCGGCGCCGCAGGATTTGTCCCCGTCGATAACCCGTTGACGAATCTCTTTGGACGCCTCGATTTCGAGATCAATCAGACGCACCGTCTCGTGTTACGTCAGCTGATCAATCGCACCGAGAGCTTTGCTTTCTCTCGTGGCACGCAGGCGTTTCAGTCGAACCCGGCCAACCAGAACACCGGGTTCCGCCTAACTTCGAACTCGTTCAACGGCGTCAACACCAACAACTCGACCGTCGCGCAACTGTACTCGAACTTTTCGCAGGGCACCTCGAACGAGTTCATCGCCGGTTTCAACCAGATCCGGGACAAGCGTGTCGTGCCGCAAATCACGCCCGAGATCGGCGTCGGCGTGGTGCCGGTTGGCGCAACCGGAACGGCGGCGACAACGCCGAGCGCCGCGGTCACCTTCGGGACCGAGCAGTTCTCGATCAATAACCGCGCTGATCAGGACATTCTCGAGCTGCAGGACAATGTCAGCATTCCGTGGCGGGCGCACACGTTCACAGTCGGTGGCCGTTACGAGCACTTGAAGGTGTACAACAATTTCGCACAAGCGCTCGGTGGCGCTTGGGTCTTCCCGAGCATCCAAGCGCTGCAGAATCTGCAGCCGAACGGCTATCGACTCGGATATCCGAACTCGGGTAACGTCGCGGATATCCCGGCGTCGTTCAACACGAACATGACCAGCTTCTACGGCCAAGATCAGTGGGCCGTCACGCCGAACCTAACGATCACGGGAGGTCTGCGCGCCGACGTTCCTACGTTTACCGACAAGCCCCCCGAGAACACCACCATCGAGAATCTGTTTGCGGCGCGCGGCGTCAACATTAACACCTCGTGGGTTCCAAAGACGCAGGTACTCTGGTCGCCTCGTATTGGCTTCAACTGGGACGTCACTGGAGATCAGAAGAACCAGGTGCGCGGCACCGTAGGTGTTTTCACCGCGCCGCCGCCTTACATCCTGGTTGCGAACGGATATCAGAACACAGGGCTCGGGCTAGTGACGTTGCTCTGCACTGGCGTGCAGACGCCGGCGTTCACGACTGACGTCAGCAACCTCCCAAGGTCGTGCGCCGGTCAGCAGGCGCCGGCCCCTGGTGCGGCCGGAACAGCGGGCATCAACCTCACCGATCCGAACTTCAAGTATCCGCAGTCGCTCGTTGCGTCGTTAGGCACGGATCGGCAGCTTCCCTGGGGCGTCGTCGGTACCTTCGAGGCGCTCTATCGCAAAGCGATCAATGGCGTGTTCATCCGCGATCTCAACACGCTGGGCCCGCGCATTGTAAATGGTCAGGTATACACAGACCGCAATGGCCGTGTGCTATATGCCGATACCATAACTGCCGCCGGTGCGGCACAGTACTTCGGCACAAATACCTCGGGACAAAAAGCCGTCACCTCGTACAATAACGTGAGCTTCAGCGAGGGCGCCATCTATGTCACGAATCAGTCCAAGGATTACAACTACACGCTCACTGGCCAGCTCCATAAGCAGTTCAGCGCGGGGCTCGACGCCACGTTCGCCTACACGTACAATCGCGCTTATGACGTGCAGAGCTTAACATCGGATCGCGCGATCTCGAACTGGCGCAATGGACGTGAGTATGCAGGCCTCGAGTCGGAGCCGACCCTCACGACGTCTGCGTTCGAGCGTCGTCATCGTATCCTCGCCTATGGTACATACACTTTGCCGTGGTGGAAAAAGTGGAGCGCGACCGATGTCACGTTGTACTACGAGGGCACATCCGGCTTCCCAATCGACTACGTCGCGCAAAGCGGCGATCTGAATGGCGATGGGTTCAATGGGAACGATCTCATTTACGTCCCGAAGAACGCGACCGATCCTAACGAGATCAAGATCGGTTCACAGAATGCTCAAGGCGTGTTCACACAGGATGCCGCCGCGGCTGCCGCGTTCGACAAGTTCATTAGCAACAATCAGTGCCTGAACGAGCAGCGCGGCACCATCATGAAGCGCAACAGCTGCCGCACGCCGTGGCAGAATCGCATGGACTTGTCGCTCCGCCAGTCTCTGCCTCAAATTCGCGGTCAGGCATTCACAGTGCAGCTCGACGTTGTGAACTTTGCGAATGCACTTGGGGAGGTGCTCCAGCACGTCGACGGGCGTGAGCGCGAATGGGGCAAGATCTACGTTCCGACGATCAGCAATGCATTCCCACAGCAGGCGGTGTTGCAGCAGACGGCGCGAACGCCGGGTCCTCTCAATCAGTCGATGCCGGTCTTCAACTTCAACACGAACGCGCGTAACCGTGGTGCCTTCTCCAACATAACTAACCTCGGCTACCAGATGGCGCTCACGTTCCGATACGAGTTCTAGAGAGCGCTGGGTGGTGCGTGGTGGGTGCACTACTCGCCACGGTCTTCCTGAGTGCAGCGAGGGATCTGCTTTTCGGCCAGCCGTCGTAAAAGCAGATCCCTCGTCGCTTCGCTCCTCGGGATGACAGTTACGGCCCGATCGCGCAGCGGCGCTCGAGCTGAAAGCCCGCGTCGAGCGCTGGCCGCTGCGCTGCATTCGCGACAGCCCATCCCGTCGCGTACATCCACCGCGTCATCCGCGCGAGCTTCGTGATGTCGATCCGCTGGGGCTCGTCACGGGGCGTGTGGTAGTCCGGATGTAAGAGAGTACTGAAGAAGAGCGCGGGCACGTGCATGCACGCATACGGAAGGTGATCGCTCCGGTAGTACCATCCTTCACGGTGCGTGGGCCGATCCCATGTGCTGTCGATTCCAAAGTGGGTGACGCGATCGTTCGCGTCGAGTGCCATCTGCGCGAGCGCACTCGAGTTCCGGTGTGGCGGCTGGCTGCCTAACAACGCCGCGCTGTCTGGGTTGTTGCGGCCGATCATGTCGCCATTCAGCACGGCAACGATCTGGCCGAGCGGAACAACCGGGTGGAGGGCGTGCCAGTAGGAGCCGAGGAGTCCACGCTCTTCCGCACCGTGCCAGACGAAGAGCGCCGACCGCGCGGCGGGCTGCTTCGACCACGCACGTCCGATGGCCAGCAGCGCCACACTCACCGACGCATTGTCGTCCGCACCGTTCCATATCGAGTCGCCGTCGATCGGATAGCGCACGCCGTCATGATCCTGATGCCCGCTGAACAACACGTACTCATTTCGGCGCGCGGGATCGGTGCCGGGGACCTTCGCGACGATGTTCACGGAGGGGTACGAGTAGCTCTCCGTGAAGAGCTGCGCCGTTAGGCGCTGGTTGGGCGCGCGGAGCGCATCGAGCATGCTCCGCCGCACCCAGAGCACGGGCACGCTCGTGGCCGAGGTAGTGCGTGCGGCCGAGGCGCCGGCGGTATCCAGGCCATAGCGGCCGCGCGCGAGCGCCACACCACCGAAGCCGAATGCCATCGGGTCGTCGGCGACGGAATCCGAGACGAGGATCACCGCGCCGGCGCCGCGCTCGATGAGTGCCTGCGACTGCTGTCGCACGGCGGCCAACGCATAACGATAGCCGCGCAGGCTTATGGTGGGCGACGGTGGATTCGTTGGCGCGTGAATTTCCTCCACTACGGCTTTGCCATGTAGATCGAGCGTCGACTGCTGCTGGGGCCCTTGGGCGAAGACGATGAGCGGAAGATCGACGTTGGCGGTCACGGGCGCGGTGACGACCACGTCGCGCCAGAGCGCGAGAGGCCGTCCACCCACCGCGATCTGACTCGCATCGGACAACCTAACGCGACGCATGGGCCAGAACTGGAAGTAGGTTCCGTCGTCGCCCGCGGGTTGGAGACCGGCCTCCTGCGCGGCTTTCGCGACCCACATCGACGCGCGCATCTCGTCGAGGGTTCCCGCCTCGCGGCCGCGCATCGCGTCGCTCGCGAGATAGAAAATGTCCCGCCGCAAATCCTCTTCACGAATCGCGTCGAGCGCCGGAGGCGCTTGGCCAGCAGCGCCTAATGCCGCGGGCGAAGCAACTGTCGAAGTTGCAGCCGGCGAGCTCGCACAGGCGACGCTGCCTATCGCCAGCGCCGCGATGAGGGCCCTGCTACCTCCGTAGCTGACGAGGCGCCTTCCCGCGGCCCGCGGCTCGCGCGTGCGCTTCGACCGTGGCTGTAATGACGGACTTGATGCCGCCGCGAATGTTGAAGTCACCCGTCACCTCCATCCATCGTGGCCGACACGCGTGTGAGAGATCGTCGAGGATCCGATTCACCGCGCGCTCGTAGAAGATGCCGTCGTTTCGATAGCTCCAGAGATACAGCTTGAGGCTCTTGAGCTCGAGGCAGAGTTGGTCCGGGACGTAATCGATGAGGATCGTGCCGAAATCGGGTGCCCCGCCGGACAGCTGACGCAATTCCTCAGCATCGCTCTCGACGCCGCCGACCGGACAGAGTGAGGTGAATTCGGGGCATTCCATGCTTATCGAGTAATCCCGGTCGCGGTACGGGTTCTCGAAGGTTTCGAGGAGCTCTGGCTTGGGCATGGATGGGGAATCTAGGGCGTAGGGGCTAGGGGATGGGGTTTAGGGCTAGGAGCTGGAGTAAGAAAAATTGTCACCGCCCGCGGTGGCGCGTCATCTTGCCTCTGGCGCGGTCCTGCGCGCGTCCTCAATATTGCCATTGGTCCGGTGCACTCTGCGCCGGCCATCGCCGCCGCGAGAACGGCGTGGCGGCACCCGCCCCCCGGCATAGCCGGGGGGCACTTTCTTTATGGGCAGTGCGTGGTCGGGGACGCTGGGATCTGTCTTGGCCAGCACCCGTGGAGGGCTGTAGGGACGCCAATCACGCGATTGGGACTCGCTCTCAATTCGCGTAATTCGCGTCCGAAAACTCTGGACTGTCCAGGCGCGAAAGTTTGCACGCACGCACGCGTGCATCTGTCAGCCGCGAAGGGCGCGAAAATGCTTCCGCGCCGTCAGTCCTAGAGGCTTAGTCCCTCTTCTGGAGCCTTCGCGACATCTCCTCGAGAATGCTTCGCTCATCACTCGTGAGACTGTCGAGTCCTTGGGCGGAGATCTTGTCGAGCACTCGGTTCACGTCCTCTGCCTTGAGGTCGCGGGACGCAGCCTTTCGCACCGGCGTCACCGCTGTCGGTCGCTTGGCGGCCAGGGCTTTGCTCTTGGCAACGATCTCGTCGACTTCCTCCACCCGCTCGCGCGAGCGCGGCAGTGCGCGAGGAATCGCGCGCGGCGGATCTTCTGAATCCGGAACTTGCGAGATCCGCTGACGGAGCTGCTCGATGCTCACGCTTGGCGGCGTCCGCATGTACAGCCACGCGACGATGAATCCGCCCAGGTGCGCGAAGTAGGCGACGTCGGTGCCCGCGAGACCCGCCAGCCCGAAGAGGCCCATCGCGAGGTTGAAGCCGACGAGCAGCATGACGAGCGTTAGCACGCGCATCGGCAGCACGAACATGAACAGCATCTCCTGCTTCGGCCACTGCAGAGCGTACGCTCCCATCACACCGAACACCGCGCCCGACGCACCGATCAACGATGCGCTGCTATCGCGGAAGAACAGGGTGTAGCAGATCAGCGCGCCGAGCCCGCTGAGGAAGTAGAAGAACACGAACTTCCTCGGGCCCCAGAGGTGCTCCAGGCGGGGCCCAAAGATGAAGAGGGCGTACATGTTCCACACCAGATGCCAAAATCCCTGGTGCACGAACATGTAGGTGACCACAGTCCACCAATGCGCCGGCGCCGCGGCGAAATTGAATCCGAGCGCGCTCGCCATCAGCTCTTCCCTGATGATCGTGAGCTGCAGGAACAGAATCGCGACGTTGATCGCGATCAGCACCTGCACAGCGGAGGTCATCCGCGGATATTCTTGCTCGTTCGTCGCCGGATAGCTCATGGTCCCGCCATCAGTGGCTGAGTCGGGCTCGATGCTCAGCCGGAAAAAACTACTGCGACGCGCGAGTGAAGGAGCGCCGCTACTGCGAAACTAATGGTAAAACACGTCCTTGCGAGGTGAGTTCCGTCACCCGGAATGCACTGCACCGGGCCTGCTCTGCGCACAGCGAAGGGTCAACTCGCCGCGCGCATGGGTGGGTCACCTCATGCCCGTCGGCGGGGGGAGCTTCAAGGCAAAACGAACGTCGTTGTGCAGGGCGGCGGCGCGCTCGAGCAACGTCATCCATCGGCGATCGCGATCCACGGGAACACCCGGCGGCGGATGAATCACGATCTGCGTTGCGCCACTCACGCCTCGCGCCTGCTCGACGATCCGCAAGAGTTGCGCGTCACTCGTCTGCTCGCTGGAACAGAGGATGAGCGCGTGCTGCATTCCTGCTTCCGCCGCCGCGTGCAGAGTGCTCAGCGCCCGCTCCGTCGCCGCCTCCAGCGTATTCCCCTCGAGCGTCACCTGCGTGAGGCCCACGAGCTTCTTCAACGCGGGAATTGCTTCCGGACGCTGACCATCCGTGTCGAGCATAACGGGAAGATCCACCGGCGGCTTCGCGAACGCCGCGGTGAGATAGTCCACGTTCGATAGTGGATCGCGACCGGAGATCGAGATCGAATGGTACGACGATCGACTCGCGCTGCGCCGCAGCTCGTTTGCGAGCGCGTCCGCCGTGTACATCGTGGCGGTCTCCGCTTCGGCGGCGAAGCGCACGAAGATCTGGCGGCGGCCTGACCACACGCCTTGTGCTTGCAGCCCAGCCGGCACTCCAGCGAGAGCGGCGGTCGGACCGGCGACATGCGCCATTCGCTTATCCCCCCATCCCGCGCGCATCCAGCGCGATGCGCACGATTCGTTCGCAGAGCTCCGGGAACTCGATCCCGGCCGCCGCTGCCGCCTGTGGAATCAAGCTGGTCTGCGTCATTCCCGGCAGCGTATTCGCCTCGAGACAGTAAAACTCACCGCCAACACTCTTCGCGCCACTCGCCTCACTCATTCGAAAATCGATGCGTGCACAACCGCGCAACTTGAGTGCGCGAAACGCGCGACGTGCCAACTCCTGAACCGCGGCGGTCTGCGCGGGGCTGAGCTTTGCCGGAAATTCCTCGACGGCCATGCCCGCTTGGTACTTGCACTCGTAGTCGTAAATCTCGTGCTTCGGGATGATTTCGCCAACAGGCAGAGCCTCGTCACCAAGAATACCCACCGTGAGCTCCCTGCCCGCAATGAACCGTTCGACCATCACCTCATCGTCATACTGAAATGCCTCGGCGATCGCGGCCGCGAGATCTTCGGACTTCTTCACGACGCTGAGTCCAACGGTCGATCCTTGCTTCGACGGCTTGACTACCACCGGCAGCCGGAGCGATGCGAGAGCTTCATCGCGAAAGCGGCGGCCGGCTGCACTCTTCGCCTCACCGGCCGCCTTGGTAGCCATCACCCACTCCGCGGTCTGCACCTCGCCGCGGACGAAGAGATGCTTCGACAGATCCTTGTCCATCGCGAGCGCGCTGGCCAGATGCCCGCTGCCCGTGTACGGAATCCCGGCGAGATCGAGAAGCGCCTGGATAGTGCCATCTTCGCCCGAGCCCCCGTGCAGCCCCAGAAACACCACGTCAGCCTCTCGCAGTGACGGCAACAGCCGTTGCATCTGGGGCAACGTTTCGCGCGCCATCCGTTGCAGCTCTTCCTGCGACGGCGGGGTCGGCTGGACGACACGTCGTGCCGACAGAGCGCGCTCATCGTCGCGACTCAATGGGCCGCGCGCGGTGTCGATGGCGGTCACGTCGTGCCCGCGTGTGCGCAACGCCTCGGCAACGCGGAGGCCGGACGCCAACGACACGTCACGCTCGGCGGACGTGCCGCCCATTAAAACAGAGATGTGCAAATGGAGAGAGGGGCTAGGGACTAGGGACTAGGGGTTAGGGCTGGACTAGGGGCTAGGGCCTGGGACTTAGGACTTAGGACGGGAGGCTTTCTTCCCTATTCCCTAGCCCCTAAGCCCTAGCCCCTCGCCATGAGGTAGCTCAGCATGTCGGAGCGCGTCACGATGCCAAGCACGTGCCCATTCGATCGCACGAGCACGGCGGGGTTCGATTTGGAGAGGAGCTTCGCGATCGCATCCACAGACTGCTGTGCATCGACCATCGGAAAGGGTGGATCCATCAACTCGCTCACGGTGGCGTCGAGGAGCTTGGAGTTTTCCAGACTCTTCGCCGAGAGCGACCAGTCGCTCACGGAGCCGATGCAGTTCGTGCCATCCATGATTGGCAGCTGCGACACGTCGTGGAGCGACATCAGCCGCAATGCCTGACGAACGGTCGTCCCGGGCGCCACACTGACAACCGGGTGGTCGGTGGGCGGCTTGGTGTTGAGGACGCTCGCGAGCGTAGTCTTGTCGGCATCGAGCAGCTGATTCTCTCGCATCCACTCGTCGCTGTAGAGCTTGGAGAGATACCGCTCACCCGTATCGGGAAGGATCGTCACGATGCAGGCGTCGGGATCATCGAGCCGTCGCGCGACGTGCATGGCGACGTGCACGATCAGCCCCGACGAGCCACCCACGAAGAGTCCTTCCTCCCTCGTTAGGCGACGCGCCATGCCGAACGCTTCCTTGTCCGTGACGGTCATGAAGTCATCGATCACGGACATGTCGAGCGTTCCCGGAACCTTGTCCTGCCCGATTCCCTCGACTTTGTACGGCGTTCCTTCCGGCTTGCTCTGACCGTTCGTTCGCCACATCTCGGCGAGGATCGATCCCACGGGATCGCCGGAGATGACCTGGATCTTCGGATTCCGCTCTTTCAGGTAGTGCCCCACGCCGGTGATCGTTCCACCCGTTCCGGCCGCACAGACGAAATGCGTGACTCGACCCTCCGTCTGCTCCCAAATCTCCGGGCCCGTGGTGGCGTAGTGCGCGTCGGAGTTCGCGTCGTTATAGAACTGGTTGGCGAGGATCGCGTTAGGCGTCTCGTGCGCGATGCGCTTGGCCATCATCACATAGTTGTCCGGATGATCCGGCGGCACCGCGGTTGGCGTGACGATCACTTCTGCCCCGAACGCTTTCAACAATCGCACCTTCTCTTGGGACATCTTGTCGGGCATCGTGAAGATGCAGCGATAGCCTTTCAGCGCCGCGGCGATCGCGAGGCCGACGCCCGTGTTGCCGCTCGTGCCTTCGACAATCGTCCCGCCTGGCCGCAGCCGTCCCTCTTTTTCCGCGCGCTCGATGATCGGCATGCCGATCCGGTCCTTCACCGATCCGCCCGGGTTGAAGAACTCGGCCTTCGCATAAATCGGTGTGCGCACACCCCGTGTCACGCGATGCAATCGGATGAGGGGTGTCCATCCGATCGTCTCGAGAACGGAATCATACGGCAGTCGATTGCGCACGTTCATCAAACGCTAATTCCTGTGGCTATGGCTTGGTCCCTTGCTTCTTCAGCACCGTATCACCGGGAAGCGGTGGGGCGCCCGGAAACCGGAAATACACGGGGAACAGGATGGTCACCGGCTGTGGCTCGCCTTTGGTCTTTGCCGGCACGAATCGCAGCTCTTGCGATCCACGGATCGCCGCCGAGTCGAAAGACGCGTAGCCGCTGGATTCGACCACCTGCGTGGAGTCGGGTCGGATGTGACCGTCGCGATCGATGAACAGACGCAACGTCACATTACCCTGCACCTTTTTCGCGAAGAGCACCGGCGGATAGTGAAATGGAAGCTCCTTGTTGAGCATCTTTGGAGCTTCGTCGGGGTGCTGGGGACCGGTCTCGAGACTCTTCGCCAGCTTGTTTGACTGCTCGTTGTCAATGCACGCCGTGGCGGCGAGAACGGTGACCACGAGAAGCCACGCGAGCAGGCGTGTTCCCAAGTCCCTCCGCTCCCGATGAGATTTTCTTCCCGCCGCGTCAACGATCATAGCACGGAAATGTAAGAGCTTCCTGGGTCGCTCGCTTCACGACCGCTTCGCGTCGCGCGAGAGCTCAGCAAGTAGCGACAGCGCCTGCAGCGGAGTCATCGCATCAGTGTCCACCGCCGCCAGGCGTTCGACAATCGGATTCGGCGCGGCGGCAAAGAGGCCGAGTTGATCCTGCCGGGTCGCTTGCCTCGCTCCTCCGTTGTCTCGTCGCGGTGACGTCGCCAGCTGTTCGCCCTCGAGGAGGCGAAGCACCTGCCGCGCGCGATCGAGCACCTGAGGCGGCAATCCCGCCAAACGACCGACTTCTATTCCATAGGACCGATCCGCGCCACCCGGCTGGAGACGGTGCAGGAACAAAACGTCGTCATTCACTTCGCGCACGGCGACGTTGAAGTTGCGCACACCATCGAGGTCCTGCGCAAGCTGAGTGAGCTCGTGGTAATGCGTCGCGAAGATGGTCTTGCAGCCGGTGCGGTCGTGGAGATGCTCGCTCACGGCCCATGCGATCGATACGCCGTCGTAGGTGGACGTGCCGCGTCCGATTTCGTCGAGCAGAACCAGGCTGCGCGACGTGGCCGAATGGAGGATGGCGCTCGTTTCCGCCATCTCCACCATGAAGGTCGACTGACCGCGGACGAGGTTGTCGCTCGCGCCCACGCGGGTGAACACGCGGTCGACCAAACCGATGCGCGCCGCCGATGCCGGCACGAAGCTCCCGATCTGCGCCATGAGCACGATCAGTCCAACCTGCCGGAGAATCGTCGACTTACCAGCCATGTTGGGGCCGGTGAGAATGATCACACGCGCATCAGCCGTGAGCCGAACGTCGTTAGGTATGAATTTGTCGCGCGGCATCATCCGCTCCACGACGGGATGCCTTCCGCCAACGATGTCGAGCGCGAAATCGTCGGTCATCGTGGGCCGCACGTATCCCTCTCGCGCCGCGACTTCCGCGAGGGCCGATACGACGTCGAGCAGCGCGAGCGCGCGCGCCGCGCACTGGAGTGCGCCGATTCGAGTCGCAACCTGCGCTCGCAGCTGTTCGAATAGCGCTCGTTCGCGCGCCTCGATGAGCTCGGCGGCGTTGAGAATTGTCTCCTCGTACTGCTTGAGCGCAGGGGTCACGAAGCGTTCGCCATTCGTGATCGTTTGACGCCGCTGATAGTCGTTGGGCACGAGATGGAGATTCGATCTCGTCACCTCGATGTAATAGCCGAACACTCTGTTGAATCCGACTTTGAGCGAGCCGATTCCGGTGCGCTCGCGCTCCGCTGCTTGAATGTTGGCGATGCCGTCCTTGCCACCATCGCGCAGCGTGCGGAGGCGATCGAGCTCCTCGTCCACGCTGGCTGCGATCGTAGGCTCTTCGCCAATGATCATTGGCGGATGCTCGACAATGGTTGCCTTGATCGCTTGCGCCTCGACCGCGCAATCGTCCCACTCGCCGAGCAGCCGCTCGAGGAGACCCGCCGGGGTCCGCTGGTGAATCTGCCTAACGATGGATTCGACCTCCGGTAGTCGCGCAAGCGACGCGCCGAGCGCGCCGACGTCGCGCGGGGTGGCCCGGCCGGAGGCGATCTTCGCTCCGAGGCGCTCGACATCGCGCACGCCGTCGAGTGCAGCGCGCAGGTCGGCGCGCGCAAGCGCATCCTCGACCAGCGTCGCCACCGTGTGGAGTCGCTCATCAATCGCCGTGCGATCGGTGAGAGGCGCGAGCATCCACTGGCGCAGCAGCCGCGCGCCCATCGGCGTCACGGTGCGATCGAGGACGGTCAGCAACGTCCCTTCCTGGCCTCCCCCACGGAGTGACTCGACCAGCTCGAGATTGCGTCGCGTCATCTCGTCGAGCGGCATGAGTCCAGCAGCACGATCGATTGCCGGCCGGGCCAGTTGCGGAACCCCCGCCGGCTGCAGCTCGCGGAGATACCGGAGAAGGGCTCCCGCGGCAGCGACGGCGGGGCGATCGGTAACACCAATTCCAAGACCTTCGAGGGACTGCACGCGGTACAGCCGCGTGAGATCGTCCGCCGCACTCTCTGGCTCGAACTCCCATGCCTCCCGCTCGGTGATCATCGCTTCGGCGCGGGACGACGGCAAAACGAGATCCGCTCCCTGCGCCAGCAGAATTTCGCGAGGCGCATAACGAGCGAGAACGGCATCGAGCTCGCCGGCACTGGTGACGCACAGTCTCAGCTCACCCGTAGACACATCGGCGGCAGCGACCCCGATCGGGCTCGTTAGGCCGTCACGCCCGCGTCCCGCCGTCCAGAGCGAGCAGATGAAGTTGTTCCGTGCTCCTTCGAGCAGCTCGTCGGCAAAGGTGACTCCCGGCGTGATCGTCTCCACGACCTCACGCCGCACGATACCGCGCGCGAGCTTCGGATCCTCCGTTTGCTCGCAGATGGCGACGCGGTATCCCTGCTGGACGAGTCGCCGCAGATACTCTTGCACCGCCTTCACTGGCACGCCCGCGAGCGGAACCTCCGCCGCCCCACCATTGTTGCGGGCCGTGAGAGTCAGTCCGAGCACACGCGACGCCGTTTTCGCGTCGTCGTAGAACATTTCGTAAAACTCACCCATGCGGAAGAACAGAAGCGCATTCTGATGGCGCGCTTTGATCTCCCGATACTGCTCCATCAGCGGTGTTGCCGCCTGACCGACGACGCTCATGGATGGCGCGTCGCGGAAGCGGTCTCGTTGTCGGTCGTGGTGACGAAGCCGACGATGCCTTTTCCCTTGAGCTCCCGTGCCGCGGCCGCGGCCGCCGAATCTGACGCGTAATGCCCAATACGCACGCGAAATGGTGCGGCCTTGCTTTCGACGACCCGCGCCGAAATGCCACGGCCGCCCAGCTTCGCGACAAGCTGCTCCGCTGCCTGTTTCGTGTCGTACGCCGCGACCTGGACGGTGAAGCGGCCCGTGGTCACAGTTGCGGCGTTCGCCTTCGGCGCGGTTTTGACGTTAGGCGTTGATGGGGCTTTTACGCTGGGTGGTGGCGCGGCCCGCGTCGTATCCCGCACCGTGGCCCGTCGCACCGGCGGTGAGCTATCTGCCCTCTGTGGCCGCGCCGGCGTTTGAGCCGACACTGGCCGCGGTGCAACCGGCGTCGTGTCCACGCCAACGCAGCGGTTGGCATAGTAGTCAATCTGGTTCCTGGTCTCCACCGCGCCGTTACCTAACGACGCACGCGTGCGCAGCAAGACTGCACAGCCTTTCGGGAGCTGATTGTCGTCCAGCAGAAGTCGGCCGAGCCAAATGCCCGCGCGGATACGATCGGGGTCGTTCGGCCGCTGCAGTAGGAATCGCTGCAGATGATCGATCGCCGGGTCGCGATCTCCACGCGCCATCTCGAGCTGGGCAAGAGCGAGCAGCGCGTCTCCGGAGTGGACCGAGAAGGGGTATTCGACGATTACGCGCCGGTAATCGCGCTCGGCGTCCGCGGCGGTTGCCGACAACGCTCCGCGCCAGTACAACGCCGCGGCGTAATCGGCGGAGCCGCTCGTCGTTGCCGCGAGCGCCGAATCGACGAGCGCACGTCCGGCTGCAGCGTTGCCCTCGAGGACCAGCTTGCGCGCTCGGAGAAAAAGCGAATCACCGTTGTCAGTCGTGACCGTATGCGGCTTCGCCGAAGTATCGGCGTTCTGTGCATACGTCGCCCTAGTAGGAAAAACGGCCGCGGAAAGCGCCGTCGCGAGAATGAGACGCAGCAAGATCATGCGGCCCGACGGCCCGTGGATCGGCCCGAAGCGCAAAGCGTGAGGATCAGCGACTGTAGCAATTGTTCATCGGACGAAACCCGACTCTCTTTGAGCGCTACATCGCTCGCGAGCAGAGCGGCGAGAGCCCGATCGAGGTCGGACGCGCTCCACGTGTCGAGTGCGCGCGTCCATGTGCGCACCGCGTCGCCCCAGCTCCTGCCCGTGTAGCTCGATCCCGACTCTTTCAACAGCGCGAAAAAATCGTTCTCCATTCGATGTCCTGATGCGCCCGCGTCGCGCGACGCACGTCCCCACGCGAGCGCAAGCGTCTGCGTGGTGAGGGCCATAACGATGGTCACGGCGCTCGTCTTCGGCTGGAGGAGTACGTGCGGCAGGAGATCCATGGCCCGCGCGGCATTCCGATTCGCGACCGCGTCGAGGAGATCGCCTAACGTCTCGCCGCGTCTCACACCGACGATCGCGGAAACCGCTTCCTCGTCGATCACTCGCCGATCCTCTCCCGCGACAAAGCTGGCCAGCTTGTCGATCTCGATACGTAGTTGGGCGAGCTCCGTTCCCACGGCGTCCTGGAGGAGACTTACCGCCTCTGGCGTGATCTCACATCCCAGATCGTGAGTTGCGTAGTACGTAATCCACTTTGGGACGCGCGCGCCGGACAGTGGCTCGAACTCGATCGCAGTCGTTCGATCGAGAAGCAGGCGATCGTCCTTGCTGCCCGCTGCGCCCACGAGGACGAGAACGATGTCCCGGGCCGGCGATTCGAGATGCTTCTCCAGCGCGCGGCGTGCGTCCTTTTTCAGGGCGCCGACATCTTTGATCACGACCACTCGTCGATCCGCCATCATGGGTGGTGTGCCGAGCAGCGAGCCGAGGGTGCCGCCGTCCACCTCGCCGCCGCGAAGCGTTTCGAAGTTGAAGTCGCGGGTTGCTGGATCCACCGCTGCTTGGACCAACTGCTTCAGCATCTCGTCCTTGAGATAGTCTTCCGCGCCATAGAAGTAATAGACCGGATCGTACGCGCCTGTCTGCATTGCGGTACGGAGGGCTTTCTGTGCGGCGGAGGAGGCAGCTGCCATGGGCACTCAATATAGAAAAGGTTCTTCGTGAGATCGCGGGAATACGACGTGAGTCTGAAGACCAATAAAAAAAGACGCCGCGGTTGGTCCGCGGCGTCGGCGATCACAATCTCTTTTTTAGCGCAGAGCGGCTTGCTGGAGCTCCACGCCCGCCAATTGACGTGGCGCTTCGTCGGCCATCAGTACCGCCGGCCACATGGACATGCCCGTGGAAATGGCTGCCATGTACGCCGTGCCATTCAGCGGCGGAGCTGGACGCGCGGGCGCGGTTGCGACGACCGGCGGGAGCGTCAACATCTGCGGAGTGCCGAATCGATTCGCCGCCTCGAGCGCCACGTACGCGAACAGGGTGAGGCCAGCCGCGAGTGCGGCGAACGCGCCCGTGGTGAGGCGGTACGCCGGCGTCATCTCGGTAGCCGCGCCTTCCAATTTCAGCTCCGCGATCCGATCGCTGAGCCGAGACATGAAATCCGCCGACGGCTCGATGGTCGGAAGATTTCGAACAATCAGCAGCCCACGGCGAACGGCAAGATCATGGCGAGCGCAGCGAGCACAAGACTGCATGTGCCGATGCATGTCATCCATGTCAACTGCAGGAAGGACATCATCGACAAAGCCGACGTGATTTTCTCGAAATGCGCGACAATCCATCAGGGCGTTTTCCGCTGCGTGTTTGGTTCGGGTGTCGGTACCCTGGAACGTAGGGCCGGTTCCAGAGTTACGTCGTCGCTCCCGTTGCAGCCAGGGGCAATTTGTCACTGGAACATTCGCGCAAATGGTACTGTGCATTATCAGGGCAACAAGAAAGCCGGCGCGAGTCTTCGCGCCGGCTTTCCCTACAAACAGTGACTCTATTTATCAGTCGAGCCAGGGCTCGATGATCGATGCAAATGCGTTGCGTGCGCGATTCAACCGCGACTTCACCGTTCCAAGGTTGCAGTCCGTGATCTCCGCAATCTCCTCGTATGACTTGCCCTCGAGCTCGCGAAGCACGAATACCTGTCGATGATGCTCGGGCAGCTTGGCGACGGTGTCTTCCACCAGCTCCCTCAAGTGTCGCTTCCGATACATGTCGTCTGGACGCGCCGTCGCGTCTTCGAACTGCAGCGGCCGCTCTTCGTCTTCCCAGTTGCTCTTGATGGTTTGGAACAACACCAGCGGATTGCGCGATCGATTGCGCAGCTCGTTTTTGGCCAAATTCGACGCGATGGTGTATACCCAGGTAGAAAACTTCTTCGATCGATCGAATCGATGGATGTGTCGATAGACGCGAATGAAGACTTCCTGAACCAGATCTTCCGCCTTTTCGCGATCGCCAATCGTGCGGTAGATGAAGTTCAAGAGCCTCGTTTGATACCGTTGGACGAGCTCCTGAAACGCACGCTCTTCACCGGCGAGAAACGCCGACACGACCGTTGCGTCGTCTTGGGTACGGAGCCGTTCTCGGATGGACGCACCAGGAAGCGGCGCTCTTTTGAATGCGACTTCAGCCATATGCCTTTGCCCCCTTTGGTCCTTCGCCAGGGCTCGATCCGACAAATCTGAATCGGTCTGGGCTCCTCGACTGTGTTTGGATCGTGCGCGTTGGAACTTCATGCCCCTGTAAAAGCAGGCCACGTGCCCCATTAGACGCCGATGGCCCTCAGGCGTTAATACGCAAGGAAACAACGACTTAGGCCAGTTCGCTTCGTGTTGGAACGAGCTCCGCCGTTGCCGTCGTTGTCCTCTCTTGGCGACGCCCGGAAAGGACACGAAGACTCGCGCCACATGTTTCGACACGGGCGCGGGGGTTAGGCGTTGCTTTGGATGGAGGCTCTACAATCCCGCTCGAAATCCTGCCGCGAAGAGGATGAGCACGGTGGTCTTCCCGTCGCGTATCTCACCCGCCTGGATCAATTCCAAGGCGCGCGACAGGCTCATCGTTTCCAGGGTCATGAACTCGTCAGCCTCCCGCTTGCTCTCCCCGCGGGTGAGCCCGGTAGCCATGAACCCGTGGATGCGTTCGTCGATGAATCCGGGTGTCGTATAGAATGTGTAGAGCGGCTCGATTCGCTCCGCCGTACACCCAGTTTCTTCGGTGAGCTCCCGCCGCGCGCAGTCGATGGGAGACTCATGAGGGTCCAGTCTCCCCGCCGGCACCTCATAGAGGAAATCCTCAGCGGCGTAACGGTACTGCTTAATGAGCAATATCTGAGGATCTGCGCCCTTGGGGTCGCTGAGAAATGGCAGCACCGCACTGGCTCCGGGGTGGCGAATAATCTCGAGCTCGCCGGTGGACTCGTTCGGAAACCGCACCTGGTCGATGTCCAGATTGAGCACACGTCCCGTGTAAATGCGCCGCGAACCGAGCTTGGCATCTCCCATCGTTAGGTCGCTCGACCCTCCACGTCGTACACCTGAAGCGGGCCGAACGCCATCGCCTCCATCCCTTCACGCACGGCGGTGGCATTCCCCACCACCACCATCTGCAGCGCCTCGGGATGTAGATGTCGCTCTGCTGCGATGAGGACGTCTCCTGTGGTCACGGCGCGCACACGCGTCCGATACTCATCGTACCAATCATCCGGCAAGTCATACACGACCAGCGTCGAGAGCGCCGACGCGATGGCGGAGGTCGTCTCGAAGCGGATGGGAAAAACGCCGTCGAGATAACTGGTCGCGAGCGTGAGCTCGTCTTCGCTAATGGGTTCCGAGCGGAATCTGTCTATCTCCTTCAATACCTCGGTCGCTGCCGCATGGGTGACCTCGCTGGCGACGGCCGTCGCAACTACCCATGGCCCCTTCTGCCGGCGCCAGTCGAAGTACGAGCTCGCGCCATACGTGTACCCGTGCGCTTCGCGAAGATTGAGGTTGATACGTGACGAGAAGAGGCCGCCAAGGACGGCGTTCATGATCATCGCGGGGAAATAATCGGGGTGTCGCCGCGGTAGACCAACGTGCCCGATGCGCAGCTCGGATTGCGGCGCGTCCGGCTTGTTCACGATGTGAACCGCTCGCGAGCGGCGAGCCGCCTCGTCTAACGCAGACGAGGAAACCGTTGGGCCGCCCTTCCAATCTCCGAAGACATCGGTCACCAAGCGCTCCAACGGCGCGGGCTGAACGTCACCCACGATGATCAACGTCATCGATGCTGGGGAGTACCAACTCTCGTAGAACTTGGATACCTCGGCGCGCGACAGGCCGCGGACACTCTTCTCGTCACCGCCGTCCGGTAGTGCATAGCGAGAGCTGCTTTCGTACAGAAATCGTGAGAACAGCTCATCGGCCAGCCCGCGCGGCTCGGCGCGCAGCTGCAGCAGTTCGGCCAGCCGCTCCCCCTTGAGGCGCTCCACCTCCCGTTCACTGAATCCTGGTGCGCGCAGGAGCTCACCAAGCAGTGCGACGGATTCATGCAGCTTGTCGGTGAGGGTCGTAACCGTCACCGCGGCAACGTCCCAATCCGCATGGGAATCGACGGATGCCCCGAGACGCTCGAACCGGTCTGTGATCGCGATGCCGTCCCCTGACGTCGTGCCCTCGAGGAGAAGCTTCGCCGTCAGCTGCGCGAGACCAGCGCGATTCGGCGGATCGCATACCGCTCCGGCATCCGCGAGCGCTGCGATCGTGACGATCGGCAGTTTCGGAATTGGCGCGATGATCAAACGCAGTCCGTTCGGCAGGACGCGTCGCTCGAAGCGTGGAAATTGGTAGGGGCGCGGCGGCGCCGCCGCTGGCCGCGAGGGCCGCGGCTGGATTGCGGTGGCGCTCACGACTGCACCACCGATCCGACGCCCGCTGTCAGCTCGTCCGATTGGTTGATGGCATCCTCCCGCTCCTGCCTCGGAACGAAGAGTAGACTCGCGCGGTTGTCCTCGCCCAAACGTTGACGAACGAGCTCATTGACGCTGGCCGCGGTCACGGCCTCGTACCGTTGAACCTGTTCGTTTACCAGTTCGGGATTCTTGAAATAGGTGGCGAACATCGACAGGCGGTCGGCGCGATCGCCGGCCGATTGCATGGCCGCGACGAATTCTGTTTGAACGAGAGCCACCGCGCGCGCGACTTCCTCCTCGGTAACGCCGTCCCTAACGAGTCGATCCACTTCGTCCGCCACCTCACGCTCGAGCAGCTCGGCGCTGACTGACGGACGCGCTGTCACGTCGAGGACGAGGAGATCGCTTGCCTTCGCAAGATCGTATGTGAAGGCCTGTGCCTCGGCCGCGATCTGACGATCGCGCACGAGGCTGCGGTACAGCCGACTTCCCTTTCGCGATCCCAGGATCGTCGCGCATACGCTCGCGGCGTAGTATTGCTCCGTTCCGAATGCGGGTGAACGGAAGGTGAGAAAGAGCCGCGGCAACATCACATCGTCCTCGACTAGGACACGCTTCCAGCCGCCGAAGGTAGATGGCACCGTCAGGTCGGCCAGCGGCGGCTTGCCGCGGCCGGCAGCAATCGCGCCGAAATGTTTCGCGACCATCGCGCGCGTTTCCGCGGGGTCGAAGTCGCCAGCAATCGACAACACGGCGTTGTCCGGCGTGTAGTAGGTCGCGAAGAAATGCTTGATGTCCTCGAGGCTCGCGGCATCGAGATCGGACATCGAGCCGATGAGCGAATGATGAAAGGGGTGCTCCTCCGGGAATGCCAGCGCCGGAAGTCGCTCCCACCAGGTTCCGTACGGCTGATTGTCCACCGACCAGCGCCGTTCGTTCTTCACGACGTCGCGCTGCGTATCGAGCTTCTGCTGTGTCATCGCCGGCAACAGCCAGCCCATCCGATTTGCTTCGAGCCAAAGCACGAGCTCGAGCTGATTCGACGGCACGGTCTCGAAGTAGTTGGTTCGATCGAGCCAGGTGGACCCATTCAGCGTACCACCAGCCCGCTGGATCAGCTCGAAGTGCTCGTTGGCGCCGACGTCTGCCGATCCCTGAAACAACATGTGCTCGAACAGATGGGCAAAGCCCGTACGTCCTGTTCGCTCGTTGGCTGAGCCAACGTGATACCACAGGTTCACCGCGACGATGGGCGCCGTGTGATCCTCAGAGAGCGTAACGAACAAACCGTTCGGTAGGCGAAAGGTCTCGATTGGAATGCGCATCTCCGTAAATTGCACTCCTCTGGTAGTCCCCAGGAACCCTTCGCGTCACCCGCCGCCTTCAGCAAATTCACGCCACGTGCTTTCGCTCGCCCTGCTGATCGCGGCAGTCGTGTACCTGCTACTGGTGGGGCTGCTCTGGACAAATCAGGAGCGGATCGTATTCCAACCGCCGGCCGCGACGCTCCCACGTGGTGTACTCCGCCCGGGCGACCAAGCGGTTCGGCAGGTCTCGTACCGTGCTGAGGATGAGACGCAGCTCTTTGGGTTTCTGGTCGGGGACGCTGAGCGCGCCGAGCATTTACTGATCGCCTTTCACGGGAACGCCGACCTCGCCCGATTGCTCATCCCGTGGGCTGAGGCCGCGACACGAACGCTGCCGCTCGTGGTACTGCTTCCCGAAATCCGCGGTTATGACGGTCTGCCAGGCAGGCCTACCTACGTCGACGCCGCCCGCGACGCACGCGCGGCGCGAGTGTTTGCGGGGAGTGCGCTGCCGCTTGGCGATAGTCGTGTGGCGTACTTCGGACACTCGCTTGGCAGCGCGATCGCGGTCGAGTTGGCGAGCGAGCTCCCACCCTCCGCGCTGCTCTTGCAATCGCCATTCTCTTCGGCGCGGGCGATGGCCCGGCGGATGGCGCTTCCCGGTCTATCGTTGTTCTGGCCTCTCGTGTCGCGCGTGCACTACGACACCGAGAAGCGCGTTCGCGAGCTCGCTGTGCCAGTGTCCGTCGTGCATGGCCTTCGCGATTTGATCGTGCCCGCACGAATGGGCCGTGCGGTCTATGACGCGGCGCGCGTAAAAGGTGAGCTTCTTCTCGTGCCCGGCGCCGGGCACAATGACGTCACCGAGCGCGCTCCCGATGACTATTGGCGGTGGTTCCGTTCAGCACTTGGAGGGCCGTGATGCTCAAAGCTCACCGCGCCGGGTGCTCGAAGAGCAATGTGAGCGGTACCTTCACGGATTCGCTCAGTGAATAGCGCCAGGACTCTGTTGCGCTGGCGGAGATGGGACTCGTCCGTGTCGGCGACGTTCGCGGAATGAGATCGAATCGTCGCGCGAGAATCGCCAGACGCAACATGTGGAAGGGATCGCTCACGAGGATGACCTCGTGCAGGTGAGCGGTGTCCATCATCGCCGCGACGCGCTGCATCGACTCCGCCGTCGTTCGCCCGCGCGTCTCGGTGAGAATGACGCTATCAGGCACGCCATGCTTGACTGCATAACGACGACCGACGGCCGCTTCACTCGTGGTGTCGCCATCTCCCATCCCACCGGTGAGCACGAGTCGTGGGGCGAGGTGACGTCCCCAGAGGGTCAACGCGTGATCGAGCCGAGCTCGCAGAACTGGCGACGGCCGGCCGTCGTACTGTGCCGCACCGAGCACGACGATCGCGTCTGCTCGCGTTGCATCGTCGCGGCGCTCCCAAAGCAGCACGGCAACGAGCGACGCGATCCAGCCGAGGACGACGAGCAGGAGCACTGCTCTCGTTAGGCGAGCGAACAGGCTCGGACGAGAAGAATCAGACACGGACACCGTGGTCGGGACGCAGTCCTCGCGGTCACTTCAGGCGCGCTGGACGTTGACTTCCCAAAGCTCTCGCGCGCGCCGCTACTCCGCCAGGCTCAGCATCGCGAGCCAGAAGACATCGAAAGCGACGCGCGGCGCCGGCGCCGCATCCTCGCGTGCGTCACGACCATGACGAATCGCGATGCCATCCACGAACGCGAGGAGAACACTGCCCAGTAGTGATGCGTCGATCCTTGGACGCAAGTCGAGAATCGCGAACAGCTGTCGCACCGTGTTCTCGGCGGAGGCCTGTCGTCGTGCCGCCGCCGCGCGCGCCGCTTGGCGCACGTGTGCCCCGCGATATGCGTCGAGCTCGAGGAGCACACAGAGATCGCCGCGTTGCAGCTCGCGCTCGAGCCACAGCCACAGGGCATCCACCGCGAGCGGATCGTGTCGATGCTCGTACGGCGCGAGGGCTGCGCGCTCCCGCGCAACCACTCCCTCCGCGAGATGATCCACGAGTCGCGCGAGCAGCGTCTCCTTGTCCGCGAAGTGATAGTGGATGAGCGCTTTGCTCACCCCGGCCGCGCGCGCGATGTCGCTCAACGCCACCGCCGCGGCACCGGCTGACGCGATTTGGTGAGCCGTCGCGTCCATGATCCGCTCGGTCGCGGTGCGATCAGTATCTTCGGAACGCAGAGGCTATTGCTCGCCGCCGCTCGGTCGCGCGAAAACGACCGTTAAGCGGACACCATCTTGCGACATCAAGGCTGGCTCCCACCCGCCGCGACTGCGTTCGTTGAGCAGATCGGTCAGCGAATCCTCGTCGTCTCGCGCGCGGCGAGTGAGACGCAGGATAACGGCTTGGTATTCTTTCATTCGCGCGAAATTAGTAGCTTCCCGGCTATGGACACCACCCCTGCGTTTCCCACGCTGCGCATCGTCTCGCACCCGCTCATTCAGCACAAGCTCACCATTCTGCGCGATCGTGGAACGCCGACCAAGATCTTCAAGGAGTTGGTGGACGAAATCGCGATGCTGATGGCGTACGAGGCGACGAACGATCTCGCGCTGGAGCCCGCGCCGGTCGATACGCCCCTCGAAACCACCGTTGGACAACGCGTGAGCGGCAAGAAGCTGACGCTCGTGCCGATTCTACGAGCCGGCCTTGGCATGGTGGAGGGGATCTATCGACTCGTGCCGGGTGCTCGCGTGGGCCACATCGGTCTCTACCGCAATCACGACACGCTGGAGCCGGTGGATTACTACTTCAAGGTGCCAGGCGACGCTGCCGAGCGGGATTTCTTTTTGCTCGATCCGATGCTCGCCACGGGCGGGAGCGCTGTTGCAGCTGTCTCCTCGCTGAAGCGCGCGGGCGCCACGCGCATTCGTTTCCTCTGCCTCGTTGCCGCACCGGAGGGCGTGCGCCGATTGGCCGCGGGCCATCCGGACGTGATGGTCTATTGTGCCGCGCTCGACCGGGCGCTCAACGAACAAGGCTACATCATGCCCGGGTTAGGCGATGCGGGCGACCGACTCTTCGGCACGCGGTGAGTCTGTGAAAGACATGAGCAAACTTGAAAGGGGCGCCGATGTCGGCGCCCCTTTCGCTCTTCTCCTCTCTCACACCCCTGCCACCACCCCACTCCCCCACCACACGCGCCCCGCTGATCAGCCGAACCACTCCCTCGGGCAATCACGCTGCTGACGCGCGGCGTCGATCACCCATTGCTGTGTATGCGCATCGACGACTTCGGACGCCACGCGGTTGAACCAGTCCGCCGCCAGCTTCGCATCGCCCACCCGCCGCCACAGCTCCCCGACGAGATACGTCAATACCGCCCGTTCATCACGCGCTACACCGTCGAAGCTTTGCAGCGCTTCTTCGAACTTCCAGGCCGCCTTACGGCGGAAGAATCGCTCCGCTTCGATGTCACCTTCATCCACGCAACACCACGCCGCGCGCAACAACAGATCGGCTACGTGTCGAGGTTCCATTCCCTGCCAATCGGCCACCTTCGCCGCCGCCTCGTACTTCTCGGAGCCGGAAACCGGGCCAGTCGCGATTGACGGGGCGAGCTCGTTCCACACCCGCTCTTTGAGCACGGGTGACACGTCGGCGTCTTCGGTGAAGTCGCGCTCAGAGCCCGAGTAGCCGCACCTGCTGCACGTGTGAATCAAGTACGGCAACGGCTGCGTACCCGCGGCGCGCTCGTGGAAATCAGTGCGCTTCCCGCCGAAAGAATTCGTCGACACCACCGCCTGCGAACGAAAGCGATTTTCGCAGATCGGGCATTGCAAGTCGATTTGCTGTAGCGTCGTCATGGTGCATCTCCAACCATGTGTTGCTGCTGCTGAACCCTCGAAAGGGAAAAAACGTGCCATCTGCGGTTGGCGCTTCCCGAGACTTCGCAAATGTCGCTCGCCGGTACGACCGGCCGGTCTCTCACGGCGCACTCGACCACGTGTTTTCTTCTCTCGATCTCTAATCACGCGGTCTTGTTCCACCTTTCGGCCATCACTATCATTTCCGCGTCCATCGTGCCGCCGCGCCGCCTTCCCGCGCTCTGGTCGAGATGCTGATCAACCTGCTGCCCGACTTTTTTTCCGTTCTCGATAGCACCGACCGAGCCGCCGCTTACGACCGCTACTTCGCCGCGCACCGCCGCCTGCTCGAGGCGTACTGGAACAACTACGTCGTCGATCCCGACGGACCACATTTTAGAGATGTTGTAAACGCCACTGTCCACGCCGATCGGAAGGATCTGCGCGGAATGCTGGAGCGAACCGATGTCGCCGCGTTGGCACGCGACGCGGAGCAGCGGTGTGCATCGCTCCTGGCCGCCGATGCTGATGTCGACGTCGTCCTCATGGTTGGCGTCGGTGCAGCGAACGCCGGCGAGCTCGTGGTGCGCGGCCGCGGTGTGGCCTTCGTTTGTCTGGAGCATTTCACCGGCGTGACCAACGAAGAGACCGAAGGCCTCGGCCTCGACCCCGAGCTCATCCCGCTTTGGCTCGCGCACGAGTACGCTCACGCCATTCGCTACACATCCCCCACCAGCCGCAGCGCGCTACGAGAGTTCATCGCGAATGCCGGTGGGGACTACTCCTACTGGGACACTGGCCGTCGCGTGCCGCTTCGGGAGCTGCTCGTGAACGAGGGACTCGCCGTGCATGTGTCACGGGCGGTGAGTCCAGGACACGCGGCCTGGGAGTACTATGGCTATGAGCGACGGCAGTACGCCCGGATCCGGGAGCTCGAGCCAATCATCGCGCGCGCTGTGATGCCAGACCTCGATCGTGCGGCGCTCGGCTTACGGCTGCGCTACTTGTCGGGTGGAATGAGCGACGAAGCGCGCACTGTGGACGGACGATATCTGCTCCCGGAGCGCTCAGGATATTTCCTGGGCGCGCGGCTGTGCGAATCGGGAATCGATGCGCGGGGCTTGGCGTGGGCCGTGCGCGCCAGCGATAGCGAGCTCTCGGCGTACGCGCATAGCGCCGCAGTCAGTGCCTAGGGCGTCTGGCGAGCGTCGCCGGAACGTCGCCCTCCGGGAGCTGCTCGACGAGATGATTCAGCTGTCTCGCCACCTCTCGAACCATGCTCCCACGCTTCCCTCCAACGAGCTGGCATACGCGCGCGAGAGGCTCGAGTGGCTCGCCGATGAGATTTGGCGCCAAGTGACGATCGACGACCAAAACACCTCCTAAACACTCACTACTTCCCGACGCAGAATCGACGGAACAACTCGTCCAGCACCTGCTCGGTGTTCACGCCGCCAATGAGGTCGCGGAGCGCCTCGGCGGCGGCGTGTAAATGCACCGCGGCGATCGTCGCCGGCAACGACTGTTCGAGCCAGCCTTCCCGAAAAGCCGCGAGCTCCGTGAGAGCATGTTTCACCCCGTGCTGATGACGCGCCTGCGTGAGCACGGGGGCATCGAGCTCGGGCGGGCCAACGCTCTCGGCCAACACGTCCCCGAGGGACTTGAGCAAGTGCTGAATTCCGGCTCCGGTTTCGGCGCTCACTTGCGTCACCAGCGCGACCGAGAGCTCCTCGCCGAGCGCGGCTAGGTTCACGTGGGCTGGCCTGGGGAGGTCGATCTTCGTCTGCACGAGCACCAGCCTGGGGCCATCGGTGTCGTCGCCGCCAATTGCGTTTCGAGCGGCCGCGACCGCCGACCGCAACGCATGCGCATCCTCTCCGCAACAGAGCACGACCGCCGCGCGGCGAACATAGGACTCGCTCACTTCGATGCCGAGTCGCTCGACGAGATCATTCGTCGATCGCAGACCGGCTGTGTCGACGATGCGAATCGGCCAGGGCTCCGTGTCGATGACGGCTTCGAGCGCGTCTCGCGTCGTTCCAGGGACTGGGGTAACGATCGCCCTGCTACGGCCAAGGAGTGCGTTGAACAATGACGACTTGCCGGCGTTAGGCACGCCGGCGAGGACCACGAGCGCACCTTCGCGAACGAGCTCGCCCCCTCGCGCCGTGGCAAGCAAAGTCTGCAGCGCCTCTTCCAGATTTTTCAACGCTGCGATCACTCGCGCCGGTGCGACCGGTCCGTCGTCCTCTTCCGGAAAATCGATATCGTATGCGATCAGTGCTTCTATCTCGATCACACGTTCCCGGAGGGACGCGATACGGCGCGACAATCCGCCGTCCAGCTGGTGTAGCGCGAGGCGTTGTGCCGCGCGCGATCCGGCCGCGATGAGGTCGGCGGTTGCTTCTGCTTGGAGGATGTCGAGCTTGCCGTTCAACAGCGCGCGGCGCGTGAATTCGCCAGCCAGCGCGAGCCGAGCCCCTTGATTCACCGCCGCGGCAACGACGGTTGTCGGCACGACGAGACCGCCGTGCGTGGAGATTTCGACGGAATCCTCACCGGTGAACGAAGCGGGTGCGTCGAATCGGACGACGATACCGCGGTCCAGCACTATGCCGGAATCGTCTCGCACTTCAGTGAGCGTAGCGCGGCGGGCCTCGTTGGGCCAACGCCGGCACAGTGCGCGGCCAATCTCGTGAGCGCGAACGCCGCTGATCCTGACAACGCTCAGCGCGCCCCGTCCCTGCGCCGTTGCCGTCGCGACGATCGTGTCCGTCGCGCCCGCGATGCCTGCCGCGGACGCGCCGAGGTCGCTCATTGTGGCGCGCGTGGCGCGGCGGCTGATCGATCGCCTGGCGGACGGTCCGCCGACGTCTCTCCGAAGGCGCGATCTGCCGCGCGCCGGCGAGGGAGTGCGTTCGAATCGTCGGAGCGGGCGAGATCGAGCGTTTCACCCGGCTCGAGGATCCGCACCGCGGCGCGCAGGTGGTGCGCCTCGAGTCGTTCCTTCAGTCGGTTGATTGCATCGTGGGCCCGCGCGGTCACGTGGTGAAACGTCCCCCAATGGTACGGTACGAAGACACGGGCATTCAATCGTTCGAAGAGCGTGAGCGCGTCGTCGTGGGTCAAATGCCCGCGTCGAAAGCCGCTTCGCTTCCACCAGGGTGCGTAGCCAATGGGCAGTAAGGCCACATCGAGCCGCCGCCCCGTTGCGCCTAACGTGCGCTCCACCATGTGATGCGTGTGCGGTTTGAGCGCCGTATCGCCGGCGAAAAAACAAGTCTCGGCTCCGCCGTCGAGGAGGTACATGTTCGCTGCGCTCCGCCAGCGGTCGTAGCCATAGCGGTTGCCACGGTGCGTCGCCGTCGCCGTGTGTATGGTCACCGCGCCAACCGAAGCCGTAGTGTCCGGTGCCAAATCCTCTGCCTGACGATAGCCTTTTTGGCGGAGCCAGCGCGCGATCACCGGGGGAGCGTAGAGCGGTATGTCGCGAGGCAACGCGTCGAGTGAAGCGAACGAAAGGTGGTCGGCGTGAGCGTGGGTCAGCAGCAACGCGTCCAACCGCGGCAGCTCCGCGATCACCATCCCCGGTGCGGATACCCGAGGAAGAAAACCACCGAGCTTCGCGTCCCAGTTTGGATCAGTGAGCAGCCGAACCGATCCAATCTCGATGAGCAGCGTGGCGTGTCCGATGTAGGTGATCTTCATCGGCGCTCCGGGTTGATCGTGCCGGTCTCGTTAGGTCGTGGCTCGCCGGCCGCGCAATGGCGCCGCGGCGGGCGCGGGCGGAGCCGCCTTCATTCGCTCGCGCGTCAGCAGCCATTGTTGCGGTAGTGCAGCGACGTTTTGCACCGCGTAGTAGAGATTGAGCCCCGACGCAAAGTTCAGCAGCACCATCGTCATCACCGCCGGCATCATGTAGCTCATCATCTTCGTCTGCGGATTCGGTGGTGCCGCGCGCATACCGATCCATGACAGGACGAACATCGATACACCCATGAACAACGGCATGATGTAGAGCGGATCGCGCAGCGACAGATCGGGGAGCCAGAGGAAGCTCACGCCCCGAAACTCGATGGTGTTCTGAAAGACGAAGAACAAGGCGAACAACACGGGCATTGGCAAAAGCATCGGGAGGCAGCCCATGATCGGGCTGAACGGGCTCATGCCGTGTTGCTGATAAAGTTTGACCAGCGCCTCGCGCTGCTTCTCCGGATCTTTCTGATAGCGCTTTTGGACCTCGGCGAGCTCCGGCTGCAGCCGCTGCATCTTCAGGCTCGAGCGCATCGCGCTCTGGTTCAACGGCCAGAGGAGAAAGCGTACGGTGACACCGAAAATGATGAGCACCCAGCCGTACGACACTTTGAAGGTCTGTCTGATCCAGAGCAGTACTCTCAGGCAGATCGCCGCGAATGGCTGCACGCCCGGAATCCAACCACCATAAGGATTCACGTTCTCTAAATCCTGGCCAACGGCCCGGAGCTGCATCCAGGATTGCGGCCCCGCATAAAGATCAAATGCGAATCGGCCGTCCCGAATCGGCTGAACCGCCGTGGCGGACGCGATCGGCGCGAGCTTCGCCACACGGGCGCCGCCCTGCATGCGCAGCGCCAGGAAGTCCGCCGCCTTCGACGGCGCGACCAGCGCCACGAGAAAATACTTGTTACGCGCGGCCACCCATGTCATCGGCCCGCTGTCCGTACGGACGAACGCGGGATCCAGCTTGCCGAACGCGACGCTCTTCACGTCCTCGTGCTCCGGCTTGTATCCGTAGGCGAGGTGACCTTGATCCTCGGTGGCGACAGCCTCTTGCGACCGCAGTGTTGACGGCAGGTCCACGAGCAACTGCGCCGGTGCCGTGGTGCTGCCCGCCGTCGCGATCTCACCGGACACATGGGCGAGATAGCCGTCATTAGCAAATACGTAACGAACGCTGATGGCGGGCGCTCCGCCGCTCGTGAAGGTGACGCCATTCGCGGACTGCTGCGCCCGGAAAACCAGCGTGTCGAAAGCGACCGTGTCGGTGCCCTGTACGAGGCGGTACCGCAGGAGAGGCGACTTCGGTGCCGCGCCGCCTGGTGGGCTGACCGTGAGGCTCGCTTTCGGCTGGGTAACGCGATCCGAGCCGAGATTGGGATACGCGTTGAGGACGATTTCCTGCGGCGCCGCGCCCGCGACACCAAACACGAAGCGCGTTTTACCAAAAGCAACGCCGAGGGTATCCGTATTGATCGCCCGTCTGATGCTCGTGGGTGCCGCCCCTACGGATGGAGCATCCACGGCTGAAGGAGCCGATGGCGCCGCGGCGGCGGGTTGTGGCGTCGTGGTCGCGAGCGGCGCGACGCTCTGCGTGGTATCTGGGGCTGTGCGCGCCGGAGCCGCTCGTCGTCCGCTAATCCCCCTGAAGAGGATTGGCGTCATGACGATCACGAGTGCGCTCAGCAGCAGCGCCAGGAAGGTTCGTTTATCCATGCAATGCGGTGCCTACGATCAGCGAACTAGGGGACGGGATCATAGCCGCCTGGACGGAATGGGTGGCAGCGCGCGATACGTCGAGCCGCGAGCCATGATCCGCGCGCCGCGCCATGCTTGCTGATCGCCTCGATGGCATACGCGGAGCAACTCGGAAAATAACGACAAGAGGAGGGCAGCAGCTGGCCCAGACTTACCTGGTAGCCGCGGATGGCAAGGATGAACAACGTTCGCACGCTTCGTCCTACGGTCGTTCCGCCCGTCCCGTGACAGCAGACGGACTCGCCGCGTCGCGGGACGTGTGGACCCAGCGCAGGACCCGCGTCAGAGCCGCCTCGACCTGCCTTCGCAACTCCTCGTACGAAGAACGGTAAGCGCTAGGAAGCGCGCGCATAACGATATCCATTCCAGATCCTGGCGCCGCATCGCGTACGGTGACGAGAATTCGGAGCCGAGACAGCTCTCGCAGTCGTCGTTTGAGCTTATTGCGTTGAACCGCCGACTGTCCGTGCTTCGGAACGATGAGACCGACCCGGAACATGTCGCCTCGAGTAGCGGCCACTCTCACATCGAGAGCGGGCGTGCGGATTCGTTTTCCTTCGCGCGCGGTGGACCGCAGCTCGCTGCCGCGGGTCAGCCGTTGTCGCCGAGCGAAACGGCGATCGTTGCCCGAAGACGAATCAGGCTCCGGCGTACTTCGACGGGAGCTTAACGGTGAGGCTCTTACGTCCCTTCTTTCGTCGACGACTGAGAACTTCGCGCCCCCATTTGGTCGACATCCGCTCGCGGAATCCATGCGTGCGAATGCGTCTCTTGTTGCGGGGACGATATGTGGGCTTGCCCATAGCTACTCCAAGATGCGTATGAATTTTCTGCGCAGACCGGTAAACGTATCTGGCACACGGACATTGGGTCAAGCCGTGGCGTGGCGCGAATCGCATCGCATCGGTGAGGGAATTCGCGGCGATTGCAATTTCCCATTGGCGGGTCTAGCTTCGCTGCCCCTCCCGAGTTTTCCACATCGCAGAAATGACCCTCACCCCGCAGGAAACCTGGTCGCGGCTTCTCGAGCGCGCGCGGCAAGAATTGCCCGACCAGACATTCAGAACGTGGCTGGAGCCGACCGAGCCTCTCTCGCTCGATGGCGGTACAATTTACGTCGGCGCTCCAGACCAGTTCGCTGCGGATTGGAACGAATCCAAGCATGCTGACTTGCTCGCCAGCTTGGCCCCGGTGGCGCTCGGGCACCCGCTTTCCGTGGTTTTTCGCGTCAACGAGGAGCGCAAGACCCGGCCGCAGATGGATCTATTCGTTGCGCCGCCACCGCCTCAGAGGGAGCCAACCGCCAACCAGGATCGCGGCAGTTACACGCCACCTCTCAGCGAGCGATACACGTTCCGATATTTCGTAATCGGGAAGTCGAATGAGCTCGCCGCGGCGGCGGCTCATGCCGTGGCCCAGGCGCCGGCGAGGGTTTACAACCCTTTGTTCATCTACGGCGATACCGGTGTTGGCAAGACACACCTCATGCAGGCGATCGCCCACGAGTTGCTCGCACGGAAGCCGGATACGCGGATCACCTTCATCGGGACCGAGCAATTCACCAACGAATTGGTCGGGTCGATCCAGAATCGCACCACGCATCAATTCCGCCGGCGATTTCGGGAGACGGACCTCCTGCTCGTCGATGACGTGCAATTCCTCAAGGGCAAAGAAGCGACCCAAGAGGAGTTCTTTCACACGTTCAACGCGCTGTATGAGGCGGGTCGCCAAATCGTTTTGACGAGCGATCGGCCACCCTCCGAGATCCCAGGCCTCGAAGCGCGTCTGGTCAGCCGCTTTCAGTGGGGCATGGTGGCGGACGTCGAGCTACCAGACCTCGAGCATCGCATCGCAATTCTCCGACAGAAGGCGGAGCTCGATCATCTGGAAACGACGATGCCAGAGGAAGTGCTCCGGTTCATCGCCGAGAATGTGCGGTCGAATGTTCGGGAGCTGGAGGGGTCGATCATCAAGCTCCTCGCGTACGCGTCACTGAAGCATCGCGAGATCACAGTCGAGCTCGCGCGGGAGGCGCTACGCGACAAGCTGCGTGGCGCGGAAGCAGGAGGTGGCGCCGGGGCTGCTCTCAGCGCGCAAACGATTCAGGACGCCGTTGCACGCGAATGGGGCGTCACTGCAGAGGGGCTCCGCTCCAAGACGAGAACCAAGACGCTCACCGTTCCGCGGCAGGTCGCGATGTATCTCATGCGCGACCTACTAGGTATGCAGCTCGTGGAGATCGGAACCACGTTCGGAGGGCGGGATCACTCCACCGTAATCCACAGCCTCGAACGCGTGGGCGAGATGGTCGCGGAGGATGTTGGTTTCGGCGAGCGCGTGAAAAAGCTCCACGGCGCGTTGGAAAAGTTGCGGAGTTAATGGGGAAAAGCGGACGCTCGTCCACATCGAGCCGAAGAACTTCCCCACAACTCTGGATTCAATCGGCCAACGGGAAGATGTTCACACTCCCTGGCTATATGCGAAGCGGTTGAGATGATGTAAGTTGCAGCCGCTTTCCACATGCTCCACAGTCTCTACTACGACTGCTAGGATATATCTCTTATTTGGATGTAGTGCAGTTCCGTCGGATTTGCACATCAGAGGAGCAGTAATGCGGTTTACGATCTCCCGAGAAAAATTGCAGGAAGGTCTTACCGCGGTGACGGCCACGATTCCGGCGAAAACCACGCTCCCGGTACTCGCCAACATTCTCGTGGAGACGACCGACAAGGGGATTCGTCTCTCTGGCACCGACCTCGATATCGCCGTTAGCACAGAAGTCGCCGCCGATATCGAAGCGCCGGGTGCCATTACGATCCCGGCCAAAAAGCTGAGCGAGATCGCTCGCGAGCTTCCGCCGTCACCAGTGAAGATGGCAGCTGCTGGCGAGCAGCGCGTGACGCTCGATTGCGGTCGATCGCATTTCAAGATTCTTGGATTGCCGAAAGACGAGTTTCCCTCCTTTCCGGCCGTGCGGTTCAACGAAAGTTGGCGCATTCGCTCCGGGGAGCTTCAGAAGCTCATCTCGCACACGTCTTTCGCAGTGTCCACGGAAGAAAGCCGTCCAATTCTCAACGGTGTGCTCTGGGAGCTACGCCCAGAGATGATGCGAATGGTTGCCACCAATGGCCACCGTCTCGCGAAGATGGAACTACCGATCAAGACGGCATCGGCACCCTCCAGCGATCTGATCGTGCCTCCAAAGGCGCTCGAGCAGGTTCGACGTCTCTTTCCGGAAGACGAAGAGCTCGAGATCGCTCGGGGCGAGAATCATCTCGGATTCCGCTCGCCATTCACGTCGGTCTTCACGCGGCTCATCGAAGGACCCTACCCGCCGTACGATCAGGTCATTCCTCGCGACAACAATCGTGTAGCGATTGCCGATCGGGCCGCATTGATGGGCGCTTTGCGACGCATGTCCGTCATCGCATCGGACCAGACGCACCGGATCCGGCTCGCGTTCAACTCCGCACTCGTGCGATTCAGCGTACAGACGCCTGATCTCGGCGAGGCAACAGACGAGATCCCGATTCGATTCACTGGAGATCCGCTCGATATCGGGTTCAATGCGAATTACCTGCTCGAGATTCTCCGGTACATCCCGACCGAGGAAGTGAAGCTCACTTTCAAGGCGCCCGAGCGCGCGGCCACGCTGGAGCCCGAAGGATGGTCGGACCCGGCCATGTACCTCTGCCTCGTCATGCCACTCCGCCTGCTGGACTGATCTGGGTTGCGGGTTGCGGGTCGTGGGTCGCGGGTCGTGGGTCGCTGGTCGCTGGTAGAGAGCAGAGGTGGCGAGCGGAGCGGGAGCGAGCGCGCCAGCGCGAGCGACTCCAAATAGGCTTCTCGCGAGCGCGAGCAGCGCGCGCGACTCCAAATGAGTCGCCACGCGCAGCGAGCGCAGCGAGCGAGCGTGGCCTATAAGCCGGGTTCTGTCGAGCGCTTGCGCGCTCGGACGGTCATTCCTCTCGGAGCACGATCGCTCGTGCCCTCTAGCAGCCTACCCGCAGTGTCTTGATCGAGGTGGGCGCCTCTCACTGCCTATTTGGCCTTGCTCCGACTGGGGTTTACCCTGCCACGACTGTTGCCAGTCGCGCGGTGGGCTCTTACCCCACCATTTCACCCTTACCCGTAGTGGATTGCTCTACTACGTCGGCGGTGTGTTTTCTGTGGCACTGTCCGTCGCGACAGCACGAGTGCTGCCGCGCCCAGGCGTTACCTGGCAGTCTGCCCATGGAGCCCGGACTTTCCTCGGCGGCAGGTGACGAGCACCTCCGACGCGACCGTCCGGCCACGCACCTTCGCTGACAGGTTCGAAGCGAACAGCTCGCGACGAACACGCGTTCAAAGGTAATCGTCACGCAATTCGCGGCCACCCGCGATCGCCACAACATTCGATTGCGCCGATAATCGTTAGGGCTCCTCGTTCGGCACCTGGCCGATAGATGACGCGGGCGTGACTGTGGACCGTTAGGATCGCGCACGTCGCCGATGCCGGCGTCGCGCACCGCCGATCCTTCGAGGCAGCGCCATGATTGACCAATCGCTCACGCCGACTCTCGCCGCCGTTTCTACTGTCCTCACTCCCGCGGAGCGCATTCGCGTCGACGCGGCAGGTGAAGGCTCCTACCATGCATTGCATCGCGACAACGTCGACGACGTCGTCAGAGACCTAAAGGCCAACCGCGCGGCCGCGGTGCTCGTATCCGTCGCACGGTGCGATCAAATCGCGCGTGCCGGCGTCGAGATGATGGTGCGCGAGTTTCCACGCGTTCCCACCGTCGCGCTCTTGTCGCAAGTCGAGCCGGGAACGCCGAAGACCATGCTGCTCCTGGGTCAAAGCGGCGTGCGACAGCTCGTCGATGTGCGCGAAGCCACGGGCTGGCGCGAGCTTCGTAGCCTACTGATCGGAACTCAGGTGGACAGCATGCAGCGCCGAGCGTTGAGTCAGCTCGCGGTGGATCTCAGCGGCGCCAGCGTCGACTGTTGGCGCTTTTTCGAAGCGCTCTTCACCGCGCCGCCGCAAGTGGTCACCGTACGCGCGTTCTCGCGGTATCTCGAGGTGTTGCCGAGCACTCTGATGAGCAGATTCTTTCGCGCGAAGCTGCCGGCACCGAAACAATATCTTGCTATCGCGCGACTCGTGCGGGCGGCGCGGCTATTCGAGAATCCCGGATTCTCGGTCGCAAACATCGCCAATCATTTGGACTACTCATCTCCGCAGAGCTTCGGGCGTCATGTTCGCACCGTGCTCGGCGTGACCGCTGTGGAATTTCGTCGGCGGTATGACGGCGCCGCGATGCTCCAGCAATTCCGCGAATCACTGGTGCTGCCCTATTCGGTCGAGTTACGCCGGCTCAAGCCGCTGTCAGTGACCGGCCGCGCCCATCATGTCGCACGCCCGACCTGAGCGTCTCGGTGCGACTGGTAGATTCGTTCGCTGCACCTTGGGCTGGGCCAGACGACGCAGCAGTGTTGGGCACCGTGAAGCGACCGGTCGACTGTCGTAATCGCTCCGCCAACTGGGCCAAGCCGCGGGACGTCTCGGCGAGGCCCTCGAGAGAGCGCATCTGTCGCGTCGCCGCGTCCGATGCTTCACGCGCCTGTGCCGATGCTTCGTCGGACACGCCTTCTACGCCGTCGATCATCTCAGCCAGTTGATGCATCGTCGTGCTCTGCTCACGCGAAACCGTCGTGACATCAGCGATGAGCTCCGCGATGCGCCCAATTCCCGCGAGCATCGTGCTCAGCGCGGTATTCGCTTCGTTCGCAATTTCGCCGACCCCCAACACCTCGCGTTCTCCTTCGCTCATCGACTGCACGGCGACGGCGATATTTTCGCGAACGTCGGCAATGGTCGCTGCGATGTCCTTCGCCGCGCGACCGCTCTCCTCGGCGAGCTTGCGCACTTCTTCGGCGACGACGGCAAAGCCACGTCCATGCTCACCCGCGCGCGCCGCCTCGATTGCGGCGTTCAATGCCAGCAGGTTCGTTTGACGCGCGATTCGCGATACAGCCTCCACGAAGTCGCCGACACGTTCGGACGCGACACCGAGTCCGCTCACGGTGCCGGATGCGGCGCGCACCCGTTCACCAATGGCGAGCAGGGTATCCGAGGCTCGCACAACGGAGTCGCGACTGCGCTGCGCCGTCTCGACGAGACCAACCGCATCCTGTTCCGCCTCCTCGGTGCGTTTTCGCAGCTTGTCGGCTGCGGCCAAGACTTCAGCCGTCTTCTCTTTGCCCGTAACGGCGTACGCGCGCTGGCGATCGATCTGCGCCGTTAGGCGTTGCGCAGTCGTTGCGAAGCCGGTGCCGGCCCCGTTCAGCCCATGCGTCGCTCCAGCCAATTGCTCCGCGGCGGCGGCGACTTCTTCCGCCTCTCGCTGCATCGTTCCGATCAATGCACCGAGCTGCTCGAGCATGCGATTGAAGCTGCGCTGCAGAAACCCCAACTCGTCGGCATAACGACTTTCGGCGCGAGCCGTCAAATTCCCCAGCTCCGCGTCGTTGATCTCATCGCGCGTATCGCGTATTCGCCGAATGAGCTTCGAAGCAATTGGGACGATCTGCCATGAGATTACGAGCAGCAGCGCGCCAGCCGCGACAGTCCATAACGGTCGCATGGCCACACCGGGATTCATCACGGCGAACAGCCAGCTCGACGCGAGGAACGCGAGAGACGATAGAATCGCGGTGTACTGCCCTAGCGATCGTCCGCGATCGAACGAATAGGGAACGACGATGATGAAATAGAGAACAGCGAGCGCTTCGTTGCCGAACGACATCACGACCGTGCTCACGAGCAAGACGTCGAGAGTCGCGAACGCGTACCGGTGCCATGGACGGTGTGTCTCGCCGTGCGTCGTGAAGCGCGTGAGGAGAAAGTTCACCAGCATGATACCGAGCGTCACGCTGATGGCGATGGCCGGTCGTGCTTCGCTGATGTGCAGAAACGCGGCGACGATCGCGCCAGAGCCCAATATTGCCGTCGCACGAAAACGTCGCCGCGCTCCGAGACGGAACGTGACCAGATCTTTTTCGTGCTCTTCGTCTTCGCGGGAGTGATTCAGCTCGCCGGTCGTTGGCCGCATCTCGCGCTCTCGGTCTCAATCCACACAGTCCTCGGATTGGGACGCTGTCGGAGAGCAGAAGTCACCGAGTTGCGCAGATTCGAGAGGACCAGCCTGAGTTAGCGGTCAACCGCCAGGATGTCGCTCGCGGTGACGAGGCTAACTACCTGCAGGCCGGAGCGCTCGAGCGCCTCCCTTCCCCCTTCCTGGCGGTCCACCAAGGCGAGCACGCCAACCACGTGGCCGCCTGCGGCTCTTACGGCGTCGGCGGCGCGGGCGGCCGACGCACCGGTGGTTATCACGTCCTCCACGATGGCGACGCGATCGCCCGCTTCGAAAGGTCCCTCGATGAGCTTGCCCGTGCCGTGTGTCTTTGCTTCTTTCCGTACCGTGAACGCGCGAATTGGAGACTCGGTTTGCGCGCTCGCGTAGCTGATCGCATACGCAATAGGGTCAGCTCCCAGTGTCAGCCCGCCAATCGCATCAACCGACCAGCGCGCATTTCGCAGTGTTTCCAGTCCAAGAGGGCCGATAAGAGCCAACCCTTCCGGACTCATTGTGGTCAGCCGCGCGTCGATGTATAACGACGACTGTTTCCCCGAAGCGAGCGTAAACGACCCACGACGGGCCGATCGCGTCGCCAGCAACGAAATGAGCGGACGCTTGTCTTCTACGGACATACTCGAGGCGCTGATGTGGCCGTCCTGTTGGAGATGTGTGCGTCCAATTAAGTGGAAATCGCCGCCAGAGTGAATACGTCTTCTTCGTCACTGGCGCGCGCTGGAGTGGGCGTCTTCTCCACTGTGCTCGGCGCAGTCCTCCTGCTCATGGTCGGGGCGGTGGTGACAGCGGATCGCGCGCTCACCGCTGCGAGTGGCGAGGCGGCGGCCGTGGACGCTCTCGAATCCGCGCGCCTCGTCGAGCAACATCTCGCTATGCAGTTCGCGGCACTCGGGGCGTTCCGTGAGCCGCTTCTGGCACCCTCGAGCGGGCGCGAGTCGGAGATCACGCGGCTCGCGGCTTATTACTCACGCATTGCGCCGGGACTGCGTGATCTGCTGGTTGCGGATTCGGCAGGCCGCGTTCTCTATCCGCCGTCGCCGTTCTCGATCCTCCCCGCGGTAACCGCCCCGTCACCGATGGCGAGCGTCTCGCACGATCGAGCACGCATCGTCGCTCTCCTCGTTCCGCTCAGCCACGATGGTCACTCGTTAGGCTCGGTGGTCGCTCGTTTCGACAACACGCGCTTCTTCGACGCGGCTCTGAGCTCGGCGCCGGACACACGCGCGCGAATGGTAATTCTCACCGGAGCCGACACCGTGATCTCCTCGATCGCGCGCGGCGCGGGGAGTGGCCTAACGTGGCGGGCCGCCACCGTCCATGTCGGCGCCACGCAATGGACGCTACTCGTGGCGCATGCTCAGAGAAGTCAGGCATTGCGCATCACTCTATGGAGCCTTGGACTCGTTGCCGTCGTCGTTTTTGGCGGTGGTGTGTTGCGAGAGCGCCGGCAAGCGTTGCGGGTTGCTGAGCGTTCGGCAGAGCTCGAGCGACTCTCGAGCGAGCTGCTGCGCGCCAATCGAATGAAGAGTGAATTCTTGGCCAACGTTTCCCACGAATTGCGCACGCCACTCAACGCCATCGTAGGCTTCGTCGACTTGTTACGCGATGGTGTTTATGGCGACTTGTCCGCCCGCCAAACTCCGCCCGTCGAACGCATCGCCGCGTCGGCAACCCATCTGCGTCACTTGGTCGATCAGGTGCTCGACATCGCCAAGATCGCTGCCGGACGTCTGGAGATTCATGCCGAGACGATCGTCCTTCGACCGTTCGTGCTCAACGTCGTGAGCGAGCTCGAGCCGCTCATCAGCGAACGGGGATTGAATCTCTCGATTGCCGTTGCGGCGTCTCTGCCTCGCGTGCGCACGGATCCTACGCACTTACGCCAAATCCTCGTCAACCTCATTGGCAATGCCGTGAAGTACACGCCGGCTGGAGGCATCACCGTCCGCGCCCGGCTCACAGGACTGCCGGCCGCCACTGGCACGCGGCTCACTCCCGCGGAGGATCCTACGCTACTCGTACGCTCGCCCGACCGGCGAAAAACATGGATCGCGCTTCAAGTGATCGACACAGGCATCGGCATCTCGCCAACCGATCAAGAGCGAATCTTCGACGAGTTCGAACAGGTCAACGCCGGTCCGAGAGGCGACTCGATGGAGCGTGGTACTGGTCTCGGACTCGCGATCTCGCGACGTCTCGCGCGGCTTCTCGGCGGCGAGATCTCTGTGGAAAGTCAGCCAGCCAAGGGCTCGACGTTCACGATCTGGCTGCCGGTGAGTCCCGCCGACATACAAGTGGCGCCGGCGGATTCCCGCGTCACGCCTCAACAAGCAGCCGTCTAGGAAAGAATCGCGCGAAGAGCCTATTTCTTCTTGAAGAGCGACTTCATTCGTGCGATCAGGCCTTCGTCGTCGTCTTCCTCTTGCGGGTGCTCGAGCGCCTTAGTGAGATCGGCAGCGAATGCCACGGCGTCCTGATATCGCTTGTTCGGATCCTTACTGAGCGCGCGCATAACGGCAGACTCGACGGCCGACGAGAAACGCAGGCCGGGTCGCGCCTGATTCAGCGGAATCGGGGGCTGCGAGAGCAGCTGCGAGAACATTTCGCGCGGCGACTTCGCTGTGAATGGCAGACAGCCGGTGAGCAGGAAATAGGCGATCGTCGCCAGGCTGTATTGATCGGCCGACGGTCCAACCAGCTCGCCCGAAAGGGCCTCCGGCGCAACGTACATGAGCGTTCCGACGAAGAACCCGGCGCGAGTCAAACGCTCTTCCGGCGCCATGTCGGTATCGGTGGCGATACCAAAATCGAGCAGCTTCACCTGCCGAGTCGCCGGATCGTACATGACATTTTCCGGCTTCAGATCACGATGAACGATGCCTACTGCGTGCGCGGCGTGAACCGCATCGGCGATTTGCGTCACGATCGCCGCAACCTCGTCGGGCGGTAGTGGCCCTTGGCGCTTGGCGTACTTCTCGAGCAATTCACCATCTGCCCATTCGATCGCCAGAAAGTGCATGCCTGGCGGCGCTTCGCCGATCTCGATCGTGCGCACCACGTTGGGATGCTGCACGCGCTCGCCGTAGCGAGCTTCACGGAGGAAACGCGCTACGGCAGTACGATCCTGCCGGAGCTTTTCGCGGAGCACTTTCACGGCTACCGTGCCGTGACCGGCGTGCTGGGCCTTGAAAACCGCCGAAGTACCGCCTTCGCCGATTTCGCTCTGCAGGGTGTAGCCGGCGATGACTTGGCCGACGAGGTTTTCGCGAGGCACGCGGCGAACCTAATGGCGGCTGTGAGGTGTGGCAAGCGAGCGCGAGGCAATCGCTGAGGAGAGTGTTGGTGCGTGCAGGAGACGTCGAGAACGCCAGTGCCTAACGACAGAGTGGCCTGGCTCACTCGTTCGCTGCTCGCCGCGGGAGCTCGAGTTTCACGCAGGGGCGTGCAGAAACCGAACCTAACCCGTAGCAAGCACACGACTTGACAAAACAATGGGGCAGGCCTATATAGGGCCCCGCAGGTCGGCTGACTTGCCCGGCACCACGCAGTGCAGGATCGATTCACCTCGTAGGAGGCAGCCCGAATGGCTAGAGGGAAGGTGAAATGGTTCAATGATGCGAAAGGTTACGGCTTCATTGAACAAGACGGCGGCGAAGACGTGTTCGTCCACTTCTCCGCGATTCAGATGGACGGGTTCAAGACGCTTGCCGAGGGCCAGGAAGTCGAGTTCGAGATTCGGACCGGAGACAAAGGGCTGCACGCCGCGAACGTAACTCGCGTTTGATCTTCCCCTCCTCCGAGGCGCGTTCCTGCTGCCGCCTGCCCAGTTCTACTCGGCAGGCGGTGCTGCGTTTAGGTGTGGCGAGACACCGAATTAGCTTCCAGGTGCGAGACCGCGACGCGCTCGTTGGCGCGACGCTTCCGATCATCGGACTCACTCATTCGCACCCGTGTCTGCTCCGTCGACTCTCGATTCACCCGTCGTCACACCGCCGGCTGCGCCGCGGCTCTTTCTGGTCGACGGCTACGCACTGATCTATCGCGCGTTCTTCGCGCTGATCTCGCGGCCCCTCACCACCAGTCATGGCGAAAACACGTCCGCCGCCTGGGGCGTTGTAAACTTTCTCAATCGCCTGCTCACGGCGCACAAGCCCGAATATCTCGGATGGGTGCACGACTCGGGTCTCTCGTTCCGTCATGAGACCTACGCCGGTTACAAGGCCACGCGCGAAAAGCTCACAGACGAGCTCCAGTCGGACTTCGATCGGGGCATGGAGCGCATTTGCCAACTGCTCGAGGCCTACCGGGTACCGATCATCGCAGTGCGCGGGTACGAAGCCGATGACGTGATCGGCACGCTCGCTGGACAGGCCGTTGCGAACGCCATCAACGTCGTGGTAGTCTCTGGTGACAAGGACTTTCAGCAGCTCGTACGCCCTGGTGTTTGGCTGCTGAATCCGGGTCGAGGCGGCCCGGCAAGTGTCGAAGAGCAGTGGGTTGGCGTCGAGAACGGCAGCGATCGACTTGGCGTCCCGCCGGCACTCGTCACGGATTATCTAGCGCTGGTAGGTGACAGCTCTGACAACGTGCCGGGCGTCAAGGGTATCGGAGAGAAGACGGCGCAGGAGTTGGTGAACTCGTATGGGTCGCTAGAGAACATTCTCGCGCACGTAAACGAGATCACGAAGAAGCGACCACGCGAGGCGCTTCTCGAGCAGGCCGATGCCGCGTGGCTCAGCAAGCGTCTCGTGACCATTCGCGATGACGTTCCGGTCACGCTGGATCTCGAGCAGATGCGCATCACCGATCCAGATCGCGAGCGTCTGCGCTCGCTGTACGTCGAGCTCGAGTTTCATACCCTCGCCAAAGAGATCGCCGCGCCCGCCACGGATGAAGTGATAGTGGAGCGGCCGGTGACGAACTACGTCACCGTCGACAGCATCCCCATGCTTCATAAGGCAATCGCGCGCGCTCGGAAGGCGCCGCACATCGCCCTCGACACCGAAGCCGTCATCGATCCCTCGTCACCGACGGAAATGGATCCACTGCGTGCCACACTGGTCGGCATGGGGATCGCTGTCGGCGCCGGCGAAGCGTACTACCTGTCCTTCGCTCACCGCGAATGGGAGCATCCGCAAGGGACGTTGGCGTTAGGCGACGTGACGGGCGAACTAGGATCCGAGGAGAAGCGTGACGAGAATGGGGACGAGGATCAACCGAAGAAGAAGCCCGCACGCAAGCGCACCGTAGCGAAGGCCGAGCCGTCGAGTATTGCGGCGCGCGCGCTCGCCGGAACCGGACGCCAGCGTGTGAGGAATCTTCCGCCTATCTCCGATCCATCGATGGCACCATTACGTGCGCTCCTCGAGGATCCGACGGTTTCAAAGACGGTGCAGAACGCGAAGTTCGATCTCCTCGTGCTGCGCGGAGCCGGCGTCGAGCTTCGAGGCCTCGATTTCGACACGATGGTGGCGAGCTACGTGCTCGATCCGGGACGACGGTCGCATGGACTCGACCTGCTCGCTTTGGAGTTTCTCGGCCGAAAGATCACATCCTTCGCGGAGCTTTGTGGTCGCGGCAAGGAGCTCATACCGTACGATCAGGTCCCTGTCGACTGTGCCCGCGATTACTCCTGTGAAGATGCCGATTTCACGTGGCAGCTTCGCGCGATCTTCGAGCCTCAAATGGAGACGCTACAGCTCGCGCGGCTCTTTCGCGACGTCGAGATGCCCCTCGTCAGCGTGCTCGCCGAAATGGAGTGGAACGGCGTCGCGATCGATATCGAGGGCTTTCGCACCTTGAAGGAGCGATTTGAGCGAGAGCGACGGCGCGTCGAGCAGGAGATCTACGCCGAGGCGGGCCAAGAGTTCAATATCAACTCCAATCTCAAGCTGCGTGAGATTCTCTTCGATACGCTTGGCCTGCCCGTCCTGAAGAAAACGTCGACAGGGCCGTCCACCGACGCCAGCGTGCTGCAGCAACTCGCAGACGAAGGACATGCTCTTCCGGTGCTCCTCATGGAGTATCGAGAGTTGTCCAAGCTCGAAAGCACGTACATCGATGCGTTGCCCGCCTATGTGAATCCCAAAACAGGGCGGCTGCACACGTCATTCAGCCAGACCGTGGCCGCGACGGGCAGACTGTCGTCGAGCGATCCAAACTTGCAAAACATCCCCATTCGGCGCGAGCTGGGCCGCGATATTCGTCGTGGCTTCATACCGCGTCGCGGGTGGTTGCTGGTGGCGGCGGACTATTCACAGATCGAGCTGCGCTTGTTGGCGCATTTGTCGAACGATCCCGCCTTCGTGAAGGCGTTCCAGACGGGTGGTGACATCCACCGCCAAACGGCGGCGCTCATCTTCGACGTTCCCGTGGAGAGCGTGACATCGGAAATGCGCGCGCGCGCGAAGACGATCAATTTCGCAACGATCTATGGGCAGGGACCGCACGCGTTGTCGCGACAGCTCAAGATCGCGCACGCGGAAGCGCGCGCCTTCATCGATCGATACTTCGAGCGCTTCCACCGTGTGCGCGCCTATCTCGATTCAATGGTGGAATTCGCACGAGCGCATGGGTACGTGCAGACTATTTTTGGCCGTCGCCGATACATTCCCGAGCTTCGCGACCGCAACTTCAACATTCGCGCGTTTGGGGAGCGAACCGCCGCGAACTCGCCGATTCAAGGCTCTGCGGCCGATTTGATCAAGATTGCGATGATCCGCATCGATGCGGCGCTCCGGGCTCGTGAGATGAGCAGCCGTATGCTTCTCCAGGTCCACGACGAGCTTGTGTTCGAGGTGCCAGGACCCGAGCGCGACGAGCTGATGACATTGGTCAAGCACGAGATGGAGAACGCCGCTCAATTATCGGTTCCACTCGTTGTCGATTTGGGCGAGGGGGCGAACTGGCTCGAGACAAAGCTCTCGTAACCGCCTGCGGGATTGTGCGTTGTCACATCCCCACGGCACTGGTGAGCAGTTGCATTGTGCATTGTAAGTCGCATTTCTTCGCAATCGAATCGTCACATTCGTGGGCGGCGACGAAATCGATCATTTTACGCTGCAAGGGGTTAGCGCGTATTTACGATAGCGGCCTTGTCATTGCCCTAATTGGGTCAGTCTCTGGACACCTCGCCGTTCATCGGAAGCTTTGCCCTTATCCCAATGCCTAGCACCAATCACCGGTCGGGATTCACACTTGTCGAGCTGCTGATCGTCGTGGTCGTCATCGGCATTCTGGCCGCGATGGCGATCCCGAAGTTTCAGTCGACGAAGGGCAAGGCGTATCTCGCCTCCGTCAAGAGTGATCTGAAGAATCTTTCCACCGCGGAAGAGTCGTTCTTTTACGAGCATCGCTCGTATTCGGCCGACCTTGATTCGCTGAAGGCCGTATCGTCGCATGGTGTGGTGATCACCGTAGTCACGGCGACGGCCAGTGGCTGGTCGGCGACAGCGTATCACCCGAACTCGTGGCCACACACGTGCGCTCTCTTCTACGGTTCCGTCGCGGCGGTGGCGCCAGCCATCGCCGAGGGTGAGATCGCCTGCAACTGAGCGGTGCGCGGCGATTCGTGGCGCTCCTGAGAATCGTTAGGCATGCGGAAATCCGACAACAGCGACGGCGAGCCCCCGCCGATCCCATCGCCAACTGCCGAGCCGCAATTCCGCGAATTTCGATCGCGCCGCGAGGGAATGATCCACGCGATGGATGGCGGTCTTTGGCTGCATCGCCACGTGTGGAAAGGCCGCCCTTTGGCGCATCTCGTGTCCACTGATCGCGAGCGTTTGCTCGCCTATGGGGCGCGCGTCGGAATCTCCGCGGATCGTCTTCAGTACAAGCCGTTGAAGGATCCACGCACTGGGATTCGACGCGACGCGTGGCACTGGGATCTCGGCGGTCCGGTGCTGCCTCCGCCTGGCCACCGCACCTGAGGCTCAGTGCGTCGAGGGCACGGGCTCTCTCTGGCCCAAATCGAACTCGAGCTCGAGCGCGTCCGCTCTGAGGCGTTGAAGGTCTGACTGCAAGCGCTCTTGTAGCTTGGGCCGCCCGCGGAAGAGGAAATAGGTGCGCGCGCGCCGCAGTGCCGCGCTCAGCCTCTCTCGCAATACGAAGTTGACCTCGGCCGCGAGCGGCAGGCTCGCTACGTAGAGCAGTGCCACCAGTCCACCGAACAACAGCCCAACCGCCACGCCCTGCGCAACGTAAAACGCAAGCACAAGCGCCGCGCCAGCGACGATCGTCCGCATCGCTGGATCTGCCGCACTTTCCACAGACCGTCGAGCGATGATGCGGGCGGCGTGGAAGGGAATCCAGTGATTGATCAGGCCCCAAACTGCCACCGGTCCCCCGAGCCCTATGATCCACGCCTCTCGAAGTACAAATGGCGCCGCGTAGCGCCCTTCGGAGGACAAGCTGAGATCCTCGAGGGCGACTCGGTGGCGCGCGAGCGCCTCCAGGTATTCGGCCAGCGCGTCCACGAGCGCATCAGCGCGTTGCCGAAGCTTGACGTCGGCCGTGCGCGAGAGGGCCAGTCTCGCTCGTTCGATACGGCGGGCAACGGCGACATCGACGCGCAGTGAGCGCGCGTGCCCAACCGGCGAGAGCTCGCTTTCGGCGGAGGCAGCGAACAGTGTAGCAAGCGCTCTCACACGGGCGGCGTCGCTGTCCGTTGCATAGTTCAAGGTCACCGCGCGCAGCTTTTCGTCGATCTCGTCTGTGAGCTTCGTCGCGGGCGAATCGCCGTCATATCTCCACGCATCGACGTCGATGGCTTCACCGACTTGAACAAGCACCCTCGTTCGCGGCGCCTCCTTGCGCTCGAAGGTGAGGCCGATAGGCACAATGTGCAGCCCGCGCACTTTCGCCTCATCGCGCGCATCGAGAGCAATGCGTGCGGCGCCTGTACGAAGGGGTGCGAGGGACGGGAGGTCGTGCGATGTGCCCTCCGGGAAAATCATCACGGCACCGCCGCGACGGAGCACCGAACGCAGCGCCTCAAACGACCGTGCGTTTCTCTGAGGGTCTGGCGCCTGCCTCACTTCGGCACCGCGCACGTCGCTCGAACGCACCAGCGGGACGACACCCACCGAGTGCAGCAATCGCGCGAGGAACCATTGCTCAAACAATGGCGCCTTTGCTGTGAGTACAACGCGTCGCGGCATCGCCCAGCCGACGAGCATCGCGTCTACCAGTGCGTTGGGATGATTCACGACGAGCAACGTCGGCCCCGTTCGCGGCAGTCGTTCCAGGCCTTCGACATCGATGCGTCGGTAGAACCAGCGCAGCGCGATTCCTGCCACCGCCCTCAAAAGTGCGTACAGCATTACGTACCCTCGAGTTGACCCGGCCGGCGGTCAGGAACGCCCCGCAAGATCATGATGGCGATCACGAACATCAGCGCTACGACGAACACGGCCGATCGATACGCCACGTTGGTGCCGAAGGGTCCCTCCAGCAATGCGGTCGTTAGGCCCCAGAGCAGCGGTCCAATGATCGCCGCGACACGCGCGGACAGGATCATGAGGCTGAAATACCGGCCTGCCTCGACATCCGGGATGAGCGACAACAGCAACGGACGTTCAATGGCGTTGACCCCTCCGAAGTTGAGCCCTATCGCGAGGCCGACGAGCCAAAACTGGGATTGGTTCGTCACCAACATCATTGCGACGAGGAGGGCGACCCAAATCCACAACGTGATGCCTAACGATCGCTTGGCGCCGATCCGATCGACGAGCCGTCCGTAGACGTAGCTGCCGAAAATCGCTGGAATCGTCAACACCATGAAAAGCTTCACTTCAGAACCCTTTTGAAATCCCACCGCGCGTACGGCGTACAGAGTCATGAAGGTCACGATGGTGCCGATGGCATCTTGGTAGACCAGGGACGTCACGATGAATCGCAACGCACCAGGATGCTTCCTCGCCGCGGTGATCGTTTCGGCGACATCCCTGAATGCCTTGCCCCAATTCACGGGCGTCCCGGCAGGCGCGGGGTTGTGATCTCGGCAGATGAAGAACAGCGGCAAGGAGAAGAGGAGAAACAGCAGACCAGTCGGAACGAAGGTCGACACCCTCCCGCCGTTGGCCGTGAACGGCACGAGGCTGTGCAGGACGTTGGTTATGCCGTCGCCAAGCTTTCCGACGACTGGGAGCTCACCCGTGAAGAACGGAAGCACGAGCGCAACGCCCAAAATCGATCCGACGTATCCAACCGCTACTCCAAAGCCGGATAGCCTCCCCTGCTCTTCGACCGGCACGAGCTCCGGCATCATGGCGTTATAGAATGGTTGCGCCGCCTGATACGCAAAGTTCGCGATGGCGAATGCCGCGAGCACGGGCAGCAACGCTCCTGTGCTGACATGCCATCCCGGTGGGACGACACTCGGGTGCGCAATGCCGCCGCCCACGAGCGGCAGCGTAGTCTGCCCGATCACGCCGATGGCCGCGCACGCAACGCAGGAGGCGATCGTGAAGGCCACCACCCACGGCTTGCGCCGGCGGCGCGCGTCAGAAATTGCGCCGAGAAGCGGAATGGCTACGATCATGAGAATCGACGCAGCCGCGTTTGCCATTGCATAGACAAGGTCCGTTGACCCGAGGTCGCTCACGATCCACACCGAGAAGTACAGCGTGGCGACATTCATCGAGAAGATCGTGTTCGAGAAGTCGTACAACGCCCAGCTCCACCGCTCGATGGCCGGCGCGCGCACCACTGGTCGGATCTCTCCGCTCGATTCAAAGACGGGCACTATATGCTGCGGGTGCGCCATTTTCGGGTGGCTCCTCCACTCGTGACGATAGAACCTCGCTCACGGCTCCCTAGGACGGCATACGTCGCGTGACGTAGCGCACAACGACCACGTCTCATTGACGACACCATCGTCGGGTCCAAATTACGACTGATGGCTCACTTCCGCCGCATCGACATGTCGCACGATCTGATCGTTACGCGATCACGCGCACGCCTTTGGTCACTTCAGAGACGTGCCACCATTGCATGGGCGGTGTTGCTCGTTCTCGTTGGGTGCGAGAAACCGCGTGCTGTGCCGCCGATCGATTCAGCAGTTCCACTGCGTCCTGCAACACTCGGATCGTCCGCTCCGCAGGCAGCGACGACCTGGGATGCTCGACTCGGACCTGTACTCCTCGTCGCTGGGGCGTCTCCGAATTTGGCCACCGTTGTCGTCGGTGATTCCTCGCGAGCGGGTGCGGACACCGTCACCGCGAAGGAAGCGATCGCAATCCGGTCGACACCTGCCGTCCTCGTGGGTCGCGGTGATTCGGTGCAGGTTGGCATCCTCCAGGAAGTGCGCGCCACGAAGGGCGATGACGATTCCGAGTGCACAGGATGGCCTACCTGGGCCATTGCAAGTCCGCATACAGGTACACCACTGGCACCGTGGTCGGTGGGTTTCGTTGGCGCGACAGTGCAACCAATCCGCATGGACTCGATCGAAAGTATGAGTCGTGTGGATTCGGCTCGACTCGCCGCGGACGTCACGCGGCTCGCCTCCACCCTTCCCACGCCCGCAGGCGATCGCTTCGTCGGACTTCCCTTTACCGTCACTTCGCTCTGGCGCTTTCATGCCGGGCCCGGTGCCGAAGGCGTAGTGACGAATCTCGTTAGGCACATCAATCAAGAGGCGCGGCCGTTCGAGGAGCGCACGCTGATCATCGCGGAGCGCGACAGCACGCGTCGTGAGGAGCGCTTCACCCTGGCGTATTTCGATCGATCGCAGGGGGCCGAGGAAACAGTCGAGAGCCGCGATGTTCTTGCGCTTGCGCGCGCGACGACTGACGCGCAGCCGATGCTCGTTCTCGGGCGTGACTATGGAGATGGCATGTCCTACGCGCTCATACAACGCGATCCCTCGGCTAGATGGCGCGAGAAATGGCATAGCCCGCGGGGACACTGTAAGTAGATCTCATTCCACGCGAGCCAACATCGCGGGTGGGATCGCCCGGCCGCCAATTCCGGCGAGCGCTGCCAGCGTAAGCGCGTACGGCAAGGCGAGAACGATCTGGTAGGGGATGTCGAGGCCCATGGCCTGCGTCAAATACTGGAGGGAAGTCGTCGCGGCGAACAACAGCGATGCCAGCGCGACGCCAACTGGTCGCCACCGTCCGAGCACCACGATCGCGATCGCGATGAAGCCGCGTCCAGCCGACATCCCCTCGACAAAGGTCCCCGCCTGTGCGACGAGTACCCCGCCGGCAATCCCGCCTAACGCGCCAGCAACGACACATACAGCGAGCTGCACACGGCGCACCGGCACCCCGCTGGCGACAGCGGCTGCTGGGTTCTCACCGATGGCGCGAACAGCGAGTCCCAGTTGTGTGCGGGCGAAAAACCACCACTCCAACGGCACTAAGCCAAAGGTGAGATAGGTGATCATCGGCTGCGCGAAAAGCGCGCGACCAAAGAATGGCAATTCTGACAAGAAGGGAATGACGACGTTTCGGCTCGTACCGATCGTCAAAAGGGAGCCAGTGGCGCCGTATAGACTGCGATAGAGTGTTCCAGTGACGCCAAGTGCGAGCAGCGTGAGCGCGGTGCCTGTGATAATCTGGTCAGCGCCCATGCCTAACGTGGCGCCTGCGAACACGAGCATGAGAAGAACTCCGGCAACAGCAGCCGCGGAGAGGGCGACGATCCAGCCACCCGCCGCATATGTCGCTCCCACGGTGGCGCCAAATGCTCCAGCGAGTAGAACTCCCTCGAGGCCGATGTTGATTAAGCCGGCTCGCTCGATAAGCAACTCGCCGCCGGCAGCGAGTATGAGAGGCGTTGCCGTGCGAATCGTGCCTTCGGCAAAGGCGCTGAGCAGGATGCCGCTGGCAACGATCACGCTCGGGCCTCCAAGCCGTCGGCCGATCGTGCGCGCCGCGCGCTCCGCTTCGACAGTCCCGGCGGCGGCCAAGCGATGATCAAGCACAAAATGACGATCGCTTCCACGATCCAGACGATCACCGAGGGCACTCCCGCATCTCGCTGCATCGCCGCGGCGCCAGCTTCGAGCGCACCGAAGAGCAAGCCACTCGCGATCACTCCCGCGGGGCTCAGTCGCGCAAGCAGCGCAACGGCAATCCCGGTATATCCATAACCCGGTGAGATGTTTTCGTAGAGAGCGAAGGTGACGCCCGTGACCTCGATCGCTCCGGCAAGTCCCGCGATCGCGCCGCTCGCGACAAACGCCTGCGTCGCCACACGGGCTACGTCAATTTGCCCCGCCACGCGGGCCGCATTTGGGTTCGCGCCCACCGCGCGCATCCGGAAGCCCGCAGCGGTGAATCGAAGCACGAACCAGGCGCAGGCAGCTGCAGCGACAGCGATGATGAATCCAGCATGTAGACGCGACGCGGGCAGTAGTCGCGGGAGCCTGGCAATCGGATCGATGGTGCTCGATTGCGGATAAATGCGCAACGGCTCCTGCAGTGGGCCGTGGACGAGGTAGCCCACTGCATAAAGCGCTATAAAGTTCAGTAAAATCGTACTTATGACCTCGAGTACCCGAAACCGAGCGCGAAGAATCGCGGCGATGCCCGCCCAACAGCCACCCCCTATTGCTCCGGCAACGAGCGCCGCCCACGGCGCGCCGCGAGAGTGCGCGAAAGCGGGGAAGGCAACGACCGCCGTTGCAACCGCGGCGCCGGCGAGAAATTGACCCTCCGCGCCGATGTTGAAGACTCCCGCGCGAAAGGCAATTGCTACTGCGAGCCCGGTGAGTATCACAGGCGTTGCGCGCACTAGCGTTCCAGAGGCGATTGCGTAGCCGGAACCGATGGAGCCCTGCAAGAGTGCCGCGATGGCGGGTCCCGCATCGAAATGCATCACGCGCAGAATCAGCGGTATCCCGGCGGCGACAATGAGGAGAACGGAGCCTGCTCTCACGAGCGGCTCGGGAATTCGCGAGAGCTGTCCGAGCCTCACGGATGGAGCGCCTGGACACTGGTTGCCACACCTCTCTCTCTCGAGCGATCGCGTACTCGGCACGAGCGCATTAGGATTGCGCCGATGACGCTTTCCCTTCCGACCGCTTCCGTGTCGCGAGCCTCGAATGCCGCAGAGACTGAGGACAGCCACCCGCGGCGATGGCGCATGCTCGCGCTGCTCGCATGTGCGGAGCTCCTTGGAATGTCACTCTGGTTTGCGGCGAGCGCCGTCTCGGTGCCTCTTGCTGCGCCATGGCATCTTAGCCCGTCCGCGTTAGGCTGGCTCACGGCGATAGTGCAATTGGGGTTCGTCCTCGGAACTGGCGTTTCGGCATTCCTGAATCTCGCGGACATCCTCCCGGCGCGGATGCTCTTCTCTTGTTCTGCGCTTATTGGTGCCGCCGCGAACGCAGCGCTACTGCTCTCAGGAAACTACCGCGGCGTCCTGGTCTGTCGACTGCTGACCGGCTTCGCGTTGGCGGGCGTGTACCCACCAGCGATGAAGATGATATCGACATGGTTTCGCGGTCGCCGTGGCCTGGCTGTCGGCACCATCGTGGGGGCGCTCACTGTCGGTAAGGCCGGACCATATCTCATCCACGCAATTCCGGGTGTCGGCATCCGGCCTGTCGTTCTCTCCGCCAGCATCGCGGCGTCCTTTGCGGCCGCGCTGGTCTTTCTTTTCTACGAAGACGGACCTTTTCCATTTCCACCGCGGCCATTTTCGTGGGGATTGGTTGGCGTCGTGGTGCGAGAACGCCGGTGGCGGCTCGCCACCGGCGGCTATCTCGGGCACATGTTCGAGCTTTACAGCGCGTGGACGTGGATTCCGACGTTTCTCACGATGAGCGCGGCAGCAGCGGGGGTTCCCGCCGGTCCGCGACGCGAGGAATTGTCCGCCTTCATTTCTTTCTGCGCTATCGCGATTGGCGGTGTTGGTTGTGTATGGGGAGGGATCGTCGCCGATCGGAAGGGACGCGAATGGCTGGTCACAATGGCGATGGCCGCGAGTGGCGCTTGCGCTCTCCTCATCGGCTTCACCTTTGGCACGACATGGTGGCTTGTCGTACCGATGGCGTTGCTGTGGGGATTTTTCGTCATTGCGGACTCGGCACAGTTTAGCGTATTGGTAACGGAAGCCGTGCCCGCGCATGCCGTGGGTACGGCGCTCACCGTGCAGACGTCCCTTGGCTTTCTTTTGACGATGGTCTCGATTCAGCTCGTTCCGCCCGTGGCACTAGCCATCGGATGGCGCTGGGCGTTCGCGATGCTCGCAGCGGGTCCAGCACTCGGCATCGCCGCAATTCGACGATTGCGTAGAGGATTACGAGAGTCCTAGCATTGCCCGTCCAACAGCCTCTCTCGCGTTAGGTACCTCGGTCACGCGTCCCCGATACACGACGATCACTCGTGTCGCGAGCGCGAGGACCTCGTCTAAATCGCCCGAATAAAGCATCACTGCGGAGCCCTGCGCCGCCGCTTCGCGTAGCCGGTCGTGCACCGCCGCCGTGGCGCGAATGTCCAGGCCCCTGGTCGGATTTTCAGCTACGACGAGCGCTGGGTTATCGCTCAGCTCCCGCGCGAGAACAAGCTTTTGTTGATTGCCGCCGGAGAGGTCTCGAGCCGCGGCATCGACCGTGTTTGTTCGGACGTCGTATGCCTCGACGAGTCGTTCAGTCTCGCTGCGAAGCGCCGACCAATTCACGCGCCCGCGCCGGCCACCTGCTCCGCGAAGCGCAACATTTTCGGTGAGTGAAAACCCAAGTATCAGCGCGTCGCGTTGCCTATCTTCGGGAATCAAAGCAGCAGCGCCGCGACGGTTAACAATGCCCTCGGTCGCTCTGAGGCGGCCCGCCGCAACGCGGAGTAGCGCATCATGCCCGGAATTCTCCAGCGCGGCGACTCCTACGATCTCATGCTCTTTCACCTCCAGATCGACACCCCCGAGTACAGTGACGCCTCGCGAGTCGCGGACGGATACGCCCGATAGCCGAAGCACCATGTCACCGCTGGCACGCATGCCGACTTGCCGTGACGTTGACGGAGCGTCGCCAAGCATCGCGTTCGTCAGCTCCTGCGCCGAGATCGCTGAAGCGGAACTGGAAAGCACCGTCTTGCCACGTCGCAGCACCGTGACCGCATCCGCTGCGGAGAGGGCTTCCTCGATCTTGTGGGTTATGAGAATCACGGCTGCACCGGCGTTCACGAATGCGCGCAGCCACGCGAGCAACTCGCGCGCTTCGGCGGGCGCCAGCACCGCAGATGGCTCGTCGAGAATGAGAATGCGCGCTCGCCTGCCTACTGCCTTCAAAATTTCGAGCCTCTGTTGCGCGGCCACGCTCAACGTATCGACGACCGCGCTGGGGTCCACATGGAGCTGAGTTTGGGAGATGAGCTCCTGAACCATCTCGGCCGCTCGCGCTGGTGAATAGGCGCCCCTGCCGCCTAACGCGACGTTCTCGGCCACCGTCATGGCACCAACGTTTGTAAAATGCTGGTGCACCATGCCGATCCCCGCGCTAATGGCATCAGCCGGCGTGGAGAATCGCGTAGAGCGATTGTCGAGAAGCAATTGCCCGGCATCCGGCTCTATCATGCCGAACGCGATGCGCATGAGCGTGGTTTTCCCCGCGCCGTTCTCACCCAGGAGCGCGTGAATCGTTCCTGGCATCACCGTCAGCGTGGCGCCGTCGAGTGCCAGAACGGCGCCAAAACGCTTCATGACTTGCTCGAGACGAAGCTCTTGCGCCCGCGCCGGTAGCCCATCATGGACTGGCCCAGTCACAGGCCTGTCGGCAAATCTAGAAATGTCGACTCGATCCCGAATTCAGTTGCGACAAGATCGCCAAGGGCACGAACGCCGAGCGTCTCGGTGGCGTAATGGCCGGCGTAAATGACGACCATACCGAGGTCCCGCGCCTGCACTGCCGTGTGGTGCGGCCCTTCGCCGACAATGAGCGTATCGATGCCGCGGAGGCTCGCCTCACGAATCGTATCGGAGTCGGCACCTGCCCCGGTGCAAACCGCCCACCGACGGGTGCGATGTTCTCGTGGAAAAGAAGTTACGGTGACGCGACCGCCGGCTTCGCGGGCGAGGTCACTCGCTTTTTCCACCAACTCCGCCGTGCTCACATCCGCAACACCGCTCAGACCCACGTCGACCGTCTTGTAGCGCGCGAAGTGAGACGTTGGAACGAGTTCGAGGCGCCGCGCGAGCAGGGCGTTGTTGCCGAGCTCCGGGTGCATGTCCAGCGGCAGGTGAGACGCGTAGACTGCGATGTCGTTCGCGACGAGCGCGGCATAGCAATCGTAGACTATTCCGGTGATCGGATGAATGCCGCCCCAGAACATTCCATGATGAATCAGGAGCATGTGGGCGCTCGCGGCAACCGCTGCGTGCACAGCGCGGGCCGAGAAGTCCACCGCAGTGGCGACGCGAGTAACGTCTCGGCGATTGGCGAACTGGAGGCCATTGACGGCGCCCGCATAGTCCGGGATCTCTGTGGTTCGGAGCAGAGTGTCGAGTCGTTCCGCGATCGCATAAGACGATGGCATACGAGTCCGAGCCTAACGACTGGCGGCTGTGGTTCCCGGAGCAGTGAAGCGACCCGCGCGGATCAATGTGCGGAGTGAATCGACGACATGCTTTGTGCGTTCGGGGATGCGCGCGGTGAGCCGAGGATTGAGGATCAAGTCGACGACCTGCTCACGCATGCCAAGCCGAATGACGCCCGGTGTGAACTGGTGCTGCTGCACTTGTCGGGCAACGATGAGAAAGGCGTGCGGTAGGTCGATCGCCACGCTGCCGACTGTCACTTCCGGCGCGATGTCGTTCTGATTGGAGTTCGTCCCAAAGACATAGGCGTGATTCGCCTCGCGAACGGCCTGGAATATTCCGAGCCCTGCGGCGTCGGCATTCTGAAAAATGACGTCGACTCCGCTCGCCAGTTGTGCGAGCGCCTGTTCTTTCCCGGCGCCGACATCGTCCCAGTTGCCGATGTATGCGGCGATGACCTTGGCGCCAGGATTCACACTGTGCACACCTTCTTCGAAGGCGCGAAAGCTTTCCCGAACCGGCGGCAACTCGGTGCCACCGATTACGCCAAGGCGATTGGTTCGAGTTAGCGCCCCGGCAACGATTCCCGCGAGATATGACGGCTCGGCGAATCCAAAGACCATTCCCGAGACATTGGCAGCGCTCGTATTGCCGGATGTGATGACGTATTGGGTCTCGGGATATGAGGGGGCCACGGCGCGAGCGGCGTCTTGGAATTCGAATCCATGACCAAAGACGAGGGCATAGTGCTGGTTGCCGTATTGACGAAAGTTCTCTTCGAATTCCGCCGGTGTCTTTGTTTGGATATGGCTGATCTGCGCGCCGAGTGAGTCGCGGATGCGAAGCAGCCCTTGATAGGCACCGCCGTTCCACGATTGATCGGAGATTGCGCCTGGTGTGAGCAAAGCCACTTTCAGCCCAGGCGCCGCACTGATGGAGTCGCGCGCTCGCCCGTTCGCTTTGGAATCACTGCAGCCGTAAGCGAGTCCAACCACGACCCCTATGACGGCGATGTGGAAGCCCGTGGAAAAGTGTCTGATCGGACGCCAACGGATCCACTTAACTTGTTTGTGATGAATCACTTACGGTTTTGTGGGAATTCCTTCGATTTGAGTGGGCGCCGCTTCGAAGAAACGCGCCATTCAGTCACTATGCTGTCTCTATGGTGACCTGGTCATCTTCTTATTCGCCGGGCTCGTATACCCGGCTTGGAAGGATCAGTCCGACAAGACGATCGAGGTCGTCGGCAGAGTAGAAGGCGATCTTCAACGTACCTTTGTCCGTCCCGCTCACATCGATATGAACATCTGTTTGGAGTCGATGGCGTAGCTCGCTCTCGAGCTTCCTTAGCTCGGGCGTTGCTTTGTTTACGTCCGTGACGGCCTTTCGCGCGACTCTCGGGGTTGTGCTGTCGCGTTGCTTGCGAACGCGTTGCTCCGTTTGCCGTACGCTGAGCCCAGCCGCGACGATCTCTTCGGCAATGCTAATGGCTTCGTCGGGGTCGAGCCCGGCTACAGCTCGCGCATGTCCAGTTGAGAGCTTCCCGGATTCAACCAATCGCTGGACGCTATCGGGAAGGGTCAGTACACGGAGCAGGTTCGTAATCGTACTGCGATCCTTTCCGACGGCTTCCGCAACCTCCTGATGGGTTAGCGAGAACTCGCCGAGCAGGCGCTGATATCCCCTGGCTTCCTCGATGGCATTCAAGTCGGAGCGCTGGAGATTCTCGACGAGTGCCAACACGAGCAGCGTCTGGTCATCAAAATCACGAACGACTGCCGGCACGTCCTTCCAGTCCAGGTTGCGCATGGCGCGCAATCGGCGCTCGCCGGCAATCAGCTCAAAGCCGTCCCCCTTTCGTCGTACAGTGATTGGTTGCAAGAGGCCGCTCGACCGGATCGAGGCTTCGAGTTCAGCGAGGGCCGCAGGATCGAATTCGCGACGGGGCTGAAATGGATTCGCGCGAATCCGAGCGATCGGAATGCGCTGAAGTTCGGACGATGATCCAGACGTCGTGGAGCTCGTTCCGATTAGAGCCTCGAGCCCGCGGCCGAGACGTCTTGGCTTTTCCGTGCTCATGCGGTTTGCTCAGGCCGGGAGTCAACTGCACGGGTATCCGTCACGGAAGGACGCGCCGAGGATTGAAGCCAAGCGGCCGTTCGCTGAAGCAACTCCCTGGCTACCCCCATGTATGCCTGTGCGCCCACCGAAGCCACGTCGTAGAGGATGATTGGCTTGCCGAAGCTTGGCGCTTCCGCAAGTCTCACATTCCTCGGGATGACCGTTTCGAACACCTTGCCGCCGAAGTACTCGCGCGCCTCGGTGGCCACCTGCCGAGACAGATTGAGGCGGGCGTCATACATCGTGAGCAACACGCCATCGATCGCGAGCGACTCGTTGACACTCCGCTGCACGAGATGGACAGTATTGAGGAGCTGCGACAGACCCTCGAGAGCGTAATACTCGCACTGCACGGGAATGAGCAACGCATCCGCGGCAGCGAGCATGTTGACGGTGATGAGACTCAGCGAGGGCGGACAGTCGATCAAGATGTAGTCGTAATCGTCCGAGACATCGGCAAGCGCCAGGCGCATAGCTCGATCTCGGCGCGGATGGTCGACCAGTTCGACCTCGGCCCCTGCGAGCTCGGGTGTCGCGGGCAAGAGGTCTAAATGCTTGAATTGAACTCCTCGAAGCACCGCAGTAGCGACCGACGCGCTTCCGATGAGCACATCGTAGACGGTTGATGAGATCGACTCCCGTGCGATACCGAGCCCGCTCGTCGCGTTGCCCTGCGGATCGCCGTCGACAAGCAGAGTGCGCTGCTCAGCCGCAGCGAGGCTCGCGGCAAGATTGACTGCGGTAGTCGTTTTTCCGACGCCGCCCTTCTGATTGGCTACAGCGATGATTCGCGCCACGGAGCTCAAGCGAATTGAGGTTGAGCCAATATAGGGCGAAGCCCCTTCATCCGTGGAGATGTTTCACGTGGAACAAAGCTGTGGGGCCTAAGTCGAAGTGGTTCCACGTGGAACTACTCACAAGCGGCGCTATGTCACAGCCGACGCCGCAATGCCGCCATTCTGAGTCCCATATGTCAGTATACTGGCGTCGTTATCGCACCGCGACAAACCGCCAGCGAGCGGAAACACTCACGCTCACCAGCTGCTGCCCTGGCTCGATAGGGGTTGGTCTTGCCTCCGCGTTTACCGACAGGGCCATACGGTAGACTGGGCGAGGCTCCCCAGCGCTGGTGCTCAACTCCAGTAACGGGCCTAGCGATCCTCCCGCGGCTCGAGCCATCACCTCGGCGTCTGCGCGCGCTCGAGTAATGGCGTGCACCAAGGCCTCGTGGCGGGAGGAATCACTATTCGAGGAAAAGAAATCGAGGGAGTTGATCTGGTTCGCCCCCTTCGCGAGCGCGGCATCGAGCACCGTCGCCACTTGATCGATTTTCCTCACCTCGGCTCTCACCACGTTGCTGACGACATAGCCCACGACCGTGGTTTTTTGCGTGCTCTGGTCGAAACGAGTGTCGGGTGAGACCGAATAATTCTCCGTGGTGATTTGCTCTCGGGGAACACCCGCCGCGATGATCGCATCGATGACGGCACGCTGCCGCTGTGCGTTGTCGCGCGCAGCGACCGCCGCCGTCGTACTGCGGGTCTGAACACCGACATACACTGCGGCGCGGTCGGGAATGACGTGCGCCTCACCAACCGCCGACGTCACGATGGCTGCGCGCGTGGTATCGGCGCCGGCTTGTGCTCCAGCCGCAACATCAGGCATTGCGGCCAATGTTACAAGTATACTAAATATCCGTAAGACGCGCATGCTTGTCACGAGCCCTCTCCCGATGGTGTTCGCGCTCCGATACCCCGGCTCCGACGTAGAGATCCGCCGAAACAATCTTGCCTGACGACAACGAGCCATCAATGAGCCACCGACTCCCGGCGACGCTTTTCGATCTCGATCAGAAGGTTTTGCAAGTCGGTCGGACTCACTCCGGGAATGCCGGACGCCTGCGCCATTGTGCGCGGGCGAATCGCAACGAGCTTTTGCCGCGCTTCGAACGAGAGCGACAGCATCTCCTCGTAAGGCAAGGCAACGTCGAGCCGAAATTCGCCAAGGCGGCGCATCTTGTCCGCCTGTTCTCGCTCCCGCTGGAAATATCCGGCGTACTTGATCTCGAGCTCCGCGGTGAGCACCGCTTCCGGATCTAAATTCGCCCCCACGCCGCACGCGACGAACAAGTCCGTCAAGGATACGTTCTGACGCTTTGCGACTTCGTCGATTTTCACGGCATGGGCCAGCGGCGAGCTGCCCGCACGATCCAGCACCGGAGCGGCGGCCGACGGACTGATACTCGTCTCAGCGGCGATTCGCCGCGCGCCGTCCTCGGCTTCGACTCGCTCGCTGACGACCCTTGTCTCGCGTTCATCGTAGAGCCCGAGCTCCAGCCCAATAGCCGAGAGCCGGCGAAGCGCGTTGTCTTGGCGCACCGTTAGGCGGAATTCGGAACGCGAAGTGAAGAGTCGGTACGGCTCGTCAACGCCGCGCGTGACGAGATCATCGACCAACACGCCGATGTACGACGTTTCCCGGCCGAGGACGACGCTCGGCTTCCCGAGCGCCGCGGCGCCGGCGTTGAGACCAGCGACGGTACCCTGGCCCGCCGCCTCCTCATAGCCTGTCGTACCGTTGATTTGTCCAGCGAAGAAGAGCCCACGGAGTGCTTTGACCTGCAGCGTTGAATCGAGCTGCGTCGGCGGATAATAGTCGTACTCGATGGCGTAGCCGGCGCGCGTCATGCGCACCTGTTCCAACCCCGGGATGGTGCGGAGCACGGCGAGCTGCACGTCGACCGGCAGCGATGTGGAAAGGCCGTTGACATAAAGCTCGGAAGTGTCGTGGCCTTCCGGCTCGAGAAAGATCTGATGCCGCTCCGCAGCCGGAAATTTTATGATCTTGTCTTCGACGGACGGGCAGTAACGTGGACCGCGCGAAGCAATCGCCCCGCCATACATGGCCGACTTTGCAATGTTCTGGGAGATGACCTGCTTTCCCTCTTCCCCGAGAAAGGTGATCCAACACGGCAGCTGAGCGGGATGTCTCGTGACCTCACCGACACGCCGCCGGCCGGGCCAGAAGTGAGACCACGAGTAATCGAACTGTTCGATCTCGCTTTCTTGACGCTCGAGGTGAGAAACATCCACGGATCGGCCATCGATGCGCGGCGGAGTGCCGGTCTTGAAGCGAGCCACGGTGAGTCCAACCGCTTCCAGCTGTTCGGCCAGATGCGTGGTTGCTGTCTCGCCTGCCCGGCCCCCAGAGAAGCGTGTTTCAGTTCCGATGTGAATGCGGCCACGCAGAAACGTCCCCGTCGTGATGACGACACTCCTCGCGGTGAAGGCGCGCCCCTCCAGAGTGACGACGCCCACCACCGACCGACCATCTGTGTCGAGCAACAGGCGAGCAACGGTACCCTGCACCGTCGTTATGCGCGGATGCTGCTCGATGAGGTGTCGCGCCGCGCGCCGATAGAGACCGCGATCGCACTGAGCGCGCGGAGCCCACACCGCGGGGCCCTTACTCCGATTGAGCATCCGGAACTGAAGCATTGCGAGGTCAGTCGCCCGCCCCATGATGCCACCGAGTGCATCCACCTCGCGTACTACGGTTCCTTTTGCGACGCCGCCGATGGCCGGATTGCACGACATCTGACCGATTGTCTCGAGTGCACTCGTGATGAGGGCAACCCGCGCCCCGGTACGTGCCGCCGCGACAGCCGCCTCCGTGCCGGCGTGCCCGGCACCGACAACGATCACGTCCAGGTCGGCTTCGATGGGTGCAGTCGAGGAACTCATCAGTCAAAGCTATACTGCGTATAACACTTGGACCGGATCAGTCATGCCACTTTCGCTTGCCAGCGGGGCGCCGACGCTCCTCATCCGCAGAGAAGCATATGAACGGACGGGTCTAGAACGATCGAAAATCGACGAGCGACTAGGGCTTACCCCGGATGAGTTCCAAGTCGAAGGGCAACTGATCGCGATTGGACCCTTGTCAGGCGAAGATTCGCTCGCCGACATCATCGATGAGCTCGAAACGAGCGGCCTCACCTACTTCGAGGACTTCTTTGAGCTGAGCGGAAACTGGCCGGAGTGGCTCCGCCTCTACTGCAACTCCTGATGGTCGCGGAGAGAGCGGATCAACTCTTCTTAGTCCCGTGCTTCGCCTGCTCCGCTATGGCGGTCACTGGCGTGAGCTTCCCTCGTCGCAACAATCCATGCCAACCGCACTCGTAGCACCAGCTCGTTCGAAACCACGGCATCGCGAGATTCCAACCGCGTGACTTCACGCGCAACGTTACGGCATCGCAGTTGGGACACCGGTCGCCGTCCGGCAGAATGAAAAAGAATACGACCGTCGCGGCGACGAAGCGGAGGATAAAGAAGCCGACAAAGATGACGGCAAATATCATAGCGTCCGACATCGGCTCCTCCCGTTGCTGCTAAAGCCGCTGCTCCACCTGTAGCCAGGGCTCGACATAAGCGACGTCACCCTCGATCCGCTCGATCACGACTTCCGTTCCCGCGCTCACTGGGGTGTCGTCCAAACTCCGGGCACGCAGCGTCCGCCGCTCGTTGCTGTACTCGAAGCTGATCAGGCCTTCGCTCCCTGGTGATATCGCAGAGACCACTTCAGCGACGTGTCCCTGCAACACGTAGCGCTCGTCGTCGATGTCATGCTCGACAGGCATTGCCTCTGATTTGGCAACGAGCCACCACGTGAGCAGGGTAGCCGCTGCGCCGATCGCTACTGCGGCAATCAACGCGCCCAGGGCCGAGAGCACTCGCGAAAGCCCGTAGCCAGCGATCCCGAAACAGGCCGCGAAGGCTCCGACCAGCGGAAGCCAATGGCGAGCCGTCTTAGGTGCTGGTGCGGTGCCCGGGGCCGGACGTCGCTCGATGCCATACAGCATGATCGCGACGCCGGCCAATAACCCGGCGATAAACGCACCAATGTATAACGCAGTCATGTCGGCTCGTTAGGCTCTTCGATCGTCGCGGGAGCAACGGCGTGTCTCAATGATTGCCTCATGTGCGAATGACGTTCCACCTGACCTCATCGATGTGACCGCTGCCCCGACGGTGAATGTGGTGGTCGACTCGAACGACCGATAGACCAAGGTCCCGCCATTGGGTCCCCTCATGGGGTGTGCGCAAGCGATGCGCTACGCATACCGGTGGCGTTGGCGTGTTTGGCGAGGAATTCTCGCACCCGCTCTTCGGCGTAATACGATGGTCTCCAGATTGGGCCGCTCACGAACCCGACATGACCGCCTCGCTCGGTGAACTCTGGATGCAGGTACGTGTTTCGCGCGGCGACGCTTACCACTTCGTCCAAGACGTCTCGCGGAAGAAACGGATCGTCCTTCGAGCTCAGGAGGAGAGTCGGTCGACGGATGCCATCCAAATAGCGCAGCGCGCTCGATCGCATGTAGTAATCGTGCGCATCTCGAAATCCGTGCAGCGGGCCGGTCACCGCGTCGTCGAAATCGTACAACGTGTGCGCGCGCGCCAGTGCGGTGCGGTCAACGATTCCAGGGAATTGCTCGAGTTTCGCCTCGACTTTTCGACGAAGCGTGCGCAAGAAGTGCCGCTCATAGATTCTCGAGAAGCCTTTGGAGATGTAACGGGATCCGCGTTCGAGATCGAATGGTACGGAGACGGTTGCGGCGGCGCGCACGCGGTCGGGAACAGCGTCGCCGCGCTCGCCCAACCATTTCAGCAGAACGTTGCCGCCGAGCGAGACGCCGACCATGAGAAGGGGTACCGCCGGGAATTCGCGCAGCACGCGGTCTACCGCAAAAGCCAGATCCGTGGTCTCTCCGGAGTGATATAGGCGCGCGGCACGATTCATCTCATCGCCGCAGCCACGAAAGATGAGCATGTCTGCACCCCAGCCCTGTCGCCGTGCGATATGCAGTAGGCCGCTAACGTAGTGCGAGCGGACTGTGCCCTCGAGTCCATGCAGTAAAAAGAGTCTTGGTCGATCAGGGGGCGCCTCGAGCCTCAGCACTTCGATAAAGTCGTCGTCTGGTGTGGACCAACGTTCGACTCGAGTTGGCACTGGGGCTGCTCGTCGCGCGAACTTTCCCCAGAGAGTCTGTGCGTGAGGTCCGGGTACCCACCATGCTGGCCGGTACGTATGTTCGCGAGAGGTACGTGACACTGTAGGCGCTCGGAATCCGTCCAATCGTCTGCTGCAATACGAAGGCAAGCTAATCGATGGAAGTTCAGATCTTTGGAGTAAAGAAAAGCGCGGAGACTCGGAAAGCGCTGCGATTCTTCTCCGAGCGACGAATCAAAACGCATTTCGTGGATTTCACCGAACGCGCGGCATCGCCACAGGAGCTTCGTCGATTTGTGCAACGCTATGGCATCGATGCGCTCATCGATCGCTCCTCGCGGAGTTACGAATCGTTGGGGCTACGGTATGCCAGTCTTTCCGAGGAGCGATGGCTCGACAAGCTTGCGGAGGAGCCGCTCATGCTCCGTATGCCGCTCGTTCGGCAAATCGGCCCTGGCGCGAAGGGACTAACGATCGGCTTGGCGGAAGAAGAATGGCGTCAATGGAGCGCGTCGTGAGGCAGACCCTTCATCCAACGCGACTGCAACTATCCAGGACGGCAACCAGCGGATGACACAGCTGCAAGTCTCAAATGTCGCCGTCGAGTTTGGTGCGACGCGGCTCTTCCGCGATATCACGTTCACGATCGCTTCTGGCGACCGCTGGGGCATCATCGGCCGCAATGGAACCGGGAAGACGACGCTCTTCCGCTTGCTCACCGGCGAGATGGAACCCACGCGCGGTACCGTAGTTAGGCAGTCGGCACTGCGGATATCCTTGCTCGATCAGCATCGAGACTTCGGCGCGGCCGAAACTGTGTGGGCGGCCGCCGCCGGCGGCCTCCGTGAATTGCTGGCGCTCGAGCAATCGTTGCTCGAGCAAGGGCACGCGCTGGCGGAAAATGCTTCTGACGAAGCCCTCGCGCGCTATGGACATGACCTCGAGCGCTTCGAGCGTGAAGGTGGATACGAGGCAACGGCGCGCATTGACGCCGTGCTGAGTGGACTGGGCTTCGAACCGCAGAGCGCGCGTACGACTCCCGTGTCACAGTTGAGCGGTGGCGAGCGCGGGCGACTCGGTCTCGCGCGCGAGCTCGTTCGAGGAGGCGACGTACTCTTGCTCGACGAGCCGACAAACCATCTCGATCTGGAAACAACGCGCTGGTTAGAGCAATACCTTCGCGATTCGGCGATGACCGTGCTCCTCATCAGTCACGATCGCGCCTTCTTGCAGAGCGTTGCCGATCACATCCTGCACTTCGAAGGTGATACCGCGACCCCCTACGTCGGCGGCTACGCGCAGTTCGTGGCGCAACGCGAAGAGCGCCGGCTCACTCAGCAACGTGCGTTCGACAAGCAGCAACGAAGCGTGGCGCACGAGCAGGACTACATCGCGCGCAATATCGCTGGTCAGAACAGCAAGCAGGCAAAGGGACGCCGCAAGCGGCTGGCACGCTTACCCCGTTTGAGTCCGCCAACGGCCGATGATGACTTGATGGCTATCCGCTTCGATGTCGCGCAGCGTGGAGGCGACCAGGTGGCCATCGCAGACCGAGCGACGGTGAGCGTGGTCGATGCCGGCACTGGCGCACGACGCACGCTCGTGGACTCGTTCTCGGGATCGGTGCGACGCGGAGAGGTTCTCGGCCTTCTTGGGCCGAATGGCGCGGGCAAGTCGACGCTGCTCAAAGCGCTTGTCGGCCGACATCCCACGGAATCGGGACAGCTGCGACTCGGTAGTGGCATCGACGTCGGATACTATCGGCAGGATTTATCTCAAGTTCCGCTCGGCAAAACCTTGTACGAGATTATCGCGGACCTTCGCCCCGCGTGGGAACGACGTCTCGTGCAGGGTCACCTTGGCAGGTTCGGGTTTTCTGGCGACGAGGTGCAGCGTCGGCCCGAGACACTGTCCGGTGGCGAACGGGCCCGCGTCGCGTTGGCAATGCTGATGCTCTCTCGTTCAAACCTGCTCATCCTCGATGAGCCGACCAACCACTTGGACGTGGAGTCCATCGAGGCGCTGGAGGATGCCATCGAGCGATACGAGGGCACCATCATCCTCGTCAGTCACGACCGTGAGTTGCTGCGGGGCCTAACGGGAAAGCTCTGGGTGCTGCACGAGCGGCGCATTACGGAATTCGACGGGGGCTTTGGCGAATGGGAAGCAGTCTCCGCGGAGCGCGAACGCGCGGCAGCCGTTCGTGCAAGTGAAGACGCGGCGCTGCGTCGCGTTCACGAACGCCAACGACTCGAACGGACGCGCCGCGAGGAGTCGAAAAGGAGCAGTCGCTCGGCGCGAGAGCTTACCCGTGAGCTGCGGCGAGCGCAGCGCGCAGTGGAAGAAACGGAGGAGCTCATCGAAACGCTCGAGGGGAAGATTGCCACGATAAGTAAAGCCCTGGAGGATCCTCGACTGTACACGCGAGAGGCTGGTATCGAGGAGGCAAAGACGTTCGGACTGCAGCTCGAGCGAGCCAAGGGCGAGCTCGATGCCACGCTCGAGCGCTGGACGGCAGCGACTGAAGAGGTCGAGGCGTTGAATCGCGAGCTCGCCGCCACCGAAACCTGATTCCATAAGGAGCGTACGACTGCCATGCTCCTGCTCGCGCTTCAGCTCGCGGTGGCGTCACCACGCTCCGACTCCATATACAGGACGCCCGACCTACGATCGTTCATCGCCGCCGCCGCTCTCGCGAATCAGCCTCCGAGCACACTGCGCGGATACCATGCGCGAATCGAATCGGAGCTGTCGCTGCTCGTCCGCGACACACTAGGGCGAGAGCACGCTGCGCAGATCGAGCAACTCGCCATGGCGGCGACGTGGAGGCGTGGTGACGAGTACGACTTGCGAGTCATCGGCTATCGATCGCAGACCGTTGGCGTTCCATACTCGGCACTTTCCTTTGCTCGGAGCTGGACCATCCCGTACCTGTACGGAGATCGGCTTACGTTGGGCGTGGAGTTCAATCAAGCGGGCGGACGCGGGCGCGAGACCAAGGGCGACTCGTCGAAGTCCCGGAACGGGAAGGATGATCATCGCGAGGACACGCTCAAAGCAGTGCATCCCCTCGCATCTGACCGCGACCGATTCTATCGATACTCGGGTGGTGACACCGTAGCCATTTTGCGCGCGCATGGCCGGGACGTGCCCCTCGTGCGCGTGCATGTGACGCCAGTGTTCGATTCCTCGACTCGACGGACGCGGATAGCGGCCTTCGACGGAGAGATCGACTTCGACGCGATCCGACACCAAATCGTGCGGATGCGCGGCCAGTTCGTAATCAATTCCGGGGCGGCCGTTCACCGTTTTTCTCTTTCTCGCCTGCCCGGCATCGTGGCAGTCGCGTACGTGGAGTTCGTGAACGCCGAAGTCGACGGAAAATATTGGCTGCCTGCCTTTCAACGCTCCGAATTTCAAGCGACGTTTGCGCCGTTAGGCAGCGATCGCTCGATCTTTCGGTTGGTATCTCGTTTTGAGGCGATCGATATCGCGCGCGCTGAAGGCCAGGATTCGCTGAGGGACAGCGTGGCGGAAGTCGTGGCGCCGCAGGGGCAAATACGTCGAGCCCACAACCAAGTATCGTTTGCGCCACAAGACAGCTTGAGCAAATATCACGACTGGGTCGAAGCGCTGGGTACAGCAACGTCCAACGTGAGCGCATCCGATTTCGATGATCTCGCGCCCGACGCGTGGCGTGCTACCGGTGCGCCGCGTCTCGAGCTCGCCCCCACGAAGCTCGACGAAGTGTTCCGCTTCAATCGCGTTGAAGGCGCCTACACGGGTATCGCGCTGAGCGAGCGGTTTCGCGATGCCATTCCGGGGGTGACGGCGCACGCGTACGGCGGTTGGGCATGGACTGAGCGCACGCCGAGAGGGGGTGTCTCTCTTGCGCGTCGTGCGGGCGCCACCTCGTTGGCCGCTCGCATCGAGCGCTCCCTCGCGACCACCAACGATTTCGTCCCGCCGCTTGAGAGCGGCGGTGAGGGATTCGGGGCGCTGTTCGGCGGGATCGACGACCAGGATTACGTCGATCGACGCACCGCCGCTCTCGGCCTAACGAGCGTGATCGGATCGGCGCGCACAGCGCTCGTCGATTTCGAAGGCGGAGTAGGGTTGGATCGCTCGGAGGTCTCTCGCCTCAGTCGATCACCGTTGGGGGTTGGCGCGTTTCGTGGAAACCGCGGCAGCATCGATGGCTCCTACGCTCGGGCGGCGATGACCTTCGAGCTACACCCGGATGTCAGCGGCATCTTCCTTGAACCGGGCGTCGGCATCGTCGCTTCGTTCGAGGCGGCCGCGGGTCAGTTGCGCTGGCAGCGCGCCGAGCTCACAGTCGCAACGCGAACAAACTTCAATGACTTTGTAATAACAAGCCGCGCGCAGGCAGGGCTCGTTTCTGGGCGGCCACTCCCTCCGCAACAAATGTTCGAGTTGGGCGGCGAGAATGCACTCCCGGGATATGGCTACAAGCAGTTCGCAGGAGATCGCGCCGCGACTGCTGGAGCGTTCGCCGGATACACTTTTCCGATCTTGCGCCGGCCGTGGCGGCTCGTGAGAGCGCTGATGGTGCCAGGGCTGAGTCCCGGGCTTGCCGCCGGAATCCAGGGCGGGTGGGCGGAAGCGTCGAGCCAGTCGGCGCGCGACGCCATTCGAGGTCTCGACCCGGCGGCAACCGCGGGATGCAGGCCCCTCGGCGCGTGCCCGATTCCAGTGTCGACTCCAACCAATGGGATTCGCGCGACGGTAGATGCCCGTCTCACCTTCTTCAGTGGACTCATCGGGGTCGGAGTCGCGCGTCCGATCGACCGAGCAGCGCCGTGGAGATTGGCGTTCCGGTTCGGCGAAGAGTACTAGCCCAAAGTCCCGCTAAAACTCTCCTATGAAACCGATCTCCGGCTCGAGGCGCAGGCCGTGCTTCTTCGCCACTTCGCCTTGTGCGAGCGCGATGAGCTCGCGCACTTGAGCGGCGGTCGCACCTCCCAGATTGACCAAGATGTTCGCATGGATATGGGAGATCTGCGCATCACCAACACGCGCTCCCTTCAGGCCGCACTGGTCAATCAACCTCCCTGCACCTACGCCTTCGATCTTCTTGAACACGGAGCCGGCGCTCGGATGCCAATCGAGCCAGGGATGCTTACCGCCACGCCAGCTGAGATTCTCCTGCATGATCCGGTGTAGAATGGCCGGATCGCCTTTTTGTAAGCGAAAGGTCGCCGCCAAAACGATGTCCCTTCGGTGGTGAAAGATCGTGTCGTCGTAGCCAAAGCGGACGTAATCGGGGCCGACCGTGCGACGCTCATTCTCCTCGCTCAAAATCTCGCACGACTCGAAGATCTCGGCGATGAACATGGTCCGTTCACGTTCAGGAGCCGGCGAAAGGAAGTGAAGATTCTGCCAAACGGCGCCGCCCACCGTGCTCGGAATTCCAACGTAGTGCTCGAGGCCTGACCAACCTCGACGTACCGATTCGAGAATGAGATCCTTCACCACCGCACCACTTTCGGTCCACACCCTGCAGCTATTGCCTTGGTCGTGGAACGCGAAGTGCCGCGCGGTGTTCCTCACGACCAGTCCGCGAAAGCCTTTGTCGCCGATCAGAATGTTCGCACCGAGACCGAGCACGAAATATGGGACGCTGAGCTCGCGAGCGATCACGACGGCATTCGCGAGCTCGTCGGCGGTGGTAGCTTCGAAATAGAGATCGGCCGGGCCGCCAATGCGGAATGTCGTGTACGGGGCGAGAACCTCGTCGCGGCGGAGCCGGGCGGCCGCGCCGGCGTCCCCGTCGTCCGCGAGGTTCGTCGCGATGCGGCGGGCAAGTTCGTCGAGACGGCCGCGTAATTCGTCGCGGTCGCCTGCTTTGTGAACGATCGTGGGTGAGGCAGACATGTCGAGAAAAGAAACAAGGGAGGCCCGGCTGACGCTACCAAGACTCTCGTTGCTCCCCTTCATGGTCGCGGCGATCGCCTCGCCACTGTTCGGGCAGCGTGCGGAGCTCGAGCGGCGCATCCAGCGACAAGTGCTGCCAAACGGTCTCGAGGTTATCGCAGTCGAGAATCGCGGCGTTCCGCTGGTGACGATCGAAGTCGACGTGCGAAACGGTTCCTTCACTCAAGGCCCGCAATTCGAAGGGCTGTCGCACCTCTACGAGCACATGTTCTTCAAGGCGAACACGGAATATCCTGAGCCCGATCAGTTCGTATCGCGTGCGTCAGAGCTCGGAGCCGTCTTCAACGGACAAACTCGGGAAGAGATCGTGAACTACTACGTCACGGTGCCAGCGGACAGCATCGAAGGCGGGATGCGATTTCTCGCGGCACCGCTGAAGGGTCCACTCTTCCGTCAGGACGAGCTCGAGCGCGAACGATCGGTTGTGATTGGCGAGTATGATCGAAACGAGTCGAACCCGTTCTATCACTTCACCACGGCGATCGACAAGGCGCTCTGGACCACGGCGTGGAGTCGCAAGAATCCTCTCGGCGAGCGTGAGGTAATTCTCCGCACTACTCCGCAGCAGATGCGTTTCATTCAGCAGCGGTACTACATCCCAAACAATTCCGCCATCGTCGTGACGGGCGACGTGTCGGCGGAGCGCGTGTTTGCTCTCGCACGAACCGTGTTCGGCGATTGGAAGCGGGGACCGGATCCTTTCACGTCCGATCCAATTCCGCCGGTCCCGCCGCTCACTCACAGCCAGGGCGTGATCACCGAGCAGCCAGTCGGTTCAGTGGTGGTGATGCTCAAGTGGCAGGGCCCAAGCGCGGTGAAGGACGCGGCCGCGACCTACGCTGCCGACGTTTTCTCCGACGTCCTCAACCAGCCAGGCTCGCGCTTTCAAAAGCGACTCGTCGACAGCGGGCTCTTTCAGTCCATCGGTGTCAATTACTACACGCTAAACCATGTGGGTCCGATCACCATCGCCGGGGAGACAACGCCCGAGCGACTGCGTGAGGCTTTGGCGGCGCTCGATGAAGAGATCACCAAAGTCGTCGAGCCCAATTACTTCACCGCCGAAGAACTGGAGTTCACAAAGCAGCACCGCATCGTCGATGCGATGTTCAACCTCGAACGGGCGTCTGGGTTTGCGCACCAGCTTGGATTCTGGTGGGCCGTCACAGGGCTCGACTATTTCTACGGCTACACTGACATAATGGCGAAGCAGAAACCTGAAGACCTGCGGCAGTACGCGAAGACGTACATCATCGGCAAGCCGCACATCGTCGGCGTTCTGCTCTCGCCGGAAATGCGGCAGAAACTCGCACTGACAGTGTCGGAACTGTCCACACCAAGAGGGCAGCCGTGAATCGACACAAGCTCCAGATGAGGCCGCGGCAGCTCTCGCAGGCGCGGCTGCTTGCCGCCGCCGTAATCGCTTTGGCTGCTCCACCGTTAGGCGGGCAGGCTCGCCTGCTGCCGGCAACGGAACATGTCGCCGCAGCCAATGCCGCGGATACTTCGACGACCCAGTTCGACGTCGATGGCTTGCGCGTCATTCTCCGCCGCAACACCGCCACCGATGTGATTGCGGCGAATCTCTTTTTGCTTGGAGGCGTGCAGCAGCTGACCCCAGCGACGCAGGGGATCGAGACCTTCCTGTTGGCTGCGTCGGAGCGCGGAACGAAGCGTTATCCGAAAGACGCACTCCGTGTTGCGACGAACAAGACGGGCAGTGTGATAAGCATCGAGCCGGAAGATGACTGGACGGTGTTCGGTCTGCATGCGACGCGAGCGACCTTTGATTCGAGCTGGTCGATCTTCGCAGATCGAGTGATGAGCCCAACACTCGACAGTGCCGATGTCGAGCTGGTGAGAGCGCAGCTGCTTGCATCGGCGAGCCAACAGCGTCTTCACCCCGACGCAGAATTGCGGATCGTCGCCGACAGTTTGATGTTTGCCGGTCACCCCTATGCGTTATCGACGGAAGGTACCGAGCGCTCGCTAGCGGGCATCAAGCTGGCGACGTTGCGAAACTATCTCGCGACGCAGATGGTCAAGTCCCGCATGCTGGTCGTCGTCGTCGGCAACGTCGAACGGGCACGTCTCGAGGCGCTGGTCAAATCGACGTTAGGCGGACTGCCGGGCGGGAGCTATCATTGGACGCCACCGCCGGCGATTCAAGCCGATCATCGCGCTCTGGTCGTCGAGCCTCAGCAGCTGCCAACGAATTATATAATCGGCTACTACGTTGGGCCGCCGGCGTCGAGCGCCGACTACAACGCGCTCCGCATCGCGACCGCGGTGCTCTCCGGCCGGTTCTTCACCGAGATCCGCTCAAAGCGCAATCTCAGCTACGCCGTCGACGCACCATTCGTCGAGCGCGCCGTTGCCACTGGCGGTGTGTACGTCACCACCGTCGCACCGGACCAGACGCTCCATCTCATGCGTGACGAGATCGACGAGCTGCAGAATGAGCTCGTCGATCCCGCGGGACTCCGGCGTCTCGTGCTTCAATTCATCACTGACTATTTCCTCAAGAACGAGACGAACGCGGACCAAGCAAACTTCCTGGCCCGGGCAGCGCTTTACGAGGGCGACTATCGCGCCGCGAACCGCTTCGTCGACGATCTTCGTCGCGTTCGTCCAGACGACGTCCGTCGCGTTGCGCGCGAATACATGCGCAACTTCCGATTCGTCTACATCGGAGATCCGGACAAATTACCAAGAGCGTATCTCGATCGGTTCTGAGGCCGCGAGCGCCTAAGGCTTGGCGGAATTTGCCGTGCCGAGGAGCTCACGAGCTCGCGCGGCGATACCGCTATTCGTAGCCACCATGCTGCCGCCGAACGCCGTCACTTGACCACCCCAGTCGGTGAACACCCCACCGGCTTCTTCGATAATCGGCAAAAAAGCGGCGGCATCCCACGGCGAAACAATTCCATCGACCATTACTTCGGCACGCCCCGTAGCGACGAGCAGATACCCGTAGCAGTCGCCCCAAGTGCGACTGATATTCGCAGCCTCAGCGAGTCGGCTCCATCCTTCGCGATGCTGTGCTGTCCGAGGAAAACGGTCGTCGGTGGTGAGAACTGTTGCGGCTTCCATTGCGGCTACGGTGGAGACGTGGGCACGAGCGCCATTCCACCAACATCCGAGGCCGGGCGCAGCACCGAGGATTTCGTCCACCGCCGGGAAAAACGCGGCTCCCGCGAGAACCGTTTCGCCTTCACAGACGGCGATCAACGTGCCCCACAGAGGCACGCCCCGCACGAAGGTCTTCGTGCCATCGACCGGATCGATCAGCCATCGCCGCTTCGCCGCTGGGAGATGCGCGCCATATTCTTCCCCAAGGATGCCGTCCTCGGGAAATCGGCGCGTGATCCACTCGCGCGCGGCTTCTTCCGCGCCGCGGTCCGCGATGGTCACCGGCGAGCCATCCGGCTTCGAATCGACCTGCACGCCCGATCGGAAATGCCGGAGTGCCACACCGCCTGTGCGCCGCGCCAACTCCTGCGCCGCCTCGAGCAACAGCGAACGTTCGCCCTTCTTATCCGTCATCATTGCTGTGAACGGGTGAGTCGTTAGGCGCCGAACTCGCGCGCGATATCCTGAGCATCCGCGGGACTCCCAAGCAGCCTCTCGGCGCCCATCATAACACCGGCGATTCCACGGTGCTCCAAAGCGCGAAGATCGTGTATCGATCCAACTCCTCCGGCCACGAGGACTGGACAACGTGAGTGGTCGGCGACGTCCTCCAGTAACGCGAGCTCGTTGAAGCGTATTCCCCCATCGAGCGTGGGCACCGTAACGATCAGCTCTCGCAGAGGAAGTGCGTTGAGCTCATCCACCAAGTCGAGGATATCGACGGGAAGTGTACGAACCCAGCCGCGCCTCACGACACGCCGATCGCGTACGTCGGTCATGAGTCCGATCAAGTCCGGATAGAGCTCCGCGACGTCGTCGAGCCATTCGGGCTCATCGATCGCTCGCTCGCCCACGGCAATACACTCGGCACCCGCGCGCAATAATTGATCGATGTCCGTAGTGGTCTTCAGGCCACTTACCTGAACCCGCGCGCTCGTGTCTCGAACGATGTCTTCCAGCAATGCCAGATTGGAGACATCACCCTCATGAGCGTCGGCGACGTTCAGACGGGCAAACCCGATGTCCGCCAATTCCCGGGCAGCTGACGCCGGCGCCGTCATCCTTCGGGCACGCCCGTCAGTCGATCCGCTCCCAGCGGTCGCGCCGCTCAGGTCCAACGAAGGAATTGCGATCATACCTTATGTCGTTCGAGCGGGCGTTGCATATCTCGAGAACAAGATAGGTGAGCCCGCCGAGACTAGGCGTCCTCGTTGCAACAGCCGCGGCTTGTGAATAGTTTCACAACCCACGCAATCCCAGAGCTCGCCGCACGCGATGCGTTGAATGCTGCTGCAGGCGATCCTAAAGAGTCGAAGGAGGACAACCAAAATGCGACATTGGAATCTTACCGCGTTCGTCGCAGTGATCCTCGCGGTCGCCTGCGGTGGCGCGAAGAAAAGCACTACGGATTCTGCGGCTACGGCCCCTACGCCGACACCAGCGAATGCGACCGCCTCGCCAACGGCGAATGGCGACGCGGCGGCTCCGATTACCGGTCAGACCGTCGAAGTAAGAATGCTGCAGGATGCGCAGGGGAACTATCACTTCGATCCGGCCGACATAACGATCAAGTCAGGCGACGGAGTGAAGTTCGTCATGGTGTCGGGTGGTCCACATAACGTGGCGTTCGATCCGGCACAGATTCCAGCCGACGCGAAAACTCAGCTTTCGGCGAACATGCAGCAGCAAGTCTCGGAGCTCTCCAGCCCCATGATGATGAATCCGAACGAGACGTACACGATTTCGTTCGGCAAGATGCCGCCGGGACAGTACGCGTTTCACTGTACACCGCATTTGGCAATGGGTATGAAGGGAACTATCACGGTGCAGTGACGCCAGCAAAAGTTCGGTACACTGAGAGCGGGAGCCGAGCGCTCCCGCTTTTCGTTGAAGTCGTTTTGCGGCGGAAGCGTGTACGCTTCCTGCTACGAGAGGCAGCGTCATGACGCCGACGTCCGAATACCGCTTGATACTTCCTCGCGCCGCCTACCTGGCGGCCCGGGCGCGGAATGCCATGCACCGGCCGATCTTCATCGGAGCGGTCAGCGTCGGGACGTTCGTCACTGCGCTCGTAGCGTTAGTGGTAGTTCCTCAACGAGCTCAGCGCGCCGCAGAGGCGATTGCGCCCAAGCCTGGTGAGCGGCCGGACACGGTCGCTCTCGCCCAAGCAGTTGAGGCAGGAACGGCACGTGTTGCCGCCACGGACTCGGCCTTGGCCACCGCGCGCGTGAAGGCGGCGCTCCTGACGCAGGCGAGAGCAGACACGGAGGATCCGCGGATAGTGGCCACGCGCGACTCATTGAACAGTCGATTGAGTCAGCTGGAGGCACTCTTGGCGCGAACGGAAACTGCGCCGCTCGCGGCGTCGTATCGCGCGCTGGGTGAATCGCCGGAGATTGCCGGTCACGCCTCTGTCAAAACACTGCTCGATTCACTGACGGATATCGAGCGGGAGCGCGAGGGATCGGGAACCTCAGGGGGCGCCGATCCAGTGTTCGTTGCCCTCACGGCGCGGGCGACCGAAATCGGCCGTGCGATTCAATCCATTGGCGCAGCGAAAAGAGACACACTTCGCGCGGAAATCGCGAAGCTCGTGGCACCGACAAGGCCCTCCGTGAGTCAGCTCGCCCAGGCGGACACGATGCGGCGGATCGCGGCACATGAGGCGGCAGTCGCCTCACTCGCCGCTGCTACGGCGCAGCTCGAGTCGGCTCGGCGGCGTGTGGAAGACCTCGACCGTCGCGCCGAACGGGCGCGCGCCTTAGCGAATCCTCTCAGCGCGCCGCCCTACGCCATGCTCGCTTCCGCAATTGTATTCGGCATGGTACTCGGATTTGGCGCCGCATTCAGCCAGGAGCTACGGCGACCACGCATCGCCGATGCAAGAGAGGCCGAACGAGTAAGTGGAGTCCGCGTCATCTCCGTGATACGGCCACGGCCCCCGTCGCCGGACCGTGGACGTCGCATGGCCGATCGGGCTGCTCCACCACATATCGATCCGGCGAACGACTCACACCAACTCGTGTGGCTGTTCATCGCTCCACCGGCGTCGACTCTGCTTATGTTGACTATTTCGGGCGAAAGCTCGCTCATCGCGGCAATCATTGCGGCAAATCTCGGAGCGCTCGCGGCCGAGGAGGCGCGCAACGTCATCGTGATCGATGCCGACGGCCGTTCGTCCCCTGTATCGTCCGCGTTGCGTCTGCCCTCTGAGCCCGGCCTTCAAGACATTCTGGCGCGGCGGGTGGGATGGCCCGAGGCAACTCAGCATGCAACCATCGGACGGGATCGTGTCATCGACGTCGTTCCGAGCGGCACGGGAGAGTCCGCGGGCGACGCCAGCCGCATTGCCGATCTACTCGGCCGTGATGCAGCGCGAATGGCGCGACACTACGACACGGTCATTGTGGTCGCGTCGGAGGAGATGACGTTCAGCGGGCTTCCATCGGTGCTACCGATGCACGACGTGGTTTATTGCGCTCGTCTCGGCCTCACCCGTCACGCCGATCTCAAGAAAGCGATCGCGAACATTCGACTCGCCGGCGGGAACCCGCTCGGCATCGTGCTTTGGGACGACGTCGAGCCAGCACTCATCGCGCCCAGCGAAGCGGCGACGAAGTTGCCCACGCATCGCACCGCGGAAATGGAACCGTTAGCGGGTAGCCGTGGCCGGTAGGGCGCACTAGCCGAGCCTACGCAACGCAGCTCGAGCTGAAAATGCGCGGGCGAAGCGCGAGCGCTAAGTTATTCTCGTGATGACGGTCAACGGATACTCCGATCGAATCAACCACGCGCTGGCGTTCGCGGCCAAGCATCACGACCGGCAGGTCCGTAAAGGAACACGACTGCCGTATCTGACGCATCCGGCAAATGTCGCGATCATTCTCACGCGCTACGGGCGCGATGAGGATACTGTAATCGCGGGCATCCTTCACGACGTCATCGAAGACTGCGTCCGCGAGAACTACACGCGCGACATGCTGGTGCAGCGCATCGGCGACAAGTTCGGCGCCGGCATACTGGATACCGTGCTCGCGGTAACGCAGCGCAATGTCAGCGATGACGGCACCGACTTGTCGAGTGAGGAACGCAAGGACGATTATCTCGCGCGCTTGGCCTCGGCGAGCGACGCGGCGCGATGGGTGTGCGCAGCCGATAAGCTGCATAACGCGGGCAGCATCGTTGCCGATCTGCAGCGAACGATCGATCCGAGCACCGTTTGGGGCCGCTTCAACGTTGGGCGAGAGGGCACGGTGCGGTGGTACCGTCGCGTGTATGAACGCCTGCGCGAGCTTGGCTTTACTGCCCCAATCATGGATGAACTTCGCCGCATCGTGCTGACGCTGGAGGCGGCGGCCGAAAGCGACCTCGCGGATGAAGGGGCAGCATCACCCTCTGCGCGCGGTTAGGCCCGCGAGGCCTCAGCGCGTTTGCAGCTCGGCTTGGCGCGCGGGGTAGTGGCTTCGGACGTACTCTTCCAAAATTGTGAGGAACTCCGCGACGATGGCGTCGCCGCGAAGTGTCGTCAGTAGCTTGCCATCGACATAGACGGGTGCCTTCGGCTCCTCGAATGTCCCAGGAAGGGAGATTCCGAGGTTGGCGTGCTTCGATTCGCCGGGCCCATTGACGACGCATCCCATCACGGCCACTCGCAATTCCTCCACGCCGGGATGATGCTCGCGCCACACCGGCATCTGCTCGCGGAGATAGGATTGAATGTCTTCCGCCATGTGCTGGAAGAACGTCGACGTCGTTCGCCCACATCCGGGGCAGGCCGTAACCTGCGGCGCAAAGCTGCGAATGCCTAACGACTGAAGGATTTGCTGGGCAACCGCGACTTCCTCCGTGCGGTCGCCATTTGGGCGCGGTGTAAGCGAGACGCGAATCGTGTCGCCAATTCCTTCGGCGAGCAGAATTGACAGGCCGGCCGTGCTCGCGACGATACCCTTCATTCCCAGCCCGGCCTCTGTGAGGCCGAGATGCAATGGATACTCGCAGCGCGCCGCGAGCCGGCGGTACACCTCGACGAGATCGGCGACACCCGAGACCTTCGCGGAAATAATGATCCGGTCGTGAGGAAGCCCTACTTCCTCCGCGAGCTCCGCGGAGCGCAGCGCGCTCGCAATCATGGCATCGATGTACACGTCATGCGCATCCCGGGGCTCAGGCGTGTGAGCATTGGCGTCCATCATCTGCGTCAGCAAATCTTGATCGAGCGATCCCCAATTCACACCGATGCGTACTGGCTTTCCACGATCGACCGCGATTTGGACGATTGTTCGAAAGTTTTCATCGCGCCGCTTACTGCCAACGTTGCCCGGGTTGATTCGGTACTTTGCCAACGACGCGGCGCATTCGGGATACTTCGCCAACAGCAGATGGCCGTTGTAGTGGAAATCCCCGATAATGGGCACATCGCACCCGGCGTCACTCGCACGCCGAACGATCTCCGGTACCGCAGCAGCCGCTTCGTCGTTGTTGACCGTAACGCGAACGAGTTGCGAGCCGGCGCGGGCGAGGGCTACGACTTGCGCTGCCGTGGCCTCCGCGTCCGCGGTATCCGTGTTCGTCATCGACTGGACGACGATCGGATTGGCGCTCCCGACCGGAACGTCGCCCACCCACGTGGTGGGGGTCTGCCTGCGAGAATGAAAAGTCACTGAGGAAGGGCTACGGACGGCCATTCAGGCCTTCGAACGACGACGAAGTGCTAGCCACCGCACTAAAGATACATGCGGCTCCGATGAGCGCAGGAGCGGCCAAAGTGGCTCCGATGGCACATATTCCGGGCGAGATTCGTTGGACACTTGAGACCCACGTGGTGATCTTCGCTCGATCGCAAACGCGGCCCCCTACCGAGGATTGAAGCGCCAATGGCACACGATACCGATACGGTCCCTGACGAGCCGTTGCCACCTTCGAGTGTCGAAGCGCCGGCGCGGCCACACCGACGTCACCGGCGGTGGCCGTGGGTCGTCGCCGCGATCATCATTTCGCCAATCGCGCTCCTTGCGCTCTGGACGGCGATCGCGCTCAACTATTCCTATTCGAGCGGCAATCGCGCCGGATACGTTCAGAAGTTCTCACGGAAAGGCTGGCTGTGCAAAACGTATGAAGGCGAGCTGGCCATGGTGAATGTGCCGGGTGCCATGCAAGAGAAGTGGGATTTCAGCGTTCGCAATGACAGCATCGCTCACCTGATCACTCATTCGATGGGGCAGCGCGTTTCGCTCACCTACGATCAGCATGCGGGCGTTCCGACGAGCTGTTTTGGCGAGACGCAATACTTCGTGACCGGCATCCAGATGCTTGGCCAGTGATGTCGCGCACAAATGGCTATTGACCGATTTTCCGCGTCCTCTTAGCTTCGCCGCGTCTGAAGCCGGGCCCGCCGGTTCTCGGGTCCGGCTTCAGACTTTTCGACGCCACGATCGCATGGTGTGATCGTGAATAGGGTAGATCGCCACGCGGAGACAACCTTCGTTCGGCGACCGCACATCGAGGAGCAGGTATGCGTACGACCGGCAAAGTGAAGTGGTTCAACGACGCGAAAGGTTTCGGTTTCATCACTCCGGACAGCGGAGATAAGGACTGCTTCGTGCACTACAGCGCGATTCAGGGCAACGGCTTCAAGAGTCTCGCTGAAGGAGAGGCCGTCGAGTTCGATCTCGTGCAGGGTCAGAAAGGCCCGGCCGCGGAGAACGTGACGAAGGCCTCGCACTGACGCCGGCGTTACGCGACAATTCGAGAGCCGGGCGACGCGGTGTGTCGCCCGGCTCTCTTTGCGTCCTCACACGATGGCCGATGAAATGGAGAATACAGTGATCACTCCGCGGCTCATTCGATCGATCATGATCGCGCTTTTCGTGATTGGTGTCCCGGGCATGGATGCCGTGGCGCAATCAGCGGCGAGGCTTGGCATCGCCGCCGGTGTAACGGCACCGACGAGTGGATACGGAAATGGCAAGACGGTCGGCTATCACATCGGTCTCTTGATCGACGTCCGTGTACCCGCATCCGTTGTTGGCTTTCGCGTCGACGGGGCGTTTCACGAGATTGGCTACTCGAACAGCTCGACGCGAGAAGACATTTGGCTTGCCAACGCCAACGTCCTATTGAAGGCCCCGACCGGCCGCTTCTCGCCATATCTGATTGGCGGTGGCGGCATATACAACAGCCACCGAACTCCCTTTCCAGGAGGTCATTCGAGCACCGACCCGGGAGCGAATTTCGGCGGCGGTATCCGATTCAACTTCACGGATGCCACGACGTTCATCGAAGCCCGATATCACAAGGTGAGCGGCGACAGCAGAATTCGCATTCTGCCCGTCACAGTCGGAATACTGTTTTGACGAGCTGTCTTACCAGCGTCGCTGCCTAACGAACCAATGGAGGGGCGTCGTCCTGCTCAACGCAATGGCAGCTCGAGAGCCCGCTGGGCAGCCTCGAGCTGGGCACGGACTGCTGCGGGGCCAGTTCCCCCTTCCACCTCGCGATGCTCGATGGATCGATACGCGGAGAGCGCATCGAAAACGTCGGTGTCGAACGCGGAGTGCACCGCCACGAACTCGGCAAAGGGCAGTGTATGCAGCTCCACGCTCCGCTCTTCACACGTCCGCACGAGCTTACCCACGGCGCCATGCGCCTCACGGAAAGTCGCTCCCTTGCGCACGAGGTAGTCCGCGAGGTCCGTCGCCATCATCGTTGACGAAAGCGCCGCTCGCATGCAATCGCCCCGGAAAGTGCATTCGGCCAGCGCTCCAGCAACGGCTGGCAGCACGAGCAACAGCGTGTCCACCGCATCGAAAACGATGCGCTTATCGTCCTGCAGATCTTTGTTGTAGCTGGAGGGCAAACCCTTCAGCGTTGCCAGGAGCGTCGTTAGGTCTCCCAGCATGCGGGCCGCCGAGCCGCGCGCGAGCTCCAATGCGTCGGGGTTCCGCTTCTGCGGCATCATGCTCGATCCAGACGTGAACCGGTCGCCAAACTGCACAAAGCCGAATTCACTCGAGCCATAGAGGATGAGGTCCTCTGCGAGACGAGACAGATGCGTTCCGATCAGCGCCGCGCTGAAGAGCACCTCGGCGACAAAATCCCGATCGCTGACCGCATCGATAGAGTTCGGTGTAACGGCATCGAAGCCCAACGTGCCTTGCAGCAAGGTCCGCGAAATGGGATACGCGCAGCCAGCGGCAGCCCCCGATCCGAGTGGCAAAACGGCCGCGGCCTTTGCGGCAGTTCGTAAGCGTGCGCGATCGCGCTCGAGTGGCCAGAAATGCGCGAGAAGCCAGTGCGCCGCCGACACGGGAATGGCGCGTTGGAGATGCGTGTACGACGGCATCAGCGACGTCTCGAGACCATGCGCTTGATCGATCATCACTTGCTGCAACTGCCGCACGGCCACATCGAGCTCGCCCGTTGCGCCCATAGCCCACATGCGCGTTGCCGTCGCAACCTGATCGTTCCGACTTCGCCCCGTGTGCAGCTTCGAAGCAACGTCACCCACTTCCTCGTGCAGTAAGCGGTCGATGAACGTGTGCACGTCCTCGTCGGAAGCAATCGGTTGCACGCCATTCTCGAGACGCCGACCGACCGAGTCGAGACCGCGTTCCAGCTCATTGCACTCGGCGATCGTCAAGACCCCAGCGCCATACAAGGCCATGGCCCACGCCTTCGACAATTCGATGTCGAAGGGCCACAGCCGGATGTCGACGGCGATCGAGTTGTTGAGCGCATCGAACTGCGGAGCAGTCCCTTGGCCTTTGAAACGTCCGCCCCAGAGTTTATGCGACTTCGCGGCCGCATCGACGAACGCAGCCGTGGTCATGCGACGGCGAGCTCCGGCGACGACGGCGCCTCGTCCTTTTCGGCGGCCTCGATCAAGTCCGCGGTGTTCCCGTTGCCGGCGACCGCATGGGAATCGGTGTGCGCGGCACGAGCGATTTCCTGGTCCTTCAGCGCACGAACACGCGCCGGCAGTGCAAAGAGACGGATGAAGCCCGCGGCGTCGCTCTGCTGATAGACGTCGTCCTCGCCAAAGGTGACGAAACGCTCATCGTACAGAGCGTGAACGCTCTCACGCCCAAGCACCGCGGCCGACCCCTTGTACAGGCGCAGCGCGACCGTGCCCGAGACGCGCTCTTGGGTGACGCCCACGAATGCGTCGTAGGCTTCACGCTCTGTGGTCCACCAGCGTCCCTCATAGACAAGGTCTGCATACCGCGGGGCAATCAAATCCTTCGAGGCGAGCGTGCGTCGGTCGAGAACGAGCTGCTCGAGCTCTGAGTGGGCGCTATAGAGAAGCGATCCGCCCGGCGTCTCGTATACTCCACGCGACTTCATGCCAACCATCCGATCTTCAACCAGATCGACGACGCCGACGCCGTGCCGGCCGCCGATTTCATTGAGTGTTTCAATGATTTCGACGGGTCCAAGCTGCTCGCCATTCACTGATACTGGCGTGCCCTGCTCGAAGCCGATAACCACTGTCTCTGATAAGTCCGGAGCGTCGAAGGGCGTCGCCGTGAGCTGAAAGAGATCATCTGGTGGGGCGGCGTTCGGATTCTCGAGGATCCCGCCCTCGTGCGATAGATGCCAGAGATTCGCGTCGCGCGAATAGATCTTTTCTTTTGTTGCTGCTACCGGGATTCCACGCTCGGCGGCATACGCGATCGCGTCTTCGCGACTGCGGATGTTCCACTCGCGCCATGGCGCGATGACGGGTAGGTCTGGCGCAAATGCGGCATAAGTGAGCTCGAACCGGACCTGATCATTGCCCTTCCCCGTGCAGCCGTGCGCGAGGGCATCAGCGCCAACACGACGCGCGACCTCAACCTGTCGACGCGCGATGAGCGGACGCGCCATCGAGGTGCCGAGCAAGTATTTCCGATTGTAGACGGCGCCCGCGCGTAGCGTTGGGAAGATGAAATCGCGAACGAACTCCTCGCGCAGATCCTCGACGAAGCACTCTTCAGCTCCCGACGCGAGCGCCTTTGCGCGCACGCCAGCCAGCTCGCGATCGCCCTGTCCGATGTTGGCGGCGACGCAGATGACCCGAGCATCGTAATGCTCACGCAGCCAGGGGACGATGATTGAAGTATCAAGGCCGCCGGAATAGGCGAGCACGATCGTACGCGGCATGTTTTGCTCCGTGTGCGCTATGGTATGCAATCGACTTGCATAATTAAGCGCCATGCAGAGGTGTAGTCAATACGATTTTTTATCCTTCGTTGCCGTCAAAAGCGCACTAGCGTCAGCCCCGCGCGGCAGCCCGGGAACCCGCCATGTTTCGTAGTCTTCGACTGAGCTCGAGTCGAGCGTCGGCAGATCGACACACAATAAGGATGGTGTTTTCGCCCGCAATTGTGCCGATGATCTCCGGCCAGCCTTGAGCATCGATCGCCTCCGCGATGGGCTGCGCGCCGCTCGGAAGCGTGTGCAAGACGAGCAGCTCGCTCACGCCATCGACATCGTCGAAGAGCTGAGGTAAAAGCGCCTCCAGTGAGGGTTTATCACCCTCGCCGCCAAGGGTCTCTGGGCGTACGTAGCGAGCGCCGCCATCCGTCTGCGCACGCACGAGGCCAAGCTCCCGCAGGTCTCGCGAAAGGGTCGCCTGCGTGACGTTCCATCCTCTCTCTTCGAGCAGCCGGCGTAACTCCTCTTGGCTGCCGATCGCGTGGCTCCCGATGAGCCGGAGAATGGCCTGATGGCGTTCTGGTTTTTTCCTGCCGGAAGCGGAGTCCACGGGCGTTAGGATAGCACTTCGGGGGCGGGCCCGACAGGCGCCTCGCGTAACAGCCATTGACTCAGGTCTGCCGCATTATTATGCATTCCGGGTGAATAGAACACCTGTCGGAGTGCTCGGCGCGAGCGGCTATGCCGGCCGCGAGCTCTGCGCACTCATCCTCGACCACCCCGAGCTCGAGCTCGCCTTCGCCACCGCGAACGACCAGCGCGGCGCCACGGCGCGCGTCGGGCGCCACGCAGTGGAGTTCATCTCCACCGAGAGTGCGCCATTAAACGAGGCTGCGTTGATCTTTAGCGCGCTTCCGCATGGCGCCTCCAAGGATTGGGTCGCGCGGGCGCGCGAGACGGGCGCCCAGGCGATTGATCTCTCTGCGGATCTCAGGCCGGGAAATGGTTGCGACGGGATCCCGTATGGTCTCACGGAGCTCATGCGCGAGCAGGTGCGCAACGCTCCACTCGTCAGCAATCCAGGATGCTATCCGACGAGTATCCTCACGGCTCTCGCGCCACTGATAGAGCGCGATCTCATCGACGCCGAGCGGCCAATCGTGATCGACGCGGCGAGCGGCGTCACTGGGGCGGGCAACTCGCCAAAGCGCGAGCTGCTTTTCGCCGAGGTGGCGGACGACTACCGGGCCTACGGGTTCGCAAAGGGCAGCAGCAACGTGCATCGTCATCTCAACGAGATGCGTGCCGTAGCGTGCGCGCTAGGCTGCGCCGCCGATATCGTGTTCACGCCGCATTTGCTGCCGGTTCCTCGCGGCATCCTCGCGACTTTGACGGTGCCACTCCGCGATGCTATCGGCGGCGATGTGCTCGCGCCATGGCGTGACGCGTATGACGGCGAGCCATTCATCGAAGTGACAGCAGAGCCACCGTCGTTGCGCGAGGTCGTGTACCGCAACGTTGTTCGGATCTGCGCGATGCCGGTCGCCGGTGTTCGACGACCCACGCTTCTCGTCCTCTCGGCGATCGACAATCTCGTCAAAGGCGCCGCGGGTCAAGCAGTGCAGAACGCGAACGTCATGCTGGGCTTCTTGGAAACGGCAGGGTTGCCTGCATGACGCACGCGACGCGCGTCGTCAAGCTTGGCGGGCGGCCACAGAGCGATCCGTCGCTTCCGGGCCGCATTGCGCAGCTGTGGAATGGCGGCGCCACGCCACTGCTGATCGTGCACGGAGGTGGGGACGAAGTCACCACGCTTCAGCAGGCATTCGGCGCTGAGCCGAAGTTTGTCGGAGGGCGACGCGTTACGAGCGCGGAGGACATCGACATAGTCCGCATGGCGCTCTCGGGAAGCGCCAACAAGCGGCTCGTGGCGTCACTTGTAAGTAGCGGCGTGCACGCAGTTGGTCTTTCTGGCGAGGATGCGTCGCTATTCACGGCGACGCCGGTCGATCCCGAAAACCTTGGCTACGTCGGCACGCCGCATCGCACCAATGTCGATCTGCTCTGGTACCTGATCGATGGCGGCTACGTGCCGGTCATTTCGCCGGTTAGTCGCAACGCCTGCGCTGGTGCGGGGGCTGGGCAATCGTTAGGTGAGGCCGTCGCGCTGAACGTCAATGGCGATGATGCCGCGGCAGCCATGGCGGTCGCGGTGGCTGCCGGTGAGCTGTTGCTCGTTGCTGACGTTCCAGGCGTCATGTCCGACGGCGCCGTCGTTCCCCGTTTGAGTACGACGATGGCCCGCGACTTCATCGAATCGGGTACAGCGGGCGGCGGTATGCGCGCCAAGCTCGAGGCCGCGTTGTCCGCGTTCGGTGGAGGCGTCGAACGCGTTCGCGTCGGTGACGTCGCGGCAATTGATGATCCCGGACGCGGCACGTTGTTAACACACTGACGCTGTCGATCACCTGTCGCACCCGAAGAAAGAACTTGGAGACTCACATGGCATACGCACCCGAGCTAATCGTCGACACGAATCCGTCCGCGCCTCCACCGGCCTCCGGCGGCTTACCGACGGGTACGCCGGCCTCGGAGCGGGCGATGGCGGCGATCACTCCGGCCGATGTCGCACCGGCGACGGTGCCTAGTCCGAGTGATGCCGTCTTGTACACGTACAAGCGTGCTCCCGGCGAAATCGTGCGCGGCGAGGGCGTCTATTTGTACGACGCAGAGGGGAAACGCTACCTCGACTTCGTGAGCGGCATTGCGGTGAATGCGCTCGGATACAGCGACCCCGGTCTGGTCGCGGCGTTGCACGCGGCTGCTGATGGTCTCGTTCACGTTTCCAATCTCTATGAGACTTCGCCGGCGACACGGCTCGCGGCGGCGCTCGTGGATCAGTCTTTTGCCGACAAGGTGTTTTTCTGTAACTCCGGTGCCGAGGCCAACGAGGGAGCATTCAAGTTTGCCCGGCGATGGGCTCGCACGGTTGGCGAGGTGAAGCACGAGATCGTCGCACTGCGCGGGAGCTTTCACGGTCGCCTCTTCGCAACGCTCGCGGCAACCGACCGGCCGAGCTATCGATTGCCTTTTCGGCCGCTTGCCGCTGGGATCTCCATTTCCGAGCGCAACCTCGAGGACCTGGCAGTCGTACTCGATGCCGAGACCGTGGCGGCTCTGATTCTCGAGCCTGTCCAAGGTGAAGGCGGTGTTCGCGTGCTCGATGGCGGCTTCATTCGCGAGCTTCGATCGCTGACTCGTGAGCGTCACATCGCTCTAATCTTCGACGAAATACAGTGTGGGCTGGGACGTACCGGAACGCTGTTCGCCTACGAGCGGTTCGGTGTCGAGCCAGATCTCCTCACGTTGGCGAAGCCGATCGCCGGGGGATTGCCCATGGGAGCGATCCTTCTTACCGACGAGATCGCACGCACGATCAAGCCGGGCGATCACGGCACCACCTTCGGAGGCGGGCCTTTCGTTTCGTCGGTCGCTCTCCACGTCCTCGGCCGGATCGCGGATCCCGCGTTACTCACCTCCGTCCGCGAGAACGGCGTGTGGCTCGGCCGCCAGCTCGAAGAGATCGCACGGCGGACGGGCCGCGTACGGGCGATTCGCGGCGTTGGCTACATGTGGGGCATCGACATCATGGGGACCGCGTCTCACGTCGTGGAAGCGGCACGCGAGCTTGGCTTGCTTACTTGCACCGCTGGCGAGTGCACCGTTCGCTTGCTCCCGCCACTCGTCGCCACTCGTGAGGAGCTGGCTCGCGGCCTCGACATCCTGGAGCAGGTGCTGTGACGATCGCCCATGATGAGCAGGTGCTCATCCGTCCGGCGCGCGAGGCCGAGGCTTCGGAGATCTCCCGGCTCAATAACCTCTTCGCGGCCGATCATCTCATGCTGCGCCGTACTCCCGAGCAGGTCGCTCTCACCATCGACGACTTTCTCGTCGCTGTCGACGCGCGCGGCCGCATCCTCGCGTGTGGTGCGCTCAAGGAGTATTCGCCATCGATTGCTGAAGTTGCGGCGATTGCCGTCGCTCCCACGGCACAGGGCAACGGTCTTGGGCGAGATATTGTATCTGCAGTCGAGACCCTCGCTCTGAAGCGCGGCATCCTTCACGTCTTCGCGCTCACGCTGCAGCCTGCCTTCTTCGAGGCGATCGGCTATCAGCGTGTAGACCGCGCGCGCTATCCGGAGAAGATTCGCCGCGACTGCCTTGGCTGTGCGCGCCGCTTCGCATGCAACGAGATTTGTTTCGCCAAGGTGCTCCGGGTCGATGCCGCGCTGGCAGCCTGACACTCGTCCCGACGCTCGCTGAGCCCCGCGACCGACGCAATCGATTCATGGGCCGGTCACGCCGAGGATCGCCGCTGTCCAGCTTGCGGCAGGCTTTCGACGAGGCGCGCTTCGGCGGTGGGAGAACGCTCAATCTCAGGGACTCGTTGCCTACCGCGGCGGAAGCCGTGGCACGCGCGGAAGCCTGGCTGCGTCAGCAGCAAATCCAGCTATCCACCGGCGACAAGGCTAATGATCCAGAAGTCCTCATCATCACTGGACGTGGTAACAACAGCATTGGCGGCGTCTCGGTCGTGCGCAGCGCCGTGGAGGGACTACTCCATCGTCTCAAGCAACGCCGTGTCGTCATGAGTCATCGTGAGCACACACCCGGATCTTTCGTCGTAAGCCTCGCGCCGGTTCAGGCGTTGTTTGACGAACCGATTCGCCGTGGCGAAGCCATCCCGCCGCCGCCCAACCCACCATCTCTCGATGCGCTGGATGAGGAGACGCGAGGGCTCCTGCGTCAACTAGCGGAGCGTTCGCTGGAGCAGCTCGGCGTCCGCACTGACCGCGACCGATTCATCGAAGGGGAGATGGTAAGGCAATTCAACGCGCTTGCCTCCAGTCTCGCCACCGACAGCGCGCGCGAGACACTGTTGCGTGCGGCCATTCGACGCGCCCTGGACGAATATGACTGACATCGGTGCAGCGAATGCCGGGGACCCGAAGGAGTGGAACGCGGCCGCCTATCACCTCGTCTCCGAGCCACAGTTCGCGTGGGGGCTTCGCGTGCTCGACCGCCTCATCCTCGGCGGCAATGAGATCTCGCTCGACGCGGGCTGTGGCTCGGGGCGCCTAACGAGCGAGCTCGCCGCGCGGTTGCCCACGGGGAGTGTCGTTGGTTGCGATCTGTCCGAGAATATGGCGAGGGCGGCTGCACAAACGTTGGCGACGCGACCGCGTTCAGGCGTCGTGTGCGCCGCTCTATCCGCACTACCCTTTCGTGGCGCATTCGACGTGATCTTCAGTACGGCGACATTCCACTGGATTCACGATCACGATCGCCTCTTTGGGGAGCTCCGCGGTGCGTTGCGCGACGGAGGGCGTATGGAAGCACAGTGCGGCGGTGGGCCTAATCTCGCCGCCATTCATGCGCGGGCAGATGCACTCGCGCGTGAGCTTCCGTTTCGATCAGCCTTCGAGAGCTGGGAAGACCCCTGGTACTTCGCTTCACCGAAGGACACGACTCGCCGGCTGGAGCATGCCGGCTTCACCAGCGTTTCTTGCTGGCTCGAGCATGCGCCAACGACGTTCCCACATGCCGAAGGCTTTTCAGCCTTTCTCGAGACGGTAGTCATGCGGCCATACCTGTCGCGCCTGGCCGATACTCAGCACCGGCAGGCATTCCTGCAGGTGCTCGTCGCGCAGGCTTCCAAGGACAATCCGCCGTTCGCGCTCGACTACTGGCGACTGAACATCAGTGCAGCGACAATGTGAGTGAACGGCCGCAGTCGCTCACTTCATCCCTCCGAAAAACGACCTGTCCCGACATGAGAATCTTCGTTTCACGCTCGCTGATCCATCTAGCCGCCGCCGCGTTGCTGTCCCTACCGGCGCGAGCGCAGCAGCCACTGGTCGGTTACTCGCCTGCGTCCGCCGCTCGCGAGCGCAACGTTGAAGCCGACGTCATTCGGCGACCTAGTCCGAGCGACGCCGCGACGCACTCGCAGGCACTGTCGCGTGAGGTTCACGTCTCTGGAACGCCGGCTCAAGCACGGACCCGAGATTACGTCATTGCGCAGATGAAAGCGTGGGGTCTGGAGACGGAAGTACGCAGCTACGACATCTGGATGCCTCACCCAACGGAGGTCGGCGTCTGGCGTGTTTCGCCCCAGCCGTTGGCGCTCAAGCTGGCCGAACCGGCGGTACCTAACGATCCAACGTCGGCGCTGCCGCAGTACCCCACGGTGAACGGCTACAGTGGACAGGGCGATGTCACGGGTGAAGTGGTGTATGTCAACTACGGGCTCATCGAGGACTATGCACAGCTGGATTCGCTTGGCGTTTCCGTCCGTGGCAAGATCGCCATCGCCCGCTACGGCAGATCGTTTCGCGGTATCAAGGCTCGTGAGGCAGAACGCCACGGCGCTCTGGCGCTGATCATCTACAGCGATCCCCAGGACGATGGCTTCGCGCGGGGCGACGTTTATCCGGATGGTCCGATGCGGCCGCCGGGCGGCGTCCAGCGCGGAAGCGTGTTGAACGCCGATGGCGATCCCTCAACGCCAACCTCTCCGAGCACGCGCGGCGCGACACGCATCGATCCAAGCAAGATGGAGATCCCGCACATCCCCGTGGTCCCAATGGGCTACGGAAACGCCGCGGAGCTCCTGCATGGCGTTCGCGGCGCCGCGATTCCACAATCGTGGCAAGGTGGGCTTTCGTTCCGCTATCACGTTGGGCCTGGCCCCGTGAAAGCGAGGGTGCTCGTTAGGGATGATCGCGCCACCCGACCGCTCAAACCGATCTTCGACACTTTTGGAATCGTCAGAGGAAGTGAGCTGCCCGACGAAATGGTCATTGTCGGCGGTCATCGCGACGGATGGGGTCCCGGTACGGCCGACAACGTGAGCGGGACGGTGAGCGTGTTGGAAGCCGCGCGCGCAATCGCTGAACAGCTCAAGAACGGTATGCGGCCCAAGCGCACCATTGTCTTCGCAACCTGGGACGCGGAGGAATGGGGCTTGATCGGCTCCGTGGAATACGTCGAGGACGATTCGCTTCGCCTGGCGCGAAACGCAGTTGCGTACTTCAATCAGGATGTGTCCGCGCAGGGACCTCGGTTCAATGGTGGTGGCTCGCCGTCGCTGCGTCCCGCCCTCCGGGATATTGCGCGGCTCGTTCCCGATCCAAATGGGCACGGGAGTGTGTATGCGGAGTGGCGACGCGCCAGCAGTGTGCCAGACTCGCTCGAGCCGGCAATGGGTGATCCCGGCGGCGGATCGGACTTCGCTCCCTTCTACAATCATCTCGGCATCCCGATCGCCGAATGGGGCTTTGGCGGCGCCGGCGGAGTGTATCACTCGCAATACGACGACTTCGCGTGGATGAACAAGTTCGGCGATCCCGGTTATCTCTACCACGCGGCGGCGGCACGCATCGCCGCGGGTATGGTGCTTCGATTAGCGAACGCTGATGTTCTGCCGTACGACTACGTGGAGTTCGCGCGAACGATGCGCCGCTATTTGCCGGCGATCGATCGGGCGATCGCGGCGCGACATTGGACCTCCACGCCGGGAACCGCGCCGCTGCGCGGGGCGATCGACCGGATGGAGGAGACCGCGTCCGGATTTGCGACAGCGCGTGACGCCGCTCTCGCGGGCGGCTCCAGCCGCGACGCACTGTCGGAGACTAATCGCGCCTTGTTGCGAGTGGAGCGGGCGTTGACACGTGGCGAAGGCCTTCGCACTCGACCCTGGTTTCGCAACCTCATCTACGTTGCCGACGAGAATAACGGCTACGCCAACATGGTGATGCCGTCGGTGAACGAGGCGATCCGCGCTGGCGATGAGACGCTGGCGACGCGCGAGCTGGCGGATCTTACCACCCGTTTCGACGAAGCGACGCGCGCCATCGCCGACGCGCGGCGCGCGATTAGTGTTGCGACATCCAACGGCCAACAAGAACGCCGACTGCGGCGCTGACAAGCACGATCATCGCGATCAGGAGGCCGAGCGTGAGCAATTGTATAACCGGCCGCTCACCCGACGGTTGAGACGTCTCGTCTCGCCGCCGTCCATCCGAGAGGGGAGTCACGGGAAGCGCGACGGCGCGCTCGGAGAAACGCGCCGGCTCCGCCTCGCTCTCCGCCGGCCGCGGCGCGGTCGGACGTGGCAGACTCGCGGGTTCGAAGGTCTCGAGTGGTGAAGGCACGGGCGTCGGCATCGCCGCAGGGACTGAGGCGGACGCCGCGCGGGACCCATTTTCACGATCAACTTCCCCCGCCGCGGCCGAAACATTGGGCCTCGCCGCTTCCTCGTTAGGCAACGTGGTCTCGCTGCTCGCGGGAATCGGCGCTTCGGCATCCGGCGCCTGGCGCGTGACCCGTGCAGGAGGTCGGCGTCGGGCGACATAGGTGCGCGGAAGCTGTCGCCCATCCGAATCGCGTGCCGTCGGCAGATTCCCAGTGACCGGCCGCGGGACACCACGGGCGGGTGACAGCCGTCGCGGGTTCGTAGGCGAGCTCGAAATGCTTGTCGTCGCGAGATTTGGCATCGCTGGCGAACCCACTGCGTGCGGCGGTGCGGGCGATGCCACCGGCACGTCGTTAGGCACCGACAACGCGCTCCCGGGGCCGCTTGTTGTCAACACGGGCGGCGAGACGACGTCGATGGCGCTGCGTGGGCTTGCCGGAAGCGGAAGCGCCGCATCGATGACCACCGTCTCATCAATGACGGGACTCGAGGCGCGCGGCGGTTCGAGTGCCGTCACACGAGCGCGGGATTCTCGCGGGTCCACCCCGGCGACAGCCCCGCTGCATACGCAGCCCAGCTTAGACGCGACGTCGATGAGCAACGGTTTGCCTGCTAGCAGATGCTGCGCGAGCTCCACCGAAAATTCATCGCCATACAACTCGACTAAGGCGCGCGGCGTCGTGCCGTTGCCATCGCCCGACCAGAGCATTTCCGGCGTGGGCAATCCGCCAGGTTGCGAGCGAAAGCGTCGACGATCCGGCGGTAAAATCGAGTCGAATGCTTCGGGTTGACTCGCGATGTCGATCTGATGATCGACAAAAGTCGCCAGCAATTCTTCCGGCGTAAGGCGAGCATCGATTGCTTCATCACCCGCGCCTGGACAGCGTCCGACGTACGTAATGCGCAGCTTGCTACGGCTGTGCATCGCGCGCAGATAACGTGCGAGTACAACGGGCGGCGCGGCTAGCGAAACGAGGAAGGGCCGCAAGTCGGTGCCGACGGCAAGTAATCGATGTGCGACGAAGGGACAGCTGCACTGAATCGCCGGCATCTGCGCACGATCGCGCAACGCCCGCATTGTCGCGACGGCGATGAGCTCGTCTCCCCAGCTCGCTGGGATAACGAGTTGATAGCCAACTAATGCGCAGGCATGCGCGAACTGGATGGGCGTCGCAGGAAGCGCCGCTACGAGCGCATCCGCACCGAGAATGACAATCGATGGTATGCGAATGGAATTTGTTGTCGTGCTTTCGGGCGCGCCGAACGTCATGAACCTCGAGCGTTCCTCCCCGGCGCGCATACGCATCAACGTACGTCGACGGTGCGTCGGCGTCGGTGCGGCCTCATGCGCGAGGGTCTCAAGACTGAATGCAAAACAGGATAGAATCAGCATCCTGTCAAGAGCGGCCCAGACATTGCAACCTGCAAGACCGTAGGCCGGAAGCGAGGGTGGTCGTGGGTGAGACGTTGACTGGGGGACCTGCACGGTTGTCCGTGCAAGAACGTGAGGCGCTTGCCGCCTACGCAGCGCGGGCATCTTGGCCGGCGGGCTTCGCGATTTATCAGCGCGGTGCACCTTCGGATGGTGTCTTCGTTGTCACGCGGGGGCGCGTCGTACTGCGCAGTCGCGTCCGTGCCGGGCGTGGATTCGTACCGTGGATTGCGACACCGGGCGAATCGTTCGGGTCCGAGGGGCTGGGAGCGAATTCGAAATATGCGACCGACGCGCGCGCGGACGAGGAGAGTGAGACACTCTTCTTGAGCACCACGAGGTTCCGGGCGTTCGTGCGCGAACAGCCACAACACGCACTCGGGTTGGTCTCACAGCTCATGGCCGAGCGTGCGGCGTTGCTCGACAAGCTGCGAGAGCTGACAACGCTGAGCGTCGAACAGCGAATGGTGTCGACGCTGCTGCGAATGGCAAACAACGCCACATTCACGCGAGAAGATGGGAAGATCGTGCTGTGCACAGCGCGCTATCGTCTCCTCTGCGAGCTCGTCGGCGCCACGCGCGAATCGGTCTCGCTAGTCCTTGGCCGCCTCACGGCAGAGGGCCTGGTGGAGCGAAAGGGGAGCACGTTGATCATCGCGCCGCCCACGCAACTAGCGGAGCGATTGGACTCGGCTCCCGACAGCGAGTTGCTCATTGCTACCTTCTCGGATCGCGCCGAGCAGACATTTCAGCAGTAGCACAAACACGTGGCTGCAGAGGGGCGAGGATCTTCCTCGCCCCTTCTTTTTTGTCCGACGTAGATTCGCTCTCCGTAGCTTCGGTGTTGATCCGGTCGTCCTGCGCACGACTTCAGTCGAGATTTCGTTCGAATGGTCGCAGTTCTCTCGGGCGTGATACTAGTGGTGTTGATCGGCGCGGCAGCAATGGCGCGTCGCGCCGCAACGCGTCTCCAAGACGAGACGTCGCGACGGCTGCCTGTCGGAGCGAACGGTTTTATCCCCGGTGCCGAAGCCTTCGAGCTGCAACGAGGACCGGATGAACCGGCGGTCCTTCTCCTACATGGCGGTGGCGATACACCGCAGACGCTTCGCTATCTCGCCGAATATCTATATGCGCGCGGCTATAATGTCCGCGTCCCGCTGCTACCGGGCCACGGCCGGAGTCTTCGCGATTTCTCGTCCGTGGGTATCGACGACTGGATGGAGACGGCGCGTTCGGCGTACCGAGAGCTGACGGTACGTCATCGCTGGGTGGCCATCGGCGGCTTGTCCATGGGCGGTGCGTTGGCGGCTCGGCTCGCGGCGGAACAGTCGCCGCCGGCTCTCGCCTTGATGGCTCCGTATTTCGCCATGCCGCGCTACGTCACGATCGCCGCCCGTCTCTCCCGTTTCTGGGGTCCTGCGGCGCCCTATGTTCGCGCAGTCAACCCGCAAACGGCGCGCTCGATTCACAATGAGACGGAAGCAGAGCGCAGTTTAGGCTACGGCGTCTTTACGCCCGCGGCCTTACGAGCCTTGTATGCGACGGTCACCGGCGCGATCGCGGCATTGCCTAACGTGCGGATCCCAACGCTGGTAATTCAGTCACGCGAGGACAACCGGATTCCTGCGGCCGCGGCGCAACATGCGTTCGATCTGATTGGTGCCAAGGACAAGCAGCTCGTGTGGGTGAGTGGCGCGGGACATGTCATCACCGTGGATTTCGGGCGCGATCGTGTTTTCCAGTTGGTGGGGGATTTCCTGGAAAGCCACCGAATGAGCGCGACGCGCGAGCGCCATGCGTGATTCCTGAACGCTAAACAAGGAGGGGCGCCTGCTAGCGCCCCTCCTTGCCGCACAAATTTGCCTGCTCAGCTGGTAACGCGTTCGACAACGCTGCTGCCGAGGTCTTTGATCGCTTCCATTCCAGCGGCAACCGCGGAGCCAGCCTCCTTTGCTACTTCCTGAGCTACCCGCCTCACTCGAGCGATCGGCGCCGGAACTCGCGATGCGCTCTTCCGTGAGCCGCCGCTCTTCCCAGACGCGGACCGCGCACCACCTCTGGACTTGCCCGTTGCCGCCTTACGAGTGGACGGCCCGCTGCTCGCGCTGCGCTTTGTGCTCGCCGCCCCGCCGCTGCGCGCGGACGACGCGGAGCGTTTAGAAGACGCGCTACGGGAGCTCGACGCTGCTGCCGACGCGGATTTCCCCCGCGTCTTGGTGCTCTTCGACCTCTTCTTGCCTCGCGACGCACTGCTCCTGCTCGTTTTGCCACGCGACTTCTTCGCCCTGGTCGCCATAGACGCTTCTCCTCGAAGTCATTGACAGAAAAACCACTCCGAGGATAGCAAGAATCAGGCACATCCGTAAGAGCGAAAATCGGAGCATGCCGACGTCAGGGCAATTGCAATTCGCGAGACGCGCGGCCGTCGGGTTGTCTCTTGTCGTTGCAGGGCCTTGCTCCTCGCCATACAATCATCGCGAGTCCACTCGGAGTCTCCATGACGTTCGGCATCGTTGTTCTGATTCTCATCGCGCTGTGCGCGATGTTCGTTTTTACCAGCTCGTTCAAGATCGTTGGCCAGGCGGAAGTGATGGTGATCGAGCGCCTGGGGCGCTTCCACCGCCTCGCGCGATCGGGCTTCAATATCCTCATTCCCTTCATCGAGCGGCCGAAGTCGATCGACGTGCGCTTCCTCGAGGCGGACGTGGGCGGCCAGAAGCGGATCGCATCGCGGACCACTTCACGGATCGATCTGCGCGAGCAGGTGCTCAACTTCCCCAGTCAGCCCGTGATAACGAAGGACAATGTCACGATCGACATCGACGCCGTGCTGTATTATCGGGTCGCCGACCCGCAGAAGGCGACCTACTCGATTCAGAACTTGCCGTATGCGCTCGAGACCCTGACCCGAACCACGCTCCGCAACATCGTCGGTGACATCGAGCTCGATCAGACCCTCGCGAGCCGCGACATGATCAACAAGCGAATGCGCGACGTCATCGAGGAGGCGGCCGTCAGTTGGGGCGTGGACGTGACCAGAGTCGAACTACAGGCGATCGAGCCTCCGCGGGACATCCAGCAGTCGATGGAGCTGCAGATGCGCGCCGAGCGGGAGCGTCGCGCAGCCGTGACCAATGCGGAAGCCGGCAAGCGTGCCGCGATTCTCGAGTCGGAGGGACAGCGTGAAGCGCAAGTGCGTAAAGCCGAAGGCGAAAAGGAGGCAGCTATTCTCCGAGCGCAGGGCCTCGCGGAAGCACGTCTCGCGCAGGCTACTGCCGAAGCACAGGCAATCCGCCTTGTTGCCGAGTCGCTTCCCGACGGGCAAGCTGCGCTGTATTTGCTCGGCCTGAAGTACTTCGAAGCTTTGCCGAAGCTCGCGGAAGGAAAGGGATCAACGGTATTCTTGCCGGCGGAGGCAACCGGCGTATTGGGAGCCGTGGGCGCCGTTCGAGAGTTGCTGGCAAAGTCTGGCGGCAACAACGCCGAAAGTTTGAGCACGCGGCGCGGCTCAGGCCAAGTCATCGCAACGACGGCGGCATATCCGGCAACTCGTCCAACGGTTGCCGTACGGCTCAGCGATGCGCAGGCATCTGGCGATCCGTCGAGCGAGCGGTAGCCGAACTGTCTACGTTCTCCGGAGCGACGCTTGGCCAAGATCACGCGTGAGCGTGCTGAACGCATTGCCAAAGCACACGCGTGCGAGCGATGCGGTGAATACAGCTACAAACGGGTCGCCATCACACCTGCCAGCAAAGCCCAACAAGAATCACTCAAGGTGATCTGGCAGGCCGTGAAAGTCTGCGGAGTGTGTGGAACGCAGCAAGAGCTCGGGATCGCGGCGGACGGGGACATCGTCTACGTCGGGTGATCGCTCACTCCGGCGCAGTAGGGCCTGTGGGCCACGGCGTCTTGCTCGAGTACGGCCGGCCGAAGACGGTACCGAGCGCTTCGCGTGCGTCGTCGGCCCTAACGATGGCATCGAGCCGGTTCGAGAGCATCAGCTGTCGTGAGAAGTCCCGGTATCGAGCGTACCCGTGACAGAAGCACCAAGGGCCACGACGCGTCAGGTTCCCCAGCCAGATATCGGGAAGGCTGAGCCACGTCAGCGCGTAGAAATCATTGAGCTTTTTGATCGACGGAAGGTCTGACTCGATCAGGCCGTGAGGCAGCGAGCCGTGCTTTCCCCACTGAACGTCGATTGCGACCTGACCGCGGGCATGCCAGTCGGCGTGCAGTAACGTGCCGTGCCAGTATGTCCAGATGTCGGTGGGCGCGTGGCTCGAATCGTAGCCAACCCAAACGACCTCTTCGTCCGTGGCTACGGTGAACGGGATCCACGATCCATTGACATCATCCTGCCAGAGCAGGTGATAGGCGATCAGTCGCCGAGTGGGATGGAGCACTGCGACGACCCGTTGCAATGGGAACCATTCGTCGCGCTGAACGTACAAGAGTGGCGCGAGTGAGCGGGCGAGCATAGCGCTGGAGTCGGAAGGGCTTAAAGCACCTGGCACCGATACCGGCCGTGGAGGGATATGGGCGCGGGGCCCGCATGCCGTTAGCCAGCCCACGAGGGATGTGACGCAAACCCGCCTGAAATAGTTATCCTTATACTGCACTTGGTATTAGGGAATTAGGGGGTTAGCAGCCGCAAGGCGGACCGGCGCCGTTGGTTTCCGGGGAATAGTTGCAGTCGGAGGTAGAAGCATATGCGAAAGCCGAGACCGGCGACGTTCAATCCGGCGCAGGCACTTCACCTGATCGCGAGCGATCGAACAGGGTCGCCGCTTAGTTGTCCATCCTGCTCAGGTCAGATCGAACGCACGCCAAACGACTTCCCTCCTCCTCCACGGTGTCAGGTCACACTGCGTTGTCGTACGTGTGGACGCCTCGCGAGGTACATCGCCGGCGCGGCCTAGTCGCCCGAGAGATTGATCGTCCCTCCTTCGTTAGGGTCCGAGTGAGTTTGCTCGACTAGCCGACTCGCTCGGAATCCACTGACGACTCGTCGCGCCGTTAAAGGCGACGATCCAATTCGCGATAACCGATTGAGTGGCTGGCGCCTCGCGCCTCGTTGCGAGAGGCGACGGCCGTTCTTGCGTCTTGCACAAAACTTGCCCCGCGCCCCTGTGGTCCCGCCGTCGAGCCGGTCCCGGTGGCAGCGGATGCGGCACTGCATCGTGAGCGGACGCCTGGTCGCGAGAAGAGGATCGGGAACACAGTTCCAAGAGGTAGGTTTCATGGCACGTCTCCAGGGTACCGTGAAGTGGTTCAACGACGCAAAAGGCTATGGCTTCATCTCTCGCGAGGGAGGGCCGGATGTCTTTGTCCACTTCAGCGCCATTCAAGGCAGTGGCTTCAAGTCGCTCGCCGAGGGCGATCGCGTCGAGTTCGAGATTGTCCAAGGGCAGAAAGGGCCGCAGGCCGCCGACGTCACCAAGGCGTAGCTCCGGGCATTCTGGTTCTGCACGACGGTCGAGAACGACGAACGCCCCGAGCAGTCGGGGCGTTCATCGTTTCCGCGAGCCGCGAGAGTCACCGCGCTTTCGCGAGCGTGCGATACTCACTCCCCCTATCTCGCTAATGGCATCGCGAACGCTCTCCGCGTCAACGCTGGAGCCCATGTACGCAAGCGTTGGCGCTACCGTGCCAACCGAACCGGGGTGGACGTACGAGCCAAAGTACGATGGAATGCGTGCGCTGGCATTTATCACCCCCGCGCGCGTTCGCCTGATGACTCGCAATGGCAAGGACAAAGCGAAGCAGTTTCCCGAAATCACCGCCGCGTTAGGCATCCTCGCGCGTCAACTGAAGCGTCCGTGCATCCTCGATGGCGAAGTAGTAGCGCTCGAGAGGAACCGGCCCGGCCACTTCCAGGCTCTCCAAGGCCGTTTTCACTTGAAAGGCAGCGCGGACATAGAGGCCGCGGCACGTGAAGCGCCTGCGGTGCTCATTGCGTTCGACATCCTTTTGGACGGCAATGACAAGCTGTTGACTCAGCCGCTAACGAGGCGGCGGAAGCGGCTCGAGCGGCTGCTGCGCAATGCGCCCGAAGGCGTGCGGATCAGCCAGTCATCGCCTAACGGTCCGCGTATGGTCGAACGCGCGCAAAAGGGCGGCTGGGAAGGTGTTATCGCGAAGCGGGGGATCGCGACCTATGTGCCGGGAGCCCGCTCCCGTGACTGGCTAAAGCTCAAGCTGCAGCACCGCGCGGAATTCGTCATCGGCGGCTTTACCGAGCCACGTCGCACACGCCCCTACCTCGGTGCCCTTCTACTCGGCTACTTCGATTCAAAGGGCCGGCTCCACTATGTCGGTCACACCGGCGGGGGATTCAACCGGGAGAGTTTGCGCGAGCTGCGCGAGCAGCTGAACCGGATCGAGCGAGACACGTCTCCGTTTGCAAATACGCCGCGCACGAACGAGCGGGCACACTGGGTAAAGGCAAAGGTGGTCGTGGAAGTGAAATTCGCGGAGTGGACGGCGGACGGCCGGCTGCGACAGCCGATCTTCCTTGGTGTGAGGGATGACAAAGATGCGCGAGAGGTGCACTTGGAACGCGAAAGCATTCAGCGACTCGCCGCGGATCATTCTGCTCCGCGAAAGCAAACACGCACCCGCTCACTCGTCAGGCGTCGGCCCTACGAAGCGCAAGCGGGCGTAAAGCGTGGAACGAAACGCGGCGCCAAAGTACGGAAGAGTGCGAAGACCGTCCCGGGGCGCGCGTCGCAGTCAGCAGATGTCGAGAGACAACTCGCTCAACTCGAAAAAGAGCGCCGTGATGGCGACGTAACGGCAGGTCGAAGCACGTCGCTGCACGTCTCGAGTCTACATAAGGTGTTCTTCGCGGAGGACGGCATCACCAAAGGTGACGTCATGCGCTACTACGCGAAGGTCGCGCCGGCCCTGCTTCCGTTACTCAAAGACCGACCGCTGATACTGAAGCGTTACCCTAACGGGATCGCCGGGCCGTCATTCTTCCAACAGAATGCCGGCGCGACACCGCAGGGCGTCCGCACTGCCGAGGTCGAGACAGAAGATGGGGAGAAAGCGACGCGGCTCATCGGCGGCGATCTCATCACGCTGCTTCACACGGTACAGCTCGGAACGATCGCGGTGCATCCGTGGCAGTCGCGCTTGCCAACAATCGAGTATGCCGACTACAGTACGATTGATCTCGATCCGGGCAAAGGCGTCCCCTTCGAGAGTGTCGTAGAGCTGGCCAAGCGCATCCGGGACGAGCTCGACGCGCTTGCATTGAAGGCCGCTCTGAAAACCTCCGGATCGCGCGGCCTGCACATTGTCATGCCGCTGCCGACCCGAACGACGTACGCGCGGTCGGCAGCGCTTGCTGAGACAATCGCGGCGCGCGTGACAGCCAAGAATGTTCGCCTCGCGACGCTGGAGCGGAGTCTCCAGCGCCGGCCAAAGGGAACGATTTATGTAGATGCTAAACAGAACGCACGCGGAAAGAGCGTGGCAAGCGCGTACTCCGTTCGTGAGCGTCCCGGCGCACCCGTATCCGCGCCGCTTCGCTGGAGCGAGCTCGAACGCAAATTGCAGATCAAGGATTTTACGATCGCGACGATGCGACGGAGACTTGACGAGGTCGGTGATCTGTGGGCCGAGGCGATATCGCATCGTAACACGGCGCGCGCAATCGACCGGGTTCTCGACAAAGAGTGATGATTGAGGAGATGTCGATGGAAACCTCGAGCGAAAGTGTTCACTCCTCCACGCGCCTGTACCGGCGGGAGCTCCCGGGCGCCGGATACGTCGCAATCGACATGATCGACTCGGACGAGGCCGCTGGGGGTGAGACGCTCGATCGCACGGGCAGCCGAGTTCGTCTCTATGTCGAACGACGCGCTGAAGAGGAGCGGCGCGCCGGACATCAACCGCCTGTCGTTGCCGAATTCGCTGGCAATGCACGCGCGCCGGAAGTCGGGGAGCTATACCGCATGGCGGCGGACAACGCGGCGCTCGCGCGAGCTCTCATCGAATGGCAGGGCCGCCGACGCAAAGCTACGGACGACTAATCGCGTTCGAGGACGTTTGTGGGAGCGCGGTGCGCATTTCGCCGGCACCGAAATGAAGTGATGGGGGAATGGTAATGGGCAAGCGACCCGTTATCGGGTTCAGTCCGATGATGGCCTGCGCCGCGGCGCGCTGGGACATCGGGAATCCGCCCCAGGCGAGAACGTAGGTGCCTACGTCGGGCAGCTGTTGGTACAAATAGGGGTTGCCGAAGTTCACGAGAATCATTCGCGCTCGCTGCCTCGAGACATTGCGCAAGAACTCAACAACCGGGGTGGCCGTGCTGGCCGAGGCGGCGCTGTAGCTCGGCGCAAGATACGAAGAGACGAGCACGAGGTCCGACGAGTCTGCGGCAGCGAGAAGGCGAGCGTAGTTCGCACCTGGGTCATCGGGATTCAGATATTCGTTGCGCACGCGAACGCCGTTGCCGAGGCCCCGACGCAGTTCGCTGACGAAAGTGACGCCCGCGCCGAGATCGCTCCGCGGTGCAAGCGTGATGGAAAGGATCTTCGCTCCGCTGGAGCTACGTTGAACCGGCACCAGGTGCAGGGAATCCTTCGCCAGCGTGATCGACTGCTCGGCCGCCCGCCGCGCCACCGCGAGGTTGTTCGAATCGCCGACAACCGAGCGGATGGAATCGAGCGCAACGACGCGATTGCGATTCAGGCCGAGCTGCTCTTTCATGGCCAGGATCCGACGCACGGAAGAGTCGACGCGCGCGCTCGTGTATCGTCCCTCCTGAATACCTGCTACCACGGCATCGATGGCGGCGGTTACGTCAGAGGGCATGAGGAGGACGTCAGCGCCCGCTTCGATGGCGCGTTTGCATGCCTCGCCCAGTCCAATGCTGTTGATCGTCCCGTATTGCCCGGCGAGCGTCTGTCCCACGCGACCCGGTTTGGCGTTTGCCAGCACGCCATTCATGTCCATCGCATCGGTGATGAGGAGTCCGCGAAAGGCAAGGTCGTGCCGGAGCAGATCCGTCATGATTTTGGGCGACAATGTAGCGGGCGTGCTGCTGTCGCCGAGAATGGAAGGAAGCGCGATGTGTGCCGTCATGATCGCGCCGATGCCGGAAGCAATCGCTGCCCGGAAGGGCACGAGCTCCACCGAATCGAGTCGCGCTCGCGAAACAGTGATCGTCGGTAGCGTGAGGTGCGAGTTCTGATCAGTATCCCCATGGCCGGGGAAGTGCTTTCCCGTGGCGATCATGCCATGCTCCTGAAGACCGCGCACGAGAGAAGCGCCTAACGCCGCATCGAGTCGAGCGTCCTCACCAAACGACCGCACACCGATCACGGGATTCGCCGGATTGTTGTTCACGTCGAGAATCGGCGCAAAGACGACGTGTATGCCCAATGCGCGTCCTTCGATCGCCGTTATTCGACCCTGCTCATACGCGAGCGAGCTATCGCGGGACGCCGCGATGCCCATCTCCGTGGGAAAGACAGTCGCGCCGCCGAGGTCGATGGCGTTAGGCAGGAAATAGCCGCCGCGGGCGCGATAGCCCGCGCCGAATTCGAGATCCGCGCCAACGATCAAAGGCACAGTGGACAGCCGCTGCATCGCGTTCAGCTTTTCGGCAATCTCGAGCGGCGAACCCACAGACATCACAAGACCGCCAATGTGCTCCGTTCCCACGAAATTCTGAGCTCGAGCCCAACCCGAGCTCGCGGTCGGCGTGAAATCGCCGAACACCATTGGCCAGACTAGCTGTGCAGCCTTGTCACGAAGTGACAATGAGGACAGCACCGAGTCGCTCCAGCTGCTCGCCACACCCTGTGCTGCGGCACGTTGCGCCACGGGAATTGGAGCGGGCGACGGCGCCTGGGCCGGTTTCGCGCTGGTGCATGCAGCCACGCCGACGGTTGCGACGATGCCGCGGACCCTCCACCTCACCATGTGATCGTCCCCTTCTTCGTAGTGTCCACGTCCTCTTCTGATCCCGTCTTGAAGAGAAACGCTTCCATGTTCTTGGTGAGAAAGCCGCGCGCCTGGGGATCCATCAAATTCAGACCGTAGTGATTGATGAGCATCATCTGCTGGCGCGTCCACTGTCCCCAGCAATCCTGGCAGATCTCTCCCGCGATGCGCTGGCCAATCGCGCCTGGGAAAGGGGGGCGCTCGAAGCCAGCTCTCGTTTGTCCACAGCGACTGCACTTCACGTCAGACATTGAACACACTCTTTATGGGCCTTTCGGGAAATTAACCGCCGTTATGGCCGGGCAATGCACAGCGAGCGAGTCGCGATTCCAGCGCAAAAAAAGGCCGGCCGCGGGGGCGGCCGGCTAAACACTGTGTCCTTCGCCTCGGTTCTAGACAGCGGGTCCGAGCTGCGCTTCTTCCGCCGATCGCCGAGCACCGCCGCGTGCATACTCGACCTTGGCCAACCGAAGGAACTGGAGCATTCGGATGTAAATCCAGCCGATATCGAACTCGAACCAGCGCGCCGCGAACCTGGCGGACTTTGGATCGGCGTGATGGTTGTTGTGGAGCTCTTCGCCACCGAGCCAAATCGCGATCGGCGTGATGTTCCGGCTCTCGTCCTTCACCTGGAAGTTCCGATAACCAAGTGCGTGGCCGATGCCGTTCACGACGCCGGCTGCCCAGAACGGTATCCAGAGCATCTGGATGCCCCAGACAAGAGGTCCAACGAAGAAGCCGAACAGATAGATGTCGATGCCCAGCATCACGAGAATGCCAAGCCAGTTGAGGCGCGACAGGAGGTGGCGCTCGAGCCAATCGTTAGGTGTGCCCTTGCCGTATTTCTCGAGGATTCCCGGCTGGCGAACCGCCTTTCGGTAATAGAAAGCACCCTTGAGCAGGATGTTCCGAAGACCTTCGAGTAGTGGGCTATGCGGATCGCCCTCGCGATCGGCGAACGCATGGTGCTTCCGATGACAAGCGACCCACTCCTTGGTAACGATCGCGGTGGTGAGCCAAAGCCAGAGCCGCATTGGTAGAGCGGCGAGGTAGTGAAATCGAACACCCCGATGTGTCTGCGCGCGATGGAGAAAAAGCGTTACGCAGACGTTGGTCATGTGGCCCGCGACGATGACGAAGACAACTGGCATCCACCATCGTGCCGCCAATTCCCCGAACCCTGGCATCCCTAACTCCGACGTACTGGTAAGAACCGAATCGTTTAGCGCGTGCGCCAGCGATTCCGCGAACGAAAGTGCCCGTCATGGTGATCCGCGAGCGGATGCCGCTCGAACTTCCGACCATGCCGCGCAAGCATGCAATCTAAACCTGTGGGGTTCGTCACACTACCAACGACGGCGAATCCAACCCCACCGAGGACAGGGACGAGTCGCCACCCTTTACGGAAACGACATTGGGACCAATACGCGAATAGTCGTCATGCCAAGCACTTGCTTCGGATTTCCCGCGCCGGTAAGGTCCGGGCTCTATGGTAAAGAAGATCCAAACTCGGAATGCCGGTCCAGCCCGTTCGGCCGAGCCCGCCCTGGGCGCGCCGACACGACCGATCGACGCGACCGCTGCGTACATCGCCCGATTCGCCGAACGCTACGAATCTGATTTCTATCGCAGTGGCATCGCCACGACCAGCGTTTCCTCGTTGGGCATCGGGACATATCTCGGCGAATGCACCGAGCAGGACGACAGGGACTACACTGACGCGATTTCGACCGCGATCGCGTCGGGCGTCAATCTCGTGGACACGGCGATCAATTACCGCTGTCAGCGATCGGAGAGAGCCGTAGGCGCCGCGGTGCGCCGGGCAGTGGAAGCGGGCACTGCACGAGACGCCATTATCGTATGCACTAAGGGCGGCTATCTGCCACTCGAGGACAGGCCGCCGGAATCGCGCGATGAGTATCGGGCCTATCTCAAGCGAGAATTTTTCACGCCCGGGATCCTTACGCCAGACGACGTGGTCGGCGGGGGGCACTCGATGTCGCCCTCGTTCCTTCGTTATGCGATTACACGCAGCCGCAAGAATCTCGGCGTCGAACGAATCGATCTCTACTATCTCCATAACCCGGAACAACAGCTCGGCCAGGTACCGCCAGCTTCTTTTCGCGAGCGACTACGAGCGGCTTTCATGGTTTTGGAAGATGCGGTCGATCGCGGAGAGATTCGCGCTTATGGATGTGCGACATGGAACGCATTCCGTGTCCCGCCGACCAACAAGGGGCATCTCTCCATCGTCGAATTGGTCGGCATTGCTCGCGACGTCGCAGGGGAAGCACATCATCTCACGGCAGTGCAGATGCCCATCAGTCTCGGCATGCCGGAAGCGGTTCGCCTGCCGACTCAGGGGATTGGAGATGCGGATGCGCTCGTACCGGCGCTCGAAGCGGCATCGTCGCTAGGTCTTGCCGTGGTGGCGAGCGCATCGCTCATGCAGGCGCAACTCACCCGCGATCTACCGTCCTCGATGCGTGAGCTCTTTCCGCGTCAACACACGGACGCGCAACGAGCACTCGCTTTCGTGCGCACACTGCCGGGAGTGACGAGCGCGCTCGTCGGCACGAGAAGTGTGCAGCATGTCGCCGAGAATCTCGCGAGCGCGGAGCGCACGCAGGGCGCACCGAGAAAGTGAAGCCGTCGCACCACACAGAGCGCGGGTTTCGAAATCCTTGGCCTGACAGTGATCCACGCGGGTTGCGCGATGTCATTCGTTGGTCTCTCGAGCGCCGCCGCCAAACGCTGCCAGCGGATCCCGCGCCCGGTACGTTCCCGGTCGCTCACGCGACGTTCCCGCAGCGAGCAACGCCAAGCGAGGTGATCTCGACCTGGATTGGTCATTCTACGGTGCTGCTGCAGGTGGGTACGATGAACGTGCTCACGGATCCCATGTGGAGTCCACGCGCGTCCCCGCTCTCGTTCGCGGGACCGAAGCGCTTTGTCGACGCCGCCGTAGACGTTCCGGCGCTACCCGCCATCGACGCCGTGGTGATATCACACAACCATTACGATCATCTCGATCGGCACACCGTGAAGACTCTCGCGGGGCGAATGCCAGAGATCCAGTGGTTTGCGCCGCTGGGGTTGGCAGCGCTACTGCGACGATGGGGCGCAGTGCGAGTTCGCGAGCTGGACTGGTGGCAGTCGGCACCAGTCGAAGCTCCGGTTGAAACAACGGTCACGTGTTTGCCCGCACAGCACTTCAGCGCTCGTGGGCTCGGCGATCGCGGGCGCACGCTCTGGTGCTCGTGGAGCTTCGCGAGTGGAGAGCGCCGGATCTTCTTCGCCGGTGACACGGCCTACCATCCGGAGTTTCGACCGATCGGCGAGCGATGTGGCCCGTTCGATTTGCTGATGCTACCGATTGGCGCATATGAGCCGCGCTGGTTCATGCGTACCGTGCACATGAACCCACCCGAGGCGATGCGCGCGTACGTCGAATTGACCGGCAAAGATGCCGGGCGCGTAGCAATGCTGCCGATTCATTGGGGCACTTTCCGGCTTACCGACGAGTCGATGCTGGAGCCACCGGAATGGATAGCGCGCCTTTGGCGCGAGGCCGGATTTGATCCGGCCATGTTCTGGCTTCTCCGACATGGCGAGACGCGCCGGCTGTTACCCGGTGCCCGTCCCACCAGAGCCTAACGATACAGCAGACCGTTACGGGCTCCAATCGGCGATGTAAATATCGAGCTGCTCGATCGAGCTGCCATTGCGATTCGCGGCCCAAACCAACTGCTTCCCATCGGGGCTGAACATCGGGAAGCCGTCGAATTCGGGATGGTTGGTAACCTGTTCGAGCCGCGAGCCATCCCTGTTCACGAGATACAGATCGAAATTTCGGCTGTGCGGATTCTTGTAGTTGGATGAGAAGATGATCCGCTCGCCATCCGGGGTGAAATAAGGGGCGAAGTTGGCACCGCCGAGATTGGTAATCTGATGTTGATTGGAGCCGTCGGCGTTCATCACCCAGATTTCCATGCGGTTCGGTCGAACGAGCCGCTGTGCCAACAGATCACGATAAGTGGTCAGGGCGGTGTCGATTGGGTGCCAGGCGCGATAGACGATCTGCTTTCCATCCGGGGAGAAAAATGCGCCGCCGTCATACCCGGGCGTATTCGTTAGGCGCCGGACGTCGGAGCCATCAGCGCGCATCGTGTAGATATCGAGATCGCCATCCTTCAGCGAGGTGAACACGATGGTTCGGCCGTCCGGCGACAACGTGCCCTCGGCCGTGTAGACGCCGTAGTTCGTTAGGCGCTGGAGGCTCGACCCGTCCGCATTCGCCGTGTAGATGTCATACGGGTCGAGCCGCCACACATAGCCCTTCGACGGGTCCGGTCGTGGGGCGCAGGCGGTGTCGACAGCGTGCGTAGAGGCAAAAAAGATTCGATCGTCGCCCGCGAAGAAGTAGCCGCAGGTGGTTTTGCCGGCACCGGTGGATACGCGGTGCTGGTTCGACCCATCCACGTTCATCACGTATTGCTGATCGCACGTGCGGCCGTCGCGCGTCGACTGAAAGATCAGGCGTTTTCCGTCGTGACTGAAATAGGATTCCGCGTTCTGGCCACCAAAGGTGAGCTGCCGAATGTTCCGGAGGTGCGGCTCCGTCAGCGTGACAGCGGACGCGCCGGCGCTCTGTAGGTGGTCGTTAGGCAAGCGCGAGCGCTGCATGGCGCAGCCATGCGCGAAGACGGCCGCCGCTCCGATGGGAGCGACGGCCGTCATGAACCTCGAAATCAGGCGGGGCAGACGATGCATGCCCCGAATCTAGACTGACTCTGCCGCTATTGCTGCCGCTTGGCCTGAGCCATCGGCATCCGGGCGGCTTCACTGGAAGCGATGGCGAAGAGCTCCTTCTGCGTCGTGCCCTTGTCGAGCAGCTCGATCGCCTTGCGCAGTGGAGCGTCATACGGCAAGTCACGACGCTTCGCGGACGAGTCGCCGGAGGCAAAGCGCGCGACACGCTGCTCGAGCAGGCGATCGATGTAGCGGCTCGACGCATCCCAATCCTTGCGATCGAGGGTCACGCCCTTTGCCTGCAGCCTGCGCAGCAACTCCTCGCGCCATTGCGGATCCAACTTGAAATCCTTGTCGACCTTCTTCGACAACTCGAGCGAGTAGTCATAGTACGTCGTATAGAAGTCCTGCTGCTTTGCGGCCAAGGCCTTCGCCAACCGCTGCTCGGCCGAGGTCAACGTGTCGTCAGCAACGATCACATCGGGAGTGATGCCGCCGCCCCCGTAGACCACGCGGCCAGCGTCCGACTTGTACGCCGGCCGGTTTTTCTTGACGCTCTCAGTCTCGGCCGTCGTGTCGGGTGGCGTCTCGACAAAATGGCCATTCTCGAACTTGCGCTCCTTCTGGATGGAGCGACCGCTCGGCGTGTACCACTTCGCCGTCGTCAACTTGAGGGCATATCCGCCGTCGAGATTGAAGACGGACTGCACGAGGCCCTTACCGAAGCTCGTCTGTCCGAGGATGAGTGCACGATCGTGATCCTGCAGCGCGCCAGCGACGATCTCGGATGCCGAGGCCGTGTACTCGTCGGTGAGGACGACGAGTGGCGTTGTAGGCAGCGCAGGGGTTCCCCGCGCGACGTAGGGCTGTGTCTCGCCATTGCGAGCCCGAATCGAGGCGATCTCCTGGCCATCCTTCAAGAAGAGATTGCTGATCGCGAGACTCTGATCGAGAATGCCACCGGGATTGCCGCGGAAATCGAGAACGATGCCGCGAACATTCTGTTTCTGAAGCGTTCGAACGGCCTCTTGGACTTCCTGCGCCGCGGTCTCATTGAAGCGATCGAGGGGAACGTATCCGACCTTGTCCCCATTCGGCCCGAAGGAAATCGCGTATCGCACGGCGGGTACGTGAATCACCGCGCGAGTGAAGTGCACTTCGATCGGCGTTGCGACACCTGGCCGCCCGAATTTCACCGTGACTTTGGTGCCCGGAACGCCCATCAGCTGGTCCTGCGCCTGCTGCGTCGTCCAATTCACGACGTGGATGGTGTCGATCTGAACGATGCGATCTCCCTCGCGAACACCGGCGGCTTCGGCAGGTGTGTTCGGGAAGACCTTACTAATGACGATCTGGCTTTGCTGCGGCTCGATCTGCATGCCGATGCCGCCGTAGCGACCACCGGTATTCGTCGTGAAGGCTTTCAGCTCTTTTGGAGCCAGCAATTCGCTGTAGGGGTCGTTCAACTCCTTCACGAGCCCCCGTGCCGCCTTCTCATACAGCTGGCCCTGGTCGAGTGTATCGACGTAGCGCTCGCCGACGAGCTGGAGCACCTGATCGAGCAGTGCCTCGCCACCGCGCACGACGCGCGATTGCAGCATGAACCCGCCAGCGACGAGTGGTAGCACGACAACGCTGGCGAGCGCGATCTTACGAGAACGGTTGATCCGTGACATCAATGCGCCCGGCTTGGGGACGAAGAAAGTATAGCGGACATGAGGGAGCGAGGTCAGCCGCTCTCACCCTCGATAGGCGGCTCGTCCCTGCGGTCGCCCTGAGTCCAAATTGTCTTCCACGACATTTCGACGCCGGAGCGAAACCGCTTCTTCGTCAGACGCAATCCATCCGGCGAGACCGCGACAGTGTACGGTTCGCCGTCGATCGTTATCTCTCGCCGAATGGTTCGTTCGAGCTTCGTGGCCATGATCTCGTCATACCCGCCGCGAGGAAGGCAGTTCGCACTAGCCCCCGTTGGATCAGACGCCTTTCGCGGCCAAGACGTAATCGACGAACCATTCCCGTTGCTGCTGTCGAACGGTAGCGCTCCGTACTACACCGGCCGATTCTAGCATTTCGTGGGCCGGTTGCAGTACTCGTTGCAGGTGTGACGGATAGCGCTGCATGAGCGGGAGCAACTCCTTCAATCGCTCCAACGAAACGCGCCAGGTGAGTACGTCTTCGGCGCGGGCGACCTCGAGCAGCCGATAGAGGCGACGGGCCACTGGCGAGCCAAGCTCGAGATAGCGCGTCACCGACAAGGACGACGTGAAGCGGCCCGCCAGGTTCTCGCGAATTGGCGGTGAGATAACGACGCGTGCGACTCCAGGCTCGGCGCTGGCTACAGTCTCAAAGAGAGCCAGCTGATCGCGATCCGACACTCGGCGCCGCTCGATCACTACTGAGCTGAGGATAGAAAAACGTGCTTCGATCGCGCGCCCTGCCGACGAGCTGTAGTAGCTGCCCGAGGATTCGAGCATCGTGCGCTCCAGTCGGGCCAAAGCGCCGCGAAGCTGCTCATACGTGCGGCCGTCAACTTGACGACCCATCGAACGAAGAAACGCGTGCAGGGTGAAGGTGATCGCTCCATCGGCTGGCTCTCCCGCCTCGTGAAAGCGATGCATCAGCTCGACGTACACGTCCTGATCGAAGGTCCCGGGTAGCCGGTCGCCGGGACTTGGAAGGACGCGCCACCGTCCGCCATCCTCGGAGGAACATGAGATGGCACTGTCATCGGCGGAGTCGCTGAGCCGAAAAAGTGGCAAACGCTCCAGCGACCGATCGAGCAGAACGACGCGCGCGATGACGCGTCGACGCGCGGCGAGGCTCATATCGAGGAAAGTGATGTCGCGCCTGACGACGGGCAAGGCGCGGGCGCTTTCAGCATCCGCTCAAGAGAGCGCCATGAGCTGGCCGTTAATGGCACTCGATGCGCTGCTGCACAGATAAATCACCGCGTCGCCAACCTCCTCACGCTCGACGTATCGTAGGTCCGCACCCATCGACTGCACGTTAGCGGCGGTACGAATCGACGACGGGGCAAGCGCGTTCGCACGCACACCGTTCCCTCGCTCTGACTGCGCCACCGCTCGCATCAACGTGACGACACCGCTCTTGGCCGCCGCGTACGCGGCGGTGGCGCCCACCTTGGCGCCGGGCAGTGCAGCCTCGGAGGCGAAGTAGACGATCGCTCCCTTGCCCGTGCGCAAGAGTGGCAGAAACGCGCGCGTGACGAGATACGCCGTCGTGAGATTGATGGTGATCATCCGCTGCCACACGTCTACATCGCTCTCGGGGAGCGGACCGCTCAGCGCGAAGCCCCCCGCCGCATGAACGACGGCGCTGAGGCGTTCGCCATGCTCGCGCCGCACACGCTCGACCAGCTCACGCACTGATTGCTCGTCAGCGAGATCGCAGCCGAATGAGTAGGCACGGTGCCCTGCGCTCGTGAGGGCGGAGGCGCGCTCCCGCGCGTTATCCGCGCCGCGGTCCACGAGCAGCATCGTGGCGCCACGCTCGGCAAGCGCGCGAGCGACAGCTTCGCCAACCTGCCCTTCTCGGCCCACTCCAGTCAACAAAACCGGATCGGTAAAGTCCCTGCGTGACATGGCACAGAGTATGTGTGAAGAGCGAGTCGAATGCCACAGAACAAGCACTACAGCATAGCCGAGCGTCTCGAGCGCCTTGGCATCGTGATCATCGCGCTCATAGTGGCGTACCTCGCGTTCGTCGGTTTGCTATCGATCACGCGCGGCACACCGGTGCAGACGGTGATCGCCGAAGGTGATCGGAGTGGACCGCCACCGCCTACGGATTCGCTCTTCGCCCGCAGCATGGAGATGTTCACCGGGACGCACGTCGATGGGGGCAACCGCGTGCAGCCGGTGAACAACGGCAGCGTCTACGACTCGCTCTGGAAAGATCTGCGGACCGCGAAGCAGACGATCACGGTCCAGATGTATTACTCGCTGCCGGGAAAGGTGGCCGATACGCTCGCCGCCATCCTTAAAGAGCGAGCTCGCGCCAAAGTCCGAGTGCTCCTCCTCCTCGACGCATTCGGATCGCAAAATCTCAAACGTCGCTGGGCCGATCAGCTCAAGGCCGCCGGTGTCGAGGTGGCACTTCTGCGCAAGCTGCGTTGGTATTCGGTGCACAACGCCGCCGACCGCTCGCACGTTCGTGTCGTGGTCGTCGACGGCTCGGTGGGATACACCGGTGGGTTCGGACTTGCCGATTATTGGTTGGGCGACGGACTGCACGAGGCGCAATGGCGCGAATCGAACGTGCGGTTCGAGGGGCCCGCAGTGATGCAACTGCAGGCAGCTTTTGCATCCGCCTGGGCAGAGGCAACGGGAGAGTTGATCACCGGCGACATCTTCTTTCCACCACATGGCTTCGAGCCATTGCCACAAGGCGTGAACGCCGGGCTTATGTTCACGGCACCGACTACGGGGAGCACGCCAGCCGAGCGCTTTTTGGCCTTGAGTATCGCTGCCGCTCACAAAACGCTTTTCATCACCAATTCGTACTTCGTACCCGACGACGACTTTCGCCGGCTCCTCAAACGCTCCGTGCGGCGGGGCGTTGACGTTCGTGTGTTGACGGTGGGTCCGAAGACGGACGTGAAGACGACCTGGTACGCCGGTCGCCATTGGTACGAGGATCTACTCCAGGGGGGCGTGCGCATCTACGAGTACCAGCCAACGATGATCCACTCGAAGACCATCGTCGTCGATGGAGTGTGGTCGAGTGTCGGCTCGATGAACTTCGACAATCGGTCCATGGCGTTCAACAACGAGTCGAATCTCGTGGTGCTCGATCGGGGCTTCGGCGCGGCAATGGACTCTACGTTCTTTCAGGACCTTGGACACGCGCAGGAGATCAAGCTCGAAGAATTTCGGCGCCGGTCGCCGTGGGAGCGACTACTCGAGATCGGCGCGGTGACGCTGTCGCGACTCCTCTGAGCGACGCGGCGCGACGCACCGGGTCGGTTGTTAGGCAGATCTACCGGAGCTCTTCCCGGCCCAGCGCCGCGCGCACCGCCTCACGCATTGCCACCACGGCATCATCGCGGGCCGCCGGAGAGTCGTCGCGCACGTGGATCTCGATGCCTTCGGCGACGGGAACGCGCCGCCAGCTCAGCGGATGTTGGTCATCGGTCTGGACCACGACATCGGCACGGGCCCCTAGCGCGGGTGCTAGCGACGTCGCGACCCGGCGCTCCAGCGCGTCGCCCGTCAGTCCGTGGAGCTCCGTCTTGATCAACTCCAACGTGGATCCCTCCCGCTGGCGAATCTTGATCGCGAGGAGCTGGAGGAAGTGGCGGTAGTTGTACGTCGCCGCCGTCCCTGTGCCCTCCGGCCGGTCGAGCAGACCGTTTGCCACGTAAAAACGGATCGAGCGCGCGCTCGGCGCAACCCGCGCCGATGCATTGGTCGGACGCATCCCCGTGGCGTCTACGAGAGCCGTCACGTGCGCCGCCAGGCCGCGGGCGTTCCATGGGGCGTGGCGAGCGTGCGCGCGAAGCAGACCGATTGGTGACTCAACCATGCGGGTCGCCAGAAGGCACGTCGTCTGATTTGCGGTTAGGCAATGCGATTGTCACCGTCGTTCCTTTATCGGCTGTGCTCTCGATACTTATCGAGCCACCATGATCATCGAGAATGCGCTGGCACAAAGCGAGACCGACGCCCGCGCCGCCAGGCTTCGTGGAGAAGAAAAGCTCAAAAAGCCGCGGCAGGACGTCCGAGGGGATCGGCGCTCCCTCGTTATGAAGGCGGCAGCGCCATCCGCCACTCGGCAATGCCGTCGATGCGAGAAAGAGATCGCTGCCTTCGGGCGCCGCGTCCACCGCGTTTGACAACACATTGACGAAAACATGACTCAACTGCTCCGCGTCGACGTCGCAAGTCACTCGCGGATCCGCGGGCTGGTGCCGCACCGCAAGCGCCTTGCTCTCGAGAAGGCCCCGCTTGGCGGCGAGCACGTTTTGCCAAACCGCGTCGGGGTCTGCGGCGCTCCTTTGCATGGGCGCCGGCGTGCCGTACTCGAGCAACGAGCTGACGACGCCATTCAGGCGCTCGACTTCACGCAGTATGCGTCCGACGTTCCGCTCGATGACCGGGTCGTCGCGCACGCGAAAGCGTAGGAGCTGCGCGGCAGACGAGATACCGAACAATGGATTTCGCAGCTCGCGAGCGATGCCGGCCGACACCTCGCCAATCGCCTCGAGTCGTCGACGCTGGGTGAGACGATGCACGTCCTTCGCGCGATCGATGGCATGGGCGGCCTGCGTGGCGATGGTCGCGACGAGTTGCTCGATCTCGTCGTCGGCTCGTCGTGTGTCCACATCGCTGACGACGACGGTGAGCGCGCCATGGACATCGCCACTCGTCAACGGAACGGTGACCTCCCTGCCCCGCGGACGCTCACGCATCGTGACCGCGCGATCGACTACCGCGCGACGCCACGCGGCGCGTAATGCCTCATCCGGCGGCTCCTCGGGGAGGCCACTCTGATGAACAATTTCGAATGGTCCGAGCTCAACATCGGAGAGGACGATGACGATCGCCTCGCAGGTCACGGTCCGCCGAAGCTGCTGCACCGTCTCCTGCAATACGCGCTCGAGCGAAATCGTTGGTGCGAGCGCAATCGCCGCATCGAGCGCATGACGCTCGGTGCCCATGTTCGACCCACTGGCATCCGGCTGCGTGGATGGCGCGCTCATGACTGGATATTACGGCTAGCGAGTACAAAGCGAAACGGCGGAGCGCATCGCACGCTCCGCCGTTCGCGAGTGTTTGTGAATCAGCGCTAGCGGCGGCCGCCCTTACGTGCGCCCGACTTGCGCCCTCCTTTCTTGGCCCCTCCGCGCTTTGCGCCGCCCTTCTTGGCGCCGCCACGCTTTGCCGAGGACTTCTTGGCCCCGCCTTTCTTCGCCCCGCCCTTCTTGGCGCCGCCCTTCTTCGCGCCGCTCTTCTTGGCCGCGCTCTTCTTCGCCCCGCCCTTTCGAGCGCTGGATTTCTTCGCGGCGGACTTCTTCGCGCCGCCACCCTTGGCACCGCCAGACTTTTTCGCGCCGCCGGACCTGCCGGCGCTTTTTGACCCGCCGGACGTGCTGCCGCCGCTCGTGCGACCACTCATGCCAGAGCTGCCGGCTCCGCCCGACATACCGCCGCTGCTACCTCCGGAGGAGCTGCTGCTCGAGGATGGCCGGCTGCTTCGCGTGCCGCCAGCCGGGAAAATCTCGGTTTCCTCTTCTTCCTCTTCGACGAAAGTAGCGCCGCCCTCCTCCTCCTCCTCGTCATCATCGTCGTCGTCGGTGCTATCCCAGAGATCGTCGCTGCCACGGGTACCCGACCAGCCACTCTCCTCCTCGTCGTCGTCGTCGTAGCTGCTTCCGCCGCCGCCGCCCCCGCCCCCGCCCCCGTAACCGAGATCATCCGCGTCGTCGTCGCGGTCCGAGAACCGAAACTCCTCGTGCAACTCGTCACCCCGCGGCATGCGCGCCTCCTGAGACAAGTGTGATTCTGCGTAGTGAATTCAAGCGATTTGAACGTCGCGCCAGGGCGCACGTCATGTGCCGACCTTGCGCGCGTGAAACTCGTTCATGCGTTCGGTGAACGCACGCATTAAAACGCGTGCAGTAGCGTTCGCGCAACACCCTAGTACAAAGTCCTTGCGCATCCGTCAAGGCGTCGCGACGCGCATACATGACAATGATCGTACACGAGCAAGGAATCACGCCTGCAATCGAATGCCGATCGCGAGGCAATCAGTCGAAGCAATCAGGTGGTTCGGCCCGGCGTGATGCGGGGTGTTCCTGGTTGTCAGGGATCGATGAACGTGAGCGACTTGCGGCGAGAAACGACGCGTTGCAACGCAGAGTAAATCTCGGGATCCAGAAGCCGGCCCACGTGCCCCTGAAGAAATTCGATGGTTGCCGACGGCTCCATGGGCTCCCGGTATGCGCGCTTGGACGTCAGTGCATCGAAGGCATCGGCAGCCGCGAGGATGCGACCTCCGATGGAAATTTCCGTTGCCGCCAAACCGCGAGGATAGCCGGAGCCGTCCCAGTGCTCGTGATGATCCTGTACGTAGGCAAGCGCTTCACCCAGATGCCGAAGCGGCGCCAGGATCTCCATTCCGATCCGGACGTGCTCCTTCACGTGTGCGAACTCTTCTGCCGTTAGGCTTCCTGGCTTGTTGAGGATTGCCTCACGAGTGCCAATCTTGCCCACGTCATGGAGACGGCCTGCCAGGCGAACCTGCTCCACGGCGTCAGGTGACATTCCCAGCTCTTCAGCGACCGAGGCCGCCAGTTCCGCGACGCGTTGAGAGTGCCCGCGGAGATAGACGTCCTTCACCTCCATCGCATTGATGAGCGTCTCCGCCACGCTGACCGTTAGATCGCGAAGCGCTTCCTTCTCGCGCTCGAGCTCTTCCGTGCGCTGGGCGACTTCCTCGCGGATCATCCGTTCGACACGTCGCTGCTCAATGAGGAGCGCACGCTTATGTAGAGCGCGTTCGATCGCGAGCTCGAGATCGGCGAGCTCCACGGGCTTCATCAGGTAGTCCATGGCGCCATTCGAGAGCGACTCGGTGGCCGTCGGCGCGTCGTTGACGGCCGTCAGCATCATGATCGCGAGCTCGCTGTCGAGCTGCAGTGCGCGGGGAACGACCTCGACACCGGAAAGACCCGGCATCCGCACATCGCACAGCATCAGCACGAAGCCCTGCTGGCCGAGATGGGAGAGCGCTTCGTCGCCTGATTCTGCCGTAACGACGTCGAATCCTCTGGTTTTGAGGAATTTCCCGATCGCGCGACGAATGCCTTCCTCGTCATCGACCACGAGAACGCGTCGCGCCGCCGATTCGGGTACTCGCCGAGCAGTCGACGACTCCACGCCGGTGCGGTCCGCGATGAATGAGGTTCCGGCGCTGTGGTCGATCATCGAAGAGTCGGGCGGAGGCGGAAAAGGAGCGGCGAGCGCCCCGTGGTGCCCATGAGACGCATGTTCCTCTCTACCGTAACGCTGAGCGGGACCAGCCTTGCTGTCCGGGGCTAGTCGTCGATGAACTCGACCTTTACCGGCTTCGGAATGAACCCGGACTCGTGCCCTCGGCGAAGGAAATCGCGGACCGCCTTCCGTCCACGATCGCCGTAGTCGAGCGTCCAATCGTTCACGTACATGCCCACGAATGTGTCGGCACGGTTACGTTCGAGGCCGCGCGCATACTGCATCGCATGATCGAGAGCTCCAGCGCGATGCTGTAAACCGTACGCTATGCTGGCCCGTAAGTGGCGCGAAACTTTCCGGGTGAGAGCCGCGCCCAGGTCTTTTCGAACGACGTTGCCGCCCAGTGGGAGAGGGAGGCCCGTTTCCGTAAACCACCACTCGCCCATATCAGCAACCAGATGGAGACCGCGATCGCCGAAGGTCAGCTGGCCCTCGTGGATGAGGAGCCCTAAATCCACGTCGCCGCGCTCGACCACATCCTCGATCTGGTCGAAGGGAGTGGGCACGGGCACGAAGTCGGGCTCATAGAGTCTCATCGCCAGGAAAGCGCTGGTGAGCGGGCCCGGGATCGCGACGCGCTTTCCAGCCACGTCGCGTCGCGACATCGGCTCTCGCGCTACGAGACGAGGACCGTACTGATCGCCCATCGAGGCCCCGTGCGGCAACAACGCGTATTTGTCGGCGAGATAGGCGTAAGCGTGGATGGAGACAGCCGTCACCTCCAGCTCGCCCCGCAACGCGCGTTGATTCAGCGTTTCGATATCCTGCAGCTCATGTACGTAGCGCAAATCGCCCGTGTCGATTTTGCCCTCGGCGAGGGCGTAGAACATGAACGCGTCGTCCGAATCCGGGCTGTGCGCGACGTGAATGGTTCGAGGCATGGGGTCACTCGTTAGGGTATTTGTCGATCAGCGCGACGAGGATCGCGCGAGCCGAGAGTCGATCTCGGCGACGTGCTGCTGATACTCGGGAAGTTGTTTCGCCTGCTCGGCGGGCGCCGCGGCGGTGAAGCGTCGCATGTAGTTCGCCTCGGCGGGGCGATCGCCACGTAACCGTGCCGCGTCGGCCGCGAGCAGCAATCCCAAGAGGTGCTGTGGCTGCGCCGCGAGAATGCTATCGGCCTGCGCTCGAGCGATACCCTCCTCACCCGACACTGCCGCTATGCGGCCCAGGTCGTAGCGCTGATCGGCATTGAGCGGTCCGAGCATCGAGTACGCCTGCAAGGCCATCGGTGCGAAAAAACGAACGCTGTCGCTGCGACCACGCTCATTCAACGCCATCACGCGATCGTAGAGGCGCTCCGCTCGCTCCTGCGGCGTCATCTGGCTGATGTCTGGCGGAGCGCCGCCGCCAATCGACGCAGCCGCCGCGGGCTCACTCGCCGGCGGAGCGACAGCGGCAGCGGAGCGACCGAAGCGCTGTCCCGCGAGCAGGGCGATCAGGGCAACGAGGGTAATCGCCGCGACCGCCCACGGCAGCGCCGACCCAATGCCGCGGTCGGAGACCGCAGCCGCGTGCGCATCCGCTGGTGCACCAGCCGGGGTTCCACAGCGGTGACAGAACTTTGCGCCCGGCGTGAGCTCCGTATGGCATGTGGCGCATTGCGCGCCGGCAAGCGGCGCCCCGCAATTCGAGCAGTATTTACCCGAAGCTACAGCGTTACAGGCCGGACATGTCGCGACTGCCGGAGCCGGGGTGGGGCTGGTCATGCGCGAATTATAGTGACCGCCCCGCAGACTCCCTATCGGGCTTACTGCGCGTGCTTGCCGCCCGGCTCCGATATCTGCTGAACCGTATTCTCGGCTCGGCTGCCGTCGCGCGCTTTGCGAACGATGTCCGCTTGGGCCACGATCCCAACGAGCGCCCCGCGATCGTCGATGATGGGAATGCGTCGCACCTGCTCGTTCGCCATCACTTCCATGGCCTCGTTGACGTCGTCATCGGGCGTGCACGTCCTGATCTTACCCGAGCTCATGATCTCGCTCACGCGAGTGCCACCATCCCGTCCCTCGGCAACGACGCGAATGGCGATGTCTCGATCGGTGACCACTCCGAGCAGGCGCTTGCTTCCCTTCTCCTCCACCACAGGGACAATGCCGACGTTCTCGCGCTGCATGAGCTGCGCGGCTTCGCGGATCGTGGCGCCAGGCGTGACGCATTCGGGATTGGTGGTCATTACGTCGCGGACTTGCATGGGAAGAAGAGCTAGAGTGAGAAGGACGGATCAGGACTCATGTATCGCGCGCAAGCGTTATGCCTCGGCCACGGTCGCGGCGAAAAGCATGGGAGGATAAGTTCCGCGCCGTGGCGACCCATCAGAATCGGGGCCGGGCGAAAGCCGAGGCCGCACGCAGCGATGAACCGAACGTCGTCGGCGATACCGCCGGCGCGACGAAGCAGGACATCCTCGACATGGCGCGCGATCTCAACGTGCGCTTCATGCGACTGCAGTTCACCGACATCCTCGGAATCAACAAGAACGTCGAGATCCCGGCGTCGCAGTTCGACAAGGCGCTGTCCGGCGACATCATGTTCGACGGCTCGTCGATCGAGGGATTCGTGCGCATCGAAGAATCGGACATGCTGCTCGCGCCCGATCTTTCGACATTCCAGGTCTTCCCGTGGAGCGATCCCGAGAGCCGGATCTGCCGCGTCATTTGCGACATCAATACGCCAGACGGGAAGCCTTTTGCCGGTGACCCGCGAGGCGTATTGAAGCGCGTGCTGGCGCGGGCGCAGTCGTTAGGCTTCGCGATGAACGCCGGGATGGAGGCGGAATTCTTCCTCTTTCGACCAAGCGCCGAAGGGGAAGCGACGACGGTAACGCACGACGTCGGTAGCTACTTCGATCTTGCGCCCGCGGACCTGGGGGAAGAGGCGCGCCGATCGATGGTAGATGTCCTGGAACGGATGGGGTTCGAAGTCGAAGCGGCGCACCACGAGGTCGCGCACGGGCAGCACGAGATCGACTTTCGTTATGCGGACGCACTCAAGACCGCCGACAACATCGCGACGTTCCGTTTTGTCGTGAAGCACGTGGCGCAGCAGTTCGGGCTCGTCGCGTCGTTCATGCCAAAACCAATTTTCGGGCAGAACGGGAGCGGTATGCACACGCATCAGTCGCTCTTTCGGGATGGCGTGAACGCGTTCTGGGACGCGAAAGCGCAATGGGAGCTGTCACCGGTAGCTCTGCACTACATTGGCGGCCTCCTGCGACACGCCCGCGGGATGTGCGCGGTCACCAATCCATTGGTGAACTCGTACAAGCGGCTTGTGCCCGGCTACGAGGCGCCCGTGAACGTCGCATGGTCGATGCGTAATCGCTCGCCGCTCATTCGCGTTCCCGAGCGTCGCGGGCTTGGCACGCGAGTCGAGCTGCGGATGCCAGATCCCGCGGCCAACCCGTATCTGGCGCTCGCCGTGATGCTTGCCGCCGGCCTGGATGGCGTGGAGACCAAGGCAGACTACCGCGAGCCGGTGAACGAGAATATCTGGGAGATGTCGTTCCGCGAGCGTCGGCGACTTCGCATCGACGACCTGCCGCAAGACCTGAACGAAGCTTTGGACGAGCTCGAAAAGGACGACATCGTGCGTGACGCGTTAGGCGATCACATCGCGCGGCATTTCGTGGAGGCCAAGCGCCAGGAATGGCGAGAATACATCACGCAGGTGTCGGCGTGGGAGTTGGAGAACTATCTCGCGAAGTACTAGTCGCGACGCAACGCGACGGTCTCTCATGGCGATGCCAAACATCGGTGTTCGTTTGTGCTGAAATCCGAGGTCCACAAGTTCGGCGGCGCTGCCCTCTCGAATGCGGAAGCCATTCGGCACGCGGTTCGTATCATCGCCGACCGGCCAAATCGGAACGTCGTAGTCGTCGCGTCCGCGATGGGCGGTGTCACCGACGCACTCCTCGAGATCGCGACCCTCGCGAAGCGCAGAGATCGAGCTGGAGTGAAGCGGGCCAGCGCCAGGTTGCGCGACCGCCATGTCACCGCGGCAACCGACCTAACGAGCGATGCGACGCTGCGAAGCGCGCTTCGGAAAGAGATCGATCGCGAGCTTGACGACCTCACCGTGATCACACAGCAGCTCCTCGCTGCGCCAAAACGTCTCACACCAGCGATTACCGATCGTATCGTGGCGCGAGGCGAACGACTGGCCGCACGCCTCTTTACCGCGGCACTCTCGGCCAGCGGCGTCCGGGCCGAGTATGTGGATGCAGGACGTATCATTCACGCAGACGGCCGCCACGGCGACGCCGCGCCCGATCTAAAACGCACTGCGCGTGCCGTGCGCGCGCAGCTCGTACCGCGCTTGGCACGCGGCATTGTTCCTGTCGTGCCCGGGTTTCTCGCCAGCGGGCCAAGACGAGCGGTCGTTACTTTGGGTCGCGGCGGATCAGACTTGACCGCGACACTCATTGGCCGTTCGTTAGGCGTTGGATCGTCCACCGTCACGCTCTGGAAGGACGTGCCTGGTGTGCTCACCGCGGATCCACGCGTCGTTCCGAACGCGCGTCTAATTCCTCGGGTGCACATGCGAGAAGCGGCGGAGCTAGCCTACTACGGCGCGAAGGTGCTGCACCCGCGCGCGCTCCTCGGCATGAGTGAGAAGACCCGACTGTTCATTCGGCCGCTCGCCAATCCCGACGCGGCGGGCACCGAGATCTCCACGGTGCGCGATCGCGCGGCCGAGAAGCGCCATCCAGTGCGTGCGGTGACGATGATTGGCGGGCAGGCCGTCGTGACTATTTCGGGAAATGGTATGGTCGGTGTGCCTGGCATCGCGGCGCGGGCTTTCGGCGCATTGCAAAGCGTTGGCCTCTCCGTCGCTTTGATCTCTCAGGCGTCTTCGGAGCATTCGATCTGCCTCGCCGTGCCAGGTAAATCCTCGCACGAAGCGGAAGCGGCTCTTCGCGATGCGTTTGCTCGGCAGCTCGAGCTCGGCGAAGTCGAGCGAATCGACGTCCGCTCCAATACCGCGATCCTCGCGGTGGTTGGCCTTGGCATGGCGGGAACGATCGGTGTTGCCGCGCAACTCTTCGATGCGATCGCGGCGAGCAAGACGAGTGTCATCGCGATCGCGCAGGGCGCGTCGGAGCTCAACATCAGCGTGGTTGTCGAAGAGAAGAGCGCGGCTCGCGTGCAGCGCGCCGTGCACGACGCCTTCCGTCTGAGCAAAATCGGCGGCGGCGCGGCACATGTCTCGAACAAAGCCGACGTCGTGATCCTGGGCTTCGGTCGTATCGGACGCGCCTTGGCGGCGCAGCTTTCGACCGCGAAAGAGGCGCGGGGGCGGCATGGCGCACGTCTCGTCGGCGTCATCGACAGCAGCGGCTACGTGTTCAACCCGCGCGGTATTCAGGCTCGTCAGCTCGCCGCGCTCAGCGATGCGAAGGACGCGGGTCGTTCGCTCGCCGACCTACCGACTGCAGTTCGCGCTAACGCCCACGACGCACTCGCTCACGTAGCGCAGCATGCCCTGTCTCGACCCATCCTCGTCGATGTCACGGCCGGTGACACAGGTGACATACTCGACACGGCTCTCAGCGCCGGCATGGATATCGTGCTGGCGAACAAGAAGCCTCTCGCGGCCGCGCGCGGAAGCGAAGGCGGCTTAGCGCGCGCGGCGAAGGCTCGCGGCCGTCGATTGCTCCACGAGGCGACTGTCGGCGCGGGCCTGCCGATCATCGACACGATCAAGAAACTTCAAGAGAGCGGCGACGAAATTCTTCGCATCGAAGGCTGCCCGTCGGGCACCCTCGGCTATCTGTTCGGCGAGCTCGGACGCGGCACATCGTTCTCCGACGCGCTACGTGCCGCTATGCGGCTCGGATACACAGAGCCGGATCCGCGTGAGGACCTCTCAGGAATGGACGTCGCGCGCAAAGCGCTCATTCTCGCAAGGTTGCTCGGTTTCGAGGGCGATCTGAATTCAGTTGCCGTGGAGAGTCTCGTGCCGGGGGAGCTGAGTCACCTAACGGTCAAGGACTTCATCGAGCGTTTGGAAGAGATGGATCCTGCCTGGCACCGACGCGTCCAACAGGCTCGTGCCACCGACACTGTGCTCCGCTACCGGGCCACTGTGAGCCCAACGACCGTGCACGTGGGCCTCGTGGGCGTTTCGCTGGGAAGCTCATTCGCGACGCTCACGGGCACGGACAACCAGTTCGCCATTACGACTTCGCGGTACTCGAGCAATCCAATCGTCATCACCGGTCCGGGCGCTGGAGTCGACGTTACCGCCGCGGGCGTGCTCAACGACGTGCTCAAGCTCGCGGGGTCGCGCTGAGCCCGCGCCCCTCGTTAGGTACGCGCCAGCGCTGCGACGACTGCGGCCGCGAGCTGGGGGCGCTCGATACGGCGGTGCGCTGCCCCACTTGCGGGGGCCTGTTGGCGCTCGAGTACATGCCGCCGGCAAAGCGGGGCAAGAAGCTACAGGCTCTCTTCGACGCGCGGCTCGCGGCGTCCACGTCGTACAGTGCGCTCGAGGCGAGAGAGGTGCCGCTCGACGCCTCTGGCGTGTGGCGCTATCGCGAGCTGGTGTTGCCGGATGCCGAATCCCGCGACGTGGTGACATACCCAGAGGGAAACACACCGCTGTTATGGCGCCGCCGTGTTGCGGCATGGTGTGGAGTGGAGGCGCTCTTCATGAAGCACGAGGGCGCCAATCCTACAGGGTCATTCAAAGATCGCGGCATGACCGTCGCGGTGACGCAGGCAAAACGCATTGGCGCGTCAGCGGTGGCATGCGCGTCCACGGGCAACACCTCGGCGTCACTTGCCGCCTACGCGGCGGCTGTGGACATCCCGGCGCTCGTACTCGTGCCCACCGGCCAGGTGTCGTTAGGCAAGCTCGCACAGTCGCTGGCGTATGGTGCGCGCACGCTGCTTGTCCGTGGCGATTTTGATGATTGCCTCCGTCTGGCGACGGAAGCCGCCGCACAGCTTGGCGTGTACCTGGCCAACTCGATCAATCCGTATCGCCTCGCCGGGCAGAAGACCATCGTCCTCGAGCTGCTGCAGCAACTCCGCTGGCGCGCTCCGGATTGGATTGTGTTACCAGCCGGGAATCTCGGCAACACGTCGGCGTTCGGGGCGGCGCTGCGCAATGGCGTCGATCTCGGCCTCATCGAAAGGATGCCGCGAATCGCCGCGGTGCAGGCCTCCGGGGCAGCGCCATTCGCTGCCAGCTATCGCGACGGCTTCCGAGAGCGCCACACCGTGCGTGCGGAAACCGTGGCCACTGCCATTCGCATTGGCGATCCCGCGTCGTACAGCCGCGCCGTGCGAGTGATTCGAGAAACGAACGGGGTCGTGCTCGACGTGGACGACCAGGCGATTCTCGACGCGAAGGCGATTGTCGATGCGTCAGGCATCGGCTGCGAGCCCGCGAGCGCCGCAAGTATTGCGGGCGTCCGTGAGTTGGTGTCACGCGGCGCGATTGAACGCGGGCATACGGTCGTTGCCGTGCTGACGGGTCATATCCTGAAGGATCCGGGGATCCTGCTGCAATACCACCGGGAGACGGTGCCGGCGCCAGCGCACGCGAATCCTCACATTGAAATCGCGGCCGATCTGCGCGAGATTGAGCGAGTGCTCAACACGACACGTCAGAACGGGTAGCGTTCCTCGCGCTCTCTCCTCGTAGTGACGGATCGGGACCGAGCGTGACGGATGAAGTAACGGTGGTGGCGGGTGAAGGACTGCGTGTGACACGTGAAGAACGCTGCTCATCGAACGAAAGACGCGACGTAAAGCTTCAGCTCTACGTGTGTCAGGCGGTGCGTCGCTCGGGTGCGATGGCGGCAGCAACGTTAGGCGTCACGGGCTCGTACTTCGCGCTGGAGAACGGGGCCGCGTGCGGGGAGAGAGCGAACTGCTGGGTGCAGCGTCCTGCGTGGTGGTTGCAGCGCCGATGCTGCATCGCCAGGGCCTCGACATCTACGCTCGAGGTACGGAGCGTCGGTATCAGGTACACAGCGTCGGGCCCGGGGCAATGGGCGTATGCTTCCGAGCGCGGTGCCGGCGACGAAGAGTGAGGAGGCTGCCGAGAGGTGTACACTCGGTGCAAGAGCTTGGGCGCTGGCTGCCCTTCGAGGTGCAGGAGGTCGCGGTCGCAGCGGGAGGCGTCTTCAGCCGAAGATTTAGCCTGCCGAAGTGAGCACCGCGGCGGCGGCGTGAGAGTTCGCTCGTGAGCCCCGCTGCTCGTCGCGTGTCAGCGTGCGATCGCCGCGTGACAATCCGACTTTCCTTATGCGATGTCACGCCCTCGTGAGGCATGTCGAACTCGGTCAACTGCAAGACACGCGTCTTCATATACTAATGATCGGCGGCCGTGTGCTTGTCGCGCATAAGGAAGGGCTACTTCCAAACGGCCGCGTGATTCTGGTGGAGAGCGCGTCCCAAGTCCGACAGCGACGAGTCAGAATCGGTCGACATCGTGGCGGAAATGCGCATGCTGCCCGAGCAATTGCGTACCCTCCAATGCGTTCTACCAGGCAGCGCGGCGGAAGTCCGCGACTCCAACGTCAAAAGTCGGCGGCGAGTGGCAAAAGTGGGTTGTTGCCTGCGGATAGTGTACGCTGCGGCCAGATAAGTTTGTCGCAGGACTTGATAAGTCGCGACAGCCGCCACGGGAGTTCCTCACATCACGGTGAAAACTCGCAACTGTCTCGTGCATGTCGCGGATGAATCCGGACTTGTCTGCATGCGGGAACAACAAATTCGTGCTGGCACTCGATTAGGCCGCTTGCGTTCGAGCGAACTGCCGCACGACGACGGTCAAGTCGTCCTCTGTTGACGAATTCAGCACGTCGAGCTCGCGGAAGTTCGGCGAACGATCGTCTGAGTGTGCGAAACTCCCATCGCGATTGCCGTTCGTCGCCGCATGATCAGAGGAGCGCTTGCAGCAAGGCCCGCGCGAAGTTCGCGCTTATGCGAAACCGCGCGCTGAGAGATCGTCCGCACTGAGCGCTCCAGTCATCACCGCGACGGTATCGCTCATGCTGATTCGCCGTGGATCGAGCACCGCGAGGCGTTTCCCTAACCGCTGTACGTGGATGCGGTCCGCGAGCTCGAAGACGTGAGGCATGTCGTGCGAGATGAGAACAACGGCGAGGCCTTTGTCACGTACTCGGCGAATGAGCTCGAGCACCATCCCTCGTTCCTTCACGCCGAGTGCAGCCATCGGCTCGTCCATGATCACGACATGCCGCGCGAATGCGGCGCTCCGCGCGACAGCAACGCTCTGACGCTGCCCGCCGGACAGCGTCTCGACGGGTTGGCTCATCGAGCGCACACTGATCTTGAGCTCGGCGAGCCTCATCTCGGTCTCGCGCAACATGCGCGGCTTGTCGAGCATGCGTAACAATGTGCCGGCGACGCCTCCTCGGCGAAGCTCGCGCCCGAGAAACAAGTTCTCTGCAATCGACATCGCGGGGGCGACCGCGAGATCCTGATAGACGGTCTCGATGCCGGCACGACGGGCGTCGAGAGGGTTCCGAAAGCGTACACGCTGGCCGTCGAGAAAGATCTCGCCCGAGTCGGGCACGAGCGCGCCGGCGAGTGCCTTGATGAGCGATGACTTGCCAGCGCCGTTGTCGCCGATCACGGCGAGGATCTCGCCATTTCGTAGCTCGAAGTCGGCGCCGTCGAGGGCCGTCACGTGGCCGTACCGCTTCATGAGGCTGCGTGCCTGCAGGACGGTTGTGTCGGCAGACAACTCGCCCATGTCAGGCGGCTCCGCGGCGCGACAGCTGGTCAGTGCTGACGGCGAGAATCACGAGAACGCCAGTGATGAGAATCTGGTAAACCGATGACACCCCCATGAGGGTGAGACCGTTGCGGAAGACACCCACGATGAGCGCGCCCACCAGAGATCCCAACACAGCGCCCCGTCCCCCGAAAAGGCTCGTACCGCCGAGGACGACCGCGGTGATCGCGTCGAGATTCTCGGTCTGCCCGGCATTTGGATCGCCAACGCCGGTTCGTGCCACCGATAAGAGCGCGGCGACCCCGTAGAGCACACCGGCAAGGACGTACACCGCCAGCAATACCCGTTGCGTCGCTATCCCCGTTAGGCGCGCCGCCTCGGCATTGTTACCAACGGCGTACACGTGCCGGCCCGCCGCTGTTTCCCTCAGCACAAACCAAGCAAGTCCATACAGTGCGAACATCAGCACGACGCCAAACACGACCGCCGTTCCGCCAAGGCGAAAGGTGCTGCCGAGTACCGTCATTCCCCCCGGCAAATCCGTCACCGTTTGCGCCTGCGAATAGAGCTGGGTTGCGGCGAAGGCAATGTTAAGGGTGCCCAGCGTAACAATGAACGGCGGCAGGCGAATCGCGCTCACGAGAAGACCATTCACGAGGCCGAGGAACGTCGTAATGGCAATTCCGCCGGCGATGGCTACCGGCGCCGAAAGACCGTGCTCCACGGCCAGCTTCGTCATCACGATTCCGCCGAGCGCCATCGCGGTGCCGCAGGAGAGATCGATACCCGCGGTAAGGATGACCAGCGTCTGGCCGATGGCGATGACGCCTACCACCATCACCTGCTGCAGCACGAGCGAGAGATTCTCGCCCGTGAGAAATCGGTCGCTACGCGTCGCGAAGAAGGCGCAGGCCGCGGCGAGTGCGACCAGTGGGCCAAGCGTCGCCGCGCGCGGAAGATGCTTCACGGCCGAAGCCGTGCGAGTTCAGTAAGCGCGAAAGTCGTCAGCCTCAATCGCGCCGGCCGAAGCACTGGGACATTCCTGCCTTCACGCCGCTACTCGCCACGCCGGCAACCGGGCGCGCGGCGATGAGGGCGACGCCCGTGTCCGTGTAGCCGCTGGGTCGCTTGCCTGTTTTCAGGTACGCAGCGCCGGCGGCAACACCCAGCGCCGCCATTTTGAGCGGATACTGCTGGGCCGTGGCGGCAATCTCTCCAGAGGCGATATCACGAATGCCCTGGCACCCGCCATCCACGGAGACGATCACGACACCTTTCTCCTTTCCCGCTGCTTTGAGCGCGGTGAATGCACCGGCGGCCGTCGGTTCATTGATGGTGTAGACGAGGTTGATGTCTGGGTTCTTTTGCAGGCAGTTCTCCATTGCCGCCTGCCCGCGGGTTTGATTGCCATAGCTATCGGCCATACAAACAACTTGCGGCGGGTGGCCAAGCTCGTTGCTCTGCTTCGCCGGCGCCGGGAGCCCAAAGCCCTTCAAGAATCCGTTGTGTCGTTGCGCGCCCACCGGATGGCCCGGGAAAAGATCGAGCGTTGCGATCTTCGCTGGCTTATCGCCAAAGACGGCCTTCGCGTACGAGCCGATCAACATACCCGCCGCATAGTTGTCGGTCGCGAACAATGCGTCTGTAGCGTCGACAGGATCGGTTGGACTGTCGAGGGCGATCACGAGGACGCCACGCGCTCGCGCGCGACGGATCGTTGGTACGATGGCCTTGGAGTCGTTGACGGTGATGAGAATGACTTTGGCGCCCGCGGCGATCATGTTCTCTATCGCGGTCACCTGCCCAGCGTTGTCACCGTCATTTTTTCCCGCAGCGGTGAGGAGCCGCAGGCCATTCGACTGCGCAGCCGCCTGGGCTCCTTCACGCATCTTCACGAAGAACGGGTTGCTCTCCGTCTTCGTGATGAGACCGATCACGGGCTGCTGGGCGTGTGCGGCGCCAGCGAACGCCACACACGCGAGCAGGGTCGTTAGGCGTGCGGTGCCCACGCTTTATCGCCGGCCTTGTAAGGGACGCACGGATCGTATCTTCCCGGCGTTTCGGCGTAGCGCTGTGCCTGGGTGCATCCAATCTCCGACGTGAAGTAACCGAGGAGGGTGAGCTCCTTCATCATGCGGAAATAATGCGTCGGCGAGTCGGCGGTGATCGCCGTCGCCGCGCCCACGTCAGTGCCTAGCGCGCCTTCCTTGCGCTGATCGTTGAGATGAGCGTCTGCCTTGTTCGCCTCGGGCGCCTTGGAGGTGTCTTTCGTGCCCGCCGCAGTTTTTTGCCTTCGCGCTGCATCGACCGCATCGGTATACGTCTTCTGTTCCTTGTCGAGCGATTCGAGGAGCGACAGCCGCTGTTGTGGCGTGGCTGACATGAACGACGTGTTGTTCGCTTTCCGACACGCGTCGTCCAGCTGCTTCATGCCGTCACGGAAGATCTTCTGTTCTTTCGCGTCGTAACAGTCGGTGACCATCAGGGCCATGAAGGGACCGACACCGGCCGCCTTCGCGCCCGGGGTTTTCGTTGGTGGCAGGATCGTATCGGCAACTTCGGCGAGGAAGTCCATGTCAGTCTTGCTGAACTGACCCACCTGGTCACCCGCCTGAACGACGCGATGCTCCTTCTCGCAGGCCGACAAGAGCGACGTGCCGCCAACGAATGTCACTCCGCCAAGCAGGAAGCCCACCCGACGAATCATCTCGCGGCGGTCAATCGTCGCGACCTCTTTAATTTCTTCACCGTTAGGCATCGATCAATCTCCTAGAGGGTGCGCTTATTCAGTTCTTGCACAGCAAAATCGGCCGCGCGAGCCGTGAGAGCCATGTATGTGAGTGACGGATTCTGACACGCCGTCGACGCCATGCACGAGCCGTCGGTGACGAACACGTTCGGCGCGTCCCACACCTGATTGTGCTTGTTCAGAACGGAGTTCTTTGGGCTCGTGCCCATCCGTGCCGTACCCATCTCGTGAATGCCCATACCGGGGAAGCACGGCTCGTCGTACGTGTGCACGTCCTTCACGCCGGCTGCCTCGAGCATCTCCGCCATGTCATTCGCCATATCCTTTCGCATGCGGTGCTCGTTCTCGCCGGTTGCGCAATCAATCTTGAGCACCGGAAGGCCCCACTTGTCTTTCTTCGTCTCATCGAGAGTCACAACGTTTGCGTGGTTGGGGAGCATCTCGCCGAAGGCGCTGCCACCCACCGACCACGAGCCAGGCTCCGCCGCTGCATCCTTGAACCCACCGCCCACTCCCATCTCTGCGACGGCGCGCGACCAACCCTCGCGATTGGCAGAGCCTTCATAACCAAATCCGCGTAGATAATCGCGCTTCTCGCCGAAAAGATTTCTATAACGAGGGATGTAGATGGAGTTGGGCTTGCGACCATACTGGTCCTTGTCGTCCATGCCCTCGATGCGACCCTCGGCGCCCACGCGGAAATGATGGTCCATCAGGTTATGACCGAGCTCTCCCGAGCTGGAGCCGAGTCCACCGGGCCAAACGTCGTTTGCGGACCGCAGCAGGATCCACGTCGAATTGAGCGTCGACGCGCAAAGAAAGACCACCTTTGCTTTGTAGTCGGTGCTTTGCATCGAGATCGCGTCGAGCACGCGTACACCCGTCGCTCGCTTGCGGTCTTTGTCATAGAGTACTTCGTTGACGATCTGCCATGGCTTTAGCGTTAGGCGGCCAGTCTTCATCGCTGCCGGAAGCGTCGATGACTGGGTGCTGAAATAGGCGCCGTATGGACAGCCGAGCCAGCACGCATCGCGATATTGACAGGCGGACCGCCCGGCCAACGGCTGGGTGAGGTTCGCGGTACGGGCAGGGATCCAGCGACGCTTTCCATCGAAGTGGTGCCTGACGCGGTCCGCCACCATCTGTTCCGCGCAATTGAACGGCATCGGTGGCTGGAATTTTCCGTCCGGCAACTGCGGCATGTGCTCGACCGACCCGGAGATCCCCGCAAAGGGCTCGACATGGTCGTACCACGGTGCGACGTCCTTGTACCGGATCGGCCAGTCCGTGCCGATGTTCTCTCTGCCGTTCGCCTCGAAGTCAAAGTCACTCCAACGAAAGGAGCAACGCCCCCACATCAATGAACGCCCGCCGACATGATACCCGCGGTACCAGTCGAAGCGCTTCACTTCGGTGTACGGCGAGTCTTTGTCGGAGGCCCACCAGTCGAGATTCTTTTCGTTGAGCGGATAGTCTCGCTTGAGGACAGGATAGGCGTCTTCCATCGCTTTGGTGCGGCCGCCGCGATGCGGGTACTGCCAGGGTGCCTTCTGCGCGTTCACATAGTCTTTGATGTGCTCGATGTTCTTGCCGCGTTCGAGCAGCAGCACGCTGAGACCTTTTTCGCTGAGCTCCTTCGCCGCCCAGCCCCCCGAGATGCCGGAGCCCACGACAATCGCGTCGAACGTCGTGCTTTGCACGAATGCCTCCCTTCATTGATGGCGTTCCGCGGCAGCGCGAGACGCTGCCGCCCGGATTAGTAAACTGGAAACTACAGGGTTCGCCTGTTCAGCTCCTGCACCGCAAAGTCCGCGGCGCGGGCGGTGAGCGCCATGTACGTCAATGACGGATTCACACACGATGCGGACGTCATGCACGAGCCGTCGGTGACGAACACATTCGGCGCATCCCACACCTGATTGTGCGGGTTGAGCACCGACGACTTGGGGTCGCGGCCCATGCGCGCAGTTCCCATCTCGTGAATGCCCATGCCGGGGAAATAGCCGCTGTCATAGGTCTTCACGTTCTTCACGCCGGCCTGCTCGAGCGTCTCCGCCATGTCGTTCATCATGTCGACACGCATGCGCCGCTCATTCTCCCCGGTTGCGCAATCGATCTTGAGGACCGGCAGGCCCCATTTGTCTTTCTTCGTCTCGTCGAGGCCGACTTTATTCGCGTGGTTCGGCAGCATCTCACCGAACGCGGTACCGCCAATTTTCCACGGCCCGGGCTCCCCTGCCTGATCTTTGAATGCGCCGCCAACCCCCAGCTCGGCAACTGCGCGCGACCAACCGTCTCGGCTCGCGCTGCCCTGATAGCCGAAGCCGCGCAGATAATCGCGCTTCTCGCCGAAGAGATTCCGGTACCGCGGGATGTAGAAGCCAGTGGGACGACGGCCGTAGTAATACTTGTCCTCCATCCCCTCGATCGTTCCTTCCGCACCGAGGCGGAAGTGATGGTCCATCAAATTGTGTCCGAGCTCGCCGGAGCTGCTTCCCAGACCGCCCGGCCAGACGTCTGTCGCGGAACGCATGAGCAGCCACGTGGAGTTGAGCGTGGATGCACAGAGGAAAATGACCTTGGAGGAATAGTCGGTCGTCTGGTTGTTCACGGCATCGAGGACCCGTACTCCCGTGGCGCGCTTGCGATTCTTGTCGTAGATGACCTCAGTGGCGATCGCGAATGGCTTCAGTGTGAGGCGTCCGGTCTTCGCCGCGGCGGGGAGCGTGGACGACTGGGTGCTGAAGTACGCGCCATAGGGACAGCCGAGCCAGCACGCGTTTCGGTACTGACACTGCGAGCGACCCGTGAGCGCTTGCGTTGCATTCGCGGTGCGACCCGGAATGATCCGGCGCTTGCCATCGAACGACTTCGTTAGACGGCCCGCGATGAGCTCCTCCGCGCAATTGAGCGCCATCGCTGGCTGGAACTTTCCATCCGGAAGCTGCGGCATGTGCTCGATGGAGCCCGAAATGCCGGCGTGCTGCTCGACGTAGTCGTACCAACGGGAGATGTCGGCATAGCGAATGGGCCAATCGACGGCGAGGCCCTCCTTCGCATTGGCCTCGAAATCGAGGTCGCTGTGGCGATAGCTCTGACGTCCCCACATGAGGGAGCGTCCGCCGACATGGTAGCCGCGGAACCAATCGAAACGCTTCACCTCAGTGTACGGCGAGTCTTTGTCCGACGCCCACCAATCGAGATTCTTCTCATTGAGCGGATAGTCACGCTTCAACACCGGGTACTCCTCTTCCATCGCCCTCGTGTGGCCACCCCGGTGCGGGTACTGCCACGGCGCTTTCTGAGCGTTTGGATAGTCCTTGATATGCTCGATGTTCTTGCCCCGCTCGAGCAGGAGCACGTTCAGTCCTTTCTCGGTGAGCTCTTTCGCGGCCCACCCGCCCGAAATACCGGATCCCACTACGATCGCATCGTACGTCGTACTCTGCACCGATTCCTCCGCGTCACTGAGCTGCGTGCGTAGTACGCAGCTCGTCTCGCGCGCGCTGATCGCGCGCGCTCCGGTTTCCTTCCGCCCCGCCTTCGCGCTCGCGCCAACTTCGCCGACGGCGCGGCATCACGCAACCATGACGCAGAGACTCGGAAATTCCGGGAACGGGACGGTCACTGAGACCGCTGACACGACCCTGAAGCCACTGACGCGCCCAACGATCTGCCTATCGGTGACGAGCCCTGGCCGAGTCACCGATCATCGGGACTGCCGAGCCCTACTGGCACGGCTAGTGCTCTTCAGATTTCGCTCCCGGATCGCGAGGCTTTCGGTTCGGAGTTTGCTGAGAGGTCGACACCGGAGTCGGTCCTCGGCGAATTACGTCTTTTCACGGCAAGGAAGGCAGCATGAACCGGTACGCTTCGGTGGCGGCACTGATCGCATTGGCGGGCGCGCTCGCGGCGTGCGATCGAACCACGAGTCCCAAGGGTGGAATGGAAGCAACGTTCGATCTGAAGTCGATCAACGGTACTTCCCTGCCCTACACCAAAACCCTCGGTACGGCGACGCTTCGCATAACGAGCGACGTCCTCGTCTTGCACAATGATGGCAGCTACGAGGATTCCACCACGTACGGCGTTCCGAATGGTGCGTCGCTGCAGCTGAGCACAACGATCGAGCGCGGCACCTACAGCGCATCCGGTGGTCGCATCACCTTCACGTCGAAGACGACGGGCGGTCGATATAGTGGCTCCCTCGACGGTACGACGCTCACCGAGTCCGTCAACGGACGAACGCCAATTTACGAACGGCGTTAGCGTTCACTAACAGAAAAGCAAAACGAGGCGGCCGAAGCCGCCTCGTTTTTTTGTTAGGTCCCTGGTGTAATTCCGGGAATCCTATGTGAGCGCGAACCAACGAAAGATCGTTGTGTGAACCACAGAGGACAGAGAGGACGCAGGGGAATGGCCACACGTGGCGAGCGACCGGTTAATCAGAAAAGGGACACCTTTTTGATGTTTCCTCCGTGTCCTCTGCGTCCTCTGTGGTTCACATGCTGTTGCCGTTGATCTCACGGTCCGACGCTGCGCGAAATGCCACGAAGAACCTTCTTATTAGCTACGGTTAGACCGGGAACAACATCTCCCGATACTTCGGCAGCGGCCACAGCTCGTCATCGACGTTCACCTCGAGCGCGTCGGACGCAGCGCGTACGGCCGCCATCGCCTCCGCACCCTCCCGCGTGAGATACTCGGCCTGCTTCTCGACCTCGTCGTGCATTCCTTCGGCTCGGTCGATCGCCTTGCCAAGCGTTAGGCGCGCCGCTTGTAGCTCGAGCACCAGCTTCCCTACCCGATTCGCTGGTTCGACCTGCGGAATCACGGAGAGCCCGGCTGCCTTGGCTTGAGCCGCTGTCGCTGCAAGGCCGCCAACGTACTTGAGCGCCGCCGGCAACACCATCGTGTCGACCGTCTCGCGCAACGTGTGCAGCTCGATGAGCATGTCCTTGATGTAGCGCTCGAGACGGACGTGGTAGCGCGAGTCGAGCTCCTCATCGCTGAAGATGCCGAGCTTGGTGAGCAGTTGACGCGATCCTTTGGACATGAGCTGCTTGAGCGCCTCCGGCGTGCGCCGAAGGTTCGGCAGCCCGCGCTTCTCGGCCTCCTTCACCCACTCGTCGGAGTAGTTGTTGCCCTCGAAGCGAATTGCCGCGGTCTCCTTGAAGATGCGACGAACGATCTTGAACACCGCGTCATCGACTTTCTTCGTCTTCTTCAGCTCGGCCTTGAGCTCCGCCGTGATGTCGCCAATCGTTTCCGCAACAGCCGCGTTGAGGAGGACGATCGGGAACGCGATGGACTGCGACGACCCCACAGCGCGGAATTCGAACTTGTTGCCGGTGAAGGCAAAGGGCGATGTACGGTTTCGGTCCGTGTTGTCGCGCTGAATCTCCGGCAAGCGAGCCACGCCCAGCTTGATCATTTCCTGATCGGCGCTGTTCGTCGCCTTCCCCTCCGCGATCGTCTCGATGACGTGCGTGAGTGAATTGCCCATGAACACGGAGATGATCGCGGGTGGCGCTTCGTTGGCGCCGAGGCGATGCTCGTTGCCGGACGTGGCGATGCCGGCGCGGAGCAGACCGGAATACTTGTGCACCGCTTTCAAGATCGCGGCGAGGAAGACCAGGAAACGCAGGTTCTGATGCGGCGTCTGCCCCGGCTTTAGCAAGTTATAACCGTCGAGCTCGGGGTTGTCGGCCGCGAGCGACATCGACCAGTTGCAGTGCTTTCCGGAGCCGTTGATTCCGGCGAACGGCTTCTCGTGCAGCAACGCCTGAAGGTTGTGACGCAGGGCCACACGACGAAGCGTTGCCATGACGAGCTGATTGTGATCGAGGGCGACATCCGTCTCCTCGAAGCGCGGCGCCATCTCGAACTGGCTGGGTGCGACCTCGTTATGCCGTGTGACGATCGGTACGCCGAGCTTGTACAGCTCGTATTCGACTTCGGCGATGCAAGCCTGAACGCGCTCCGGAATGCCACCGAAATAGTGATCTTCCAGCTGCTGGCCACGCGGAGGAGGAGCACCAACCAGCGTACGGCCGGCCATCACGAGGTCCGGACGCAACGCGAAGTGGCCTCGATCGATGAGGAAATACTCCTGCTCGGGGCCAAGGGTCGTGTATACGCGCTGTACGCCCTTGTCACCAAGGACCTCGAGCAGTGCGATCGCGCGCTCACTCAGCGCGTCGGAGCTGCGAAGCAGCGGGGTAAGCTCGTCCAGCGCCTCACCGTTATAGCCGATGAAGACCGACGGAATGCAAAGCGTTTTGACGCCGGCCCATTCGGCGATGAACACCGGACTTGCCGGGTTCCAAGCAGTGTAGCCGCGGGCTTCCCACGTCGCTCTCAATCCTCCCGATGGGAAGCTCGACGCGTCTGGCTCGCTCTGGATGAGCTGCGAGGCGCTGAACGACTCCATCGGCAGACCGTCGTCGAAGGAGAGGAAGGCGTCATGCTTCTCTGCCGTGAGGCCCGTTTGCGGCTGGAACCAGTGCGTGAAGTGCGTCGCGCCCCGAGAGATGGCCCAGTCGCGAATCACACCCGCAACTTTGGGCGCGATGTCGGCGTCGAGCTTTTTCCCAAGGCGAATGGCCGCGAGAAGCTTCGTATAGACGTCGCGCGAAAGCTTGTCACGCATCTGGCGCGCGCCAAGCGTGTTGATACCGAAATACTCCGAAATGCGAGCACCGGTCATTGTGTTGCCGTTGCCATTATGAGATCCACCGTTCGAGCCGGCGGAGCCGTTTGCTCGAGCGATGCGCGAGGAAATCTCGCGATTCACTTCCTGGCGGGTATGGTTGGTGGACACGGGCATGTGCGGCAGCGCCTCTCGAGGAATGGGTACATATTCCAGCCAAGAGGGAATGTACGATGATCTGTGCGGAAATAGCAATTATTTGAGTGAAAACCACCACTCTACTCCGGGTACCGGCAAAATTGTCCCGCATTTCATGCGGAAATTGCAAGAACTGTGTGGCGACGATGCAACGTTCAGACAGTCTGTGGCACCCGCTCTATAGACGCGAGGCGTCTCAAAGTAGGAATTCTGGCGGCGACGATTCCGACCACCGACAGCGATGCCAACCCTCCCAGGACTACGGAGATCACGGTCCCAAGCAAACGCGCCATGACCCCAGACTCAAAGGCGCCAAGCTCGTTCGAGGATCCGATGAAGATGGCGTTCACCGAAGAGACGCGGCCCAGAAGATGTTCCGGCGTAAGGACTTGAAGCAGCGTCGACCGCACGACGACGCTCACATTGTCTGCCATGCCACTGATCGCGAGTAAAACGAGCGAGATCGTGAAGCTCCGCGACAATCCGAAACCGATGATACAAAGGGCGAAAATCGCGACGGCGTTGAGGAGCGCTCGACCCGCTTGTCGAAATGGCCGCCTATGCGCGAGATAAAGAGACATGAGCGTGGCACCGGCGGCGGGCGCGGCGCGCAGGATGCCGAGACCCTGGGGGCCGACTTTCAATATCTGGTCGGCAAAAACAGGTAGCAGCGCCTCGGCGCCGCCGAGCAAGACGGAGAAAAGGTCAAGCGTCATCGCGCCGAGAAGAACCGGTTCCCGCAACACGAACCGAATACCGGTGCGAAGGCTGTCGGACATCGAGCCGCCAACCTCGCGCGCGCCGCGCGGTGTGTAGGCGATGCCGGCAAAAGAAAGGAGCGCGACAACCATGAGGCTCGCGTCCACTCCATATGCGACGGCGGGCGAGGTGAAGCCGTAGAGCAATCCACCGAGTGCCGGGCCGGCAACCGCGCCGGTTTGCCAAGTGGAGCTGCGCCACGCGACGGCGTTGGGATAGAGCTCCCGTGGAATGAGCTCCGCGCCGAGGGCCTGACGCGCCGGCTGCAGAAAGCTCCGGGCGATGCCGCTGAGAAAGATCACGGCATAAAACGGCAACACCCCGCGATGCCCCATCGCCGCTCGCCAGCCTCCGCCAAGGCTGAGCAGCAAAAGGGACAGGGAGCAGAAAACCAAGACCGTCAGCGAAGCGAGGGAGACGCGACGGCGATCCTGACGGTCGGCGATGTGCCCGGCAAACAAAGCAATGCCGACATAGGGCAGGGCCTCGGCGAGGCCGATGAGGCCTAACGAGAGGGGATCGCGGGTGACGTCATAGATCTGCCAGGCAACGACGACGCCCTGGATCTGGGAAGCAAGCGTCATCGTGAAAGTGCTCAGAATGTACCAGCGATAGCCTGGAATGCGGAGCGAAGCGTACGGATCGTGCGGCTGGCGAATTGAGTCTTCCACGTCGGTCGCTGAGGGTTCTCCAGACGGCGAGGCGGCTGCCACTGCGAAGCTTAATTCTAGTTTGGCAGTCACTGACGCCGGGGCAGTGCCATGAGGCCAGCCACCTGCGCCGCGCTTCCACCAAAAAGTGAACCGCTTCAGTGAGGGAACGCGCTCACCAGCCAACCGAGAGCGACAATGTCAGCGCACGCGGATAGCCCGGGGTGACGAAGCGCGCGATCGGTGGCCCATTCGAAGAGGGCGCAGCGGCGTCATCCGGCGCGAAGGTGCCGAATGTCACGAACCGGCGATCGAAGAGATTGTCCACGTCGAGACTGATACCGAAGCGATCGCGACGCGCCGCCAGGTGCGCGGCCGCAACGGTGTAGCCAGGGAGGGGAGCCTGTGTATTGGCTTCGTCGCCGCGAAGCACCTGGCTCGAGACACCGCGAACGCGCAGCTCAGTGTCGACGAGAGCAATGTGCCTCGCAACGGTGGCGCCGATGCCGCCCGATGCCCGATGGCGCGGCGAGAGTGGGAGCTGGTCGCCGGGAGCCACGGCTGGCTCGTTAGGCAGCGCCGAAGCGAGTTGCGCGGTACTGCGATAGGTGGCGTCGACGAGCGCGTATTGGCCGAAGGCGCGGACTGTGGCGCCTGGGAATCGTCGCTCGGCGCGCAATCCCAGCTCGAGTCCGCGTCGCTCCGTGCGAGGGATGTTGCGGAAGAAGCCCGCCGTTCGGCTGGATGCGGCGAAGACGATCTCGTTGCGCACTCGCGAGGTGTAGAGCGCTCCGTTCGCCGTGAGCCAATCCACGGGCACCCACGTCGCACCCGCCTCATAACTCAGGACAGTCACCGGAGCGAGTGGCGGATCGTCGCCAAGAGAGAAGGGGAGTGAGCAGGGCGCGGTCTCGTCACCGCACGCAAGCTCGAGCGGGGCCGGCGTACGAAAGGCGGTATTGACGGATGCGTACGCGCTCACGCCGTGGGTGCCTTCATAGGAGATCGCTACGCGCGGCGACGCCCGCCGGAAGCTGACCTCGGCATCGTTGTTGGAATCCCGAAGGTCGGAGAGTGCGCTCCGTACGTAGTCGGCGCGGGCGGCGATCGTTAGGCTCAACGGCGAATCGCCAGGACCGAGCGGCAAAGCCAGCTGCCCAAAAACCGCGGCATTGTCCGCGTCAACATGAATGTCCTCGCACAATCCGGATGGATCGCACTGGTCGGGAAGTGTCGGCGCGGTTGCCGTGGCTTCGGCGCCGATGCGGTAGCGCACACGATCGTGGCTCGCTTCGGCACCAACGGTGAATGCGCCGAGCCGCCACGGAACATCGAGCTCGATCGTGGAACCGATGGTTCCGGCATCGACATGGGCGCGCGAGCTCGCAGCATCGACGTTGACGTTGAACTGCTGCGACAGCTCGCGTCGCACGAATAAATTGCCGCGAACAGAGGCCGCCCCTAACGATCGCGTACCTCGCAGAGCGACATGCACGAGGTCGGGCGCGAAGAAATCGCCCGGCGTGTAGTTCTGTCGCGGATCGCTGTCGCGCCACGATTCCGGCAGCGAGCCAGGCTGATGGATGCGGTCGTGCGCGTAGAGCACCGAGAGGGCGAGGTCGCCGGCGCTCGCATCGCTCGAGTGGCGACCGATGTTGGCGAAGAGCATGCGTGTGTCGGCGGAGCTGGCAACGCGATAGCCTGCTTCGTTCGAGCCGCGCGCCAGAAGAAGGGCGTCGAGCGGACCGAGGGGCGACGTCGTTGCGCCGCCGGCAACGACATGCGCCTGCCGAAAGCCGAACCGGCCAGAGGAGACCTCCGCGTCCACTCCGGGCGTCTCGTCGCCGCGCTTGGTGGTGAGGAGCACTGCACCGGCAAGGGTGTTTTTTCCGTAAAGCGCGATTGGCCCGCGGATGAGGGAAGTGCTTCCGATCGCCTCGGTGGGAATGAGGTCGAAATTCACTTCTTGCGCGTCGGCTTCGTTGATTCGCACGCCGTCGAGGAAGACGCTCACTCCCTGCGGGACACCGATAACGGGCGACAGAGTCCAGCCGCGCAGCTCGAGAGTTGGCTGAGCTCGCGATCCCTGATCGTCGAACGCGCTCACGCCGGCGAGGCCAGCGAGAAGCTGTGCCACGGCACTGGGGGAGGGTGCAGTGCGTTGAACATCGGCGGTGGACAGGACGTCCACGCGCGCCGCAAGCGAGCGCGATGAGGAGTCGGCGGATGTCAGTCGCGTACCACTGATGCGTTGCGCCGCGAGGCGATGTGCGTGTCGCGCGCTCGCGGCTGTATCGACAGGCGGAGCCTGCTGGCTCGAGAGCTTGCACGGCACGGCAAGACTGCATGCCAGAACAAGCCCCGCAAAAAAACTCCGCGGCGCTCTGAGCAGCGCCGCGGAGTCCACGAGCGACATCGTTAGGCGCCGCCGTTGCGGCGCGCCCTTAGCGTTTTGCGAGCGTTGCTTGCAACTGCTCGGCGTGGGCGACATGAGCAGCGATGATCGGCCGGCTCGAAGCGAGCATCTCGCGCAGCTCCGCGCTGCGTGCTCGTGGCAAGAGGACATCATCGATCATAGCCAATATCGCACGATGCCGCTCTAGCTCCATGTCGACGTACGTGCTGTCGAAGACACGCCCCGTAAGCGCGCGCAGGGAGTCGCGTTGGAGAGTGGAGAGATCACGGAGGTCGCGCGACGCATTGTCTTCAGCCGGAGACATGTCTTGATCAGCGATCAGTGATCGAATCGTCAACACGAGCTGAGTGTGGTCGGTGAGAACACGCCGAGCAAAGTTCCTGACGTCTTCGTTGGTGCTATTGATGAGAGCGACCTTGGCGAAGCTCAGGTTCACGTCGTTGGCCATGAGAAACATGCCCACGGTGCGGCCATCGCTGGATCCTGTGCTTGTTGCGCTCATGGGCGCGGACGCCGAAGCACGGGACCACGCGTGGACCTTGGGCTCGGCTTTCGGGGCGGCGCTGGGCTCTCCTTCCTGGCGAACGACGGGCTGTGTATCGGCCACGATCGTTGGCTTCTTGTCATCTGCATGCTGCGCGAGCCATGCGCGGGAGTGCCAGTGGCAGCCGCCAAGCATTGTGATTGCGGCGACTGCGGATAGGAGACGCTTCATGAGCGTTGAGCGCGGAATGTGGGCGGGAAGGGTGCACGCGAACTCGGCAGTACGACGAAAGAGCCGGCCACGCAGTCACAGCTCGAGGTGTCGCGCCGTTGCTGATTCCCGGCCTCCAGCGAAGAGGGCAAATCACAGCTAACTGGTTGAGGAAGCGGCTCTTGTGGGTGAACAACAGCCGTAAATAGGGGTATATTGTGGCATGTTCGTGCGACCGTGCGGCGAGGTGCCGCGGTCGTTCCTGTGTGCAAATAGCCTGGATTGGGAGCAGTACCATGTCGAATGTGAAAATTGATTTCGACGCCGCTGGCGGCGTCGACCTGAGCCGTTTGGAGCGTAGTCTCCGGCTGCGGGGCGAGCGAGTGGCGGACGGCCGCTATCGAGTGACTGGAGGCAGTCACGAGCATTGGGTGGACCTCTATACAGCCTCACATCCGCGGTGCGACTGCGGTGACCACCTCTGGCGCGAGCGGATTTGCAAGCACATCCTCGCTGCCCTCCTGCGAGAAGGCAACGAGAGGGTCGTCTCGGCGTTACCACGGCTGCTGGAGCGGGTCCGCGCAGCCTGAACACGCACAATTAGCAAACTCAGAATTCGGAACCGATACGAGCGTGAGCGCTCTGCGGGCGCCGATTTTGCGCGCCGAGGAGATATGTCCGTGACCTCCTCTCGATCCGCTGATGTGCATACGCGCGGCGCGGCGCGACCACGCAAGAAAGCATTCGACATCGACGTCGCGGTGGATCGCATCCGCCGAACCATCGCCGAGACCGGTGTCGCCGACGCGGCGATGTTCGCGCTCGCTACGGAAGGGTATACGAGCCTCTTCGAGCAGCTCGTGGCGTGCATCATCTCGATTCGAACGTACGATGAGACAATGCTCATCGCGGCGCGGCGACTCTTCGCCAAGGCGCGAACGCCGGCGGCAATCGCGGCGCTTCCGGTGCGATCGATCGACGCGCTCATCCGTCAATCGGCATTTCATGAGGCGAAGGCGGCGCAGATTCGCGAAATCGCGAAGCGAACCGTTACCGAATTCGGCGGCGTATTGCCTTGTAGCGCCGACGTGCTCACGTCATTCAAGGGTGTCGGGCCGAAATGCGCGAATCTCGCCCTCGGGATCGCATGCGGCGAGTCGCGCATCGGCGTCGACGTGCACGTATGGCGCGTGACGAACCGCTGGGGCTACGTCGCGGCGCCGACGCCGGAGCAGACGATGCGCGCGCTCGAGCGCAAACTGCCCAAACAGTACTGGGTGGAGATCAACAGGCTGCTCGTACCCTTCGGAAAGCACGTGTGCACGGGGCGGTTACCCAAATGCTCAACCTGCCCGGTGCTGGAGATGTGCAAGCAAGTGGGCGTGACGGAGCACCGATAACTCAGGCTACGTCTCGTGCACGGGCGCCGGGCGTTCCTCGGTGAGCATTTGCGGAGCGTTGTGCCGTGCGTACAGCTGAAATGCTTCGAGCGCCGCCATGCAGAAGGCGGCCCAGGCGAATCCGATAATGACTCCCGCGATGACATCGGACGGGTAATGCACCCCGAGGTAGAGCCGACTCACGCAAATGAGAAGAATCACGAGTGCCGCGACTGACATCAGGGCGAGTCGCGCCGCGTGGGTCCGCTGCAGCCGCGCCGCGAGGTAGGCGACCGTGCTGTACACAACGGCGGCACTCATCGCATGACCCGAGGGAAAGGAATAGAAGGTTGCCTTTGCACCCCATGGGATGATGTCGGGCCGTGGTCGCTCGAAGCCTGCCTTGAGCAGGTTGTTCAGGAGGACCCCGCCAAAGGTGGCGACGAGTAGCAGGATCGCCGAATGCTTGTGCTGGTTGAGCCAGAGAAAGAGCGCGGCGACGCCGACGACCATCGTGACCACGGACGACGTGCCGAGCGCGGTAATGTCGAGCATGATCGCATCCAGCGTCGGCACGCGGCGATCACCGAGCCAGCGGAGTACCGCGTCATCGAAAGCTTGTGTTCCGCCAGATCTCACGTGGCCCGCGAGGGATGCAAACGCCCAAGTTCCGGCGATGGCTATCGCGGCTCCGGCGAGGACGAAAATGCCGAAGGTCGCGTATGCATTGTGCGCGTGTCGCGCGATGAACCGAAGGACGACGAAGACAACGTCCCACAGGCGACGCAGGTGGCCGCGCGTGTCCGGGCCTGTTTCTCCAACGTCTCGACGTTCGTCGGCAGAGGTATTCATGAAAGGTGGGACCGTTCAAGAGGCGGGCCGAAGTGGCCGCTGGCCTTGGTCGACTCGCCGCACGATAATAGGTTGAAGGCGGCGCCGAGCGCGCCGGACGTGGCGCGGTAGCCAAGTGGTAAGGCAGCGGTCTGCAAAACCGCTATTCGCCGGTTCGATTCCGGCCCGCGCCTCTCGAAGGAGTGTTTCATGTGAGCGCCCCGCGCTGTTGCCGCGGGGCGCTCTGCATATGCGCACATCCAAGTGAATCGTCTCGACTCCCTGTCTATCGAACCGTGCTTCGATATGGCACTTGAGTCCAATCTCCGCCGCTCTTTTCGCGACCCAAATCGGAACGTGTCATGCCGTTACGATGGTCCGGCCCATCGGACGATCGGAGAGGTGCAGCATGCTGCGGAAATTGCTTTTTGTGGTCAGTGCGGCGGTGGCGTTGGGTATTGCGAACGGCTGTGGTTCGGAGTCGGCACTCGCGCCTGCCAAGCAGGAGCGGTATAGCGCGCTAGACATCCTTCCCGCACAGGGGGCCGTTCGGGCGAGCATCGATACCGTTGTCACCCTTTCGCGAGCCGTCCTGCTCACGCGTGACACGAGTCAGAGCGCGATGATCGGCCCCGAGGGCGGAACGCTCGAGATCGAGGCCTCCGGCGCCCGTATCACTTTCCCGCCCGGGGCGCTCACGACACGCATGCGCGTCACGATGACCGCGAAAGCGGGATGGAACGTCGCCTACGAGTTCGCGCCGCATGGGATCACTTTCGCCGTGCCCGTGATCGTTGAACAGAGCCTGGGCAATCTCCTGGCGAGCGGCGGCGCGCGAGCGCTTCAGGCAGGGTACTACCAGGATGACCTGGACGCTGTCTTGGTCGATCCGCGACAGTCGCTAGCGCGGGTGACGGAATTGCGCCAAGTTCTGCTCGACCGCCCCAGCGATCCCCGCGTCGCGAGATTTTTCATCTCTCACTTCTCGGGCTACATCATGTCATCGGGCTTTGCGTCTGGCGGCGGCGGCGGAAGTGATGGAGGCGATCCAGGCAGCGGGCAACCCTGAGCTGCTTCGCATCCTCAGCCTCCGCTTCGCAATGATTGCGTGCAGTAGGAGGCGAGATGTTGATCGCGGATCGACTACGGGACCCGTTCGCCGAGGCACGGACGTTCGCCGACCGAGGCCGCGCATGCGAGACGCACGCGCCGGCGACGGCAATCGGCTGGTACGATCGCGCACTCGCGGTACTGAGCGGCGGCTGGAGCGAATTGGTCGTCGACGTTCTTCGATGGAAGGGAACAGCGCATCGTGAATGCGGTGACACCGCCGAGGCGGATCGTCTGTACGAGCGCAGTGCGGAGATTGCCAAGGAGATCCGCTATCGGAAAGGCGAGGCGCACGCCGCGAATTGCCGTGCGATCATCGCCCAGCGCAGGGGTGATGTCCTCACCGCCGAGCGCCTATTTCAGGAGGCGAACGAGCTCGCGCGGGAAGCGGGTGACACCGAGCTCCGCGCGATGGTCCAGCGCAACCTCGGCGTCCTGGCCTCCTCGCGCGGTGTACCGGAACAGGCGCTGACGCACTATGAGGAGAGCTTGCGCTCCGCGCAGGCAATGAACGACCACGAGGGCATGTCCCGCGCGCTCAACAACATTGGTCGCCTGTATCTCGACCACGGCCGGAAAGAAGACGCCGAAGAGATACTCGATGGCGTTGTTCGTGTGTCGCGCGAGCGTGGTGACGCCGTGCTCGAATGCACGGCGCTACTGAATCTCACCGAAGTCCGCCTACGGAGCGGACGAAGCGATGCAGCCGAAGTGGTATGCACCGAGGCGCTCGCGATCGCCGATCGGCGCGCCGATCGGCTGCGCCGGGCGGAGTCGCTGCGCCTGTTGGCCGAGATCTGGGGCAGACGCGGCGAATCGGAACGGTGCGCCGCGGCGCTGGACGAAGCGCTAATCCTTACGAGTGGGACGGAGGACGTTCTTCTCGCTGCCGAGATCTGGCTTCAACAGGCGAAGCTCGGCCGTTTTAGCGGCACGCCGACGATGGCGCGAACCGCGTTCCAGAGGGCGCGCGACTTATTCCGGCAAGCCGGTGCGTGGCGGCAAGTCACGCATGTGGACGCGGCGCTCGCGGAACTGACTGCCTAACGCCGCCGACACAGGCCAATCTGGAACAGCAGTGTTAGGCAAGCAGCCGGTTCCGCTCGACGAGCGCTTCAAGCGCGCGATTCATCACCGGGATGCCGAGGAGCTACGGCGCCTCATCCCGCACCGCGACGCGCTGCGCACGCTGGTGAATGCGCCCGTCTTCGACTTCGACTCGCCAGCTCTCGTCGCCGTTGCCGGCACTGGCGACGTGTCGCTCATCGACGCACTGCTGCAGCTGGGCGCCGACCCCAACCGGCGGAGCGATTGGTGGGCCGGCGGCTTCCATCCCCTCTACAGCGCGAACGATGCCGTCGCCGAACGACTGCTCGCCGCTGGCTCCATCCCCGATGCATGCGCGGCGGCACATCTCGATCGTGTCGAGCTGATGGAAACGATGCTGAAAGAGGATCCGTCGCGCGTGCATGAACGCGGAGGTGATGGGCAAACGCCTTTGCACTTCGCCAGGTCCCGCCGCATGGTCGATCTTCTTCTCGACGCTGGAGCGGACATCGATGCAAGAGATGTCGATCATCGCTCCACGCCGGCGGAATGGATGATTGGCTTCGAGGACGGTCGTGGAGGCTCGCGTACGGAGCTTGCCCGCTATCTCGTCGAACGTGGTGCCGCAACGGACATCTTCCTCGCCGCCGCCCTCGGCCTAACGAGTCGCGTCACGGCGATGCTGGATCGAGACCCTTCGCTCCTCTCGCTCCGAACCGGCGAGGGCGAATATGGAGAGCGACCGCCGAGCAGTTTGCGCATTTATTACTGGACGATCGGGCCGAACCTGACGCCGTTGCAGACCGCGTTGCGATTTGGTCGGGACGAGACGGTTCGTGCGATGATGTCATTCGCGGACACGGTGCAGCAGCTGCTGGCCGCATGTGACGTGGGGGATCGACAAAGTGCGATGGCGATCGTCAACGCACAGCCCGAGCTCGTGCCGCGCCTAACGGGTGACGATCGCCTGGCGCTCACCTACGAAGCATGGCACGGCAACGCGCGGGCGGTCGCGCTGATGCTCGAATTGGGCTTCGATCCCAGTGCCCGTGCCACGGCCGGCCCAGCCGGTGGCACGGCGCTTCATTGCGCGGCCTGGCAAGGCTCGGCGGATTCCGTCGGAGCGCTCCTGCGGCACGAGTCCGGCCGTGCGCTGCTTGAAACACGAGACACGCAGTTCAACGGCACGCCTTTCGGATGGTGTTGCCATGGCTCACTGAATTGCGGATCACCAAGCGCCAATCACGCGGAGGTCGCGAGGAAGCTGCTTGCGGCAGGCGCGGCCGTCGAGCGAAGTGTCGACGAGGTCGAGGCGTCCGCCGCCGTGAAAGCGGTGATGCGGGAGCTCGTCGATAAACTCTGAGGCTCGATGGTCGCGGGTGCCCCCCTCAGCGAATGCGCAATGCTTGCAGCGGATCGATTTGCAATGCGCGCCGCGCGGGCAGCGCACACGCGAGTGCCGAGACCGCGAGAAGGAGGACGGCAACAGAGAGGAATGTCGCGGTATCGGTCGCTGGGGTAGCGAATAGCAAAACACGCATCAGCCGTGTCAATCCAGACGACAGCGCGATGCCGGCAACGAGACCGACAAGCGCGACGACGAGCCCTTGCCGCATAACGAGCCAAATGATCGCGGATCGCTCGGCGCCAAGCGCGACACGAATGCCGATCTCGTTGATGCGCTGAGTAACGCCGTACGCGATGACCCCGGCCAGCCCCGCACCAGTGATCACCAGCGCGAGCACTGCGAAGGAGGCGAGGAGAGCGGTCGTCACACGCGGCTCCGAAAGCTTCGCACCGCGAAGCTCAGCGAGCGTTTGGATGGAAACCACGGGCTGCCGGCTGTCGATCTCTCGGACGGCATTGCGGATCGCATTGCCCATCGGCGTTGGGTCGCCGGTAGTGCGGACCAGCACGCGCGTGTCGGTTCCGGTGTTTTGTGGATTGAAGAGAGGCAGGTAAATCTCGTCCGTGACGTCTTGCGACAAGCTGTTCTGATGCACGTCACCGACGATGCCCGAGACGGTGAGCCAGTGGGCTCCGTTATCGAGCGAGATTTGCTGGCCGATCGCATCCTTCCCAGGCCAATTCGCTTGGGCGAGCCGTTGGCTAACGACCACGGATTGCTGAGCACTGTCGCGCTCAGCGTCTGAGAAGATCGCGCCACGCATGAGCGGAATGCCGATCGTTTGGAAGTAGCTGCTGCTGACAGCGGTGAGATCGGCTTTGGGAAGCCGATCGGCGGCGACGTCCTGGCCACGAATCTGGAAGGGCGCCTGGAATGGCTGGTTGCGATTGAGCGGGATGTTGCTCGCGAGCGCGACGGATTGCACACCCGGCTGAGAGGCGAGTCGCGCAACCAAACGATCCATGAACGTGAGTATGAGTGGAGTTTGGTCGGTGCGGACGGCCGGGTTAGCATAACGAGTCCAATCGAGATCGACACGAGCCGAGATCACGTTCGTCGTGCGATAGCCACCGTCCACGGCCTGGAGGCGGCTGAGGCTGCGGACCATCAGACCTGCGCCGACGAGTAGGACAACGGCGATCGCGACCTGGGCGCCCACCAGAAAGTTGCGAAGGCGACCGTCGTCGCGAGTCATGAGGGCCATCGTCGTCCCGGCTCGGAGAGCACCCGAAAGCGAAGTTCGCTGGCGCATCAGCGGTACCAGGGCGGCAACGAGGCCAACCATGACACTGACCACGACGGCGAAAGCCAGAACCATCGGATCGATTGTGATCTCGGCGGCACGGGGCGTGACGCGACTGGCGAGGGCGCGCAGGAGGCCAAGGCCACTGTACGCGATGACGATACCTAACGCGCCGCCGGTGAGGCTCACGCAGAGGCTTTCCGTTGCCAGCTGACCAAAGAGCCGTCGCGCGCTCGCGCCGAGCGCCTCGCGAAGCGCCACCTCGCGCTGACGTCGAAGCTGCCGAGCCAGAGTGAGATTGGCGAAGTTGGTGAGCGCGATGAGTAGCACGAACCCGGATGCGGCGAGCAGCATCAGAACGAGCGGGCGTGACTGTGATGTCAGCTCGTCGTGTAGCGACGAGACTTGCGTCGTGAGCTGGCGCGCTTTCGGAAAGGCATCGGGATACTGCGAGTGCAAGCGTGACGACACCGTGGCGACGTCGCTCGCCGCCTGCTCCAGCGTGGCACCAGTGGTGACAAGGCCAAACTGCTGCACCAGGCGACCGCGGCGGTTGTTGAGTATTTGCGCACGAAATGGACAGGCCCCGGCTGGCATCCAGATGTCATTGGCGTCGGGGTAAGGCGGCAAGGGCGGCAACACACCGACCACCGTGTGAATCTTGTCGTTCATCGTGAACGTCGTACCGACGACATTCGGATTGCCGCCGAGCTTCTCCATCCAGAAGCCGTAGCTGAGCAGCACGACGGGCGGCGCCCCAACCTCCTCTTCACCCTGCCGGAAGGTGCGTCCGAGAAGGGGCTTCACGCCAAGCATGTCGAAGAAGTCGTCCGAGACAACGCCCGTCTGGACGCGCTGCGGCTCGCCTCGACCATAGAGCTGAAAGGGCATCGAGTGATATTCGGCCGTACGAAGAAGGCTTTTCGTCTGCGCGCGATAGTCGGCAATCTCGAGAACGGAGAAGCGCGAGTCGGGCGCGTTCGCCGACGGTTGTTTGATGCGGACGAGTCGCGCATCCGCGGCGTAAGGAAGGCGGCGAATGAGGACGCCGCGCACCATGCTGAAGGCGGCCGTACTGGCGCCGACGCCGAGCGCGATGGTGACGATGGAGAGTGCGGTGAAGGCGGGCGTCTTGCGCAGTGTTCGCACGGCGAAGCGGAGATCCATAGGACCCTACGGGTAGGAGGACACGTAGGGCCAACGTAGGCATGCCCGCCCCAAGGAGGTTGGTGGTTCCGTGCGAGAGATGTGAAGAAGTTGTGCACGCACACGTTCCTTACGTCTCCTCGATTTCGCACAGCAGCGGCATTGACAAAGCTAGCTAGGCATAGCTAGCTATAGTCATGCCAGGTCAGCGAAACGACATTCTCCAGGGCACTCTGGTGCTGCTGGTGCTGAAGACGCTCCACGCGAAAGGGCGGATGCATGGCTATGCGATCACCTCGCACATCCAGCACGTGTCCGCGGACATGTTGCGTGTCGAGGAGGGTTCGCTCTACCCCGCGCTGCACCGCATGTCCCAGGAGGGGTGGCTCAAGGCGGAGTGGGGAACGACAGAGAAGAACCGCGAGGCAAAGTTCTACACCATCACGCCGGCCGGGCGGAAGCAGCTCGAGCTCGAGGAAGCACGGTGGACCCGCCTCCGCACGGGCGTAACGCGCGTACTGCGCTATGCGTAAGGTCATTTCGGCAAAACGTCCCACACGGAGCTCGGTCATGTCGTGGCTCAGCAGATTGCGCAATCACCTGCGTGACGGCGCGGTGACGAAGGAGATCACCAGGGAGATGGAATTTCATCTTGCCGAGCGCGCGGATGACCTGGTGGCCGCCGGGATGGCACCCGACGCGGCCAAGCGTGATGCACGGCGGCGTTTCGGAAGTCTCGCGTATCAAACCGAACGCACGCGCGAGCGCGATCTCTTCCACTGGCTCGACATGCTGACCACGGACCTGCGGTATGCGCTGCGGGTTCTGCGCACCGCGCCCGCATTCGCGAGCGTCGCCATTCTGTCGCTGGCGTTAGGCATCGGTGCGAACACGGCGGTGTTCAGCGTGATCAACGCACTCGTGCTGAAGTCGTTACCGGTGAGCCATCCCGAGGAGCTCGTCGCCGTCGCCCGCGACAAAGACGGCGTAATCTTTACCAATCCATTGTGGGAAGCGATCCGAGACCGGCAGGACATGTTCAATGGAATCTTCGCGTTTGGCACTGCGAACTTCAACTTGAACGCTGGCGGCGAGGCGCGGCGCATCGACGCCAATACCGTGAGCGGAGACTACTTCGCCACGCTAGGCATTCGTCCGGTAGCGGGCCGGCTCATCGCGCGCTCCGACGACTACCGCGGCTGCCCCGGCATCGCCGTGTTGAGCGAAGGGTTTTGGCAGGGCCGCTACAGTGGCGATCCAAGCATCCTCGGCAAGACGATCGCGCTCGACGGGCACCCCTTCACGATCGTAGGAATCGCCGACGGCCGCTTCTCGGGATTGAGCGTTGGTGAACGGCCGCAGCTATTCGTGCCGCTGTGCTCGGATGCGGTGATCCGCGGCTCGAACAGCCAGCTCGACTCGCGCAGCAGCTGGTACCTGCAAATCATGGGGCGACCAAAGCCCGGCCTAACAAGAGAGCAGATTGCGGCACGCTTCACCGCGCTGGCACCCGGCATCATCGAAGCCACGATTCCGCATGATTGGCCGTCGGACGCAATGCGGCAATATCGCGCCGCCAAGTTTGGCATCGATCCAGCGGCGAAGGGCTTTTCCTTCCTGCGCGCGCAATACACGAGCGCCCTGTACGTGTTGATGGCGATCGTCGGATTGGTGCTCCTGATCGCCTGCGCCAATGTTGCCAACCTGCTGCTCGCGCGCGCGACAGTGCGCCAGCGGGAGATGGCGGTGCGTCTGGCGCTCGGGGCGGGACGCGGCCGATTGGCGCGACAGCTCATCACAGAAAGCCTGGTACTCTCTTCGCTCGGAGCAGCGTTAGGCATCGTGCTCGCGTCATGGGGAAGTCGACTGCTGGTTCGCCTCATCTCGCGCAGCGACCGTGTCGTGTCGCTGGATCTCGGAGTCGATCTACGCGTCCTGCTCTTCACCATCGGTGTCGCCACGGTTACGGGGCTGCTCTTTGGCCTCGTCCCGGCGTGGCGCGCGGGGCATATCGATCCCCAGGCGGCCATGAAGGCGCAAGGGCGCGGACTCGCCGAGGGACACAACCGGTTCACATTTGGCAAAGCGCTCGTCGTCACGCAGGTCGCGCTGTCGCTGGTGCTCATCGTCGGCGCTGGACTGCTCATTGGCAGCTGGCGCAAGCTGGCAACGCTCGATCCGGGTTTTCAACGCGGCGGCATCCTGCTCGTGGACTCCGACATCCGCAACACCGACACCCCGGCCAGCCAGCGTATACTCCTTCATGAGCAGCTGCTCAACGTCGTGCGCGGTGTGCAGGGAGTGCAGGCGGCGAGTGGCTCGCAGCTCACTCCCGTCGGCAACTCGACCTGGAACGACGTCTTCAAGACAGATGGATTCACGCCAAAGAGCGAAGACGATGCCCTGGCGTGGGTGAACGCGATCAGTGACGGATATTTTCGCACCCTCGGCATCCAGATGCTGGCGGGACGCGACTTCGATCGTCGCGACACTCGCGCCGCGGCGAGGGTCGCGATCGTCAATGAAGCGATGGCGACGAAGTTCTTTGGAACGCGGGCGGCTGTGGGAAGACGATTTCAGAAGCAAGAGGGGCCAAGCTGGGGCCCGATGATCGAAGTGGTCGGCGTCGTCGGCACGACGAAGTATCGATCGCTTCGCGATTCGGCCCAGCCGATCGTCTACTTTCCGCGTGCGCAGGAATCCGCCGAGGCCCAGCGGATGTCTCTCGAGATCAGGACCGCCGGTGTCAAGCAGGACCTGGTGCAGCGCCTTACAACGGCGATCGCGAGCGTGAGTCCACGGATCACGCTGGATTTCACGACGCTGGAGCAACAGATCAACGAATCGCTCGCGCTCAGCCGCTCGATCGCGACGCTGTCCGGATTCTTCGGGACGCTTGCCGTCCTTCTCGCAACGATGGGTCTCTACGGCGTCATGACGTACACCATCGCACGACGGCGCAATGAGATCGGCGTGCGCATCGCGCTCGGCGCCGAGCAGTCGCGTGTCGTGCGAATGGTGCTCGGTGAGACGGCGGCAATCATCGTGATCGGCGTAGTAGTCGGAGTCGGGGCCTCGCTTGGCGCGACGCGGTTGGTGACGTCGTTCCTCTATGGCATGAAGGCAGCCGAGCCGTCGATTCTCGCCGGCTCGGTGTTATTGCTCTCGGTCATCGGCATCGCCGCGGCGGCGCTGCCGGCATGGCGCGCCGCGCGACTCGATCCCGTCGCGGCGCTACGCGACGACTGAGCGAAAGCGAATCAGCGTTTGCTTGGCATCCCACTGCTCGGGACGGGCTGCACCGACTCCCGCACGAGCAACGGTTCACGCTGATCAGCCCGCAGAACGGCGGCTTCGGGCACCGGGGCATGTCTGTCCTCTACGATGCCGACGAGAGCGGCGGCGACGAGAAGGCACGCGCCGCCGATCAACACGAAGTAAAGCGGCGCGTTGGGATTGCCTTCGCCGAAGAACGTGCGTGAGATAGGACCAAACGTGAGGGAGGCCGTGATCTCCGGGATCACGATGAAGAAATTGAAAATCCCCATGTACACGCCCATGCGGTCCGCCGGGAGTGCCGTCGAAAGCATCGCGTACGGCATGGAAAGAATCGACGCCCAGGCGATGCCGACACCGACCATGGTGAGCGGAAGGATGTTGGGATCGTGAATGAAGTAGAGCGAGAGTAATCCCACACCCCCGCAGCAGAGCGCTGTCGCGTGGACGATCTTCCGACTCGTCCGATCCGCCAGCCATACGAGTCCGAAGGCGACGACAAAGCAGGTGATCGAATAAAAGGCCATCGTGAAGCCGCCCCACTCGATGCCGCGTGTGTAGAGCGCTGAGCTCGGATCAGTAGCACCGAACACATGGCGCGCGACGGCGGGGACAAAGAAGAGCCACATGCAGAAAAGGCCCAGCCACGTGAGCAGCTGCACAATGGCCAGTTGACGCATCGTGGCCGGCATTTTCTTCACGGCCTCGGCGATCTCGGCGAACAGCGGTCCAAGGCCGACCTTGCCGCGGCGATTGCGCTCGAACGAGGCCATGTCGTCCGGGGGGATTTCCGTCGAGGTGAACACAGTCCAGAGCACGGCGAGGAGATAGACGACGGCGCCGACTTGAAAGGAATAGCGAACGGAGAGAGGAATCCCACTTGCCGTATTGCCAACGACGCCAAGTTTAGAGAATACGTACGGAAGGGCGTTGGCGAGACTCGATCCAATGCCGATGAACAGCGATTGTAGAACGAAGCCCTGCGTGCGCTGTGAGATGGGCAGCTTGTCGGCGACGAAGGCCCGGAACGGCTCCATCGAGATGTTGTTCGACGCGTCGAGGATCCAGAGGAGGGTCGCCGCCATCCACAGGCTGCTCGACGTCGGCATGATGAACAAGCCGATCGAGGCGAGTATGGCGCCCGTGAGGAAATACGGACGCCGCCGGCCTAACGGGCCCCACGTGCGGTCGCTGAGGGCACCAATGATGGGTTGTACGAGGAGGCCCGTCATCGGGGCGGCGAGCCAGAGGAGTGGCACCTCGTCCGGCTTGGCGCCGAGCCGCTCGTATATGGCGGACATGTTCGCGAGCTGCAGTCCCCAACCGAACTGAATGCCGAGGAAGCCGAAGCTCATGTTGAACATGGCGCCGGGCGAGAGTCGCGGCCTTGCTGTCGCGGTCATGTGCGTCTGTGAAAGTGTGGCCCGCGTCGCGTGCGGCAAACGTCGGCCCGTTGCGGGACCGTGAAGATGCGCGTTGGGACGCCTGGTGAGAAGAGTAGGTCGCCCCGCGAGCTTGCGGGACATTCGTGCCGGGTGGTACGCTTGCCGCGCCGTGCCGGCGGTGCTCGACCGGTCCGCACGCTCTCGCAGAACCAACGACGTATGCATCGCTGCCTTTCTCTTGCACTCGGTCTCGTGGTTGCCACTGGCAATGCACTTGGCGCGCAGCACGCGCCGCGCTGGGTTCGCGGCGCCACGTGCTACGAGATCTTCGTGCGCTCCTTCTACGACAGCAACGGCGACGGCGTCGGCGATCTGAATGGGCTCACGGAAAAGCTCGACTACATCAATGACGGCAATCCGCGGAGCACACGAAGCCTCGGGGCGCGGTGCGTGTGGCTCATGCCGATCATGGAGTCGCCGAGCTATCACGGTTACGACGCGACGGACTACTACCGTGTGGCGCGCGCGTACGGCACGAACGACGATTTCAAGCGCTTCGTGGACTCCGCGCATCGACGTGGCATACATGTGCTGATCGACATGGTGCTGAACCACACCTCGAACGAGAATCCGTGGTTTCAATCCGCCATGCGCGATACGGCATCCCCCTATCGGAATTGGTACCGATGGTCCGCAACCAAACCCGAAGGCAAGGGGCCGTGGGGTCAGGAGGTGTGGTACAAATCGCCTGTGCGGGATGAGTACTACTACGCGGTGTTCTGGAGCGGCATGCCGGATTTGAACTACGAGACGCCAGCGGTTCGCGCGGAGGTGAAGAAGATTGCGCGATTCTGGTTGACGGAGATGCACGTCGACGGCTTTCGACTAGACGCGGTGCCGTTCCTCATCGAGGATGGGCCGGTGCTCGCCGGCAGCAAGGGAACGCACGCGCTCTTGCACGACTTCGCCGCGTACGTCCGCTCGGTGCATCCAGATGCCTTCACGGTAGGGGAAGTGTACGACAGCCTCGGCACGATGCTGACGTATTATCCCGACCAGCTGGATTCCTACTTCGCATTCGAGATGGCGGACAGCATCATCGCCGCCGTACGAAATGGATCGGCCCGTGGACTCCTGGAGCCTGTGCTGCGTTTGCAGCAGGCGCTGCCTAACGATCGATGGTCGGCCTTCCTGCGCAACCATGATCAGCCGCGCACGCGGACGGAGTTGCAGGGTGACGTGCGGAAGTCGCGGCTCGCATCCTTCCTCTTGTTGACGATGCCGGGCGTTCCTTTCGTGTACTATGGCGAGGAGATCGGGATGATCGGTGGCAAGCCAGACGAGCGACTGCGAACGCCGATGCAGTGGCGGCGCGGACACGCTGATGGCTTCACGAGCGGCACGCCCTGGGAGGCGCTTCAAGAGGATTCACTGACGACGACCGTCGAGGCGCAGAATGCGGATACGTCGTCCATCCTCGCCATGAACCGCCGACTGATTCATTTCCGGACGCGGATGCCGGCCTTAGGTGAGGGAACACTCGTACCACTCGCGACGAGCGTCGACGGAGTTGCGGCGTATCTCCGAAAGACCGGCGATCAGGTGGTGCTCGTGGTGGCGAACCTAACGAGTAAGTCGACACGAGATGTGAAGCTCTCTTCCGGCGATCGAGTGCTACCAGCGGGCCGTTGGCAGGCAGTAGGCCTGTTGGGTAGCAGCGCCAAAGCTAAAATCGTCGTCGGCGCGGACGGACGGCTGAAGGATGTCCCATTGCAGACGCTGGCTCCTCTCGAGGGCTATCTGATCGAGCTTCGTCGGTGAGGTGAGCCCGGGCTCAGCTACTGCACGAGTACGCGATACCCGTGCGCAGGAATCTCCAGCGTACCAGACTCCTTGAGCGGCACGGCCATCTTCGAAAACCAATCCGAGAACACTCCCGCACGGGAGAGACCGCGATACGTAATACGGGCAGCGCTGTCCCCAAAATTCACGGCGACAAAGACGGTGTTGCTCGCACCGTTGCGAGTGAATGCAAAAACGCGCCCGCCGCCATCGGTCGTTAGGATCGTTTGGCTGCCGCCATAGGCTCCGTTCCAGAGCGCTTGGTTTTGGTGCTTGAGATCGAAGAGCGAGCGATAGAAACTGGCGAGGGAAGGACCACTCCAATCCACCGTATCCTTCTCGAAGAAGCGCAACCGCTTCTTCATGCTCGCTTCTTGGCCGGTGTAGAGTAGTGGCATCGATTCGAGCACGGTGGCGCTGAGAACGAAGGCGGGAGCGGAGTTGGCCCCCATCCGCTCGAACTCGCTGCCATTCCAGCTGTTCTCGTCGTGGTTGCTCGTGAAGTACATCCGATACGCGGTCGTCGGATAGGTACTCCTCGATCGTGCGAAGTAGGGATTGAGGTCAGTCGTTGGACGCTTGCCCTGCGCGACCTCGTTGAGCAGGTGATGGAATTCCCAGCCGTACGTCGCGTCGAACGCTGGATAAAACTCAGGACCTTCCGCCTCCGCGAGCATGAACAGCTGCGGCCGCGCGATAGTGAGCTCGCGACGCGCGTCCGACCAAAAATCCATCGGCACCCCGCCGGCGACATCGCAACGGAAGCCGTCGACCTTCATCGTGTCGAGCCACCATCGCATGTCGGCGATCATCGCTCTGCGCATCGCTGGATTGTCGTAATTCAGTTCGGCGACGTCCGTCCAATCGGTTTCGTGACCCTCGTTGTCACGCGCGTTCGAGATCGATCCGTCCGCACGATGGACGTACCACTCCGGGTGAGTCGTAATCCATACGTGATCGAACGACGTATGGTTCGGCACCCAGTCGAGGAGCACCTTTTTGCCGAGGCGATGGGCATCGGCGACGAGCTTATTGAAATCGGCGGCCGTACCGTACTCGGGATTGATCGCACGGTAATTCGAGATCGAGTAGTAGCTGCCGAGCGGCCCTTTCCGGTTCTTCTTTCCGATGGGCTGTACCGGCATGATCCAAAGGATGTCGACATGCAAGCTGTCGAGCCGCGGCAGTTGGCGGTCGAGCGCCGCGAAGGTCCCTTCCGGCGTGTATTGGCGGACGTTGATCTCGTAGATCGCGGCGTTCTTGCTCCACGCCGGTGGTACAGCCGTCACCCGCACGGGCGTACGTCGCATCGCCGCGACGAGGGGGAGGGAGAGGGCACCGAGCAGGAGCCACGCGCGACGAGTCATGAGAGGCCTCATTGAAACCGACATCGTTGCTTCAAGGTACTGGGCGAATACGAATCGCTTGTCCGCCGCCCGTGGCCATCTTTATCGTGAGATGCGATGTGGACGTGACGGGCTGCGAGGAGATGGTGATGGACTCCGGGTTGTCCCGCCAGCTTGCAGTCGGGCCATCCGCATAGACCTCGGCAACGTAGCGCCGGCCGTTAGGCAGAAAAGAGAGCGAAACGTCCACCGTGCGCGCCTGCTCGTCGGTGATGGCGCCGACAAACCATTCGTCCTTGGCCTTTGTCTTTCGCGCGACGGCCACGTAGTCGCCGATGCGCCCTGCAAGCACGCGCGTGGTATCCCAATCGACGGCCACATCGCGGATGAACTTGAACGCGGGCTGCGCTTGGTAGTTCTCGGGAAGGTCGGCCGCCATCTGCACCGGGGAGTAGAGCACCACGCAGAGCGCGAGCTGTTTCGCCAAGGTGCTTCGCGGGCGTGATTCGTCGGGCGTTCGTGGTTTCCCAGTGGGTCGCTTGATGAGCAGATCAAAAATGCCGGGCGTGAAATCCATTGGCCCGGCAAGCATCCGGGTGAAGAAGAGAATGGTTTCGTGCTCTGGCGGATTCCCACCTTCGCCGCCCCAGGCATTGTACTCCTGGCCGCGTGCGCCTTCGCGGCTCACCATGTTGGGCCAGGTCCGACGCTCCCCGGTGTCGTGAATGGGCTCGTGTGCATCGACGGTGATGCCGTACTTCGCCGCCGTTTCCACGACATTCCGATAATGCCGCACCATGTATTGGCCGGTATGAGCATGTCCCTCGGGTGTCTTATCCGTGACGTAACCGGTCTTGATGGCGTGCACACCGAGTCGTTGATAAAGCGCAAAGGCGCTATCGAGCTGGCGCTCGTAATTGGTGATGCCCATCGCCGTCTCGTTATGCAGGATGAGCGAGACGCCTTTGGACTTGGCGTACGCGGCGACGGCTGGCAGGTCGTAGTCGGGATAAGACTGCGTGAACGAGAACTTGTCGCCATTCTTTATCCAGTCGCCGTCCCAACCCACATTCCAGCCCTCTACGAGAGTGCCGCCCAAACCGTTCGCGGCCGCAAAATCGATGTAGCGTTTTGCATTCGCTGTCGTCGCGCCATGCTTCGGCCCCTGGCTCCACGTGTACAGATTGAGATGCATTCCCCACCAGATGCCGTCGTATTTCATCGGCTTGATCCAGCTCGCGTCCTGGATGCGACTGGGCGGGTTGAGCTTGAGGGAAAGCAATGACGGTGCGAGATCTTCAACGCGATCGGCAAGCTGAATGGTGCGCCACGGAGTGACGAAGGGCGCACGTCCGCGAACCTTGATGCCGTCTGCCCAGGGCGCCAGCGCAACGTGCAGCGTTCGGCTTTCGAATCCGCCGGCGAGCCCCATTCCCGCATAATCGACGAGATTCGCTTCGTGAATCACGGCGACGATACCGCTCTCGAGCTCCAGCGTGAGTGGCGTTTGCACGCTATCGAGATTGCTCACCGGTGAGGATGAGAACAGATCCTCGTACCGATCGGGTCGCGGCACGTTGGAGTGAATCCACCAGGCGCGCGCATCGTCAGCGACCGTGAATTCGGTGAGCTCGTTCGTCATCTCGAAGTCGCCGAAGCCACCGGCGTTCGAGACCTCGTAGCGGAAGGCGACTCCATCGTCGAACGCGCGCGCGTCGAGCGTGAACTGCCGATGCGGTGCGACGTCTTCCGCGAATTGGACACGGAGCTCGTTGTAGTGCTCACGCACCCGCGCCACTTCCCCCCAGGGCAGCGGCCAGGTGGTGTCGACCGCGGCTCGCGTCGACGAAGCGATGCGCACGCTATCGCCTAACGGGCGTGTGCCACGAAAGGCGAATCCCAGTCGCGATGGGAGCATCACGTGGATCGGGCCGCGATCGACTGTATAAAAGGCGGCGCCATCACGCACACCAATGGATATCGCGTTCTTGCCGTTGGGAGACGCCACGCGGAGCGGCGTCTGGCCGAAACCGAGGAGAGGGAAGAGGGCGACGGCGAGCGCGATGCCTAACGCGGTGATGGGCTGGTTTGGACGACGCAATGGATAGAGAGGTATGAGTCCGTGGTGAAGCGCGTAAAGGAGCCGATACGCACGTAATAGGGCGGCACTCGACGCTCAGGCGCAAGCGCAGGGCGTGGCCGGTTTTTTCTGACTGCGACGTGTACTGAATGCGGCCAATCACGGGCCGAGTCCAGGAGAGAAACCATGAAAACACGGCTTGCAGCGTTGTTGCTCACGCTCGGTTGCGCATCCACGTGGCATCGGTCATCAGAAGAGCTTCCAGTCGCCTCGATGCTTACGGTCAACAACGAGCGCGGCGAAGACGTCGCGATCTACATAGTGCAGGCGGGCATTCGTGGGAGACGGCTTGGTCAGGTGACGAGCTACGGCACAGCAACGTTTGCCCTCACTTCAGCCGACGCGCCGACGGCGGCCGACCTGCAGTTCCTGGCACGGGCGACGCTGAGCGGAACGTTGGAACTGTCGGATCCAATTCCCGCAGCAAGTGGCGCGAGCTACGAATGGAAGCTTCCGCCGGGACATGGCTATCCCTTCCTCACGTTGCGCTTCTTTCGCTGAGCGGCGGACGCAGTCGCGGCGCGCTCCAGAAGGAGCTCTCGCTCACGCGCATTGCGCGTGAGCGAAGCCGCGCGCTCGAACTCGCGTTGCGCTTCCTCGTGGCGTTCGAGCTTCGCGAGGAGATCGCCGCGCACGCTCGGCAAAAGATGATAGCCCTGGAGCGACGGCTCCTCGACGAGGCGATCGACCAACTCGAGCCCCGCTGCGGGGCCGAACGCCATCGACACGGCCACGGCACGATTGAGCTCCACGATCGGCGAAGGGGTGACCGTGGCCAGCGCCTCATACAATCTTGCAATGCGCGCCCAGTCTGTATCCGACGCCACGCCGGCACGCGCATGGCAGGCGGCGATCGCCGCCTGTATGGTATATGGTCCCCGTGACTCGGCGAGTGATTCGGCTCGCTCGAGCGCGGTGAGTCCGCGCCGAATGAGCAGCCTGTCCCATCGACCGCGGTCCTGGTCGAGCAGCAGGACTGGCTCACCCGAGGGACCGATCCGCGCGCGCAGTCGCGATGCCTGGATCTCCATCAAAGCGACGAGGCCGTGGACCTCTGCTTCGTTAGGCATCAGCTCGGCGAGAATGCGGCCGAGTCGGAGCGCGTCCTCGCAGAGTCCGGGTCGTACCCAGTCGTCGCCCGCGGTCGCGGAGTAGCCTTCGTTGAAGATGAGGTAGATCACCGCCAGTACGGACGACAGTCGCGCCGTGAGCTCCGCCCCGCGTGGAACCTCGAACGGAACCTTCGCGTCCGCGAGGGCGCGTTTGGCTCTGACGATCCGCTGCTGGATGGTCGACTCCGAGGCGAGGAACGCGCGTGCGATCTCCTCGGTCGTTAGGCCACCAAGAAGGCGAAGCGTCAACGCCGTACGAGCTTCGGTGGACAGCACCGGATGACACGACATGAAGACGAGCCGCAACAGGTCGTCGCCGACATTGTCGTCGAGCGCTTCATCCAGCTCGGCGACCACCCCTTCCTGTGTTGACTCGAGCTCATGGCCAAGCTGTTCGTGCTTTCGGTCGAGAAGCGAGCGGCGACGGAGCTGATCGATACCACGTCGCTTGGCTGCCGCCATGAGCCAAGCACCCGGGTTGTTGGGTACACCCGATTCCGGCCATTGCTCGAGTGCTGCGATGAGCGCGTCTTGGGCGAGGTCCTCGGCGAGGCCAACGTCGCCGACCAGGCGCGTGAGACTGGCGATGACCTTGGCCGATTCGATGCGCCACACGGCCTCGATCGCGCGATGCGTGTCTGTCGTCACGGCAAGGAATCAAGCACTTCCGCGCGCGTCAGGGGAGGGATTGTGCTACGTGCCAGCCAGTGTGGCGAGCGCCTTTTCACAACGTTCGACGAGACGAGGCTCGCCAATGCGTTCGGCAAAGGCCCGGAAGTCGGCACTCGCGCCACGCCACCGCAATTCGTCCACGCTCTGGAAGAGTGGCGCATCCTCTCGAAGAGTTGCAAGATCTTTAAACAACAACGCCAGCCGGCGCTTCTCGTCTCCCAATATCTCCGCAGGAAACTCTTCGATCTTGCCATAGCGATTTACGAGCTGGGCAGCCGTAACAGCTCCGATGCCAGCGACTCCGGGATACCCGTCGGCACTGTCGCCAACGAGGGCGAGATAGTCCGGAATCCGTTCCGGATCCACGCCGAACTTCTCGCGTATCGCTGCGGCGTCCCGGATCTTGTTCCCTCGCCGATCGACTTGGACCACCCGGTCACCGCGCACGCATTGAGCGAGATCCTTATCCGGCGTCCAGATACAGATCTTCTCAACTTCGGCGTTCCGCGACGCCAGTGCGGCGGCGGAAGCAAGCGCGTCATCGGCTTCCAGTTCCACCATTGGCCACACGGCGACACCCATGGCGGCAAGTCCCTGCTCCAGCGGATGAAACTGTGCGATGAGGGCGCGCTCCACGCCCTCGCCCGTTTTGTAACCCTGCCAGAGGCGATTGCGAAACGACTCGATCACGTGATCGGTTGCGACGCCCACGTGCGTAGCCCCGGTCTCGACCATTTGCAGAACAGTGCGTAAGACACCGATCACTGCACCGAACGGCGGATCCTCGCCCTTGGTGAAACGGCGCAGTCCGTAGAAGTGTCGGAACAGCTCGTAGGTCCCGTCGAGAAGGTGAACGACCATGCATCACTCCAGCGTGTGACCGCCCCTTCAGGAATTCAGCGGTCTGCGTCTTGCTCGGCCAGGCGCCCCCAAAGGGAACGCGACTGGGATTGAGCTTACTCGTTTTGTCTGGAGGATCACTATGGGAAAAAGCGGACTAATCAAGTTGATGATGATATCGGCCGCGATCTCGGCTTGCGCGAGCAGCGGAGCGGGTACCGGGACGGCGACAACCGGCACATCGGGCACGGGCGGTATGACCACCACGTCGTCTGGCGACGTCAACACCAGCGGCGGCACGGGCGGTCTCTGGAACGATGGCACCAACAACGGAATGTGGATGGACACGACCGGTTCCATGCGAATGGGTGGTCGTCGCGGTCGTATGATGGGCCTACAGGCGGCTGACATCTCGAGGATGAACAACCAGAACATCGTGGCGCATCTTGCGGCCGGTGACTCGCTGGAGGTGGCGCTGTCTCAGGTCGTTGCCTCACGCGCGCAGAATGGTTCCGTCCGGGACTTCGCGCAGCGCATGATCCGTGAGCACACCGACCACATGCAGACGGGGCGTCAACTCGCCACGCAAAACGGTATAACGCCGGTGCCCGCGCCCTTCGATACCCTGGATGCAATGATGGCATCGCGCATGATGAATCGCCTAGCCAACGGCGCAAACAACGGCATGTCGAGCAATGGCTCGATGAGCGCATCGGGCGCCAATAACCGCATGGGAGATGGCGATCGGGAGCTCATGACGGCCGAGGTCGCGATGCACCGCCACATGCTCAACGAGCTGACGTTGCTGCAACCACAAGCTTCCGGAGCGGCCCGGCAGCTGGTCGATCAAACGATTCCAGTCGTTAGGCAGCATCTCACCGACGCCGAGTCGATTTGGCGCCAAGTGGGTGGGGGCAACAGCCGGCGCTGAGGGAGAGAAAATGATTCGCTGGGGGTAGCTGGCTGGCTGGCGGCGCATGAGGCAGATTCATGCGCAACCATCCCCGCCAGCCACCAGCTGCCACCAGCTCTCATGCGATCTCGATTCCTTTCGCGCCGACTTGCCCTGACATGTGGGATACTCTGCGTGGGGGCAACGATTGGCCACGCCCAGATACCTTCGTCTGAATATGCGCAGCGGCGTGATTCCTTAGCGGCGCGCATCGGTGACGGTGTCGTCGTCGCATTTGGCGGCCGCACGCCAGTCACCGATTACGGCACCTTCTTTCAGCTGCCGGCGTTTCACTATCTCACTGCGTACGACGAGCCCGATGCGGCGTTCGTGCTCGTCGCCCGCCGCGGCCGTGGCGTCGGCACGCTCTTCGTGACCCCGGTGGATCCGCGGCGGGCGTTCTACTATGGATTTCGCCCGGATTCGTCGGCCATTGCGCGGTCGCTCAATTTGCCCTCGCGGCCGTTCGCGACGTTGGCATCGTACGTCGATTCGCTCGTCACGGCGGGAGCGCCGCTCTTCACGCTCGCGGACTTCGAGGATGCGGACTTCGCACGCGTGGACAGCCTAACGCGAGGACAGCAATTCGTGCGCGGCCTACTAGCGCGGCATCCGGGCGTGGACGTCAAAGACGCCCATGCCGCGCTCGACCAACTGAGAGCTCGCAAGAGTCCCGCGGAGGTCGCACTCCTCAAGCGCGCCGCAGAGATCAGTGCCGAAGGACATCGCGTCGTGATGCAGTCGGCGGCGCCACAGCACGAGTACGAGATTGCGGCGCTCATCGAGTACACGTTCAAGCGGTTGGGTGCCGAGCGCGCTGCGTATGGCTCGATCGTGGGCGCGGGAGTGAATGGGACGCAGCTTCACTACATGAAGGACACGGCGGCGGCACATCCCGGCGATTTGGTAGTGATCGACGCCGCGGCGGAATATCGCGGCTATGCCGCCGACATCACCCGCACTCTGCCGGTGAGCGGGACCTTCACGCCGGTGCAGCGCGCGATCTATCAGCTCGTTCGGGACGCGCAGGCCGCCGCTGAGCGAGTTGCGAAGCCAGGCGTAGCGGCTCGGATGGCGGAAGACTCGTCGTTCGCGGTCCGCGCACGAGGCCTCGCCTCGTTAGGTCTCATCGACAGCGTGAATGCGACCATCGATCCGCCGTGGTCGGCCATGTGTGCGACGACGCCGCGCGCGTGCACGCAAGCCTATCTCTGGACGATTCACGGGATAAGCCACGGTTTGGGCCTCGCCGTGCACGACCCGGCGCAGTTCTACTACGGTGATCGCACCTACCAGCCCGGCGACGCGTTCACCATCGAGCCAGGGATCTATATCAGTAGCCGCTCACTCGCGGCCCTACCGGACACGCCGCGCAATCGGGCGTACATCGCTCGCGTGAAGCCGATCGTCGCGCGTTACGAGAACACCGGAGTTCGCATCGAGGACGACTATGTGGTGACGCAGACGGGCATCGAGCGCATCAGCTCCGGCGCTCCGCGGGAGATTGCGGAGATCGAGGCGCTCGCGAAAACCCGCGCTACTCGCACCGTGCCATAACTGCTCACCGGTGTCGAGCAGCGGAAAGAGCTGTGAGCAATGCGCAGGTACGATGCTGAGGAATGCGATCCGCTACGGAGATACCCAGAGCCCGAGCGCGAGGCACTCTATTCCGACCGCAAGGCAATAGCCGGATCCACACTCGCCGCGCGCATGGCCGGCAGTAAGCAGGCGGCAACTCCCACGGCGGCGATGAGGAATGCGACCGTGCCTAACGTCAGTGGATCGTGAGGAGCCACGCCGAAGAGGAGTCCTTGCAGCAGTCGTGAGGTCAGGAGTGCACCGGCAACGCCGGCGACCAATCCAATCACCAGGAGCACGCCGCCCTCCCCGAGCACCATGCGCAGCACGCGTGACGCATCGGCGCCCAGGCTCATACGAATACCGCGGCCGTGAGGAGCACCATGCAGACCGCGAGCTGTGTGACGACGAGCGCGTGCTGCAAACGCTTCCGACCCCGACTGGCGGTTTTGCCGCGTCCGCCGGCCGCCAACGGCGCCGCTAGCGAACCCTCTTCGCCGACACTCGGCACGAACGACAGAACGATTGCCGCGGCGACGCTCGTGAGAAGCCCCACAGCGAGTACGAGTGCGTCAACGCGAATCTCGTCCGCTCGTGGCGTAAGCCGCGCGGCAAATGCAACGAGCAGCTTGAGCCCAGCGAACGCGACGAGCACTCCCGACGTGCCGCCGAGAAGGGCCAAGGCAAGATTTTCAGCGAGCAGCAATCGCCGTAGACGCCAGCTGCCGGCGCCTAACGCGGCGCGAAGGAGCATCTCGCGTTCGCGCCGCACACCCCGCATGAGCGTGAGGTTCGCGACACGACGACGGCGCTCGCGAAGCCACGAGCTTTGTACAGGCTGCGAAAAGCGCGGCGGAGATCGGAGAGGAAGATCATGATGATGGGCTCGGGAGGGCTCTTGCCGTGATTGGTAGACGGATGCCGTCGTTTCGTCGAGCTGCTACGCGTTGGCGCGTTGCGCGTTTTCTGAAGCCTTCGACCACGTTTGCTTCTCCTGCTCGCGCAGCTCGGGCGTGAACTCCGCGCCGAAGTCCTCGGCCTCGAAGACCTGACGGATCTCGAGCTCACCTTCGGCGCCGGTGGGGTTCGGGCACCGCTTCGCCCACTCAATCGCCTCCTCCTTCGACCGGCATTGCCATAGCCAAAAGCCCGCGATGAGCTCCTTGCTCTCCGCGAAAGGGCCGTCGACCACGGAGCGTTTTTCGCCGGAGAACTTGATCCGCACGCCCTTGGAGCTCGGCTGGAGTCCCTCGCCGGCGAGCATCACGCCTGCCTTCACCAGCTCTTCGTTGTATTTGCCCATCGCGGTCAGCAGCTCCGTGCTCGGCATTTGGCCGGCTTCGCTGTCCGCGTTTGCTTTGACCATCACCATGAAGCGCATCGAGGGTAGGGGCTAAGGGTTAGGACGTAGGCGCCAGGCCTTGTGAACGCAGGCCGGCTCTACCCTCACGTCGAATGGCGGGCGGGGAAATCGACAGCCGCCGGAGGATTCCTGCAAGTCGACGCGTTGTGAGGCCCCGCCGATTACACAGGTACAGCGAATCGGCTGCCCGTCTTTAGCTAAGGGCGATCCTGAGTCTCCAGCAGCCTTTTCAGCTTCCCCAAGTCCTTTCGGTTCGCACGTCGGATCGACCAGGACATGAAGGGCACGAGCCACGCCGAGAAACCGGAGGCAGTTCCGCGATTGCGAAGCCGCATACTGGTGGCGTTGCCCGCCACCGGCGTCCACTCGTACGTCGTTTCCATGGGAAACGGTCCTTGGGCTGTTTGCATCACCAAACGGAGCCCCGGCTCGAAGGACGTAATACGGTACGTATAGGCAAGCCGGCGTCCGAGGAAGTGCGCGACGAACGCGACTTCGGACCCGAGGCGCAAGGGTGGCGCAGTCTTCCACTCTACGGATTCGATATTGACGTACCAGGCAGGGGCGTTGTCAGGATCGGCGGCGAAGCGCGCGACTTGGACGAGTGGGCGCTCGATGATGATTTCAGTGAGGACATCGACCATGAATATCTCCGCGCGAGCCACGCCTTCGTACGGTTGCCGTCACCAGCATGATCTCGATGGCGGCGCAAACGCAAGGACGTCGCCGTTGGGCCATTTGCTGGAATGCCTTTCGCACTAGGGGCCAACCCAACCCATCGAGGCATTCGAACATGAAGCGACCAAAACCAATCTCGCCCCGGGTGCACGGCATGCTCGATTACAGCACGGCGGCAGCCGTCGCCGCGGCGCCCCGAATCATGGATGTGCCGACTCCCGCGGCGCGGCTGTTCGAGTCGCTCGCCGGCGGCTACACCGCACTATCCGCTGTGACTGACTACCCCCTCAGTGTCCGGCGGGTGGTTCCCTTCAAGGGACATGGCGCGGCGGAGCTGGCAATCGGGCTCGCCTTACCCGTCATGCCGTGGCTGATGGGCTTCGCTGATAACCGCGCCGCTCGCAATCTTTGCTTCGGATTGACGGCGCTCACGCTTGTCGTCGCGGCGCTCACAGATTGGAACAGCCCAGCAGCAGACCAGCGGCATGGTCGCCGGCGGCGACGACAATCGCGCTGACGGCGATGAGACGGCCTCGGCTCAGCCCACGGACGGTCGTCGATGCAGCAGTCTGTGTGTGGCCGAGGCCGGTCGGGTCTCTAGGCGCAGTGAAGCAGTGGCCCGAGTTTTTCATATGCCCGGCTATGTCCGGTTTCGGCCGCATTGCAAGCGGGAGTATCGCGGAACGCGACACCGCTACATACTCAACGAGTACGTGATCGACGCACGCGCCGCGACGCTGGCGGCGCTAGCGAGCGAACCAGGATTCCGAGCATCACCATGACTCACAATCTCATCGGCGAGGACGACCTCCTCGCGACCTTCTCGCAACAGCGACAGATCCTGCTGAAGCACACCGCGGACCTTCTGTGTCCGGAGCCCACACCGGTCAGGCAGACTCCGGTAGAGCGCGAAGCGAAGCTCTCGGCGATTCTGGTGTCGTCCCTCGAAGAGCTGAAAGTGGCCGAAGAAGAGCTCATGGAGCGCACCGAGGCGCTCGCATCCGTCCGCGACGAGTTGGAGGAGCGGCTCTGCGCGACGCGCCAGCTGTTCGATTTGGCGCCGGCTTGCCTCGTCGTGACTGACGTCTACGGCAACATCGTCGACGCGAATCGTGCCTTTCAGATGTTGGTCAAACGCGATCTCAGTGCTTTGGAGCGGCAGCCATTCGCGCGCTTCATCCCGAGCGACGAGCGCCGAGCCTTTCGTGACGGCCTCACGCGAGTCGTAGCGGCAGATGGCGTGGGTGATTGGCGTTTGTCGCTGGCGCGTCCGTCGGATTCTCAGCTGAGCGTGAGCGCGGCCGTGCAGGTGGTGCGCAGTGTCGGAATCGTTCCACAGGTACGGCTCTTCTGGTCGATTAGCCGACTCGGAGAAACAGCCGCGACACTGGATACCTAACGAGTTACGAGGGCCGCGGCGCTCCTCTTGTTACCACCAACGGCTCGGAGCCGTGAGATGGAGCGCCGTGCGCCCGTCTTGTACAGTCGCGGCAGCAGCAGCTTGTTCCCCTAGGCGCCGCGCGTTAGGCGCCAGTCGCGGAATGCGCGCGGCCACGGCCTTCGCGAGCTGGATCTGCTGCATAGGGTCCAGGACGAGTCCCTCGTCACGGCAGGCGCGCAGCACACTCACCGGCACGTTGATCAAGAGCGCTAAGCGATCGATCGAGAGACGATCCTCGTCGCGGATGTCACGCAGCAGGGCGGCGGCGCGATTGTTCTTTTGAATGGACGGCATCGCAGACTTCCAGCATTTGGGATCACTTGCACCCTGCATTTGTCGTGCAAGCGCGCACGCTGTATGCTGCGCCGCGACCAACTGTATCGATTCGGATGATCGAATTTGCATACACTCGGGCGAGCTGCGACGTGGCCTCGAGCAACGGCGGCGCCGTCACGACCACATAGCGTGGATGGTACTCCGCGAGCAAATGCAGAACGACCTGCATTTCTTCAGCTAGTGTACGCTCCCGCACATATTCCGCCGCCGTGAAGGTCGTGATCGGAACCGCTTGCCGCCCCGTGTACAGGTAGACCGCCGCCTCCGCGTCCGCCGCGATGAGATCACCCGGTCGAGTCGATCGGGCAACCCACGAGAGCTGCGGGAGAACGCGGCGCGCATGAAAGCGCGCGTTGGCGCCCCACCAGGCGTTGACGTACCCTCGGGCGTTGAAAGCGACGATCCCGGCGGCAAGAGTCGCTGCCGCGACAACGAGCCCACGGCGAGCGGCAGGGAGCCGCCTAACGATACCCGATCTCCAGACATTCACGATGCCCGCCGCGGGGAAGATCATGAGCAGCGGCCAAATCGCCCAGACGAACCGAAGTGGCGAGAACGGCCACACCAACACGATCACGAAATAGAATGCGACGAAGAGCATCGTGACGCGTGCGCGGCGCCACCAATGCACGGCGCCGGGGATCGACAGACCGAAGTAGAGCGCGCCGGCGAGCGTCTCGAGAAGCGGATGCGGCCCGGCAGCGGTCGAGCGTACGATGGTCATCACGACCGTCGCGATGTTGTCCGGCAGTGTGACCGCGAGCAGCCGCCATCCCTCGGCCCGCCAGCCGGCCAGGAGCCAGGCGACGTACGACCCGTACGCGCCTCGGACGAGCGCTGGCAGGGCGTCGTTATGCACTGAGACCCAAAGCATCCAGGGCGCGAGCACGACGGTGGACGCCGAGGCCGCGACCGCCGCGGCACGCCAACGACGACGGAGCAGAAGCACCAGTACGATGGCAGCAACGAGCGCGATCCCATGCGTGCGCACGAGCGTCAGTGCACCAGCGCCGAGGCCGAGCAAAAAAGCGTCGCGGCTTGGGCGTCCATCATCGTCGGCGTGCATCACTCCTTCCGACCACGCCAGCAGCGGAAAGAGCATGGCCAGGAACAGTGGCTCCGACATGATGGAGCTGCTGAGTACGAGTGAGGGAATCGTTGCCGCACCCGCCAGGCCGGCGACACATGCGAGTGCGCGCGGCATTCCGAGCTGGCGCTCCGCATAACGGGACGCCAGCACGGCCACGATGGCGAGCAGTATGGCGTTCGCGAACTTGAACACCGCGACATTTTCGGGGAAGGCCGGTGCGATGCGCCAGAGCAGCGCAAGAAACACCGGATAGCCTGGCGGGAAATGCGTCGCGAGGGGCATGCCCGGCAAGTTGAGAAAACGATAACCATTCCCGCTGGCAAGCGACTTCGCGAGAACGAGATATTGCGCATCGTCGTAGAAGACGCCAACGGGGAGCGGCTCGATGGCATGTATCGCCGCGACGAGCGTAGCGAGGCCGGCGAGCCACGGCCACCAGAACGCAACGCGGCGCGTGATGACCGGAGCCAAGCGCGTCGCGCCCGGGATCGGCGGGCTGACGACTGGCGCGGCAGAGGTTGCGGAGACTCTCACGTGTTTGGTGGCGGGAAACGCTCTACACGGACGAGCCGGTGCGCACCCGGCAACGCTCCTCTCTTGACTGCGCGCGACAATCGCACTACACTCACCCGAACAACAGAAGGTCTCGTGGTCATTTGCCGCCTATTGCCGCCACGTTAAACAAGGTGCTAAAACGCGACGCGCCCGGCGGCCTTATCCGTCCGGGCGATTTTGTTTTTGTCTCGTACTCGGACGATGTTTTATGACCTCGACAGCGCCCAACTCCTCGACGAGCACGCCGAAGAAAGTCACAGTGGCGACGCTGGCGTCGTTCAAGGCGCGCAACCGTTGCGCGGTGTTCCTTACGGCATACGACTATTCAACGGCCGTATTCGCCGATCGCGCCGGTATCGACATGCTGCTCGTGGGGGATTCCGCGGCGATGACGGTGCTCGGGTACCCAAACACCCTCGGCGTTACCATGGACGACATGCTCGTCTTCGCCCGCGCAGTTTGTCGCGGGGCGAAGCGCGCCTTCGTCGTCGGCGACCTTCCCTTTCTTTCCTATCAAGTTTCCGACGAAGACGCGGTGAAAAATGCGGGTGCATTTCTCGTGGCGGGTTGTGATGCCGTGAAGTGCGAGGGCGGAGCCCGTGTCGCCCGGCGCGTGCGCGCCATGACCGACGCGGGCGTGGCGGTGATGGGACATCTCGGACTCACGCCGCAGTCGCAAGCACAGCTCGGCGGCTACCGTGTACAAGGGAAGACACTCGCCGCCGTGCAGCGTCTCACCGACGATGCACTCGCACTGCAAGACGCGGGGGCATTCGCCGTCCTGCTCGAGGCGGTGCCGGCGGAAGCCGCGGCGTACGTGCGTGAGCGGCTCGACATTCTGGTCTACGGCATTGGCGCCGGTCCTCACGTCGATGGCCAGCTCGTGATCTCCCACGACATTCTCGGCAACTTCGTCGGGGACATTCGCCCGCGATTCGTTAGGCGCTACGCGAATCTCGACCTCGAGATCGAGAATGCTTTCCGCAAGTACGCGGAGGACGTGCGAGGTGGCCAGTTTCCGGCACCGGAGCATCTCTACCCAATCGATCCGGCCGATGAGACCGAGATCCGGGCAGCGCGCTTCCGTCATCCTGAGCTCGTCGATAGTTCCCCGCTGCCCGCCACGCGCGGCGTCAAATCGCTCGCCACATTGACGAGCTAACTGGTGTTCTCACCATTCGAGGCATTCCTCACATGTCGATCACGCTGCATCTCCCCACCGTTCTCGCCAAGCTCGCCGATGGAAAAATTCTCGGCGCCGAAGGCACGACGGTGGGCGAAGTCGTCAATGACGTTGCAACTCGCTTTCCTGGTCTCGCTCCCCGACTGCGCGATGATGCGGGTAACCCGTACCCATTCGTCACGTTTTATTTGAATGACGAGGACATCCGGTTTCATGGTGGCTTCGATGCCGCTGTCACGGATGGCGATGAGCTGACGATCGTACCCGCGATCGCCGGAGGGTGATCGCGATGCCACACAGCAACGGTGCGACGACCTTGAGCAACGAAGAGGTGCTCCGCTACAGCCGGCATCTCATCCTTCCCGACGTCGGCATCGATGGTCAACGAAAGCTCAAGGCCGGACGCGTGCTGCTGATCGGTGCGGGCGGCCTCGGCTCGCCGCTGGCGCTCTATCTGGCCGCGGCGGGAGTCGGCACGCTCGGTCTCGTCGACTTCGACGTCGTGGACGTGTCGAACCTTCAACGGCAGGTGTTGCACGGCACGAAGGACATCGGTCGCTCAAAGCTGGAGTCGGCACGCGATCGTATTCGCGATGTGAATCCGCACGTCCACGTCGAGCCGTACGAGACGCGGCTCACCTCGGAGAACGCGCTGGACATCATTCGTGATTACGATGTCGTCATCGATGGCACGGACAACTTCGCGACACGTTATCTCACCAACGATGCCTGCGTGTTGCTCGGCAAGCCTAACGTGTATGGTTCGATCTTCCGCTTCGAGGGACAGGCGTCGGTCTTTGCCGTCGAGGAGGGACCCTGCTATCGCTGTCTCTTTCCGGAGCCGCCACCCCCGGGACTCGTGCCGAGCTGCGCGGAAGGCGGTGTGCTCGGCGTGCTGCCTGGGCTCGTCGGTACGATTCAAGCGACCGAAGGGATCAAGCTCATTCTCGGCGTCGGTGAGCCACTGATTGGCCGCTTGCTGCTGGTGGACGCGCTCACGATGCAGTTCCGCACTGTCAGGCTGCGCAAGGATCCGAACTGTCCGGCGTGCGGCACTCACGAAATCCAGGAGCTCATCGACTACGACCAATTCTGTGGCGTATCGGCGGAGAGCACGACGACAATCAGTACGAACGAGATTCCCGAGATCACGCCCGCGGAGCTGGCCGCGCGGATCCGGCGCGGTGACGACCTCGAGCTGATCGACGTGCGGGAGCCGTACGAGCTCGACATCGCGCGAATCCCCGATGTGCGGCTCATTCCACTCGGCAACTTGCCGGAAGCGCTCTCGAGCCTCGACAACACGCGCGAGACGGTGGTGATCTGTCGAACGGGCGCACGCAGCGGTCGCGCCGTTAGGCAGCTACAGGCTGCGGGCTTCCGTCGTGTCTGGAATCTCGCGGGCGGCATCCACCGGTGGGCAGACGAGGTAGATCCGAGTCTACCGAAGTACTAGACAGCGCGAGCTACCGGAGCCGGATACATTTCACGAATGACGGCAGTGGAGCACGAGAGTCTGCGCGTTCTTCCGCAACGCTGTCGGTTGTGTGGGACGGAGCAAGAAGGCGCGGCGGTCGCGGTTTGCGAGCAGTGTCTGGGCCCGCTCGATCCCATTTACCCGGCCGGCCGCGAGCTGCCTGACCGCGAGACCATCGCGCGGCGCCCACCATCGCTCTGGCGGTATCGCGAGTGGCTGCCCTTCGAGGGCGAGCCGGTGCTCTCCCTCGATACCGGATTCACGCCGCTCGTCGAATCACCGCGGTTGGCGCGCGCGCTGGGCGTGGCTCGGGCTTGGATCAAGAACGACAGCGTCTCACATCCGAGTCTCTCGTTCAAGGATCGCGTCGTTGCCACCGGGATAAACGCCGCGCATGCTTTGGGCCTAACGACGATCGGCTGCGCCTCGACTGGTAATCTCGCGAATGCCGTAGCCGCGCACGCTGCCCGTGCCGGCCTCGAGGCGTGGGTATTCATTCCGGACGATCTCGAGGTCGGCAAGATCATTGGGACAGCGATTTATGCTCCCCACCTCGTGCGAGTGCGTGGCCACTACGACGACGTGAATCGGCTGTGCGCGCAGGTCGCGGACCGCTTCGGGTGGGGCATCGTCAACGTCAATCTTCGCGGGTATTACGGCGAAGGATCGAAGACCATCGCGTTCGAAATTGCCGAGCAACTTGGATGGCGCTTGCCGACGGCCGTGGTCGCGCCAATGGCTGGCGGATCGCTCGTCACGAAGCTGCGCAAAGGATTCGGCGAGGTGCTATCGGCCGAGCTGGCGAGCGGCGTCCCGCCGCGGCTCTTCGGTGCCCAGGCCGAAGGGTGCGCGCCGATCGTTAGGCACTTCGATAGGGGCGACGATCGCATCATCCCCGAAGTGCCGAATACCATCGCGCGCTCCATCGCGATCGGGAATCCAGCCGACGGCACATTCGCGGTGAAAGCCATGCGCGACAGCGGCGGTGGGGCGCAAGCAGTGTGTGACGAGGCGCTCGTCGCCGGCATTCGATTGCTTGCCGAGACGACGGGAATCTTCACCGAGACCGCCGGCGGCGTGACCGTCGCCGCGGCGCTCGCCCTCGCCAAACGCGGACAGCTGCGCACGGACGACGAGGTGGTCCTCTGCATAACCGGGAACGGCCTCAAGACCACCGAGGCCGTTCGCGACGTGCTGCCGGAGGCGCCAGTGATCGCGCCGAAGGTTCGCGAAGTGGCCGCGCTCGTGGAGCGAGGCGCCTAGCGCGATGAAGGTGCTGGTGCGGTTCCTTGCTTACCAGCTCACGTCGTGGCTGATATTGGCGACTGTTGTACGGGAGCTGGGATGGTTTGCACCCGTCGCCGTCCTGTTCATCGCGCTCTACACGACGATTCCGTTACTCCTTTTTGTGCGCTGGCGCGCCTGGCCCTTCTATCCTGGCGCGGCTTTTCGGGTACTTGTCGTCCGGACGCTTCTCTACACACAACTGCTCCTCCCGTTCGCCGCCGGCGCCGCGGCCATAGGCATGCTCATGGGTTTGCCTTTCGGCCACGCGTTGCTGGTGGGCAGAGCTCTGAGCGGAGCGGTGATCGGTATTGCGGGAGTCGTATTGCTCGCCGGTTACATTGGCTCGCGTCGTCTGGTCGTTCGAGCGGTAGAAGCACGAGTTCCAGCATTGCCCGAGGCATTCGACGGCGTGCGAATCGCGCAGATCTCCGATCTGCACGTCGGGCCACAGACATCGCGGCGCTTTCTCGAGCGCGTCGCCGAAGCCGTTAGGCGCGCCAGCCCCGACATCATCGCCGTCACCGGTGACGTCGTGGACGACAGGGCCGAGGACGTTCCGTGGTACGCCGCGGCGTTCGCGGAGCTCGAGGCACCTCTGGGTGTTTACGTCATCCCAGGCAATCACGACATCTACGCTGGCTGGGACGCCGTCGCCCGGTCATTGCGACAGCGGACGCGCGCGACGATCCTCGTCAACGATGCCCGTGTGGTAGAAAGAGCAGGGGATCGGCTGGCGATCGTCGGGACGGGCGATCCGGCGGCCGGGGCTCGGCGCGGCATACCACCTAACGACAGCGCCGCGCCGGACGTCGATCGTGCGCTGGCGCGCGTGCCGGCGGCTACCACCGTGGTCGCTTTCGCGCACAACCCCGCGCTCTGGCCCCGGCTCGCCGAACGTGGCGTTGCGCTGACGCTCAGCGGTCACACGCATTGGGGTCAATTCGCCCTTCCACGGATGGGGTGGAGTCTCGCGTCGCCGTTTCTCGAGCATGCGATGGGTGGCCACCGAGCCGGGGACGCGTTGCTCTACATCAATCCCGGCACTGGCTATTGGGGAATTCCGTTCCGTCTAGGCGCCTTTCCGGAGATTACGATCGTCACAATCCGACGCGCCGTGGAAGCATCCTTGGAAGTTGGGAAAGCGAGGTTGGCGGCATAGCCTTTGGAACGGGCCAGGGGTCGCCGTCAGTTGGTCCGGCACCTACTATATGCCCATGACTTCCCGCCTCTATCTCTCCGGGCTCGCGCTCTTCTGCGCGGCCTCCGTCGGCGCCCAGCAGCCACAGGGTACGCCATCCGATCCCTACATGGCTCGCGCCATCCGCGTCCTTACCGCACAGCCCATCGTCGACGGGCATAACGATTTGCCCTGGCGTATTCGCGAAGACAAAGCGCATCCCATGGACGTCGAGGCGTACGATCTGCGCCAACACGTCGCCGGGATGACCGATCTCGCGCGGCTCAAAGCCGGCCATGTCGGCGGACAGTTCTGGTCGATCTACATTCCCGGTGAGCGCGCCGACGCAACGTACAAGCCTAACGGCAACGTCAGCAGCCAGCCGGGCTACGCGCGCGCGCAGCTGGAGCAGATCGACATCGCGCGGCGAATCGTCGCCAAGTATCCCGAACTGGAGTGGGCGACAACTGCCGATTCCGTCCGCACCGCCATGAAGCGCGGACACGTTGGCTCCATGCTCGGCCTCGAGGGTGGACACGCCATTGAGAATTCACTGAACCTGTTGCGCGCCTATTACGCCATGGGCGCGCGCTACATGACGCTCACGCACAACGTCACCCTAGACTGGGCGGATGCCGCGCTCGACACGGCGCGTCACAACGGACTCACCCCGTTTGGCCGTGAGGTGGTGCGCGAGATGAACCGGCTCGGCATGCTCGTCGACCTTTCACACGTCTCGCCAGGGACGATGAGTGCCGCGCTCGACGTGACTGTCGCGCCGGTGATTTTCTCCCACTCGGGGGCTCGCGCGTTAGTCGATCACCCACGCAATGTGCCAGACTCGATTCTCGCCCGCCTTCCGAAGAATGGTGGCGTCGTCATGGTGCCGTTCGTGACGAGCTTCGTCTCGAAGGCCGTGTACGCCGACGACAATCAATTGGCAGCAATCACGGCCGAAGCGACGCGACGTCATCCCGGTGACACCGCGGCAGTGCGCGCGGAGGTCGCAACCTGGCGCACCGCGCACCCGCGTCCCACGGCGTCGGTGGGCGAGGTGGCTGACGTGATCGAGTACGTTCGCAAGATTGTAGGACCGGATCATGTCGGCATTGGCAGCGATTTCGACGGTATCCCGGAGACAGTCGTCGGACTGGAGGATGTGTCGAAGTATCCAACGATCATCGCGGAGCTGGCGCGTCGCGGATGGACCGATGCCGACTTGCGCAAGCTCGCTGGTGAGAATGTGCTCCGTGTCCTGTCGCAGGCCGAGCAGGTCGCGAAGCGCTTACAGCGCGAACGGCCGGCGTCGAACGCCACGATAGAGCAACTCGACGGCCTGGGCGCGCGCGCGGCGACGCCCTGAACCGACTCGCCTAACTCTCGTGAGGAGCGCGGGCTGAATCCGCGCTCCTCGGTGCGAGCAACTCCTCCACAGCTCGGCGGACATGCCGTGCTTGAATACCGGCAGCCGCTGCCGCGGCTTCCAGATCCCGCGTCGAGACGTTAGGCACGGCTTTCTCGTCTGGTGTAACGGGGCTTGGAGACGTCTCGAGTGCGGCGATTTGCAGCGCCCTGGCCCGTTGCCAGACGACTGCAGCATCATCAGCGGAAAGCGACGCAATGTGAAATTCGCCCGTGCGCGCGAGCACAGGCTCGGAGAGCCGCAGCGCTTTCTCCAGGGCGTCGGCCAGCGATTCCCCCGTTGGATAGCGGCCGTCCCGTTCTTTCGTTAGGCAGCGGTCGATTACCGCCCCGATCGGCGCCGGTACGTGAGGCGCTATCGTGGTGAGCGGCGGGGCAGGCTGCCTCGTATGCGCATCGAGCAATGCCGATACGGTCGTGGCGACGAATGGCAGCCGGCCACTCAACAGCTGAAATCCCACGACGCCTAACGAATAGAGATCACTGCGACCGTCGAGCGGCTCGCCGGCGATCTGCTCCGGGCTCATGTAGCTCGCGGTGCCGAGGATGAGCGCGTCCTGAGCCAGCACGGGCGCGAACTCGACACGAGCGATACCGAAGTCCGTCACGATCGCACGGCCCGCGCCCCGCTCGATCATGATGTTCTCCGGCTTCACGTCGCGATGCACGACGCCCCGCGCGTGCGCATAGGCGAGCGCCCACGAGACCTCTCGCAAGCAGCGCACGGCGTCCGGCGCGGGCAGCGGTCCGTGCGCCGCCAGTCGCTCGGCGAGATTCTCGCCCTCGATGAAGGGCATCGCGAAGAACGGATGACCCGCCAGCTCGTCAGCCCGAAACACGGCGACGATGTGCGGATGGGACAGCCGGCCCGCCGTGCGCGCCTCGCGCAGGAAGAGCTCACGCAACTCTGTTTCGGCAGCGAGATGCGGCGGCAACACCTTGATCGCGACAAAGCGCTCGAGGCGCACGTCGCGCGCGAGAAACACCGCGCCCATCCCGCCGCGCCCGAGCTCTCGCTCCACGGAGTACTGCGACGCGAGCGCGGACCATAGCTCGGTGAACTCAGCGCCGACCCGCGCGTACGATTGAGGGTGGGAGATGGGGGTGAGGGTCATACACATCCAATCTACGTTCCTCATCGTCTGTCGTGCCGACCCGAATGGGTATAGTCTCTCGTAACGACTCAGCGCTTCCGGAGGACAGCACGTGCCGGCGCGCCTTCGTGTCCGCCGACCTTCATGGGCAGAACGATCAAGTCGTAATCGCCGGCGCGGACTGACGCCAACGCGAGCCCTTCGACAATCGGAATGCCTTTGCCGAGCAGAATTTGATGAGCGCGAGGAGCGGGCGCACCGAATTGCTCGGCCGACAGGTAGTCGATGCCCACCAGCTGTACATTCGCGTCGGCGAGCAGCTGCGCGGCGTCACCAGCGATGTAGGCGAAGTCGCGGTGGAACGTTGGCGACGTGAGCCAGCCGTACGTGGAGCTACGGGTGCGAAAGAGAATTCTGGGTGCACCGCGCCAATCGTGGCGGTTCAGCTCCGCGGCGTCGATGGCTTGCACGTCGTCGGCAATCTCGATGACGCGTGCCGGCCCGATGAGAGGATCCAACGGAACCTGGTCAATCGAGGCGCCGTTGGCGACGAAGTGCATTGGAGCGTCGATATGCGTGCCGCTGTGCGCGCCAAGCGAGTACATAGAGAGCGTCAGCGGATCGCCGCGGCGCATGTCTTTCAAGAACTCGAACTTCATTGGCGCGTCACCCTCGTACACCGGTGTCGTTGCCGGATCGAGTGTGGTCGTCGCGTCGATCCAATTGTCAGCCGCACTCGCGGGAGCTCGTACGGGACTCGACGCACAGGCGATCGCCGAAAGAGCGAAGAGGACACAAGGAATTTTCATCGTCACGCTCCACAGGAATCAGAGAACGAGGCTGAGCAGCAATGTGAACACGAGCCCCGCAACACCGATGATCGTCTCAGCCACTGTCCACGTCTTGAGTGTTTGCTGCACGGTCATGTCGAAAAACTCTTTTACGAGCCAGAAGCCGGCGTCGTTGACGTGCGACAGCACGAGCGAGCCGGCGCCCGTCGCGAGGACCAGCAGCTCAGGTCGCGTGCCCGAGACCGCGGCAATCGGCGCGACGATGCCCGCGGCGGTTGTCATCGCCACGGTCGCGGAACCGGTTGCCACGCGGATCAAGGCGGCAACGACCCACGCGAGCAGGAGCGGCGAGGTGTGCGCATCGCGGGCAATCGCCGCCACGGCCCGTCCAACGCCGCTCGCCACGAGCACCTGATTGAAGCCCGCTCCCGCACCGATCACGAGAAGGATCGTCGCCGTGGGCGCGAGACAGTCGTTGCAGAACCTGAGTAATTGCTCACGGGTGAAGCTTCGCGCGCGCGTGAGCGACACGAACGAGAAGAGCAGGGCAAGCAACAGCGCGACGATCGGGTTGCCGACGAAGCGAAGCACGACGCGAGTGGGGCTGTCGCCGAGCGGCAAAGTGTCGGCGACCGTCGCGAGCACCATGAGGAACACCGGCACGAGCACCGTGAAGAGCGAGATCGCGAACCCCGGTAAGCGCTCGAGTGACGCGTCGGTCTCGGACAGCTGCAGTGCGAGCGGATTGTTGGCGGGGAGCGGTATCCGACGCGCAATCCAGGTCCCGTAAATCGGTCCGGCCAGGGCGGCCGTGGGTAAGCCGACCAGCAAACCGAAAAGGATCGTGCGTCCGATGTCGGCGTTGAACGCGCCCAGCGCGAGCATCGCCGCCGGGTGCGGCGGCAGCATGCCATGCACCACGGAGAGTCCGGCAACCAGTGGAAGCCCGAGCTTGATCAGCGACAAGCCTGTGCGACGCGCAATCGTGAATACGAGCGGCACGAGTAGCACGAAGCCGACCTGAAAGAAGACGGGAATGCCGAGAATGAAGGCGACGATCATCAGCGCCCAATGAACGCGCCTTTCCCCGAACCAGGCCATCAGCGTCGTCGCGATCCGAGCGGCCGCGCCGGACTCCGCCATCACTTTTCCGAGCATGGTGCCGAGGCCAACGACGATGGCGATGAAGCCGAGCGCCGTGCCGACGCCGTCCTGAAAGGCCTTCACCGCTGCCGCGGGCGGCATGCCCGCCACGGCGCCCATGCCTAACGAAACGACAGTGAGTGCGATGAGCGGATGGAGCTTGAGTCGCGCAATGAGCGCGATGAGAAGAACAACGGCGCCTAACGCGAAAAGGAGGAGGCGGGCGTCGGGCGTCATGCCGTGACGCCTAACGAAGGACGAACATCACCGAAGGATCCACGGGGTATCTGCCGAACTGCGACCCGTAGATCGCCAGACCGCCCGGCAGGCCGTCGTCGACGGTGAGCCGAACGACAACGGCACCTGTTCGCGCCGCCTCGGCGAGTGCGGCCGGTGGAATGGGGATCTGCAGCAGCTGACCGTACGATCCGGCCTCGTACAGATGCCGGTCATGGGGCTGCGCGTGCCAGCTCAAGATTCCACGCGAGTCCGCCGGGTCATCCGCGAGCTCCCAACGGCCAGCGAGCACGCCGTTCGTGGTGACGGTCACCGCGCTCGGGAATGGAGTCGTTCCCGTCATCGGATAACTGTTCGGGTTTCGACTCGGATCATGGAAGCCGCCGCCACGCATGTAGTCGTCGTTGCCGGTGGCTGTCGTGTCACGGTCCTTTCCGTTCAATCGCTTCGCCGACGCCTCCACGAGGAACGTCGCGCTCGCGACCTGCGCCGACGTGAGATCGGACGGCCACGGAATGCGATACTCGAAGTACCCACTCCCCGCGCCATCCATCTTCTTTCCTCCAAGGATGCTCCACTGTTTGAGGCTCCAGCGTGCGCTGCTGACGTTCGCGGCGGGGACGCGGGCAACGCGCACGTGCTTGCCATCTGCTAACGTTGCGGTAGCGGGTGGGGTGCCATCGACGACGAACGTCGTAAAATTCCGCTGTAACACCGTGCCCGACGCGTCCTCGAGTCGCACCGCGAGCACCGCCACGGCCGGTTCGTTAGGCATGGTTACCGGTAGCGGGTCGAGGGCCTGCGTCATCCATGCGTGATACGGAATGCGCCGAACGATCGTCGCGTAACTTCGCTCCTCGCCCAGCGCATTCCATCCGCGCAGCTCGGCCCGTACGGTGAGCGAATCGCCGTATGCGGTGCTTCCCGTGAGAAATGAAGCATAGAGCGGTACCTGCACCTGCTCACCAGGGCGAACCGTTTTGCTCAGCTCCGGGTCACCGACGGCGAGATACAGCGGCTTGTGGAGATCGCGCAGCATCATGCCGGGAACGAGATCGCTGAAGCCCGTTTCCTTCCACGACCGATCGAAGCGCCAGTACCCATTCCATTCGTTGATCACGTCGTGGTGCTCGGTGTAGAGCCAGCCGGCCAGCTTCGGGTGACGGCGAAACGCATCCACGGCGCGGTGATAGTCCCAACTCCAATCGACGTCGCCAGTGCTCCCTTCGTAGCCCCACACATTGCCGAACTCCGAGTTGAGCATCGGCTGACGCCCTTGCCGCCACCCTGGTGAGAAATTCCACGTCGAACCGGGAAAGGTGCTGTCACTCAGCACGGTAACGTGGTGCTCCCACTCCCAGCCGGGCAGGTACTCATGCCAGGAATTGAGGTCGGTCTCCGTGTGACCACGATGGCAGCAGATAGAATTGTCCTCCACGAGACGGGTTGGATCGAGCGATTTGGCCAATCGATACACGCTCGCCACCTTTCGCTGGGCCTCCGGCAGGTATTGCTCGCCGCTGCCGACTTTCGTCGTTAGGCCCCACGTCTCGTTGAACATGATCCAGGAGAAGACGGCCGGATGATTGTAATCCCGGTCGATCATCCCTCGCATCGCGACCTCGTGCTCGTGGAACGCCGCCGAATCAGGCGGGCCCCACCAATTCGGCACGTCGGCCATGATGAGGACGCCGAGCTTGTCCGCCCAATACAGTTTACGTGGCGCTTCGATCTTGATGTGCTCGCGCAAGCCATTTAGGCCAATGCGCCGCGCGCGGAGAATCTCGTCGCGCAACACGCTGTCGGTGGGGAAGGTATAGTAGCCTTGCGGATGATAGGCCTGGTCGAGCGCGAGCTGCAGGAACACCGGCGCGCCGTTGATGGCAACGTATGGATAGCTCGTCCCGGGTAAGTCGACGACACTGATGGTGCGCATCCCGAAGTAAGTCTGCACGCGATCCGCTGCGATCCCTCCGCCATCGACGGTCGCGGTCACGTCGTGGAGGAATGGATCATCGAGCGACCACCGATGCGCGTTAGGCAGCGGAACCTCGATCGATACCGTGCGTGAGCCGCGTGGAATACGCTGCGTGACGACGGGCTGCCCGTCACGGTTGGGGAACGCTAATCGCAGCGTCAGGTCCGCTGGCGCCGGTTCGAGCAGGCGCGCATCCACGCGAACACCAGCGAGGTCGGCGTGCGGTGTGAAGTGGACGGCGTCGAGCGGGTCACCACCGCGTGCCTCGAGATACACGGTTTGCCACATGCCGTGCGCCGCTCCGTAGCCCTGCTTGCCCTCGAGCTTGAACGGATGGGGCGTGTCATCAACGCGCACCACCAGGCGCTGGGGTTGGCCGGGGTGCGCACGATTGGTGAGCTCGAACGAGAAGGGTGTGTAGCCGCCTTGATGTTCGCCCAGCTTCACGCCATCGAGCCAGGCTGAAGTGCGCCAATCCGAGGCACCGAAGACGAGAAAGACGCGCTGGCCACGCCAGCCGTTAGGCACCGTGACCGTGCGCGCGTACCAGCCAATCGCGGCACTGTCGGCAACGCCCGAGAGTGGCGCACCCCACGAGAACGGAACGAGAATCTCGTGCCCCGCGGGAAGCCCGGCGCTTGACCATCCGGCGCGCTCGCCCGCGTCACGAGCATCGAAGGCAAATCGCCATTGACCATTGAGGTTCAGCCACTCCGCGCGCTGAAAGTCAGGACGCGGATGCTCGGGCAGGGGGATCGAATCGCCGCCCGGCGCCTGCGCGCCGGCGGTGGCAGCGGTGAGCGTTAGGCAGAGCAGCCACCGCCACCCCGCTCCACGACGAAATTGGAGAGTGCGCATCGCGTGAAGATACGTTCGGAGGCCGGAGATGCGAACCGGTAGCCGGCGTGACGTTGCACCGTGGTCTGCTCGCCCATAGCATCCACGCATCCCGATTGTACCGCGGATTCCCATTCCCTTCCGGCCGTGCCCGATCCAACGCCCGAAATGATGGCACGTTCCCGTGCCCTGGCTCCCGATTTCATCCTCGAGCGTGAGATCGGGCGTGGTGGCATGGGCGTCGTCTATCGCGGCGTGGACGTGAAGCTCGAGCGACCCGTGGCGATCAAGGTGCTTCCCGAGGCCTTGGGCGACGTCGCCGACGTACGCGAGCGCTTTCTACGTGAGGCCCGCACCGCGGCGAAGCTCTCGCATCCCAACATCGTGCCGATCTACCGCGCCGACGAGCTGCGCGGCGTGGTTTTCATTGTGATGGCATACGTGGACGGAGAATCGCTCGCCGAACGCCTGGCTGCCCGATCAGCGCTCTCGCCACGCGAGCTGGTGCCCTTACTTCGCGACGTCGCCGGGGCACTCGACCAGGCGCACACCCTCGGGGTCGTACATCGCGACATCAAGCCGGAGAACATCCTCATCGACCGGGTGAGCGGCCGAGCTCTCGTAACCGATTTCGGCATCGCGCGCGTCGCGGAAGCAAAGCCACTTACGGCCACGGGTCAGGTGCTTGGCACGGTGCACTACATGAGCCCGGAGCAAGTGAGTGGAGAACCGGTCGATGGACGCAGTGATCTCTACTCGCTGGGCGTCGTCGCCTTTCGAGCGCTCACGGGCCGGTTGCCGTTCGACAATGAGTCCGCATCGGCGGTGCTCGTTGCCCATGTCGTGAAGGCGCCGCCCAAGGTGCGCGACGTTGCACCGAGCGCGCCGCCCCGTCTTGCCGAATTGATCGATCGTTGCCTGGCCAAGGATCCCGCCAATCGTTGCGCGGCGAACGGCTCCATCGCCGAGCTCTTTGACGAGCCCCTCGCCGAGAGCGAGCGCGAAGACGCGAACTTTCCGGTTATGCCTAACGTCATCTCCGAACGGGAAGCCCGCGCCCTCTGGTCGCGTGCCGCCGAGTTGCAGGCCGTGACGGGACTTCAGGCTCGGCCGCCCGCACTCCAACAAAACACCACTGGCGTCAGCGACCGGCGCACATTGACGAGCGGCTATCGCTATGCGGACGTGCAGTCCGCCGCCGCGGAGGCGGGCATTCCGGAGCGATACCTTTCCCGCGCGGCAGCGGAGCTCGGCATCGTGCCGGCTGCGCCTAACGAGATACACGAGTCCGAGACGCTAATCGACGAGACCTCGCGACCATCGCCTTGGTCGGGTGCGCCGATGTCGATCGTCTATGAAGCGCAGCTCACCGGCGAGGTACCGGAATCGGAGCTCTATCTCCTCGTCGACACCATTCGTCGCCGGATGGGCGAGTCCGGGCAGGTGGGTACACTGGGACGCAGCGTCTCCTGGAGCTCCACGAGCAAAGACCGGCGCCTGCAGATCTCCATTGTCTCTCGGCAGGGCAAAACGACAATTCGTGCTGATGAACGTCTCGGCAATCTCGCCGGGGCGATATTCGGCGGTATCATGGGCGGCGGCGGCGGTGGTGGCGGCGGACTGAGTTTCGGCGTGGGCATGGGCGCTTTCCATTCCGCCGCGTTCTCGCTCGGGATCTGGGGCGGAATCATCGCCGCCGCCTATCTCACCGCACGCACCGTTTTCAAGTCACTGGTACGGAAGCGCCGCGACACACTCCATTCGCTCGTGGGAGAGTTGGCGGACCAGGCGCGCGACCTGATGCGGGTGCTGCCGCGGCGCGCCTAACGACTCTGTGGCTGGCGGCTATTCGCGACCATCAAGTCGACGAGCCGGATGAGATCCTCCCCGATGCGCTTCATGCCGGTGCACTGAATGCAGCTGAACGCGCCCTCCAGCAGCATGTAAAAAAGATTCGCCGCAAGATCTGGATCCTGAAAGCCCGCCTGCTCGCAGAGCTGCCGAATGTGCTTGTGCTCGCGCAGCTTGTGAGCCTGGATCACGCGCCGCGCCGGGTGATCCTTGTCCGGCAGCTCGGCGAGCGCGTTGGCGAGCATCGAGCCCCGACGCTCCATCGCCGCGAGCTTGTCGGCCACGCGATGACTCCACTCGGTGAGCTGTGCATGCGGATCGTTCGGGTGTTTCGCGGCCAGCTCGTCCCACACCTTTTCCTTCTCGTCAACGATCCCGCGGGCCCACTCCGCGATGAGCTCGTCCTTCGACGGGAAGTGCCGGTACAGCGTCATCTTGTTCGTGTCCGCCGCTTCGGCGATGGCTTCGACGCCAATACCACGAATTCCGTGTTTCTGAAATAGCTCCGCCGCCGCGGCGATGATGCGTTCGCGCGGTGAAAGCGTGGGCTGCGTCTGCTTCTTTGGCGTCATCTCTATTACCACCTCGATTCAAACATCGCGCCGTGACCGCGCAATGTCGAATCCATGCCGGCTCGATCGACATATAAGCGGACGCGCGATGCCGACTGCCGAGCGCGCCCCTTGACCAAACTGTTACCGACCGGTAACATCATGGGGTGTTACCGGTCAGTAACATACCCCGGTGACACGCAAAGGTGTCGCTTTTGGCCGCACGGACCCACGAACTACGGGAGTCGTACCGCATGAAGACCAGCCGGTTTCGCACCATCCGCCTCCAACTCCGCGAGCTGTACACAGGTGTTCTCCTCGCCATCCTCGGCATCCTCATTGCGGGCTGCCGCGAAGCTCAACCCGCGCCGCCTCCGCCGCAAGTGACCGTCGCGCCCGCCGCGGTCCGCGAGGTCGCCGACGCAGACGAATTCACCGGTCATTTCGAGGCCGTCAATACCGTGGACGTTCGCCCACGCGTTGGAGGCTACGTCCAACGCGTGGCCTTCGTAGAAGGTGCCACCGTTCACGAAGGAGACGTTCTCTTCACGATCGACGCCCGGCCCTATGAAGCCGAGGTTTCGCGTGCCGAGGCAGAGCTCGAGAGAGCACGGACGCGCAAGCAGCTCGCTGACATGGAGCTCGAACGGGCGCAGCGCCTCGTGAGCACGCAAGCGATCTCACGCGAGGAGCTCGATGCGCGGACGAGCGGCCGCGCCGAAGGCGACGCATCGATTCGCGCCGCCGAAGCGGCCGTTCGCGTGGCGCGGCTGAACCTCGAGTGGACAGTCGTTCGCGCTCCGATTACCGGGCGCGTTGGCCGCGCCGAGGTGACAGCAGGCAATCTCGTCCAAACAGGACCAGGCGCGCCGACGCTCACGACGATCGTCTCGCTCGATCCCATCTATGTCTACTTCGACAGCGACGAGCAGGCATACCTCAAGTACATGCAATCCAACCGTGCATCAGGCGCGTCGTCGATAGGCCGTCCAATCTACGTCGGCCTCGCCAACGAGCCTGGGTTCCCGCACGAGGGAAAGCTCGACTTCATCGATAATCGCGTCGATCGCACCGCGGGCACCATACGCGTACGTGGTGTGCTGCCTAACGCGTCACATCAGTTCGCGCCGGGTCTGTTCGCGCGCGTTCGTCTCGTTGGCGGCGAGCGCCACCAAGCGACGCTCATCCAGGATCAAGCGATCGGCACGGACCAGGATCGCAAGTTCGTGCTCGTGCTCAAGAGCGACAACACGCTGGAGTACCGCCCGATCACGATCGGTCGCATGGTCGATGGACTGCGGTCCGTCGAGTCGGGCGTCGCGCCGGGTGACCGCGTCGTGATCAACGGACTGATGCGCGTTCGTCCCGGCATGAAGGTCGTCGCCCAAACGACCGACATGACGAAAGACGTCGCGGCGCTCACTCGCTAGTCCACTTCCTACTGCTCTGGAGTCGGTCTCGTGCGTTTCTCACGCTTTTTCATCGACCGCCCGATCTTCGCGGTCGTACTATCGCTGGTCATTCTCGCCGCTGGGTTGCTGGCGATTCGCACCCTGCCAATCAGTGAATATCCCGAAGTCACGCCCCCAACGATCACCGTTCGCGCGGTATACCCGGGCGCCAATCCAACTGTCCTTGCACAGACGGTCGGCACGCCGCTCGAGGACGCGATCAACGGCGTTGAGCATATGCTCTATATGTCGTCATCGGCCACGGCCGATGGTGTGCTCAATCTCACCGTCACGTTCGACATCGGGACGCCCGTCGATCTCGCGCAGGTACAGGTCCAGAATCGCGTCAGCCAAGCGTTGGCGCGTCTCCCGGAAGAAGTGCGTGCCCTTGGCGTCGTTACCGAAAAGCGATCGCCCGACATCACGATGGTCGTGCACCTCGTGTCGCCGGAGGGGCGGTACGATCCCGTGTACCTGCGCAATTACGCGCTGCTCAACGTCCGCAACGAGCTCGCCCGTCTTCCTGGCGCTGGGCAGGTGATCGTCTTTGGCGCCGGCGATTACGCGATGCGCGTCTGGTTGGACCCGAACAAGGTGGCATCGCACAATCTCTCGGCAAGCGACGTCGTGCAGGCGATCCGCGAGCAGAATCTCCAGGTGGCCGCCGGCGTCGTTGGCGCGCCTCCGATGCCAAATCCGGTGGCATACCAGCTCACGGTGCGGGCGCATGGCCGCCTCGTGGATGAGAACGAGTTCGGCAACATCATCATCAAGACAGGCGCGAACGGCCAAGCTACGCGGCTGAGGGACGTCGCGCGCATCGAGCTCGGTGCCGGCGACTTCGGTCTGCGCGCGCTGCTCGACAACAAGTCGGCGGTCGCCATCGTCGTCTTCCAGGCACCCGGTTCGAACGCGCTCGCGCTCTCCAGCGCCGTGCGTGAGAAGATGAGCGACCTCAAGACGCGCTTCCCGCAGGGGATGGATTGGTCTGCCGTTTATGACCCGACAATCTTCGTGCGTGACTCGATTCACGAGGTCATTCGCACGCTGCTCGAGGCGACGCTCATGGTGGTGTTCGTCGTCGTGCTCTTCCTGCAGACATGGCGCGCGTCGATCATCCCCCTGGTCGCCGTTCCGATCTCGATCGTCGGCACCTTCGCGGTGATGATGGCGTCGGGCTTCTCGATCAACACGCTCTCGCTCTTCGGGATGGTGTTGGCAATTGGCATCGTCGTCGACGACGCGATCGTCGTCGTCGAAAACGTAGAACGCCACATCGAGGAAGGGCTTTCACCGTTGGACGCGAGTCACCGCGCCATGGACGAGGTGAGCGGCCCGATCATCGCCATCGCGCTCGTGCTATCCGCGGTCTTCATTCCGGTCGCATTCATCAGTGGGTTGACGGGGCAGTTCTACAGGCAGTTTGCGCTGACGATTGCCTTCTCGACGCTCATCTCGGCATTCAATTCCCTCACGTTGTCGCCGGCGCTTGCCGCCGTACTGCTCCGTCCTCGCGGCGCCGAAGAGGACCGTTTGACTCGCGGTATCAACCGCGCCTTCGGTTGGCTGTTTGGACCATTCAACCGAGTCTTTGGCCAGGCCTCGCATCGCTACGGTGAGATCGTGCGCCGCGTCAGCCGCCGCCGAGGTGTCGCTCTCGCCGTGTATGCTGGTCTCGTTATGCTCGGCATTCTGGGCTTCTCACGTGTCCCGGGTGGGTTTGTACCGAGCCAAGACAAACGCTACCTCGTAGCGATCGCCCAACTTCCCGACGCCGCCTCGCTGGATCGTACGGAAGCGGTGATTCGCCGCATGACGGATGTTGCACTGAAGCAAGACGGGATCGAGCACGCGGTGGAGTTCCCTGGTCTCTCGATCAACGGCTTCGCGAACAAGCCCAACGCCGGCGTGATCTTCCTCGGACTCAAACCGTTCGAGGAGCGAACGGAAAAGAGCCAGAGTGCGGGCGCCATCGTTCAGGCGTTGAACGCAAAGTTCGCGGGGATTCAGGACGCTTTCGTTGCCGTCTTTCCGCCACCGGCGGTAAACGGTCTTGGAGTGGTTGGCGGATTCAAGGGACAGATCGAGGACCGCGCCGGCCTTGGCGACTCGGCCCTGTATGCCGCCACCCAATCGCTGCTCGGCCGGGCGTATCAGGCCCGGGGTCTCGCTGGCCAATTCTCCAGCTTCCAGGTGAACGTGCCGCAGCTCTTCGCCGACGTCGATCGCGACAAGGTGAAACAGCTTGGCATTCCGCTCAACGACCTGTTCCAAACGTTGCAGATCTATCTCGGCTCGGAGTACGTGAACGACTTCAACAAGTTCGGTCGTACGTATCAGGTCATCGCGCAAGCCGACGCTCCCTATCGGACGAGCGCGGAAAACATCTCACAGTTCAAGGTTCGCAACACACAGGGCGAGATGGTTCCGCTTGGCTCGGTGCTCACCGTTAGGCCGTCGTATGGACCGGATCAGGTCACGCACTACAATGGATATCCGGCCGCTGACATCAACGGCAGCCCGGCACCCGGCGTGAGCTCCGGCGAAGCCGTGCAAACCATGGAACGTCTCGCCAGCGAAACGCTGCCTAACGGCTTCGGCTTCGAGTGGACCGAGCTCACATATCAGCAAAAGCTCTCGGGTAACACGGCGGTCTATGTGTTCCCACTGTGTGTGCTGCTCGTGTTCCTCGTCCTCGCCGCCCAATATGAGAGCTGGTCGTTGCCCATCGTGATCATCCTCATCGTTCCGATGTGCCTGCTGTCGGCCATCGCCGGAGTGTGGATCACGCGTGGAGACAACAACGTCTTCACTCAGATCGGGCTGCTCGTGTTGGTCGGCCTCGCTTGCAAGAATGCGATTCTGATCGTCGAGTTTGCGCGCGATCTCGAGGAGCAAGGCCGCGACCGCCTGAGTGCCGCGCTCGAAGCAGCGCGCATTCGTCTGCGTCCGATTCTCATGACGTCATTCGCGTTCATCATGGGCGTGGTGCCGCTCGTCATCGCGAGCGGTGCTGGCGCGGAGATGCGCCACGTGATGGGAGTCGCCGTGTTCTCGGGCATGCTCGGCGTCACCTTCTTTGGCCTCATCTTCACGCCGCTCTTCTACGTGCTCATTCGCAGCATCGCCGCGCGCGGCGAGGCTCGCCGAGCCCTGATACCAACAGACATCAAACCCCTGCACGCATGGCCACGGCCGCTAGCCGTAGGCAGTGAGAGCGGAGTGGGAGGGGGAGACTGATATGCGAAAGCTCACGCTCACCATCATTGCGTTCATTACAGGATGTGCCGGAGCCCCGGCGTATCATGCGCCAGGGGTCGAGATGGCACCGTCGTTCGCCGTGTCGTCTTCACGGCAGCCCGCAGCCGACCGAAGGGATTCCTGCGCTTCGGACTCCGGCCCCGCGGCGACAACGACGTCGGTGCACTTTAGCTCCGCCCCGCCGACATCGCCCTTCTGGCGGACGCTCGGCGATACCATCCTGACGTCGCTGATCGATGAAGCATTGCGCGCCAACACCGACGTGCGTCTCGCCGAGCCGCGCCTAACGAGCAGTCGGTCCACCCGGCGACTCGCGGCATTCGATTTGGCGCCGACGATCACGGCGAGCGGAAGCGCCGTGCGTCAGCAACTCTCGATAGCGCAGCTGCCGGGCGCAACGCGCCAATTTCCGGAGCAGGAGGTCTGGGACGCTGGCTTCGATGCGGCATGGGAGCTGGACCTCTTCGGTCGTGTGAGCCGGATGGTACGCGGCCAGGGCGCATTAGTTGCATCCGCCGAGCACGATCTACGCGACGTGCAGGTGACCATCGCGGCCGAGGTGGCGCGAAACTATTTCACTCTCCGCGGCGCGCAGCAGCAGTTGGCCGTCGCGCAGCGTAACGCCGAGAATCAGCGGCGTACGGTCAAGCTCACCCAAGACCGACTCGCCGGTGGGCGGGGCGCGGCCTTCGATACGGAACGGGCGCGTTCCATATTGTACCTGACCCTGGCGTCGGTGCCGGGGCTCGAAGCACAGATCGCGCAGGAGCAGCATCGCATTGCCGTGCTGATGGGACGCGCTCCCGATGCCCTGCCGCGCGGTCTCCTGGCGAGCGACGCCTTGCCGCACCTTCCGGACACGTTGAATGTCGGCTCGCCGGCGGAGCTGATTCGCAACCGCCCAGACGTCCTCCGGGCGGAACGTCAACTCGCGGCCGAGGAGTTGTTCGTCGGCGCGGCGAAGGCCGACTATCTGCCGCGCTTGACGTTAGGCGCGCGCGTTGGATACGCGGCGACGTCGTTCGATGCGCTGAGTCGCACGGGGACCTCCCGTCTGCTCGTTGGACCCGTGCTGTCATGGCCGCTGTTCGACCTTGGCCGAGTGAAAGAGCGCGTCGACCTCGCGAGCTCGCGCGCGTCGGAGGCGCAGACCGAACATCACGCGACGGTTCTTCGGGCGCTCGAGGAAACGGAAGTGGCGCTCGAATCGTACGATCGCGCGCATGCGCGGCTCGCGCTGCTCGATGAGGCCGTACGCTCGAGCGAGCGAGCAGCGGCGCTCGCCCAGCAGCGGTTCGAGGCGGGACTCACGGATTTCTTGCAGGTGTTGGACGCGCAGCGCACGGTGCTCGACGCGGAGAATCAGCTCGCGTTAGGCCGTGCTGCCGCGGCGACTTCACTTGTTGCCGTCTATAAAGCAATGGGAGGCACCTGGCCTCAGCAGTGACTGTCGTACAGATGTGGGGTGGAAGGGGTGGGTGGGGAAGCAGAAGCGCGGATGTCGCGGCGAGGGCCCCGCGGCGGCATCCCGTTCATCGGGCGCCTGAGCCCGAGTATGTCGTCGCGGCGCGATCAGGCGGGAAGTACGCGGCGCGTGTGAACGTCTCATCTAGAGGAATGCTTTATGTTTGCCAATCATCTCGAGCAACACACCAATTCAACCGTTAGGCGCGTGCTGACCGCCGCCGCGCTGTTTACTGCCGCCGCGGCGGCGCAACCTGCCGGGGCGCAGACGTCCGGCATCGGCCTCGAGCTCCGCCCGTTCGTCGGCGCGTACATTCCAACCGGCGACCAACGGGATTTTGTGAAAGACGCCGTGCTCGTTGGCGGCGAAGCGTCATGGCGGGTGATTCCGGCGTTCGCTGTTACCGGGACCTTCGCGTGGTCGCCCAGCAAGGATCGACTCACCGCTGGTGATCAGACGCTCGACATCTTTCAGTACGATGTCGGCGGCGAGCTCCGCGTTCCGTCGGGGTACGGGCTCGGATTCGCGCAACTGACGCCATTCGTCGGTTTCGGCGTTGGCGGTCGCACGTACAGCTATCGTGATCTGGATGTGAGCAGCAAATCGAACGTGGACGGCTACGGCGCGCTGGGCGGCGACATCGGCTTCGGCCCGATCGCACTGCGCATCGAGGCGCGCGACTACGTGTCGCAGTTCAAGCCGCTCGTTGGCGGCGGTGATACAAAGACGCGCAACGATATCGGCCTCGCCGCGGGCGTATCGTATCGGTTCTAGCAACGCCGAGACTCCGTCGTCGTCCCGGAACATTGGACGATGACGGAGCTCTCGCGGTTGACGCCGCAATGCTGTTCGGTCATTCGCGCCGTACGTTGTCCCGACGTCCTGAGTAGAGCCGGCGCCAAGATCACGCTCACTCGGCGAAAACTCCCTCTTGCGCGACAGGGCCGATTTTCCGTCTGAGAAGTGTAGGGCGAAGAGCATGCGGCGCCGAAAAGCCACTGACGCCGGCTCGAGGCGCTCGATTGACCGCGGCGTTCGGCGGATCGGCGATGATAGCAGCAGTGTCGGCAATGATGGAACCGGGGAACGTGATTGCGAGCCGGGCCTCGGCCGCCCCGATGTCCCGGCAGACGACACCAACTGCACGGTCCCTTCGCGCGGGCGCGAGGGACGCGCGAGTGCGGCGAGGCTTCACGCTCGCGTCAAGCAGCCTCGCATCGGACGCGAGGAGATGAGCACGATTGAAATGGCGATGCGGTCGTGGGCGCGTGGGGTGCGCAACTGGGCGTGTCGGGTGCGCAACTTCGTCGTCGAGCGCGACGTCCACAGCGCCCTGGCGGAGCGCACCGGTTTCCGGTACGACCACCACGACGCGGTGGGCCAGCGCACCGTCGATGCGGCAGCGTCAGAGGTGATCACGACACAGTCGTCTGGGCAGACGACTGAGGTGAGGCGGCTCAGGCTCGGGCTCGCCGAACGTCAGCTCGAGCCGACTGTTTGCACGACTCGCGCGATGAAGCCGGTGATCAGCGGTGACGACATCGGGGCCGCCCTCCCCACTTTCGGGGTGAACGATAAGTCGTTTGCGACTACCGATTGCGCGATGGCGACTGTGCTCACCGTTTTGGGGCTGCAGTTTGTCGTGCAGGGGCTTGCGTCGAACTCTTTGGAGCTGTTGCGCAACGCCACGAGGGTGCGGCGAGACCTCCTCAGCACTCCCTCGATGTGATGAGACACGGACTCACTATCCCGTTCTCGCGACTCGAGAGAGCAGCGCCTCGACTGCACGGAGGAGCACTGCGGACAGCTCCGCGTCGGCGACAATGCCGGTGGCATCGGGACCATGACCTGCGATCGGCACCGTAACGCAGGCGTCGTCCACGACTCGCGCGTTCATCACGCGCAGCGTCTCCATGAGTTGCGGCTGCGCAAAGCGCGACATCGGCGAGGGATTCACCAGCGCGACCGGCTTGTCGAGGATCTCGACGCCGCTCACCAGCCAATCGAGCGCGTTCTTCAGCGCGCCGGGCACACCGTGCGCGTATTCGGGACTCGAGATCAGCAGCGCATCCGCGCGGGCAATCGCGTTCCGTAGGGCAGCGACAGACGGTGGGCCCGGGTCGACGTCGATGTCGGGATTGAACAGCGGCACGTCCGCAAGGCGGTCGTAGCGCTCGACTCGAATGTCACTCCCTGCGAGCAGCGCGACCGCGTCCAGCAGTGTCGCGTTCGACGACTTCGCGCGAAGGCTTCCACAAATCGTGAGAAGGAGGATCAGCGACTCTCCGTGATGGGAACCGATATATGGCCCCTGGCAACATGGTGCTGTAGGACGGAGCGGACATGCAGCATGGATGTTCAACGTCATGGCGGTGCTTCGTTCAAGACATTGCTGGCCCTGCGGTTCGCGAGCCCTCCTCGGCACCGTGGCGGGCGTTGGGGCGACTGACGTCGTATCCGTGCGTGCCGGATCACTTGCGAGTGCATTCCTCGTCGACGACGGAAGTCACGGCTTCATACTCGGCGGGTTGGTCGAGGGATCACAGAGCATTCTTGCCACGCGTGCGACGCGTGCGAACGGCGTCACGACACTGAATCGCGTCATCCTGCGTCGCACGCCGGCTCTCCCGGACAGCAGTGTCGTCCCGGTGCTCGATTTCGGATCTGCCGAGAGCTTTGCGCCGGCGGTCGCGAACGTCAACATCGGTGGTGCCAATGGCGACGGTCTCAGCATGAACACGATGCTCATTACCAAGAACCGCCGGAGCATCCTGTCAGTTCGGACGAATGACGTGAACGCTATTGCGCGTACGTATGACGCCATCCCGGCGAGCAAGCTCGCCGCCAGCGATCTGCAAACGCTCACCGCCGCGGCTGTTGACGCGGCAAACAACTCCACACGCGTGGCGAGCATCTCCTTTCACACACCGGTCGATCAAACACTGACGTTGGGGCCGCCGATCGAGGGGCCGGTAATCAGCTTTGCCGCGCCCACGGCCGCGTTACAGCTGCGCGGCACGTTTGCCGAGCAGTCGGCGTACGACCGGCTCGCGCAGATGACCTTTCAGCAAGGCGCGAACACCGTGGTGAGCCTGAGCATGACCGCCGCGTACGCACGCCTAACGGGAGCCTTCGATTTGCGGCTCCCCGATTTCACTGGCGTGAGCGGGTTCGACCCGCGGTGGGTGATCCATCGCAACGAGCAAGTATTTTGGAGGGCAGCGCGAAGTGGCGGCTCGCTCGGTGCTGGCGTAAACCCTCTTCCATTCGATGGCGCCACGACTCGCTACGCCGCCACCTCTGGCACCTTCACCCCGTAGTCACGCGACATTGTCACGTCGCGAGGGAGCGACTCATCACGAAGCGCGACGATGCGATTGTCGGAGCGCTCCCGGGGTCATGCCAAAGTACCGTTTGAAGAAGCGAGTGAAGTGCGCCTGATCGGCGAACCCCGTTCGGAATGCAACGTCGGAGAGCGCGGCGTCAGGCGCGTCGAGCAGACGGCGCGCGCGCTCCAGACGAATGGCCAGAAGATGTTGATGCGGTGCGCGACCGACGGATTCCTTGAAGGCGCGCGCGAAATGCGCGGGCGAGAGGCCCGCTTCGCGAGCAAGCGCGTCGATCGTGAGATGTGCGGATGCCTGCGCCTCCATCAGCTCGAGCACGCGACGCCTAACGGCCGGTGCGAGACCGCCGCGCGCTACGTCGCGATGCCGAGGCTCGATGCCGGCCAGCTTCACCAACTGTAGTCCGAGCGCCGTCGTGAGCGTTTCGACAAACGCAATCCCACTCGGCGTCCCCGTGCGGGCCTCTTCCGTCAGGGCGCTCACGAGATACTGCACTTGCGGCCCGTCGATGCCGTAGGTCCGCCGTAGTGCCGGCGGCTTCGTGCGGTCCTCGCTCGTGCTGACGAGGCGATCGAAGCGCAGCGGATCGATCGAGATACGAACGTACGCGTGCGGCGATGCCTCTCGGACACGGAGCGAGAAGCCTTGGCCAGCCGGCACCAACCAGGCAGTGCCTTGTGGAAGGACGACCGCACGAAATCCATGCTCCTCCTTCACCTCCATCCTGATGGGTGCGCGGCTGGCATTCACACCGATGTAATGGTGTGCGAGTGTGAGGTCGTCCACCTCGGCGACGTCGTTCCGGCCGGCCTCGAGCAACACGCCGGGCCAATCGAGTGCTTGCGCCGTGGCCACGCTGCGCTGGTCCTCCACTGGCACGATGCGACGCCCAGAGTGTTGGTCGAATAATGGAACGACACATCTCATCCGTGTGAGCATACTAACCTCGCCGGCCACCGCGGCGGCCACGTGCGCACGATTGTTCAAGGAGTCACCCGCGTTTCATGCAAGACGCCCGGTCTCGACGATGAGAGATTACTCATTGGCACGACAGGGAGTGCGCGGCAGGCCCAGCGCCGCGTTATCAACACATGACCGGAGCGATCACATGAGACGCATAAGAAACGCAGTTCTGTCCTTTGGAGCGGTCACCCTTGCCGCCTGCAGTGGCGGATACGGATCGAACGGTGGGCCCACGGCTCCAGGAGGAGATGGCCGCACGGTGAATGCCACGCCGGGTCTGGCGTTTACGCCAGGAACGCTGACGGTGAACGCCGGCGACGTCGTCACCTTCGCGTTCGGTTCCGTGGCGCACAACGTCTTCTTCGACGCGCGGAACGGAGTCCCGGCCGATATCCCCGGCAACAATGCCAGCCTCTCGGCGGAACGCACGTTCACGACGCCGGGCACGTATCACTACACCTGCCATATCCATCCGGGAATGGCTGGGACTGTAGTCGTCAATTGAGTGGCGCGGGGCGGGGGGCGCGGGATGTAAGACGGTTGTCATCCTGAGCGCAGCGAAGGATCTGCTTCTCGCTGGCGCTCGAAGCAGATCAATCGATTTGGAGTCGTGCGCGCTGCTCGCGCGCACTCCCGCTTCGCTCGGCGGTAGTAAAAGCAGATCCTTCGTCGCTACGCTTGCGCTTCGCTCCTCAGAATGACTAATGACAGGCACCGCCCCGCGCCGCGCTACGCGATCGACCGTTGGCCGCGTCGTTCTTGCATGGCCTCCGCCCCTACTATGTGGGCTGACACCAATGCGGTCACTTCCGACGGATGAGTGAGAGGACTCATATGTCCCGCACGTCGCAGCACGCATTGATGCGCGTTCGGAAGGATATGTTCCAATTCATCGACAATGGCGCGCGCCGGCGCCGGGCTACGCTCGCCGGCGATGAGTCGCGTCGGCATGTTGATGCACTGATAGTCGCCGATGGTGCTCGAGAGCTGTGACAACACCTCGAACTCCGCACCCACTTTGCCAACACTTTCCACCAGACCTCTCCGGGCGCGCGGCGACATCGTCCACCAGCGCAGGCGTCCGCTCCAGTACCGCATGTAGAGCCAGGCCGCGCCCTTGTCCTGTCGCCGGCGGAGCGCCGCTGTCACTTGCTGGCCCACGGACGTGATCTCGCGCCATTCGGCCATCCGCCCGGTAAGGCGCAGCAGGTGGAACGCCACCGGCTCGATCAGCGTTAGGCTTCGCACTCGCGTGCCGAGCACGCGCGCTGCTTCCAGCGCGACCGCGCCACCGTACGAGTGCCCAACCAGATGCACCGGCCCATCGGCAAGCTCCGCGAGCCCGAGCACCGCGCCGAGGTCCGACCACGGATGGAGTCGCGCGTTCACCGGCCATGGCTCCGAGCGCCCGTAGCCGAGCAGGTCGGGCGCGAGCACGCGATAGTGATCCTTCAGCACGCCGACGAGTGACGCCCACGCGCGGTGCGACGCACCGGAGCAATGGGCAAGAATCACGGCTGGACCGCCGCCGGCATCTTGATAGGCGAAGCCGCGGCCGTCGATCGACAGGGTCTCGAGGCGCTCGACCAGGCGCTCGATGGTGAGCGGCGCGCTCATGCGCCGAATCGCTGAGTTTTTCATGGGCCAGAGGTTACGGCGGTCGCTGCGCGGGCATTATCGGCGGGCGCGCGACGCTTTCGTCCGACGAGAGGCCAACACCGTGTAGGACAGCGGCTGACATACTGGCGCTATGCCGCACTGCGTAGTCACTTGTCTGACAGCGCGCCACGCGGCGCGCCGATGTCCCCGTGCCGCCTAACCAGAGATACTTGGCTTGCGAGACGACCGTGTCTCTCTCTCCCGACAGTCTTCGCGAGTTGTTTTTCGCACAGTCGATCGATGGGTTCTTCATCATGATGTTGGATGAGCCCATCGAGTGGAACGACGCGGCCGACAAGGATGCGTTGCTGGAGCACGTTTTCAGGCATCAACGGATGACCATCGCTAACGAAGCATACGCGCGACAATACGGCGGAAAGCTCGAGGAGCTCATTGGAAAGACACCCGCCGAGTTCTTCGCGCACGACATCGAGCGCGGCAAAGCTGGATGGCGCGCGATGTTCGATGTCGGTCACGTGCACATCGAGACGGACGAGCGCCGTATGGACGGCACGCCGGTGCGCATCGAAGGGCACTATCTGTGCGTGTACGACGAGCGCGGTCGCATCACCGGCCACCTCGGCATTCAACGGGACATCACCGACCGCTACCTGGCAGCCGTGGAGATCGCGCAGTCGCGTCAAGAACTGCGCGCCTTGGCCGCGCGCCTTGAATTGATTCGGGAAGAAGAACGTACTCGCATCGCGAGCGAGCTTCACGACGAGCTGGGTCAGGCGCTCACGGGGCTCAAGCTCGATCTCGCATGGATGGAACGTCGCCTCAACCGCCACTCCCAATCCGAGCTCGTCGATCGCTGTGGCAATCTGCTCGGCCGCCTCGACGACGTGATGGTCGCCGTTAGGCGAATCATCACCGAGCTGCGGCCGAGCGTCCTCGATCAGTTGGGTCTTGCCGACGCCATCGAATGGCAGGCGCAGGAATTCGCTGCGCGCACCGGTCTGGCGCTCGACCTCGACATCGACGTCAGCTGCGCTCCGCCGGACACGATGGGCACCGCCGTTTTCCGGATGCTCCAGGAGGCGCTCACCAACGTCGCGAAGCACGCGAACGCGACACGCGTTCGTGTCGCGCTGCGGGTCGTCTGTGACGTGCTTTCGCTGGACGTCACCGACGATGGTCGCGGCATCACTCGCGAACAGCTGCGGGGCGCGCGCTCGCTCGGTCTCCTCGGCCTGCGGGAGCGTGCGATCGCGTTAGGCGGCACGGTTTCCATCGCGAGCAATGCCGCCTCCGGCACGACCGTCGCCCTTCGGCTTCCCCTTCGCACGTCGGTCGCTACGCAATGATCCGCATCCTCATCGTCGACGACCACCCGATCGTCCGTGCCGGCCTGCGGCGCATCGCGGAGGATGACCGCGGCATCGTCGTCACGGGCGAAGCGCCGAGCGGCGACGAGGCTCTCGCGGCGCTCCGCCAATTTGTGGCCGACGTGGTGCTGCTCGACGTCTCGATGCCTGGCTCACCGTTCACCGAGACGCTCCGTCGTCTTCGCGAGCAGCATCCCACGGTGCGCATTCTCGTTCTCAGCGCGCACCCCGAAGATCAATGGGCGGTTCGTGCACTGCGGGGCGGCGCATCCGGCTATCTCACGAAAGACCACTCACCCGAGCAGCTGCTCGACGCGATTCGCCGCGTCCATCGTGGTGGGCGATACGTCAGTCCCTCGCTTGCCGAACGTCTCGCGGCGCAGCTCGGTCACGATTTCGTCGGCGCGCCGCACGAGCAGCTCTCCGACCGCGAATTCGATGTGCTGCGCGCTCTCGGCTCCGGACGGACCGTGAAGGAGATCGCCGCCGCGTTAGAACTGTCGCCGAAGACGGTGAGCACGTACCGCGTGCGCCTCATGGAGAAGATGGGCTTCACGTCGAACGCTGACCTTGTTCGATACTCGGCCGAGCACGGGCTTCACGACTTCGCGCCGCAGCAGATTGCCGGTCTCTCCAGCTAACACCGCAGGAGCACGACACGAAGAAGGCGAACGGCACGTTGTGCCGTTCGCCCATTGGGCTGGAGTGGCTGATTACGCCAACGTAGGGATCAAGGGATCCGCTTGGGTTCTCCGTAGATGAAGTTGTCGACCACCACGAGATCCGCCGTACCGCCGGCCGTGACGTCGTTGACGTTGGCGCCTAACGCAGCAGTGCCGAGGGTGATCCGGACACGGGCGACGATCGACTCGGTGAACTTCGCGCCCGCGAATGACGAGCCCGCGGCGTCGGACCGCACTGGCGCGGCGACCTTGCCGAGGCTGTTGCCAGTCGCGTCGAAAAACTCCAGCGTCGTGGCACCAGCGACATCGACATCGCTGAACACCGCGCCAAATCCACTCACGCGCGCCGGAGTTGGTTGGCCCGCGACCTGGAAGAGCACGTCCATCACATTGCTACCCACCGGCGAGAAGATCTTCGTCGGGCTGAACGCGCCGAACTCATTTCCATACTCGGCATTGATCTCGGCGAACTTGAGGCTGTCATTTCGAAAGCCCGTGCCCGGTGTCGTGAACACTGCACCTGACTTCACGTTCGTGTTGAAGAAGGTGGACGGGAAATCGTTTCTGTTGTCGAAGGGATTCGCGCCCGCGCCATCCCACGTGATCTCACGGCGGCCAGCCGGTTGTTCGCCCGCCGTCCCGCCATTGGCGGGATCGCCTAGCGCGGCACGAAACTCGTCCGCCTTCGCCGCAACATTGCCTGTGGCGGTGAAGACCGTTGGCACGATCGCTGGCTGCGACGGACCTGATCCGTAATCGCGGCTGCACGCGCCGGCCGTGAGGAAAAAGCCGAGCGCAAACCTCGGCGAAGTATGCGCCGATCCATATGATGTGTCTCCTGTTCGATCTGAGTGGTGTTCCCGTGCGACGGATGCTATTGGGGGCCACAGTGATGACACATCGGACTCCGCATGCGCGCTCCGTCGGCGATTCACGCGCGGCACTGTAGGACGTCAGCGGACGCGGCGCCCAATCATGGCATGACGTGACGATTGGTTCATCGCCACCCACAATGACGGAGACCCGATACCGACAGGTCGGTCACCACCGACACGCCATTGACCGATGGCGAATACGTATCCGTGCAGAAGAGGACGCGCGACGTCAGGCGCCATGCGCATCCGTGAAACAATTTAGACAAACGCTCATCGTTGGCGTTGGCGGTTACTCTCGACAGGACTAGTGACACACCGGCGCCGGTTATGTCAGGGTCCTGAGACAGCGCGAGGAATCGCGTGCGATGATCGCGCAGCTGGAGAGGCGCCTAACGACGATCAGGATCGGCACCGTTGGGATGGCGAAGTAACATCGATCTGAATGGCTCCGTCGCGCCGACCAGAAAGTGCCGCTCGGCACAATCATCCATTGCTTTGCGCGGGACACTGCCCGAAATCGGCACAGTAGAAGGCGCTGATAAGAAGACCGGCAAAACCAGTAGGAAACGGATTTCACGGATTTAACGAATTACACGGATCCGCTCCTTTGCGATCAGAATTCCATTCGCAACGAGCCCGCGCGATGTTTTGTGAACTGCACGCCGAGGGAGCTCTCAGTGTCATCCTGAGCAACGCGAAGGATCTGGTGTTGGCGCAGGCGCGACAGGCATCCGAGGCCCTTCGTTCTCCTTGGTTTTGTCGCTCTTTTGGTATCGGCGACGTTTCCGTGCTGCTATCCGCGTCATCCGAGTTCAGCAGAGGGTGTCAGCCCTCGAAGGAGCTGTCGAGGGTGATAGAAGCAGGACCACAAGATCCTCCGCGGATCCCGCCAGGCTCATGATGACAGCCCGGGCCTAATCGCTGTTACACGTCCGTTACAAAAGCTTCCGGACTGCGTTACCCAGCCGGGCGATCCTCCGGTGATGCCTCGATCATGCGGCGTCGGCTACCTCTCACCGGAGTGAATCGTGAAGCGTGTCTCCCTGGTTTTCGCGACGACGATGATGGTCGCGGCATGCTCGACGGCCGCGGATAACGGCGCGCGAAAGGACAGCGCGAGCGGCGCCGCTGGCGCCACCCCAGCCGGTGCAGCCACTGCATCCTCCGACGCGCAGCTCACCGGTGCCGGCGCGACATTCCCCGCGCCCATTTACCAGAAATGGTTCGCCGACTATGCCGCGAAGACTGGCGTCAAGATCAACTACCAGCCCATCGGTTCCGGCGGCGGCATTCGTCAACTCTCCGAGCAGACCGTCGACTTCGGCGCCAGCGACGCGCCCATGAGCGACGACGAGATGTCGAAAGCGAAGGGCGGCCCGGTGCAACATATCCCCACCGTGCTCGGCGCTGTCTGCATCACTTACAATTTGTCGGAAGTTTCCAAAACACTGAATCTCACGGGCGACCTCGTCGGCGACATCTTCCTTGGCAAGGTCACCAAGTGGAACGACTCTCGAATCGCCGCGCTCAACAAGGGCCTGAGCCTGCCCAATCGCGATATCATCGTCGTTCATCGATCGGACGGCAGCGGCACCAGCTACATCTTCACCGATTATCTCAGTGCGGTGAGCCAAGCTTGGAAGGGCGGGCCAGGGAAGGGGAAAGACGTAAATTGGCCGACGGGGCTCGGCGCGAAAGGAAATGAGGGTGTCACTGGCCAGGTGAAGCAGACTCCTGGCGCTGTCGGCTACGTCGAGCTGGCGTATGCTCGCCAGAACAAGCTGCCGACGGCCGCACTTCGCAACGCCGCTGGACAATTCGTCGCGCCGTCGATCGAAGCAGTCACGGCTGCCGCGGCCGGCGTCGCGCAGAAGCTGACTGCCAATAGTGACTACCGCCTGTCCATCGTCAACGCCCCGGGCGCGCAAGCGTACCCGATCTCGTCTTTTACCTGGCTCCTCGTCTACAAGACGCAGCCTAACGCGGACAAGGGCAAGAAGATCATGGACTTTCTCAAGTGGGCGCTCCATGACGGCGAACAGGAGGCCGCGACTCTCGATTACGCGCCGCTTCCCGCGGCCCTCGTCACACGGCTCGATTCAACGCTGACGACGATCAAAGTCGGCTCGACACCGTGACCGATGCGGTAGCGCGGAACGCCACGCGGACAACAGCGACCGCGCCGAGCTCGGCGCGGTCGCGCCCGTCGCGCAGCTGGACCGAGATAGGCAGCGAGATTGGTGATCGCATCTACTCGGGGTCCATCGCCGGCTTCGCGGCACTCGTACCGATTCTCTTGGTGATGATCTTCATCGCCGTCGGGATCGCGGCGTGGCCGGCGCTGCGTACGTTCGGATTTTCATTCCTGACATCGAGCGACTGGGATCCCGTTGCCGGCCACTTCGGCGCGGCACCAGCGATTTACGGTACGATCGTCTCCTCGATTCTCGCACTCGTCATCGCCACGCCGCTCGCGTTAGGCGTCGCTGTCTTTCTTTCGGAGTTCGCGCCGAACTGGCTGCGCCAGCCCGTTGCCTTCGCCGTCGATCTGCTCGCGGCAGTACCGAGCGTCATCTATGGGCTCTGGGGAGTGTTCGTCCTCATTCCCATTTTGCGTGAGTACGTCATGCCGTTCCTCCGGGACACGATGCACCTCGGCGTCCTACCGTTGTTCAGCGGGCCTGCCTATGGCTCGAGCATGCTCGCCGCGGGGCTGATTCTCGCCATCATGTGTCTGCCATACATCTCGGCGGTCACCCGTGAGGTGTTGCTCGCCGTTCCGCGCTCGCAGCGGGAAGCAGCCGTCGGTCTCGGAGCCACCCGGTGGGAGGTCATTCGGGACGCCGTCATCCCCTACGCGCGCTCCGGTATCATCGGCGGGATCATTCTGGGCCTTGGTCGCGCGTTAGGCGAGACGATGGCGGTCACGATGCTCATCGGCAATCGCCACGAGATTGCGGCGTCCTTGTTCGCGCCCGGATACACGATGGCGTCACTCATCGCGAACGAGTTCAGCGAAGCGACGAGTGACCTCCATCTCTCGGCGCTCATGGCCGTGGGCTTCGTGCTGCTGCTCGTGACGTTCGTCGTCAATGCACTGGCGCGGTGGCTCGTGTGGCAGACGGCGCGGGAGCGTTGATGTCGAGCGCGCAAAAGAAGTGGCAAGGTGCGCCGAGCGGACGGCAGCGCGCTGTTGCGGAACGTACGGAGCGGAGCATCAGGCACCGCCGCTTCCGCAGCAATCTGATGATTGGCCTGATGTACGCGGCAGCGATACTCGCCATCTTGCCGCTCATTCTGATCGTCATCCACTTGCTGCGTCTTGGCGCGTCGTCGTTGAGCATCGCCTTTTTCACGCACGTCCAACGACCGCCCGGTGAGGCCGGGGGTGGCGTCGCCAACGGTATTATTGGAACGCTCATTCTTCTCGGCATTGCGAGCGTCGTCGGGCTCCCGGTCGGTATCGGCGCGGGTCTTTACCTCGCCGAAAAGCGCGCGACGATTCTCGCAACGACCGTGCGATTTCTCTCTGATGTCTTGAACGGCCTGCCCTCGATCGTGATGGGCATCTTTGCCTGGGAGCTGCTCGTCAAGCCCGTCAAGCACTTCTCGGCGCTGGCCGGCGGTATCGCCTTAGGCGCGATGATGATCCCAATGGTCACGCGCACAACCGAAGAGATGGTACGCCTCGTCCCGATCTCCCTTCGTGAGGCGGCGCTGGCGCTTGGATACTCGCGCTGGCGCACGGCCCTCACGATTGTCTTACGGACGGCAATGGGCGGGATCGTGACGGGTGCTTTGGTGGCGATGGCGCGCATCGCCGGCGAAACCGCGCCGCTGCTCTTCACTGCGTTAGGCAACCAGTTCTGGTCGACCTCGTTGCGCGCTCCGATCGCGGCGCTTCCACTACAGATCTTCAACTATGCAATCAGTCCCTACGATGAGTGGCATGCGCAGGCCTGGGCCGGCGCCCTCACCCTCGTCGGCATCGTCTTCATCATCAGCCTCGCCGCGCGTGTCGCCACCCGACGACGCTACGGCGCGACAGACTGAGACCGCCGCGCCATCCCGAGTTTCGCCGGCGGTTCGCATCGTCGTCGAAGGGCTCAACGCGTACTTCGGCGACGTTCACGCTGTGCGCAACGTGTCCGTCGGTCTCACGGACCGATCGGTGACGGCCATCATCGGGCCATCCGGCTGCGGCAAATCGACGTTCTTGCGCTGTCTGAACCGCATGCACGAGACGGTGCCGGGCGCGCGCGCCACCGGAGCGGTGTTATTGGATGGCCAAGATATCTACGGCAACGGCGTCAGTCCGGTGGCCGTTAGGCGGCAGGTCGGCATGGTCTTTCAGCGGCCAACTCCCTTTCCAACGATGTCCATTCAGGACAACGTGGCCGCGGGGCTCGCGGTCGCCAACCAGAGACCGAACGCGAAGCAGACACGCGAGATCGTCGAGCGGGCGCTCAAGCGTGCCGCGCTGTGGGACGAGGTGAAGGATCGATTGAAGACGAGCGCTACGGGCCTCTCGGGCGGTCAGCAACAACGCCTCTGCATCGCGCGCGCCCTGGCGACCGATCCAGAAGTTCTCTTGCTCGACGAGCCCACTGCTTCGCTCGACCCGATCTCGACCCAGAAAGTCGAGGAGCTCATCTACGAGCTCCGCACTGACGTGACGGTCGTCATCGTCACGCACAACATGCAGCAGGCAGCGCGCGCCTCCGACCAGACGGCCTTCTTGCTTGGCGGGGAGCTGATCGAGGTTGCACCGACGGAAACGATGTTCACCCGCCCGGGCGATGAGCGGACCGAGTCCTACATCACTGGACGGTTCGGATGACGAGCGTCGTGCCTGACGAGCAGCGGCCAGTGAGCGACCGGTCCAGTGATACGCCATCAGTCGCCGGGCATCCCGGCGCGATCGCGGCGCGTGGCTTCTCCTTCTGGTATGGGGAAAAACAGGCGCTGCACGATGTGGACGTCGTGATTCAGCCGCGAGCGATCACGGCGCTGATCGGACCTTCGGGTTGCGGCAAGTCGACCTTCCTCCGGTCGATCAATCGACTCAACGAGCTCATTCCCGGTATCCGCCACACAGGCCGCATCGAGCTCGATGGACAGGACGTGTACGATCATGACGTCGACGCGGTGGCGCTGCGGCAGCGCGTTGGGATGGTCTTCCAGCGATGGAATCCGTTTCCGAAATCCATCTACGCGAACGTCGCGTATGGGCCGCGCATCAATGGCGTCCGTGATCGAACCGAGCTCGATCTCATCGTCGAGACCTCTTTGCGGCGCGCGGCGTTGTGGGAAGAAGTCCGCGACCGATTACGTGAGAGCGCGACGCGTCTATCAGGCGGTCAGCAGCAGCGTTTGTGCATCGCCCGTGCGCTGGCGAACGAACCGGAGGTCTTGCTCCTCGACGAGCCGGCGAGCGCGCTCGACCCGATCTCGACGCAACGCGTTGAGGAACTGCTATACGAGTTGAAGCAAGAGCTCACCGTCGTCATCGTGACGCACAACCTGCAGCAAGCCGCACGCATTTCCGACAACACCGCCTTCTTTTTCCTCGGACGCCTGGTAGAAGCTGGGCCAACCGATCAGATATTCACTAATCCGCGCGAAGAGCGTACCGACGCGTACGTGACCGGGAGATTCGGATGACCCAGCCGCAAACGACAGCAGGCGAACGCCAATCTGGCTTTCGTCATTTCCACGAGCAGCTCTCCGAGCTCAAACAGCGGCTGCTGGACATGTCCGAAAAAGCCGAAGCGCTGATCGATCTCGCCGTCGAGTCACTGCGGGAGCGGGACGCGGGGAAGGCGGAAGCGGTGCTCGCCGCAGACCACGAGCTCGACGACCTCGAGGTGGAAGTGGAACAGCGGGCAATCGCGTTGCTCGCGTTGCAGCAACCGATGGCGCGCGATCTCCGTTTCATCGTTGGTGCAATCAAGATCTCGAGTGATCTCGAGCGCGTTGGCGATCACGCGGTGAACATCGCGCAGTGCACCTTGCGACTGCTCGATGTCCCTGTTGCGCTTGCCCCCGGTCTCGAGATCGACGAGATGGCGAAGCGCGCGCGCGAGATGCTCGGCGACGCCATCGACGCGTTCATACGAGCCGACGGCGCGCTGGGACGAGCTGTGTGCAAGCGCGACGACGAAGTCGATGCGCTCGAGGAGTCGACCTTCCGTGTGCTGCTGACGCACATGATGGAGAGTGCCACGACCATCTCACCCGCGTTGCAGCTCCTGCTCGTGAGCCGGAACCTCGAGCGCGTCGCCGACCTGGCGACGAACATCGGCGAGGACGCGGTCTACCTCGCTGAAGGAAAGCAGATCAAGCACCACTTCGAGGAACGCGCTGCCGGGAAAACGTCTCCTCCGCGAACCTGAGGAATGCGAACGGCCCGTGACTTGGGCGTTACAAATGGGACGGCGCACCGTTACGAAGCGCCGGTAGTGTCCGGTCTGTTCGGCCAACCCTCGACTACCAATCCCATGACAATAGCTCGTCTCCGCTCATCTGCACTCGCCGCCGGGCTCACCCTGCTCGTGTCGGCGTCCATGCTCTCGGCGCAGACCACCGTCACGATCCCACCGATCGATTTCTCAGGCGTCATCTACAGCAGCTTTCAGTATCGCGTCGACCAACGCGCGAAGAACTTCAACCAATTCAATGTCGACCGGGCCTATCTCACCTTCCGCATGCCTGCGGGTGACCGGGCGAGCATCCGCATCACGACGGACGTCTATCAGCAGACGAACACCCCGCAGGACGCCTACTACGCTGGATGGGCAATTCGGCTCAAGTATGCGTACATGCAGTACAACTACATCAACGGGAAGACGCCGAACGATCTGACGGCCGCGTTCCGGATGGGCTCATTACAAACCGTCATCATCGATCATGAAGAGCAGTTCTGGCCCCGCTGGATCTCTCAAACCGATGTCGAGCGCGCGGGTCTCATGACGTCCGCTGACGTTGGCGCGGCAACCCAAATCACGCTACCCAACCGACTCGGTGAGATCTACGTTCCGGTCACGAACGGACCTGGCTACACGTCCCGCGAGCTCGATCGCTTCAAAGACCCCCAAGCCCGCCTAACGATCACGCCATTCGCGAAGAGCGGAAAAGGTATCCTCTCGACATGGGCGATCTCGCCATGGGTGTACAAGGGCGACGTCGCGAGCCCGTTCGTCAACAGCCCCGCGCCCGGACCGACGTCGAATGGTCCGATCGGCATCGGCTTGGAGAGGAATCGGTGGGGCGTCTTTAGCGGCATTCGCGATCCCCGGCTGACCGCAGGCGGACAGTACACACACTTTCACGGCGAGAGCCAGACTGGACTCAACACGCCGGCATCGCCAGCCGTGACCGTCGATTCCACGGGTCACATTCTATCCGGCTTCGCGATCCTCAAGCCGCTCGCGCTCTTCGACACAGGCTACACGCGGCTCAATCTCGTGGCGCGATACGACCAGGTGACCACCAATACCAACTACAATCCGGCGGCGCAGTATCACGTCTTCATCGGCGGCATTTTCTTCGACCTATCACGCCGTGTCGCGATGTCCGTGGACTACCAGGAGCAGCTTTCCGACAACTATCCGGTCGTGAACAATGTGACGATCACGCCGACACAGCCGTTGCGGCAGTGGTTCGTGCATATGGTGGCTAACTTCTAGTAGCTGATAGCTATCAGGAAATAGTCCATAGCTATCAGGTACCAAGGAACGAAACGTTAGGGTGGTGAGAGCGAGAACTCTCATCACCCCATCAGCATTTCCGCCCGCGCCCCGCGCCCCGCGCCCCGCGCCCGCGCCTCAGCTTTCAGCGCGGAGCGCGGAGGCGGGGTCCACGGATACGGCGCGGCGGGCGGGGACGAGACAGGCGACGACCGCGATCGCGATGAGAACCGCTGGCGCGACGAGGAACGTCAGCGGATCGGTCGCGCTCACGCCGAACAGCTGTCCGCTGAGCACGCGAGTGAGGAGGCTCGACGCCGCCAGCCCGAGCGCGGCACCCGAGAGCGCGAGCGTCATTCCCTGACGCATCACCATCCCCACGACACGATCGCGCGACGCGCCAAGCGCGATGCGAATGCCGAGCTCGCGCTGGCGCCGTTGGACGGAGTAGGCGATGACTCCATATATACCGATCGCCGCCAGCAGCAACGCGAGCGCCGCAAAAGTCGCGAGCAGCGACGCATAAAAACGTCGTTGTGCGATCGACGACCGAACGAGATCGTCGAGGGGCATCACATCGTAGAGTGGAAGTTTGGCGTCGAGCGAGCTCACCACGGCACGGGCCGCGGAGAGCACCGTTGCCGTGGGCGCGGTCGACCGCACGACGACCGTCATCTCGTCGAGTGGTCGCTGCGCGAGCGAACCGTAGAGGTGGGGCGTCGGCTTGCCCGCGAGGCCGAACTGACGCACATCGCCAACGATGCCCACGATCGTTCCACCAAAGCGATGATCGTCGCGTCCCCAGCCAGTCATGATGCTCTGGCCGATGGGCTCCTCGTTAGGCCAGTAACGCTTCGCCGTCTCCTGGCTGATCACGATCACCGGTGGGGTGCCGGCGCGGTCGTCGTCGGTGAACCAACGTCCCCGAAGCAGCGGAATGCCCATCGCGTTGAGGTAGCCCGGGGTCGCGATCCGCACCTGACCCCGTGGCTCGTCAGGGCCGGACTGCTCGGCGCGGCCGGCGATCGCGAAGGTGAAGCCAAAACCGGAGCCGGAGAGCGGCAGCCCGAATGAGATCGCGGAGGCGGTCACTCCCGGAAGCCGGTCGAGTCGCGACAACAGCGTTCGCGCGAACAGCTCCTGCTTCGCCGGCTCGTCGTAGCGGATCGGCGAGAGCGAAAGGGAGAAGGTCGATGCTCCCTCCGGGCGGAACCCCGGATCGACCGTCGTTAGGCGCACGAAGCTGCGCAAGAGAAGGCCAGCGCCGGCGATCAGAGTGATCGCGAGCGCCACTTCCGTGACGACGAGTAGTGGGCGGAGTCGCCCGCGTCCGCCGGCGACTCCACGGCTCCCCGCACGCAGATCGTTCTGCAACCGGCGCGCGGATCCCTGAATGGCCGGCGCCACGCCAAAGAGCAGACCGCTGAGCACCGTGAGGCCGAGCGCGAACGCAAGCACCCATCCATCGGCGTGGATCGATCCCCCCGACAGCAGTCCGCCCGGCGCGGCCGCCAATAGCGCCCGCGTGCCGAGCCAGGCGATCAGTAATCCGGCGGCACCACCAACGAACGACAGCACGAGGCTTTCGGTGAGTATCTGGCGCGCTAGGCGTACCCGTCCCGCGCCTAACGCGACGCGCACCGCGAGCTCGGTCTCACGCGCCGCAGTGCGGCCGAGTGAGAGGCTCGCCACGTTCACACAGGCGATGAGCATCACGAAGCCGACGGCACCAAGCAGTACAAGGAGCGGCGTCCGCACATCGGACACGAGATCGTCGTGCAGCGACGTCACGCGCGCCGTCACACCATCATTGTGTTTCGGGTCGCCCTGAGCGAGTCGCGCGGCGATCGTCGTCATCTCCGTCTGCGCGGCGGCAATGGTTCGGTGTGGCGCCAGCCGCGCGATCGTCTCGAGCCAGCGTGCACCGCGCGACGACGGCGCCACATCTTTCTCGTCGAATCGCGTCGTCAACCACAGGTCGACATCGCTCGGCATGTGCACGCGCGGCGACGCGACGCCGATCACTGTCGTCGGTGCGTCATCGAGAAGAATGGTCCGGCCGATGATCGATTCGTCGGCGCCAAAGCGGCTGCGCCACAGTCCATCGCTGAGCACTGCGACGCGAGGTGCCGAGCGATCATCCTCGCCGCGCTGAAACGCGCGACCCTTCTCGGGCTGTACGCCGAGAACGTCGAAGAAGTTCGCCGAAACCCGCGCTTGATTCAGTCGTTGTGGCTCGCCCGTGCCCGTGAGATTCGTCGTGCCGGTGAAGTACGCTGCAATTCCCGAGAAGGACGACGCCTGCCCCCGCCAATCGAGGAAATCGGCTGGTGAAGCCGAGCTCGCGCCGCCGTGAATCATCGTTGTGATCGAGACGATGCGGTCCGGCTCGGAATACGGCAGGTCGCGGAGCAGCACGCCGCGCACCACGCTGAAGATCGCCGTGTTCGCGCCAACGCCTAACGCGAGCGTCAGAGTTGCGACCGCCACGAAGCCGCGACTGCGCCCGAGCACGCGAACCGCATAGCGAGCGTCCTGCCGTACTTCCTCGAGCCAGCGTCCGCCGCGTGCGTCGCGCGCCTCGTCCTGATACCGAGCTATTCCGCCGAACCGGCGTTTGGCCGCGTGTCCCGCGTCCTCGGCCCGCACACCGAACCGCGCGAGCTCTTCGGCTTCCATCTCCAGATGGAATCGCATCTCGTCGGCCATCTCGCGTTCCACGGTCGATCGATCGACGAGGAGCCGCGCTCGGCGGCGGAGCTTGGAGAGCCAGCGCATGCGAGAGCTCCGATTACTCGTTAGGTGGCGCGCAGCACGTGGTTCACGGCGAGCGTGAACACACGCCAACTCTCCGTCTCCGCGCCAAGCTGTCGGCGACCGTCTGCGGTGAGCTGGTAGAACTTCGCTTTGCGGCCTTCAGGGGAGACGCCCCACTCGGCGTCGATCCACCCGCGATCCTCGAGTCGGTAGAGCGCCGGATAGAGCGAGCCCTGTCCAACTTGGAGCACCTCGGACGAGAGCTGCCGGATGCGCTTCGATATCCCCCAGCCGTGGAGCGGGCCGAGCGCGAGAGTCTTGAGGATGAGGAGGTCAAGCGTACCCTGAAGGAGGTCGGCTTTGGAGTCCATGAACATCGAGGGGCTAGGGACTAGGGCATAGGGCTCGCAACGGATCTAGTCCCTAGCTCCTAGACCCTAGCCCCTTCAGCAAAGATGCCTTGACGTTCGACAACAAGATGCGGGGCTTGTTGTCGAACGTCAAGGCATCGATTGTCGAACGACGATCGGGCTCTAGAACTCGCGCTTCTTCATTTCCTTGAAGAAATGCTGGCGCTCGATATCGGCGTCTTCCTCCTGGGGCGGCGGCAGCGTCTTGTCGTACCGACGGCTCTGTCGCGCCTTGGCCAATTTCTCGGCCTTGGCCGCATTCTGTCGCACCAGCTTGGCTAGCTGCTTGGCGTCCATAAGCAGGGATAGGGACTAGGACATAGGGTCTAGCTACTGAACATTAACGACCGGTGCCTGGTGACGTCACTGCGCGATGTCACCAACGGGGCGGTCAGTCTTACCGGCCGGCAAGAGCAGATCCTTCGTCGCTCCTCAAAAGCAGATCTTCGTCGCTTCGCTCCTCAGGATGACAGGGAGAGCAGATCTCTTCGGCAGAGTTTACCCGGAGCGAAGCGAAGGGCTCAGGGCTACCGCTGCGCTCGCTGGGCTTGGGGTAAGGCGCCGTCGATGAACTTGCGTAGCCCTTCGCGGAGCTTTGTCATCGACGGGCCATCAATGTACACCATGTGTCCGGCCTCGAATCGCTCCGTCATGATGCCGGCGCGCACATGCGGATCCACCGACATGTGGGCGAGCGTGTATTCCACCGCGAAGTACGGTGTGGCCATGTCGTAGTAGCCCTCCGCGACGTACAGCTTCATCTCGGGATTCTTCGCGAAAGCACGCTCGAGGGAAGGAACGACGTTCGCGTAGCCGTTGTTCTGCGGGTAACGCCACCGCCCAATGCCGCCGCCGAGGATGTAGTAGACGTCCTCGTTTCGGTAGCCAAGCTCACGCCGGACATATTCACTCAAAACCGGCGTGAACGCATTGCGAATGGACGCATCACTCGGATCGAAGGGCCCACGCTCAGCGCCCTGGTCCATCGCGTAGGATGTGAAGCGACTATCCAAACGGCCGGAATTGAGGTGCTGGTCTCGCAGCAGCTCTTGATTGAAGCGGCCGAGCGAGACGCGGAGGTCGTTTTGCTCGGCGAACGCAGGCGTCGTTCCAGTAAACCGAGCCAACTGCTCCGCGGTGGTTCGGCGCTCGGCATCCGTGAGCCGGGCCCCGCGCATGAGGGCGTGAGCATAGTCCGACTCTGCCCATCGCTCTGCCTGTGCGGTGACCTGTTCGATGCCGAGCTTTTGCAGATCGGCCGGAAGTTTCTTGTGATACCACGCGGTTGCCGCGTAGGAGGGAATGAAGTTGATGAATCCGAGATCGTTCCCGGCGTCCTGCGCGGATGCGCCGAAGTTGAGCACAGTCGAAATGAGCACGACGCCATTGAGGGCGATCCCGCGATCGGTGAGATAGCCGCTGAGGTGCGCGGCGCGCGTCGTCCCGTAGCTCTCTCCGGCAAGAAACTTCGGTGAGCCCCATCGGTCGAACCGGGTGAGATACAAGCGTACGAACTCACCAACAGCATGAATGTCCTCGTCGAGCCCCCAGAATTTCGGGCCTAGCTCGGGACGCGCGGCGCGACTGAAGCCTGTGCCCACCGGATCGAGAAAGACGAGATCGGTCTGGTCGAGGAGAGTCGCTTGATTGTCCTCGTACGCGTAGGGCGGCGGCGGATTCGTACCGTCGGGATTGAGACGCACCTTCTTGGGTCCGAATGCTCCCATGTGCAACCACACGGTGGACGAGCCCGGGCCGCCGTTGAAGACGAACGTCAGCGGCCGTGCTGCCTGGTCGCCCGCGGCATCGCGATTGTACGCGACGAAGAAGATGCCTCCTTCAACGACACCCGTGGTGTCATTGCGAATGGGGAGCATGCCAGTCGTCGCGGTGTAGCTGACCGTGGCGCCGTGGAGACGCATCGTATGGTGCGTCACGACCGGCGGCGCCTCGACGAGCGATAGAAAATCGCGGGCACTCGGACGCAAAGAGTCGCGGACGGCAGCGCGGAGGGTGTCGCGCGTTGAGCGGGTGGTGCTATCGCGCTGTGCGGCGCCGGGCTGGCGCGCCTGCGCGCCCGCGGTGCTGGCGGAGACTGTGAACACCAGGAGGAAAGCGGCGCGAGCGAAGACAGGAAGAGCGTTCTGTTGCATCGAGGAGTTGGATGTAAGTATGAGAAGCGAGGCCGTTAGGCAGCGGCTTCCGGTTCGGGTGTGGCGGAAACGGCCGCGCGCGCGCGTTCGCGATACGCGGTGCGCAGAAGATTCGTCGCCGTATAGACCACGACGATCACGACGAGCCATTGCATGGTGTAGAGCGGCAGCGCCTTGACGATGAATGCCGCGATCAGCACCGCGGGGATGCCACCGACGAGAAGTCCCAACGAGGCCCGGCGGTCGAAGCAGCGCTCGCGGATGAATCGGGCGCTCGCAACGGGCATGAGGAACGCGCACGAGCCCATCATGATCGGAAAGGCCGTAGTGGGATTCATTCCGCTCAAGCTGATGATGAGCATGCATGGCGCATACAGGCCGATGCCGATCGTCATCAGGGCGCCGAGCGCGAAGTTCGCCGTGACGGCAACCGCGAGCTTGGTACCGACCAGTCCGAGCAAATTGCCGCCGGCCGGTGTCATCCCGAGCTGCTTCGAGATCTGAATGATCGCGAACGCCATGAGCACGATACCCATGCCGATCTGGATCCGCCTCCGAGGCCAGCGAGACACGACGCCAGCTCCTAACCAGGCGCCCAACACGGCCGCGGCAATCATTAGAATGAGCGTTCGCGAATCGACGGGAACGAGGCGTGTGTAGATGAATGCCTGGACGATCGTCGGCAGAGTGTGGCCGACGTTCAGCGTGCCGGGAATCCGTTCATCGCGCACGAGCCGCCATTGGCGGAAGATCGACGTCGTGGTTGCGTACGAACCGATGCCGAGGGTGTCGAAGAAATTTGTGACGAAGCCCGTAGCGAGCAGCGCCCAACTCTTCGCCTCGGGATTCGGCGGCTCCGAGGGCGGCGCCGGCCGTCGAAGCCCGGCAACGAGGATCGCGATGTACGCGATAGTAATCGCACCGAGGGCGAGGAAGAGGATACTGCGGGCATCGAGCGGGGACATCGCTAAATCAGTGAAAGGGAGTGCCGGACGCATCGCCTACGTCCACCGGCCCTCAGATGCTGCATCGGCGCCGCGGCTGCCGCTAGAGCCGCTCTCTGCGTCGTACCCGCGAGTGTCCCGTCCTGTCCGCGATCAACAGTGGATGCCGGCCCTCGCAGGGAGCTTTCGAGAGTGATACTCTAGCTGCGCTCATCTTACCCGTTGCGCCACCCGCTCTTGGTCGAGGGTCGTATGCGAACGATCGCACCTGTCTCGTTCGTTCTTCTGCTATCATCATTCGCCGCTCCCGCGGCCGTCGGGCAGCAACGTTCTGCCGCGGCTGACACGGCCGTCTCGCGGAACCTGCACGCCGAGCAGCGCGATGATCCCAAGTTCGCCCCCGATCGTCACGAGGGCACCGGGCCGTTCGCGCGATTGATCATCCGTGGTGCAACGCTCATCGATGGAACGGGCGGACCGCCGCGCGGGCCTGTCGACATCGTTGTCGAGGGAAATCGCATCGTCGACATCGCGAGCGTCGGCGTTCCGCACGTTCCTATCGACTCGTCGCGGCGGCCGAAAGGTGCGGCGAAAGAGATCGACGCGACGGGCATGTACGTGATGCCGGGAATCGTCGACCTGCATGTGCATCAGGGTACTCCGCAGAAAGCGCCGGAATCCGAGTACTACAACAAGCTCTGGCTGGCGCATGGCATAACGACGGTGCGTGGCGTGCCGTTCGCGAGCTTTGCGTACTCCCTGCACGAAAAAGAACGGAGTGCGAAGAACGAGATCGCCGCGCCTCGTTATGTGGTCTATCAACGCCCCGGCACGGGGTGGGGGCAGGGCCAGGTAACCACCCCCGAACAAGCCCGTGCCTGGGTGCGATGGATCAAAGCACATGGCGCCGACGGCCTCAAGCTCGGCGCCGAACGACCGGATCTCATGGCCGCCCTGCTCGACGAAGCGAAGAAGCTCAACATGGGTTCCACCGCGCACCTGCAGCAAACCGGCGTCGGGTTGATGAACGCCGACCAGGCAACCGCGTTAGGCTTGCAGACCGTGACGCACTTCTATGGCCTGTTCGAGTCGATGTACGACAGCAGCTCCGTGCAGCCGTATCCGGTGGGTCAGAACTACAGCGACGAGGAGGATCGCTTCGGACAGGTGGCGCGCCAGTGGAACCTCGTCACGCCCCACAGCGAGAAGTGGAAGCAGTTCTTGAAGAACCTGAAAGACCGTGACGTCACTCTCGATCCCACTTTCAGCATCTACAGTGCGGGGCGCGATCTCGCGCGGAAGATGAACCTTCCATGGCATCAGAAGTACACGCTCCCGTCACTCTACGCGTACTACCAGCCGAGTCGAACGAACCACGGCTCCTATTGGTATTACTGGACCACGTGGGACGAGGTCGCGTTCAAGAACTTCTATCGCGTGTGGATGCAGTTCGTGAACGAGTACAAGAACATGGGTGGTAAGGTCACGACCGGCTCGGACGCAGGCTTCATCTTCAGCACACCGGGCTTCGCGACCATCGAAGAGATGGAGATTCTCCAGGAAGCCGGGTTTCATCCACTCGAGGTGATTCGCAGCGCCACGATGTACGGCGCCCAGACCCTCGCTCAGCGCACGGGGAAGGAGCCCGAGGTCGGCATCGTTAGGCCGGGCATGCTCGCCGATATGCTCGTCGTGGACGCGAACCCACTGGAGAACTTGAAAGTGCTCTACGGCACCGGCTGGTTCCGGCTCAACGACACCACTGGTAAGGTTGAGCAAGTGGGCGGCGTGAAGTACACGATCAAAGACGGCATCGTGTATGACGCAAAGCAGCTGCTCGCCGACGTTGCACGGATGGTCGAGGATCAGAGGCGAACCGGCGCGACGCAGGCCGGCCAGCGCGCGCCCTGACGAGTCTATCGAACGGTGTAGCGGGTCACCGTCGCGCCGTCGCGGCTCGACGAGAGCACGAGTAGCGAGCTGCCGCGCGCGACGACGTCGGCCGTCCAGCGACGCGCGCTGGCGTCGCCGCCGCCTGGAAGTGTTAGGCGGAGCGCTCGATGTGTGGACACGTCGAGAACAACGGCACGCTGCCCGAAGCGCTCGGCCGCGGCCACCTGCTCCGCCCCTTCTGCGTGAACGAGATCGAGCGTCGGCGGCAGATCGGCAACCTCCTCGAGTGACCGTGCCGAGGGCGCGCGCCAAACGCGCGATCCGTTCGTCGACCGTTCTACGCACAGTGCGCCTTTGGCATCGAGCTCGAGACCGCAGCTCGGAAACCCTTCGACATCGCCGAGCAAACGCTCGCCCGCCGCATCCGTCCCGCGCAGCTCCCAGCGCGGCGACCCGAACATATAGAGCAGTGGAATCAGCGTGCCTCCATTCCGGAGGCCGGCCATCGTTGACCAGAGGGCGCCGCCGTCGGGGAACGCGGCAAGCGGCTGACTGAGCACCTCGCCAACGTCGCCATCTCCGCGCCGACCCACTGTATGCGCTCGCGGATGCGAGCCGCCGAGCGTGTCGGTGATGACAATGAACGCGTCGTCGCCGTCACCGCGGCCGGAGACGATCCACTGCCGATGGGCGCGATCGAGCGTCACCAGCGGTCCGTCGATCGCCGGAAGCCGTTGTCGCCAGAGCACCTCTGTCTTCCCGTCTCGCGGGACGATGCGCTCGGCGCGGAGCTCGAGACTGTCACCGGCGGCGCTGTCGAGCGCGATGAGCGTCTCCTCATCGAGGAAGAGGATTGTCGCGGCGGTGCTCGTGCGCACCGTGCGGGCCGAACCGTCGATGCGGCCGATGACATGGCGCATCGTGCTGCCCGCCTGCCCGCGCCGCGGCACACCGTACTGTGTCAGCGCGAACGCCGTACCGTTCGGCGACGCGCTGATCGCGAATGCGCCGCCGGGAATGCGAACGCCGCCGACCGCGGTGAGTCGGCCGGTGGTCCAGGTCAGGCCTGCCGCGCGGTGCAACAGGGAGCCACCGCCGCGGAGGACGGCACCGCCGCCCACGCTCGCAAGCCCAACGACGGCGCCGGCCGTACGCCACCAAGGGTTCGGTATCGTGAGCAGCGCGGCCGAGGCGCCGAGGAGGGTTGTCGCGAGACCGATGGCGAGCGGGTGAGAGAGAAAGGAGGCTGGCCGATGGGCGATCGTGGGAAACAACGATGCGGCGAGTAGCGCTGCTACGGCGGCGAGTGCGCCCGCGACCATCCACGCCTCACGAGTGAGCCGATGCCCGTTGCCCTTGGAGACGTCGAGACGGTGCCGGCGCACGGTCTGCACGACCAATACGATCGACAAGACCAGCGCGAGCAGCAGGGCGATCTCGTGAAGCGTATCCGTCCACGCGATGAGCCGCGCGGCGACCAGCACCCGCGCGATGGCAATCGTGGCGGCCGCGGCAACGGCGGCGTTCATCGCTGGCCGCACGAGAACGAAGAGGATTGCGAGCGCCGCGAAGCCTAGCTGGCCCGCGCCGGCGAGCGCGACGAATAATGCCACGCTCAGCCACCGGATAGCTGTCGTGCCAGCGGGAGCGACCATCGCCCGCCGCCGTCCGAGCTTGGCGTCGACGGCGTCGAGAGCCCCTTGAATGGTCAGAACATCGTTAGGCGCGACCGGCACGCGCCAGCGCCGGCCATCGCGATCGGTCGCGTCGATGGAACGCTCCGATTCGGTGACGCCGACACGAAGCTCGGTGAGGTCTCCGTATGAGATCGCTCGATAGCTCGACGCCGCGTCGCGAAGCGCGTGGAGTTCGAGTGGCACGTCCGCGGCAACGTCTTCGAACCAGTAGGCGCGGTCTCGATCGAAGGCTACGACGACGCCATGGGTCGAGGAGCGAAGCGCCGTGAGCGGCGTTGCAACCTGCACCTCGGGCTGTTCGATCGCATTGCTCGCCTCGCGGAGGGCTTGCAGGCGCCGCGCGAGACTCGGATGCGTTGCCGCGCGTTCCGCGGCGTAGGGCCACCGTCGCGGGATGCGGCTGTAGACGTGCAGCTTGGTGAGTGCGCTGATGACGTCAGAAACGTTGCCGGTGAGCGCCACGGCGCGGAGGTCGCTCGCGGTCTCGGCGTCGCGGCGTTCCGCGGCCCGCTTGCCGAGCGACGCGCCGAGAAGGACCGGTACACACCACGCCAGCGCCATGGCCGCGGCCGGCATGCCGGAAACGAGCAGCGCCGGCAGGATGCCGACGAGTGGGATAATGAGCAGCGTGCGCCACCGGACGCGGCGGAAGCGCTTGGTGTTGAATTGCTCGTGGTGCGCGATCTCGTGCGCGAAGACGGCCACGATCTCGTCGTCGCTCAGCGTCGCAAGCAAGGTGTCGCCTAACGCGACCGCCGGTTGGGACCAGGACGGAATCGCGAACGCATTCATCACGTACGCCCCTGGTGCTCCGAAGCGGTACACCTGGGGACGAGTCGCGAGGCCTGGCACCACGCGCTCGAGAATGGCGTCGAGACGTGCCATGAGCGCGGGACGTGCCGTGTCACGCAGCGGCGTGGCGCGATGCACAGCCACGAAGACGCGCGTGTAGTGATACTGCCAGAGTCCAACGATGGTCGCGAACGTCACACCGGCAGCGATGGCGATGCGTACGGCACGGTCGTGGTCGTTCGGCGCCATTCCGAGCGCGAAGGATGTCGCGAGGGCCGGCGCCGCGGCCGCGAGCAGCCACAATCCGATGCTACCGATGGTCGAGAAGATCGCATAGCGAAGAAATGCGAGCGCGGTCAATCGTTCGCCGAAGAGGGCTCGGCGCACGGGATAGGAGCTGAGGAGGAGGGTGATCCAGAGCAGCGGCAGCGCCCACAGGGCGTGCTCGGTGAAGAGCAGCGAGAGCGCCAGACCGCCGCCGAGCGCGACGGTCGAGAGCCGTCGACGGCGTTCGAAGAGCAGTTCCGGGAGCACCGGATCGTCGGCGCGCGCGAGGACATTTCGCCCGGTGTACCAGGCGACGATGGCGGGAGCGAGTGCGAGGGCGATCGCGAACGACAGCGAAAAGGAGGTCGGAAGCATCGTCAGAAAGACGAACCAGGCGCGATCGTCGTGACGCCGCTGATCAGACCCGTGCGACTAAAGCAAAACGCGAGACGTGGAACCACGTCTCGCGCTTTCCCAACTCCAAAAACGGTAGCTCAGTAATTCGGATTCTGCGTCAAACCCGCCGCAGCCACATCGCTCGCGGGGATAGGGAAGACCGTGCGCCATGCAGGAATACCGCGGACCGCGGCCGCTTCGCCGAGCCTAACGAGGTCTGGCCAGCGATCGCCTTCGAGCGCCAGCTCCAGACGCCGCTCTTTTTCGATCGCCGTCAGCACGTCAGCCTGCGTCGTCACGTTGACACCCAGTACGTGCGGGGCCAAGCCGGCGCGAACGCGGACCTTGTTGTACTCTGCCACCGAGGCGGGGAGCTGGTTGAGTCGCGCCAGCGCCTCGGCCTTGATCAATATGACCTCCGCCAAGCGAATGACGTGCAAGTGCTCGGCGCCGACCGTCGTCGGGAATTTCGTACCCTGAAGATTGCGACTACCACGCGGCTGTACCGTCCACGCCTTGCGAACGTCACCCGCCTCGTACGCGGAATTCAAGCTCGCCGTCGGCTGCAGCTCGCGCCGTCCCGCGCCGAGATAGTAGTAGCCCATCTCATTGTACTGCACCGGCGTGAAGGCGACGCGGAGAATGTCTTCCGACGTGCTCGTGCCCGTTGGCGTGAACAGGTCCGGGTACTGCACGGTGAGCGTGTCGCGGCCGGCCAGCACGATGTTCGACTCGTCGAGCGCACTCTGATAGCTCGCCTGATACAGATAGACGCGAGCGCGGATGGCGTGAACGGCCATCACCGTTGCACGTCGTGTATCGGTGGTATTCGTGATCAGCTGGCCGGCCTGCGCGAGATCGGCGAGGATCTGCGTATAAACCTGTGCTACCGGCACGCGCGGAAACTTGCTCGCGTCGCTCGCGAGCGTGATAGGCGCGAGTGGCATCGGCACGGGCCCCCAGAGCTTGACGAGGTTGTGATAGCTCAGGGCCCGCAGGAAATACGCTTCGCCGAGGATCTCGTTCTTGTCGGCGGTCGAGAGGTCGGGGATCGATGGAACCTTCGCCAACACGGTGTTCGCACGTGCGATCACCGTGTAGATGGCACCCCAGACACTGGAGATGGTCGTGTTGTCCGCCTTGATGGAATCCCGGCCGACGTCACCGAGATACTGAAAAGTGCCGGTCCAGCGTGCGTTATCCGCGGGCAGGTCGCCGAGGATCTCGAGATTGCGGCCGTAGTAACTAAGAGACTGCAAGCCGGCGTAGACACCAGTGAGGGCGGCCCGCGCGGTGGGCGCGTCGACAATCGCCTGCTCGGCGAGCAGCTCGTTGCTCGGCGCGGTCGCGAGCTCCTTGCCACACGACGTTACGGCGGCCCCTAACGCAATCATCGAAAAAAGCGTCCAAATTTTCACGATATGCTCCATGCGGGCTTACCAGCCCGCGTTGATTCCGAAGGTGATCGTGCGTGGTTGCGGATAAGCGTAGTAGTCGGTGCCGATGATGATGTTCTCATCCGATCCGGCGCTGTTCACGTCGGGATCGTAGCCGCTGTACTTCGTCCACAGCTTGAGGTTGTGACCAGTCACGTAAACTCGGGCGCTCGATAGAAACCCGCGGGCAGCCCAGCGCTCAGGTAAGCCGTACGACAGCGTGAGATCGCTGAGGCGCACATAGGAGCCGTCCTCGATGTACCGGCTCGAGATCTGGTCAGCACCGGACGCACAGTCATAGCTCATTCGGGGGACGTTCGTGATGTCGCCGGGCTTCTTCCAGCGGGCCAATACGTTGGTCGTCTTGTTGTCCCATGTGCACGCGCCGTCGTCCGTGAAGATCCGCATCATGTTGAAGATCTTTCCACCCTGGCTGAAAGAGAAAAATCCACGCAATGACAGGTTGCCCATCGTGAATTCGTTGCTGAATCCGCCGTAGTACTTGGGATGCGGGCTGCCGACGAATGTCTTGTCGGCCGACGTGATGCTGCCGTCGCCGTCGACATCTTTGTAGATCGCGTCCCCGGTTTGCGGATCGACGCCAGTGAACTGCAGCATGTAGAACTCGCCTAACGGCTGTCCGGCCGATACGATCGTCGTCTGGCGGCCATTGATGCCGGTAATGATCGGCACGCCGCCCGCAACGTTCAGCACCCGATTCTTGTTGAAGGTGATATTCAAGCCGCTCGTCCAACCGAGACTGCGGCCACTACTCGGGCGTAGGTTCTCGGTATTGATCGAGAAGTCAAATCCCTTGTTGAGGATGTCGCCGATGTTGTCAGGAATCGTGAAACTGCTGGAGTTGCCGAGGAAGCGCGCGATGGGACGCGATACGAGCAAATCGCCCGTCTTGCGATGGTAGTAGTCGGCAATGACCGTCACACGGTTGTCGAGGAGTCCCACGTCGGCACCGATGTCATACGCGTGCGTGGTTTCCCAGCGCAGATTCGGATTGCCGATCGTCGTCTGGGCGATACCCGGAGCAGTCCCGTATGGTTGGGCTGTGTACAACGACAACGCGTCGAAGTCGCCGATGCCCTGGTTGCCCGTGACGCCATAGCTCGCGCGCAGCTTGAGCGACGCGTGATGCGCGAGCGCCGTCATAGAGGGCTCCTGCGTGACATTCCAGCCGATCGAAGCGGCGGGGAACTTACCCCAGCGATTGTTCGCGCCGAAGCGCGACGAGCGATCCGTGCGAAAGCTGGCCGAAAAGAGATAGCGATCCATGAGCGAATAGTTCGCCCGGCCGAAGTACGACGCGAGGGTGTTATCCGTCGCGCCGCCGTCGAAGCTCGTGATCACCGTCGCGTTGCGCACGTAGGTCGTGAAGCCGCTCGTGAAGCCTTCACCCCGGATGAAGTTCAGCTCCGAGTGGCTCAGCTCCATGCTGGCGCCGCCGACCACCGAAAGGCGCTGACGATCCGTGGCCAGGGCATCGTACGACGCGAACGCCTCCGAGACATAACGGGAGGCCGTCGTATGATCACTCTTGCCTACACCGTTCGCGCTATTGGCGTAAGTCTGGTCGACTTTGGGCGACTGCCACTGTAGCTCATCGACGGAGAGCACGTCCGCGCCGAAACGGCCGGTCACCGAGAGGTTGTTCGTGACGCCGTAACGCGCTTCAGCGTTGCCGATGCCGCGCAGCGTTCCGTAGGTGTTCGTGTTGTACGCGGCCAGCGCCATGGGATTCGAGTACTTCAATCCGCTGTCGGCGCCGGCAAAACCAAAGAAGTTGCCGAAGATCGGACGCATAGGCTGCATGCCGATGGCGTTGGTCACGATGCCATCGAGACTGCCGTCGCCCTCGATCCGATGGTTGTCCTCGCGCGAGAGACCGACCGAGGTGCGCAGGAGCAACCGGTTCGTGGCGTCGAAGTCGACGTTCACGCGACCAGTTTGCCGCTTATAGTCGGAGCCGATCACGATGCCGCGCTGAGCGAAGTTTCCACCACTGATGTAGTACTTCGCGCGGTCGGTACCGCCGCTCATGCTCAGCTGCGTGTCGCCGATGGGCGCCGTTCGGAATACCGCTTTCTGCCAGTCGAACGAGTGCGCGTCGTCCGTACCCGCAACGAAGGGAAGGTCCTCGGCGTCATTCACGGCGCTCTCATTGAAGATCTCGACATACTGCTTCGCATCGAGGAGCGAGAGCATCCTGGGTGCGGACTGCGTTCCGTAATAGGTGCTGAGGTTCACCTTGGATGCCCCCGCGCGCCCGCGCTTCGTCGTGATCAACACGACGCCATTGGATCCACGCGATCCGTAAATGGCGGCCGCGGCCGCGTCCTTCAACACATCGATCGACTCGATCTCGTCTGGATTGAGCGTCGAGATCGAGGTGACGTCCTGCCCACCCATTCCCAGCTGGCCGAAGTCCTCCTGCATGATCGGAACGCCGTCGACGACGTAGAGTGGCTGGTTGCCAGCGGTCACGGAGGCGGGGCCACGTACGCGAATAGACATCCCGTTTCCAGGATTACCGGCATTTTGGGTGACCTGAACGCCGGCCATCTTTCCTTGAATTGCTGCTTCCAGGCCCGATACCGGCGTGCTTTGAATGTCCGCCGCTGTCACCGACGCGACGGCACTGGTGACATCCTGCCGGCTGCTGGTGCCGTATCCAATCGAGACGACCTCGGACAGCTGAACGGCCACGTCGCGTAGGACGAACGTCACGACAGCGGTACCGCCCGCATCGACCGTTGCGGTCCGCTCCTGGATCTGGTAGCCGATACGCTGCGCGCGCAGCGTTACACTCCCGGTTGGAACGGTTCGGATGATGAATCGGCCGGCGTCGTCGGTGATGGCGCCGTGGCTGGATCCAGAGACGATGACGGAGACGCCGGGAATCCCGCGTTGAGACGCGGAGTCGACGACGCTGCCGCGCACGGTGCCCGACGGCTGCTGCGCCGCCAGCGGCGAGGCCACCGTGGCGAGCACAGCCAGCATGCCGAGCATGCGGCTAGTGGTGCGGAGGAGGCTCATGTGTACTGAGGGGGTGATGAGTGGCGCGGCGCCGGTGATCACGCGGCCGCAGAATGCGATCGCCCCGCACGAGCGCACGGGTGGGATGGCTCGTTAGGCGCATTACTTCTCGGTGGGCGCACGTTGGGCACGTGCACAACACCCGTCAAGGGTCGAAAGCTACTTCAGTACCCCCTCCGAACAATCCCGAACACCGCCTATCGAGGTGGATTCGTCAGCGCCCACGACGCATTATCAGCACTCCCCAATAACATGCCCCTGATGCGACATCGAATACTCGCGCTCGCCGCTGTCGGCTTCACCAGTGCCGTCGCCTTCCATAGATCACGGGAAGACGCGGACTTGTTGCTGCGCGGTGGCACGGTCATCGACGGCACCGGCGCGCCCGCTCGTGTCGCCGATGTCGCCTTACGAGGCGATCGGATCATCTTCGTCGGCGACGCCGCGAAGGCGAACATCGCCCCGAAGCGCACCATCGATGTCCGCGGCCTCATCGTCGCTCCGGGATTCATCGATCCGCACACGCACACGCAAGGCGACCTCGCGAGCGCCGCCCTGCGGCGTCGCGCCAACCTTCCTTATCTCATGCAGGGCGTGACCACTGTCGTCACCAACAACGACGGTGGCGGGGACGTCGACATCGGAAAGACTTACGCCAGCTGGACGACCAATGGGATCGGCACCAACGCCGCGCTTTTCGTCCCCGAAGGCTCCGTTCGAAAGGCCGTGCTCGGGATGTCCGACGCCGCACCAACTCCAGCCCAACTCGACGCGATGCGGGCGCTTGTTAGGCGCGGCATGGAGAGCGGTGCGATCGGTATGTCCGCGGGTCTCTACTACGCCCCCGGCAGCTACGCCTCCACCGAGGAGATCATCGAGCTCGCCAAGGTCGCGGCGAGCGCCGGTGGCATCTACGACACGCACCTTCGCGACGAAAGCTCGTACACCATTGGTCTCATCGGTGCCGTGAACGAAGCAATTCGGATCGGACGCGAGGCGAAGATCCCGATCCACATCTCACACATCAAGGCACTCGGCACCGATGTCTGGGGACAAAGCGACTCCGTCATTGCCCTCATTCGCGCGGCGCGGGCCGCGGGGATCGACGTCACCGCCAGCCAGTATCCATACGACGCGTCCGGCACGAGCGTTGGCGCATCCCTGCTGCCGCGATGGGCTGAGGCGGGCGGACGCGACTCGCTGCGCGCGCGCATCGCCGATCCCACGACCCGCGCTCGCCTAACGACCGAGATGGAGAATAACCTGCGACGACGTGGCGGAGCCTCGTCGCTGCTCATCTCCAGCACACGCGACACGAGCATCCTCGGACGGACACTCGAGGAGGTCGCCACCGCCCGGCACGAGTCGCCGATTGCCGCCGCCCTCCAGATCGTCCAGCAGGGCGACGCTTCCGTCGCGTCGTTCAACATGAACGCGAAGGACATCGAGAAGTTCATGGTTCAGGATTTCGTCGTCACAGGCTCGGACGGCTCCGACGGACATCCGCGCAAGTACGGAACGTTTCCGCGTGTCATTCGTGAGTACGTCCTCAACAAACGCATACTGACGCTACCGCAGGCGATTCATCGCTCGAGCGCATTCACCGCGGCCACGCTTCGCATTCCCCAGCGCGGTATTCTCGCGGCCGGAAACTTTGCCGACGTCATCGCGTTCGACACCGCAACAATCGCCGATCGCTCGACCTATCGCGAACCGCGGTTGCTGGCGACGGGTATGCGTTACGTGCTCGTGAACGGAGCCGTCGTTATCGACCAAGGCCATTATACCGGGGCCATGGCGGGTAGGCCATTGCGGCACATGACACACTGACGAGGGCGACGCCGGCGGCGTGGAGCGTTACCTTCAACGAACCTCCGCTCTCAACGCATGTTTTCGTTTCTCACACCGTGGGTAAAGCGGCTCATAGCGGCGAACGTCATCGTATTCGCCGCGACCAGCTTCTTCCTGCCGCAGCTCAACGCGCTCTTCGCCTTCTATCCTCATTGGGCGTACATCCGCGTCATGCCCTGGACGTTCGTGACGTACATGTTCCAGCACGCGAGCTGGAGCCATCTGATCTTCAACATGATCTCGCTCGGCTTTTTCGGGCCACGCGTGGAAGCACAGATGGGGGGCCGGTCGTTCATCGCCATGTATTTCGTGGCAGGGCTAGGAGGCGCGTTTCTCTCACTCGCTCTCGCTAGCGTGGCACCATATCCGATCGTCGGTGCATCGGGCGCGATCTTCGGCGTCGAGCTGGTGTATGCGACGCTCTGGCCGCGCGATCGCATCTACTTATGGGGAGCGCTTCCGGTGGAAGCGCGTTGGCTCGTGATCGGGCAAACCGTGTATTCGATCTTCGGCGGCTTCGGTGGACTCGGAAGCCTCGGTGGTGGCGTCGCGCACTTCGCTCACCTCGGCGGCTACGTGGGAGCGTACCTCTACCTTCGCTGGATCGATTTCCGATCGCCATTGCGGGCGTATCAGCGGAAGCTCGAAGCCGCAACGTTTGGGAAGAAAGGTTGGGGAATCGCCGGCGATGGCGAGGAGATCACCCGATGGGAGGCGATTCCCCGCGCCGGTCTGCACGCCATGAACGTCGAGGAGCTCGACCGCGTGATTGGCAAGGCAAAGAAGGAAGGTGTTCGGAGCCTAACGGCAGACGAGCGCGCATTTCTGCATCGCATGTCGCTCCGCGGCGTGCCTGACGATACAAAGCCATCGGTCCAATGAAGCGCCGTGATTTCAGCATCCTCCTCGGAAGCGGGCTCCTGTCGACGCCGCGGGCGCTGCGCTCGTTAGGCACCATTCCTTTGCGGGGCGCGGGTGCTCCCAAGGTCGATGGCGCCCGGCTGAACAAGCATCTCGAGGAGCTGTCGCGCTTCGGCGCCAACCCGCAGGGCGGCGTCACCCGACTCGCCTACAGCGACGCCGACCGGCAAGCGCGTGAGTATGTGCTCGGTCTGATGCGCGATGCGAAGCTCACACCCACGATCGACACGGCCGGCAATATCCTGGGCTCGCGAGCCGGCCGCGAGTCCGCTCGCAAACCAATCCTGTTCGGCTCACACATCGACTCGGTGCCTGAAGGCGGCAGCTACGATGGCGACGTCGGCTCCCTGGCCGCGATCGAGGTCGCGCAGTCGTTAGGCGAGCAGGGGATTACCACCCGCCATCCGCTGCAGGTCGTCATCTGGCAGAACGAGGAAGGTGGTCTCTATGGTAGTCGCGCCGTGAGCGGACAGCTTACCGGCGAGGAGCTCCAGAATGTCAGCCGCAGCGGCAAGACCATCGCCGACGGAATCACCTTCCTGGGCGGCGATCCGGAGCGGCTTGGTCCGTCGCGCCGGAAGAAAGGCGAGATCGCCGGCTATCTGGAGCTGCACATCGAACAGGGCGGTACGCTCGAGCGCGACAGTGTGAACATCGGCATCGTCGAAGGCATCGTCGGGATCAAGCAGTGGGAAGTCACCGTCACCGGCTTTGCCAATCACGCTGGTACAACGCCGATGGATCAGCGTCACGACGCGCTCCTTGCCGCGGCGCGGTTCGTCGAGGCGGTGAACAAGACCGTCACGAGCATTCCCGGTCGGCAGGTGGGCACCGTTGGCCGCATGCAAGCCTACCCAGGCGCGCCTAACGTCATACCCGGCCAGGTCATCTGCACCCTCGAGCTACGCGACCTCGACGCCACGAAGATCGACAGCATGTTCACCAGCATCGAGGCGAAAGCGACGCGAATCGGCGGTGATACGGGCACGAGCTTCGCCTTCCGGCTCCTACACGAGAATGTCCCGGCGCCGAGTGATCCTCGCATGCGCTCGCTCATTGCCGACGCGTCGCGCGAGCTCGGCCTAACGACGAAGGTGATGCCCAGTGGAGCAGGGCACGATGCGCAGGCAATGGCGACGCTCGGTCCGATGGGCATGATCTTCATCCCCAGCATCGGCGGCATCAGTCATGCGCCGAAGGAGTTCTCACGTCCGGATGACATCACGAATGGCGCGAATGTGTTGCTCTCTGCGCTGTTGAAGCTCGATGAAGCTGTTTGGGCGTGATGCGTAGCGTGTGGTGCGTTTCGCTCTGCCCTCTACCCTCTGCCGTCGACCAGGTAGTCCCGCGTCCTGGGCAGCTCCACTCGTCCGTTCGCATCCGGCTTCGCCAGCAGCGACTGAATGATTCCGATGCGGCCGATGTTGAAGCCGTGGGCCGACGCGGACATGTAGAGCCGCCACACGCGATACGTCGGCTCGCCCACCAGCGCCACCGCGTCGCGGTGCCGCGCCTCGAGACGTCGAATCCAATGACGCAGCGTCAGCACATAGTGCTCGCGCAGACTCTCGACGTCCCTCAGCTCGAAGCCGTTCTTCTCGGCACTGGCGATCACGGAGGCGGACGGCGCGAGCTCACCATCGGGAAAGACATAGCGGTCGATGAACTCGCCCCGCTGCCACACTCGTCCGGTGACTCGACTCGGCAATGATTCACCTCGAGATCCGGCGATGCTCACGATGCCGTGATTCAGGAACAGACCACCGGGTCGCAATGCACGAAAGGCCGATGCGAAATAGTCGTCGAGCCGCGCTCTCCCGACGTGCTCGACCATACCAACGCTCGCCACTTTATCGAACGGCGCGTCGGAACCGAGGCTTCGATAGTCGCGCAACTCCACTCGGCACCGATCGCTCAGACCCGCGGCGGCGATGCGTTCGCGAGCGAGCTCCGCTTGGGCGTCGCTCAGGGTGATGCCCAACGTCGAGACGCCGTAGTACTTCGCGGCGTGCATGATCAGTCCGCCCCATCCACACCCGATGTCGAGCAAACGCTCACCAGGCTTCAAACGCAGCTTGCGACAGATGAGGTCGAGCTTGGATTCCTGCGCACGCTCCAGATCGTCCTCACCGTGCGCGAAGTAGGCGCACGAGTACACCATGTGCGCATCCAACCAGAGCGCGTAAAACGCATTGCCAACGTTGTAGTGAAACTGTACGGCGTCGCGATCACGGTGCTCGGAATGTCGTCGGCCTGAGAGACGTGACGAAGGCGGCGCTGTCTTGTGGTCCTTTCTCGGCCTCTCGTTGCTCGGCAGAGCCATCACGTGGCGAGCAAGGCGGAAGAGAGCGCGCGTCGAGTTCAGCCTCGACGCGGCCAAATCGCCGAGTTCAGCCGCGGCTTCGATGTCGCCCTCGATGTCCACATCGCCGAAGATGTAGCTCTCCACGAGCGTGAGCTCTGTTGGAGGCAACAGCATGCGTCGTAGCGCGCCCACCGATTCGAGCACGATCGTAAATCGCGGCTTCGTGGCGGGTCTGTCGACCGTACCGTCCCAGAACCGTACGGCAAAGCGACGCGATGTTACGGCACCGAACACGTCCTCGAGCACAGCCCGGGCAGCCGAGAGCGCCCCGTCGTTTTTCCGTTCGGCCGGCGGGTCCGAGTACGACTGCTGCGTATGGAACGTCTGTTGACGTTGAGCCATAACTCGTCGCGGAGCCAAAGGGTCCTATCGAGAGTATATCAGTGGAGCAAAGGGAGGAAAGTGGCATTTCAGCCGAGGCTCGCGTGACCTCGAGGGCAGCTCTCCCGTCGGGTCTGTGTATGCCGAGGTACCATGCCTCGCTAGAAGGCTCCCGTTGACCTTTCGTTCATTATGCGATTATCGAGCAGTATGAAGAATTCGGTGTTGGCGGTGCTCGCAATTTTGCCGGTGGTTATCGCACAGGGATGCGCGAGCTCGTCGTCAGCGCCTGTCATGCAACAGGGCGGGCCCACCGCTTTGCCTGGTGCCAACTTCGTGGCGCTCGAGCGCGGCGTGATCGACGAATTGAATCTTGCACGCACGGACCCACAGCGATACGCGGCCTCGCTCGAGCAGGATCTGCAGTTCTATCAGGGCACGCTCTTCCGGAGGCCGGGAGAGGAAAGCGCACTCCAAACGCGCGAGGGTGTCGCGGCCGTGCGCGAAGCGATTCGCGTGTTACGGCAAACGAAGCCGCTCTCGTCGCTTCGGCTCGCTGAGGGTCTCACGCAAGGTGCTCGCGACCATGTGAAGGACCAAGCACCACGAGGCTTGATGAATCATCGTGGCACCGACGGCACCATGGCGTGGGATCGCGTGAGCCGGTACGGCGAATGGCAGGCGAAGATCTCGGAGAACATGACGTTCGGTCCGGCGACACCGCACGATGTCGTTGCCGCACTACTGATCGACGATGGCATCGCGGATCGCGGTCATCGCAAGAACATTCTCGACCCGGACGTCAAAGTCGTCGGCATCTCCTGCGGACCCCACAAGTCCTATCGCGTGATGTGCGACATGGTCCATGCGGGGGGTTTCGTCGCCGGAAAATGACTCTGGCAGCTATCAGGGAACGGTCCATAGTTATCAGGTAGAAGGAACGAAGCGCTCATGGGGTGGTGAGAGGTCGAGCTGTGATCACCCCATCAACGTTTCGTCCGCATTTCCTGATAGCTATGGACTATGAGTTGATAGCTTTAGCCAGATCTCCTCGTCTTCTAAACCAAGTACCCATGCGGAGAAGCCGCGGAGCTTTTTCTCCTGCATGAGACCGAGCTTGGCGGAGAAGCTTCGGGCGTTCTCCAGAAAGAGCCACTCATAGACGCCGCCGTTCGGGTAGTAAGCGAACGGGACCTGGTCAGTCTCCTCCCACCGCATCGGAGCGCCTGCCCGTTCGGCGAGATGGCTTCCCCATCGCCAGGTAACGGTCTCGCTCCAGGAGCGCACCTGCTCGGGAATTGACGCATCCGCGCGCGCGAACCAATGCTGGCCGTAAAGCGGAATGCCTAACGACAGCTTCTGCGCCGGCACGTACTGCAGGAAGTAATCGACGTTGTCGCGCACCCAGGACAAACCTGCAACGGGGCCTGGTGGCGTCCGGCGTGTGTGCTGGTCGTACGACATGATCGAGACGAAGTCCGCGACGCGTCCGATCGCGGCGAGGTCGTAGCCGCCACGCCAGCTCTCCTGGAGGAAGCGATGATATGCGGTCGGTCCGGCGGCGTCGTCCGTGCGGTGCACCACCGCGATCGAGATCGTGAAGCCGCCGGCATGCAGCGCCGCCGCGGCGTCGCTGAACCATTTCGTGAATCGGTCCCGATCGAGCTCGTTGATGTTCTCGACGTCGAATTGCATACCCCAATAACCGTTGCGCCGGCACGTGGCGACCATGGCGCCAATGCTCCGTCGCTGCGCTGTGGTATCGCTCAAGAGCCGTCGCAACGCCGGCTGATTGAACCCTTCGTTCACGAAGAGCGGCATGAGCTTGACGTTATGCTCCTTCGCCAGGCGCAGCACGCGCGCATCGACGGCGCCAAAAAAGGTGCCTAACGAATCGACGGTATAACTCTGCGGGCCGAGGACGGTGATCTGATCGATGTGGGCGACGAGGCTGCGATACGCGTCCTCACGATCCAGGTAGTAGAAAAGGCGTTCGCTTTGCGCTCCGAGAGGCGCAACACGGAGGAGCAACGAAAGTGCGACGATCGATCGAAGTGTCATGTCCTGATGCGGCCCGAGAACGCTATTCTGGAGCCCCGAAGGTCTGTACGAAGATCAGCCGCCCGCGCGCATCCGATGCGAGTACCACGCCTGTCTCGCTGTAGCCGCCGGCGAGAATGTTGGCGCGATGTCCTGGGGACTGCATCCACGCCGCGACTGCGCTCGGTGCGTCGGTGAAGCCCAGCGCGAGATTTTCACCGAGCGCGTTCCAGGCATAGCCCGCCGCTTCCGCCCGAAGCCGCGGCGTGGGATACGGACCGCTCAAGATCACGTGGTCGAGCACTCCCGTCTCGGCGATTTGCGCGGCCTGAAGTTGAGCGTCCGCGGTGAGACGTGGATTGACTCGCAGCGGCGGGAGAGCGTGTTGCGCCCGCTCGAGGTTCACCAGATACACCACCTCGCGCGCCATTCCGTCGAGCGTCATCGGCACGGCCAGCCGCCGCGGCTGGGGCGGCGTTGCGGTTCGTGTGCTCGCCGTACTGGGAAGCAGAAACGCGAACGCCACGCACAGCATCAGCACGAGGATCGCCCGTGTCACTCGCCCGGAATACGAGCGCTCTCTCTGATCTATCTGCGAGACCAGCAATCGACCAAAGCCCGCGCGCGAAACCTTACCACGACGAAGTGGTCGTCGCGGCGCGGAGGGAGCACGTGTGCGGGGAGTCACGGAGGACATCGAAGAATCCAGACGAACAAGACGGCGTTGCGTGATCGCAGATGCAACACGAGCCAACATCGGCCCGCGTCACGCATCAGCTCCCATTTCCCCTACGGCGGCCCGCGAGTTCGGTGTCGGGCGGGGCTGTCACCCGAAGGGGGTTCCCGAAAGAGCCCTAGTAGAGTGACACTTACTTGAGTCCAAGACCCTAGGCCTTTCGTTCTAGCTCTCGCTCCTCATCATGTCTCTGCGCGTTCTCGTCACCGACGAAATAGATCCCGAAGGCGTACAGCTCCTGTCGGCACAACCCGAGCTTCAGGTCGACGAAGTTCCAACATTGCCGAAGCAGGAATTGCTCGCGCGTATCGGCGATTACGACGCAATCGTGGGACGGAGCGCCACGCGCATCTCAGAGGAGGTTCTGCGCGCCGCGAAGCGTTTGAAGGTCGTAGGCCGTGCCGGTGTTGGTGTCGACAACATCGCACTGGATTCGGCGACGTCGCTCGGCATCGCCGTGATCAACGCGCCAGCCGGCAACACCGTGGCCGTCGCCGAGCTGTTTTTCGGGGTGATGATCGGGCTCTTGCGGCATCTTCCGCATGCGACGCGTTCGATGCGCGACGGCAAGTGGGACCGCTCGCAGCTGTTGGGCAGCGAGCTCAAAGGTCGAACGCTCGGAATCATCGGCGTCGGACGCATTGGAGGCGAGATCGCGGCGCGCGCACAATCCTTCTGCATGGAAGTGGCTGGCTTCGATCCATACATCTCTGACGAGCGCTTTCGGGCATTGCGCGTTCGTCGGCATGCAACGATCGACGCGCTGCTCGAGGAGGCCGACATCATCACCGTGCACACTCCTCTCAACGACGAGACGAAAGGGCTCATCTCCCGTCGCGAGATCGCGCTGATGCGCCCGGGCGGAATCGTCGCGAATCTTGCGCGCGGCGGTATCGTGGATGACCAGGCATTGATGGCCGCGCTCGATAGCGGTCATCTGCGCGGGGCGGTGCTCGACGTGTACCAGAGCGAGCCACTGGCTCCCGATCATCCCATTCGTCAGGCGCCTAACGTCGTGCTCACGCCGCACATCGGCGCGTCCACCGCCGAAGCGCAACGCAACGTCGCGGTCGATGTGTGCCGAGCGGTGCGCGATGCGCTCATCCACGGCGAGCTCTCGCGGTCGATCAACATCGCGTCTGTGTCGTTAGGCGACGGCCGTTGGCGTGAAGTGCAGCCGGCCATGCTCGTCGCGCAACGCGCGGCGAGCGTCACGCGCGCCATTCTTGCCGACCAAGGGCTTCGTGCCGTGCGCCGTCTGTCGGTTCGTTGTGGGAGCGCACTCGTGGACGCGGGTGATCTCCTGCTCTCGGCCGCGGCGATCGGCGTGCTCGAGGGAGTAGTCGAGACTGACCGCTTGAACCTCATCAACGCGAGAACGCTCGCCGAAGGGCGCGGGCTGGAGCTCTCGGTCTCCGAATCGCAACTGGCGGCACCGTTCGCGATCGAGGTCGCCCTCTCGGGCGGAATGCAGGAGCTGGCGGTCGCCGGCAGTGCGTCGCCCGACGCCGCGCCGCGCCTAACGCGAATCGGCAGCTTTCATGTGGACGTCACGCCGCGCCAGACGCTCATTGTCCTCACCAACAATGACGTCCCCGGCGTCATCGGTCGCGTCGGCACGTTGCTCGGCGACGCAGGGGTCAACATCGCCGAGTACCACCAGGCTCGTCTCGCGCAGGGCGGCGAGGCGCTGGCGGCAATCTCCGTGGACGGCGCCGCGGGGCAAGACATTCGCCGGCGGCTTCTCGAGCTGCCCGACGTGATGACGGCGACGGTCGTTCGGTTCGACACGATGAGCGCGCGGGTCTGACGGCGTGACGGCCTTCGCCAGCCCCACTGTGTCGGAGGACGCGGACGTTCGGCGGTCGTTTGCACGCGACGCGTCTGGATTGGAGATGGTTCCCGAAGCGGTTGCGCGGCCAACGAGCGAGGCGGACGTCGTGCAGCTGCTCCGGGAATCACGCGCGGACAACGTGTGCGTCACGCCTGCCGGCGGTCAGACGAGCACCACGGCCGCCTCGATCACGGAGCGCGGCGTTCTCCTCTCACTGCGCGGCCTGACAGAGATTGGCCCAGTCGACCGTGACCGCCTAACGGTGCGTGTGCAGGCTGGCGCGCTGCTCGGTGATCTCAAGCGGCGACTCGCCACGCAAGGCCTGCTCTTCGCGCCCGATCCGACCAGTGAAGACGACGTTACCGTTGGCGGCGCGATCGCCTGCAACGCCTCCGGCGCGCGCAGTCTGCTTTATGGCGCGACACGCCCGCACATCGCCGCACTGCGCGTCGCGCTCGCCGACGGCAGCGTGCACGAGCTGCGGCGGACGCATCTCGAGAAGAACACCGTTGGTTATGCTGCGGTGCATGAGCCGGTCGACTGGTTCATCGGGAGCGAGGGAACGCTTGGCGTCATCCTCGAAGCCGAGCTGACGTTACTGCCCATACCGCCTACTGTGACGGGCCTGGCCATCCCATTCGCCGATGAAAATGACGCACTCGACTTCGTTGTCGCCGCACGAACGTCGTTGGAGGTGTCACCGCGATGTTTGGAGTTCTTCGACGAGCTCGCGCTCGGCGTGGCGCGCACGGCCGAGGGCGCGTCGGGTTGGGCAGTTGGTGCGCGGGCGCTGGTATACACCGAGCAAGTTGCGGCTGCCGGCACCGAGGTCCCTCTCGATCGGTGGCTCTCGATCGCTATGCGCTGCGGCGCGGCCGAGGACGACATTATCGTATATGACGGCGAAGCGGCGCTCAGGGACGCTCGGCGACTGCGTCATGCCGTTCCCGCGACGATGAATGAGCGCGGCGCTCGCCGCCGTCTGTCCGGCGGTCGCAAGGTATCGACCGACTGGGCGGTGCCGTATCGCCGCTTGAAGGAAGCGATTCAGGAGGCACGTCGACTCGCGGCCGACGCAAGCGTGGAGCAGCCGGTGATCTATGGGCACGCCGGCAGCGGCCACCCTCATCAGAACTTCATCGCAAACGATGCCACCGAGCTGGCGCGCATCGAGCAGGTCGTCGAGTCGACACTGCGCCACGTCGTGGCGCTCGGCGGTACCGTCGCGGCAGAACATGGCATCGGTAAGCTGAAGCGCCGTTGGCTCTCGCTCCAGCTCACACCACTGCAGCTGGCCGTGATGGGTGCCATCAAGGCGCAGCTCGATCCGGCGGGGCTGCTCGCGCCTGGCAACCTCTTTTGACGTTAGGCGCGTGACCGCGTTCGCGTCCGTGGTCATCGACGTGGACTCCACGCTCTGTGGTGTGGAGGGCATCGACTTCCTCGCCGAACGGCGCGGGCCCGAGATCAGTGTTGAGATTCTGGCGCTCACCGATCAGGCGATGAAGGGCGAAATTCCGCTCGAATCAGTCTATGGCCATCGCCTAACGATGATCCAGCCCACGCGGGATGACATCGAGGCGCTCGCCGCGGCCTATGAGCAATCGGTTGCGCCCGGCGCGGCGGAATCGATCGCCGCGATGCGGAGCGCCGGCGTGCGGCTGGCCCTAGTGAGCGGTGGTATCAGGGAGGCGATTTTACCAGTCGCGCGTGGACTCGGCTTTGCCGACGAGGATCTGCATGCCGTCTCGCTGCATTTCGATCATCGTGGCAGCTACGCCAGCTTCGACGTGTCATCGCCGCTCACCAACCAGCTTGGCAAGCCCGAGTTGGTGGGTCGCCTGATTGCGTCGGGTCGTTTGCCGCGTGCCGTCCTCGCGGTTGGGGATGGCATGACGGACGCGAAGCTCGCGGGCACGGTCGACACTTTTGCGGTGTACACCGGATTCGCGCGCCGAGCCAGCGTCGCGGCGTTGGCATCGCTCGAAATCTCGAGCTTTTCCGTGCTCGCGCACACCGTGCTGGGGGCGAGGGGTTAGAGTCGCCGCCTCGCGCCGCTAGCTTGTCTCGTAGTCGAACCACCACCGCCTTTAGCCACTCGCACCATCTCCTCACCCCCCTTCGGCTCGTTCTTTCTTCCCGGACCCACGGAAGTTCGTCCGGAGATCCTCGCCGCGATGACGCGCCCGATGATTGCGCACCGCGGAAAGGCCTTCGAGGAGATCTTCGCGCGCCTCGAAGCCGGATTGCGCGACGTTTTCCTCACCGCGCGCCCTGTGTACATCAGCACGTCATCGGCGAGCGGGCTGATGGAAGGCGCCGTGCGCAACGCGCCGGCCGGGCCGATCCTCGCGCTCGTCAACGGGGCGTTCTCCAGTCGCTTTGCCAAGATCTCCAGCGCGTGCGCACGCGAGGTCGACGTCATCGACGTGCCGTGGGGCCAAACCTTCGACCTCGAGGAGGTCAATGGCCGGCTCGCCGCGCGTCGTTATGCAGCGGTTACCGTAGTTCATTCCGAGACCTCGACGGGCGCGTTGACCGACGTTCGCGCCGTGACCGAGATCGCCCATCGTCATGGCGCGCTGTGCATCGTGGACAGCGTGACGGGCGTTGCCGGCGCCGAGCTTCGCTTCGACGAGTGGGGACTCGACTTCGTGCTCACCGGGTCGCAGAAGGCGCTGGCCCTGCCGCCTGGCCTCGCCTTCGGCGTCGCGTCTACGGAATTCGTTAGGCGCGCGCGCAGTGTGTCCGATCGCGGACTCTACTTCGACGTCGTGGAATTCGAGGAGTTCGCCGCGAAGAACCAAACACCGGCGACGCCGGCACTCTCACTGTTCTACGCGCTGGAAGCCCAGCTGTCCGACATCCTTCGCGAGGGGATCGAGCGCCGCTGGGAGCGCCACGCGCAGATGCGCGACGCCACGGCCGCATGGCTCAAGCGCGCCGTGACGCGCGTCGATCTCGAGATCGGCATCCTTGCGCCGGAAGAAGCGCGCTCGCCGACCGTCACCACGATAACGCTTCCGGCGGGCCTCAAAAGCGCCGACGTCGTGAATGCCGTCGCGCGTCGCGGCTTCGTGATCGGCACGGGCTATGGCAAGCTGAAAGACACGACCATCCGCATCGGCCACATGGGCGATCACACTCTCGAAACGCTTCGCCCGTGTCTGGCGGAGTGCGAGGATGCGCTCAGGGATGTGGGTGGGATCAAGTGGTGAGGCTTGGGGTGGTGGGTGTTCGGTGCTAGTGCTTGGTGCTAGGTGCTAGGTGCTAGGTGTTCACCCAGCACCCAGCACCTAACAGCCAGCACTCACTTCCTTATCGGATCCCGATCGTCGTCATCCGATCCGAAGTTGAAGCCGGTATCCTCACCGCCGCTCATTCGCTCGACGCGTAGCACCTGCTTGTAGGTGCGTCCGCCCACTTGGAGCGTCACGAGATAATCACCGGTGTTCACGACGGGAGCCTGACCACCGCGACCACCGCCGAAGCCGAAGAGGTTACCGAAGCCGCCACCTCCGCCACCACGCCCGCCGCGCTGGCTGGGTGGACGCAGCAAGTCCTGAAACTCCTGCGTGCCGCCAGGAAACACGTTGAGCATATCCTGAATGTTCTCCTCGCCACCGGGCTGCGCACCCTCGCCGCCTTGCGCCGCACCGCCGCGAGCGCCAATTACGGCCCCTTCGCCGGGCCGCGCCTGCCACCCTCCGCCAGGGCCCCCGCGACCACCGCCGCCACCGCGACCGAAGCCCGGATTCCCGCTCGCGATCATGCCCCGAATGCGATCGAGCTGCGTTTTGGTCATCGTCCCTGCCTTCTCCAGCGAATCGAAGACAAAGTTCATGCGGTTCGCCTGAATGATGCTGTCGCGCCGCTGCGAGATCGTGAGCGGGGCACGGGGTGTGGCTTTGCCCCGGAAGTCCCATGTGACACGATGCAGCCCTGGTGCAGCCGGGCCATTCAGCGTGCGCACGGTGTCGCCGCGGGCATCGGTGATGACGATGCGCGCCTGTTCGCGTGGAGCGCGACCACCACGACCACCACTAGGCGCCGCGCCATTGGCGTCGCTCGCGTTGCCCGCTTGCGCGGCCGCCGCACCCGCGCCACCGGCGATGCGATACACGATCTCCGCACCGTACGCGGGACTCGGCGCGTTGAAAAACTTCTGGCCTTCGCCGTTGGACGACGCACCCATCGCGGGACCCTGTCCGTACTCGAAGGCAGTCTTCGGCGCGAAGAGATAGCCGTTGTCCGCGAGCACTTTCTTCCCGGAGTCACCGGCCAGCTGCTCCAGCGGAGCGACGTCGACGATCCAGAAGCCTCTCCCGTGCGTGGCCGCGATCAGCTCACGGTCGCGCGGGTGAATTTTGAGATCATAGACCGGAACGGTGGGAAGGGCGGCACTAAAGCGGTGCCAGGTCGTGCCACGGTCAATGGACACATAAGCCGACCGGGACGTGCCGACGTACAGCAGGTCGCGGTTATACGGATCCTCACGAATGACGTGCACGAAGTCCGCGTTGCTCTCGTGAGGCAAGCCACCCGCGAGTGAGCGGAATGTTCGGCCAGCGTCGTTCGTCACGTAAAGGTACGGCGTGAAATCGTTCCACCGGTGGTTGTCGAAGGTGATGTAGAACGTCGTCGTATCGAAGTGCGACGGCTCGATACGGCTCACGTACACATCACCGGTGGGAAGGCCTGGGAATTTCGCCGCCGGAACCTGCTCCCACGTCGAGCCGTCGTTGCGTGTCGTCCAGACATTCCCGTCATCCGTGCCGGCGTACAGGAAGCCCGGCCGCACGTAAGACTCCGCCAGCGACACCACGGTGCCGTAGGTCTCGGCGCCCGTCGCGTCCAGCGTGATGCCGCCTGTCTTGTTCATGCTCGTGTCGATCTTGCCGAGATTTCTCTTCGAGAGATCGGGCGAGATCGGATACAGGTTCTCACCGCGCTGCGTGGACTTCAGCACGCGATTGCCGCCCATGTAGAACACGTCCGCGTTGTGCGGCGAGAGGAAGTATGGCGTCTCCCAATTGAAGCGGAGGTCGAGCTCGGCCGAGTCGGCCTTTTGACGCGCGCGATACTCGGCGACGCGGGTGGAGGCTTCCTTCGTCGCCGGCGAGTTGGTATCGCCGCGCGTGATGAGAATCGAATCCTCGAGCGTCGAGTAGCGCGGACGCCACGACGGCTTCACGAGAGAGCTGCGCTCACCAGTACGGAGATTCAGGCGCGATACGTTGCCGCCCTGCGACTCTCCCCAAACGACCCAGGGCTCGCTCGGGTGTTGAGCAGTATAGAAACCGTCGCCGCCCGAGATCGTGAACCAGTATGCGTTCGTGACCGGACCATTCTTTCGGCGACTCGGTCCACACCATGCGCCGTTATCCTGCGCGCCGCCACAGATGTTGTATGGGACCTCGAAATCGTAGCTGACATCGTAGAACTGGCCGATGGGGAGATTCGCTGGGAAGTCGTAATTGCCCCCGCCATCATACGTGATCGAGATGCCGCCGTCGTCGCCGACGATAAAGTGATCGGGATCATTCGGATCGATCCACATCGCGTGATGATCGACGTGAATTCCCTGGGTCGCGGTGCGCGCGGTCTTGCCGCCGTCGCTCGACACCAGCACGGGCGTCGAGGAGAACCACACGTGCTCCGAGTTCCGCGGGTCGACACGCACCTGGGAGTAATAGAAGGGTCGCGTGTCGTTGTCATTCATCTTCTCCCACGTCTTGCCGCCATCCTTCGTGCGATAGAGTCCGTTCGCGAGCTTCTGCTTCTTGGCGCCCGCCGCCGGCTTCTGTCCGCGGATCGAGTCGGCCTCGACCATGGCATAGACGATGTCCGTGTTCTGCGGAAAGATCGAGAAGCTGATGCGCCCCTTCTGCGTATCGGGGAAGCCGCCGCCCTTGATCTCCGTCCATGTGTTCCCAGCGTCCGTCGACTTCCAGAGACCAGATCCCGGCCCTCCGGATGTTAGGAAATAGGGGCCTCGCACGCGTTGATACGCCGAAGCCCAGATGACATTGGGGTTCTTCGGATCGATGCCGATGTCGATGAAGCCGGTCTTGTCATTGATGAACTTCACGAGCTTCCACGTCGCGCCACCGTCTTCGGTCTTGTAGACCCCGCGCTCCGGGTTCGACTTCCACGCCGCGCCCAATGCGGCGACGTAGACGATGTTGGGATTGGTGGGGTTCACGGCGATGCGGCCGATGTGCTGCGTCTTTTCGAGGCCCATCAACTTCCAGGTGAGACCGCCGTCGGTGGACTTGTAGATGCCGCCGCCAGGCTCAATGGTGTTTCGCGAGTTCTGTTCGCCGGTGCCGGCCCACACTTGCATGGTGTCTGACGGGGCAATGGCCAGCGCACCCATCGAGACAACGGGGTAATTGTCGAAGACCGGCCGAAAGGTCGTGCCCGAGTTCGTGGTCTTCCAAATGCCGCCGCCAGCCGCAGCGACGAAGAACGTCTTCGATGGGCTTGGGATGCCGGCGATGTCGGCGACACGTCCTTCGAAGTTTGCCGGGCCCACCGTGCGCCATCGGAAGCCGGCCAATGTGAGAGAATCAAGCGTCTGTGCCTCGGCGGACATCGCGGCGCTCGTGAGCGCGACACCGGCGAGGAGGGGAACGAAGCGGAGACGATGCATACGCACTCCCAAGGGTGGGACGAAGAAATGGAGTGTTGGAGACGATACTGTTACGGAGCGTCGTAGACGAGTGTTGAGGCGGGCAAGTTTGTGCCGCGAGTCTTGCGCCAAACGTGGTCAACAGGCTGAAAATGACCCTAGCGGCGGTGCTGTCACCCGCCGTATTGTGCCACGCCCGCGAGACACCTTCAGGGCACGAGAACGACCCCTACCTTCCTTCTCGCGCTCGGGTCCAACGACAGGAGCGAAGCAGCGATCCAACCACCCTTCGCGTATCAGCTGTACCGAATTCCATGATCGACAAGGAGAGAATGATGTTACGAGCTCGGAGGACCTTCGCGATCGGCCTCGCGATCGCTTCGCTCGCCGGTTTCGCTGGCGCGCAATCGCCGAAGCGGCCGATGACCATCGACGATATGATGGCGCTGAAGAACGTGGGCGGTGTCGCGATCTCGCCTAACGGCGCGATGATCGCCTATACCGTGAGCGCCTGGGAGCACCCTGCGGCCAACCCGGCGAAAGGGGACACGGCGCTCGGCGACAAGCACGAGGTGCGATCGCACCTTTGGCTCGTTCCGAGCGATGGCTCGCGTCCCGCCCGGCAGATCACGTTCAGCGAACGCGGCGAATCCCAGCCCCAATGGTCGCCCGACGGTTCCTCGATTGCCTTTCTGTCCGCGCGTGGCGCCGCCGCCGGCGAAGAGCAGCCGCGTCCCGAGATCTACGTCCTGCATCTGGAAGGCGGTGAGGCCGAAAAGCTCACGGACGTGAAGGAGGGTGTCACGGGCTTCAGCTGGTCGCCTGATGGCAGACGCATCGCTTTCCTGAGCACGGATTCGCTCCCGAAAACGACCGAGGCCGCGCGCAAGCGGCGCGACGACGCCCAGGTTTACGAAGGCGATTTCCGTCTCTCGCATGCCTGGGTCATCGATCTGGGAACCAAGAAAGCGACCGAGCTCGTTCACACCAGCCAATTCACCGTTCGTGGCGCGCCCGATTGGTCGCCCGACGGCAAGCGGATCGCCTATGTCACGACACCCTCGACGCTTCTCCGCGACGAGCGACGAAACGCCTTCATCGTGGATGCGACCACGGGCGCGGCCGAGCGCATCAATTCGGAGACGGACGTGCAGAACACGCCGGTGTGGTCGCCCGATGGCCGCACCTTGGCGTTGGTGACTCTCCGGCAGACGCATCCGATGGTGCCGGACAGCATGCCTTGGCGCGAGATCCTCGACTCACACCTCGTGCTCTACGATGTCGCCGCGAAGAGTGGGCGCGATGTCAGCGCCGGCTTCGACAACTCGCCGGGCGCCGTGAAGTGGAGCGCCGACGGCAAGTCGCTGTACTTCACAGCTGGCGATCGCGTGTACTCGAGCGTCTTCCGCTTCGATGTCGCGAGCGGGAAGTACGCCCAGCTCACGCAGAAGCAGATCGTCCGTGGATTGTCGTTCGACAAGAACGGTATGCGAACGGCGATGCTGATCGACACGCCGATGTCGCCGGGCGACGTCTACTCGTCCGATGCGGCCTTTTCGTCGCCGAAGAAGCTCACGGACGCCAATCCGCAGCTGGCAAACATCGCGTTGGGTGAGAGCGAAGTCGTGACCTGGAAGAGTCCGGACGGGCAGGAAGTCGAGGGCGTGCTGCTAAAGCCCGTTGGGTATCGGTCCGGTCAGCGGTATCCGTTGCTCGTCGAGATCCACGGGGGGCCGACAGGCGCGCACAACATCGGCTTCAAGGCGAACTGGGGCTCACCGGGTCAGTTCTGGGCGGGACAGGGTTGGGCCGTGCTGTACCCGAACCCACGTGGCTCGACCGGCTATGGCGAGAAGTGGATGCGCGGCAACATCCCAGATTGGGGTGGTGGTGACTATCGCGACATCATCAGCGGCGCGGACGCAATGGTCGCGCGCGGCATCGCCGACAACGACAAGCTCGCCGTCTCGGGCTGGAGCTACGGCGGCTACATGACATCGTGGGTGGTATCGCAGACGAGCAAGTTCAAGGCAGCGATGGAAGGCGCGGGCCTCACTGATCTCGTGAGCATGTATGGGACGACAGATATCCCAGGGTACATCGCGTCGTTCTTCAAGGGCGTGCCGAACAAGGAGACGACGGAGTTCTACCGCCAGCGATCGGCGATCACTTTCGTGGACAACGTGACGACGCCGCTCCTCATCCTGCACGGCGGCAACGATCAGCGGGTACCGATCGGCCAGCCCATGGAGTATTTCCGCGCTCTCAAGGACCGCGGCAAGACGGTGCAGTTGGTGTTCTACCCGCGCGAGGGGCACGGGTTTAGTGAGTTCTACCACCAGATGGACAAGGTCCGTCGCGAGTTCGATTGGATCAACAAGTACACGTTGGGCACGCCGAAGTCCGTATCATCTCGATAGTGTTGCGTGGTGTGTGGCGCGTGCCGCGTGAGAGGCATTCACGCACCACGCGTCATGCAGTCGCCGGCCCAGGATGAGCTACGCCGCGTGCGTGATGCCCGGCGCCAACCGCCCGCTCGAGATCCGGGAGCTTCCTGCTCCTGATCTCGAGCCCGGTGCGGCGTTGCTGCACACGATGTACTCGGAAGTCTGCGGCACGGACGTCCACCTGCATCACGGCCGCCTCGACGTACCCTTTCCGATCATTCCTGGGCACGTCTCCGTCGGTGCCGTTGCCGACATGCGCGGCGCCCTTCGTGACGTGGAGGGCGAGCGCATTCGCGAAGGCGACGTCGTCACCTTTCTCGACGTCCACGAGACGTGTGGCGCCTGCTATCACTGTCTCGTGGCGCAACAGCCGACCCGCTGCGCGCAACGACGTGTTTATGGCATCACGTACAGCGCCAACGACGGCTTGTTAGGCGGTTGGGCGCAGGCGATCTGGATGAAGCCCGGCGTCAAGATGATCCGGCTGCCTAACGACCTTGCGCCGGAAACCTTCATCGGCGGCGGCTGCGGTCTCGTCACGGCACTCCACGCCATCGATATGGCCCACGTTAGGCTCGCCGAGTCCGTTGCCGTGCTCGGGGTCGGTCCGGTGGGCCAATCGATCGTCGCTCTCGCGGCGCTGTCCGGCGCAAGCGAGGTGATCGCCATTGGTGCGCCGGACGATCGTCTCGCCTTCGCCCGTCGCATGGGCGCGACGCACGCACTCGGCATCGACCTAACGAGTGAGGAGCGTATTGCCCAGGTGCGCGGGGCAACGCGCGGCCGCGGCGCGGACGTCGTCATCGAGGCGAGCGGTAGCCCCGACGCCGTCTCCGATGCGCTGGACATGGTCCGCGATGGCGGACGCGTCGTGATCTGCGGGCACTACACCGATAACGGCCCGGTGGAGATCCACCCGCATTGGCAAATCAATCGAAAGCACGTCGAAATCCACGGCTGCTGGGGCTCGCAGTACCATCACTTCCATCGCGCCGTACAACTCGCGTCCCGCTTCGGGGGCCGGATTCCTTGGCGCGATATGGTGAGTGGGAGGTATGGGCTGGATCAGGCGTCGCACGCGCTCGCCGCGGTGGAATCACGGGCAGCGATCAAGGCGCTCATCGTCCCCTGAACTACACCACCCTCCGGCGTCTGGTACCGCCGAAAGCTCCTCGCAGGGTCAACATCAACTGACTAGAACTGCGAAACGGCTGCAAACCGCGCTGAAACGGCGCGGTTCCGACGTATGCGGCATAAAGCTCCACACGCATGGAGCAATGAACACTTTGTAAACGACATCGATCGGTCTCTCCCAGTGTCCGAGAATGGGACGAACCGCAGTTGCATCGCTTCGATCGTGTTGCAGTATTCCGGGCGATGTACTCCACCTGTCTTTTCTGCAACAGCTCACTCGGGACCAACGACCAGATCCCCGCATTCCCGGTCGGGCATCGGCTTGCATTCGATCTTGCGCGCGGGCGGCTGTGGGCCGTTTGCACGCGATGTGGACGATGGAACCTCTCGCCGCTCGAGGAGCGCTGGGAGGCTATTGATGAATGCGAGCGTCTGTTCCGCGGAACGCGACTTCGCTATTCGACAGACAACATCGGCCTCGCCCGCATCGGCGAACATCTCGAGCTCGTTCGGATCGGGCCCGCATTGCTCCCTGAGATCGCATCGTGGCGCTACGGCGCTCGCATCGAGCAGCATGTCGCCACGAATGGCAAACGCCACGCAAATACGCATACGCTCGTTAGACGTGGCGCAGGACTGCCGCGTTGGATCGCTCGGCGCGCCGCCGCGGCGCTGGCTGGGTATGCGACGACGGTTGGTCTCAGCGACGAGGCCATGCTGCGATTGCGAACCTTTCGCCGGGGTGACGCGGTGCTCGCGCGCACCACGGACGACAGTGGATCGCCTATCGTCATTCGTTATGCACACCTCGGCGCCGCCGAACTGATTCGTCCGGATCGCGACGCGCCATGGCGCCTCGTCGTGCGTCACGACGGAGGTATTGGGCGGCTTGCCGAAGGCGCCGGTCTTCGCACCGCCGGAAAAATGCTCGCCTCCCTCAACTTTGGCGTGGCGAGCAACGCGGAAGTACATCATGCGATTGCGAAGCTCGACGAGGCGGGCGATCGCGAGGGTTACTTCTCGCGTGTCGCGTCGCTGGCCATGCGTACCCATTGGGGTCGCATCCCCGACGCGCCCGACGAAGGGCTGATCGAGCCTGCGGGATCCAGCTTTGCGGAAAGGATCGCCCTGCAGTTGGCAAATCGCTCGTTCTGGGGACGGGGCGGCACCGGAAGCGAGGAGACCACGCCGCTCTTTCGACTGCCGTCCGTCGACCGGCTAGCACTCGAGATGGCCTCGAACGAAGACATCGAGCGCCGTGCTCTCGAGGGGGAGCTCGCGTCGCTGGCGGAAGCGTGGAAAGAGGCCGAGGAAATTGCGCACATCTCGGATGAGCTCTTCGCCGACGAGGTCTTCGAGGAGTTCAAGCGACAATACAAGCAACGGGTGAATCGAGCGGACGAGTCCGGAGAATAGCTCTTGCGTGATTAGGTTCTCTAACGAACCCTCACCCAGAGCCGCGATGCGGATCTCGCAATTCGTCGTTCTCTCGGTTGCACTCATTGGTTGCAAGCAAGTTGGCTCGAATGGCGACAGCAGCGCCGTGCGGAATGCAGGTGGCGCGCCGATTGTCGCCGACGCGCGCATCGGCACGCCGAATCCGCCGGGCGCCGAAGGCGAATGGACCATGCCGGCCCACGATTACGCGAGCAGCCGGTACAGCACACTCGCGCAGATCACCTCGGCGAACGTGAAGAGCCTCAAAGCCGCTTGGACCTTCTCGACTGGCGTGCTGCGGGGCCACGAAGGACAGCCGCTGGTTGTGAACAAGACGATGTATCTGGTGACGCCCTACCCCAACGTCGCCTATGCCATCGACCTCACCCAGCCCGGCTACCCACTGAAGTGGAAGTACCGGCCAGAGAATGCGCAGGCGGCAGTGGGTACGGCTTGCTGCGACGTTGTGAATCGTGGTGCCGCGTACGCCGAAGGAAAGATCGTTTATAACTTGCTCGACGGGCATACCGTCGCCGTCGACGCGGAGAGTGGGAAGCAGCTCTGGCGTGTGCAGATGGCCGATCTCAATCGTGGCGAGACGATCACGATGGCGCCGATCATCGTGAAGAATCGCGTCATCGTTGGATCGAGCGGTGGCGAGATGGGCGTGCGCGGGTGGATCGCGGCACTCGATCTAGCGACGGGCCGCGAGCTCTGGCGCGCGTACAACACGGGCTCCGACGCCGACGTAAAAATCGGCGCCCGGTTCAAGCCCTTTTACGCCACGGAACGTGGCAAAGACCTCGGCCTAACGAGCTGGCCCGGCGACGCGTGGAAGATCGGTGGGGGCGCCGTGTGGGGCTGGCTCTCGTACGACCCCGCCCTCAATCTCGTTTATCACGGCACCTCGAACCCCGGGCCTTGGAATCAAGACATGCGGCCGGGCGACAATAAGTGGACCTGCGCGATACTCGCTCGGGATGCTGACACCGGGGAGCTCGTCTGGGCGTTCCAAGTCACCCCGCACGACTATTGGGATTTCGACGCCGTCAACGAGAACATCCTTGTCGACATGCCGGTGAAGGGCCAGGTACGAAAAGCTCTTGTGCACTTCGATCGGAACGGCTTTGCGTATACGCTCGACCGTGGGACGGGCGAGGTGTTGCTCGCGCAGCCATTCGTTCCGATGAACTGGGCGAAGTACATCAACTTGCAAACCGGGCGGCCGGAGATCGACACGAGCAAAGCGACCAAACAAGGAAAGCTCGTGAAGAACATCTGCCCATCGCTGGAGGGCGGAAAGAATCAGCAGCCGGCGGCGTTCTCGCCACAGACTGGGCTGTTCTACGTCCCGACGAACAATCTGTGCATGGACTTCGAGAGCCGTCCGGTGAGCTACATCGCAGGCACTCCCTATATCGGCGCTAACGCGCCGGAGACCGGTGGTCCGGGAGATTACAAGGGCGAGTTCATCGCGTGGGACGCGGCCAATGGGCGCAAGGTCTGGGGTATTCGCGAGCCCTTTCCGGTGTGGAGCGGCGCGCTGGTCACGGCGGGTAATGTCGTGTTCTACGGCACGCTGGATGGCTGGTTCAAGGCGGCGAACGCGCGCACCGGCGAGGTGCTCTGGCAATTCAAGGTCGGATCGGGCATCGTCGGCAATCCGATCACCTATACGGCGCCCGACGGCAAGCAGTACATCGCGGTGTACTCGGGGATTGGTGGCGATATGGGTTTGCTCATCGCCGGGGACGTCGCCGCGAACTTGCCCTTCGATGTCCGCGAGCGCGGCACGACACTCCCCGATCTGGCGAAGTACACGTCGTGGGGCGGCATGCTGTTCGTCTTTGCATTATGACGAGGGTCGTCATCCTGAGGAGCGGAGCGACGAAGGATCTGCTGTTTTCCCTGCCGGAGACTCGTTATGAAGCTCGAAAGAACATTCTTCGTCATAGTCCTTGTGGCATCGATGAGTGCCTGTGTTGGACGAAGCGATGCCGCCGAGGCGCGGGAGCCGGATATCGTTAGGCGAGCAGCAGGACAACAAGCCCAGAGCCCTCAGCCCACGGGCCAACAGCCCACGTTCATCCAGCATTCCGAGCACATCCAGCCTGGGATTTCGCTCCGCGGCGGTTTCACCCAACTCACGAATCCCTTTCAAGGCGATCAGGCAAAGGCCAAGGAAGGCGGCGCGCTTTTCGTCTCCTACAATTGCATGGATTGTCACGGCGCCGATGGATCGGGCGCGATGGGGCCAAGTCTCGCAGACGGCCGTTGGCACTTCGGCGGGACAGCAGGTGAAGTCTTCCAGTCCATCTACGAGGGCCGCCCAGAGGGGATGCCGGCGTGGGGCGGCCGCATCCCCGACGATCAAATCTGGCGGCTGGTGGCCTATGTCCAATCGTTAGGCGCGGGGAAAGACGTCTCCACGGAAAACTTCACCGGCAAGACGATTCAAAAGATGGGTCACTAGCGGCCGGACACGTTCGGGCCACCGTCGGCGAAGCGCGTTCCCACCGCCGCGAGGTACTGCTTCATCGTTGCATCGTGGCCCATCACGAAGCGGGACACGAACCGAAAGACGGGGTTGTACACCTCGCCGTCCTCAGTAAGGCGCAGCGTCGTCTCCTCCGCGCCGGCCGGCACGATCTCGTACGTCCACGCGCCCCCAAAAGGCAGATCCGTATTCGCGATGCGTGTCACGAGAAGCTGGTTCGGCCTCGATTGCTCGACGCGATAAGTGATGGGAGGTCCATTCTTCGTGGTCTCGGCCCACCGTGCGTGCCCATTCTCGGAGGGCAGAACGTCGACATGCTTTACGTCGCTGCGCCAGCTCGGAAATGAGCCAGCGTCCGTGATCAACGAGTACAGAGCCGCGGGACTCGCCCGATACGTTCGCGCCATTGACGCGCGGTGACGGACCGGTAGGCTCCAACCGATAACGGCGACGATCGCGACGAATCCGGCGATCACCGCAATCACCAACAAAGCGTAACGCATTATGACACGCTCCCGGCCTCTCGGGTGGACGCCGCACGTTCGCTGAAGCGCCGGCACGCCGCGGCGAGCTTGGAGAACCCGGCGACGATTACCGCGCGATCCTCGGGCGTGGTATCTCTCAGAACGGACGTCAATCGCGCCGATTCGAGCACCGAGGTGTCGCGGACCGCCCGCAGTCCCTTTGCCGTCAGCAGGATGCCGGAGCGCCGGCCATCGCCGCCCACCGCCGCAACGCGCCGTAGATATCCGGTTTGCGTGAGCTTCTTCACCGCCTCCGAGAGCGTCGAAGGCGCAACGGAAAGGTGCCGCGCCAGGATGGCGGGGACGATTGGGGTGGCATCGCTGCAGTGCGCGAGAATTGACGCGTCACGTGCCGAGAGTGCATGCTCGGTGGATCGCTTCCGCTGGTGCCGGGTGTGACACGCGAAGTAAACCTGCGGATAGGTCAGTTGGACCGTTTCGACGGCTTGGTCGATCGTCATGTCGCACAAGGTAGGACCGCTGCCGGTCGTTCGTCAAAACGAACGATCTCGGGGGAGTTCGTTAGGCGACACGGTTCTTGCTTTGTAGGAGTTTCGAGTGTGACTCCAAGAGATGCGAACCGGTACCAAGTTGCTGGTATTGGGCTAACAGCCACCCGTCTTTCACGCCCGTTACCTAAGGGTATGGCCGCGTCTATGTGTCTAGTGGCATTGGCGACCCACGAGAAACGCTGAGGCTGAAAAATGAAGAGATCACCGACGCATACTCGCCGGCTCCTCCTGGTTGCAGGTGCCGTCCTCACCATCACTCCATGTCTCACGTCGCTCCGTGCACAGGGCCCGGGGGTTTTCGACGCGTTTGCCGCCCGCAAGGATTCGCCGAGCGATCCCATATTTGGTGGGCTCGGCATTACCGGCTATAGCGGAATCTTCGGCCTTCGCGTAAGCGGAGCGCTGAACTTCAATGGCGGCAGTGACAACAACTCGCAGAACTCATCTCCGCAGTACTACCGCTGCGATCGATATCAATGCCGCGGATATCAATCGGCGAACAATTCCTATGACAACGGATGGGGCATAGGTATCGGCGGCTGGAGTGTCGATGCGGATCTACTCATCGCGCCGTTCCGCACGTTGCCGTACATGAAGGCGTTGCTGCTGGGCTTCTCGCCGTATGGCTTCCTCGGGGTCGGTGGGGCAGGCTCGAGTCCGTCCAATGGCGTCGATACGAGTCGCGCCACGTGGAGCTATGGCGTCGGCGCCCATCATGATTTGATCGGCTGGCTCGGGATCACTGGCGAGGCGCGCACGCGTCGCTCGCTTCACACGAGCGAGATCAACATCGGCTCGAGTCGCAACTGGGAGTATCGCGTAGGCCTTTCCGTCAGCTTCGGCGGATCGCCGGCATCGGCACCAGATGTGATGGCCGGGATCAATGTGCCTAGCGACGAAACCCTAGTGAATCGTTTCGAGACGGCGGAGTCCGCGTCGCGAATTACTGCCCGAGTTCTCGACCGCGCGGAAGAATTCGTCGACACGCCCTATCGGTCTGGAAGTACCAATCCCAGCATAGGCTTTGACGCGGCGGGTTTCCTGCAGTATGTCTTTGCAAAGGAAGGAATCGCGCTACCCCGTACGTCGCACGCGATTGCTGAACTGGGCGAGGAAATCTCGACGCGCGTTGGAACGCTGCGTCCTGGTGACTTGCTCTTTTTCAGCAACGACGGCTTGCACATCGATCACGTCGCTATCTATGCCGGTCACGAGCGCATGATACACGCGACGGCGAGCGGCGGCGCGGTGCGGTATGACGTACTCGGCGAAGGCCCGCGCGGTGAGTGGTTCGCGGACCATCTCGTGACGGCACGACGACTCGTCGCGGAAGGGCGAGCGCTGCCGAGCGTTAGGCGGGACGACGTACGCGACGAAGGTGAGCTCGATTCGCCGGATCACGCTCCGCGAGCGCGGACGCGCGACGAATAACCGGTGGCGGTTTGATCGTTCAACAGGATGCAACAATGAGAGTCTACAAAACATTGTCCCCCGTGGCGCTGCTCGCGCTGATGATGCTCCCGAGTGGCGCACAGGCCCAGCTCCGCCGCTTTCCGTCGGATCAAGGCACCCCGCGGCGCACGACCACCACGCCCGACAGTGACGCGCCCGACTCACGCGGCCTGCTCGGTGTCACCCTCGGTACCTCGGGTACCGACCGCGACACCCTCGGCCTCCTCATCACTCAAGTGCTGCGCGATGGTCCCGGTGACCGCGCCGGCATCGACGAGGGCAATCGCCTGGCCGAGATCGACGGTGTGAGCTTACGACTCGATCCGGTCGACGTCGGTCGCACGAGCGCCACCGACGCCATCATGCGCCGGCTCGCCCGCACACTGCGCGGTCTGCAGGGTGGCGAGCAAGCAACACTGCGTGTCTTTGGCGGCGGCAAGTTCCGCAACGTCACGGTGCAGTTGAGTAACGCCAGCGCCGCGCCTAACGTCGCTGCCGCTGCTCCCGCCCCTTCGACACCGCCCGTGACATTGCGGTTGCCGAGCGCGGTCGCGGCCGCGGGTGAGCCAACCGCGCGCCCGGCAACGGTTGCGGGCGCTCTGCAATCGATTACGGATCTGCAGTCGCAGCTCCGACGGCTCGCTGACGATGAAGGCTCCACGCCCCTGGCGGACTCGCTACTCCAGGCCGCACGCGACCTTGGTGCCATTCAGCGGCGAATCCGTTCCGCGCAGACCGACCAGCGTCGCGGCTTCGATGACAGCTCGGATCGTCCCGCACCGCGCCGGGCGATCACCAGCAGCGGCAACGATGTTCCCGGTCTCTCCCTGAATGCGGTGAGCGAGGACCTTTCTGATTACTTCGGCGATGGTAGTGAGCGCGGCATGCTCGTGCTCCAAGCCGACGCTAGCTGGTCCCCAATTCGCAATGGCGACGTCATTCTCACGGTGGACGGAGCGCCAGTTACTCCGAGCCGCCTCCGCGACGCACGCGACTCCCGGCAGCCAGTCCGCGTCGAGATCCTGCGGCGTCGCCGACAGATGAGTGTCACCCTCAACGGCCGCGAAGAGTAACGACTTCAAGCTCGGCGGCACGAAATTCGAACGAGGAGTGCGGCAACCTGGCGACGAGCTACCTCGCCGCAGGTCCGCACTCCTCGTTTTCATATGTTTTCGTTGAGTGGATGCTCAATCTCTCAATCACCACGGAGATTCGTCACATGCCCGATCGACCCCCTCGTTCGCGAGCGATGCTCCGCCTGCTTGGCGGCGCCATTCTCCTCGGCGTTTTGATGGCCGCGCCGGCGCTCGCGCAGAACTCGTCCTCAACGAGCTACACCATCGGCGCCAACGCCGGTCTCGTCGTTCCCGTCAGCGACCTGTCGAACTACACGGGCTCCGGCTATACCATCGCCGCGACACTCGGCATGCATCCTCCTCTGTCACCCCTGGGCTTCCGTGTCGAGGGGAGCTTCACCGAGCTGCCATTCAGCAACAACTCGGACCTGAAGCATCGCATCTACGGCTTCGCCCTCGACGGCCTCTACAACCTCGGCACGGCCACGACCAACGGCGGCCTGTATCTCACCGGCGGCGTCGGCTACTTCGGGTGGAAGGATACGGGCGGAATCATCGAAGGCGACACGAATTGGAACTTCGGCATCAATGCCGGCCTCGGGTACTATCTCCCGCTCAGCGGCTTCACCGTGTACTTCGAGGGCCGCTACCGGAACATCTTCTCGAGCACAACACAGGGAATGTTCCCAATTACAGTGGGAGTGTCTTTTTAGAGCTATCAGGTAGAAGTCCATAGCTAGATCCGCTATCAGGGAACAGTCCACAGCTATCAGGCAGCAAGGAACGAAACGTTCGTTCCTTGTTACCTGATAGCTATTCGACTTCTATCTGATAGCTGCCACTAAGGCGTACCCGTGACCGCCTGCGGCGCCCCGTCTTGCCAGACGAAATGCTGTAGTGCGCGCTTGGTCGGATACACCTCGTCGAGGCTGTTCCCGTCGTACATGCGGCCGTTCTTCATCACGAAGCGAATGGTGTTCGTGTTCTTGATGTCGTCGAGCGGGTTCTTATCGAGCACCACCAAGTCAGCGAGCTTGCCACCCTCGATCGACCCGAGGTCGCCGCTCATGCCGATGCCTTCGGCGCCGAGGATGGTCGCGGCGCGCAGCACGTCGTGATTCGACATGCCGCCCGACGCCATCATCCACAACTCCCATTGATAGCCGAGACCTTGCAGCTGGCCATGGCTGCCGATGCCGATCCGTCCGCCCGCCTCCACCACCTTCTTCGCAAACTGTGCGTGGAGCGGGAAGGCGTACTCTTCGTCCATGAACCAGCCGCCAGGTCCAGGGCTGCCACCTGACCCTGTCCCGCGACGCCGTGTCTTCGCGTCCAGCTCCGCTTCGGGCGTGAAGCGACGAAGCTTCGCGTCGCCATGCACGTTCTCGTGAGTGTACCAGTAATTCTCACCGAACGGCCCGCCGTACGACACGATCAACGTTGGGGAGTTCGTGACACCCGTTTGCGTGAACAGCTGCACGACGTCCTCGTATAGCGGCGCGATCGGCAACGCGTGCTCGATCCCCGCGTAGCCATCGATGGCGTGCGTCATGTTGAGCTTGAAATCCAGCCCGCCTTCGGTGGTCGGCATCAGGCCGAGCTCTTTCGCCGCCATGATCACCCACTGTCGCTGCTGGCGGTTGCCGGTCATGTACATCTTGAGCGTTTTCGTATCGTAGTAGGTCGCGTAGCGCTTGAGCACGTTCCTCGTTTGATCCAGGTCCTTCAAATTCTCGCTCGAAAAGACGCCAGGACCCGTGGAATAGATGCGGGGACCAACCATATGCCCCGCCTCGACCTCGTCCTCATACGTGAGAACGTCCGTCGTCGCTGTTTGCGGATCGCGTGTCGTCGTTACGCCGTACGCCAACTGCGCGAGATACTGCCACACCTGGCTCGTGTGCACGTTCGGAATGAGCCATTGCGGGTGATAATGCGTGTCGACAAAGCCCGGAAGAATCGTCTTCCCCGTTATGTCGATGACCTGCGCTCCGCTCGGGACACTCACGCTGCCGCGCTTGCCGACGGCGACGATGCGATTATTGTGAATGACGACATCGGCGTCTTCGACGACTTCCTTCCCCTTCATCGTGATGGCGCGACCGCCGCGTAGCACGGCGTCGCCTTGCGGCATATCGCGCGACACGGGAATCGCGATGCGCTTCTCCACTGGTTTGTAGCCCGTGGGAGTGGGCGCTTTCTTCGTCGAGTCGGGCTTCGTGGTATCCGGCTTCGCGGCGGGTGTTGGCGTGCTGTCACCTTTCGCTCTCTTCGCGGCCGCGATGCTGTCGTCCACCTGCTTTGCTCGATCGAGATCAAAGGAGACGAACGCATTGCCGATCGCCCAGTGTACGTTCTTGCCGTCGGCGCTCCACGTCGGGAACTCACCGCCGATGTCCGTGAGTCGACGCGCCGGGAACGCCGCGTTCGAGGGATTCGCTACGGAAACGGTTGGAGTCGGCCCGCCGAGATAGGGGACCGTTACGACATAGATGTCATTGCCGACCTCGGCGAGCGCGCGATCACCGCGCGGCGCCATCATGATCAGCGATGCCGGCGGAGGCTGGGGGTTTTCCTCGAGCTCGTAATGCGTTGGCATTGGCATGTCGACGTTCGACGTATGATCGTCATCGAGTGTGCCGAGCGGCGGGAGCGGTCCTGTCACCTTGAGTAGAGGCTTCACGTCGGTGCCGTCCCATCGCATCGAGACGAGGCCTTCGTTGAAGCTGTAGGCGAAGATGCGCGTCGTGTCCGCGGTGAAATGTGGATGCGTGCGATTTCCACTCGGGCCAATCACCACCATGTCCCCGCCCGCGGCTGGCACCCAGACGAACTGTGTGCCCAGGCCGCCGCCGAAAAAGCCTAACGCTTCCTGCATGTCGCGCGCGGCTGCTTTCACCGCGACGATACGACGGCCATCGGGCGCCCAGGCGAGCTGCGTGTACAGCGCTGAGGTTTTCGTGAGCTGCTGTGGCGCGCCGGCCTTGGCGTCCACCACGGCCTTGAAGATCTGGCCACCGGTCTTGTCGTTCCACGTCGCGAAGGCGATGGACTTGCCGTCAGGCGACCAAACCGGGTAAAACTCGCCGACGTCCTGGGTCGTCAAGCGACGCGGCGTGCCGTTAGGCAAGTCGAGCACGTACACACGATTCAGTGATACGAATGCGAGACGTTTGCCATCGGGCGACGGTGCGACGTCGCGTATCTGGTGCGCCGTGAAGCCGGCGGCGTCATCGACCTTGTACGCGAAACGCACTTCCGGACCCACGTCGAGCGAAACGGTGGCTGTGAACGGAATCTTTATCGGCTTCGTCTTGTCGACCGGTACGCGCCAGATCTCGCCGCCATATGACAGAACCACGGCTTTGTCGTCGGGTGTGAAGGCGTAGCCAGGGAGCACATCCAATGGCGATCGCGATTCCTGATCGTCGCGCTGGATTGGATAGACGAGCCAGTCCTCCGCGCCACTTGCAACATTGCGGATTCGGAGACCGGTGTTCGTCTCGAACCGTGAACCGTAAACGAGCCATTTGCCGTCATGCGAGAGCTGCGGCCGGAACGCCGAGCCGTAGCGCGACGACATCGTAGTGTTCGTACCGGTCTCGCGATCGTACACAGCGAGCTGATACTGTGGGAAGATCGCGTTGTATTGCCAATCGCCTTGTCGCCGCGAATACCACACATAGCGGCCGTCATGGCTCACCGTGGGACCGGTGACCTTGAGCTGCGCCGGTTCGCGGACGAGTGCCGCGCCAGAGCCACCATCGACGTGATACATCCAGAGCTTCGCGGCGCCGCCCAATCCCCCGGACTTCGCCGCGACGATGTACTTCCCGTCGGGAGTGAACTCCGGAGAGGCATAAAGATTGTCGTTCCCCTTGGTGATCTGCGCGGCGTCCTTCTTGTCGAGCGACATCGTCCAGAGATTGTCGCCGCCGCTGCGGTCGGAGACGAACACAATGCGCTTTCCATCTGGGCTGAAGCGCGGCTGGTTGTCCATCGGCAACCCGCTCGTTAGGCGAGTTGCGGTGCCACCAGTGATCGGCAGAGTGTAGAGATCGCCAAGCAGATCGAACACGATCGTGTTGCCGTCGGGACTCACATCGAGCGACATCCACGAGCCCTTCGACGTCGTGAAATTCACATGACGCCCGACGCTCAATGGCAAATCGGGCTTCTTGCCTTTGCCAGCATCGGGCTGCTGCGCTGGCGTCGACAACGCGCCGAGCACGAGCGCCGCACCGGCGGCGAGGTGTTGGAGAGGGAACCGCATTTGGCTGGGGAGGACCTGGAAGGAGGGTGGCTTCAGGAGCGGCCCAATATGCCGCCGGCACCGCCGGCGACGCCAGTCGAATCTTCAGCGTACAAACATTCCACACGTCGGGGTTTTGTCAGGTCTTCCGACGCGAGGACGTCTCTCTACCCCGAATGCATCCTTAGCGTAGACACGCTGTTCGAGGACTTTCAATGCGCGCCCGAACACTCGCTTCCTTTGCCGCCAGGTCACTAGGCGCTCGGCGGGCTAGTTCTCGCGATGACCCAGTCGCTCGTATGGCGCGAACGCCAAATCTTTCGACGGCCGCTGCGCGGCAGGTACGTAGCGGTACCAGGTGCGATCGCCGAATCGCTCGCGCAACAGCTCATTCCGCGGTCCCATGTCACGAGCGAAGACAACCTGGCCTCCGAGGCGGCCGTCATCATCAACGCCCTCGTACGCCAGAAACGCGGCATAAGGCATCGTGCCTCGAGAATCCAGCGCCACCTCGGCGAGGCAGATCTCCGTTGGCTTGCTGCCAGGAACGATCGCGATGTGCTGGTCAGCCGACGTTCCCGGTACAACCAGGGGCGCGCCGGCATCGCGGGCAGATTGCAGCACGCGCTCCATCCGTTCAGCACTGGTGCCTCGCGGCGCTCTGTCATCCGTATCGAGCGCGCTCTGCAAGGCGCACGCATCGACGTGGTCGAGGAGCTGATCCGCGGCCATCGGCTTCACGCCGAGTGCACGCAACCGCGCCGTGAGCCGTCCGTGCCAACTGTCGTTCACGAAGACGAGCGCATTCGTTAGGCGCGCACGGCCGACTTCGGCGCCGATATCGGTTTTGAGCTGCTCGCGAAGCGACCGATAATACAGCGCGCGCATTTGAACGCTCGATACACCCGTCGGTGTGAGCCAGGCGTATACCGCGGCGAGCGTCATGCAAGCCACAGCGCCATAACCAATCGCCGGCCGGGCAAAGCGCTCGCCCAAAGCGCGCGGCAAGGTTGCCGCGAAGAGAACCAGTGCGGGAATTGCCGTATACAGAAAGCGCGGGCCAGCGAAGAAGCCGTCGAACCAGTAAGCGGCGTAACCGGCGAGGGTCGCCACGAACAAGCCGGCGAGAAGATAGTCCCATCGCGAGGCACGCCGTCGTATCCAAAGCGCCGCGGCGAGGATCGCCACCGCCGGCAATGGCCACTCGAGGAGATAACGGTTGAGCTTCATCACGTATCCCGACGTGATTGCCAGTGCGCGCAGCGGCGTGTGGTCGATGCCTAACGGATCGACGTGGAACCCCGGCCGATGCGCGGTTCCATTGAGAGCGTCGTAGCCGAAGAGCAGGGGACTCCCTGTGGTAAGCGCGTTACACCAGAGGAGAAGTGCGATGGGGACCGCGCCCGCCACAGCCTGCCACATGAGCGACGCTCGGCGTGACCCACTACGCCATGATGCGTGCAGTTGGAAGGCCCCGACGACGAGGGCGACGAGTGCTCCGTCCAGTGGACGCACTGCGATCGCACCACCGATCGCCAATCCGATCGCGACACCGCTCCGGCGAATGACACGCGCATCGTTTGACCCCGCCCACAGCGGGAGCTCGGCCAACGCGAGCGTGACGAGAGCGAGCGTCGCCACATGATTGAGCTCACTAGCGCTCATGATGAGCACGAATGGACTAAGCGCGAAGAGCACGGTCGCCGTGCGCGCCGTCACGTCATCGTAGGCACGACGAAGAAAGCGGTGCAGATTCGCCGCCGTCAGCCCGGCAAGCACCGGATTCACGAGCCACGGTACGCCTAACGCCATCCCGGCCGCGATCACCGCCGGACCGCCAATCGGAAACTGCGAGAACCAGCGACCGTGTTCGTCGAGCACCTCCGCCGTGCTGAAAAATTCCCGGTGCGCCTCGGGCTGGAGAAAGAGTCGGCCAGCGAGCAGCATGCGCGCGTGCCAGCGCTGCGCCATCTCATCCCCGGTAAAGATGAGACGTGAGAAGCAATACTGAGCGAAGAAGGCGGCGAGGATTGTCACGACGATCGCTGCACCCAGCTCGAACGCCCGCGGCGACGGCCGGAGCAGGCGCCTCTTCGCCCCCTCCACGACGCGAATAAGCAATGCTTGGGCGCTCACCGCGAGCAGAACCGAGACGAGAGCGATTGCCAGCCCAACGGTGCACCACTCCCCGACGGCCGCGCTCCACCAGGGCACGGCATGGCCCGCGGTGAGCAAATTGGCAACCGGCACCAGGCCGATGCCCACGAGCAAAATCGCGACAACGCGCAGTGGTACGGCGCTGTACGAGCGCGATTCGGTCATCGAAAGGGGGGTCGAGTCAGAGCAGTAACGCTCGTCTTCGACGACCGTGTTCTACGTGGTGTAACCGCGGGTTCCGGGTTGTGGGTGGTGGGTTGCGAGTGGTCGCAGCCCTTACCCCTCGGTCTGCAGCTGGCTCGTGATGTTCGAGTGCAGATAGTGCGCGATGATCGCCGAAGCGATGTTCGCCGCGCGCGTCCCGTGACCGCCGAACTCCAACATCACCGCGACGACGATCTGCGGCGCGTCTGCCGGAGCGAAGCCTACGAACCACGCGTGATTCAGCTCGACGCCGTTCTTCCGCGTTCCGCTCTGTGCCGTGCCCGTCTTTCCGGCGAGCACGCCTTTGAGCGCGGCACCCGCGACCGCCGCCGTGCCACCGGCCGCAGCAACGTTGGCAAGGGCGGTACGCAGCTGCGCCATCTGGTCGAGCGTGAGGTTGAGCATCTTTGAACGTTCCGCCTTCACACGCGCCACGTGGGGCTTCGCGGCAAAACCGTCCGTCGCCAGCGCGCTGTAGAAGTGCGCCATGTTCACGACCGTCTGCGAGTTCTCACCCTGTCCGATGGCCAGGTTCAGAGACACCGCCTGCGTCCATCCGCCCGGATACTTCTCGTCGTAATACTCTTTCCGGGGCGGGAAGCTCGGCCGCCGCTCTTCCGGCAGATCGATTCCCGATTTCTGCGTGAATCCGAGATTCACTCCGCCCGCCACGAGCCGTGACACCTGCAGCCGCAGGCCGAGCTGGTAGAAATACACGTCGCACGACTTCGCTATCGCACCGGCCAGATTCAGGCTGCCGTGCCCGTTCTTGTCCCAGCAACGCCAGTAGCGATTGCCGAAGTAGTAACCACCAGTGCAGGGCTGTTGCATGTGCTCGTTGAACGTTACGGCATTGTCCTCGAGCGCAATTACCGATGTCGCCAGCTTCCAGGTCGAGCCAGGCGGATAAGTCCCCTGAAGTGCCTTATTGTAGAGCGGCTTGCGCGGGTCGTTGCGCAGGGAGTCGTAGTACTCGGCCGACACGCCGCCGATAAACCGGTTCGGATCGAAGCTCGGCGCGCTGTAGAGCGCGAGCACCTCGCCAGTCTGCGGCACCATCGCCACGACCCCTCCCTGAAGCGAGTCGGCGAACAGCTTGGATACGAAACGCTGCAGGTCGAGATCGATGTTCGTGTACAGCGGCTGCGCGCCAACCGGATCGAGCTGTCGATCGGTAACTTCGCGAAGCACCGAGTTCCGCGCATCGACTTCGACGAAGCGGCTGCCCTCGCGGCCTCGCAGCTCCGCTTCGTACTGCTTCTCGAGACCCTGCTTGCCGACCTGCTGGCCCGCTTTGTACCCCTGATACTGAGGAGACGCCAGCTCGGTCTCGTTGATTTCGCCCGTATATCCAACGAACGCCGCGACCGCCCCCGAATCGGGGTAGTAACGCTTCGGTGCTGATTGAATGATCAAGCTCGGGAAATCGATGCGATGCTCCTCGAGCACCGAGACGACGTCGAAGGATGCGTCAGGAATGATCACGGCTGGCCGCGCACGGTCGCGCCGATACCGTTTGATCGCAGCTTCGATCTGGTTGGGGGTCAGCTCGATCGTGCCTTTCAGCCGCTGCAGCGTTGCCCGCAGTGAATCCTCTGACTTCGGCAGGAGCGACACCGAATAACCGACCGCGTTCTCGGCGATGATTCGACCGGCGCGATCGTAAATGATTCCTCGCGAAGCCGGCAGCGGGACCTCGCGCAAGCGGTTCTCTTCGGACTGTAAGACCCACTGCTGGTTGCGCAGGATCTGTGTGCGGAAGAACGCGCTCAGCAAGAAGCCAATGACGATCAGGAGCAGGACGCTCGCTTGCCGCCCGCGGCGGGCTACGTCATTCGGGTGAAAACTCATGCTGAAATCATAATCGACGGAGCTCGCGTCGGCGGCGCGAGCGATCGCTGCGTCCCGTTCGGGCTACCGGACGGTAGCACTAGGGGCGAGGCTGTCCTTCTCTCGCGAAGACAGGGACGAGCGAGGCACGAGAAACGAAACGATCGTTAGGCGCGCGCCGCATCGTCGAAGGTGAGTCGACCGTGGCCGTGCAGACGCCGCTGCATGGTCAAGGTGGTTCCAAGCTCGGACAGCAGATTCAGCGTGCCGACCCGCCGCTCCATTGGCAGGCTGATGCCGGCTTCCTTCTCGCCGGAGATCAGCCACCAGGTGTCGACGTCGTACCCTCGCACGATCGCCGAAAGAGTGGCCAGACTGGGACGATTCGTCTCGGCATCGAGGATCGCTCTCAGATCCGTCTCCCGCGTGCCGATTCGGCGGGCTGCCAGTGCGATATCGCCACGGTCGTGTCGTTGTACGAGCTCGCGCACGCGCGCGGCCAATTCTTCAGGTACGATTGCCTCTGCCATGAATCGATCGGGGAGGAAAGCTCGGAATGTAAGCTGGGCGAACGAGTCAGGGACGGTCCGACAGATCGGCCGCATCAGGCCGCGAAACCCGACGCATGGGGCCGGTGTGCCGCGGAACCTCCGCCGCGGTACGGAGCAAGTCGACGAGCCGTTCGGGCGAAAGCTGGTCCCAGCCAGGCGGAATTGGCGCCAATCGTCGCAGTGCTCCCGCGTCCGACTCGAAGGTCAACCATCCCTTCTCGAATCCCGGATTAATCACGGCGCCGCTGATCGGCACCGTGTTCCATACACGCCAATTCATGCCGGTCGCGTCCTTGAAGTCCTTGTTCGCCATGCGTTCAGGCCGTGCAAAGACAATTCCACTTTTTGTGCGGTGAGAGGCACAATCATCCGAAACCGGGGTCGTAGTCATCGCATCGGAAAGCGCTCGGCGCGAAGTGTGCTCTTGGTCACGACCGGCTATCCATCGCCACCCCGGTTATCGCCGGGGCGGCGATGGCCGCCTCATGGAGTTGCCTGTGGCCGGAATCCAATCATCGCGAATGATTCGAAGCGGGATCGTTCCAATCGACGAGCTGTACCAGGGCCTCCGGCCAGGGTCTACCTACTTGCTCACCGGAGGGGCGGGAGCAGGGAAGACCGTTTGTTCGCTTCAGTTTCTGCAACAGGGTCTTGCCACGGGCGAGACCGTGTTGATGGTGACACACGCAACGCGTGATGACCTCATCGCTTGCGCCGAGCGTCTCAACGTCCCTTTGCGAACCGCGCTCCGTGAAGAGCGCGCCGTGCTTCTGCGCTATCGGCCTGACTTCATTCGGCGGATCGTCCGCGCGGGAACAACCGACCGAGTTCTCGACGAGATCCGAAAGCTTGTCCAACGATATCGGCCCCGGCGACTGGTCATTGATCCCTTTGGACTCTTGCTGGACGATGGTACCCCTTCGCCAATCGCTGCTAGCGCGCTGGCCGAGCTCATCGCGTGGAGTCAAGCCACGGCTCTGTTGACATATGCGGATGATCTCGCGGCGAACTACGATCGAAGGGTCGAGCCAATTGTCCAGTCGGCGACCGGAGTCTTTCGGCTGCTGCGCGATCCCAGCGGTAAGCGTGGTGTCGAGGCGATCGCACTGCGTCACCCGTCAGCTGGGCCGATTACAAATGACGGAGCGAGTATCAAGCGCTTCGTCGAGCGCGTAGAGGTGCGCTGAGTCATGCGCTACGCGCTTGCCTTCCTGCTCGCGGCGGTCGGTCTCACCGTCGGAGCCATCGCCACATTCGTTCACATCAGCTCCGTGTCGCTGGTTGCGGCGGAGCCGGCGAGCGCTGCGCCAGCGGCCGACACGGTGCCGGCCGGTGAAGTCGCCACGCCGCTCACGCCGACGTCCACCGACTATGCGCGTTATGCAGAGGCGGACCGCGTGTGGCGCGAACGGCACGCGCGACAATACACGATCGCCGAATTGCGCGCGCGCGGTGACGGCCGTCGTACACCGCGCGAGGCGATGCAGGATCGCGTCTTCAACCTGACGCGCCGCGGCGACCGCGCCGGCGCGATCACGGAGCTGGAGCAGTGGGTGCGTGGGCATCCACGCGACGAGGAATCATTACTCGCGCTCGCCCGTCTTCTGAATGAGGTTGGACGGACGGGCGACGCGGTCGCCCGCTATCGCGAGATCCTCGCGCTCCACTCCAGCTGAGCCATGCGCTTCGTTGTACGCGGCGCGCTCGTCGCACTCTGCATCACGTCGACGCTCGGCGGTGCCCAGCAACCGAAGCGCCGAACGCGGCGCGCAGCTGCGCAATCGGCACCGACGGCCGGTGTGCGAGCCGAGCTGGCAACCGTGCTCCTTCAGTCTGGTCGTTACGACGAGGCCGCGAAGGAGTTCCGTCTCTTGCTCTCACGGGACCCTTCGAACTTCGATTACCGGCTGGGATTGGCGCACGCGCTCGCGTGGGGTGATCATCCACGCGAAGCCGAGGCCGAGCTTGTGCAACTCCTCGCGAAGCGCCCAGGGACCGCGGATCTCGATTCGCTGCTGCGGAGTGTTCGCGATGCATACGATCCACGGGCGGTCGACGCGGCGCAGTGGGTCTCGGGCGACCCCGGGTACGCTCCCTATCGACTGGCGCTCGCCCGCGCCCTCGTGCGCGAGCGCATGTATCGCCTTGCTATCGCGCAATTCGATACGCTGCTCAACCGTCCGCTCATTGGCCGTCTCCCCGATCGCGGCACGCTGCTCCGCGAAATCGCCGATGCGTATGTTGCCGCTGGTGACAGGTTGGGAGGCGCCGACCGTCTACGTGCTGCTCTTGCTCTGGCACCGGCTGATACCGCACTGCGGCATTCTCTTGCCGTGATGCTCGTCGAGGGCCGACGGTACGAGGACGCACGTGTGCAATACGACACACTGATTCAACTGACGCCATCGGCGCCACTCCTGGCCGAGCGCGGACGATTGCGGCTTTCGTTAGGCGATCGAAGCGGTGCCGAGTCGGACCTCTGGGCATCAGTCAAGGCGCAACCATCCGGCGGGGCCTATCTGCTGCTCGGTGACCTCTATCGCGAGCGCGGCGACTACCGTGGCGCACGATCGATGTACGTCGCCGCGAGTCAGGGCGCGTCGTCGGATGTGCGCATCGCGGTGTCGGCAGCGCTCGCTCAGATCGATCGCGAGGAACGTCCTGCCCTCCTCGCGCCTATCGTCGGCGAGGATCCAGGATGGCGCGTGTCCGAGAACGCCGCGGCCGACAACCTCGGCGTCGCGTATTCGACGCTCGCGCTGCAACGTACCCTTCCCATAGGCGCAACGACACGGGTGTCGTTAGGCGCGGAATGGCGGCAGCTCGCGGAGCGTACGGCGTCGCGTCGAATCGACGCCAGCGGATATGGAGCAACGGCGGGTGCCTGGCAGGAGGCATCGTACGGTCCTCTCCTCGCTCGCCTCGAGGTCGAGGGCGGCGGCGTGTATCACCCAATCACTGGTACCATGGGCGAAGCGCGCGCGGCGATCGCGGCCTGGGTGTTCGCCTGGCAGGGGAATGTCGAGGTCGCGACAGCGCCGGCCTACCCAACGCTCTTCTCCGCCGAGGCGCTGGTGCCGATCGGCGGCGGGACGGCGCTCACCGAGCGCGACGTCGCCGTTACCCTCGGCGGCCCCGCTGGTCCGCTGGACGTCGGCGTGAACGTACAACGCTCGCAGTTCAGTGACGGCAATCGACGCCTAACGATCGACAGCTATCTTCGCTATCCGCTTGGCAGCCACCTGTACGCCGTCTACGCCGGCAGTGGTCTGGGCTTCGCCGACCGCAGCGTGCAATACTGGGATCCCGATCGCTATTCGGCACATGCGGCTGGGATCGAGTATGCAGTGCGGCGCGCGCGCGGATTGTCGTTCGCGGCGCGGGTTCTCCCGAGCTATGCCACCAGCGACGAGGCGGCCGTCATCCGTTCGACTACTCCGGGCGACGAGACAGTGAGCCGCGGACCGCTCACGCATCATACTGCCACACAGCTCGCCGCAGGTACGGAGCTCGGCTATCGCGTGCATGGCTGGGAAGCGGCGGGTGCGCTGAGCTACGGAAGGGGTCGCGCTGGTGATTACCAGCGCGTCGGCGCCTCGATCATCATTCGGCTCGAGCCCTAAATGCGCCCACCGTCACGCTCGTACCTCACGGTTGCCGTGAGCCTGCTGATCATCGCGGCGATTGTGGTTCTCGCGGCGATGCTCGATCCATCCCGCTTCACGCCCGACCCACAGAGCACAGCGCTGCAGATCGCCATTGCCTTCGTGCTCACGTTTCTCGTCGTGCTCATCGTACGCTACGTCTTGCTCCTTGGTCTTGGCTATCTGCAGCATATCGAGAACCGCGGCCGCGATGAAGAGTGCACGCAGCAGCCGCCGGTGACCATCATTGTCCCGGTCTTCAACGAAGAGACTGTCATCGAGGCGGCGTTGCGCAGCCTTTTGCAGCTGCGTTATCCAGCCTTTCATGTCATCGTCGTGGATGATGGATCGAGCGATGGCACATTCGATCGCGCGAATGAGCTGGCGGGCCGGTACGGCGACTCCGATGTCCGCGTCGTGCGCAAGCACAATGGTGGCAAGGCCAGTGCGCTGAACGCTGGCATCGCTCTCGCCACCACGGAGTTCGTGCTGTGCATGGATGGTGACTCGCGCCTCCACCCCGATACTCTGCGTTTCGCGATGCGCCACTTCACTGATCCGCGCGTTGGTGCGGTTGCGGGAAACGTGAAGGTCGTAAACCGGGTCAACCTCTGGACGCGACTTCAAGCTCTGGAGTACATCGAAGGCCTCAACACCGTTAGGCGGGCGCAGGGATTTCTTCGTGTCGTCAACATCATCCCCGGGCCGATCGGCGTGTTCAGGCGGGCGGCTCTGATGCGGGCGGGCGGATACGACACGGACACCTACGCCGAGGACGCCGACATCACGCTCAAGCTGCTCACGGCCGGTTGGCACATCGCGTACGAGGAGCATGCAATCGCGTATACCGAGGCGCCCGAGCGCTATCTCGATCTCATCAAGCAGCGGTATCGGTGGACACGCGGCATTCTTCAGGCATTGCGGAAGCGCGCGTCGTGGCTCGGGTCACCCCGCCGCGGCGGAGCGGTATGGCTGTCGCTACTCGTTATGCTCTTCGAGGCCATTGTCTGGCCCTCGATGAACGTGGTGGGAAACCTGCTCTTCACGCTCGCCGCGCTGTCCGCGGGAGTGGCGTCGGGCGTGTTCTACTGGTGGGCACTTCTCACGATGCTCGACGTCGCCGCGGCACTCTACGCGGTCGGTATGGAGGGCGAGGACCTACGTCTCGTCCCCTATGCCGTAGCCTACCGCTTCTTCTTCATTACGATGATCGACGTCGCCAAGCTGTTCGCGACCGCCGAGGAGGTTGCGCGTGTGCGCATGAGCTGGGGAAAGCTGGAGCGCGTCGGTCGCATTTAGTTGACTGTAAAGGCCTTACCCGAGATTCAACAAACAGTGTCGATCAACCTTCTTCTTTCCACGATCATCCTCGTCTCCTTTCTCATCACCATCGTGATGGCGGTTGGGAGCTATGTCGCGTACAAGTTGCGCGAGGGCAGGCGGCCACAGCTCGACGTCGCGGTTGCCGAGGGTGAATCGCCGTACTTCGAGCGCATTACCGCCGACGAGCCGTGAGACGTCCCCGCCCCACGACGCTGGCGTTTGGTTTGGCGGCGGCGCTCGTCGTCGCCGTATCGGTGCTGCTCACGCTTCGGCGTGGCGACGCGGCAATGCGTCCGGAGCCAGCGCGCTTCTCCGGATCACGCGTCGTGCAGCGAATGCCCTCGCTGCTTCCCGCTGCCAAGCTGCCCGGACCGCTCATCGTCGACGTGCTGCGCGATGAGGCGGCAGTCTCGTTCTACACCGCGGCTGGCGCGCTCGATTCCATAATCGCCGCGTGGCGCTCGACGGCGTCCGCGACCGGTGCGACGGTACGCATCGTCTCCGCCAACGCCGCCAAGAGCGATCGATCCGCGCGTGTGCTCGTGATCCCGTCGTCGCCGTGCCTAACGGTTGACGCGCGCGAGGCGATCGAAGCCATCACCGCTCGGGGCGGGGGAGTCATCATTACCGGTCTCACGGGTGTAAATGATGGCGGATGTCGCCCGCTCGGCTACGGATTGATCGTGGGCTCGACAGCCGCGTCACGCGCGGACACCCTGGAATCACGGCCGATGACGTATGTCACCGTGCCCGCCGGAAGTCCGCTCACGATCGATATTCCGCCCGGATCGCGCATCGACCTGAATCCCGGTCGTCAGGTCGCGCTGCGGTTGCCGCGCCGCGATGCGTTTTACTCTGATTACTCGCTTCAGCCGCAGCCCGCGGGAGGCGCGCCACTGCTCGACGCAGCAATGACGCATACCGCCCTGGGCCGGGGACGATTGGTGTATTGGGGATTCGAGCTTCGTGACGTCGTTAGGCTGCCATGGGATCGTGCACTCGTTACGCTGCTTGCACGGAACAGCATTGCCTGGGCAGCCGGCGTTGCGACAGCCGCCATCGAGCCATGGCCCAAGGGGCGCTTTGCCGCTGCCGCGATCACGCAAGACGTGGAAGCTGGCTTCGTCAATGCGCAGCACGCGCTCGATTCGCTCCGCGCCGCGCACGTGCGGTCCACGTACTTCCTCACGTCGAATCTGGCACGCGGCTATTCCAAGCTGTCGCACGATCTCGCAAACGACGGCGAGGTTGGTAGTCACACGGAGAACCATCGTTTGTTAGGCGGTCTCTCTGCCGCCGATCAGCGCGATCGGCTCGAAACCGCTCAGGACGAGCTCACGAAGCTGCTCGGCCTGCCGGTCGATGGCCTAAGGCCGCCCCAGGAGCAATTCGACATCGCGACGATGGCCGCGTGGCTCGCCACTGGAGGCCGCTACGTCTTCGGTGCGAACGATTCACGCTCCGCCTCTCCCGAGCTGTTGCCAGTGGGGCGCGATACCATTGTCCTCATCGGTCGTGTCGGCAACGACGACTTCGCCGCCGTGGCGGCAGCGCATAACGACGCCAGCGGCACAGCCAAGGTTTTTCTCGCGGATTACGAGCGTTTCCGCGCCCTCGGCGGTCTCTATGCGCTGAGCTACCACTCTCAACTTCTCGCTGCACCGGATCTCGTGCCGGCCCTCGCACTCGTCGCTCGGCACATCGCCGGCGATACTGCAGTCTGGCTCGCGACCACCGGTGAGATCGCGGAGTGGTGGCGCGAGCGCGCGCAGTTGGATGCGCGCGTCAATCCACGCCCGGACGGCTTCGATTTCACAGTGCGGAATCGGGGCGAACGACTCGTTAGTAATGCCGTCGTACGGATCGACCTGCCGTCCGACCGGCCCCTCGGGAGCGCCAACGCCCTCTTTCTCTCCTCGTCCCAATCCGGAGTGCTGCGCTTTCTGCTGCCTCCGATACCCGGCGGCACGACGCGGGTTTTTTCGGTGGACTATGCAGGTGTCAAGCGCGCGGCGCCCGTAAGGGCCACACCGCGCGCGCGCTCCGCCCCGCGAAAAAAGAAGCGTTTTTGGTGGCTGCCCTGGTAGTACGAGAACTACTTGCCAACGATGCGCAGTGGCAACTCCGCGTCGCGACGACGGCCTTTGTCGTCGGTGACGATTACCGTTAGGTGATAGTTCCCGGCGGGCAACGTCGCGATTGCCAAGGAGTGTTGTCGATGCGTGCCGATGCCGAGCGAGCTGTCGTCGAACGTCGCCGCCATGCGATCGGCGGCATGGCGGGTTCCATCGCGCACCACCGACATCTTCACCTTGAATGGCGTACCGTCGCCGAGGCCGCACACGTCGTAGCGCACGGTGACGTCGGTCCTTTGTGGGGCGGTACCGATCGAATCGAGGAGCACACCGAATGGACGCTTCCCATCCATCGCGACACCGGTCGGGCAACGCGATTGGTTGCGCGAGGCGCCCGCGGTCATACGAAACGCGGAGAAGGTGAGTACGGCGACGGCAATGATGAACGCGGAAGCCATCGACACCGTGGAGCCGCGCGATGTCAGCGTACGCTTCGCCCAGCGAGAGATCTGCTGGCCGTGCCGGCCGAAGAGCGAGCCTAACGACCGGGAGGCTGGAGCGAGCGATGCGGTGCCTCGGCGCAGAACTCGGCCAATGCTCACGAAGGCCGGCGCGATGCCGCGCATCGCTCCGCGCGCCAGGGCGCCGATCTCGCGCAGCTTCGGGCGCTGCCGCTTCAACAGCTGAATACTGGCGTCGAAGGCCGCATCCAAGGCCGGGGATGGTTGCGGACCCTCGTCGCTCGCAGCGATCGCTGGCATCGGCGCCGTCTTGCTCGTCGCATCCCCACTCCTCGTATCGAGCGGTGCGGACCAGCGGCGATGCTCGCCCGTGGCCAGCGACACCTCACGTCCACCGAGTGCGGCAATCAGCTCGTCCGCGTCGCGATAACGCTCCTCGGGATGCTTCGCGAGCATCCGCTCGATCACGGTGAAGAGAGCACGGTCGGAGTCGCTGTCGAAGGTCGGGCGCGGCAGCGGGGCTTGGATGTGCTTCATCAGCGTGCCCAAGGCATCGCCAGCATCGAAGGGCGGATTGCCCGTTAGGCACTCGTACCCAACGATGCCAAGGCTGTAGATGTCGCTACGGCCGTCCACGTCTTTGGCACGTGCCTGCTCGGGGCTCATGTACTTCGGCGTGCCAACCGACATTCCCGTGGTCGTGAGGCGAGTGGCACCAGCCGACCGGGCGATGCCGAAGTCGGTCACCACGCAACGCCCGTCCTCGTCGTGTCGAAGATTGTCGGGCTTCACGTCGCGGTGGACCACGCCGCGACGGTGCGCGTAGCCTAACGCGGCCGCCGTCTCGATGATCACCTGTCGCGTCTCGCCGGCGGTAAGACGTCCCTTGGCGCGCAGCCGGTCCGACACCGACTGCCCGCGCAGCAGCTTCATCACGAAGAAGATGACGTCGCCTCGCCGGCCCACGCGGTAGATCGGTACGATGTTGGTGTGCTCGAGCGCAGCCGCCGTACGGGCCTCGCGCAAGAATCGCTCGACGAGCTCGCGATCGAACGCGAGCGTAAACGGCAGCACTTTGATCGCGACTTCGCGCTCGAGCTGTCGCTCGCGCGCGCGGTAAACGATGCCCATGCCGCCGCGGCCCAGCTCTTCGAGAATCTCGTATTCGTCGTCGAGACCCGAGCGCACGAGGTCAAGGTCTGTCACCTCGAGCTTTCGGCGCGCCTTTCCTGTATGTCGATTCGTCACGTTGCGCTCGCCGGGATCATTGCCGCACCGGCTCGTCGCGGAGCCGAATTCGTTGGAACCACTCACCCATGAGCGCTACGATTACGACGCCTCCCATCATGCTCGCCGAGCTTTTCCACGTCAGCTGATAGGCGCCCAGTGTGATCAGCAGTGTCGTCGCTGCCGAGGGCGGGTGATAGGCGCGAAGCGACGGCTGTAGGAGCGCCGTGACCGCGACGGCCATCGCGCTCGCCCAAACGCGTGCGACGCCGACGTCCGTCGACATGCCGTTGCTCGATGAAGCGCCAACCAGGATTACGACCAACCAGGCGCAGAGCAGCGCCGAAAGGTGGCCAACGACCACGCTATGAAAGCGCGATGATGGATGGCCTGGCGCGCTCGCGATCAGTACCGCGGTCGGCCCGAGCGCGGCGAAAAGAAATGGTTGCCCCGTAGCGAGAGTGAGCGCGCCAGCAACGAGAATCAGAATAGCCGATGTCGCTGCGCCCCATGCCGCATCGCCCGAAATCAGTCGCGTGCGGCCGCGCCAAGTCTTGGCCGGTTCCCGCCGCTCGGCGGTAGGCACCACCGGAACGATTCGGGTCGGGCCAGTCACGGCGGGAGTGGGAGCGGTAGGAGTGATCATTGAGTCGGCTGGGGCGTTCGCATCGGCGCGAGGATCGCCGCATACAAGACGGCGCCGCCGTAGAGGCCGTCACGAATTCGGCAACGGCTCGTCTCACCTCGGGACACTTCGGGGCGGTTCCCCGTGGCGTCGCATCGAGTCACGCCACGTCACCATTCGAGACTCCATGTCGTTTTTGGTCATCGCGCGGGAGCGCTATCCACTCCGTATCGGCGAAAACATGCTTGGGGGCCGCGGTGCCGGGTCGGTCAATGCACCCGCGCTCAGTGGCTTGCCCCTGTTTGCCGTCATTACGGTCATTCCGGGTACGCCGGCTTCTATTCGCGCCGCCGGGAACACGCTCCCTGTACGAGTGGAAGGCTACATACTTGGGTCGGAGCCGCGGCAACTCAGTCACGGCGCACGTATCGAAGTCCGCGATTGCCGGATCCGTTACGGAGAGCTGTCGCTCGTGGACAGCACGGCATCGCAAGTTGGGATCGACGACGAGCAGCTCTCGGCCATTCCGCCCGTGCTGCCCGACAGCACCGTTGCCGACGATTTCGGAGCACGCATCATCGATCTGGTTCGGGGTGCTGTACATGGAGTTCCGCCGAGTGGGCTGAACATCGGACGTGATCCCGTGTGTCAGGTCGTCCTTCCCGCGACATCAGTATCACGCCAGCATGCGCTGATCGCGCCTGCCCTCCACGGCTACATCATCACGGACAGGAGCACGAACGGGGTGCTCGTGAACGGGACGAAAGTCCGTGGCTCGCAGCAGCTTGGACAGGGTGACGTGATTCGGATTGCCGAGCACGAGTTCCGCTTCGAGATAGTCGCACCACTGGCGCGACCCGAGGCCAACGAAGCGGATCGCAGGGCGCTCGCCACCATCGAGGTCGTGAGTGACGGTCCGCTGAAGGGTGCTCGCTTTCCCGTCGAACGACCCGTGATTCACATTGGCCGCAGTGCGGAAAACGACGTCCGTCTCGCTGACGACAGCGTCTCCGGCGCGCACGCGACGCTCCTCCGACGAGGGGCAGTTTGGCATCTTATTGACCTGGCATCCACGAACGGCACCTTCGTCGACGGCCATCGCATCGACGGCGAGGCAGTCATCCAGGGTGCGGCCGAAGTTCGCTTCGGAGGGATCAAGGTGACCTTCCGCCCGGGCCGATCGGGCGACGACGCTCAGCCTACCGAAAAACTCCGCGAGCGAGAATCTGCCTGAGAGCAGCTGTCGGCGTTTGCCGACGGCGATCAGTGCTTTCGCGACGAAGCGCTTCTTGCAAATTGGCTGTTGCAATTAGCGCATCGTTCTTTAATCACTGTTAGCCGTCGATAGCTGATAGCCGCTTCTTGGGGAGAAAGAACGTGAGTCGTGCCGTGCGCCGAGGATTTTCGGTCTTCGAGACCGTAGCCATCCTCGTGATCATTGCGATCCTGCTGTTGATCGTGATTCCGCAGTTCACGAGACCGAGTCTCGCTGCCGTCTCGGGTCCGGACTCCGTCGTGGCTCCCGCATCATTCGGGAACCTCGCGGTGAAAGTCACAGACGGGCGTGGAACTCCGCAACGTGGCGTCACGGTCCGCTTCGAGGTGGAGGGGAAGGGAAATGTCTCCCCGCTGGAAGCGTCAACGGATAGCGCGGGCGTCGCGCATGTGGTGTGGCAGGCGTCGCCGGATACCGGAACGCTGAATGTCACGGCGCGAGCCGCCGGACGGGCGAGACCAACGCTTCTCTTCCACACGCGCGTCAGTGGACAGGCGGTCGCGCCGTCCGCGGCGGCGGCGCCGCGCTCCACGCCCTAACGAGTCGAACTTTCGTGAACCGAGGTCCACTCGATCGGCTCGCAGTGAGCGCGAGCCTTCTCTTCATCGCCGACTTTGCGACAAAGCAGTGGGCGCTGCGCAATCTTGCCGCGGAGCCGGACGGGCCGCGCGCGGCCGGGTGGCACCTTGCGGTCGTCAACAACACGCATCTCGCGGGCGGAATGCAGAATGGCGGATTCGAACTGCCGCTCACCGCTCTGCTGACGACCATCGTCGCGATCCTCGTGCTTCGCGTTTGTCGTCAGCTCGCCGCGATCGACGCAACGGCGCCAATGACCCTTGGCTTGCTGCTCGGTTCCGGTGCGGCAAATCTTGCCGATGCCCTTCTGCCACCGTCAGGCGTCGTCGATTTCATCGCGTTCACGACGAACACCGGTGCCACCGTCAGCTTCAATGTGGCAGACGTGGCACTCGCGATTGCGCTCATTCTCTGTCTTCGCATGATGTGGCGCATCGCGGAGACTATGGGCGGACGGTCGCGTCCCCGCGCCGTACATCACTACACGTACCCAGGAGCGCTGCCCATGCGCGATCGATTGTTGCTGTCTGCTGGACACGCTCTGCTCGCGATGTGCGGCTTCGTCTGGCTCTATTCGATGGCGATCGCGCTCACGCCCGATGCGGGACGCTCGGCGCCAAACAGCCTCCTCTGCGGCGTCGGCGTCTTTGCGCTGACCTTCGTGGCCTCGCAGGCTCGGCTTCGCCTCACGAGGCGTCGCGTGCTCGAGGGTGTGCCCGTTGCGCCGCTCGGATTCGAGCGCGTGGTACTGGACGGGTCGGTGGTGGACTTCCCGCGGGGCGACACTCGCGTCGAGCGTCCCGGCATCCGGCGCCCGCGTATCGATATCGTCGGTGACGAGCAGCCTCGAGACGGCGTCGACGGAACCTAACGAGCGATGACGGCAGGCGTCTCCGAGCCCGTGCCGGCGCCGGCACCTCACGAGCCGCGGCGCCCGCGCTTCGACGCGAAACGGTATCTCGTTGCCGCGGCAATCGTGGCGATCCTGATCGCGATCGTCGTGATCGTCGTGCGCTATCGCAGCGGCGCGGACCAGCGTCGATACGAGGCCGTGCTCCGGGCCTCCCTCGATCGACTCGTAACGGCGCAGGAGGGCTTCTACTACGACTCCACCCGGTATACCGCATCGCTCCGTGCTTTGCCGGGCGTCCAGCTTCCGCCGGGAGTGCACGTTCAAATCTTCAATCCCGACCGTCGCAGCTGGTGGGGCGTCGCAATGCACGATCGAATGCCCGGGCGCCGTTGCGTGGTGTGGGTGGGCACGCCGCCGGCATCGCTACCAAGCGATGCGCGCGTACCGGAAAACGAAACGAAGCCGCTCTGCTTTGCCGGTTCTCAGGGTGGGGTGCGGCCCACGTCACGCTCGTAAGTCGTGGAGCGCCGACTTCTTGGACGCACGGCCATCGTCGTCGTCGCGAGCACCATTGCACTGCTGCTACTGATTTTTCCGCCTTGGCGCGCTCGAGCCATTCGCACCACCACCCGCTACGCGGCCGTACCCGGAGTGGCTCCCGCCGTTGCCATCGATTCGATCGCGTGGCCATTGTCCTTCGCTCCGATCTACTCCCCTCCGAGGGCGCCGCTCAGCGGAGATCGAATGCGCGAGCTGGCCGTGCGCATCGCGAACGGAGATACCAGCGCCCGCCGCGTGCTGCGGGAAGCAACAGCGGAAAAGGAACGACTCGTCCACGTCCCCGAAGTACTGCAGACGAGTGGCGAGTTGTGGCGCGATAGCGTCCTCACCGCGGCGGGGATCCCAGCCAGCAGTAGCTACGATCTGACTTTCGCAATTGATCAGCGGTGGCTCGCGGCGAGGCTCGCCGCGGTGGCCCTCCTCGCTCTTCTGATCGACTCGCGGGCCACGCGACGTCGCTCATCCGACCGAGGGTGACAGAGATCACACCCTCTTAGACCGTCGACCATGCTTCGTCATCACGGCCCAAATCTTCCAGCACGCCGCTCCTTGATGATAAACGCGCGTCTAGTCGACGCGCGTAGGGGCGTTTAGGATGCCACATCGCAGACTGCAAGACGATACGGGTCGCTGGTGGGATGTGTGGGACACGCGACCGACGATCATCGACCGGCGTGCCGGCCGCGAGCGGCGGAACGGTAGCCGTACGGCGAGTGACCGCCGACAAAAGGTGGAGCCGCGGGTCAGTGTCGAGCCGGAGTTTCGGAAGGGATGGCTCGCGTTTCAGAGCGGCGCGGATTGGCGCCGCTTCGCGCCGATACCGGAGCGCTGGGAATCGATGTCCGATCGCGAATTGCTCGAGCTGTTACGGCGCGCTGGGAAGGACGAAAGGCAAAGGGTTTAACCCCCCACCTTCTACCCTTCGACCGGTCGCACGCGAAGCGTTTGCTGGCTTCCCGCACGCAAGATCGATAGCGACGCGTCTCGGCTGATCAGCTCCTCGGTCAGTTGGCGCTGCAGATCATCCACGCTGCCCACCACGCCGTTTTCAATTCCAATGATGATGTCTCGCGGACGCAATCCGGCGCGCGACGCCGGGCTCTCGGGCGCAACATCGGTGACGAGCACGCCGCCCTGTACGGCGAGATGAAAACGCTGCGCATGCCGGCGCGTGAGCGCGATCGTTTGTCCAACGACGCCGATGTAGCTTCGCCGCACGCGACCATCGCGAATCAAGCGCGAGGCAACAAACTCCGCAGTGTTCGCTGGCACCGCGAAACAGATACCCTGCGCGCCCGCGATGATCGCCGTGTTGACACCAACCACTTCCGCTCGCGAGTTCACGAGCGGCCCGCCGGAATTGCCTGGATTCAGCGCCGCGTCGGTCTGAATCACGCCATCGATGAGTCGCCCCGACTGCGAGCGCATCGTTCTGCCTAACGCGCTCACCACACCGGCGGTGACCGTGGCTTGAAAGCCTAACGGATTGCCGATCGCAATGACGAGCTGGCCCTGCCGAATGCGCGCGGCATCGCCGAGCGCGGCAAACGCCGGGGCGGCGTGATCCACCTTCAGCACAGCGAGATCCGTGGAGGGATCGTCTCCGACGGGATACGCGATGTGCGTCCCGCCATCGACGAATGTCGCACGGACTTCCCGCGCACCATGCACGACGTGGCTGTTCGTGAGGAGAAAGCCGTCGGGCGTAAAGAAGAATCCCGATCCGGTGCCCGTCGTCTCAACGGGCGCGCCACCACGACGGCCTCCCGACGTGCTGATGCCACTCACCTCGAGGTGCACCACGGCTGGCCCCACTCGCTCAACCGCGCCAACGACCGCGCGTGAGTATGCGTCGAGCACCTCGCCGTCACTGACGGCGAGGTGCTCCATTTCTGCTGCTGCAATCACGCCGCTGACTCCTGGAACAGCTGCCGCGCTTTCTCGCTCCGCAACCGTCCCAATGCACGTTCGCGCAGCTGACGCACGCGCTCTCGGCTCACGCCGAACGCATGACCGATCTGCTTGAGCGTCATTGGCTCGTCGCCACCCAACCCGTAGTACATCACGAGCACCTGTCGCTCGCGCGGGCTCAGGACGTCCATTGCCCTGTCCAGTGCCGCGCGGCGCGACTCATTTTCCAGCGAAGGCGCGCTGCTCGACACGTCGTCCGCCGGCTCGACGGCAATCACGTCGGCGAGCGTGAGGCGCGACGGATCCCCGCGGCGACCCGCCACGGGCTCGTCGAACGAATACGTCGGTTGCGACAGCGCGCGAATGCTCCGCACGAGCTCTACGTCCAGCTCCGCGATTTGCGCGACTTCCTCATCGCTCGGCTCGCGTCCGAGCTTGTCTCGGAGCACGTGCTGCGCGCGGGCAATGCGGGTTACGTCCGTGGCTCTGCCCAGCGGCACCCGCACGGCATGGCCGTGCTTGGTCACCGACGACGACAGGGCTTGGCGAATCCACCACACCGCGTAGCTGATGAAATTCACACCAACGTCTGGATCGTACTTGTCCGCGGCGCGCACCAATCCCGCATTTGCCTCGCTGACAAGGTCCTCGAGGTTCAGTCCGCGGTGCTGGTACTGTTTCGCGATCGAAAACGCGAAGCGCAGATTCGCGCGGATGAGCTCCGCGCGCGCGGCTTCACGATCCGCGTGCGACAGCGACGTGTCACGATACCGCCGCGCGAGATCCTTCTGATCCGCCGCCGAGCGCACGGGTGCGCGCGACAGCTCTGCGATGTACAGGTCGAGCAGCTCCGCGCCCTCCGCCGCCGAAACGTCGGCGTGCGACGGCAGCCTCTTGGCCGCTCTCGAATTCTTCGACTTCATCTCTGTCCTCCCCGCCCTCCGTCACCCTCCTCCTCACGCCGCGAGCTTGGCGATGCGCGCAGCGAGCTCGTTCTTCGAACGCAGTCCGACCACGGACTCCACGAGCTGTCCGTCCCGGAAGAAGAGAAGCGTCGGGATCGACCGCACGTTGTATCGTGCAGTGGTCACCGGATTGTTATCGATATCCAGCTTCGCGACCTTCACCCGTCCCTCGAACTCACGTGCGAGGTCGTCAACGATGGGGCCCAGTGCTCGGCACGGCCCGCACCACTCCGCCCACAGATCCACGATCGCAGCGCCGCGATACGTCTCGATCTCGCTGGCGAAGGTCTCGTCCGTTAGCGCACGAACGACCGACCCGCTCTTGACTTCGTTCATCCTTCACCTCCGCCGATTCAGAGAATCGGCATTTCTATATCCATCTATATAACTACAAGATGGCCGAAGAAGATCCCGTCGCTCTTTAGTTCGAGCGCATCAGGCTCAGCTTCGCGTTTCGCGCCGGGCTCGTGCTTCGAATTCCCGGCTATGAGGCTCGGCCACTTTCTTGGTACTGCTCGCAGTGCTCATGCCGAGCCGGATCTCGAGCGCTGCCAGATACTCATGCAAGACGTCTGCGCGGAACCGATAAAACACAAATTGCCCCTCTCGCCAGGGCTCGATCAATCCAGCGCGGGCCAATTCCTTGAGATGGTGCGACATAGTTGGCTGCGCGACCGGGAACTGCTCACAGAGGCGCTGACAGCCCACTTCGCGACAATTGGCGATTTTCTCGAGGATCTGGAACCGCCGCGGATCGGCGAGCGCCTTGGCAATTCGTTCGAAGCGTTCTGGATCAATCGGCATCGGAGATATAGATAGCCATCTATCTCTCCCGAGTCAACGATTTGTTTTGCCCGGGTTCACTGAGGGGTCAGTCGCTGCCGTCCGAACGGTAGCAAGTCTTGCCGCTCCACCCCCATCATGAGATCGGCGACCCCTTCGCCAATCGCGCTCGCGAACTTGAAGCCATGACCCGAGCAGGCACTCACGACGAGAACATCGTCGTGACGAGCATGTGGCGATACGAGGAAGTGTCCATCCGGCGTATTCGTATACAGGCAGGTGGCCGATCGAAGATGGCGTCCGGCCGCCTCTGGTAAATACGTGGCCAGCTGGCGCTTGGCGATGCCGACCTCTTCATCGCTGATCTCACGTCGCACCGTGGCCGCCGTGGTCGTCTCCCCTTCGTGGTGAATGGCCGCTTTGACCCCATCGCCACCATCCGGCACGAAGTAAAAAATTCGGTCGGGTGCGTACTCGGCCATTGCGATCGGGCACTGCTCGGGCGTGAAGCGCTCCGCATGCCGGGCGGGCGCGAACCAATGCATCACCTGTCGCTCCACCCGAAGCGGAACCGATTCATCGTCGATGAGCGTCGGATTCCAAGCGCCCGCGCATAGCGCGAGCCGAGCGGTGTCGTACTCGCCGGAGGCGGTGGTGACCCGTATGCGTCCAGCCCCAGCGCGCCATTGGAGCACGGGTTCGTCGTTCCGCACCTCCGCCGCGGCGTCGATCGCAAGTCGCAGGTGCGCCTCGACGCACCCTTCCGGATCGAGCACGCCGGCCCTCGGCTCGTAGAATGCGCTCATCTCGTTAGGCAAGACGAATCCCGGGAATCGGGTATGCACCTCGTCCGCCGTCAACATCTCGTGCGTCAGGCCATGCTCGCGCGCGCTCCGCAACGCTCCGGAGACGAGGACGCCGCCCGCATCGCCGATCATCAGGCCACCGGTTTGATGAAACAGTCGTCGTGCTGAGCGGCGCTCGAGGTCGGCCCAGAGGTCGTAGGCTCGTTGCACGAGCGGCACGTAGTGCGGGTGCTCGTAGTATGACTCGCGAATGATTCGCGAGAGACCGTGCGTCGACCCGAATGCATGGGGCGGCGCAAATCGATCGAAGCCGATCACGCGCACGCCGCGTTGTGCCAGGTGATAGAGCGCGGCGCTCCCCATCGCACCCAGCCCGACGACGATCGCGTCCGTGGTATGAGGCATGTGTCGGACACTGCATGACCCGGGCGGCGCCGTCAATTCCCGTCGGCCTGGGATGACCCAACTTCGCCTGTCGGAGCCCACCCGTGCCTGACGAATTGCCTCGCACGAAGGTGTTCGTCTATCCCCTGGCGCCGCACCGAGCCAGCCGACACCCCAGCGAGGAGCCCATGGGTCTTCGAGACTTCATCCGCAAGCAGTTCGTCGACGTCATCCAATGGACCGAGGTCGGCGAAGGCGTACTAGCCTACCGCTATCCCATGCAAGACATGGAAATCCAGTACGGCGCCCAACTCACCGTCCGCGAGTCGCAGCTAGCGCTCTTCGTGAACGAGGGAAAAGCGGCGGACGCCTTCAAACCGGGACTCTACACGCTGGAGACAAGAACACTCCCGGTTCTTACGAACTTGCGACACTGGGACAAGGCGTTCCAATCGCCGTTCAAGAGCGATGTCTACTTCTTCTCGACACGGCTTCAGACGGATCAGAAGTGGGGGACTCTCAATCCAATCACGATTCGCGACAAGGATTTCGGGATGGTCCGGCTGCGTGGGTTCGGGCTGTACTCCTACCACGTCGCGAATCCCCTCGTCTTCCATCAAAAAGTGAGCGGAACGCGAGATCTCTACAGTACGGGGGATCTCGATGGGCATCTCCGCAACACGATCGTCGGTCGGGTTTCGGACTCGTTTGCGCAGAGCAAGATCCCGTTTCTGGATATGGCGTCGAACCTGAATGCCTTGTCGTCCGCGTTGACAGAGCAGCTCGCTCCCGTGTTTACCGACCTCGGACTCGCACTCGATGCGTTCGTGGTGGAGAATTTGTCACTGCCGGAGGAGCTCCAGGCCAAGCTCGACGAACGTATCGGCATGAACATCGTCGGAAACCTGCGCGACTACACGCAATATCAGGTGGCGCAGTCGCTGCCCACGGCCGCCGCAAACACCGGTGCTGGTGGTGCGGGGCTCGGTGCGGGTCTTGGCGCTGGGCTCGCGATGGGGAAGGCCATGTCCGACGCGCTCAACCCCAATGTGAAGTCGCCGGCCGCGCCTAACGCGGCAAGCGAAGCGAATCCTGCCAACAAGTTCTGCTCGAATTGCGGCACGTCCATCCCGCGCGCCGCGAAATTCTGCTCGGAGTGCGGCACCGCGCAGTGAGCGCGGCGCCGCCCCGACGAGCTAGGACGCCGCCTGGCGCAACGCGCCGAGAATGGCGGGGATAGAACCAACGATCCAGAAGAGCACGCCCGCGAAGATCGCCTGGTTCTTCGTCACCCGACCCGTGACGTAAACTCCGATGGCGAGCAAAACTGTAACCCAAATGGTGAACAGGTCGAATCGATTCAGGACCTGCACCAGCACCGGGTTCGCGGTGGAAGCGTCGAGGAATCTCGCGGGGCTGAATGACAGCTTGACCACACCGTCGAGCTGATCGGGTTTGAGTACCAAACCCTGAACGGCGTTCGCAATGAACTGCACAACGCGTGGCACGTACGCGTACGAGGCGACCACCAGCGCCGCGTGGAGGTCCTGTTTGGAGTCCACCAGCTTCGCGACGAGCCAGGTCATGAAGCCGATGACCACGATTGTGATAGGGGTGAAGATGATCGGCCCCCATGTGCGCGTAAACTCGAAGAATCCGCGCGTCTTCTCGATTACGTCTTCGGTGACCTGCGGATTCTTGCGCAGGGCGTCCGCCGTTCGCTCGAACTCCGCATCCATCACTGGCTGAAGAACGCCGCGGCTTGCGAATGCGATCACGGCGACGGCAATCGTGACGATCAGGAGCGGAATGATCCAGCTGCCGCGCTCCCGACGGCGGAAGACGCTTGCGGGTGCGACGATGATGTCGATGAAATCTTCCCACAGCGATGCGGTGGGAGCGGCTGTCACCACGTTGGATTCAGACAAGGAAGGATTGGGTGGGGTGAGGACGGCGTTGGCCGTCAGGTACTCTCCAGAGCTCGGCGCGACTCGAGATGGTGCATGATTTCGTCGATTGTTATACCGAGCGTGTGTGCGTCGGCAAGAAGGCGATCGCTAAGCTGACGCAGAGCGTGTTCACGCTCTCGGGGAGTCGTTACACCCTGCACTTCTGTTGGCGCGCGGACGAATGTACCCACGCCGCGCTGCGTTGCGAGCACACCACCGCGCTCGAGCTCGGAGTAGACCTTGGCCACGGTGTTCGGGTTGATCCGGAGGTCCATGGCCAGCTGTCTCACGGTGGGAAGCCGATCCCCGACCTTCACCCGACCCGCCACAATCTCGGCGCGAATCGCGCGCTCGAGCTGTGCGTAAATCGGTGTGGGATCGCTAGGGTCGATGGACAGCATAGAACTGCATTATACTAGGACAACAGTACAATACTGGCAAGCAAAAGGGCCGAGACGATGGTGTCTCGGCCCTTCCTGAGTTGGCGTTCGCGCAGGGTTAGCGCTCGAGGATGATCAGATATTTCGATGGCGACCAGAACCGATCGGCATCCTTGATCTTGAGATTGCCACGAAAGTTGGTTCGATCTCGCGCCGCGACATCGGCATCATCCAGGCTCTGCCGAGAAACGATCGCGTACTGGCGAGTCGAGTCCGGTACCGCGATCTCGTGCACTTCACGCTGGTCGATCGCAGTGAAGAGGGTTGGATCCAGAGTCCGTGCCGGCTGCAGGGTGCGGCCTGGATGGGCGAGGAAAAGATTTGCACCCCCCTCTCGTACGACGATCCCCTTCTTCAGGAGGTCGTCCTCGCGGCCAATCACATAGTAGACCTTATTGTGTGTCGTCTGGAGAAGCGATAACTCGGTTCCCAACTTTGCATTTGCTCCAGCAAGGCTATCGACCGCCAACTGCATCGTGTTGAGTCGCGTAGTCTGGCGCTGAATCGTCGAGTTGAGCTCGGCGATCATTTTGGTGTCGCCATCGAGCGACTGTGCCAACTGCGAGCTGTCCGAAGCGAGATGCTTCACATGCGACCTGCTGGCGGCGAGGTCGCGAGCCGTTGTCTGCGCCCGCTTCACGAGCGCGTCTACGCGCACGAGCAGATCCTTACGGGCTTGGAGCTGATCCTGGATGGGACTCTCGCTGTTCTTCTTTCGCTTTGGGGCGGGAAGATCGCGCACGCGAGTGATCTGGCTGTCGATCTGGGAGATGAACTTGTCGGCGTCGAGCACGACCGTCATCAAGGAGTCTTTTTGTGCGGCGAGCTGATTGGTGAGCTTCGTCTGTTCAGAGACATGAACACTGTCCGCACGAACGTCTTCATGAGACATCCTGCACGCCGATGCCCCCGCCAGAATCGCGAGCACGGCAAACGAACGCATCTGATTCATTGTTTGGATTGTTGAGGACGCGGCATTCTAGCCACGCCCCCACATCACGTGCTGTGACGACGCGCACTACCGGCTATAGAGGACTCGAGAATTGGGAACTTCTTCCCGAGGTCCTGTGCCTGTGTGATAACCCCTACCGCTCGATGATCTCTTTGAGGAACTCCTTGACCCTGGGATCTTCTGAACGAGAGAGCTGTGCGATCGTGCGGCGCCGGATGGCGGGGTTTTCGTCGCTCTTGGCTATGGTGAGAAGCTTGTCGACTGCGACCTTCTCGCCGCTCTGCGCATAGAAGCCGATCAGCGCATCCTTCATTTGAGGGTCGGCGGTGGTATCGTACAGCCTAACGAGGTCAGCGATTGGGACCCCGGCGCGCGAAGCGTATTGAAGGGCTCGCCGGCGAGTGGCGATCGGCGTCGCTTCGTCGCGGGCGATGCCCAGCAGCCAGCGTGTGTTCTCCGTACCGCCGACCTCGGCGAGAACAGACAGCACGGCATCGCGAGACTTGTCGCCAGTGAGCTTGGGATATACCTCGCGCAGGAGGTCGGCGTCGCGCCCAGTTGCGTATTCGGTGCCGAGCCCGCGAATGGCGGTATACAGTACGTCGTCCGCGACGTCGCCGCGCTGAACGACACGACGGAGAAAATCGCGGGCGCGTGGATCGCCCGACCGGGCGAGCGCACTGAGCGACTCCTTCGACAGCCACGTGCGGTCGCCATTCAGGTTAGCGCGAGCAAGCTCGATGAGCGGCGGAATGCCCGCCCCATGGTCGAGCCGGGACAGCACGCCTAACGATGAACGCCGCACTTCCATGTTGTCGGTCTCGTCGCGCGCGATCTGCAGGAGTGCATCGGTCACTCGTGATGGTGCCGATCCCTCCACACCCGTCGTTTGCGCGAGCCAAGAGAGGGCGGAGCGGCGTGTTTCCCGCGGGCGGGAGGCATCGCGTCCGATGGCAAGTAGCTCATCACTGGCGTCGACGCCGTCTGCAAGCATCGCCGGCATGATGGCCTCGCGACTGACACGGCCGTCAGCATCGCGCGCAAGCGACAAGAGATAGTCCACGGCATCCTGAGGCCTAACGGTACCGAGGTCCGTGGTCCCTTGCTCGAGCGCCGCGGGTCCAACGTAGGCTTGCAGCGAGATCACGGTGCGATCGGCACGATCGAGGACGACCCTCGCCGGACCAGCGATGCAGGGATCGGCGCGGCGCGCATCATCGCCGCTCCAGGAGCCGGAATAGTTATTGGGGCCTGTTTGGATGTAACTGCGGCCGTTGCCGCAGATACCAGCTTTGGCGGGAAAGCTGAATTGAACACGGCCGTCGGGAGCCGACGCGACACGACGCGCGAGCGACTGGGCGCTGGCCGCGCCACCTAACGAGAGAGCCGCGAAGGCGACCGCGGAACGCGCGACGAAAGGGCGGAGGTTCATCATTTTTCAATCAGCTCCATGAGCAGCTTGGTAGCCCGCGGATCGTTCTTGCGCGAGAGATAGTTGATGGCAAGACGGCGCATCTCGAGATCGGTGCTGTTTTTCGCGATGTCGATCAGCTTGTCAGTCGCTTCTGGCTCCTTCCGGCTCGCCAGCGCAGAGATGAGCTGCTCGCGCATCGATCGGGAATCGGCGGCATCATACATCCGGCCGATGTCGGACACCGGAATGTCGGATCGACTGAGACGCTGGAGCGCTGAGGAGCGCACCTGCGACGACTCATTGGTGTTCCGCACGAGCGAGGCGAGCCAGTCCTGATTGTCCTTGCCTCCCATCCGCGCGAGCGCGCCGATGATCCCAAGCTTCATGCGCTCGCTCTCCGAGCGCGGATACAACCAGCGCAGATACGCGGCATCGTCGGGAGTGCTTCGCTCACGACTGTACGCCTCGAGGACCTGTAGTCGCAGCACATCAGACGCATCGCGACGCTCGAGCAGTCCGCGAAGGCTCGTGCGCGCACGGGGATTATCCGATGACATGATGGCGCGCACGGCAGCGCGTTGTACGCGCTCGTCATCCGACGTACGCAGAATATCCTCGAGCGCGGTGACTCCCGCATCACCCGGCATCCGCGGCAGATATGTAATCGCCTCGGCGCGCACATTGGCGTTCGGATCGTTCTTCGCCGTCGAGATGAGGAGCGATGTGGCCTCGCTGTCGGCGCGACGGGCGAGCATGAACACCGCGCGACGTCTGAGCTCGACGAGACACTCGTCTCGTCGTTCGAGAACACGACGAAGAATCGGAAGCGCGGCAGCCGCGTCCATCTGGCTCAGCGCGTTCAATGCCTCCACCCGGACCATGAGATCTTCTTGATCGCAGGAGGAAGAGCCCGCAGCTTGTCGCGCCTGGTACTCGACTTTGTCCGCGGCCTCCGAGTCACCGCGCATCGCGAGCGCACCGCGAATGCGTGTCCGCAGCCCATTGACGTCTGTGTTATCGCGCCAGCCGCTCGACGGCGCAGCCGATCGGTCGGAAAGCGCGCGCAACGCGCGATCGGCCGCTTTCAGCTCCTCGGTTGTTCCGATGCGATATCGTGAGAACGCTTCGTAATAGCCACTTACGTATGCGTACGCCGAGTTCGGATAGCGCTGGGTGAGCTCGTTGAAGAGCTGCGCTGCTCGTCGGTAGTCGCCGCGATTGAGTGATTCACGCGCGACGCGATATAACGAGTCGGCGGGGTCACCTTGCATCCACGGCCTGGGCGGGCGGCGATTCAGGAATGCTCTGTCCAGCTCCTTCGTAGGCGGCAGGATATCGACGAGAGCGGGAAGCGGTGCATCCGGAGCGGCGTCGGCGAATGTAAGCTCGCGTATGCGCTCCTTGAGGTCGATTAGTGGCACGGCCTGCCCCCACGCTGGCCGCACCGCCGGGAGTGAGGCGACAAGACACGTGATTAGCGTTCGGCACTTCATCGGGCATCTCTCCGCGAGGGCATTGGCGTGATTGGACTATCAGTCATCCGTTGCGTACTCGTTCGCGGCGCTGCGCAAGCGTGGAATGACGTCGCGCTGGTCGAGCGCTTGTTGGATCAGCTCCAACTCCGTGCGCCGCGACGGTTGGTGCTCTTTTTCCAGTCGCACGACCTGCACGAGGACCAACTCGAGATCCTCGAGTAGGTTGCGCATGGCGGGATCGGAGCCAGACTGCGAGTCGATGAGCAAGCGCGTCGTGAGCAACAAGTCGTTCGCTCGTTTGATGAATGGCTGATCAGGGCGGCCCCCGCTGGCCTCCGCGGGCAACGCAATGAGCAGCGCGGCTGCCTGGCCCAGGTAGCGGGAGGTGGCGGGATCGATAGAGACCGGCCCTGTGTCGGCGGCTGCAATCGGCCGGATAACGGCGGGGCGTACGACAGTCGTCGACGCGATCGTCGGTTCGTGCCGTCCAAACGAGAACGACAGACGTCCGATGCCCACTCCCACGACGAGCGCCGCGGCAATCCGGCCCCACTGCGCATAACGAGGTGCCCGACCTGCCGCCGAGAAAGCCTGCGCCTCGATCGACTTCCACATGTCGTCGAGTGGCATCTCTCCCTCTTCCGGGGGGCGATTGTATGTTCGCGATGCTTCGCTCAGCACACGGTCGAACGGATTCAGCTCATCGGTCATGACTCGTACTCCTTCGCGAAGTCGGCGAGGGCGGCGCGAAGCTGTGCGCGCGCGGCCGACAATCGACTCTTGCAAGTGCCCTCGGCGACGCCAAGCACGTCGGCGATCTCGGTATGCGTGTAGCCTTCCATGTCGTGCATGATCAGGGTGGTGCGGTATATCTCGGGCAACGCATCGATCGCCTTGGTCAAGCGCTCGCGGAGGTCAGGATCCAATCGGCGCGCGCCAGAGCTCGCGGGATGAACTGAATCCAGGTCGTTGAGATCTGTTTCGCGCTCGCGGAGCCGGCGAACCTTCCGCATGGCATTGGCGACCACGGTGACGGTGATGCGGTGGATCCAGGTGGAGAAGGCAGCGTCGCCGCGAAAATCGGCGAGTCGCTGGAAGGCGCGAACAAACGTGTCCTGCGTGAACTCCCGTGCGAGGTTCGCGTCGCCCGTTAGGCGATAGGCGAGCCTGAAGACCCGCGGTGCGTGGGCGTCATACAGCGCGCGCCCGGCAAGCCGGTCTCCGGCGAGAACCCGGGCGATGAGCTCGGGTTCGTTCACCTGTGGGGTCGTCTGGAGGGCAAACGCGGTCCGTGTCACAGTGCTCGAGGGGTTAGATGCACGATGGCCACAAAGCGTTCGCTCGGGAACGGCGTTCAACGCATGCGGCCAAAATCGCCGGATAAAAGGCATTGACGCGAAGTACTCTGTGTCATAAAGTAAATCATCTCTTTTCCGGCCTTCTCATGTCGTTCACCAGCCCAGCAACTGCCGCCGTTGCGCCCGCCACCGAAGGAGCTAGGCCGCACGGCCAGCATCGGACCGTCGCCCGCCGCGTTCTTCTCGACGGACTCTTTCTCGGCGGGCTAGCCGACGCCCTTCTGCACAACGGCCTCGGCGTTGGCCTCTTCATATGGATGATCGCCTTCGCCAGCGTCACCGTTCACTTCGCCCGCCAGCGTTACGACGGGCTCACTCGAGAGCAAACTGCGTGGCTGGCCACCGCGCTCTTCTTCGCGGGATGCTTCGCGTGGCGAGACAGCGGACAGCTTTTGTTCTACGATTTCTGCGCGATGGTGGGTGCGTTGGTCTTCCTGGGCGCCACCCTCGCTCCGGCGTCGCCAATGCGAAGCGTCCTCGGACAGCGGGTGCGCGATCTTGGCCGGGCCTTCGAGCTCGGGATACGCAGCATCACCGCTGGTAGCCTCTTGGCTTTTCGCGAAAGTGAGCTGGGGTCCGAGATGTCCTCGCGCCGCGGACGGGCGACCTTGGCATTGCGCGCCGTAGTGCTCGCAGCGCCGGTTATACTCGTCTTCGGTCTCCTTCTCGGTAGCGCGGATCCGATGTTCGGCGCGCTGGTCGCGATTCCCCCAATCGATCTCGGGAACGCGATGTCCCATCTCATGCTCACGGCGTTCGCCAGCTGGTTCATTGCTGGCGGACTGCGCGGAGCATTCGGGGAGGGTCGTCGCGCCTCGCCATCGCGGTTCGGGAGCATGTTCGCGTTAGGTACTCTCGACGTGACGGCTATCCTCGGAAGCATCGTTGCGCTGTTCGGGATCTTTCTCGGCGTGCAGGTCGGTTGGCTGTTCGGCGGCGAGCGGCTCGTGCGCTCGACAACGGGACTCAGCTACGCCGAGTACGCACGACATGGATTCTTCGAGCTGGTATGGGTGACACTGCTCCTCCTGCCGGTACTGCTCGGAACCCGCGCATTCATCCGCGACGGTGACGAGAAAGCAGTGCGGCGTCATCGCATGCTCGCGACACCACTGCTCGTGCTCGTTGCTGGAGTGATGGCGTCGGCGATGGGACGGATGGCACTCTACGTTCACTACTACGGGCCAAGCGTGGATCGTCTCTACGCATCGGTGTTCATGCTCTGGCTCGCCCTCGTCTTTGCCTGGTTCGGCCTAACGATACTCCGTGGTCGTTTGCACGACTTCGCCGCGGGAATGGCGATCACTGGCTTCTTCACGCTGGCGGCTTTGAACGTCGTTGATCCTGAGGCGCTCGTCGCGCGAGCCAGTCTCGAGCGCGCGACCAGCGCTCTTCAGCTAGCGGACAGCTTACCAGCTACCGCGACCGCGCGAGCGACTGCTTCGCCAATTGACTATGGCTATCTCACGGCGCGCCTCGACGGAGATGCGGTTAGCGAAGTTGTCCGAGCTCTCGTGACGACGCCGGTATCGCCTATGAATAAACCCGCGCGCACCGCCGAGGTACGCGAGCGATGCGACGCGGTTCGCACGATGCTTCGCAAGTGGGGAAGGTACGGCTCCGAGAACCAGCTGGATTGGCGACGTTGGAACGTCGGAAGCTGGCGCGCGCAGAATGCGGTTCGAGCCCACGAGGCAGCCTTACGCGCGGTGACTTGTGTCGACGAGGCCGGCGAAACGCCATTCGGAATGCGGGAGCAACGCGCACCCGTGCGGGGCGAGCAGGGGTACCGAGCGACAGGGTCCTAGCAGTCGGTCTGTCGCCGCGTGGGCCGGCGGTGTAGCGTTGGGGCGTGACGGACACTCCGATAGCCGCGGGCTACGTCGAGCACCCGCCGCCGGCCGCGCTCCGCGAGTACGTGGAGTGCTTCTGGACGCGCGGTGGCGCGCCGCCACCCGCCGCGCGACATCACGTCATCCCCGACGGCTGCATCGATCTGGTGATGATGTATGATGCGGCGCTTGCGAGCGAGAGCCCGGCGGCGGCACTGGTGGTCGGCACGATGACGCGACCCCTATTCGTGGGCGCGAGCGAAGCGGCAGCGTTCGTTGGCGTTCGGTTTTGGCCTGGGCGTGCTTTGCCCTTTCTCGGTGTGCCCGCGTGCGAGATCACCGATCTGCGTGTCTCCATCGGAGATCTAGCGGCACGTGAGGCGCGCGGATTAGCGACTATTCAACATGGTTCCCTCGTCGCTTGGAGGGAGGATCTCGAAGCCCTGTTGATGGGGCGTCTGGCGTCCGCAACGTCCGTAGATCGGACAGTGGACGCCGCGGTCGGCGCGATTCTCCGCGCTGCCGGCAACCTTTCGATCTCGGCCCTCGCGCCCGCGCTCGGCGTCACACGCCAACATTTGGCGCGCGCGTTCGCGCTACACGTCGGAGTGTCGCCGAAGACATTCGCCCGAGTAGCTCGCGTGAGACGCATTCTGGCGAAAGCACGCGTCGCATCAGTCGTCGATTGGACGGCACTCGCGCTCGACGCCGGATTCTACGATCAGGCACATCTATCCGGGGAAGTACGTGAGCTCACTGGACGGTCGCCGACGGAGTGGCTGAGATCCGCCTGACTGGCCACGGCTGCCAACCGATTCCATTTCTCCAAGACACCAAGGGTGGTGGGTAGCAGATTCGCCACACCACCTTCAAATGGAGTAGCTCGTATGGCGCGAAGTGAAATGAGAAAATTGAGCCCTTTACTGACGGTCGAGGCGATCGAGCCCTGTTTGCCGTTCTGGGTGGAACGTCTTGGCTTCGCGAAGACCGTCGAAGTACCAGATGGTGCGTCGCTCGGCTTCGTGATCCTGGCGAAGGATGGCGTAGAGATCATGTATCAATCGCGTGCGAGCGTCGAGAAGGACATCCCACCCATGGCGCAAGGATCGTCCAAAGCGCTGCCGGCAATGGGACTCTTCATCGAGGTGGCTGATATCGACGCCGTGGAGCAAGCACTAGCGGGAATCGAACACGTCATCCCGCGGCGAAAGACCTTTTACGGCATGGATGAAGTTGTCGTCCGCGATCCGGGCGGATACGTGGTGGTGTTCGCGCAACCAGCCGCGGCAACGGCGTGACGCTGATAATCGCTCGAGGGACACGCGAAGGAGTAGCCCCGTGGCCGCATGACGACTGACGCCGGCGACGCAAATCTCCTCGCGCGGCGGCTGGGCTTGTTCGACGCGACGATGATCGTGATGGGCGGCATCATCGGCGCGGGCATCTTCATCAATCCGTCGGTCGTCGCGCGGGCAGTTCACACTCCAACGCTCATCTTGATTCCATGGATCGCCGGCGGCGTCATCGCGCTCGCCGGCGCGTTCGTGTACGCCGAGCTCGCGGATCGAAAGCCAGATGTTGGTGGACAGTACGCGTATATCCGGGATGCCTTCCATCCGATGATCGCGTTTCTCTATGGATGGACGCTGCTTCTGGTAACGCAGACGGGCGGCATGGCCGCCGTGGCGATGACATTCGCCGGTTATTTCCGAGAGCTCACCGGCACGGGCCTAACGAGGCCCATGCTCGCGGTGACGACGCTGCTCTCATTGACGGCCGTCAACTGCTTCGGGGTGCGCGCGGGAAGCAACGTGCAGAGCACTCTGATGGTGCTGAAGATTCTGGCGATCGCGATCTTGGTCATTGTCGGTGCGGGCGCTCCCATTCCTCCTACCGCCGGTACCTCGCCTAACGTCTCTGGCGGTTCCGCCGTTGCGCTGGCGGCGGCAATGGTACCGGTGCTGTTTGCCTATGGCGGCTGGCAGACTGCGTCGTTCGTGAGCGGCGAGATGCGCGCACCTCGGCGCGACTTGCCCCGCGCGCTTCTGATCGGGGTGCTGGGTGTCGTGGTGCTTTATGTGGCAGTGAACCTCGTCTGTCTTCGCGCGCTGGGCCCCAACGGGCTCGCGGCGACGTCGACGCCGGCATCCGAAGTGATGCGCCGAGTGCTCGGTGCACCGGGAGCCCGATTGATTGCGGCCGGCATCGCCGTATCCACCGTTGGCTTCTTGAGTCAGGGCATGCTCACTGCACCGCGCGTCTACTTCGCCATGGCGCGCGATGGCTTGTTCTTTCGAAGCGTTGGCCAAGTGAGCGCCCGCTCTCGCGCCCCGGTGGCGGCGATTGCGGTGCAGGGCGTTTGGGCATCGGTGATCGCATTGTCGGACAGGTACGACCAGATACTCAATTATGTGGTCGCCCTCGACGCCGTCTTTTTCGGGCTCACTGGCGCCGCACTCTTGGTTCTGCGTCGCCGCGATCCTCGGCCTGGTGGCGGATTCCGCATGCCGGGGCATCCGTGGACAACGATCATCTTCGTTGCCGCGTTCTGGGCACTTGCCGTGAATACCATTGTCCGCAATCCGGCGTCAGCGGGCATTGGCGTACTCATTCTCCTCGCCGGGATACCCGTATATCTGTTCTGGCGTCGACGTCCGAGCAACGCCTAACGGCGACCGCGTCTCAGCGTTTTTCCCGGAGGCGCTCCGGCGTGCGTGTCCACACGAGGATGGTGCCGCATCCTTGCTTCGTACGGAATTCAGCGGGCGTCATCGACGGCGTGTAGACCTCCATTCCGCCGATCTCGTCTGGTTGCACGAGACTGTTGAGATCCGCGAGCTCCCAATTCACGAGCTGCTTGCCGTCGAGGAAGATGGCTGGCGTGCACGGTCCTTGGTCACCGCGCATGCGGATCCTCACGTTATGCGAGTTATCGGTCGAGAGGTCGAGCGACGGAGCGTGGCGCAGGAGATCAGTGAGCTCTTGGGGATGCAGCCGCTCGACATCACTCGCCGTGAAGAACTTTCCACTGCCGCCGCGCTTCCGCTCCTCGAATCCCACCGCGGCGGTGAGCGCCGAGCGGTTGGCGCGCACGTGGACCGTATCGAGGAACCGCCGCACGGACAGCAGGCCGACGAGAACGGGAATATGCCGATCGGTGAGATCGACCGCACGCTCGTCGGGCACGAAGCCGATCGCGTGCGTGATGAGCGTCTGCGTACCACCGGGAATGCCAGCCAAGTGAAATTCACCGGCGTCGTCCGTGACGGCCACCACGTCGCTGGCGAAGACATTCACGCGCGCTCCCGGAATTGGCACGCCGTCCTCCGTTCGCACCCAACCGCTTACCGATCCGTCGCGGCTGTTCGGGGCGACAGAATCGCGCACGGGAATCGGAGCGCTCACCAGCACCGAGTCGGTGTTCGCAGCCGGCGCCGCCTGGGATGCGGCAGTCTGCCCCGACCCGTGATCGACGTAAATATTGCGCCGGGCGATGCGCGTTTTCGGAACGTCGATCTCGATTGCGCCGCTGGTATCGGTCCCGCTCACGGCGCGAATTACGACTGACGATTTGGCCGGTACGCCGCAGACGGCGAACCAACCATCGGCGTCGCTCTTCGTGGTGCGATAAAGCAACCGGCGGGACATGCCACCTTCTCCGATCGTGATCTCGGCCCATTGCGCGACCACGGTCGCGGTGTCCATCGCCGTAAATGTATGCGCGTTGAGAACATACCCGAGGACGACGCCCGTCGAATCTTTATCGCTCGTCCGTCCACAGAGCGCGCCCTGAATACGCTCTGGTGAGGGAACGGCAAGGTCGAAGCGCTGCTCGCCATCAGCGGTGACCGTCAATGGTCGTTGCGCGAGCGCGAGCCCGAGAGAGTCGAGCATCGGGTGCAGGAAGCCGGCGATGTATCGGCCATGCGCGACGCCATCCACGGTGAACGCGCCTAACGAATCAGACGTCGTGGTGAAGGCGATGCGCGCACGGTCATCGGCATTGACCAGCTCCACCCGCGCGCCCACGAGCGGCAGCGCCGTGACGCTGTCGAAGACTCGCCCCCGCAACCTCGCCACTTGGCCGCGTACCGTCGCCGGTAAGGCGGCGATGATCATGGCGGCAGCGCAACCGACGAATCGTCGAGCGCTCATGAGCGCCTCCAGCTCCCTCAATGACGAACCAGTATTGTGACTGATGCCCGGACGCGCAATGCGTCCGTGCAACGGTCCGTCCCTACGCTAGTTAGGGACCGCGGTCGCCAAAGGTGTCACAGGATTCTATTTGACCCGTCGTGAGCCCGCGCTTGAACCACGCACTCCGTTGCGCTGCCGAGCCATGGGTGAATGTCTCGGCATTCACGTGACCAGTCGCCGCGCGCTGCAGCCGATCGTCGCCCACGGCCGCTGCGGCGTTGAGTCCTTCCTCGATGTCGCCCTGATCGAGCAGCCGTCGCTGCTCGGTGGTGTGGCCCCAAATGCCGGCGAAACAATCGGCCTGCAGCTCCAATCGCACTGAGACTGCGTTCGCCGAACCAGGATTGTCACTCTGGAGCCGACGCGCTTGCGCATCGATGCCCAAGAGATGTTGGACGTGATGGCCAAGTTCGTGAGCGAGCACGTAGGCCTGAGCGAAGTCACCTGGCGCGCCAAAGCGTCGCTGCAGCTCATCGTAGAAACCAAGATCGATGTACACCTTCTGATCGATGGGACAATAGAATGGTCCCATCGTCGATTGGGCCGTGCCGCACCCAGACTGCGTCATGTCGCGGAAGAGAACGAGCTTCGCGTCCTCGTAAGGCACATGACGGTCGGAGAGGATCGAGCGCCAGGTGTTCTGCACATCGTTGAGCACGAAGGTGACGAACTGCACCATGCGGTCTTCGCTCGGCGAGCTCGCAACCTCACCATTCGCCGAAGTCGCCGGCTGTGCCGTGTCGGTCGATGTGTTGCCGGTCACAAAATCGCGACCGAAGATCAGGCTCAACACCAGCAGCACCACCGCGCCACCGATGCCCATTCCGCGACCACCAGGAAGGAATCCCCCTCCTTGGCCTCGTCGATCTTCGACGTTCGAGCTGTCTCCGCCAGGCGTCCACCGCATCGCTATGCTCTCCGCGCGTCTCGGTTCAGAGAGCGGAGTGAGGCAAGAAACTCGCCCGACGATCAGCCGTGGAAGACCGTCGACAGATCGTTCAACAGCGTAACCCCGGCGAACAGCAGCGAAACGAGAAGGACAGCACGCCAAGCCGCGCGTCCAAGGATGCGCCGCGCTTCTGCAATTGCCGCGCGTGCGGCGGCCTGACCACGCACATCCTTTTCAGTCCGCAGAGGCCATGCGTCGACTTTCATCGAGCGCCTGACGAGATACGCCGCGGCACTCAGGATCAGCGCGATCGCGAGCGAGAGCGGCACGAATAGTCGGTCTACGAGCTCATTCAGCGGCATCGATTTACTCCTATGCGATGCGTATGCGCTTCAAATCGGCGCACGACAGAGCGCGGCAAGGAGAGAGAGCGCCCCAACGAGTGTCACATAATACCCCACAGCACGCACGTCGGCACGCTGTGATGGTTTTTGGAATATGGCCCAGCATGCACCGAAAAATGGCAGCCAGAAAATGCGCTGATGGAAGAGCACGGCAGCGCCCAGCAGAGCCGCCGCGGCCACGATCCGATGCGAGCGCGACATTGCCTTGAACGCATGTGCGCCGTCGAGCTGCCACACGGGAAGAAGATTGAACGCATTGATGAGTGCCCCCCAACCCGCGAGTGTGGCCCAATACTGCGCCCCGGTCGCGCGATAGACGACGTACGCAACGATTGCCGCGCCCAATCCCCAGAGCGGCCCGGCGAGCCCGACATCCGCCTCGGCCCATTCGCCATGGATCCGCTGTCGAGCACGAATGAAGGCTCCGAAGCCTGGGATGAACATCGGCGACGATGCCTTGATGCCACGTCGATGGAGGGCGGCGACGTGCCCCATCTCATGTACGTAGATGGACAGCACGAGTCCTAGCGCGAGCGGCCACCCGAGGAATGAGGCATCGAAGCCGAGAAACAGGGCCATCGATGAAAGAGTGCTCAACTTGGTGAGGCCGAGCAGCAGCAGCTTCCCTTTTGTGAGAAGCAGGATGATCAGGAACTTGAACTTTGCCAGGAAGACGGCGATCGCTGTGACGAAGGCGCCGTGCTTCTTGTATTTCGCGCGTACCCGATCGACCTCCACCTCACGGGCATTGTTCGCGGATCGATCCCCTAACATCGCAACTCGTTCGACCACTGCGCCGTGCTGCTTTGTATCTGGGGGTAAGAGCTCCAGCACTTCGCGCCACAGCGAGACCGCCTTCGTCGCGTCACCAGCGGCTTCGGCCTGCTCGGCGGAGGTTGAGAGTGCTCTCAACGAGTCGGCGTGGACGAGCGCGTAACAGGACGGGCAGGCGAGGAGGGCAGGGGCGAGCTCCGTCCCGCAACGGTGGCATGCGCCGGATACACTCGGCGCGTGCGCGAACGCCGGATCAGCCAACCGGCTTCGCGCCTGCCGCACGGGTGCCCAGACGATATGGGCCCGTGATCTTCAACGTAACGCGGCGATTGAGCTTCCACGCCTGGAACACCGCCACACCAATGATGACCAGGCCAATGATGTTCGAGAAGCCGGCGAGGAATGGCACCCGCGCCGCCAGCACCAGCAGCGCGAGGAGAGCCATCAGAACCTTGCCGAATTGCGGATGCGGTGGACGCATCTTTGTGGCGCGCGGTGCGGAAAATGGTGTGCCCGCCTGGGCGACGGTCATGCCCGAATCGCGAGTTGCCGGCCGGTCAGTCGCTGTGCTGTCGCTCACTGGGCCACGCGCGGAGATGTTGATCGTATCCATCTGCGTGGTCGCGGTGGCATGCGCCCGCGCCTTCTCTTTCGCCGCGAAAGCATTGATGAGGAGCGGAATATTGATCGACACCACGGACAGATACGTGAGCACCACGGCGAGTATCTGATAGGGACGCCCCCCGCGGCCGCCCGATCCTTTCCGCACGGCGGCGCCCACCATGAAGCCGACCACGATTGCTACGAGAGCGAACTCGAACCCGGTGATCGCAGCCACCGCCATATAGAGAACGGCGCCGGCGATCGCCGCCGCCACACCAAAGCTCGTGGCACGAAGGGCGCGGCCGAGCCGCGTCCCGCGCGGGCCATTGAGTGACGCGCGGCAGGTTGCGCACAGGATCGAGCCGTTCACCTGGAAGTACGTGTCGGTGATTGGCTTCGCGCAGACCTTGCACGGCGCGATCGACGAACGTGCAGGGCTCGACGCGACCGGCGATTCGGCGACATCGAACTGCAACGGGTCGTTGTTCGGAGGCGTAGATTTCCCTGGATCGCTCATGAGGATGTAGGCGGAATCAGCGTCAGGAGTGAGACGATTATGCCGGTCTCGACGGCACGGCTAAGAGGTCCAATCAGCGGTGTCGAGGGTGGGTGATGCGCTCGACGATTTGCTGAACGCGCCACGGGTTGATTCCCTGCCGCTGCTCGATGGCGAGTGGATGATCGGTCGTCTCGAGCTGGACCGATGGGCGCGTGGGCCACGATCGCGAATGCACTACCGTCTTTAGCAGTTGTGTATCGGGATAACCCGGGATCGCCGTGCAGAGCCAGCCAAAATACGTCAACCCGGTACGACGATTCACGTCGTCGAATGCGGCTGTATATCGGCGGAAGCTGTCGCGGCTGAGCGAGAGCCACACGCCGTAGTTCAGCGGCTCACCGTAGCCGTGAACCGGGATCTCGAGACATCCTCGAATGAAGTACCACTCGTCGTCGATGACGCAGGAGTCATCCGCGAGGATCACGCGACCTGCCCGCTCGCTGTCGGGAATGGCGAGATACTGCGCGGGAAAATCCCAGCCGAAGCTGGGAATGCCCTCGTGCACGATGCCACAGGTCGCGCACTCGAAGCGAAAAGGCTCGGACTCTCGAAAGCCAACGGTTGTTTGTAACGGCTGCGTCATCGCATTCTCCGTCCTGAAGCAAGCACCGGATGCGCGGTGCAGTTTCACCTTCGCTTCAAGGACGATTCAGGAACGCGAATACAGACAGCGCGTGGTGCCGGGTGACAGCAGTCACGTTAGGCTGTCCACACGCAAGACGAGATGTCTGACCTGGAGTCGGACGACATGACTCGCCCGTGACGCGGGCGCGCGGACATTCGCGCCGCCACGAGGGTGCTTTGTCAGCGCTGCGCGCTGGCTCGTTGACGCTCGACGCGACGCAGCATCGCGCCTTCGTAGTCCAGACGACTCGGGGCTCCGTCACGCCCGATGGTGAAGGTTACGAAGTCGCTTCCTTCCCACGCATTGTCCCATCGGAGGCGGAAGGTGTCGTACTCCCAGTGGTCGAGTGTGCCCGCGTGCGTGGAGCTGGCGCGCAAACGCAGCTTTCCATTCTCGATCGTAATGGCGACGGCACCGACGAGCGAATCCGTGTAAGTGCCGGCATACTGGTCGAGCGAGAGCGAGGGATGCGTGTTTGGAATGCGACGCGCCTCGGTGCGATGAAGTGCCGAGTCGCCGGCAGCGCGCAGGCTGCCATATAACGCGAGTAAATCGGCGCTCCAGTCGCGCGGCGGGTTGGGCAGATAAGCATCGAAAACGCGATACATCAGCGCATGGCGCACTTCCGCATGATCGAGATTCGCGAGGATGTAGACGCCAAGTCGCTCGTCGGGGATGAGGCCGATGATCGCGACCATGCCGTCGATGCTTCCCGTGTGGAAGTCCACCATGTGGCCGCTGTAATCCTCCTGAAACCATCCAAGCGCATACGTCGTCCAATGCGGCTTCGTTAGGCGTGCAGTCGGGTAGAACTCGGCCGGTGTGACGATCGTCGTCGGCTCGAGCCATTCGTGATACGTCTCGGGCTTCAACAACCGGCGCCCGTCCACACGGCCACTGTCGAGAACGAAGCGCATCCACCGCGCCATGTCGGCGACGCTCGCCCACACGGCTCCGGCCGGCGCGACGGCGTCGACACTCGCATTGGTGACCACGCGGACCGTATCGCCCATGCGATAGTGCGGCGACGCCACGTTGCTTCGGCGGCGTGCGGAATCGAGCAAGGGCACGGCGTTAGGCATCCCGATGGGCGCGAAAACGCGGGTACGAACGAATTGCTCCCAGGGCATGCCGCTCACCGTGGCGACGATCTGTCCGGCGACCGCGTACATGATGTTTTGATAGATGAAGCTCGAGCGCAGGGAATACGCCGGTTCGGCGAAACGAACGCGCCGGATGACTTCCTCGGGCGAATTGTCGGTGCGATACCAGAGCACGTCGGCATTGCCGAGCCCGGAGCAATGGGTGAGGAGGTCACGCACCGTGAGCTCGCGCGTGACGTATGGATCGGCAAGCTGGAACCCCGGCAGAATCTTCGTCACGCGATCGTCCCAGTGCAGCTTGCCTTCGTCGACGAGCATACCGATCGACGCGGAGGTCATCGCCTTCGTTGTCGATCCGATCGAGAAGAGCGTTTGGGTATCGACAGGCGCCGGCTTGCCCAACTCGCGCACGCCATACCCTTTGGCGAAGACGATGCGACCATCTTTGACGACGGCGATGGCCAGTCCCGGCACCTTCCAGTCCTTCACCGCCTTGGCCGTATATGAATCCAGATCGCCAAGGGGATCGCCGGCGGGCCGCCGCTGCGCCGCGGCGCGGAAGCAGGGGACACTTACCAGGAGCCCGATGAGGGCGGTGCGGTGGTGGGAGAGCATGCGTAACTCGTGAGGAAGGCAGCCGGATGTTAGCCTGAGGCCGGCTGCCACGCGAGTCGCGCGCTTCCGCGCAAACATGATGATCACCGTCTCCGTGACGCTCCGTCACGCAACGCTGGATGACTAGCGCGCAAGCAGATAGACTCGGAGCGAGAACAAAAGGGAGCACTCATGACACAGTTCTATCGGATGCGATCGCTGATCGTCGCCAGCGTTACGACATTGTTGGCCACCACGGCCCCCGCGCAGGTTCAACAAGGCCAGCGACTCACGTATCCAGAAACGAAGAAAGTCGACCAGGTCGACGACTTCTTCGGAACGAAGGTCGCCGATCCTTATCGATGGATGGAGGATTTGAATTCTCCCGAGCTTGCCGGGTGGGTGAAGCAGGAGAATGCCGTTACCGAGCAGTACTTCTCGCAGCTCGGCATGCGTTCCTATTTCAAGAATCGTATTACCGAGCTGTGGAATTATCCGAAGGTCTCGCTGCCCTTCCGGGTCGCTGGCAAGATCTTTTACGCGCGCAACACCGGACTGCAACGACAGAGCGCCTATTACAGTCGCGCCACGTTAGGCGGAGCCCCAAAGCTCGTGATCGATCCGAATACGCTCTCCGCGGACGGGTCCATTGCTCTCGCTGGATTCTCGCCGTCACCAGACGGGCATTATCTCGCCTATGGAATTTCGGAAGGAGGCGCGGACTGGCGAACACTCCTCGTGCGCGAGCTCGAGTCCGGGAAACAGCTCAGCGATACCGTGCGCTGGCTCAAGGGCGGCGGAATGAGTTGGACGAAGGATGGACGTGGTTTTTTCTATTCGCGATTCCCGGAGCCCGAGACGGGTAAGCAGCTGCAGAACGCCATTCACGACGAGAAGCTTTTCTATCACGTCATCGGCACGTCGCAGTCGCAGGACAAGTTGATCTATGAACGTCCCGATCATCCTGATTGGTTCGTGGGCGGCTTCGTGAGCGAAGATGGGCGCTTTCTGTTCGTGTATGTGAATCGCGGCACGGAGAATCAGAACCGGCTGTATGTCGCCGACTTGGGCGATCCCAAGCAGCCGAAGGTCGACGCGACGATCCGGCCACTCTTCGATAAAGGCGACGCGGCGTACTCGCCGATCGGCAATGTTGGTACGACGATCTATCTCCTCACCGATCGAGACGCGACACGCCGCAAGGTCGTCGCCTTCGACGTCGCCGCGCCGGACCAATGGAGGACCGTCGTACCCGAGCAGATGAATGCCGTCGATCAGATCGCGATGTACAAGGGCGGTATCGCCGTCAACTACCTCGAGGATGTGAAGTCGCACGTCAAGCTTTTCGACCTGGATGGAAAGCTCAACGGTGATCTCCCGCTGCCGGCCGTGGGCTCGTTACAAGGTCTCTCAACTCGCGAGGACACACCCGAGATCTTCTATGGGTTCACATCGCCGCTCTACCCGACAACGGTGTTCCACTACGATCCGCTGACGAAGAAGAACGTTTCCTTCGAGGCGCCGAAGCTCAGCTTCGACGCGAGCCAGTACGAGACACGTGCTCTCTTTGCGACATCCAAGGATGGTACGCGGGTTCCGCTCTTCGTGACGATGAAAAGGGGCCTCCCGCTCGACGGTAACAATCCGGCGATGCTGTACGGCTACGGCGGCTTCAACATCAGCACCACGCCGGGATTTCGACCCGACGTGCTGGCGTGGCTGGAGCAGGGAGGGATCTGGGCCACCGCGAGCATGCGCGGCGGCAGCGAGTACGGTGAGTCGTGGCACAAGGCGGGGATGTTCGATCAGAAGCAGAACGTCTTCGACGACTTCATTGCGGCCGCTGAATTTCTCGTCAATCAGCGGTATACATCACCAGCAAAGCTCGGGATCATGGGCGCATCGAATGGCGGATTGCTCGTTGGCGCCGTCGAAGAACAGCGGCCCGATCTCTTCGCGGTGGCGCTGCCAGCTGTCGGCGTCATGGACATGCTGCGCTATCACAAGTTCACTGGTGGCGGAGCGTGGGCAACGGAGTACGGCTCCGCAGCCGACTCCACTGCGTTTCAGTATCTCGTGAAATACTCACCCGTTCACAACGTGAAACCGGGTACCTGCTATCCCGCCACTCTCGTCACGACCGCGGATCACGACGATCGCGTTGTGCCGAGCCACTCGTTCAAGTTTGCGGCGGCGATGCAGGCAGCCCAAGGATGTGCAAAGCCAATACTGATCCGCGTCGAGACGCAGGGCTCACATGGCTATCGCCCCACCGATAAACGAATCGCGGAATTGGCAGACGAATGGGCCTTCACGGCAGCCAACACGGGAGTGGCGGCGAAGGCGACGCCTTGATGGAGCTATCGGGGAATAGTCCATAGTTATCAGTTACTTCGGAACGAAACGTTTAATGGGGTCAGAGCACAACCTCTCACCACCTATCAGCGTTTCGTTCCTTATTCCCTGATAGCTATGGACTTCTACCTGATACCTGCGGCTAGTTGCGGCCCTGTCATGTTGCCCGTCCTTGGAGGCCATGACCATCGGACAACTGTCAGTCGCAATCGCGCTGGGTGCTGCGGTCGGCATCGCGAGCTCGTCATGCGCTCGTGCAAACGCGCATACGAGCGCTGACGCCGATACACTGTACATCGGCGTCGCCGCTGCGCATGGGAGTGCGGCGTACTTCCGCGGCGTCGAGCTCGCGATCGATCGACTGAATGCCGAACGGCCAAGCGCCTCGCATCCCTTCGCGCTGCGCATGCCATCGATGGCGCAAACGAGCCAGGTCGCTATTGCGGCCCGCTTCCGCGACGACCCCTCGGTTATCGGCGTCGTTGGGCACACCGGCAGCGCGCAGACACTGGAAGCCGCGCCAGTATATGGCGACGTCGCGAATGGCGGGCGCCGGGGACTGGTCGCCGTCACGCCAACCGCCACGAATCCCCAAGTAACGCGCGTCACCCCGTGGGTCTTCCGCATCTGTCCCACTGACGACGATGCTGCGCGCGCATTGGCCCGATTTGCAATTGACTCGCTTCGTCTGTCGCGCGTAGCGATCGTCTATCGCAACGATCTGTTCGGCCGCGGCTTCACTCACACGATCGCGCCCGAGCTGACGAATGGACACGTAACGATCGTCGAGCGAGATCCGTATCTCAAGGACATCACCGAGTATCGTGCGTACGCGGCGCGCCTGACACGCACGGGCGTCGATGGCGTCATCTTCGCCGGCGGCGGCACAGACGCGGCCGATCTCATACGCGCGCTGCATAACGAATCGGCGCACCCCATCATCTTGGGAAGCGACGACGTCGCGAGTATTCTGGATGGTGTGAAGGCCACCGTGCCTAACGTCGTCCCGCGCCCGCATCGCCGAAAAAAGGGTCTGCGTACCGCACCGCTGCCAAAGGACGACCGCGAGCTGTTTCGCGGGGTGCGCTTCACGGCGTTCTACGATCCGGCTCGGCCTTCGGATCCCGACGCAACGCACTTCGCGGCCGAATACAAACGGCGCTTTGGGCAAACACCCACGCCGCAAGCCGCGCTCTCTTACGATGCGGCGATGCTGATTGGGCGAGCGGCGATCGCCGTTGGCCCCGATCGTCCGCGCATACGCGACTGGATTGCCTCAGTGGGCGCCGGCGCTCCTCCCGCCCGAGGTGTCACTGGCGAGATTCGATTCGACGAGCACGGGGACGCGGTTGGGAAGCCCGTCGTCATCGGACGGATCGAGCCATGAACCGCCTCCAGATGCGGCCTATTCGAGGTCCACGCGGCGGCGGTCAACGAATCACCACGGCACTCCGACGCTGGCGGCTCCGCACCATTCGCGGGCGCCTTCTCGTTGGTTTTTCGGCGACACTGGCGGCCTTGCTCCTCTCCGGCGTGTTGAGCATGCTCGCAATTCAGCGCTTATGTCGGGACATGGGTGCAGCGGTCATGTCCGGAAACAAGGTTTCGTCCATGCTCTTCGAGGGCTACGACGCGACGCTGCGCTACGTCGCAACCGCGGAAGCAACGATCCTGGACGGAAGCGGAGAGCGTGTGGCGCAAGCCGAGAGTCTCAGCGTCGCCGCCGACTCGCTCCGCCGCATGCTCCTCCGCTCCGACGCGCTGGACATCGACGATCGCCGGGCACTCGAGCTACTGGGGACGATGCAAGGACGCATCGAGGTGCGACTCAACGTCGCGCGAGCGTATCGCGACATTGGCGATGCGGATGCGGCCGCACGGCAGGCGGTGCTGGCGACGTCGATGCTCGATTCGCTTTTTGGCCAAGCGCGACACCTCACGAAGGTTCAAGACGAGCGCGCCACCGAGTCGCTCAGGGCCGTGCGACGCGCGATGACGGTCCGTCGAACACTCATGGCTGCCGTACTCGTGCTCGGATTCCTGGCGGCCGCATTGTTCGGCGTTTGGACGTGGCGCGCGATCGCTCTGCCACTCGATCGCCTAACGACAGCCGCAGCCGCGCTGGGCGAAGGCGACTTACGCGTGACAGTCCCACTTTCGGGACTCGATGAGGAGTATCTCGTCCTCGCGACGACGTTCACGCGGATGGCCGATCGCCTTCGCCGTGTCGTGGACGACATCCAGCGCGAGGCGGCCGAAATCGCTCGGGCCGCGGAATCGTTGAATTCTGCCGCGGAGCAGGCTGCTTCATCCACGGGACAGATCAGCAGCGCGATGGCTGGCGTCGCACGCGATGCCGAAGCCCAGCGCCGGCACATCGTTGCGTCCGAGACAGTGCTCGGCGACGTCGGCAATTCAGCGCATTCGCTGAACGACGTCGCCACCCGCTCACGGGAGCTCGGCGAGTCGATCCGTTTCACGTCCCTCAAGACTCGTGCGGGGATCCTGCAGGCCCTGGAAGTGCTCGAGCGCGCAAAGCTCGTCATCGATGGATCCAAGGGCGAAGTGAATGGATTGGAGCTCGCGTTCGCGGAGGTCGTGCGTTTTACGAGCGCCATCCAAGCGGTTGCCGATCAGACAAATCTCCTCGCCTTGAACGCCGCGATCGAGGCAGCGCGGGCCGGCGAACATGGACGCGGCTTTGCCGTCGTTGCCGAGGAAGTGCGCAAGCTAGCGGAAGAGAGTGGTCGCGCCGCGGACGAGGTGAATGGAATTGTGATCGCAATGCGCTCACGGATCGCAGGGACCGCAAAAGCATTCTCCCAAGGCATTCACGAGCTTGGGGACGTCAGCTCGGTGTCTCGCGCAGCCGTTGCCGCACTCGAAGCCGTTGATGACGCGGTGTCGGGAGTGAATCAGGTCGCGACGTCGGTCAGCGCCGCCGCCGTGTCGCACGCCAACGCGGTGCAGCAGCTCGTCTCCAGCCTAACGGCTGCGGGCGCACAAGCCGAAACGCAGGCCTCGAGCAGTCAGGAAGCCGCCGCCGCCGCCGAAGAAACCGCCGCCAGCGCCGAACAAGTCGCCGCCACCGCCCAGCAGCTGACGACGAACGCATCACGGCTTGAAAGCCTCGTGGTGGGATTCAAGACCTAGATTAGAGCTAACAGTGGATAGCTATCAGGTAGCAAGGAACGAAGAGCCAATGTGTGTTGGCGATCCACATATCGACGCTTCGTTCCGAAGTTCCTGATAGCTATGGACTATTCCCTGATAGCTAGTATCTGTAGTGCTCCGGCTTGTACGGCCCCTCGAGCGGCACGCCGATGTACGACGCCTGGTCGGTCGTTAGGCTCGTGAGCTTCGCGCCGAGCTTGTCGAGATGGAGGCGCGCGACCTTCTCGTCGAGATGTTTCGGGAGCACGTACACCTTGCGCTCGTATTTCCCAGGATTCGTGAAGACCTCGATCTGCGCCATCACCTGATTGGTGAAGCTCGAAGACATCACGAAGCTTGGATGGCCCGTCGCACAGCCGAGATTCATCAGGCGCCCCTCGGCCAGAATCATCACGCTATGGCCATCGGGAAACGCGTACTCATCGTACTGCGGCTTGATGTTGATCCGCTTGATGCCTTTCACCTTCTTCAGGCCCGCCATGTCGATCTCGTTGTCGAAATGGCCGATGTTGCCGACAATCGCCTTGTCTTTCATCCGCGCCATGTGGGCCGCGGTGATGATGTCCTTGTTTCCAGTTGCGGTGATGAAGATATCCGCCGTCGAGATCACATCCTCGAGCGTGACGACCTGATAGCCGGCCATGCAGGCCTGCAACGCGCAAATTGGATCGATCTCTGTAATCACCACGCGCGCGCCCTGGCCACGAAGCGCTTCCGCGCAGCCTTTACCAACCTCACCATAACCACAAACGACCGCGAGCTTGCCCGCGATCATCACGTCAGTCGCGCGATTGAGACCATCGATGACCGAATGGCGGCAGCCATAGATGTTGTCGAACTTCGACTTCGTCACCGAGTCGTTGACGTTGATCGCCGGGAAGAGCAGCGTGCCCGCCTTCATCATCTCGTAGAGGCGATGCACGCCTGTCGTGGTCTCTTCGGTAACGCCTTTGATGTCCGCCGCCACTTTCGTCCAGCGGCCCGGGTTACGCTGCGCTTCCTGGCGTAACAAGTCGAGAATGACGCCCCACTCCTCGGGCTCGTTGGCGGCGTCGAACTCAGGAATCCGACCCGCCTTCTCGAACTCCGCACCCTTGTGCACGAGAAGTGTCGCATCGCCGCCGTCATCGAGAAGCATGTTCGGCCCCGAGCCGTCCGGCCACATGAGTGCCTGCTCGGTGCACCACCAGTACTCCTCTAGCGTCTCACCTTTCCACGCGAACACTGGAGTGCCGTTAGGCTTCTCCATCGTTCCGTCGCGTCCCACGACGGCCGCGGCCGCGGCATGGTCCTGCGTCGAGAAGATGTTGCATGAGACCCAACGCACGTTGGCTCCGAGGTCGACCAGTGTCTCGATCAGGACGGCTGTTTGCACCGTCATGTGGAGTGATCCCATGATCTTCGCGCCCGCGAGCGGGTTCTTGCCCTTGTATTCGGCGCGGATCGCCATGAGCCCTGGCATCTCCTGCTCGGCAAGACGGATCTCTTTCCGCCCGAATTCGGCGAGAGAGAGGTCACGGACCTTGTATGCGGGGCGGTCTTCGCTGTCGTGCTGCGTTGGTTTGCGTTCGGTGCGTTGTGCGGTAGCCATGATTCGATCCGGTGAATGTGGAGCCTAACGATCAGTCTTTTTTCCGATTTTTCTTTCGTGCCGTCGCGGCAAAGAGCGACGGGCCTTTCGCGGCGGGATCCGACGGCAGCGCGCGATAGCGACAGCCCACGAAGCCCGTTTCCTCCAGCCATCCAACGACCTGCGCCTCGTCGAAGCCCTGCCAGACATGGCCCAGCTGAATGGCGTATTCGGTGTGCTCGTGAATGATGAAATCCACGAGCAGCAGCTTGCCCCCTGGCTTTAGCGCACGCAGAACTTCCTGCATCAGCGCCGCGGGATCGGCGATGAAGTGCGCGACCAGAAAGAGAATGGCGACGTCGAGCTCCCCACTGTCGATCGGAAGCTCTTCGACCCCCCCAGCGCGCAGCTCGACGTTGGATTGTTTCTTCAGGCGCTCGCGCGCGGCGGAGAGCATCGGACCCGACTCGTCGACAGCGATGACACGCGCGACACACGGCGCCAATGCCTCGGTGACATGTCCAGTGCCGCAGCCAAGATCACCAACGACCCATCGCTCATCGAGCAGATCGAGGAGTGCGAGAAGATCGGTGCGCTGGCCGATCATCTCGGTGCGCATCGCGTCCCACGCGCCATGCGACGTGGTGAAGAACACCTGTGACTTGCTGCGCCGCGCGGCGATGCGCTGCGCGAGCACGCTTTCCAGCCGCCGGCGATCCTGCGCGGCGCTCGGCGCTTCGGCCATTTGCTCACGCACGATGTGCCAGAAGCGCTTCGCGGAGGGCTCGAGGCGACTTGGGACCATCGAGTAGAAGCGACTCGTCCCCTCACCGCGCGCGACGACCCAGCCTTCGTCGCTCAAGATCTTGAGGTGCCGACTCACCGTGGATTGCGGGAGTTGCAGCACCGAGCAGAGCTCCCCAACCATGAGCTCACGCCCGTCGAGCAGCAGAAGGATTCTGCTGCGCGTCGGATCGGCAAGCGCGCTGATGCGATCGAGGATGGAGGCTGACAAAAGGCAGAACGAAGCGGATGATGACAGAATATATCCGAATATCCGGATAGAAGGTCAAACACTCGCTTCTATATGTCAAGCTTTAGAGTTGCCAGCGAATCTCCAGGTGGCCCCCGTCCGGCGAGGCATTTATTCGCATCGCCGCCAGACTCGGAAGGACAACGGTGGCACGGCACAAGTCCGCGGCGGCGAATGTCCCTGCAATGCCAATGGACCGCATGCCCGCGGCGATGGCAGCTTCGATTCCCGGCGGCGCATCCTCGATCACGACACAGTCGCTCGGAGTACGGCCGAGGGCGCGCGCCGCGGCAAGATATCCCTCGGGGTGCGGCTTCCCCTGCGAGACGTCGTCTGCGGTGACGAGCGTGCCCGGAATCGGCAGACCGACATATCGCAGCCGAAGCGTCGCGACCTCACGAGCCCCGGAGGTCACCACTGCCCAGGCGTGGGGCGGTAGAGCCGCCAGCAGCTCTCTCGCTCCTTCGATCGGATATAGCCCCTCAGTGGTTTGCGCCTCCATGGCAACGAGCCTCGCGACCTCGGTCTCGAGATCGAGATGGGGAGCGACGGCGCGCACGGTATCCTGTACTCGCCTCCCTTGTCCCGAGCGAAGGAGAAATTCAGGGTCCAGGCCGTGGGCGAGCGCCCAATCTGTGCACACGCTCCGCACGCATTGCACGGAATCGACGAGGACGCCGTCGAGATCGAAGAGAAGAGCGGTTGCGTGCATCGAAATAAATTGCATCGCCCCGATAGGGGCTTGTAACGATTCAATCCAGTCAGGCATCGCCCGGCAATCTAACCGAACGGCCCAAAGCTATGGTGTGCAGGGATTTAAGTCGGATGATCCTGAGCCATCGGCGTGGCGCCGGCCCTGCGAATGAGCGCCTGCGAGAGTATCCCCCTTCCAGCTCGTTCGCTTCAGGAGAGTCCATATGCCCGGCAATTTCACCATCCGATTGATTTCCGCGCGACATGCCGTCGCCTTGGCACTCGCGGCGTTCGGCGCCGCGTGCAGCGACGCAAGTACGAGCAGCGCGCGGCGGCCCATCACCGTCTCAGTCACGACACAGGCGCAAAGTGCTGCGACGGCTGATCGTGCGAGTGCCGACATCACCGTCGCGCTTGGATCGAGCTCGCTCGTGATCACCAAAGCGCAGCTGGTGGCTCGACGCATCGAGCTCGCTCCCGTGAGCGCAGCCACTTGCACGGGGACCACCGAGTCGGGAGACGACGACGCCGAGGTCGAAGACGGTTGCGCGGAGGTCGAAATCGGGCCGTCGCTGCTGGACCTGCCACTGGATGCGAGCACGAAAACCAATGTCACGGCTGCCGTACCAGCCGGGACGTACCGCGCACTCGAGCTTCGTATCGGGCCCGTCTCGAGTGGAAATCGCCGGTCGATGGAATTTCTGGCGGCCCATCCTGATTTCAAGGACGCCAGTATCCGCGTCGAAGGAACCTTCAATGGCAAGTCATTCGTGTTCATGAGTCCAGTGGACGCACGCATCGAGACGTCATTTTCAACCCCCGTGACGGTAGACGCCTCGAGCTCGAACGTGACGGTTGCCATCGACATCACGAATTGGTTCAGCGACGGCAATGGTGGCACGCTCGATCCAAGCAATAGCGCGAACGCGTCGCGAATTTCGGCAAACATCGCGAGCTCATTCCACGCGTTCGAAGACGACGATCACGACGGGCACGACGACCACCATCGCTGACCGCTGCCTTCGCCTCGTCGGCTGTTCGTTAGGCCGTCGGGGCGACGCGGTTCGGCCCACCCGAAGCCCCATTGAACAAGCTCGTCGTCCTTTCGCTCTCCGACTCCTTCTCCTCCATGTGGCCGTCGCTCGCGGACCAGATTGGTCTTGGTTATATGTCGATCGAGGCGCCCGCCGGCTTCGATCGCCTAACGAGCGCCGTGGGCGTCGTGTCCGCCGGGGGCGCGGAGGAGGAGCTCGAAGCGGCGCTGCGACAAACAGCGGGGCGGGCCGGTGGCGCCATCGAGATCGCGGCTGTCGGAGCACGCGCCGACCATCGATTGGCGGCGTCGTTGGTGCGCGCCGGCGCTGCCACGTATTTCGCTCTTCCCGAAGACATGGCTCTCCTGAGCTCGTGGCTTCGCGATCGCGCGGAAGCGATCCGTGCCGACACACGACGATTGGAATTCGCCGCTGGCGAGGCGTCGAAGTTCCGCTTTGAGGGTGTTCTCGGTGAGAGCGCCGCATTACGCGCAGCTCTCGCACGTGCGGCGCGGATCATTCCGCATGCCTCGGTGACCGTGCTGTTGACGGGCGAGACAGGCACCGGAAAAGAGCTCGTCGCGCGCGCGATTCACTACAATGGCCCGCGCCATAGTGCGCCGTTCGTCGATATCAACTGCGCGGCGATCCCCGAGCAGCTACTGGAGAGCGAGCTCTTTGGGCACGAGAAAGGAGCGTTCACGGGCGCTACAGTCGCCAAACCTGGCTTGTTCGAGCTCGCAAATGGGGGAACGCTCTTCCTCGATGAGATCGGGCATCTGCCATTGGTGCTTCAAGGAAAACTGCTGCGCGCGCTCGAGGAGCGCACCATTCGGCGCGTTGGCGGGACGAGAGCGATAACGATCGACGTCCGAGTGATCGCGGCGACGCATGTTGAGCTCGCGGCGGCCGTAGCGCGGCGTGAATTCCGCGAAGATCTCTTTCATCGGCTGAACGTCATACCAATCGAGCTGCCGGCGCTCCGCGCCCGGCGCGATGACATCCCGCTTCTCGCTCGGCATTTTCTCTCTCGGTTCGCCAGCCAATATGGAATCCCCGTGCCCAGTATCTCACCCGATGCGGAGCGAGCGCTTGCCCGGCGCGAGTGGAGCGGCAACATCCGTGAGCTTCGTAATCTCATGGAGCGCACGCTCCTCCTGACTTCCAAACGCGCGCTCGAGGCCGAGGATTTCACCGATACGGCGCCGGCGCAGACGAGCGACGAAGAGATTCCATTCCCCGCGACCATGGCCGCGATCACCCGCGCGGCCGCGCGGGTGATGCTCGTCTATTGCGATGGTAACAAGAGCGAGGCGGCGCGGCGGCTCGGGATTTCCCGGCCGCGATTGCAACGCCTCCTCGATGCAACCTCCGACAACAATTCCGATCTCAACGATGAAGCAGAGGTTGATTCATGAGTAGACTTTCAATTAGCGGCATGCTCCTCGTGGTGTTCGCTGGCGCGGCGTGCGGCGGCGACAGCACGGGCCCACAAACCGACATCAAGAACACCGGCGATCTTCACTTTCTCCGGCTCAGCGCGAGCGCACCGCAGCTTCAGTCGACGGTCGTCTCGTTCTACGCGAAGAAAGGCGAGGACCGCGAGATTCGCGTTCGCTTCAAGAATGGCGAGGACTATCTCCGGTTTCGTGTGTTCGCGAGCTCCCTCCAAACACGACCCGACGGCAGCAGCTTCGCCGTCGGCGATTCGGTGCTGATCACGATCACCATCACGGACCCAACGAAGCTCGTGGCGGACTTCCAGCCGGCGGGCCTCAAGTTCTCTGCATCGGCACCAGCGCGATTGCAATTCGAGTTCGGCGAGGCGGACAAGGATCTGAATGGCGACGGCGCCGTGAACACCATCGATGCGGCGCTCATCCCGCAAATCTCGACCTGGCGTCAGGAAACGCCCGGCGGAACGTGGGTGAAGGTCAACAGCGCGGTAGAGGTCGAGATCAACGAAGTCCAGGCCGACATCTCCGGCTTCAGCGGTTACGCGCTCGCGTACTGATACGCGCTGATGGATTTTTCCTCCGAGTTGGACGCGACGCTGCAGCGGCTCCGCTCCCACGCCAAGGCGGGCGAGTGGCATGACGCGCTCTTGCTTCTCCGTGGGGAGGGCGAAGCGGCACGCGCACATCCGGAGCTGGCAACGATGCGCGCGGAAGCCGAGCTGCGCACGGGGCACCCGCGTGAAGCGCGACAATGGCTCGCCTCGGCGCTGCCGTCGATCGAACGCAGTGGTGATCGCGCGGCGCTGCGCAAAGCGGTAAATCAGCTGGGAGTGGCCGAAGTAGAGCTGGGTGCTCTCGACGACGCGGAACATGTGTTCGGCCGCGCACTGGAGCTCGCGCGTAACGACGGCGACGACTTGTTGGTCGCGCACGCTACCAACAACATGGGCGCGATCGCGAACATCCGCGGCCATCGGGAGGAGGCGCTCGCTCTCTATCAGCTCGCGATCCCCGCGTACCAGCGGTTAGGCAACGTCGCCGGCCTCGCGCAAAGCCTCCACAACATGGCATTAAGCTTTCGTCATCTCGGACAGCTCGCACGCGCGAGCGAGTACGAGCAGCGGGCGATGGAGTACGCCGTGGAGTGCGCGAGCGGTTTTCTCGTCGCCCTCGCTTGGCGTGGACGTGCCGAGCTCTCTCTCCTCCTCGGTGACGCACGGCTCGCGGAAGTCGGTGCGCAACGCGCGGCGGCGCAATTCGCGGAGGTGCCCGATCCAATTCGTGAAGCGGACGCGCTGCGGGTCGTCGGCGCGGCTCGGCTAACGCTTCAGCGCGTGAACGACGCACGCGCGGCGCTCGATCGCGGCCTGTCGTTGGCGCGCGAGCACGGCAGCCGACTCGTCGAAGGAGAGACGTTGCGTGTTCTCGCCGAATGCTTCGTAGCACAGGGAGATTCGGAGCTGGGCCGGCGAGAGCTTACCGCCGCAATCGGCATATTCGAATCGCTCGGCGCCGAGGAACAGCGCTCCGAAGCCGTCACCTGGGCGGCGAGAGTGTGGGAAAGCCCTTTGCCATAACAGTCCCCGGTCCGGGGTCTGCGTATGAGTCTCTGCCGCTCACGCGGCGAAGACCAACACGGAGGCCACATGGCGTTGATGGACATGGTGCAGCAGCACCTCGGGCAGTCGGAGATCAACCAGATCAGCCAGCAACTGGGCGTCAGCCCCGGCGTAGCGCAGACGGCAATCTCCGCGGCGATTCCGATGATCGTGGGTGGAATGGCGAGTCAGGCCTCACAGCCGCAAGGAGCGAGTACGATTCAGCAAGCGATCACCGCACACGACGGCGTTACCGACAACGTCGGCGCGGTGCTCGAGTCGGGCCCACCGGCGGACGTTGGAGGTTCTGGTGGACTCCTCGGTCGCATTCTCGGCAGTCATCACGATACGGTGCAACAGAGTGTCCAGCAGGCGAGTGGGCTCGACGGCGAGAAAGCGAAGAAGTTGTTAATGATGCTCTCACCGATTGTGCTCGGCGTACTCGCGCGACGTCAGTTTGGTGGACAGAATGCGCAGCAGGCGGATGCCGGACAGCTTGGGAATGTCCTACGGCAAGAAGCGCAGTCCGCTGCGCAGCAGTCACCGCACGTCGGTGGCCTGCTGGGCAAGATTCTCGGCGCGGTGCAGACCTGAAAACCCGTTGAGGGTAGAGGGTAGAGGGTAGAGGCTTGTGCGGCGCAGTGAAAAACGCACGTCATCCTGAGCGACGCGAAGGATCTGCTGTTCGCAGTTACTCGCAACGCATGCGACGTGATTGTGACGGACGACACGAAAGCCACGCCGTCCATCGTCAGGCCTTTCTTTACGTGCCGCACGCCATCGATGGGCAGTTTAGCGATTGCTAAATACGCGGCTAAACGCAGCGCGGGCGGATGTCGCTCGAAAGCTCACCACCGGCTCGGGCGACGTTTCTTTCATGCCGCGGACCTGGCGGTCGGTTTACCGGCCGTGAGCGAGTGGGGCCCGTCGAGAGTGCCATAGCGCACACCGGGCGCGCCGGATTGGTTCACGCTGTTGCCTCGGTCGACGGCGAACGTCTGTCAATCAACGGCAAGCCCGATGGGGGACGACGCCGCCTGAGGTCCCCGAAGTTCCCGCGCACCCGCCGCAATGGTCCCCTCCCGCTCTTCGCTCGTCTCCCCAACGGCATTCGCACTCGCGGTCGCACGCGCCGAGTCGGCGGCCTCGCGCCGGCGCGTACTCATCGCGATCCTCGCGGTGGTGACGGCCGTATTCCAGGTCGCAGGGCTGCGATCCTCGCCCTGGGTGTACGCCGCTCTCGCGTTTTGGATGGGGCTGACGTTCGTCTCCGATCTTGCGCTCGAGCGCGCGCGTTCAGCTCGCGATGCCGATTTGTTGCAAGCGGTGTCGTATTACGTCGACGCCTCGATCGTGACGATCGCGTGCTCGATGATCGGCGCGGGTTGGTGGATAGAGATCACCATTATTGCGTTCGGCGTGACCTTCGCTTTCGCCACGCTTCCACGACGTCGCGCACAGTTCGCCGCACTCTACGCCATCTGCTGCTTCAACGCGCTCATCATGGCGGAAGCGACAGGGGCTGTCGCCCCGGTGGGCTTCGCCGGTCTTCCGCCGCTGCGGGAGAACTACGCCATCGCGTTTGCCGCTGCGCTCTTCGGCACGACGATGATCGTGACGTTCGGGATCGTGCAGGTGGCGTTCGTACGGGTGATGCGCCGCGCCCGTGAACGCTACGAGCTGCTGCTCGCCACGGCGCCCGACATGATTCTGAGCACCGACCGCGAAGGCGTCATCGTTTCCGCGAACGAGGCCGCTCGCCTTTTCGCGCTTGGCGGCGAGCAAACCGCCGTGGAGAGCAACGGGGGCACCGAGACGAGCTCGCCGGCCACCGTGCTACTCGGCGGACAGGTGGCTCTACTCGCCGTACCCGACGATCGCGAAGCACTGGCCGGCGACATCAACGCCGCGGTCGACGGACAGAGTCGGCAGAGAGAGATACGCCTAACCACGCGCGAAGACGCCGGCTGGTACCTTCTGAGCTGCAATCCCATCCGCGAGGAGGAGCGCATCACGGGCGTTCTCGTCGTCGCGCGCGAGATCACGGCGCAAAAGCGCAGCGAGGAGCTCACACGCCGCAGCGAGGAGACAACGCGCCAAGCCCAGAAGATGGAGGCTATCGGTCGTCTCGCCGGGGGTGTGGCCCACGACTTCAACAATTTGTTGACTGTCATCGGCACCTACTGCGAACTGCTGAAGCAAGGCGTCGCCGAAGGGAGCGCCAAGATGGCCGACGTGGACGAGATCTACAACGCAACCGTGCGTGCCGCCGCGCTGACCAATCAGCTCCTCACCTTTAGTAGGAAGCAGGTGCACCAACCGCGGCTCATCAACCTGAATGCGATCGTCGCGGGCATGGAGGAGATGCTGCGCCGGCTCATCGACACCGGCATTCGCATCGAGAGCCAAGCCTTCCCGGAGCTCTCGACGCTACGTGCCGATCCCGCGCAGATGGAGCAGGTGTTGCTCAATCTCGCGGTCAACGCGCGCGACGCGATGCCCAGTGGTGGCGTTCTCAGGATCGAGACCGACGAAGCCTTCCTCGACTCCGCGTACGCGGTCGCGCACTCGGGCGTGACGCCGGGGCGGTATGTGCTGCTTTCCGTGAGCGACACGGGTTCCGGCATGGACGACGATACACGGCAGCGGATCTTCGAGCCCTTCTTCACCACGAAGGGCCAGGGTGAGGGAACGGGACTCGGTCTCGCCACGGTGTACGGCATCGTGCAGCAGTCCGGCGGCCACATTCAGGTCGACAGCGAGGTGGGTCGCGGCACGACGTTCCGAATCTATTTCCCGATCGCTCGAGAGGAGGGCGTGTTGCCGCCGCCACGAACCGCGCATCGCCTAACGCCGCTCTCCGTGGAGAGCGCCACGGGTGGCCCGTTAGGCGTCGATGCCTCGCTTCGCAGCGCTCCGGGCGAGACGGTGCTGCTCGTAGAGGATGGCGAGGCGTTGCGCGAAGTGTTACATCGCGTGCTCCTGGAGCTTGGCTATACGGTGCACGTTGCCAAGGACGGGGAGGAGGCGCTCGAGGTGAGCACGGCTCACGACGGGCCTATACATCTATTGATTACGGACGTGGTGATGCCGAACATGGGCGGGCGCGAGCTGGCCCTCGAGCTCTGGCGGACGCGCCCCGAGACGCGCGTGCTCTTCATGTCCGGTTATACGGAAGACGCGATTCTTCACCAAGGATTGCGACGCGCTACGGTCGGCTTCATCGGCAAGCCGTTTCGCCCGGATTTTCTCGCGAGCAAGGTGCGGGAGATGCTCGACGGGTCGGACACGCGCGCCGGCACGGCCCCCAAACGCACCCTGACAGCCTAGCGACGGATCCCGGGGCGCTGCATCTTGCCGCCTCGGTCATCCTATGAATCTCCTCGTCATTCGTCACGCCATCGCCGAGGACAAGGAGGCGTTTGCCGCCTCCGGTCGAAGCGACGATCAGCGGCCGCTCACTGAGTCTGGCCGCGAAAAAATGCGTCGCGGTGCGGAGGGACTGCGCGCCGTGAGCCCACGGATCGCCGTGCTCGCATCGAGTCCGCTGGTGCGAGCCCGCGAAACGGCGGAAATCGTCGCTCCGGTGTTCAAAGTGCCACGGGTGGAGATTGTCGAGGCGCTCCGTCCGGAGCGCGCCTTCGATGATCTCGTGACCTGGCTGCGGCGGCGCGTACCGCCTAACGGAGACGAGAACAGCGACCTGACCGTGGCAGTGGTCGGGCACGAGCCCCACCTCGGGGGCCTCGTCACCTGGCTCATGACAGGAAGCGACCAACCCCGAGTGAACTTGAAGAAAGGGGCTGCGTGTATGCTCGGGTTCGAGCGCGCGCCGGGCAAGGGTGAGGCGATCCTGCGCTGGGCGCTGGCGCCATCGCAGCTCCGACTGCTCGCGGACTGACCGGGGCAGTCACGAAACGGCAGCCGGCTTGTCCCTGCGGACAGCCGGAGTGGCGAGCCTCTAAGCCCTCTCGACAGCGGCGGGCTATTGCGGAGCCCTCGCAGGCTCGGCATGTTCGCTGCGTCTCCGGGGCTCGCGTCGACGCGAGCTTGACCGCTCTCATCCCCACCGGACCGAGGTCCCGATGAGAACTTGCTCATTGTTCGCCGCCGCCCTGTTGTGCGGCGCGGTTGCCGTCCGCGCCGGCGGCCAAGTACCTGGCCCACGGCAGGGTACCATCACTGGACGTGTCACCGACCAGTCCACCGGCCTACCGATACCTGCAGCCGCGGTAGTGGTCACCGGCAGTAGCATCGGCGCTGTCACCAACGACTCCGGTGTCTACACCATCCGCGTGATTGCGGCCGGTGCGCACCAGCTCCGTGCGAGTCGCGTCGGCTATGGGCCGGCCGTTCGCACAGTCTCCGTCGTCGCCGGCGCAATTGCGAGCGTCGATTTCATCATCAGCCACGTCCCCTTCGTGCTCGAGGAAGTGGTGACAACCGCCACCGGTGAGCAGCGCACGCGTGAGTTGGGCAACATCGTTGCCAAGCCCGATGTCGCAAAGATCGTCGAGAACGCGCCGATCACGGACATGCAGGATCTCCTCAACGGCCGCGTCTCCGGCGTCAACCTCATTCAGCAAAATGGTACCGTGGGTTCCGGCTCGCGCGTGCGCATCCGCGGCTTGAGCAGCGCCTCCCTCTCGAACGATCCGCTCGTTTATGTAGACGGAATCAAGGTCGAGACGAGCTCCCCGCGACTGGACGGCACGGTATACGTCGGTGGCGGACGACCGTCGTTCCTCAACGACATCGATCCCGATGAGATCGAAAGCATGGAGATCGTCAAGGGTCCGTCGGCGGCGACACTCTATGGAACGCAGGCCGCGAACGGCGTCATCCGCATAACGACGAAGCGGGCGAAGCCTGGCCGTACGCAATGGATGTTCTACGACGAGGAAGGCTACAACAAGGACGTCACCGATTATCCAGGCCAGTACTATTCGCAGGGCACCGACAAAGTGACGGGCGCTGTTAGGCAATGCCTCCCCTGGCAACAGGTGCAGGGGCAGTGCGCCATCACACAACTCTACTCGCGGAATCTGCTTCTCGACGCGAACACGTCGCCTCTCGCCTCAGGGTATCGAGCGGAGCGCGGGATTCAAATCAATGGCGGTACGGAGCAAGTACGCTTCTTCATCTCGGGTGCCACGAATCACGAGGATGGAACGCTCCGCATGCCGCAGATGGAGCAGGCCTATCTTCGTCAGGAGCGAGGCGTCTCGACGCTGCCGGGCGAGCAGCTCAATCCGAACGAGTTGCAGCGCGTCAATCTGCGCAGCAACCTGAGCGCGATTCTCTCGAACAACGTCGACGTCACGCTCTCCAGCGGCTTCGTCAACAGCGACAATCGACTGCCGCAGACGGGTGACAACACGCAAGGCATCCTCGGCGCCGCATTGTTCGGAAGCGCGAACCCGGCGAAGGCGAGTAACCCATGGGGCTTCGCACGGCCGGCCGAGGGATTCGCCGATGTCATCTATCGGCGCAACAGCCGGTTCACGAACAGCCTGCAGAGCAATTGGCGGCCCTGGAGCTTCCTCGCCGCACGTGCAACCGTCGGTCTCGATTATCTCGGCTATCAAGACGAGGCGAACAATGCATCGGGCGAGGGCTGCACAATTTGCGGCCTCAATCGCCAGGGACTTCGTACGATCAACAAATTCACGAGTGCGAAGACCACCGCCGATTTCGGCGCGACCGCGACACGTCAGCTCACACGGCGCATCGAGTCGAAGACGTCAGTGGGCGCGCAGTGGATTCGTGATCGGCTCGACGGCACGCTCAACACGGCGAACGTTTTCCCGCCGGGCATTACGCGAATCGACGCCGGGGCAATCAAGACATCTGGCGAAAACACGGTGGAGAGCAAGACGTTGGGACAGTATGTCGAGCAGCAGTTCGGCCTGGATCAGCGCCTCTATCTCACCGGCGCCATCCGCTACGATCAGAACAGCGCTTTCGGAAAGAACAACCGTTCGGCCACCTATCCGAAGATTTCAGCGTCGTGGGTCGCTATCGAGAATGGAGGCGGGTGGCGTGCGATGCGGTGGCTCGACGAGCTGCGTCTGCGCAGCGCCTACGGAGTATCCGGCCAGCAGCCTGGGCCCACGGATGCATTGCAGTATCTCTCGCCGATCACCACGTCGGTGCTGGGCGCCGACCGGCCCGCGGTGACGCTCGCGGGCCTCGGGAACGACGCACTCAAGCCGGAACGCTCCCAGGAGTTCGAGAGCGGGTTCGACGCGGGGTTCTTCCACAGCCGCGCGAATCTTCAGCTCACCTACTACAACAAGCGCACGAGCGACGCGTTGATTCAGCGCGTGCTGCCTGGGTCGTTAGGCGCAACGGTTTCTCGCATCGAGAACATAGGCGTCGTCACGAACAAGGGCCTCGAAGCCTCGCTGAATGGCCGCGTGGTCGACAAGAATAACGTGGCGCTCGATCTCAACATCGAGGCTTCGCAGAACGCCAACAAGCTCGTTGACCTCGGCGGGCTCCCGCCGATCACCGGGTTCGGCTATCAGAATCGCGTCGGCTATCCACTCTTCGGTCTCTGGTGGCCGCAGATGACGTCGTACAACGACGCGAACCACAACGGCGTCATCGAGCCGAGCGAGGTCGTCGTGTCGGACTCCACGCTCTTTGGCGGATCGTCGGTGCCGACACGTACGATCTCGTTTTCACCCACGTTGACGCTCTTCAAGCGGCTCACGTTCTCTGGGCTCCTGGATCGGCGCTCGGGCTTCTCGAATCTCAACGCGAACGAGTGGTTCCAGTGCGTGCCCACGCAGAATTGTCGCTCCATCAACGATCCGTCGGCGTCGCTGGAGTCGCAGGCAAGGGCAATCGCTGGCGGCAACGGGATCGGCACGTACCTGCAGGACGCTTCGTTCTGGAAGCTGCGCGAGCTGTCGATGAGCTATTCGCTACCCGAGCGATATGTGGCGCGATTCCGCGCGACGTCGGCGGTGGTCCGCCTCACGGCTCGCAACATCGCCACCTGGTCGAAGTTCGGAAGCTGGGATCCGGAGATCGCAACGCAGGGCGATGACGCCGCGGTGTACAACTTCGTGCAGCTCGCGCCCCCGCGCATCTGGACGCTGCGCATGAACCTCGGATTCTGAGGGAGCCTCCGACCATGCCAACGCCTTCCAGAGAGAGTCCCATGACACCGACCCTGACATTCGCGCGACGTTCGCTCGGCTGGGCGTGGTGCCTCGCCGCGGCGCTCGTATTCACCGCGTGCAAAGCCGACTCGCTGCTCAAAACCGATAACCCGGACGTCATCGACCCCGGGGCACTGAACACTGCACAGGGCGCGACCGCATTGTATAGCGGCGCGCTCGGTGACTTTTCCCTCGCCGTGGACGGAAGCGGTCTGACCGGTCCCGCCCTCGTCGAAGCAGGTGCATGGTTCACCGACGAAGCCCGGTTCGGCGGAACGCCGCCCGAAGTGAAGCAAATGGATTTACGCGCGGTGCGAGAGGAGGCCGACGCGTGGCAGGAGATGTATCTCGATCTGCATCGCGCGCGCGAAGGTGCCGAGCGCGCGGCGCAAGCCTTGACGAGCTTCAAGAGCACGGATCCCCGGATCGGCGAGATGTACGCGATCTCCGGCCTCGTGCACATCTTGCTCGCTGAGGACTATTGCTCCGGAGTTCCCTTCAGCACGACACAGCCAACGCTTACATACGGCGCGCCGCTCACGACGGCGCAGACGTTCCAGCGCGCAATTTCACGGCTCGATCAAGCAAAGCAGAACACGAATGGCGACGCGACGGTCACGAATCTCGAGGCGGTGTTGCGCGGCCGGGCGCTCCTCGATCTCGTCAAAGATTCCAGCGACGTCGCCGCCTTCGCCGCGGCTGCTGCGGCGGTGGCCTCCGTCCCCACGTCCTTCGTCTACCAGACATTCCACAGTACGGCGACGGTGCGGCAGAACAATTTCATGAACACCGACATTTTCTCGGCGGACCGTCTCTCCGTGTCCGATCACGAGGGTACGAATGGTCTCGACTTCGCCTCGTCGAACGATCCACGGCTTCCGGTGCAGATCTCAACCGACAACGCTCAAGGTGTTTCGCGGTTCGACGGGGTTACGCCGATGGTGCGGTTCCTCAAGTACAACACCCTGTCGGCGCCGGTGACGCATGCGAGTGGGATCGAGGCGCGGTTGATCGAGGCCGAAGCCGCCCTCGCTGCAAACGACGCAACGACATGGCTCGCGAAGCTGAATGCCGCGCGCGCGACGTTGCCGGGTCTGGCTCCGTTGAGCGACCCGGGGACGCGACTGGCACGCGTGAATCTCATGTTCCGCGAGCGCGCCTACTGGATGTTCATGACCGGCCATCGGCTGGGTGATCTACGACGACTGGTTAGGCAGTATGGCCGCGGCGCGGAGTCGGTCTTCCCGACGGGCGCGTACCACAAGGACAACCTCACGCGGGGAACCGACGTCAACATCGTGATCCCGATCAGCGAAAAGAACAACCCAAACTTCCACGGGTGCCTGGACCGGAACGCGTAGAGGGTTGTGGGTTGAGAAGGCCGACGATTCTTCGTCGGCCTTCTTTCTTTTTGCTTTACCGTGGAATGGAACAGCGTGATCGCGGACCTCGAAGCTCACCTGTCATCCTGAGCGACGCGAAGGATCTGCTGTTGCCGGTGCATCGTGTTCACTTCGCATCAACGGCCGTACCGCGGCCAGGTACGGCTGTACTGATCGCACGTGGGGCTGTTCAGGTGACCGTGACGCTCGTTCCGCTCGTAGGTTCTCTTTTTCTGTCGACCGTGACGCGTGTTCCGAGCGCGATGCCGCGTGTTCTGCTGGCAAGAGCGGTCGGTCTGGCGAAGTGAACGGCCCTTCCACTCCAATGCTCGGCTGTTCTGCTCACGTGAGCGCGTGTTCAATCGATGGGATCACCCCGTCTGGCGACCGTGCCGGCTGTTCCGCTCATGGATCTCCCTGTTCCGCGCGCAGGTACAGCTGTTCCGAAGACGATGCAGGGCTGTCCCGCCTCATGAAACGGTTGTGCAGCCTCGAGGGACAACCGTTCCACGCACAGGTACAGGTGTGCGGATTCGTGTTACGCGTGTTCCGCTGACATCGACGGGTGTTCACTTCACCATTACGCCCGTACTGCGCATCGATCGCTGCGTTTCGGGGGACAATCACGTCGTCGCGGACGATGTGACACCCTGTTCCGATCATCGTGACGGCTGTACCGCTGACCGTGACGGCTGTACCGCTCACCGTGACGGCCGCCACTTGGCACGTACTCCCGTTCCGATGGCACGTACTCCCGTTCCGATGGCACGTGCTCCCGTTCTGATGGCACGTACACCCGTTCCGATGGCACGTACACCCGTTCCGATCGCAAGTACACCCATACCGATCGTGACTCACATGGTTCCGACAACCCGCCACGCACAACCCACGACCCTATCTCGGTTGTCCAGCCAACACTGCTCCGCCCGCGCGGCTGTACACCAGCTCTCCGCCGACATACACACTCTCAACCCATGTCTTCATGCTCAGCGGAGGACCGTCCAGCACGATGACGTCCGCGTCCTTGCCCGCCTCCAGGCTACCCAACCGGTTCGCGACGCCGAGAATCTGGGCCGGGTACAGCGTAACGGCGCGAAGGACCTCGTCCTCCGGCAACCCATAGCCCTGCGCCAATGCCGCGTCGATCAAGAGCCATTTCCCGGTGATCGGCTGCGCCAAGCCGCCGAGGCCGTGGGAGTAGCTGGCGATGGCGATCGGCACGCCGGCCTGATGCAACCATGCTGCGTTGCGTTCGTCGGGCGCCGGATACTCGTTGAGATCGGGGATCTCTTCGCCGGAGATGAATGGATGTGAGATCGGTCCCAGCACGACGGGAATCTTCTTCGCCGCGAGCTCCCCTTTCATTTGATATGCTTGCGCGCCGCCATTGATGATGAGCTCGAACCCAAATTCCTCGGCAAGACGCATCGCGCCACGAATATCCGTGACCGTGTTCGCTTGAATGCGCGCGGGCATCTCGCGGTGCAGGACCCTCACGAGTGCATCGAGCCCTGGATCGTGTTTCGGTGCCGCGCCGCGCGAGCGAGTGCTGTCGGCCCGTGCGTACGTCTGCCACGTCCGATCGTACTCTTGCGCGCGAATCAGCGACTGTCGGAGGAGGGCCATTACCGCGGGATGCGTACTTGGCGTGCGGTTCTTCGCTCGGAACGTCTTCGCCGGACCGGCGCCGACGGACATATCCATGGCAGCCGGCTCGCGCACGGTGATATCGGCGAGGCTCGCTCCGGCGGTCTTCACGATCGCACCCTGGCCACTCACGATCGTCGCGTCGCCCGGTCCGACATACTGCGCGGTCACTCCTCCGATGAGAAGCTCCTGGGCGCGAAGTGGGCCCGCGCCACCGACGAATCCGTTCCCGGACGGATCGTACGCGTCGATGATCCGCAGCTCGGGTGTAATTGGGTCACTGGCCTCGGCGAGATCCTGCGCGTCGATGCCAAAGTAGGTCATCGCATCGATGAGACCTGGCATCACGTATTTTCCCGAACCATCCACGACTCGCGCGTCGTTAGGAATGGTGATGTTCGTTCCGACCGCCGCGATCTTCCCGTCGCGGAGCAGCACCGTCGCGTTGCGGAGCGCGGGCCCCTTCATCGTGAGGACCGTCGCATTCCGAATGGCGATGGGCGCTGGCCGCTGCGCGCACAGCGTTGCGTGCTGAGCACACAAAAGGATTGAGGCGACGACCGGACCGGAGACGGACCGCACCACGCGCCACCCACTACGCGCCACGCCGATCATTTTCCCTCCTTCGCGCGGTCATACGCGAGATCGCCGTCGACGTAAACGAAGTCGACGCGGGTTTTCGGCTCGTACCATGGACCGTCGAGGACGACGATGTCCGCGTCCTTGCCGCGCTCGATAGACCCGACGCGGTCCGCGACCCGCGCGATCTTCGCGGCGTTGATCGTTAGTCCCTTGAGCGCTTCTTCCTCGGGGAGCCCGTAACGGACGGCCATCGCGCCACAATACCGGAACCACTTGCTCTGAACGACTGGATCGTCCGTGTGAAAAGCGTACGTCACGCCAGCTTTCCAGAGCGTGTAGGGGCTTCTCATGATCTCTTCCTTCAGGCCGATGCGGACGAACAAGGGCATGCCGACGACGTCGACGTGTCGTCGCGCGATCTCGTCCGCCACCTTGTACGCCTCGGTGGCGTGGTGGAGGGCGAGATCGAATCCAAACTCGTCCTTCAGCTTGAGCAGCGCTCTGATGTCCGACGCGCTGTGTACATGGGCACGCACGTAATCCTCATGCCGCAATACGCGCGCGACCGTCTCCATGCCCAGGTCTCGTGCCGGTGCGGCCCCCTGCTTTCCTCCCGTCTCCCATCGTTTCCAGGCGTCCATGTACTCGCGCGCATGTATGAACATGGCGCGCAGGCCGGCTGTGACGGCTGGACTCGTCGACGGTGCACGATCTGGACGCTTGCGGCCCATCGCGATCTTCAGTCCGCCGACTTCCTTGAGAATGCGCTTCTGAAAATCGGAGCCATAGGTCTTCACGACCGCGGCTTCGCCGCTCGAGACCTCACCGCTGCCAGTCCCTGTCACGACGGTGGTCACGCCCGCATCGGCAGCGGGCTTCCAGCCGCGATCGTCCGGATTCAGCGCGTCGACCATCCGATGCTGCGGGCCAAAGGAGACCGCTTGCTCGTTCAGATCCTCTGGAGCGGCACCGATATGCGAGTGATTGTCGATCATCCCGGGAATGATCTCCTTGCCGGCGACATCGACGACGCGAGCGTCCGCGGGAATGGCGACGTTGGCGCCGACCTCCGCGATCTTTCCATCGCGGATCAGGACAGTGCCGTTGGGGATCACGGCGCCCGCGGCGGTATGCACCGTTCCGCCGCGAAGCGCCACCACATTGGGTGCGCGGGACGGCGAGACTTGAGCGCGCGCCGTGGTCGCGACAGCGGCGTAAAACGCACCGACGAGAACTCTGAGAGCGAGCCGACGAGTGGCCATGAGCCTTTCCTCTGGACGCGGTCGACAGTCTTATAGCCCCGCCGGGCGGGAAGCGCAATCACGTCTCGCCCAGCGAGTTTTGTTGCGCCGCCGCGACAACGATTGCGGCGCCGGATACGCGATTCTTGGCGCGAATTACGCTCGCGGGCGCCATTCGCCGAGCGCAGGACGCAATCCGCAACTCGCGCACGGAGTTTGCCTCCCGCCTTCTCGCCACAGTTTCGCGAGTTCTTAATGACGCCGGGTTCGCTGCGAGTCGTAGTCATCAACGATCAACGATGGGTCGTTCGCGCCGTGTTTCGAATTCGCGCCGGCAGCGATCCTCACCTGCCATCGCTCCGTTTCTTCAACGGAGCGGAGACCCGCTACGCGGGCGAGTATCCTGATGATTGGCCGGCGCTTCCCGAGAGCGAGCTGACTTCAATTTTCCATCGCGCGGCGCCGACAGTGAGCTACAGTCGGTAACAAAGCCGTAAGCGCGTGGTGGATTCTAGCCGCGCCGCGTGAGTGGTCGAGCAAAGTCGCCTCAAATTGGGAGAAGAGAGCTCGCGACCGAAGCGGTCGCGAGCTTGTCGTTTTGATCCCACGGCAGATGATTCCGCGCATTATCGAAGTCAACACTGTCGCTGCTCTGGCGCCTTTTTCAAACGCCTATACGTTAGAGCGCGTTAACCTTCTGCGTTTGGGTCGTGGCCGTGGCATCAGCACTTCTGGAAGAACTGCGCGAAGCACTGCGCGAGCACTACGCCGTCGAGTCCGAGGTGGGACGCGGGGGCATGGCCACGGTCTTTCTCGCCGAGGACCTGAAGCACGGCCGGCGCGTCGCAATCAAGGTTTTGAGTCCCGAGCTGTCGTCGTCGATGGATGGCGACCGCTTCAAGCGCGAGATCCAGATTGCCGCGCGACTCAGTCATCCGCACATCCTGCCGGTTTTTGATTCCGGCCAGGCGGCGAATGGTCTGCTGTACTATGTCATGCCATTCGTGGAGGGCGAGTCGCTGCGTGGGCGCTTGAAGCGCGAGACGCAGCTCTCCATCGAGGACGCCATAACGATTTCCTGTGAGGTCGCGGACGCGCTGTCGTATGCGCACTCGTTTGGCGTCGTGCACCGCGACATCAAGCCGGAGAACATCCTTCTCCATGGCGGGCACGCCGTGGTCGCGGACTTCGGCATCGCGCGCGTGATTCAGGACGCCGGCGGCGAGAAGCTGACGCAGACGGGGATGTCGATCGGCACCGCCGCGTACATGAGTCCCGAGCAGTTCAGCGGCGAGAACGTCGACGGCCGCAGCGACATGTATAGCCTCGCGTGCGTGCTATACGAGATGCTCGTCGGCGAGGTCCCATTCACGGGGCCTAATGCGATCGCGATCATGGCTCGGCATACGATGGAGCTGCCGCCGTCCATTCAGATCGTGCGCGGAACGGTGCCTGACGAGCTGGAAGGCGCGATCATGCACGCGCTGGAGAAGGTGCCCGCGGATCGTTTTGCCACGGTGGCACAGTTCAAGGATGCGCTCCTGGGCCAGGGCGCCACGAGCGCCTACACGCGTCGCACACGCGCCTACACAAAGCAACACGAGGCGGCGAGCCACGCCTATGTCGTTAGGCGGCGTCGTCGGACGCTCGCATATGGCGCGGTGGCGCTGCTGCTGCTTGCCGGCGGAAGCTTGGCCGCCAGATACCTCTATCTCTCGACCAAGACCTTGAGGCCGTCGCGCGATATCGACCTCCATCGCATCGCTGTCCGCTATCTCGACAACGAGACGAACGACACCGGTCTCGTGCACGTCGCTGATGGCTTGACGGAGTCGCTGATCGGCCAGCTGTCGAAGGTCGACGGTCTGAATGTCATTTCCGTCTCGGGCGTACGGCCATATCGCGGAGGGGACGTTCCCGATGACAGCGTTGGCCGAGCGTTGAGGGCCGGCATGCTGGTGCACGGGGGAATCGAGGAGCGATCCAACCAGTTCCGGGTTTCGCTGAATCTCGTTGATGGCCAGAGTGGCGCGACGATTCAGCGCGCGAGCTTCAACGTCGCCAAAGGCGATTTCCTGCGAGCGCGTGATTCGCTGGTGAGAACGGTCGCCGACCTATTGCGAAAGCGGTTAGGCGAGGAGATTCGGCTTCGCGAGCAGCAAACCACCACGGCGAGCGTTGAAGCCTGGACGTCCCTGCAGCGCGCGTTGAAGGCCACGAAGGATGCTGAAGATCAGGCGCTTTCGGGGCACCCCGACGTTGCTCAGCAACGATTGAACGATGCCGATTCGCTAGCTACACTCGCGGGTCAGGCCGATCCGCGGTGGCCCGATCCGCTGGTCACGCGGGCGCAGATCGCGTATCGAAAGGCGCGCCTCACGAAAGAGCAAACAGCGACGACTGAGCTCATTCAGCAGGGCGTCGCCCGCGTGGACCAGGCGCTGGCGATGGACTCGCTCGATGCGGACGCGCTCGAGATGCGTGGCACGCTGGAGTTCTACCGGATCACGCGCGGCTACGTCCCAAACCAGAACGAGGCCAGCCAGATCATCGCTGGTGCGGAGAAGGATCTCCGCGCGGCAACTGCGGTCGAGCCTCGCCAAGCCACCGCGTGGTACACCCTCAGCGTGCTGCAATACTACTCCAAACAAGACGTCCCGGAATCATATCTCGATGCCCAGAAGGCGTACGAGGCAGACGCATACCTTCGCGCGGCGCCCGAGATTCTCTTTCGGTTGTATGTAACGTCATACGATCTCGCTTCATTCGATCCCGCGAAGCGCTGGTGCGCCGAAGGGTTCGCCCGTTTCCCAAAGAACCCGCAGTTCTCTCTCTGTCAGCTGCAACTGCTGTTTGCGACCGCGAACTCACCGAATATCGCCGAGGCGTGGCATCACTCGAACGAGATCGCCCGCCTCACGCCGCAGCAGGATTCAGCCTTGGCGCGACGGATGGCGCAGATGTATGTCGCCTGCGTCATCGCGCGCGCGGGCCTACGCGACAGCTCGCGCCACGTGATCGAGCGCGCACGCGCTGGTCCGGACATCGATCCGCGTGGAGAATTGATGGCCCTGGAAGCCCTCGCGCGCACGTTCCTGGGAGAGCGCAGTGAGGCCATTTCGTCGTTGGAGCGGTACCTGACTGCGCATCCTGAGCATCGTCGCGGGTTCGCGAAGGCGAACAGCTGGTGGTGGCACGATCTGCAGCAGGAGCCGCGGATCAAGGAATTGGTGGGGATCGGGCGCTAACGCAGCACGCGCGCCCCTCGGGCGGGGAAAATCGTTAGGCAGCACCGAGCAGGAATCGCCACCCCGCGTTCAATCAGCTCGGATCATTCATTCTTTCGCGCGCGTTCGTGCCGAGCCGCGCGTCGATTTGTTTTTTGTTTCGCGAACGGCCATGGCCCTAACTACAGCGAGGACGCTTTCATGTACGTGAGTAACAAACTTCTAAACCGCGGTCTATCCGTGGCCGTCTTGATCGCCGTTGCTGCCTGCGGCGACAGCATTTCACCGCGACAGGCGACAAAGCAGATTCCGCACTTCACCCCCACCATCCTCGATGGCGCGCATGGGGGCAACAAGTCTGTCTTCTTCCTGCCGCCAATGGTGTCGAATCCAAACGGCCAGCCTGGCTACGGTGATCCGGTTGCACCGGGCATGCCCGTCTCGTTCCGCATCGACCAGCTCGCGAGCACTGGGTGCGCGGCTCAGCTGACGAAGCTCTTCTCCACGGCGGACGTGGCATTCGACGGCACTCAATACCAGGCAAATTGGCACACCGACGAATCCAATCTGAACGCGTCTTGCACTTATCGCGTCTCGGTGCTCGTCGGCAAGCAGATCGAAGGTTTTGCCGATGTCGACGTGGTCTCGAGCGGCAATCAGCTGAAGCGTGTTGACACAGACGAATTCGTACCGCTGCTCGACGGCCGTACGCTGCCAATCAAGGTGCGCGTCGAGCAGGGCGTGAGCTTCTGCAATGACGCGAGCTGCGTGTCGCAGGTTGTGCCGGCCAACGTGGCGACGCTCCTCACCACGCCTGACGGTGAGAATGCTCTGCAGTTCAGCCCCGGTTGGTTCGATATCTCGGTGCTTGGAACTGACCAGGTGATCGTGACCATCGACGACATTACCTCCTCGCCGCAGGCGCTCAAAACGGGCTGTGGACTAGGCGTAACGAAGATGGTTACTCCGAGTACTGACGGCGCCCCGGTGCACTGCGTTCGATTCACGACAGATCCACAAGTGACGCACACGACGGCTCAAGTCATCGCAGCCGTGTGTCTGGAGGATCGCGGTAACATTCCGCAGCTGCTTCTGAAGTATGACCTCGATGAACAGCCAGTGTTTCTTCGCAACGTGCCTGCGCCAATTATTTGCCCCGAACCGGTGGTGAGGATCTCCACGTCGACGTTCAGTGGCGCCGTCCGCTACGCGATGTCACGTTTTGGGCGCGTTCTGCAGTCGGTATTCGTCCCACGAAGCGCAAATGCTTTCGACCTTGGCGCGGGCGGTGCGTTCGATAATGGCGGCTTCAGCGTCATCGCTGCCGGCACGCCCGTGCAAATGATTGCAACAAGCGATACGCTCCCGACGGCGACAGCGGGTGAGACGGTGGACGGTTCGCCGACGGTTCAGTTGTTGTACTTACACCATGTGAGCAGCACGACTGCAGAGGTTCCACCGCCGGTTGGCCCTAACGACGCTACCGTGACCTGCAGTGTGGTCGGGCTAAACGGCCACCTCGTCGTTGGCGAGGACCTAGCGACGTCAGGGCCCGCGGTGCACTTTCCACGTGAACCGGACGGGGTCTATCACTGCCCCGAATGGAAGCTGGACCAGGGCGGCAACACGCTTCAGGTCACCGCGACCACGCTCGACAATGTCGTCGTGCTCAGCGGTGTGCGGGATGGCACCTACCGAGGGACAGCCACTTTCCACGGCACTGGCACGCCAGTGGTGACCAACTAGATCGAGCAAATGAAGAGAAACGGCGACTCGAAGGAGTCGCCGTTTTTTTTGCGTGATCTGGTATCCACGTGCGTGCTCGAGGTGGTGTGGCTGCCTCAATGATCACGCAGTCTTTGACATGTCGCCTCCTCCGAGAGAGTCGGTCATCCTGCTCGCTGCGTTGTGTGCGATTGCGCTCTTGTCGCTCCTGGTCGGCTTGTCGCACCATCTCAGGTGAGTAACCTGAGTCGTCGTCAAGGCACCATCGATACCGTTGGCCGGCCGTTAGGCGCATCCTCCACTGACTTCAACACATCGCGCCACTGGAATTTCTTGCCGCTGTGGCGAACCCAATAGTCCATCCACGCCATCTCGCCGACACTCTTCAGGTAGTTATTGCGGGGATCAGGGATGCCATGCGAGTTGCCTGGATACACCCAGAACTCCGTCGGCACATTCAGGCGCTTCAGCGCCATGTGCAGCTCCTCGCTCTGCGGCCGCGGCACGCGCGGGTCGCCATCGACCACGTGGATCATCGTCGGCGTCTTCGCGTTCTTCACATACGCCGCCGGCGACTGCCGCCACCAGTGCTCCATGTCGTCGTACCAGAGCTTGTCGCCCAAGTACCACTGGCGCAACCGCTGCGTATCGCTCTCGCCGTACATCGAGATCCAGTTGAATGTCCCGGCACCCGTGCTGATCGCCTTGAACCGGTTCGTGTGCGTCAGAATCCAATCGGAATAATGGCCGCCGGCGCTCCAGCCTAACGCGCCCATCTGCGTGCTGTCGACGATCCCCTGCGCGATGAGATAATCCACGCCGGTCATGATGTCGTCGAAGCCCTTCGTGAAGTAGTCGCCCTGGCTCTCGATCTTGTGCCGCTGGCCGTAGTTCGTCGACTGACGATAATTAGGCATCAACACCGCATAGCCGGCACCCGCATACACCTGCGAGCCGTAGCCGCCGTTGAAGCTCAACACATCCGCCGCCGCCGGACCGCCGTGAATCGCCACGATGAGCGGATACTTCTTCCCCGCCTGATAGCCGACCGGCTTGAGCAGCACGCCGCCCACCATCCGGCCGTCCTTCGACTTCCAGGTGATCTCTTCCTCATCACCCAATTCGACGGAGCTTCTCACCCAGGCATTCGCGTCCGTCAACTGCACCCACTTACTCTTGTCGCCGATGTCACTGGCCGATGCCACGGTGAAGAGCGTCGGCGGCGTCTTCGGATCGGAATAGTTGATCGTTAGGCGCCCGCTTTCCGGATCCTGCGAGGCGCGGAGCGACGCCTGCTGGTGCGTCAGCTGCTTCACCTCGCCCGTCGCAACGTCCACCGAGCAGAGCTGATCCGTCGCCTTGATCCCTTCGTTGAAGTAGATCGTCTTGCCATCCTTCGACCACCAACCAACCGTCACATCGCCGTCGAAGCCGCCGCCGATCTTCCGGAACTGCCCGCCGCGGTTCGCGACATCACGCACGTACACCTTGTTCAGATGCATGAACTGGAAATCGTCCGGCGCGCTGAACGCGACGACCTTCCCGTCCGGTGAGAAGCTGATCGGCCCTTCGGCAATGTCCTTGTTGTTCGTGAGGCGCTCGATCCTGCCGCTCGACACCTCGAGCAAATACAGATCGGCATTGTCGTTCTGCTCGAGAATGTTGCGCTCGTAGCGACTCGGCGACATGCCATGAAAGCCGATCCACTTGCCATCCTCGGACAGCGTGAAGTTGCCCACGCTGTACGTCGTGTCGTGCGTCAACCGCGTCGTCTGCTTGCTCTCGAGATCGATGACCCAGAGGCTCGAGATCGGTGCCTCTGGATTGCGCACGCGCACATCGAACCGCTTGTCGAAGCGCGCCCGCTCGTCCTTGTCGACGGTATCGGCGGTAACGAAGTAGATGCGTTTGGAATCCGGCGACAGCTGCCAAAGTCCGATTCCCGTGGTCTGGTGAGTGAGCTGGACGGGACGCGTGGAGTCACTCGCGGCGACCGCGGCGACCGACAGCGCATACAATTGCTCCTCGTCCGCTCGGCCCGACCGATAGACGAGCCACTTCCCGTCTTTGGAGAATGCGAATGTCGACACCCCGTCGCGAGCGTCGGTGATCTTCCGCGCCTCGCCACCGTCCGGATGCATGACGTAGAGTTGAGTGCCTGGACCGCCGGCACCACCCTGGGCGGCAAAGGCGCCGCCCGCGGGCAAATTCGGAGCGGCAACCTGCCGCGGGGCCACCGATCCGCCTGGCCCATTCTCGCGCGTGGATGCGTCGCGATCGGAGGCGAACGCGAAGAAGCTTCCATCGCGAGACCACCGGGGCTGCGTCTCGGTCTTGTCTTTCGTGTACGTCAGCTGCCGAGTGCTCGAGATACCACGATCGGTGCTGACAATGAAGATGTCGGACTGGCGACGAGCTTCCTTCCAGTCGGGAACGCTGAGCGTGTAGAGCAGCCAGCGACCATCGGTGCTCAGATCAGGCGTCCCGACCTGACGCATGTTCTGCACGTCAAGGAACGTCATTGGGCGCTTGCCCTGTGCCGCCACCGACGTAGCGACGACGGCCGATAGCCCGACGACGACGCACGCGCGCCAGGCGGGAGCGAACGAAGAGTTGCGCACGGAGACTTGAGGGTTGGAGGGGTTGGGGTCCGGCCCGCGAGCCAGTAAGGAGGGATGTCGCAATGTGCGGCAAGAACCCGCTCTGGTCGAGTCGGCGCCGTCGTAAGCAATTACGCCAAGCCTCGACGCTCCGTTGACCTGCTCCGGTGTCCTGGTGACCGCGAGCCTGCCCCCTCGGTTTAGCTTCGGAGCAACCGCCATGACCCAGTCATCCAACGTCGTCCCCTTGCCCGACCGCGAACCGGCACGACCAGCCGTGGATTCCACGCTCGTCAACCGGGCGAAGTTGGGTGACATCAAAGCGTTCGAGGCCATCGTCGAGCGCTATTTCCCGCGCTGCATGCGCTTCGCGCTGGGTATGCTTCGCGATTCGGCGGACGCCGATGACGTAGTGCAAGAGACCTTCGTGCGCCTCTACCGAGCGCTGCCTCGGTACGAGGAACGGCAACGCTTCGATTCCTGGCTGTTCCGCATCCTGGGTAACTGCTGCCGAACCGCCAACGTGCTCCAGCAGCGCCGTAATGCGGTGGACGCGAAGGACGAGGCGACCCTCCGTTCGTTGCCGTCACTGGACCGTTCGGATGCGAGCTTCGACCACGAGTGGGGCGACGAGGTGCGCCGGGCACTGGCGGAGGTCCCCGAGCACAATCGCGAGATCTTCTTGCTGCATTACGTGGAAGGCTTTTCCTACGAGGAGATCGAGCGGATCACCGGCGTCAGGCAGTCCGCGCTCAAGATGCGTGTCAAGCGGGCGAGCGATCATCTGCGCGCTCGGCTCGCGGGAGTATACGGTGGCTGAGCGACGCAACGAGCCGGGCCCCGTTGTCGGCCGCGCTATCGATGCGCTCCGCGAGCTGCCGCCAGCGAATGCGGAGACGGTCCAACGCATCGTCGCTGCGGCGGCGCAAACGCGCGGGCGGGACGTCGATCCTAACGAGGATACGTTCCTCGCCCAGATTCAGGATGCGGCACCGCGACATAGACTGCCGACGGCCATTGCCGCCGCCGCTCTCATTGTCGCGGCGAGCGTGTCCGTAGCGCTCTGGCGCGCGACCCATTCGGTGCGCGCACTCTCGATCGCGCCTACGGCGGTCGCGCCGTCCGCGGCCGGCGTGGACAGAGTCGTCGCCGCAACGGCAGCCGCGGATGCGTCAATCGAGGCAGCACCAGTTCCCACTCAATTCGTTTTCGACGGGCAAGCCCGGCGCGTCGCGCTCGTTGGAGACTTCAACAACTGGGACGAGCACGCGACGCCCCTCGTACGTGAGCCGGGGAGCTCACTGTGGTCCGTCACCGTTCCGATTCAGCGCGGCCGTCACATCTACGCCTACCTCGTCGACTCTGTATGGACGATCGACCGGCGAGCGCCCATCGCTCGGGATCCGGATTTCGGTGTGAGGGGCTCGGTGATTCTCGTGGGAAGGCCATGACGATGCGGCCACTCGTTATGCTGGCAGCGCTCGTGCTTCCGCTGCGGCTCACCGCTCAAGAAGTGCGCACCGCGCGGCTCGATGGCCGATTGGACAGCGAGACACGAGACGCCGTCCTCCGTACACTCGACAGCGCACGGACCCGCGGATTGCCCACCGAGCCGCTCGTAGACAAAGCACTCGAGGGTGCAACGAAGAAGGCCGCTGGTCCACGCATCCAGGCTGCCGTGTCGATGCTTTTCCTGCGCCTCGAGACGGCACGGGAAGCGCTCGCACCCAATCCGACGTCGCGCGACATCGCCGCGGGAGCCGATGCACTCGCCTATGGTGCCACACGCGAGGCGCTCAAAGCGATGCGTGCGATCAGGCCTAACGAGTCGGTCGCGGTGCCCCTCGGCGTGCTCACGCAGCTGGTCGCCAGCGGCATCCCCTTGGCACGCGCGACGCGCGTGGTGTCCGATCTCTTGCGGCGCGGCGCACGCGACGAGCAACTCATTGCGCTCAACGAGGACGTGCGCTCGTACGTTGCCGCTGGTGCGTCGCCTGAGGTGGCGCTCGACGTCCGCACGCGCGGTCTCAACGCGGTCCTGCCGCCCATGGGGAATGCCACTGGCACGGGGGATCTGCCGGGGGCTTCGGCAATCGGAGGCTCGAAGAAGCCCTGAACTCGCTCGGGGAGCCTCCTCGACGCGCTGATTCGGCCATGCCTTTGCGGCTCGCGTACCGGGCGATACGCTTACCCGGTGCGTTACCTCGGGCTCATCCATCTCCTGCTCTTCACGAGCCTGCGCGCCGTCTCTGGTCAGGCGGTGCGCCCCCTGGAGGCGAGCATCGACGTCGGCGGCGCTGTATTGAGCCAGCCCGGCCTTCTCACGACGGGAGTCGCGACCGCCGCGGCCCAGCTTCGCTTTGCCACGCCAACATTCACACTCGGCAGCAACGGCATCGTGGCGCGAACGAACGACGAGCGGTACACGGGCCAAGGTGTGTTGTCCGCCTCGCTCTACGCGCCGCCATTGCGAAGGCTGCGTTGGGAGCTCACGGGAACGGCAAGCGCATTCGGTGTGAGCGCCGCGGCCCCGGCCTTCGCCTGGCAGACAGTGGCCCGCGAGCATCTCGGCTCGTCGTTAGGCGGCGTCTTCGCTGGCGTTTCCGCGGGCAATGTCCTGGAGGCGGCCCTTCGCCATTCTATCTTCGGCGTCCACGCGGGCGGCTTCGCTCGACTCGATCCGCTGGGGCGCGATGAGTTCTCGATGGCCGTCGCGTACACGCGGTCCGAGCAGACTGCCGGCGTGACGCTCCCTCGTTATGCAGATGCGATCGGCTATTGGACCCATACGCTCGAGCGTTTGGAATTTTCGGCGGGCGGCGGGTTCCGTTTCGCGGCGAAGTATGGCAGTGCCGCGCAACCATGGGCTTCCGGTAGCGCCGTGCTCTGGGTGCTCGATCGCGCCGCGATTGTGGCCGCGGGCGGCCGGGCACTCGCCGACGTTGCCCGCGGCGTGCCGTCGGTGAGCTATCTGTCCTTGTCGGTTAGATGGGGGAATGGCCGCCACATCGAGCGCGTGCCCATGCCCGTTAGGCATGCTCGCACCCTGGATGATGACGGAAGCCTCGAGCTTCGGGCCGTCGTCGATTCGCTCCACACGGTGTCGGTGCGATTCGGAACGGCGGCGGCTGTAGAACTGATGGCGGACTTCACCGATTGGGAGGCCGTGCCGATGCACCGCGAACCAGGTGGCGAATGGCGCATCGAACGATTCATCGCACGCGGCACCCATCGCGTCGCCATCCGGATCGACGGCGGAAAGTGGATCGTGCCCCCGAATCTTCCACGTGTTGCGGATGAATTCGGCGGTGAGGTCGGCATCGTCGTCGTGCCATAGAGCTGCAACGCCGCATTCATTTCGTAGCGGCTCGTCCCATGTGAGGTCCTGCTGGACATTTTTTGAAGACTTGAAGAAACGGCGCGAACGTAAAGCGGCGGGTGCGCGTATAGGAGTCGCCTCACGTCAGGGCTGGCGAGGCATCGCGCGGGTTGCGACATTCGCGAGATGCCCCGTGAGGCAGCACGATCGAGGAGGATGAGCTCGTGAAATGGATTTTGCGCGCCGATGTCGGCGCCGCGATCACCACATTGCTGTCGACCTGCATGTTGAGCGTCGTCGCCGCATTACCCGCGGCAGCCCAGAAGAAGACGCCCGAGTTCACGCGACAGGGTTTGCTGATCACCAACTTCGCGCCGCGGGGGAGCGCGGACTTCGGCTTCGGACGCAAGGCCGCCGACGAAGTTCGATCGCGCGTGTCGAAGCTGGTGAACCGGCGAGAGGTGGATGTCATCTCTGGCGGCGACATCAGCTATCAGCTCGAGCGATCCGGCATGCCCGAGGACACAATCCTCGATGACGCGATGGTGCGCAGCCTCGGCCGCATCGTGCGCGCCGACGAATACGTAGCGGGCACGGTGGAGCGAGCGCCGAAAGCCGTACGACTCACTGGGCGTCTGGTGCTGATGCGCGACCAGCGTCTATCCGAGCCGATTCCTTCCGTCAGTGCCACGGATCTTGGACTTGCCGCCGAGCAATTCGGACGCGCCATCGCCGCCGCGCGCGCCGAGCTCCCGCCGCAACGCCGCTGCGAGAATGCCTTACGAGACGGCCAGCCACAGAAGGCGCTGCAGTTCGCGAGGGAAGCGGTCGCCGCGTATCCGCCCGGCGTCCTTGCCCATGTCTGCCTAACGTGGGCGCTGCGGGCGACCGGCGCGCCCGCGGTAGAGGTACTGGACGCGGCGAACAAGGTTATCGCGGGCGATTCGCTCAACCCGCATGGACTCGAAGGCGCCGCGGTTGCGCTCGACTCGCTCCACCGGCGGGATGAGTCGGCAACGTATTGGCTTCGTCTCGCTAATTCGGATACGGCCAATCTCGATCTTACGCAGCGTGTCGTTCTGGCGATGGTACTGGGTGGCAGCTCGCGCCGCGCTGAGCCGGTGATCGTTCGCGCTGCCGATGCGCATCCGGATAGCCTGTCATTGCGCAGACTCGAATGGCGCGTCACCTACGAGAATCGTCACTGGCCGCTTGCCATAAAAGCGGCCGAGGCGTTGCTCGAGGCCGACTCGACGGCAGCGAGAGACTCTGTCCTCATCCTGCGGCTCGCTTCCGCATATCGGGCCAGCGGCGACACGTATATGGCGATTGCCGCGGCCGCGCGAGGTGTCGTCAAGTTTCCAGGCGACGTGAAGCTCTACACCCTGTACACGCAATTCGTGAAGAGCGAATCGGATTCCGTCGTGACACGCGGGATCGCGCGGTTTCCTCGGAGCGCCGAGCTGCTGGCGATGAACGCGCGAGAGTTGCGCGCCAAAGGGCAGCTTGCCGAGGCGTTGGCAGCGTCTCGTCAGGCGCTCGCTGTCGATTCGACGCTCGATCGCGGGGAGCTGATGATTGCGCAAGGCGAAATCGAGCTCGGCCGGCCCGATAGCGCTCTCGTCGCGCTCCGGCGCGCGGTAGCCCGGGGCGAGGACACCGCGCTCGTGGCTCAGTTCGCGCTGGGTCGCGGAAATGCCCTCTTGAAGGCAGCAAACGGCACCAAATCGCGGGACGACTTCAAGCTTGCGATGCGCTTCCTCGCGCTTGCCGACACGCTGCGCCGCACGCCGCAGTCGGCCTTTCTCGTTGGCGTCGCTGCCTACAGCATCACGCAATCGGCGCTCAGTGACGCGCCAAAAATGCCCGAGAAGGCGCAGAGTTGCGAACTCTCTCATCTGAGCGCCGAGACGCTTCCCGTCGCCCGCGCGGGCCTCGAAGCCGGGCAAGAAATCTCGCCCGAGGCAGCGAAGCAATTCCTCGATTACCTCGGACAGATGGAGCCCTACGTCCAACGTCAGATCGACGCATTCTGCCCAAAGGGCTGAGCGCTGTCTTTCGTTAGTGTAGCAAGCTTGCAACGCCTCGTTTGCGTCGCGCGCATTCGAGCGCGCCGGAAAATTACGCCCTTGACACTCCGCGCCCCGCGATCCTAGCTTCACATCGCGCGCTGGTGATTTCCCCGATTTGACGGGCCGCGCGCCGGGCTCCTTCGCGATCCCGCCAATTCCGTCTAAGTCGTGGCTCAACGGCCCACGACCAACGTCGGGGGCCGTTTCTTTTTTGCACCTTTTCCTATGGATCCCGCAATGAGTCGCTACATCTTCACCTCCGAGTCGGTCAGTGAAGGCCACCCTGATAAGGTCTGCGATTATATCGCCGACTCCATTCTCGACGCGCATCTCGCAGCCGACCCGAAAAGTCGCGTCGCGTGCGAGGTCCTCTGTAAGAGTGGTCAGGTCGTACTCGCTGGCGAGATCACATCGTCGGCAGCTGTCGATTATGAGCGTGTTGCCAGGGAAGCGATCCGGGAAATCGGCTATATCGACCCGAACGAGCCGTTCAATGCTGGCGGCGTACAGATCACGCAATTCATCTCGCGGCAATCGCCGGACATCGCGATGGGCGTCGACACCGGCGGCGCCGGCGACCAAGGGCTCATGTTCGGATACGCCACGGACGAGACGCCCGAGCTCATGCCGCTCCCCGTCCAACTCGCGCACAAGCTCTCGCATCGACTGGCTGTGGCGCGCAAGCGTGGCGAGCGCGGATGGCTCCGCCCAGACGCCAAGACACAGGTTTCGGTGTTGTACGAGAATCAACTTCCCGTCCGCGTCACCACGGTGCTCGTGTCCACGCAGCACACCGCCGACGCCTCCCAATCGGAGATTCGCGATTACATCTCCGGATGCATCTGTCCCGAGGTTCTCGGGTCGTGGTTCGATCCGAATGTCGAAGTGCTCGTGAATCCGACCGGTCAGTTCATCGAGGGTGGCCCGTCCGCGGACTGCGGGGTTACGGGGCGTAAGATCATCGTCGACACGTATGGAGGCATGGGTCGTCATGGAGGCGGCGCCTTCAGCGGCAAGGACCCCAGCAAGGTCGACCGCAGTGGAGCATACTTCGGCCGTTATGTGGCGCGTCAGGTTGTGAAGAGCGGCATCGCCAAACGCGCCGAGGTGCAGGTGGCATATGCTATCGGCCGCGCCGAGCCAGTCTCTGTTCGCGTGGATACATTCGGAACGGGAGATTGGCGCGCCGCCGAGGAGTTCGTGCAAGGGTTCGATTTCCGCCCAGGGGCAATGATCGAACAGCTCCAGCTTCGTCAGCCGATGTACAAGAACACGACGAATTACGGACACTTCGGACGGTCGGGGCTCAGCTGGGAATCCTGACCACGGGTCAACAGTAGGACGGGCCGCCTAACGGGCGGCTCGCTGGTGCCCGTCGCGTGATGGCTTGGCAATTCGACTCAACGCACGGGAGCAATGGCCGCAGCGAGTGAAGGCGCGTCGGCAAATCTGCCGCTTCACGCCGGGACCCCGGAGCAGTATCCGCGCGTCCGTGAGCTCTTCGTGAAGAGCGGCTTTGAAGAGGCGCCGGTGTGTTCGCGCGCGGGCGTGACGACGCTCTACGATCTGCCGGCGCCCGAGGACCGATCGGCATTGAAGGAGCCGGCCGACGCGCAGACGCTGTTCGTAAAGCTCTTCCTCGACGGAGAGGGAGTTCCGTGGAACGTCGTGCACTCGCTGCTCTCGGAGCGCGACATCGGGGTCCTCGTCTCGCTGGGCTTGATCACCAACGTAGTGCATGGAAGCGACTGCTCGGCCACGGTTGCGATCTATCCGATCGAAGATTTGTTCGTCGTCGGTGACCGATGGCAGGAGCGCGATCGCGCCGCAGTCTTGGCCGAGACGCGATCGATCTCTCCGATGACCCGCGCGACACAGCGCATTCTGCGATTGATGCCCCGCGACTCGTGCGATCATTTCCTCGACCTCTCCACGGGCGCGAGCATCGCCGGTCTGATCGCCGCGCAGCAGTTTGCGCATCGCGTGACGATCGTGACGGAAACGGCCAGAGCACGGCGATTCGCGGAATTCAACACCTCCCTGAACCTGCTCTCGAACGTTCGAGTGTTCCACGCCCAGGGCTATGAGGCGGTCGCGGCCGAACGATTCGACGTCGTCGTCGCGAGTCCACGCTGGATGCCTATGGGGAATTCGCGGCCAGACGCCATCGTCGTGGACGAGGACGGCGAACGCAACGTGCGTGCGATGCTCCTCGGTCTCGGCAAGCATCTCGCACCCGGCGGTCAATGCTTCTGTGAGTGTTTGCTCACCGAGCGGCGGGAGGTGCCGCTCGAGGAACGCTTGCGGTCCATGCTCGGCGGCTCGGCCGATGATTTCGATATCGTCATCGCTCAAGGCCGTGCCTTGAACCCTATGCAATACCTCGCCGAGCCGGCGCGAGAAGATGGAGGACTCGATCCCGCGCGCTGGGGGCAGGTAGTCGAGCGTCTCGGCATCCAACAGCTGGTCTTTGTCTCGCTCCTTCTCGAGCGACGTGCCACCTCGCGTCCAACGATCACGACGCGGCGCGCGCTGTCACCGCTTACGACGGGGGCGGATCTCCAGTGGGTGCTACGCTGGATGATCGGCACGGTCAGCTGGAATCTCGAGGATACGCGGCGGCTCTTGAGCAGCCGACCACGAGCACTGGCACGCACCGAGCTTCGCTCGCGATCGAAGCTTCAGGAAGGTCAGTGGTCGGTGGAGGAATGCCAGCTCGTTACACTTGCGCCGTTCGCCGTGGAGGCAGCGTGTCCGAGCTGGTACGCGACGTTACTCGAGCTCTGTGACGGCCGAATTACTGCCCGCGAGCACCTCCAGCATCTGCGTGAGACGCACGCGGTTCCGGAAAATGCGCCGGAAGACGTCTTTGCCACGATGATTCGGCAGCTCATCGACGCCGGTCTCGTGGAGATCGACGAATTCCGTCTCCCCGATGCGACGGCAATGCGCGAAAGCGCTGGAGTCCGTGAACGCCCGACCGGTAGTGGACCCGTCGAGCGCGCGGATTGAACGGTAGCGAGTTACGACTCCCCTTTCCGGTCGCTCTTCCCGGCTCGTCGTCTTCGGTTCGCCTTTTTGGGTTCGCTCTTCTGAGTTCTAAGAGCCCGGCCGTCTCGCACGGCCTCCTCTACGACACCCAACATTCGATCGAGGTCCGCACGCGTGTACACGTGCCCTCGAGTGAGCACGGCCGAGATGCGGCGCGCGTTGGCGATGTCCACCCGCGGATCTGCGTCGAGGAGGACGAGGTCCGCCAGCTTTCCCGCTTCGATCGTACCTAACGAGTCCAATGCCGCGAAGTAGCGCGCCGGCTCGTACGTCGCCGTACGCAGCGCCGCGGCCGGGGTGAGGCCACTGCGGACCAACTCGGCAAGCTCCTCGTGCAATCCAAAGCCCGGCGGGACGTTCCGCATCGGCGCGTCCGTGCCGGCGAGGAGCGGAACCCCGGCATTATGGAGGGCCAGCACCAGCTGCCGTCGCTTCGCGAACAGGCGGCGGCCGAGAACATCTCCGTCGGCGGGCAATACCGGCGGCGCGTCGAAGATCTGCGTCAGAAAAACGAGAAGGCTATCGGACACGAATCGCACCAGGGAGTCACCCGGCACCTCGTGCTTGGGCAGCACCGCGAATTCCCAAGCCGTCGCCAATGTCGGTGTCACCCACGTGCCGTTACGGGCAAGGTGCGCGTACACGGGCAGCTGCTCCTGCGATGTACAGGTATTGAACACAATCCGCCGCAGCGGATCGACGGCCGCAAATGCGGCCGATTCCGCAGGCGTGCAGACGTTGACGAAACCCAGCAGGTGTTCGAGGCTGCGCTGGCCGGAGTCCGATGCCTCGAGAATCGTGATCTGCCCGGAGACATGACCGGCGAAGAAGAGATGCTTCGCTCTCGCCTCCCGCGCCGCGGCGAAGAACGCGTCGCGCGGCAACGCACTGTGAATCTTCACGAAGTCGACGCCCAGCTTTGCCAGCGAATCAACCGCGAGGCGTCCTTCCTCCGCCGTATGCACTTCTATATGTGGGATCGGTGGCGCATGCGCGTCCAAATACGGGCCGGCGGCAACGATGCGTGGACCGACAAGAGACCCCGAATCCATTTCGGCGCGCCACTGCTTGATGGTGGCGAAGTCACCGCCCATATCGCGTACACCCGTGACGCCATTTGCGACATAAAGACTCAACATCATCCGTCCCGACGGCACCGCCGAATGGACGTGCATATCCCAGAGCCCCGGGATCAGCCACTTGCCACGGCCGTCGATTGTGCGCGCGCCCTTCGGAACCGTCATCGACGCCGATGGGCCGATAGCGGTGATGCGCGGGCCGCGGACGAGAACCGTTAGGTCGGACCTCGCCGATCCGCGCTCAGCATCGATGGCGGCGACATGCGTAATCGCCACGAGTTGAAAAAACCCGGCGAGCTGAGCGATCATGGCGGCAAATATGCGATTCATTCGCCGTCGCCGGAACAAGGCGCCGCACGGAACCGCACGACGAGTCGCAACGTAGTGGGGCGAAGCGGTGTCCAATCGATCATGACCGGGATCACGCCAAGCGGAGATCCCCGGCCTGGAACGTTCCTTTGACCAGGGTAGCATGCTGGGTCGACGCCTACGGATCGTGGCGCTTGCTGCGATCGCGCTATTCGTCGTCGCTTCATTCGTTGACGTCGACGAGCCGTGGTTTGCAATTTGGGTCGCCTTGTTGGGTGCGGCGGCCGTCTTACCGGGGCTGAGTGTGCGCGACGGAGGTACGGGGCGACCCGCTTACTTCCTCGCGCTCTTCGCGGTCGTCTGGGTATTCGCGGTCAACAGCTACTACGTCGAGATTCAACGTCAGCGCAGCGAGCGATTCGACGTCGTTGGAGTGCACCTCTCACCGCCTCGGTCGGGCGTTCTACGCCTGGGTGCCGGTGATCTGACTGCCGAAGGCAGTGTCCCGGATTCGCTGGACGTGCGGTTCGAGGCCTCACCGAACACGGTGCAGCGTTGGGCGCTCACGCTCCGCCGCGACGCGAAGGGCCACGGCTTCACGGTAGACAGTATGGAAGGGGTAGAGTCGCTGCAGCAGAAGCGCGACCTGAGTCGCTCGCCCTCGCGACGACTGTGGGAGCGTGTCGTTCGATTCGATCCCGCCTGGGTACAGCTCTGGGGCGACGAGCTCAGTCTTTCGTCGCCGGAAGCGAACGCAATCGCCGCGCGCGCAAACGGACCGACCCATCACTTTCGCCTGATCGAGTCCAGCGAGGGACGCTTTCTCGAATGGAATGGTGTCCGTGCGCCTTTGGTACTCCCGGACTCCACCCCAATGCTGCAGGTCCTCGGGCGGCGCCTAACGAGGAAACTGAGCGAGGGACTCCCCCTGCGCGAGCTGGCATGGCCCAGTGTGCCGGATACGAGCGCGGCGCGCGATCTCGTCCTCACGCTGATTTACGAGCCGCAAGCGCGCCTCAAGCCGCTCGAGCGCTGGGGACTTGTGCCGCCCCTGCTCTTTCGACTCGCATCGCGTGACGGCGAGTGGGTGGTGACGAAGGCGGAAACGCGCGCCATCGAACGTCCAGTTCTTACCCTTGGCGACACGGTTCGCGTCGTCTCACATGGTCGGCGCTGGTCATTCGTGCTCGCTGAGCATGGCCGCGGCGCTAACCGTGACCCTGGCGTCGCCGTTCGCTTCGTGCGCGGTCCCGATCCCCGACTCGGCTGGCTGCCGTCGGACGAAGTCTGTGGGAGTCAGAGGCGCTGCACACTGGTCTCCACGTCGCGACTCCCACCATCGGTGCCGTACTTTTACCTCGGCGGCTTCGGACTGGACACGAGTCGTTATGCATTTCTCGGCCGCGTCCGCATGGTGAACGACCGCACCGCACAGATCGTCGCGTCGGACAGTGTGTATCGCGTCCCCGTCGATTCGGTGGTGACCGTGTGGGCACGGTCTCCCGACACGCGAAAGAGCGCTGGCTACCTGCTACGCATTCACAAGGTCGCGACCGGTGAGATCATCAATCTCAATCTGACCTTCGCCGGCCTCGCGCTGTTGATTACCGGTGCGTTCCTGCTCCTTGGCTCCAATCCGCGCACGAGTGCAGTGGTCTTGGGCGCTCGTCCGTCGACAGCCGCGGCGTGGACGCTGGCGAATCTCGCGCTCGTGTTCCTGGGTGTCCGACTCGTCCTCGGCTACCGCATCACCTATGCGACGCCCTACTACGAACGCGGTGCGGATTCAGCGGTCGGTGCCTGGATCGCGACGATCCTCGGCACGGTGCTGCTACTGGAGTGGAGCACATGGGCACCCCGCGTTGTTAGGCTGATGCTCCGCATCGAGGATCGCGCCGCGCGCATCGCTGCCGGCCTTCAGCCGGAGCCAGTCACCGGTTATACAGGCGCTGTGGCCGCGGCTCGTCTTCCGGACCGCCGCATGTCTTCTCTCGGTTTGCTGTTCATTCTGATCGGTATCGGGGTTCTCGGTGTACTGCGCCCCCTCGCGGTCGTCGGCGCACTACTCGTGATCTTCGTCGCGATGCTAGCCTGGATCGGCGTCGAGTACCTACGCCCACAGCGGCGCGGCAGAGAGCCCGCGACGACGCCCGCCGAAGTGCTGCGTGCTGAGCCGGGCGACGAGGACTGGGCGCGTCGCGCGGCGATCGTGATCGCGGCGTGCGGCGTTCCTCTGAGCGTGATTGCGCGACAGCTGGCGGTATTCGCCACCGCGATTCTACTGGTTCTCTACGTGCTCGGGCTGCTCCTCTGGCGCGTGAAGCGCGGGGCAACGCGTCGCACCGACATCGCGCCGCGGCTCCGACTTGGCGCGCCGCTCTTGACGCTTGCTCTGCTTTTTGTCCTGAATTTCGTCGTCCTCGTGAGACGATTGGATGGGCCGACGCTGCTGTTCGCCGCGCTCTTCTTCCTCTTCCTTCTCATCGTTCGCAATGGCCGTGATGCGGGAGTGTCGTTCGCGTTAGGCAAGGGACCGGCGGCGCTCGCCGTTCTCGGCATTCCCCTCGCCGCAACGCTGCTGGCGACGCGGGCTGATTTCGGTCTTGGACTGGTGTTCAGTCTACCGCTCGTCGTGACGCTGCTGCTCGCGATGGGTCTCGCCTCGCTGCCGCGTGGAGTGGCGGCGACATTTGCCGTGATCATCGGCCTGATCGTCGCACTCGCCGAGCCCGTGCTTCGGCCGCATCTCGGCACGTTGCAGCGCGCAGAGACGCCGGCGGCCCGATCCGCCGCGTTCGCCGATTTGGGCGGTCCGCTGCGCCGGTGGCCCCTCACCTCAGATCCGGTAATTCGCGCCGTGGTCCGGGGCCTCTCCGCGACACATCCCGAGCTGCTCGAGCGCGTATTGGTGAGTGCTGCGCCCTCGCCCGAGCGCGAAGAGATTCTTCGCTCAATGGAGCAGGCCTGGGGTGGACGCGCGTACGCGGCATCTGGACTCTTCGGCGAAGGGCTTGCTGGGCCGACGGTGATTGGACGCGGTGTGCCGGTGCCCATCTCGTATGCGGAGAACACCTTCTCGGTGTATGTGCTCTCGGAGCATGGCTTGTTAGGCGGTGTCGCCGTGCTGCTGCTCTATGTCTGGGTGGTGCTCGTCATTGTGCTCTATGCGTGGCGCGTTGCCCGAAGCGAACGCGATGGCCGCCCAGCCGTTGACGACAGTCCACTCGCGGTCGTTGTCGGTGGTGCGTTGATGCTCACCATCCCCGCGGCTTACGTGGCGGCGTCGAATCTCGGCATCGTGCCGCTCACGGGACAGAATATGCCATTTCTGGGTCTGAACGCGTGGAGCGACGTCGCCTTCGTGGGGGCGATGATCTCGGCAATGGTCGTTGCCCTGTGGCGCGCCGAAGGTACGAGGGAGAGCCGCGCATGACGACGCCCAAGACGCAGTTTCCCGTGGCCCGTGCGGAGCCTCTCACGCCCCTCACGTCGCGCCGGGACGAGCCGCGCGACGCGCATCTCCCGTCGTCGGCACACGTTGGACTGGTATTTCTCATCCTCACGGTGATTGGCTTCATCGGGCTGGGCGCTGCGTTGCCGCACTATACGCTCTCGAGCACGGCTCGCCGCGGGCTCACGTACGATACGCTATTCGCCGAGCTGCACGACGCACTCATCGACGAGCCCGATCGCCCGCTCCGGCGTGCGATTCGCGCGGTCCAGGTGGAAGCCGTCGTACCGGCGCCTAACGGGTACGCGGTGGTCGCCTTCGACACGTTGGCCGCGGACCCCAGCGAATACCCGAGTCTCGAGCCGGGGGGATTTCTCCACGACGAGATTGACAAGTTCAATGCGTTCCAGCACGAGCGACTCGACGCGCTACGCCGCGGACGCCTCGTGGCTGGCTCCGTTCTCGATCTTCGCGCGGCGGAGAATCCCTCGATCTTCCGGACCGAGATTCACAACGTGGACGACGCGCGCGGCGAGCGCGATTCCATCGTTCTCGCCGAGCGCGCGGTTCCGTACGATCTTCGTGTGCCGTCGCCGTTCGATGCGGCTCGTCTCGTTGCGGTTACGACCCGCGAATGGTCTCGCAACATCGGATGGATCTCGCCCAAGGGCACCGAAGCGGTGAAAGGCAGCGGTCACCTGCCCGGAGTGCCCGCGTGCCCATTTCGAGCGGTGAAAGACTCCGTATACGTGGAGTGCACGGCGCCGGGATCGCCCTTCGCGCAGCTCGTGCTGCGCTTTCCCGACCGTCTCGGTGAAACGGGCACCGCGACGCTGTTCACGAGCGAGCGCACGCTGTACGACGGGAAACAATTGCCATCCCGGCAAACAATGCCGATCGGCACCGGCGGTATGTTTCAATTTCACTCACGGGTGCTTTCGGCCGGGAAGCGGGAGCGCCCCGAGCCGGTGGTCCTCGAATGGATGCTCGGGGGCACTCTGGGCGGCACGCAATGGATCAATGGCCGGATCCGTTGGCAGCCGAGCGTCTCGCGCATGTCGCCATTCGTTAAGCAGCTCGCGAGCGCGGCCGGCTTCGGCGCGAGCGTGGAGCTCGAGGGCGGTCGCAACATTCCATTGAGTCTCGACGAAACGCTCACGGACGAGCTGCAGAGCGATCTCGATGACTTCGTCGGCCGCAGGAAGCGGAGCCTCGGGGTTATCAGCACCCACGGGGGCGCCCGTGTTCAGGCCAGCGATCTTGCCTTCGCGACAATCGTTCTCGCTTCAGCCAAGACCGGCGAGATACTCGGCGTCGCCGAGTACGGGCCGCCGTCTGCTGGCGGTGGCAGCTGGCTGCTGAAGCCGGTGAACGTTGGGTCGGCGATCAAGCCATTGCTCGCCGCGGCAGCGCTCATGCAGCGGCCCGAGCTTGCTACACTCGAAGTGCGGAACGACGGGCCGACGATGTACGACGTGTGGGGTCTGCCGTTAGGCAAGCCGTTCGAGGCTGGGAGCGCGTGTCCCTTGGGTTGGATCGGGCTTCGTCAGTTCCTGTCCTGCTCGAGCAATCGGTACTCGGCTGCGCTCGTTGCCGCGGCGCTGCAGCCCGCGGCGCGCGAGACGCAATCGTTCGATGATGCGCCAGGGCTCACCTTCCGCCTGAATGGGGAGACGCGTGTGGGGAAGCGATTGCACCTGCCACTCGATCGCAATCATCAGATTCACGCCGACACGCTCAATGCAAGCGCGCTGGCCGCTGGTCTCTTCGAGCTCGACAGCTTGAATACGAGTCTCGAGCTGGCCGCACAGCTTGGCCGCGAAGGCCGTGATTCATCGGTCTGGCTGGGATTGCGTGACGATCGGTTCAATCCGGTGCGCGTGCCGCTCGGTCTCTGGCCCGAGCAATCACGCCTGGCGATGATGCGCGGCAACCGCCCGGCAACGGCGCGACAGCTTGCCATGTTTTCCGTTGGTGCGGCGGAGAATCGTGTGTCGACGATCGATCTCACGGAGTCGTTCGCCCGGCTCGTTACGGGCCGCCGCGTTGGACTAACGTTCGTGCCGACTGCCAGCCGGGCATCGTTTCCCTCGATGCGATTGTCAAAGTTTTCATGGTATCCGACGTTCATCGGCGGCCTCCACGATGTCGGCATGGTCGGCACGGCAAAGGGCACGCAGGTAGCAGTTGCGCAGCAGCTCAGCGCGAACCTGCTGTTCTATGGCAAGAGCGGCACATTGAATGCGCCGCCTCATGTGCGATTCGTTCGTCGAACCGACACGGTGCGGGTGAAGGGCGTCCCGGTGGCGCGTACGTTGACCTTCGCGGACACGGTGGTTCCACCCGTGGTCGCGAAGACGCTGCTGTTCGCGGTTGGAGCGCGAACGGCGCATAGCGGGAAGACGGCGTCGGAGCGGGAGGCAGGAGACAGCAGTACCGGTGGCAAGACGGAGAGCGGAGGCGGGGCGATCGACTGTGGCGTCGTCGGTACGATCTATTTCCGGCTCCGCCGCAATCCGCCGCATGTCGAGTCGTTGGCGACGGATTTCGCGAACGAGCGGTTGTGGCACCTGCTGCGCAAGCATTGGCAGCGGTTGAAAGTCTGTTGAAACGCGGCGCTGATCTCAGGGTTCGTCAATGCGCAATCGAGCTTGGCTTCTTCTCGTGCTCCCCCTCGCCGCTGCCTGTGGCGATGGCCACCAGTGGCGGACAGTACTTCGCGACTACGCGCGTCCGGACACCGTGGAGCGGCTTCACGCGGTGCTCGACGGCGAACGCGCGCGCGGTGACACGGCGCGGCGACAAAACCGCGTACTAAGGGAGAAGAACGAGTATTTGCTCGGTGAGTTGACGGCGCTGTCGAGCATAGTCAACGAGATCGATCGCGATCTCTCTGGCGGTCATGCCGGCGGTTCCATTCAACCGCTCTTGCCAAACGGTGAGGTGGGCGACACGGTGAACGAGCGGCAGCTCCTCGAGGCGAAGCGTCAACGCATCGCCGCGAATCTCGATCGTCTCACGAGTAAGCTCCAACGAAGCGACAGCCTCTGGCGCGCGGCGACCGCGAGCGACAAGAGCGCGCGAGAAGCGCTCGCGTCCTCGGCCGAGACGCTGGCGATGTTCCGAACACTGGCGGAGACGCGGGCCGCACAGTTCGCCGAGTTCGAGCAGCGCGTCGACAGTTTGAAAGTGGAGAACCGCGCGCTGTCCAACGAGCGGGACAGGATGCGCGACAGCCTAACGAGACTTTCTTCGCGCATTGGCCGGGTGTTTTACGTCGTCGGCACGCGTGAGGAGCTACTCGCGGCGGGCGTGATCCGTGAAGTCACCGTAGCGAAGAAGAACTGGCGTGGCTGGCAGCGCGAGAAGCAACTCCTGCCGAGCCGTGAAGCCGAGCTCTCGCGACTGGCAACCATCCGGTCCGCCTTCGGATCGATTGCGACCACCGCGTCCGATGACGAATCGGACGTCGAACAGCAGGGGTCGGTGCATGCGCCAGACAACGGCGAGTTCCGTGAGCTCGACCGGTATCGGGACACGGTGCTCGCGCTGCCGCCCCTTCGCCATGCGCGATTACGAGTGCTTTCCGCGCAGGACATGCACTTTGCTGACGGAGTCGGACGGGATGGAAGGGTGAACGCCGACGACAATCGTTTGCGGATCAGCGATCCAGAAAGCTTCTGGGAAGGCGGCCGGTATCTGATTCTGCTCGTCGAGCCGTAGAGCCGTTCGCCACCGAGGTCGAGTAGGTCCGGAGGCCTGGTGTTTGCCCGTTGAATCCTTGTTGAGGATCAATGACGCAGACCAGCAGAGACGGAGCATCATCAGATGTCAGAGCGCCGGAAGACGCATAATGGTCGTGATGTCGACGGTCATTTCAAGGTGAAGCAGACTGACGTCGACGACACCCTCGAAGATCCGAAGGGTGAGGAATTCATTCGCGACGATGTCCGCCTTGGCGGAGCAGTCGCCGACACAGGCCCCCAGGCCGGGGCGAGTGGCGAGCAGGTCGAGAGATTGATCGACGAGAACAATTACGAGGTCGATCGTCTCGTCGGTCGGGATCGGGAGGGCGCCGGCGAGAGCGGGAAGCGGCGCTCTGGCCGCCATAAGGGAAACCACTGAACTAACGTTTCACGTTCGTTGAAATACGTATCCCTGTCGCGATAGTGCGACGGGGATGGCGCCGTGCAGAGGGCTAGATAGCCAATTCGGCTCATCCCAAGTGGTTGCATCGGACAGCCAGATGGGGTACCGTATCGGTTCGTCCACGTGGACCAGAGCCCGTGCCATTCTTCTCGGCGCCGTGGGAAGTCGTGGAAGGTGACGTCGGGGGCTGCGGCCCCCGACATTTTCTCACAGGCACCAAGCTCCTGACGGGTGTCTGGGACAGGCTGGTGAGTGATGCCCGGTCGTCCACTGGAAGCGGCGAGGAGCTGAACGCCGTTTCCTGGGTTGTGCTGGAGCATGGTCTCCGAGCGCTCGCTCCGATCTCTATGCACGAGCGACTTGGATGCCTGCTCACCGTGCAGGAGCTCGTCGATACAGACACCCTTCATCTATACCTGCGCATCACGCGGGCAACGGGTGAGCCAGTTGCGTGCGGCTTCGTCGTTGTCGCCGCCGCCCAAAAGAGCAGCGGGGATCCGGCACCCGTACCGATGGCGATTCGTGATTTTCTCGCGAGCCAGGGAGGATTCCCCGAGCCCGAACAGTCACCTTCGTTCATCGAGCGCGCGCTGATCATGCCTGACGCCGCCGACGCGCTGTTCCCCGAGGACGTTCGCGTGCTCGGTGCACAGGCGGCAACGCAAGGCCTCCCGATTGCCGTTCCGCGACGCACGCCCTCGAGTCCGCTCTCCATCCCGGCGTTAGGCGAGCTGCCGATGCCGGAGGGCCGCACCGCGTTCTTCTTCCCGGACGCGTCATCCTACGACGGCCGGTTGCTCTGTGAGCTTCGGGCGTATCTCCCGTATCTCGCCGATTACTTCGAGCAAGCCGAAGAGGTGTCGCGCCGCATATTCCGTCAGTCGTTGCTGCCACTCGTCGACATGGACGCGATCGCGCTGCACGATCAACGGCTGGAGCGATGTCCGGAGCTTGCGCACGTCGGCGTCGTGCTCACGGGGGTTCTGATCGCCGAATCATTGCAAGAGCATGGGATTCGGCCTGATGCACTCATTGGAGACGGGTTGGGCGAGCTCACGGCGTTAGCCGTTGCCGGTGCAACTGATCTCTCCATGGCCCTGCGACTCGCGGCGCTCAGGGCCGTTGCACGCCGTCCAACCAATGGCAACGCGGACACCGGCACCGCAAAGGAACAGTTTGCCGCGGCTCTGGCCGAGGTGCGCTTTGAACCGCCGCGGCGGCCGATCGTCTCGCTCCGCACCCGGAGTCCTTTCGATCGCCTGGCCGGTGACCAGGGGCCGTTAGGCAGCGAGTCGGCTGACGATGACCTCATTGCCGCCGCGTGGAGCGCGGGATGCGAGCACGTCATTGAATGCGGTCCGCGCGGCTTCCTCAGCGCTGGCGTGCACGCGCCTGGCCCCGTGCTTCAATTCGCGCCCGAGCTCCATCCCGATCTACACCCCTGAGCTCAGCCGAGAAGCGATTCGACAACGGCGATCGCCCGTTGTACGTCGCTGGAATTATTCGCGATCCCTAACGACGCGCGCACCGCGCCCACGGCGATGCGGCCGTTCAGGCTCAGGCAGTTGGCAAAGCGCTGCACGGTGAACCTCTCGCCCGCGGAAGCGTCGCGAAGACATTGTGCGGCACGCTCGGATGGGAATCCAAACGCACTCTCCGCCGCGCCAGGATTACAAAAGCAGCCGCCGCGCAAGGCAACGTCGTACCGCCGCGCCTGTTCCTCCACGATCCAGTATGGTACGATCGAGCCGTCACGCCTAACGACATTGAAGGCAATGGCGCTGCCTCGATCCACTGCGGATGCCGGACCATAGATGTGAACAGCCGGCGTCCCATCACCAAATTGCAATGCACGCAGACCGGCGAGGAGCTCGTTCGTGAGACGCGAGATATGAGACGTTAAACGCGGCATCCCGACGTCCGTGAGCAAAGCAAAGCCGGCAGGGATCGCCGCGATCCCGAGAAAATGCGGCGTTCCGTCCTCGAAGCCGAGCGCGCCCGGAAGTAGCGAATGGCGGTCGTTCTGAACCGAGACGTACTCCACCGTCCCACCGGCAAACCACGGACGGCGAAGGCGAGCCAGCGCATCGCGCCGCGCGACGAGGGCGCCAAGGCCGGTTGGAAAGCCAAAGAGCTTATAGAACGACAGCGCGACGAAATCCGCCGCATGGCGACGAAGGCTCAATGCGCTGCTCGGCAGATAGGCCGCCGCGTCCAACAGCACCTCAAACCCGGATTCGTGCGCCCTGTCGATGAGAGAAAGCGGATGGCGTACACCGGAAAAATTGGACTGGGCGGGAAACGCGAACAGCTTCGGGTCGCCGGGATGGCGCATCGCATCGAGGCGTTCTATCGCATTCGTCAATCGCAGCTCGGAATCGAGCGGCAAGTATTCGATGCGTGTTCCGGCACGGCGGGCGAATTCACGGATGCCGTGAATGGAATTGTGATTGTCGAGGCTGAGTGCGAACGTCCCGTTAGGCGCGAATGGGTAGCTTTCGGCGACGAGCTTCACCGCGCCCGTGGCGTTGGCCGCGAAGCAAACCGTATACTCGTCCGGCGCCGCGTCCAGATAATCGAGAATCTGAGCTCGCACGACCTCCAGAGCCTCATTGCTCCGGCGAGAGGGGCCACTACTGGCGTGCGGATTACCAAAAACGCAGGTGCCTAACAACGCGTTATGCGCGGCCAACTGCGACGCGGCGGGAAGCGCGCTGCCAGTGTAGTCGAGATACGCGAGACCAACACCATCGAGTGTTGCGAATTCGCGCGCCCGTAAATCGTCAAAATAACGATCCGCAAACGCGGCAACCTGGTGCGGCGGCATCGCTGGCGCGCTCAGCACCCGCGCCGTCGAACTTCCTGGAGCGTACTGGCCGTGCTCTTCGCGGGGAGAGGCACCGCGGTGCGTCCCCTGCTGCGCTGCGGGAGAGGGAGGACATTGTCGCCAGATTCACGAGGCATGTCGCTTCGGGGAACGCCTCCGAAATAGCGACTGATCACAGATGCCCTCGCGAATGAACCACGCGCCGCAACGGTCGTATCCGCAAGGCGCGGATTCATCACCTGATCGAGCCACTCATATAACCCGCCGCGGAGAAAAAACACTTTTCTGTAGCCCAAGGCGCGGAGGAAGACCCACACCTGAGCGGCGTGCGCTCCACCTTCAGAGTACAGCACGAGCGTCTCGTCGGCACGAAAGGGCATTCTCGTCAGCGAATCCAGCGCCAAGTGCTCCGCTGTCGGAACATGATACGCTTGGTATTCCTCTGGCGTGCGCACATCGAGCACGCGAAGGCCTGGACGGCGCTCCTTGATCCACTCCGCAAGCTCGAGCGCGGTAACATGATCCTCCTCTTGCTCCACGGTGTGGGCGAGCAACGCGACATCGATGCTCGCGTGTCGCGCCGTGTAAGGACTCCCGGCGAATGACGCGGCCGCGGCGAGTCCGAGCGCGATGCCGGCGAGCCAACGCAGCCGTCGATGCGTGGGGTCGCCTGTCAAACGCCCACGCCGCTGGCGACGACGATGGTCCTCGCCTCTCGTAAGGCGTTAGGCATGTCCGCCGGTATAGTGACAAAACGCGCCTTCTCTATGCGCGACGCTGCCTGAAATCCCCCGACGGCAACGAGAACGACCATGAGAACCACGGCTCCGTACGGTAGATGCAGAAGCACGGGAAGGGTCAGGGCGCCTCTGGGAGTGCGCTCGTAGAACGATCGTAGCGCGGGATAGAGCAATCCTGTCCCGAGAACGCCCGCCCACATCCCGACAACGACTGCGAGCCCGTCGAGCCGTCCTGTCACGGCGGCGACGCACGACGTTCCTGGACAGAGGCCGCCGAGCGCGAAGCCGATGCCGAACACCAAGCCTCCGCAAAGCTGCGGGATGAGGTAGGTCTCCGGCACATACACACGGGATAAGTCGATCAAGTCCAGCCGGCCGAGCCAGAAGAGGCCCAGCATCGCCGTAACGATCGCGCTGAACATCACCTTGAAGACCGTGAGGTCAGTGAGGTAGAACTGCGCTGCCAGCTTGCGCGCATTGCCCATGCCGGCCGTTTCGAGACACCAGCCGAACGCAAGGCCGATCAGCAACGCGGCGGCAATCGCACCCCGCGCGCCGATATAACCCAGCTCGAACCACGGAGCGCTCATAGCCAGGCGCGCCTAACGAATGGAGCGGTGAGGTACGCGGCGGCGAAGGCGGCGACCATGAAAAGCCAGCTGCCAACGCTCAGCAGCGCGCCGCCGGTGAGCGCCTGACCGCTCGTGCATCCGCGCGCGAGCACGGCACCGAGCCCCATCAGGCTGCCAGCCAGGGCCGCTGTCGTTAGGCGAGCGGGGCCAGAAAAACGCGGACCGCGCTCGATAGCGAGGCGGAGGCGCCCCGCGAAGAGCGCCGACAGAAATCCGCCGATCGCGACGCCAGCGATCTCGATGAGGAGCCAGTCGAGCCACGGGCCCTGTCCGCCGAGGTAGCGCGCAAAGTAGGGATTCTCTTGCGCGCGCACCGGAGCGATCGCCGACACCACTCCCGCGGCGCTGCTCGCAAACGCGCCCGAGGCGCCCAGCCCGCGGCCCATGACCACAAAGGCCATGAGCAGCACCAAACCCAGAGCGACGCCGGCGAGATACGGATTGGCGTACGGCTTTGCCGCGCGCATCATTGCTTGGTCGCCATGACTGATTTCTCGACGGGATACGCATTTGTCGGCGTTTGTCGCGACCAATCCTGAAAGGAGCCGTCGTACAGCAGCACCGGATGGCCGAGGGAGCGCGCGGCGAAGAGCATCGCCGTCGCCTGCTGCCCCACGTGACAATACCCAACGACGGTGTCGCCTGGCTGCACGCCGGCCTTGGCGAACAGTGCCGCCAAGTCGTTAGGCGACTTGACGAGCATGTTGTCATAAACCACTTCCGTGTATGGAACGCTCTTCGCACTCGCGATGTGGCCCGCCCGTTGGCTTCCAGTGTGATCCGAGCCGCTTCGTACGCCGTCGTAGAACGACGCGTCTCGGCCGTCGACGATCGAGACACCTGTCTTCCCGATATGCGCCTTCACATACGCGGCATCGACGACGAGCGGCTTGACGCGGAGTGCCGCGAGCGTGCCCGTGCGCGGCGTCGAGGGCTTGTCCGTCGTCTCATGCCCGTCACGTATCCACGCGGGCATCCCCCCATCGAGCAACGAGGCGTTGGCGCCAAGACCGGCATAATCGAGCGTGAAGATGATGCGCGTCGAGGGAGACACCCAATCGTTGCCGTAGTAGACAACGATGCGGGAGTTGTTCGATATCCCGAGCTTCGCGAGACGCTCTCGCAGCGACTCCGCGGTTGGCATCTCGAGCATGAGCCCCGCCCCGGTGTGGTCGGAGATCGAGATGTCGTCCATCGTTGCGAACCGCGCACCAGGAATGTGCTTCGCAGCGTACTCTTTATCGTCGCCGACGTGAAGAAGAACGAGGTTCGGATCGTGAAGATGCGTGGCGAGCCACTCGGTGCTGACGAGGAGCTGCTCGCGCTGGGCAATTGCTTGTCTGCCTAACGACAAAAGCGTCGCGGCGATCAGGGCGGCGAAAAGGCGAAAGCGCACGGGAATCTCCGGGGGCGGTGATCCTCTACGCTAGTGATGCCTGGAGTTTGAAGGGTGTTCGAACGGTCAATTAGATGTGCCAGATATGTGAAAAGACAGACAAGTGCGCTCTTCTCCGTTCGCTCTTCGCGTACCTATCTCGACTCTCGCTCGAACCGATATCCGACTTTCCAGACAGTTTTCACATACCTCGGATTCGCTGGATCGTGCTCGATCTTCCGACGAAGCTCCGCGACGTGCGAATCGACGGTGCGTGTCGTGACGAAGGCGCTGTAACCCCAGACTTCTTTCAGGAGATCGTTCCGTGTCGCGACCGCGCCGGCGCGGCGGACCAGCGCGAGAAGGAGCTCGTACGCTTTCGGAGTGAGCGCGCATACTGCGCCCTGTCGTGTCACGGAGCGCGAGCTCGTATCGATCATCACGTCGCCGAAGCGGAGCACCGTGTGCGCGCTCGCGTTGCTGTCGCGCGCCGAGCGACGAACGAGGGCACCCACCCGCTCGAGCAACTCGAGAACACCGAATGGCTTCGTGACGTATTGGTCCGCGTCCAGTCGAAAGCCCCGCACTTTGTCTGCTTCCTCGCCCCGCGCTGTGAGAATCACGACGGGTGTCTTGATTCCACGGCCACGGAGCGTTTGCAGCACCTGATAACCGTCGAGCTCAGGCAGCATGAGGTCGAGCAGGATAACATCTGGCGACCACTCCTCAGCGGCAGCGATGGCGCGCCGGCCATCTTCGGCGATCTGCGTTTCGTAGCCCTCGAGGCTCAAGTTGTACTGAATGCCCGCCGCGAGGTCGGCGTTGTCCTCGACGATCAGGACTCTTGCCATGTCGGATCGCCAAGAGGGGCGCCCGCATTTGGTATGGAGGCGGCGAGCGTAGGAAGAGTGACCACGAATCGCGCACCTCCAGCCGGCGACGCGGGTTCCACCCAACAGCGTCCACCATGCTGCGCGACCACTTCGTGAACGATCGTTAAGCCGATGCCGCTACCGCCCTTGGCGCGCGCCGCGACGCCGCGCGTGAACGGCGACCAAATCTGTTCTCGCTCGCGCGCCGGGACGCCAGGACCTTCGTCGGAAACAGTGAGCACCACCTCGCCATCTCGCTCCGAGAGAGTCACGCGCACCGTCTGCTCGTTGGGTCCGTACTTCACGGCGTTGTCGAGGAGATTGAGCAGGATGTGCCGCAACGCCTCCGGCCGCATCGCGAGAGTAGGACGCGCCTCGATCGCCGTGATGATCGCGACGCGACGCGAGGCGGCGAGCGGCCGGAATTCGTCCACCACCCGCTCGACCTCCTCGGCCAGATTCGCGGGCGAGGGCGTCGTTGCGTCAGCACGGCCGAAGCGCGAAAAACGGAGCACGTTTTCGACGAGATAATGCAGCCGTGTCGTCTCGCGGTCGATGTGGCCTAACGACCAGTCGCGCTCCGCTTCCGTTCTTGCGCGGCCAAGGCGCAGCGTCTCGAGGTAAAGCTTGATTTGCGCGAGTGGCGTGCGGAGCTCGTGTGACACGCTCGACACAAAATCCGCGCGCAAACGGGCGAGCTCTCCCTCGCGGCGCAACTGCGCAACCGCTACCACAGCCAGCGCGGCCGCGAGACCGAGCAGTCCGAGCAAGAAGGGCAATCTCGATGGCGCCGCGGGGATGATGAGTGAACCCGCAACTTCAGGGCGAACGATTGCATCCACGCCGAGTCCGCCGGCTCGCAACGGCAAATCGAGATGCGACTCCAGGGGCGACGTCAGGCCAGGCGCTGAATCGAAGATCGTATGACCCGCCCGGTCATGCACCCGTACCGCAAGCACGTCACGATTGCGTCGGCCCTTGGTGAACGTCGACGGCAGAAGTCCATTGCCATCGAGCACGTCGCCGAGCAATCCAACGAGCGCCTTGGGCGAGTAGCGAGCACCGTACACCATCGTGTCGCCCCATGACGTGGGCATCAACGTGTAGCCCGCAAGCAATGGCCCCTCGCCTGTCTCCCCGACGACCAGCGTGTAGCCATGGTCGGGTTGACCGGCGAGACGAATCCGTCGCGTCAAGGTGTCGACGAGCCAGTGTTTCTCGTGAGGCGAGTAATCGCCAGCGAAGCCAGTCGCGAGCGGCTCGGGGAGTGGCTGGTCGACCTCCCAGCCGAGCGACGGGTCCGGGTGGGTATTCAAACCGACATCGAGGTCTGGAGCCCCGATTTTGAGGGCAAAGAATGTCGATGGGCTTGGCCCGAAGCGGGCCCGGTGACACATGCACTGCGCGTCCCATGGCAGGTAATGCGCGAGATCACGAGCCGCGGGCACCTGTCGCCCCTTGTGCATGTTGTCTCCGTGGTTCACCGCACCGAGGGATTCGCGGAGGAGCGACGTCAACGCCTCGTTGAGGTGTTGGGCGTAGCTCCACGCCGCGAACGCTGCGTACTCGCGTAGCGCGCGCTGAGTGATCGCCTGCTGCGACCGCACGGCCCGCTGGGCGTCCACGACGGCGAGTGCCGTGAGGCCGATGCTCGCCAGCAGGACGATGAGCGGAATGCGGAAGCGAAACGATGACGGAAGGGACAAACGGCGCACCCGGCGCAAGAGGTTGGCGGCTTGCTCCGCAATCATGTGGGCCGGTTCGTGGGGGGACAACCGGTGCTATGTGTAAGAACTGTCAAAAAGCGACAAGTATGTGAGGGGCGGACCGAAAAAGGCCCGACGAGAAGAGCGGGCCGAAAGGATGAACCGGGAAGAACGAACCGAATCCGGGAGCGGAATAAGAAAGGCGGGCGCCGCATGCGGCGTCCGCCTTTTGTAATCTGCCTGTTGCGCTGTTGAGTAGTCTCTAACGACCGCGCGCTACGGATTGATCGGGAAGGGCGCCTTGCGAATGAGCTCACCCATCGTCTTGTAGCCGCCTGGGGGCGGTGGGGAGATCGCGCCGGCCGAAGGCCGATTCGTCGCGGGCGCTGGAGCCACGGCAACAGCACTATCTCGTGCCGACGCTTTGGGCGCGGCGGGCTCCGCGGCGGGGCGCTCAGCGACTTGCGAAGCGGTCGTTGCGGGCCTCGCTGGTGGAGTGCGGCGCGTCGCAGTTGGACGTGGCGCGGCCGGTCGGGACCGCTTGCCGGCCGGAAGCAGCTCATCCGCCGAGAGCAGCGCCGTGCTCGGCTGAGGAGCAAGCTCGAGCCCTTGGCCCTTGGCCAGATCGAGATCGCGCTGCAGTGCCGCGTCTCCGGTCGGCGCGTTATGGCCACACGCTGCAAGAGCGGTCAGACTGATGGCCGCAACCACGAATTTGCTTCGAAAAGGCATGGCGTCCTCGAGTGTAAGACGCGCCGACTCGGCGCGCTTCACTAACTACACCGCATGTGAAGGGATGAGCCACGATAATGGCCTCGGCCACAAGGGCAGCATGTAGTCGGCGCCTAACGATTTCAGCGCCGACACCGACTGTCGCGAAATGCGACGGTTGCCTGTAAGTGTCGGACGAGACGACACATCGGCGCGCTGACCATCCATCGTTACCGGTCGTCTGGTAGGCGTGACTGCGACCAGGTGCCGCTACTCGATGCGGCACTCGTCGCCGCTATCTCGATCCCACGTTTGATAAATGCTGCCGCGCTCGCCGCTGCTGTCGCCTCTCGTTTGCCACCTCCGCCGCGGCAGTCGCTCCATGGCGGCCGCAGCCGGCCTCCTCCTCGGTATCCCGCGGGGAGCCGGCACGCAGAGCGTCGTGCCTCAGGGCGCGCCTCGCGACATGTCGCGAGTTGCGCTTCGTGACAGCACGGTCTTTCCGCCGATCATCACACGGGAGTTCCGTGGAGCATGGCTCAGCCCTGCCGCCGACGGGGACTGGCCCTCGCGATCCGGACTCTCGGCCGAGCAACAGCAACGCGAGCTGACCACGCTGATCGAACGCGCTAGAGCCATCGGCTTGAACGCGATCATCTTCCACGTCCGGCTCAGCGGCGACGCACTCTATCCAACGCCCCTCGCCCCATGGTCCGCGAAGCTCACGGGCCATCAGGGTGTTAATCCAGGATACGACCCACTCGCGGTTGCGATTCGTGAAGCACACGCACGCGGTGTTCAGGTCCACGCCTGGTTCAATCCCTTTCGCGCGTCGCTCGACGGCGGAATTCGCGCCGCGCGCAATCACGTCACCCGCGAGCACCCAGACTGGGTACGCCGCTACGGACGCCAGCAGTGGATCGATCCCGGGATTCCCAAGGCCCGCGAGGCCATTCTGGCGACGATCATCGATGTCGTACAGCGATACGACATCGACGGGGTCCATCTCGACGACTTCTTTTATCCGTATCGAGAGACACGCACTCGATACCGGCGCGTGGGGCGAGGACGACACCGGCACACGATAAAGATCGTGCGGGAGCTCGACTTCCCCGATCATGCGTCGTGGATCAAGTACGGCCGGAAGGTGCACTGGACAAATCGCGACGATTGGCGTCGCCACAACATCGACGATTTTGTCGCGACGCTCTATCAGCGGGTGCACGTTGCCAAGCCATGGGTCACCGTGGGCATCAGCCCTTTCGGCATTTGGCGACCGGGCTACCCAGAAGGCATCGATGGTCTCGATTCGTTCCGGGAGACGTATGCGGACTCGCGCAAATGGCTTCGCGAGGGCTGGCTCGACTACATCGCTCCTCAGCTCTATTGGCAGGTGGACGCCGCGGAAAACCGCTTCCGCGCGCTCGACGCGTGGTGGCGCACCCAGAATCCCCAGGGGCGGCACATCTGGCCGGGACTCTACACGGCCGGCGCGGTTGGACGTCCCGCCTGGCCGTTCGAGGAGATCCCTCGGCAGATCGCAATGCTCCGAGACATGCGTGACGGAACGGTAGAGTCGAAAGGCCACATCCATTTCCGCATCGGCTCGTTGGTGACCAACGCCGGACCGCTCTCGGGCTCCCTTGGCGATCGCCTGCAGTCGGACAGCTACCGTGAGCCTGCGTTGGTGCCGGAGATGACCTGGCTCGAGGGAAAGCCTCCTGCCGCACCGATCGCCGAGGTGAGCACGACGGACGGTGATCGTTTAACGCTGAAGATCACGGCCGCCGACAGTGCGCAGATTGCCCTCTGGGTGGTTCAGACTCGCGATACCGACGAGCACTGGAAAACCACGATTCTCCCCGCGGCGACGCGCGAGCTATCGATACCCGACAGCGCGAGCGGGACCGACATCGTGGCCGTGAGCGCCGTAGATCGTGTCGGGCAAACGAGTGTGCGAACAGTTCTGCGAATAAAGAGGTAGTAGCCCGCAGGGTCCTAGGTCCTAGGTGCTAGCACCTAGGACCCAAAACCGAGCAGCAGTCTTACTCGCCACTCGCCACGCGCTTGGGCATGTCGTCCGCCGGCGCATCGGCCAGCTTCACCTGCACTGTGTGCTCTGCGCCCTGCCTAACGAACGTCAGGGAGACGACGTCGCCGGGGCGCTGCGAGCGCACCACCCGCTGCAGCGTTGCGACGTGGTCAATGTCGTGACCATTTGCGTTCACGATGATATCGCCCTTCTCGATGCCGGCGGCTTTGGCCGGGCTTAGGACATCAGTGGGGAAATCACCGACGAGCGCGCCGCGAATCTGCGGAACGCCACCCTGCGAGAGCTTGTCGACCTGCGCGTCCTTCTGCGTCACTTCGGCGAGTGAAAGGCCGAGGATGCCGCGGCGGACGTGGCCGGTCTCGACGATCTGATTCATCACGTCGCGAACGAGCGTCACCGGGATGGCGAAGCCGTAGCCCGCGTATGTACCCGTGGGGCTGGCGATAGCGGCGTTCATGCCGACGACTTCACCACGCACGTTCACGAGCGGTCCTCCCGAGTTGCCCGGATTGATCGGGGCGTCGGTCTGGATGTAGTCGACCACGGCGTACTTGCTGTCGTACAGGCCACCGAACCCGCCACGACCCTTGGCACTGACGATGCCCTGCGTCACGGTGAAGTCGAGACCCAACGGATTACCAATCGCGAGAACCCAGTCGCCCACCCGCGCGGTCTCGTCGTTGCCGAGTGCCAGCGTGGGAAGCTGGTGTCCATCGATCTTGATGACGGCTACGTCCGTCGTGGGATCACGGCCAACGACTTTCGCGTCGAACTCGCGTCGATCGGAGAGGATGACCGTCACCTTGTTCGCGTCGGCCACGACGTGGTTGTTGGTGAGGATCAGACCGTCTGGAGAGACGATGAAGCCGGAGCCGGACGCACGTAGGACGCGATCCTCCGATTGGCCGTTTCGCTGACCCCGCCCATCGAACGGTACACCCATATCGGGGAAGCCGAACTGACGGAGATCAGGCATGTCCGGCATCTGCATGCGCTGTGATACGGGCCGGGTGCCTTCGATATGAATGGAGACGACGGCTGGGGTTACCTGCGACGCAACCGCGGAGAAAGCGTTCTGCGTTTCGATGAGCGGAGCGATCGCCGCCGCTGCGACCGTGCCCGTGTGCGCATGCGCTTGCGTTTGTCGTACCGATTGAGCGTGCAGCGCCGTGAGAACGCCGGAGCCAACAATCGCGGCGCCGCCGATGGAAAGTGCGAGCGCGCGTGTGCGCCCGCTCGAGAAAAAGACAGGCATCTACCCACCTTCAAGTGAGAGTTCGAACTGGAATGAACGATCGTACGCGACGCTCCCGTGGCCGCGGACACGCGGGAACGCGCAAGGCGGTACCGATGTTCCGGCACCGCCTGATGAGCAAACTGGAACACCGACTCGCTATCTACCCGTGGCGAGGCGCGCGGTTCCGGGCCGGGTAGAGGGCAGCGGGTAGAGGGTAGAGGGTAGAGGGTAGAGGGTAGAGGGTAGAGGGAGAGGGTAGAGGGAGAGGGTAGAGGGTAGCGGGCTGTGCGCGCCCCGCGCCTCGCAACTCTCTACCCTCGCGGAATACGGGGCAGAGCGTCTGCCCAGCCGGACTCATAAGTTTGATCTGGCCCCATTGGCTCGACGGCGCTACGCTGTATTTGGAGCTGGAACTACCCAGCCCTTTCCCTCTACCCCTCGGCCCTCGTGTACAAACTCACCGAGACGAATTGGATCTGGCGCGACGGCGAATTCATTCGCTGGTCGGACGCGCAGATTCACGTGCTCTCCCATTCCGTGCAATTCGGCTCCTCGGTGTTCGAGGGGATCCGCTGTTACAGCACCTCTCGCGGCCCGGCGATCTTCCGGCTGCAAGACCATCTTCAGCGCATGCTGGATTCGGCGAAGATCTATCGAATGGATCTTGCCCATTCGCTCGATGAGCTGGTCGCGGCCTGTTGCGAGCTCGTCGACCGGAACGAGCTCGATGCGTGCTATCTGCGACCAATGATCATTCGCGGCTACGGGGCGGCGAGCATGGTTCCTTTCGCTAGCCCCGTTCACGTGTACCTCCCCTGTTGGCCGTGGGGCACGTACCTGGGCGAAGGCGCGCTCGAAAACGGCGTCGACGCGTGTGTGGCGAGCTGGAATCGCGTCGCTCCGAACACGCTTCCCGCAATGGCGAAGATCGCCGGCAATTACTTGGGCGGTCAGCTGATCAAGATGGAAGCGTTGGCGAAAGGCTTCGCCGAGGCGATCGCGTTAGGCACGGACGGTATGTTGAGCGAAGGCTCGGGTCAGAATCTTTTCCTCGTTCGAAAAGGAACGCTGTACACGCCGCCAATCGACGGGACGCTTCTCCCGGGTATCACGCGCGAGAGCGTGTTGACGCTCGCCGCGGATGCGGGAATACCAATTCGCGAGGAGCCCGTCCCGCGCGAGATGCTGTACATCGCCGAGGAAGTCTTTCTCTCGGGCACGGCATCCGAGATCACGCCGATTCGCAGCGTGGACAAGATCACGGTGGGCAAGGGCAAGCCCGGCCCGGTAACGAAGGAGCTGCAGCGTCTCTTCATGGCGACGGTGCGCGGTGAGTCCGATGATCCGCACGGCTGGCTGACGCACGTGCGCGCCGAGCGCGCATCGGCGCGCACGTTAGGCAAGACGCCGGCGGGCGCCTAACGAGTCGAAGCGCGTTAGGTGCGAGCTGTTATTGGTAAGAGGATGCGAAAGGCCCACGGCAACCCCGTGGGCCTTTTCAATTCGCTCGCTCACGTGAGTCGCTGGTCCCGGCCATTCCGCGCATCGTTTTTGCGCCATCGATGGACCGACGTTTGATGAGAGGTTGTCGATGTTTCGTGCAGTGGCCAGTCTCTCCGTCCTCGCCCTTCTCGCCGCCTGCAGTGACAGGCCGACCGAGCCGAACAAGACTCCTCCAACGCGCCCCAACTTCGCCACCGATCAGGGCGCGAGTGGTCCGCCTGCGCCGCGCAACTTTGGCCCGGACAGCTATAGCGTCGGACTCTTCACAGGCGCTGGCACTACACAACCGGGACTCGACTGTACGAAGGCCGCGGACAAGTCACGCGTCTGCGATGGGTTTCTTGCAAGCGACATCGACGGTACGCTACTCGATGTCACGTTACAGGTCCCACAGGGCGGCGGACCCTTTCCACTCGTCGTGCTCATGCATGGCTGGGCAGGCAGCAAGACTGGATCGGGTGACGTTGCCGCCGAGCTCGTGAGCGATGGTCTCGCAGTCCTCCGGTACTCCGCGCGCGGATTTGGCGAGTCGTGGGGGCAGGCGAACCTAGGGGACATCCACGCCGAAATAGCGGATCTGCGGAGCCTCGTAGGGCAGGTGGTCGACGAAGAGCGCTTTCATCTGAATCCCGACGCCGTTGCCGTTACCGGCGCGTCGTACGGCGGCGGACATTCCTGGCTGGCGACTCTGCAGCCGACGTTCACCAGTCCGAACGGAGCAGCGGTACGCATTCGCACCGTGGCGCCAATCGTCCCGTGGACCGATTTGCTCTACTCGCTGATGCCTAACGGGCGCCCCCACAACTCGATCGACGGCTTGGGCGGCGCAAAGCTCAGCTACATCAACGGCCTCTATGCATCGGGACTGCGTCGTTCGGCGGACCGACCATACCCGAACTATCCGGACTATCTGGTGACGTGGCAAAATTGGATCAATGCCATGGAGCCTAACGGTACCGACCCCATGTACCATCATATCGTCGACGGCTTGGCAGGCGGTCGCTCGATTTGGTGGCAGCAGTCCTTCTGGAACACCGTCGGCGCGAGCCGGATTCCCGTTTTCGAGGTGCAGGGATTCACCGACGATTTGTTCCCGCTGGCGGAAGCCGCGCGCATGGTGAACGCATTGCACACCGTCGATCCGAGCTACCCGATCACACTCTATCTTGGCGACATCGGTCATCCCCGCGCCGCGAACAAAGTGGATGAGATGAATTATGTGGAGCAGCTCATCCGACAATGGTTCGCATACTATCTGAAAGGCGAAGGCACCGAGCCGGCGCACGTTGTCTACGCCGCAATCACCCGGCCCGCGGGCGAAGCCTTCAATCCCGCGAACGTCATCACCGCTCCCACCATCGATGCATTGGCAACTTCGCACGCCCTACACGCCTTCGATGGCAGCGCTGTGCTGGTGAATCCGGCGAGCGATCCATTGGCCGGCTTCTTTTGGGATCCGTTCGTGATGACTGGCGCCGAGGAGCTCAAGCCATATACGGGGACGCCGCCGGAGCCGCCGGTAGTCGATCAATCGATGGCCGTGTACATCCTTCCAGCTTCTGCACTGTATGGCGGAAGCGATGTTTTGATTGCGGGATGTCCGACCCTCAGGCTGCATGCATCCTCACTCGCACCTCGCGTGCAGCTCGACGTCCGCATGTATGACGTCGCGCCCGATGGCTCGCGCTCACTCATCACGCGCGGGACATACACCGTCGACAACGGCGCCTCGCCGATCGGGGAGCAGGATCTGGCGATTCCGACGTACGGGAATCTCTGGCGGGTTCCAGCGGATCACACGGTGCGAATCGAGCTCACGAACGTTGACACGCCATATATCACACCGAGTCGGGTACCATCGGTGACGACAGTGACGAACGTCAGCGTGGAGATCCCGATTCGTTAGGCCACCTTCCGCCATCTCTTCGCTACCATGACCTCGCGGTCTCGGATCGGTGGCTCGCGCGTGCGCTCGCCTCGGTTGCGACCTCGGTTCACTTCCGCCCCTCGCTGCCTGAGGTGGCGGAAGTGAAGCGCCGTGATCACTTCATCGGCTGATCGCTGTTCGCGATGTCGCGGAGAATCTTGTAGCTCCCGTCTGCCTGTTTCTTCCAGAGCACGAGATACTTGCCGACGCCGTGTTCCGGCTTCGCGCCTTTGGCGACGGGCTGCGCACTCATGTCATAGGCGCCCGTCTCGATGGCGTAGTCGCCGCTGACGATGACATCCTGCGTCTGCAGCTTGAACGCCGACACCTTCATTGCCGCGCCCATGCCCGCGAAGGTCTTCGCGATTGCGTCGTGACCCTTCGCAGCGGGCATCTCGGACATCATGAGAATCGCGTCGTTAGCGTATGTCGAAGCGAGGCTGGCAGTGTCTCCCTTCAGAATGGCTTCGTCGAAACGAGTATCCTGCGCTTCGATTGCCTGCCGAACGGAGGTCACATCGCCAGAGGCAGAACCAGCAAGCGTGGCCGTAGCTGGAGCGGCTGTATCGGTACGACGGGCCTGCTGAGTGGTGCAGGCGGCAAGTGCGACGACAGCAACGACGGAAAGACGGCGCGGGCGCATGACGACACCTCGGTGTGGGTGACCGGTGGAACGTCGGGGCCCGATATCATGCCGCCTCGAAAGGCGGCATGCAAGTCAGCGCCTTTCGTGTCCCGCGTCCGCCCGCGCCGCCGTGGTCGTCGCCTTACGCTCGTATCTGATCTTGCCGCCGAGAATCGTCAGGTCCACACGCGCCGTGGGAATGTCGTCGTCCGGCACTGTCATGATGTTCTTCGACAGCACGACGATGTCGGCGTACTTACCCGGCGTGAGCGATCCCAGCTCCTTTTCCTCGAACGACGCGTACGCATTGTTCAGCGTATAAGCGCGCAGGCCTTCCTCGCGAGTGACGCGCTGCTCCGGCACGAACACGGTGCCCTCGCGCGTTTTGCGCGTCACGCTGCCGTAGAAGCTCATGATCGGATCGACGTCTTCGACCGGCGTGTCGGTACCGTTCGTCACGATCGCGCCAGAGTCCCATAATGAGCGCCACAGGTACGACGTCTTCCGCGCCCGGTCCTCGCCAAGCCGCTTGGCAACCCATGGACCGTCGGAGATCGTGTGTACGCCCTGCATCGACGCGATCACTCCGAGCTGTTTGAACCGGGGCAGGTCGGCCGGATCGATGTGCTGTGCGTGCTCGATTCGCCAGCGCAGGTCACGCTTGTCGGGATTGTCGCGGAAGATGCGCTCGTAGACATCGAGCACCTCACGATTCGCGCGGTCGCCGATAGCATGAATGTTCACCTGATAGTTGTGCTTGAGCGCAACCCGCGCCGTTGCCTCTATGGCCGGCACCGGCTCGAGCGTCAGGCCGGTGCTCGACGGGAGATCCGTATACGGCGCCAGCAGCCACGCCCCGTGCGAGCCTAACGCACCGTCGATCTGCTGCTTGATCGAGCGCACCGTGAGCATCCCGTTGGCGAATCCGTTCATCCGATAGCGATCGAGCTTGGCGTCGAGCGCCGAGTCCGACTCGAAGCGCACCATGACATAGAGGCGCACCGGCAGCTTGTTTTCGGCGGCGAGCTGTTTGAACCCGTCGATCGTGGCGAAATTCGAACCGGCGTCATGAAAGCTCGTGACCCCCTTCGACAGTGCATCGTCGCCCGCCAGCTGCACGATCTTACGAAAGCGCGCCTCCTCCTCGGCCCGCGTTAGGCGCGGGAGCTTGGCGCGGCCGCGGCCCATCAATCCTTGCGCGGATTCCTTGAGCAGTCCGGTGGGCTCGCCGGTGGAGTCCTTCACGACTTCGCCACCGCTGGGATTCGGGGTGCTTCGCGTGATCCCCGCGAGACGAAGCGCCGCACCATTCACGAACGAGGCGTGCCCGCTCGCATGTTCGAGGACCACTGGATTGTTGGGGCTGACCGCGTCGAGCGATGCGTGCAGGGGTACGCCTTCGACGTTAGGCTGTGGCACCCGAGTCCACTTTTCCTGATGCCATCCACGCCCTTCGATGAGTGTGCCTGGCTTGGCTGTCTTCGCGGCGTCGCGGACCTGGGCGACGATGTCGTCCCACGTCTGTGCCTTGGTGAGATCGAGCACCAGCTTCGACTCGCCCAGCGCTGTGTAATGCCCATGCCCATCGATGAATCCGGGGATCGCGAGCCGCCCTTGCAAGTCGACAACGCGCGTCTTTGGTCCCACCCAGCGCTGAATCTCCGCGTCGGTGCCGATCGCCGCGATGCGATTGCCATTCACGGCGATCGCTTGCGCGCGCGGATGCTCGGAGTCGACGGTGAAGAGATCACCATGAAGGAGCACGAGGTCGGCGCGCGATTGCTGCGCGGCAACCGTATGAATAGCCACGAAGGCGCTCAGTGCGGCGCCAGTGAGTCTCGAGAGATGCACGGAAGCTCCAGTGGAAGGCGAATCAGCGACGAATGATGACCGACGGCCATGCCGCTCGCTAGTGATTCGGCGATAGATTCGTCTCATGCGCGTTCGCTCACGAATTCTCGCTTCCGCCGTCGTTTTCGCCGCTGCCGGCTGCTCATCAGCGGTGAAGCATCTCTTCACCTCGCCGACTGTCACCTTCCGCGGCGTTGCTCTGGAAAGCATCAGCCCGTTCGGCGGTCGCGTTCGCGTCAATCTGCTCGTCCGCAATCCCAATCCGTACAGCTTGTCCACGTCGGCGATGACCTACGAGCTGTTCGTTCGTGACACCGTGGCCGTCGCGCGGGGAGTCGATACGGTTCATCACACCGTGGGAGGACACGACTCCCTCGTCGTCGCGGTGCCACTGGACGTCAGTCTTCGCGGCCTCGTGCTTGCGGCGAACTCTGTGGCCGGCTTTGGTATGGTGCCGTATCGACTCATCGGCGACATCACGGCCGACACACCGATTGGCTCGAGAAAGATTCCGTTCGATCAAAAGGGCGAGTTCGCGCCGGTCAAAGTTCGCTAATCTCGGCAGCTGGCCGCCGTAGCGCGGACGGACGCGTCCTACATGCCACGCTCAGCCGCGTCGATTGGCATCCCGTGTCGCCGGGCTGCCTTCCCCAGCGCCGCCGCCTCCTGCTTACGCCGCGCGACTTCGAGCGCCGTGATGCATGTAGTCAACCACACGGCGCCGGCTGCCAGTCCTCCAACGACGTCGCTGAAGAAGTGAAGACCCAAGTACAGCCGGCTGTACCCGATCGCCAGCACGACCATGGCAGCCACGATTGCCGCGATGGATCGCCAGAGCCGCGACGTCGTTAGGCACGCGACGAAGTACACAATCAACCCGTAACCCACGAGCGCCCCGAGCACATGGCTGCTCGGAAAGCTGAAGCTTGGCTCGGTAGCGTACGACACCTCGAAGATGGGCCGCTCGCGGTGAATCGCCCGCTTCAAGGACCACGCAAGTAGCTCACTCCCCGCGAGCGCAGCCACCCAGCCGCCCACGGCCAACCAGCCGCACCGCCGCGCATACCAGATCGCGAAAACTGCTCCGAACGCGGCCACGAACGGCAGCGTGCCGAACCGCGTAACGAAGCTCCAAAAGGCGATGCCTTCGGGCCCGGCCCCGGAGTGCAGCGCCTCGGCCAAATCGAGGTCGAAGCGGACGATTGCCAGCCGTGACAGGACGCTCTCCGCGATGGCGGCGAAAACGAGCAGAAGCACGAAGCACACGCCGAGGCCCAATGTCAGATTGAGCCCGAGATAATCGGCGGGTGAGAATCGGCGAAAGAGCACGGATTGCACGGCCGGCGACTTGCGCGCGAGCCACCGCACGGGCGCGGACATCAATATGCGATGCCATATCGTTCCCTCGGCGCGCCACGCGGCGTCGACATCCTCGATCAGCCAGCCGCCAGCAACGGCGATCGTCACGAGCGCGGTGAGACCGAACGCGGCAACCAGTGCCGCACGCACGAGCTGATGATAGAAGGCGCCGGGGTGATGTCCGAAGAAGTAGCCGATGGCGCAAAATGCTGCCGCCCAAATCGACGCGCCGGCGAGGTTGTAGAGCGCGAAGCGGCGCGCGTCCATCGACGACACGCCGGCAACGAACGAGATGAGCATTCGTACAACAGGCACGAAGCGGCCAAACAAGATCGCGCTCGCTCCGTGCCGCTCGAAAAAACGATGTGCTCGGCCCAAGGCGTTCGAGCCACCGTGTGAGCGCTTGGTGAGGAAGTTCGAACCGCTGCGGCCGAGATAGAACGCGGCTGTGGTGCCGGCGGCGGTCGAGAGCGTCGCCACGAGAAACACCAGCGGGAGCGACAGATGGCCGCGAGCGGCGAGGGCCGAGGCCGTCACCACTGTGGTATCCGTAGGGAAGGGCACGGCCACGCCTTCGCCAAACAAGAACAGGGCGATTATCGCGTAACCGTATTTCGCGACGAGCCCTACGAGGTGCGCGGCCAATTCAGCTCCTTAACTCTCTCCGCGGTTACCGCGGAACGAGCGGCACGCCATAGTCGTGAAGGATACGCTCGATCTCCGGTCGTCGCCGCTGGATCTCCGAATCGAGCACGGCGACGCGCGCGCTGTCGTGACGACGGACACCCATCGCGATATCGAACACATACTGTAGCGGGCCGTCGCGCGCCGGTGTCACGGGCTGCAAATCGAGTGGCACGCGCGAGCGCTTGGCGAAGTAGCCCGCGAGAGGCCCCCAGGCGACCGCGATATCAACGTCCTTGTTCTCGACGGCCTCGATGAGCCGCGCCGGAGGATTGGGCTTTGCGTAGTCACCGTAAAGCGTGAACCCGACGATGTTGCTGGTGAGACCGCGTGCAGCCAGCGAATGTGCCGCTGGCGTATTGGAGTAGTCGTCGCCGATGAGATGCACCCCAATGCGCAGCGTACGCAACGCGGGATCATCCAGAGAAGTGATGTGGAGATTTCGGTCGCGTCGCGTGACGAATACGTATGTGGACCGGTAGTAAGGTCGCGTCGCCCGCGCCATTTCGTATCCGGTCGGGATGCCGAGAATGACGTCGCAGTTGCCGGCATTGAGCGTGTTGCGGGCGAACCCCCGCCGCTGCGCCCACCAGGTGTACTCCACTCGTTCGCCGAGATCGCGCGCGATCAGCGACGCGATTCGGTTCTCGAAGCCTTCACCGCGCTGGTTCGAGAACGGAAGATTATTCGGATCGGCGCAAACGCGAAATGTCGCGGCGCCCTGCGTCTTTGCCGACCACGCAGCGGCCGCGATGCCGCATGCCGCGACGGTGGCCAGCACGATGGCCCGTCTCATCGACCAACCCTTTCCTGACTACCGGGTGGAGCGAGGCAGCGTGAGCGTGAACGTGGACCCAACGCCCGGCGTGCTCTCGACACCAATCTCGCCATGCATGGCGCGAGCCAAATCGCGGCTGATCGCGAGGCCCAACCCCGTCCCCTCGTGGGTTCGGGTCCGGCCCGGCCGCAGCTGCACGAAGGGCTCGAAGATGCGGTCGATCTTGTCGCGCGGGATCCCGATGCCGGTATCCGCAACGTGCAGCCTAACGAGCGACGCTTCGGTGGTGCAGCGGACGGTGATGCGCCCACGCGGCTCCGTGAACTTGATCGCGTTGGAGAGGAGGTTGAGTAAGATCTGACGTACCTTCTCCGGATCCGCTAGCGCAACGATGTCGTCGGCATTGGGCTCGTACCGGTACGCGAGCCGTTTGGCGCGGACTTGCGGTGCGACGAGAGGCTCCAGGGCCGTCAACGTTTCGTGTATGGCGACCGGTCCGATCTCGATGTCGATGTGCCCAGCGTCGATCTTGGCAAAGTTGAGGACGTCGTTGATCAAGCCGAGGAGGTGTCGCTCGCTCCGTTGAATGCGCGCAATCGCGTCGCGCTGGGAGTCGGTGAGCGGGCCATGAATGCCCATCTCGAGGAGCTCGGAGTAGCCCGCTATCGCGTTCAGCGGCGTCCGGAGCTCGTGCGACATCACCGCCAGGAATTCCATCTTCGCGCGATTGGCTTCGTCGGCGCGCGCTCGCGCCTCCTCTGCTTCCATGCGGGCGGCATGCTCCGCTTCGTGCAACCGCGCGCGCTCGAAGGCCTGAGCGCACTGGCTCGCGACGCTCATGAGCTGTGTGCGGTCGGCGACGCTGAAAACGCGGCTCGTCTCGAAGCGAAGAACCATAACCCCAACAAGCTTCTCACCAACCGAAAGTGGAAGAGCCGCCGCGGCCTGCGCCACCGTCATTCCTGGCTGCGGCGGTAGATACCGGGCGAGCCATTCGTCTGGCGAACCAACGAACACCGGCTGCCTCGTGCGAATGACATCGCGCGGGGGCAGCGCGGCGCCCAGCGCTGCCCGTCGAAAGCCTTCCAAGCCCTCTTGCGGATAGCCCAGGGCCCACACCGTGTCGATCTCGCTGGCGTCGTCGTTCAATCGGCACACAACCCCACCAATTGCTCCCGCCGCGGAAAGCCCGTACTGAATCACGGCGTTGGCGACGTCATTCATCGTCACGGCCGCGGCGAGATTCGCCGTTACGGTCTGCAACCGCGACGTCCGATCAGCCGCCTCCTCGGCAAGCGCTCTCGCCGCGCGTTCACTGGCAAGAAGCTGGGACCGGTCGAGCGCTTGCGCGCACTGCTGCGCAAGCGTCGTCGCAAATGCTCGCTCCTCGTCCGAGAACGATCGCGAACGGGCGAAGCCGAACGCGAGTCCGCCGCGAGCGACGCTACCGGACATGAGCGGCAGCGCGATCCAGGAATCCGCGACCGTCGCCTCGTTGGCCTTACGCAGCTCTGGATACTGCGCAACGACGTGTGCGCGACTCTCCAGGAAGATCGGTTGGCCGGTACGCACCGCGTCGGATAGCGGGTTCGAGCCATCTACCGGGAAGCGGCGCCATTCGCGTGCTGTCGTGCTCGAGACGCCGACGGATCGAATGATCTCCAGCCAGTGTCCATCTTGACTCGTTAGACAGAGGAGACCCTCGTGAGCACGCAATGCGCCGACCGCCTCGCGGATGACGATCTCCGCCACGTGCTCCGCCGTGACCGCGCGTGCGAGTACCGCTGTCACGCTCTGCAGCCGCGACATGCGCTCCGCCGAAGCGCGTGCCCGCTCGAATAGCATCGCGTTGTCCACGGCCATCCCGATGCGCCGCGCCAGCTCCTCGGCGACGGCAAGGTCGTCAGCGTCGTACGACCGATCGTCGGACAAGAATGCGACAACGCCGAGGAGCTCGTCACGCGCCTGCAGCGGTGCGATCATGTATGAGGAGAGCCCGATGCGACGCAGTAGCGCCGCGTGCTCCGGCGACCGTGCCAGGCGACTGATGGCGTCGTTGCCGACGTCGCGCACGAGCAGCGACTGGCCAGAGGCAATCACCGGCCCCGCCAAGGCTGGACGATCGGGTTGCGGCGGAAATTGACGCGTGAGCTCGTCGACGAGCGGTTGCCGCCGGGGATCCCCATGCACCGCCGCGGCACGCCGGACCTCGGCGTCGCCTCCCTCGTAGCCCGTGTCCACGAGGTCGATGACGCACCAGCTTGCGAACAACGGAACGACGACAGCCGCGACACGATTAATCATCGCATCGAGATCGAGCGACGTCGCCAGTGCCGCGGACGCCTCGCTGAGCAGGCGAAGCGCGTGCTCGTCCCTCGCGGATGGGTTGGGGAGAACTGGCCCAGAGGTGATGCTATGACTTGCGATGGACTCAGCCGACACACGACCTCGAATCCTGATCAACCGCTTGGGATGGACCGTTCGCCCCGTCTGTCGGACCGAAAATACTGGGTGGCACAATGTGGCGCGATAGAGCTGGCCACCGTAGCGGTGCGCAACGGGCCTCAGGCCTTCGATGGAATAGAATGAGGTTCTTCGTGGAATTGTGACCGAGGCATTCACCAATCACAAAGTCAGTTGGTCGAGAGGAGCTGAGGTCGCATATGGAGCCCGTCAGCGGTTCAGCGGCCGTTCCAGTGGGGTCAGCGGCCCCCAAGTGATCTCGGAATTCCAGCAAGAGCCAAAACAAAATGCAAAGCGGCCGCGCTCTAGCGAGCGCGGCCGCTGCCACAAATCATCTAGCGTCGCTAGCGCGTAAACACGAACGATGTCAACTGTGTCGCCCCCAGATCAGCGCTGACGGTCAGGGTCCCACCGCTGATAGTTCCCGTCATGACCAAGCCATGGGCCGCGTCACTGAGCGTGATCGATCCCGTGTTGAGCGAATACGTACCGCTAACCGGCAACGCGCCGTTGAAGAGGGTGCCGCCGGATAACGCCACGGCGTTAACGGACAGACTTCCCGTCCAGCTGTTGTCGGAGGCGAGCGAAACATTGCCGGCGAAGAAATCATCCCGCTCGATCTCGTCCTGATAGAACGTCGCCGGCAGGCTGGAGCCATTGACCGTGCGAAGTGTGTAGGTGCCGGTGATCTGAGCGGGACCTGAAACAGTGTCGCCGCCGCACGCGACGAGTAGCATCGTGAGTGCGGCAAGCATGTGCCTGCGCATAACGCCTCCGTGAGTGTGTACGCCCCTCCCCCGTGGGCGTATGATCAGGGGCTACGCAAAACGCGGGCGCGATTACGCCGGAAGCCGCCAGGCTTCAGCCTCGTTATGGTTGGTGTGGCCTTACGGGGGCGAGACCAAGGGCCTCTTGCACCCCACCGATCACGAACTGCACGGCGATCGCCGCGAGCAACAATCCCATGATGCGTGTCATCACGCGGATTCCGGTCTGCCCCATCCGCTGCACGAGTCGCTCGCCCACGCGAAGGGCAATCCAGCTCGCGAACGCTGTGACCACGATCGATCCGTGGACGACGAGCTTCTGCGGCATCGTGCGCGCTTGGGCGGCGAGTACCATGACGGTGGAGATCGCGCCGGGTCCCGCGAGCATTGGCATGGCGAGGGGAGTGAGCGCCGTGTCTTCCTTGTTCTCTCCCTCGAGAAGCTCCGGTCCGCTCTCTTGCGTGGAGCGCTGCGCGTGCAGCATGTCCATCGCCACGAGCCAGAGGATCAAGCCACCGGCGATCCGAAAGGCAGGGAGCGTGATGCCGAAGAGCTGGAAGATGAGCGTGCCGCCCACGGCGAAGCCGATGAGAATCAGCGCGGCGGCGATGCAGGCGCGCCGCGCGGTCGCTGCCCGCTCGCCGGGCGTCTCGTTTCTCGTGACCACGAGATAACTCGGGACGACGGCGATTGGGTCGACGATGAACAACACCGAAGTAAAAGTGACGAGCGCGAACTCGGTGATTGGCGGCACGGCAGCAATGTGCGCGGTATCTGGACGGCGCGCTAGTCGTTAGGCGCGCCGTGGCCGCCCGAAGATCACGACGATCGCTTGCGCGAGCTGCGCTTCCGCGAGGAGCTGCGCTTCCGCGGCACCTTGGCGCCCTTCTTCCGTGCCTCAGACAAGCCGATCGCAATCGCCTGTTTGCGGCTCTTCACTTTGCCCCCGTGGCCACTCTTTCCTCGCTTGAGCGTCCCGCTCTTGCGGCGATGCATCGCGCTCTTCACGCTCTTGCTCGCGCCGCGACTGTATTTCCGACCGCCGGACTTCTTGCGCCCACCTTTCTTCGCCGCCATGAGACCTCCCGGTATAGGCTCGGGTTTTCATGAACGGCCGCGACCGGTGCAAAGCTGATACCACGAGCACCTCCCCCACGCACTTTCGGCACACGCTCGGCGCTCGCGATGATCGTTAGGCAAGGGCGACGTGCGGTCGCAAGGCGAGCGTCGCGGAGATGAGGTAGCGCACGGGATCACCGCAATGCTCGCATTGCTTTTTCGCCTTCTTTCCTTTTCTTCGCTTCTTCTTCTCGTGCGGGCGAATACCGAATCGGCTCCATTCGGTGAGATCGCTCACCAAGATCGAATCGATCTCCAACACTCGCCCATTCGGGGCACGCAGCTCTAGCTGCTCGATCGCCTTTGCGCTGGCGATGACGCGCTGGCCTTCCGGCGATTGCTCGAAGACCTCGAGCACACGATCCGGATCGGACTCCACATCGTCCTGCTCGCGCTTGAACAGTGTTTTGAGATCAAGTAACGCGGGGCCCATCGCCGTGAGCACCGGAAGAAGCATCATCCCACCCGCTGCGGGCTGAAAGACGCCCGCCAGATGACGACTATGCTCCTCGCCGAGAGCGAAATCGGTGGCGCCAATCAAAATCCCGCGCGTCCAGAGCGTGTACGGCATTCTCTCCTCCCGAGCGAATGCGGCAACATGTCGTTTCGCCCGGCGACAGGCGGTACCCAAACCATCCGGATCGAATCAGAATGCCGCAGGGCCTCTGGACGCGGCCGCTAGCCGCGATTCACTCTTCCGCAATGACAGCACGAGATGAAGCACGCGCGGCGCTAGGCGTTGGCGTCATTGGGTATGGACTGGCGGGTTCCGCGTTTCACGCGCCCCTCATCGCCGCCACGGAAGGGTTGCGCCTGCATGCGATCGTCACGAGCGATCCGACGCGTCGGGCCAAGGCCGCGCGCGACCACCCGGAGGCTATCCTCGTCGACACCGCGGACGACCTCCTGCAGCGAGCGGCGGAGCTGTCCCTCGTTGTGATCGCGACGCCCAACCGCACCCATGTTCCACTCGCGCGCGCCGCACTCGACGCCGGTCTCGCGGTCGTCGTCGATAAGCCCTTCGCACCGACCGCTGCCGAAGCACGCGCTCTCGTAGACCACGCACGCGAGCGTGGTCTGCTTCTCACCGTCTACCAAAATCGCCGATGGGACGGGGACTTCCGCACCGTGAGGCGCCTTGCCAGCGACGGCGCGTTCGGTGACATCATGCGCTTCGAATCCCGCTTCGAGCGCTGGCGGCCCACCCCAAAGGGCGGTTGGCGTGAACAAGCCGATCCCGCCGAAGCGGGTGGACTGCTGTATGACCTCGGCAGTCATCTCATCGATCAGGCACTCATGCTGCTCGGCCCGGCCGTATCTGTATACGCGGAGCTGGATCGCAAGCGTCAGGGCGTCGAATCGGACGACGATAGCTTCGTCGCGCTGAAGCATGTGTCGGGAGCCCGCTCGCATCTGGCGATGAGCGCCGTTGCGGGTCAGGCCGGGCCCCGCCTGCGCGTGCTCGGTTCACGCGCCGCGTACCTCAAGTTCGGTTTGGACGTTCAGGAAGACGCATTGCGTCGCGGTGAGCGACCAGGGGCGCCAGGTTGGGGAGAGGAGCCCCGCGATCGCTGGGGCTCGTTAGGCGCTGGCGACGACGTGCGCCTTGTGCCGACCGAGGCGGGGGCATATCAGGACTTCTATGCGGCGGTCCTGCGCGCGTTGCGCAATGGCGGCCCACCACCAGTCGATCCGAACGATGCCGTCGCCGGTTTGGACGTCATCGCCGCGGCGCGACGCTCCGCTGAGACTGGGCGGGTGATTCAGCTCGGCGGGTGAAAGACCGCCTCACGCGGCGGGCTCGTATGGTCCGCTCGCGGCGCCCTGACGAATTGTCACCCAATCAGTGCGAACCCGCTCCCACTCTTGAATGAGGTGCCCCCGCTTCTCGAACAGTGAGCGGATGCGAACCGGGTCGTAGCCGACGATTTCCTCGAGTACCGGCACGAGAACGCTCAGCGCATCATCGCTGATGATCGTCCGTCGCGCGATCTGAGCGATATGTCGTGCTTCGGACGCGGCGATCGTCAAGCCATCACCGCGATTCACGTGCAGCATGACGTGAATGTCGGAGCTGCCATCGCCGACGTAAACGACGCGCTCGCGTGGTACGCCAAGCCGCGCGCGGATCTCGTCTACTGCCGCGACCTTGCCGAAGCCAGCCGGCACGCGCAGTACCGACGTGATCTCACCAGTGACCTCGTCGAACTCGAATTGCGCGCCGATGATGCGCTCTGGCGGAACGATGCCATCGAGCGCCGCGTGGACCACTTCCTGTGGAGCCGCGGACACGACGAAGAAGTCGAAGCAATAGCCCTCGATGCCGCTTGCGAGGCAGTCGACGAGCACGTCGATGTTGCGCTTGAGACGCACGCCGTGACCGGTTGCAATGAGATCGTCGCGTCGTACACGGCGGAACTCGGGATCATGACGCAGGAGGTACGTCAGCTCGGCGCCGGACTGAACGAGATTCAATCGTGACAAGCCCGCGACCTTCTCGGCGAAGCCAGAGATGCCCAGCAGATCGCTGAGCAGATGGCCCGAATCATTGAAGCTCAGCGTCTGATCGAAGTCGCTGACCAGCAGAAAATGTCGTGACATCCAGTCCTCCGAGACGAAAACGCCCCCGCCAGTTCGGGGCGGGGGCGCGGTTGCATTTTGTCAGTCTATTCCCAATGCATGTCCCTCACGTCCACGCCCGGCGCCTCTGGCAGCCCTTCTGAAAAAGGCTGTCGATGAGAAGTTGCTGATGGCGCGGACCTACCAGGATCATGACAGGCAATCGACGAGTCAGTGTCGCGCCGACCTCGGCGCTCTTCGCAATGTATGGCGAAAGGAGAAAAGTTCAACCGCGGCGCAGTGTGTCGGACGTCACCAAACCGTCACAATTCGCACTTCGGCAGACTCATAGTGAGTGTATGTGAATCGAACGCGTCGTCGCCATCGCCGAGGCCACAGCTGGGGATACGAAGCGACATGGCACATCTCTCACGCGGATTAACGCGCCTGGAAGGGCTCGAACCTCCAACCTGCTGATCCGAAGTCAGCTGCTCTATCCAATTGAGCTACAGGCGCCCGTCGCCAATGAGTGGATTCGATTCGACTCCTGGCAACGCGTCGTTCAGAGTCACTCTAGCAGTCCCGCGGGCTGGCGGCCAGAGGTGCCGCTGATCGACGGTTACATTAGCGTCGGTCGCAACGGTTGCTGAGCCAGTATCATGTCGTAAGGAAAAGAGAAGCCGGCACCTCGGATAAGGCGCCAACGGACCTCTCTGAACGCATGGGACATGCCTCCTCAGCCAGCCTTCGCGGTCCTCGTCTGCCCCAGTATTTCTCGAAAAGCGGTCATGAATCTGCTCATCTCGTCTGCTGTCCCGATCGACACCCGCAGGTGTTCCATGAATGGAGGGAAGGGCCGACCCACGAGGATTCCTCTCTTCTTGAACTCGTCGATTACAGACGGCACTGGCCGGCGCACGTGCACGAAGATGAAGTTCGCTTCCGAAGGCACGACGCTGTAACCGAGACTCTGCAGCTCAGTCGCCGTTTTCCTGCGAAGATCGAGAGTTGCGCGCTTCACCTTCGCTTGCGTCTCGATGTCCGAGAGCGCAGCAACACCGCCCCACTTCACGATGGCGTTGATCGTCCCCGTGGCGTACGGCCGCATGTCGCGAATCATCTCTGTGGGCGCAATCACATAACCGAGACGCATACCGGCGAGTGCCGCGACCTTCGAGAACGTGCGGGTGACCATCACTGGACGGTTTTCGAAGACATGCGGGATCGACGTCTCGTAGTCGGGGTCTTCCACGAAGTGGAAGTACGCTTCGTCGATGAGCACCGGCATGTCTTCCGGAATACCATCTAGTAGTTGCTTGATCTCCTGCTTGGTTACGATGCGACCCGTTGGATTGTTCGGGCTGCAGATGTAGACGAAGCCAATGTCGCGACTATAGGCGCGTGCGGCTTTGATCAGGCCGGGGATGTCCTGCCGGAAATCAGGAAGCGAGGGCACCTTGATCGAGGTGGCTTTGTACGCGGTGACGTGTTGGAAGATGACGTCGTATGACGGCTCCGAGCTCAAAATCTTCCGACCCTCACGGAGATAGGTATTGCAGGCAACGTCGAGAATTTCGCCCGAGCCGGAGCCGAGCATGACGTTCTCTTCCTTCACCCCATGATGTTTGGCGACCGCCTGGGTGATCCCACCATCCGGGTAGCCGTACCGATTCGCGTACTTGAACGACTGCGTCATCGCCTTCATCACGGCCTCCGACGGGCCGTAGGGATTCTCGTTGTTGGCGAGCTTGGCGAGGGAGTCGTACTCGTCGATGATCGACCTGGACGGCGACGCGTCGCTGCGCGCGACGCTCTGCGCCCAGAGGCGAGAGCTCGGATCGAGCGTGAGGTAGCCTAACGCGGTCGCGACGCCGCCGACAAAGCCACGACGTGAGAACTTCGGATTGCCGTCCATGCTGAGTCTCCGTAGGGAGTCGCGCTCTAGCTGCTCGTCGATGTAAGAACTAGGAGCTGATCCCCAGTCCCGCCGTAAATCTCAATGTCTTCCGATCACGTCTAGCTCCACGACAAATCGTGCTTCGAGAGGGGCAGCGTCCTCACGCGCTTCGCCGTGGCGTCGAAAATCGCGTTGCACAGGGCCGGGGGCACAGGCGGCAACGCCGGCTCGCCCAGGCCGGTGGGTGGGTTTGCCGACACCTTGAAGTGCACCTCGACCGGCGCAGACTGCGTGAGTCTCAGAAGCTTGAAATCGTGGAAATTGCTCTGGACTGCGCGCCCACGGTCGATGGTGATCTCCTGGCCTAACGCTTCCGCGAGGCCGTCGAGCACTGCGCCCTGCACCTGATTCTCGGCATTGCCAGGGTTGATGATCTGACTGCCGACGTCGCCGGCGACCCAGATTTTGTCCACCTTCACTTCACCCTTTTTCGTCACAGTCGCCTGAACGACCTCTGCGAAATAACCACGATGACTGAAGTAGAACGCGACGCCGCGGCCCGTGCCGCGCGGCAGCTTCATGGAGCTCCAGCCGGATTTCTCCGCTACGAGCTCGAGCACGCCACGCATGCGTTGCGCATCGAACGCGAAGCCTGGCGGCGGCCCCTGTTGACCCGCGGCAGGCGCGGGATCCGAAAGCGGAGCGTTTGCTAACAACTCCAGGCGGAACTCGACTGGATCGCGACCGGCCGCGTGCGCCAGCTCGTCGAGGAATGACTGGAACGCAAACGCGAGCCCATTGCTCTGCGGGGCACGAAGCGCACCGGTCGGAACGCCCAGCGTCATCACCGAGGCCTCGATCACACAGTTGGGGATGTATCGCGCCGGGAACTCACTTGCACTGATTCCCGCGCTCGGCGCGAAACGATCACCCTCTCCGAACGAGACGAAATGGTCGCGCAGTGCCACCAGCTTGCCCGATGCGTCCACCGCGCCGCTGAAGTTATGGAAGCCCGCCGGACGATAGAAGTCGTGTCGGATGTCGTCCTCGCGAGTCCACAGGAGCTTCACCGGGACAGCCGCTTCCTTCGCGATCCACGCCGCCTCGACCATGTAGTCGTTGTTCAGACGGCGGCCGAATCCTCCGCCAGTCCTCGTGAGGTGAATCGTGATATCATCTTCCTTCATGCCTAACGTGCGCGCGACCAGTTGACGGCCCGACGCGGGAGTCTGGCTCGGTGCCCAGATCTCCAACTTGCCCTCCTTGTACGACGCGGTGCAGTTCTGCGGCTCCATCGGCGCGTGCGCGATGAATGGGTAGAAGTACTCCGCCCGAACGACTTTCGCGCCGGGAGCCGCGAGCGCAACGTCCACGTCGCCGTCCTTACGCAGCGTGCGCTGCGCCGGCTGCTTCGCGAGCTCTGCGGCCTTCGATGCGAAGGCCGAGCTGGATTGCTCCACGGTCGCCCCTTCGTTCCAGGTGACTCGGAGCTTTTGGCGGGCATTCTTCGCATACCACCAGCTGTCCGCGATGATCGCGACGCCGCCCACCAAGCCGGCGAGCTGCGTCCCCCCTTCCACGATGAACGCCTGCCTAACGCCGCGCTCGCGTTTCACCTCATCGAGGTTTGCGCTCGCGACCTTGCCGCCGAATACCGGACACTTCTCGAAGACCGCGTACTGCATCCCCGGCACGACCACGTCAATGCCATACATCGGTTTACCAGTGACGATCGCGTGATTGTCGACGCCGTGCACCGTCGTGCCGATGATGCGGAACTGGCTCGGCTCCTTGAGCGTCACCTTCTCGAGATCCGGAGCGGTTATGGTCAACGCCTTCTCACCCAGCTCGCCGTACTTCAGGCTCCGGCCGGTTGGCCGATGACGTACTACGCCCGATCGCGTCTCGCATTCCGACTCGGGCACGTTCCACGTTTGCGCCGCTGCCGTCACGAGCATGGCACGCGCCGCCGCACCGACACGTCGCATTGGCAGCCAGTTCGTAGGCGTTGCCGTGCTGCCGCCTGCCCACTGATTCTGGAATTTGTTCGTGTCGAGTGCTGCTTGCTCGATGCGGACGTCCTTCCAATCGACGTCCAGCTCGTCGGCGATGAGCATCGGGAGCATCGTCTTGATGCCCTGTCCGATCTCCGGGTTCTTCGCAATGATCGTGACAATGCCGCTTGGCGCGATGCGGATGAAAGCGTTAGGCACGAAGTCCGACGCACTCGCGTTTCCTCCCTCCGCGAACGCCGCCGCGCCCGCGAGAGGCTCGAGGTAGCTCGTGAGCAGCACGCCACCACCAACGATGGCGGTTGCTCGGAGAAAGTGGCGCCGGCTGACCGGCTCGCTCGTTAGGTTAGTCGTCATCGGCGTTCTCCTAGCGCTTGCTCGTGCCGGTGCGCGCGCGGCCGGCTTGCGTCGCCGGGTTCGGCGCCATCGACGCGGCACGGTGAATCGCTTCGCGAATGCGCAGATACGTTCCACAGCGGCACAGATTCCCGTTCATCGCCACGTCGATTTCCGCGTCCGTGGGATTCGGGGTCTTCTTGAGCAGCGCCGCGGCGGACATGAGCTGGCCTGCCTGACAGTAGCCGCATTGTGGAACGTCTACTTCCTCCCAGGCGCGCTGCAACGGATGGGTTCCATCCGGCGACAACCCTTCAATGGTCGTTACGTCCGCGCCCTTTACGGCCACGATCGGCGTCACGCACGACCGGGTCGCGACCCCTTTGATATGCACCGTGCATGCGCCGCACTGTGCCATCCCGCAGCCGAACTTGGTGCCTTTGAGATCGAGGACGTCGCGCAGGACCCAGAGAAGCGGCATGTCCTGCGGCGCGTCGACAGTGGTCGACTTGCCGTTGAGCCTGAAGGTGATCGACATGGTGACTGATAGCCGGTAGAAGTCCGCAGGCTGGTATCCTGAGGAGCAAAAGCAAGGAGGGATCTGCTTCGCGTGGATTATACGCGAAAAGCAGATCCCTCGCTGCGTTGGGATGACGACCGGCCGTCATCCACTACCCCACGAAACCTCAGCTCGCCATCAAGAACTTCCAGAACTTTCGTACGAGTCCCTCAGCCTGCTCCGGCTCCTGATTTGGCATGCTCTTCTTCGCGCGGAAGACGAGCGCCACATGGCCAACGGTGAGCGTACATCCGGGGGCCAGCGCCCGCTCGGTGGCAACGCGATAGCCGTTCACGAACGTGCCGTGACGTGATCGAAGATCCGTGATGTACCAGGTGTCTCCCTTGAGCAGCAAGGTCGCGTGGTGAGGGGCGACACTCGTGTCATTCAATCGCAAATCGTTGGCGCGCGAGCTTCCAATCGCGCACACCGGCCGCTCGATGGAGTAATGAGTGCCCCGCAAGGCACCTCGCATCACCTCGAGCGACGCGAGCGGCTCCGGCCGTTCATTGTCGACGAGTGCCGCAACAGTCGGCACGAACTCGGTGGGCCGCTGGCTCTCCGAGTGCGGCGAGGAGATGGCGCTTCCATTCTCAACGCGATAATCCTCCAGCCCTATGCGCACGACGTCACCGCTGGCGAGCGGCTGATGCTCGCGGCTTTTGATGCCGTTCACGAGAGTGCCGTTGGCGCTCAGGTCCGACACCGCGAAGCCGGCAGCGTATGGCTCGAGCAAGGCGTGACGGCGCGACACCCCGCGGCCCGGCACGACCAGATGACACTCTTCGCTGCGGCCGATGAGCATGCCCGCGCGCGGCACGGCCACGATGCGGCCCGTCCGCATCTCACGCAGCAGCCAAGGCGAGACGTCACTCGGATCGATGTCGGGAATTGGGCGCTCGGCGCTCGGACGCGACACTCCGCCGCCGGACGTTGGCTCGGTGCTTCCTTTCTCGACTTCGTGTGCGCCGTTCGCCGCGGGAATGTCTACCGACAGATTGAAGATCAGTCGATGCTCACCAACCTCGAGATGCGAGTTGTCGAGCAGCTCCATCGATGCCGAACCGAGGATCTCCCCATCGACGCGGATGGGGAAGCGCGATGGCAGTCTTCGGATGGTCGTTCGTCCATCGCCGCTCACGAGAATGAGTGCGGTCGGTGGTAGCGTTGCGAGCACGGAAAGCAGCACGCTCCCTTCGCCCCGGCCACCAAGAAGGTTGGCGCCGAATCGAAGCTCGCAGTACTCGCTGTCGAACGAGAGGTACGGCATCCAGAGGCCCGGGGCGGAACGAGCGAAAGATCGCATCGTGACTGCAATCACATGCGCGTCACGCGAGCAGCGCGGCATCGTCGGAGCCAGCGTCGCCACTCCAAAGACGACCTAGCACGCTCGACGTGTCGCTCTCGCCGCGACCGGACAAATAATCCCGGCCCTGTCATCCGGAGGAGCGCTAGCGACGAAGGATCTGCTGTCCAGTCGCGTCGGGACCTGTTGCATTCTGAACAGCAGATCCTTCGCTTCGCTCAGGATGACGGGCGCCCCTCAGCGATCGCTTGCTTCCTGCGGCTTTGTCGACAAACGATACAGCAGTATCGCCGCGCGCTTGGTTTGCACAGGCAACATTCGGAGATCAGCGGTCTCTTTTGTCGTATGGTCGTCGTGCCCGGACAAACCGACACCGTCGATCTTCATCGGGACAATGTCCGCTACGAACGACACGTCTGCCGCTCCCGCCTTCGATGGGTCGACCGCTGCCACGGCCCAGAGGCCGAGATCTCTGCTGATCCGGTCGTAGAGTGTGAGCAGTCGTCGATTGCCGGCGCTCGGGGCCATCGGCGGATAACCGGGATCGAAGGTCAACTCGCCCGAAGTGTTCGGAAGATGGGCCGCGACGATCGTCTGCATCGTCTGCTTGGCTCGCGTGAGCTGCTCGGGCGAGATCGTGCGCAGATCCCCCACGACGGTCATGTGCTCGGCGACGACATTCGATTTGCCTTCCGCCGCGCCGGCGACGGCCGTGCTATCGAGCTTCACGGCGGTGCCGCCTAACGCGAGACCAGGGTTGAAGGTGAGATAGCGTTCACCAGAGAGTTGCCGATAGAACTCGCTGAGCACGCGCGTCGCCTCGTAAACCGCTCCGGCGCCGACCTCCTTCTGGAAGATCTGCGACGAGTGCGCCGGCGTGCCTGTCGTGCGGAGCGTCCACGATTCGTCGCCGCGACGCGAGATCACCGCAAGATGAGGATCACCCGGCCCATCCTCGAAACCGATGGCGGCCGTCGCACCGCGCGCCGCTTCGATGAGCGCATGCCTTGCCTCGGTGAGCGGACTGCCCGCGTCTTCTTCATCGCCATCGTAGACGACCGTGACGTTCAGCTTTGCTAACAGGCCAGCTGATTTCAGCGCGCGCAATGCCGCGACAATGATCACATCGCCGCCCTTCATGTCGATCACCCCTGGCCCACGCGCCGTCGAGTCGTCCAGTCGCTCGAATTTCTGAAATGGACTGCTCGGCTCGAAAACGGTGTCGAGGTGTCCGATGAGCAAAAGCTTGGGCCCGGGGCCGGTATGTTCGGCCACGAGATGTCCAGCGCGGCGGAAGGACGCACCGTCAACCCAGCGAGTAGTGAACCCCAGGGAGTCCAGCTCGACTCGCAAGACGTCGGCGACGCGGCGGACGCCCGCGAAGTTCATCGTGCCGCTGTTGATATCGACGATGCGCTGCAGCAAGGCAAGGGTGCGCGCGTTCTCGGTATCGACCGTCCGCGCGACGACGCGCTCCTCGGCAGAGAGTATGACAGCTGGCGACTGTGCGACCGCTCGCGACGCGGCCGCTATAGGCAACAAAAGCGCGGCGATGCGCAGACCGAGTGAAGACGGGAGGTTCCGCATGCCCCACAAGCTATCGCATCGCACCATGAGCGCGCAGGTGTGAGTGTCGACTCATCGATGTCACTCCGAGCGCAAGGCGTCTACCGGCTCGACCCGCGCCGCGCGGCGCGCCGGCAGCCAGCTCGCCACCAGTGACACGAGGAGCAACCCGAGTGACACGCTGCCTAACGTCAAAGGATCGGTGGGACTGATCTCGAAGAGCAGCGTGCGCAGATAGCGTGTGAGAATCAGTGCGGCGAGAAGGCCAATCCCCACGCCCGTTCCGGCCATCGTTAGGCCCTGGCGCGAGATCATCCGGCCGATCTCGGCAGGCTCGGCGCCGAGCGCCATCCGCACACCAATCTCTCGCGTGCGGAGACTCACCATGTACGAGATGACCCCGTAGATCCCGATCGCGCCCAGCAGTAATGCCGCGGCACTCGCGATCCCGAGCATCAGTAAGGTGAAGGTCGTTCGCGCGGCAGCGCGTGAGACGACTGCGGTCATTGGACGCGCACCGAACATGGGAACAGCGGGCGCCACGCGTTGAAGAATTCGGCGCGCGGCGCTCGTCACAGCGCTTAGATCTTGCGTGGACCGGACGACGAATGAGAGGGCGCGCGGCGTGTAGGTCTGATCGGGCTGCGGGTCGACGAGGGGCCAGTACACCGCTTGCGGCGGCGCCTGATCGAGCCCATCGATCCGCACGTCGCCGACAACCCCGACGATCGTTTTCCACTTGTCGGTGGGACCGGCATGTATCCGCTTTCCGAGAGGACTCTCATTCTTCCAGTAGCGCTCCGCGAAGCTCTTGCTCACCACCGCTTCGAGGGGAGGGCTCGATGGATCGATCGTCGAGAAGAGCCGGCCGGCGAGCAGTGGAATGCGCATCGTCGCGAAATATTCCGGCGACGCGTTCGCCTGATCGTAGACAGGTGGCACACTCCCCACGGGTGTCGGATGATCCTCCACCCAGATGGCACCGTTATCGTGCCACGTATCGGTCAGCGGCAGCCACGACGTACCTCCCGCGCTCTGTGCGCCAGGAAGGGCCGCGAGCTCGGTGCGAACGCTTTCGTACAGCCTGTATCGATCCGCGGCAGTCTTGTACCGCGACTCCGGCGCCGCGATCTGGAAGCTGAGTACGTGAGCGGCGTCGAAGCCCGGACTTACAGCACGCAGCCGCGCGAAGCTCCTGGCCATGAGCCCCGAGCCAGCAAGCAGCAGCAGCGCAAGCCCAACCTGCGAGACGACGAGCGCCATGCGTGCCCGATGGCGTTCACGCCCGGCAGTCGCGCCCCGGCCAAGATCCTTCAGCGCACCGACGAGCGGCGTGCTGCCGATGCGCAGCATGGGGATGAGACTGAACCCCACCGCCGCGGCCATCGTGATCGCCAGCGTGAACCCAAGCACCGAGAGATCGACCTGCACTTCGGCGAGACGGGGGATGTCAATCCCGTCGCCTAACGATTGCAAAAGCCGCACGCCGGGGATGGTCAAGGCCAAACCCGCGGACCCGCCCAGCAGTGCGATCAGCCCCCCTTCCACACCAAGCTGCGCGAGCAGCCCGCGTCGATCGGCACCCAAGGCGGCCCGCACAGCAAGCTCTTTCTGGCGACCCTCGGAGCGGACAAGGAACAGATTGGCCACATTCGCGCAGGCGATCAGCAGTACGAAGCCAACTGTTCCAAGCACCACCCAGAGCACTCGCCCAATGTCGCCGACAATGACGTCGCGAAGAGGCGTCACGAGAGGCCGAAAGTGCGCCTGCTCGAGCATGGACAGCGTGAGCTGGCTCGGGAACTCCGTCACGACACGCGGAAGAATTCGCGTCAGCTCGTCGACGACCTGCGCGGGTGTCACGTTAGGCGCGAGCCGTCCAACGGCCGAGTAGTTGAAGCTGGCGGGCTCCGTCTTTGCCGGGTTCAAGCCAAGTGGAATCCAGAGCTCCGTACCCGTGGAGGGAAAGCGAAAATCCGCGCGCATCACCCCGATAACCTCTCGGGAAACGCCGTCCATCGAGATGCGTCGCCCTACGATCGCCGGGTCGCCCGCATATCGGCGCCGCCAGAGTCGTTCGCCAAGGAGCACGACCGGCGCCGCGCCTGGCCGATCGTCGTCATTCAGGAAGATGCGTCCCCGCAGCGGGGCGACGCGGAGCAAACGAAGCACGTCCGCGCTGAAGACGCCGGCCGGAACACGTTCGGCTCCCGCCGTTGTGTGATCGCCGTCGCTGTCGAGATTGACCGCCGCGTCCGTGTATGCGCCAAGCCCCGAAAATGACTTGCTCGCACCGCGGTAGAGCAAAAACGTCGCATCCGACTGCTGTACGTGGCTGATCCCAGAGAGCTGCACCGTGTGGGCGAGATCGACCAATTCCTCGGACCGGTCGTACGGCAGAGGGCGCAGCAGCACGGCATTCACCACGGTAAAGACCGCGGTCGTGGCGCCGATTCCGAGCGCGAGAGTGAGTACCGCCGTAATGGCGAATGCGGGGGCGCGCCGCAGCCGGCGCCATGCGTATCGAATCTCTCTCGCGATCGACATCAGCGTCTCCGGGGTGCGGGCGGTGCAAATGCGGACGGGAGCAAAGCCTTCTTGCACCGAATCTGGCACTGTTCGGGCGCTTTCGTAGCCCGGGCTACGCTTTATTCGATCTTACGAGCCGCGTCGCGGGCGATCAGCACCGTCCAGGCAAAAGGATCAGCAACACGCGCCTTGAGCACTGAATCGCGCATGGCAAGGGCGGGAACTCGCAGGCCGTGCTTCATCGCACACCGGCCGCGAATGGCGATCGGTACTGGGCGGTCCTGATGCGGTGCTTTCGCCACTTCAGGAAGCGCATTGGTACAGTGTCCGGCCATCATCCAGCTCAGCCCACGGAATGCCTGCGTGAACTGCAGGGCGTTCGAATCGCGCCCTGCCGTCGGCAACCGATTGATCGCGCGAAGGGCCGAATCATGCTGCGCCGTGAGAACGAGCATCTCGATTGTGTCGCGAATGGTGGACTGTCCGCGGAGCGCGTCGGCATAGTGAGCCGCCGCGCGCGCAGTTCGCCCATTGAATGCATCGATGAGCGCCAACCCATGGTGCGCCCATCGGACGAGGCTGTCGACCGAAACGGAATCGCGGCCGGCGAGGACCAGGTTGTATGCCCGTGAGGCATCCTGGTATTGCCCGTCATACAGAAAAGTGTTGGCAAGCTCCAGCCGATATGTCGCTCGGAGCTCGGCATTCCGGCTCGCGCGCATTGCCTTGAGTAAAACGATGCGTGCTTCATTAGCGCGACCTTCACCGAGAAGGTCCGCTGCGGCGTCTCCTACCGAATCGCGCATTCTCGTTCCGGCGCGCTGTGCCTCGGCACGCATCACCGCCGCGCCCAGGAGTAAGATCGCGGCGAGGCCGCGGCCCAGTGTTCCGAACATTTCAACCTTCCTTGGTTGCCCCTCGTTCACCGACAGGACCATTGCAGGGCCTACGCCAAGAACGGCAACTCCGCGTTGACCAACGCGTTGCCTGATCCTACGTTCGGCTGGCAACCACTCTCGAGACCCGAACGATGTGCCTGCTTGGTTTCCATATCTTGTGCCGGCGGCGAACCGTCGGTGTCGCGCTTGCCGCACTCGCTGGCATCGCCAGCTTCCTTCCCGCCCAGCGGCAGGCGGCGGTGCCCCGGCTCGATCAGCAGCTGGCGCCGCTCCGAGTCATCGACGTCGCATTGATGGACACGACTTCGAAAGCTTGCGAGGACTTCTTTCAATTCGCCAACGGCGCTTGGCTGGCTCGTGACACGATCCCGGCTGCGTATCCGTCATCGGGAGTCGGTCGCGACATGGCGGATCGCAACGAGCTGGTCGTTCGCTCGGTTCTCGAGGACGCGATGTCGAAGCGTTCTCTTCCTACGACCACCAGCACCCAACGTAAGCTCGGGACATTCTACGCGTCGTGCATGGACTCCGTCGGCGCGGAGTCGAAGGGAGCGACAACGCTGCGGCCACTGCTGAACCGCATCGATGGCGTGACATCACGTTCGCAGCTGATCGCGGAGATCGCGGAGCTCCAGATCAATGGAGGCAACGCGCTGTTCGCGTATGCGCCCGTGGCCGACGCACATGACGCGGCGCACTATCTCGTGTGGCTGTTTCAGTCGGGGCTTGGCATGCCAGACCGGGACTACTACACCGATCAAGGCGCGGCGGCGGACTCGCTGCGTGCCGCCTATGTCGACCACGTCGCGAAGATTCTAATGCTCGCGGGAGAGGATGCGAGCACTGCCGCCAGTGGCGCCGCGCGGGTGATGGCGCTCGAGACGGAGCTTGCGAAAGCGTCGTTGCGACGGGCGGATCTGCGCGATCCGGCGGCGACCGATCATCCGATGACACTCGAGCAGCTCCGCGGGCTCGCGCCTAACGTCGACTGGCCGAATTATTTCCGCTCGATCGGTGTCACCACCGCAGTCACGAAGTTGAACGTGGCCAACCCGGACTTCTTCAAGCGGGCGAGCGAGCTCCTTTCGTCAATTCCGCTCTCCGATTGGCGCGCGTATCTCCGGTTCCACGCTTTGTCTCAAGTATCGCCGTGGCTGAGCGCGACGTTCGTCAGTGAGGATTTCGCCTTCAGCTCGCGCTTCAGCGGTGCAAAGGAGCTATTGCCGCGATGGAAGCGCTGTGCGCGAGAGACCGATCGGTTGATGGGTGAGGCGCTTGGTCAAGCGTACGTGAGGAGGACCTTCCCACCCGAAGCGCGAGCGCGTGCCCGCGCCGTGATCGATGACATTCGGGACTCCTTTCGCGAGCGACTCCTGCGCCTAACGTGGATGTCCGATTCCACGCGGGCGCAGGGGCTGGACAAGCTGTCGAAGATGAGCGAGAAGGTCGGCTACCCGGAGCGCTGGCGCGACTATTCGCGGCTCGTCGTGGGAGAGGGCGCGTTCGCGCTCAATGTACAGCGAGCCAACGCATTCGAGTGGCGCCGGGTTGTGAATCGCCCGGGCCTGCCGGTGGACAAGACTGAATGGGGGATGACCGTTCCGACGGTGAACGCATACTATGACGCGACCGTGAATGAGATGGTCTTTCCTGCGGGCGCCCTGGTGCCACAGACCTTCGATCCCACCGCGGACGATGCCGCGAACTATGGGTCGTTAGGCGGGAGCTGGGCGGGCCACGAGCTCACCCATGGCTTCGACGACGAGGGTCGTCATTACGACGCGGCAGGAAATCTCCGCGATTGGTGGCTGCCTGTCGATTCGGTGCACTTCTCGGAGCAGGCCGCCCTCGTGGTGCGGCAGTACGACGGCTACGTACAGGTCGACACCTTCCATGTGAACGGCCACCTCACGCTCGGCGAGAACATCGCTGACTATGGAGGTGCGCTCACGGCCTACGATGCACTGCAACGCGCGCTGCAGCGCAATGGCCGCCCCGGTAAGATCGAGGGCTTCACTCCTGAGCAGCGGTATTTCATCGCCTACGCGCAGAGCTTCCGGCAGCACAACAGACCTGCCTATCTGCGAACGCGCGTCACCGTGGACCCGCATTCCCCGGAGCAATGGCGAGTGAATGGACCGCTTTCGAACATGGCCGAGTTCGCCGCCGCGTTTGGTTGCAAGCCTGGAGACCCCATGGTCAGAGCGGGGGAACTGGTGCCGCGCATCTGGTAATCCGGCCGGCGAGCCTTTCTGCGATCGATTTCCGCCATTCGTGACATGTACGAGCCGTTCATGACATGAAGCGGTGCCTCTCGGACCCGCTATCAGCCTCCCCGGTATCACTCTCCGTAGGAATTGATGCCCGCGCACCGATGCACGGTGCATCGATGGTCAACACACACGGAGATGAAGCATGCGTAAGACCATGATGGCCACGGCCTTCGGTCTGGCCTTGTCCCTTGGCGCCGTCGGCGCTGCCTCGGCGCAGGCGACTCAGCAACCGCAGCGCCACGAGCAGGGCGAACGCGGAATGGGTCGGCGCGGACCCGGCGGGGAGCTCTTGAAGGGCATTACCCTGAACGCGGATCAGAAGGCGCGCCTTCAGGAGCTGCGAAAGAACGAGAAGCCGAACGACCAGTTCAAGAAGGCGATGGAAGACGCCCGCGCGGCTCGCCAGCGCGGTGACACGGCCGCGGCGCGCGCGCAGATGCAGGCGTTGCGGCCGCAGATGGAGCAGGCGCGTGAGAAGCAATTCGCCGCGATGCGCTCGATCCTCACGGCGGATCAGCAGAAGCAGTTCGACGCGAATGTCGCCACGTGGAAGCAGCATGCCGCGGAGCGCCAGAACGCGCGTCGTGACGGCCGCGGCGGTGGGCACGAGGGCCGCCGAGCGGGAGCGCCTAACGATCGTTGATTGTTCGCGATGGCCAAGCAGGACAAAAAGCCCGCCGGATGAATCCGGCGGGCTTTTTCTCATCGCTCGAGTACAGTGTTCGCTCCTGGGACAGGCTCGCCCGGATGCGGGACAGGTGCGAGCCGCTGATCCGCGGTGACGAGCCGCCGGCAGCGCGCGGACGTCCGGGGCGCCCGCTGACGCGTGCGTCGTTAGGCGTGAATAGAATCGTGACGCTGTTCACAAATCCCACACATCACATTCTGAAACCATCGCTGAAACAGCAGCGTCTAATCGGGCATGAACCTCAGCGGAGTTTCACATATGCTATTGATTCGACGTCTCTCCATCGCGAGCGCCAGTCTCGCTCTTACGCCTCTGCTCGCGAGCGCGCAGGTCCCGAGCGGCTGGCAGGCCGTCACGGATGGATCGGGCGAATACACCGTTGGCGCCGATGGTGCGCGTCGTGATGGCGGACAAGGCTTCGCCGGCGCCACCATCAAAGCGAACGTACAGTCGCCGCGCGGGTCGGCCATGCTCGCTCAGAGCATCCGCGCCGATGCTTTCCGAGGCAAGCGCGTCCGGCTCTCCGGCTACCTCAAGACCATTGGCGTCAATGAAGGCACTGCCGTGCTCTTCATGCGCGTCGATGGCGAGGGCGTCGTGCAGACGTCGGACTACATGCAGAACCGTCCGCTCATGCTCACGAATGATTGGTCGCGTCAGGAGATCGTGCTCGACGTGCCGCGCAACGCCGTTGGCTTCACCTACGGCTTCATGCTCGGAGGCTCAGGCCAAGCGTGGCTCGACGACGTACAGCTCGATGTCGTGAGTGAGGATGTGGCGACAACTGGTCAGGAGGGCGGGCTCTATCCGTCGTCGAATCGAATCAGCGATCCGCAGGCGCTCGATCATCGCCGGCGGGAGCAGGAAGCTGCATATCGTCGCGCGGCGACCTCCCCGGTGAATCTCGCGCTGCATCGAGATACCGGGCGTCCGGTCGTCGTCACCGCGGCTCGCAACACGCCGTAGAAAGGCAGGGGGAAGAACCGCCGGAGGTTTGACGGCGGGGCGCTGTTCAGCGTCATTACGAAGAGCGTTGTTCCACCTAACGCTCCCTTGCGATGACTGACTTCGTTCGCTCCCGCCAGTGCGTGGCGATCGCCGCGCTGATCCTCGTCGCCTGCGCACCAGGCGACGAGGATCATTTCGTCCGTGGGCACGGACTGCGCGTCGCGTCGATGTCCGCGGACAATCGTGTCTCCGTTTATCAGGCCGCACTTGGAGCGTCGTTCGATCTCCGAGATCCAGCCCTCACCCTCCTCCTCGACCGGCGAAAGCTGCCTCGCGTTGGTGGTATGGGGGAGGAAGACAGGCTTTCGGGCCCGATTGAAAAAGGGCTGCGCCAGCGCGGTGTCATTCAGGGGACGTGCGAACCGCCGATCACGACGTCACGAAAAATTCCCGTGTGTACGGCGCGTGGCCCTGGCTACGTGGTGCGATTCACCGACGTGCTCTCGCGCGCCGGTGACTCTGTGGAGGTCTATCTGGCCGTTCAGAAGTTCGATACGCCGAGCTCCGTGGGCAATGAGTCGCTCCGCTTCGAGCGGGCGTATCAACTCGTGCGTCGCGGGGACAAGTTCGAGCCAACGCAGGAAGCACGCGTGCGAGAGACCGCACCGCCCAACGCGGACCAAGCCCCCCCCGCCGCGACACGTTAGGCGGCGCCGCTAGCGATAGCCAATCTCCGGGCCGAGCACCAACGTGCTGGGCATGAAGGCGCCGCTGCCCCGAGCGATCTCGCGCCCACGGGAGTCTTCGAGCACCCCCTCGGCAAGGTAGAGCCGCTTGGAGCGAGACACCACGCGGCCACGGGCGAGGATCTCACCCTCGCTCACGGGCCTGGTGAGATAGAGGTTGAATGAGACGGTGAGGACGAAAACATCCTCCACAATCGAGTTCACCGCGAAAAACGTCGTATCGTCGAGAGCTTTGAAGTACACCGCTCCGTGCACGGCCCCTGCGGCATGATTGAAGTCTGGCCGAATCATCATGCGGAGCTCGGCCGTGCCCGCTTCCGGGATGTGCAATCGCGGCGCGAAATACTCGTTGATCGGCGCCGCGGCATACATGCGCTCGAGCCGTCGAAAGTGCTCTGACATACTTGCCTTAATCCGTGGTCATCGGGAAATGGCCTCGAGTAATAAAAGGGTGAGTGATCACCTCCGACACTTTCGATTCGCTCGTCAAGGATTCTCACCCGGTATGGCGAGTCCAGCAGCGAGAGGCAAGGGACGAGCACTTGCCTTCGTTGACACGCTGGTCACTGAGCTGAGTCCTCCAGCGCGAACGGGCCTGGGCTGAGTTTTGTTCGACGACATTCCGGAGAGTCCAAACCTCGTTGCGGATCGCCTACCCGCGCGCCAAGTTCGTCCCCCGTGCTCATTCCTCTCCTCGGCCTGTTCCAGATCCTAACGGGCGAACCGATCCCCGCCGCCGCTGAATACAGCGGGCGTGCGAATGCCATTCACGCGCGCGCGCCGCGACTCGATGCCGACATACGCATCGATGGCGTGCTCGACGAGCCAGTGTGGTCGCGTGCCGTACGACTCACCAGCTTCTCCGAGTTCTCACCCAAGGACGGATTGCCGGCCGAGGATTCGACGGAGATCCGCGTCTGGTATTCGCCCACGGCGATCTACTTCGGCGTCCGGGCATACGAAGCGCATGGCGGGCCGTCCGCCGTCCGCGCGCGCCTCGCCGATCGCGACAAGATCACCACCGACGACCAGATCCAAATCCTCCTCGGCACGTTCGGCGACGGACGACAGGCCCTCGTGTTCGGCGTCAACCCGTTAGGCGTCCAGATGGACGGGACCATCGTGGAGCAGGGGGTGAGTCGCTCCTCGGGGTTCGTCGTGAGCTCCGCGGGACGTGAAGCGCCCGATCTTAGTCCGGATTACGTCTACCAATCCAAGGGTCATCTCACCGATTTCGGCTACGAGGTCGAGATCCGCATTCCGTTCAAGTCCCTTCGCTATCAGGCGGCGGACGTCCAGAGCTGGCGCGTCCAAATCGTACGCGAGGTACAGCACTCCGGACATGAGCAAACCTGGACACCGGCGAACCGCTCCGGCGCGTCGTTCCTCGCGCAATCGGGCACGATCGACGGCCTTACCGGCCTCAATCGCGGTTTGGTGCTCGACATCAATCCAGAGGTCACACAGCACACGTTAGGCGCCAAAGCCATCGACAACGGTTGGGACTACGCGGCGGAGCGGCCAGTACTCGGCGGTAACGTGCGTTGGGGCGTCACCGAAAATCTGACGCTCAACAGCACCATTCATCCCGACTTCTCACAGATCGAAGCCGACGCTGGTCAGTTCGTCTTCGATCCACGGTCGTCACTCTTCTTCGCGGAGAAGCGGCCCTTCTTTCTCGATGGCATCGAGCAGTTCAACACGCCGAATCAGCTCGTGTATACGCGACGCATCGTCCAGCCTGTCGCCGCGGCCAAGCTCACCGGCAAAGCAGGTAGTACCGAGATGGCGTTCCTCTCCGCCGTCGACGATCGAACGAACTCGGCGACAGGCGCCGACCATCCTGTCTTCAACATTCTTCGGTTGCAGCGCGGGTTCGGTGCCGCGTCACGCGTGGGGCTCACATACACCGACAAGATCGACGGCGCGAGCTACAACCGGGTGGCGGATCTGGATTCGCGAATCGTCTTCGCGAAGCTGTGGAGCATTCAGGCACAAGCGGCCGGCAGCCGCACGCACACCGACGCCACGAACACCACCATCGACGCGCCGCTCTGGAACGCAACCCTCCGTCGCACCGGTCGGGAGTACAGCGCTCGTTATGCAGTGACGGGAATCAGCGATCGCTTCGTCGCCGGAAGTGGATTCATCAGCCGTCCGGGCGTTGCGCACGCGACGCAGGAGCAGCAATTCAGTTGGTACGGTCATCCGGGTGGCTTCGTGGAGAGCTTCACCTTCGACCAGATGGACGATCTCACCTGGCAGTACCGCAAGCTGTTCAACCACGGAGACGCGATCGAGAAGAAGTGGCATTTCTCCACGGGGGCGGCGCTCCGCGGCGGCTGGCAGGTGGGCGCATCAGTCTATTGGGAATCCTTCGGATTCGACACCACGCTTTTCGCGAACTACTACTACGCGCGCACGGTCAACGGCGTGACCGACATGGTGAAGTTCACGGGTACGCCGCGGATTCCCAATCGCGACTACGTGTTCAACATCAGCACGCCGACGTGGAACACATTCTCGGCGAGTCTGCTCGCGATCTTCGGGCAGGACGAGAACTTCTACGAGTGGGCGCAGGCGGACATTTTTTACGAGAGCTGGACGCTTGCGTGGCGGCCCACCCAGAAGCTGCGCGTCGATGGGACCTATCAGGTGCAGGGCTACGTTCGAAAGACCGACGGCTCCACTGTGCAAATCGGACGTATTCCGCGTCTCAAAATCGAGTACCAACTCGCGCGCGCCGTGTTCGTGCGCGCCGTGGGCGAGTACAACTCCACCAAACAGGCCGCGCTTCGCGACGAGACACGCACTTTCGCGCCGATCTTCTTCCGTAAACCCGACGGCACCTTCGTCCCCGCTGACGCCGTCAGCAGCAATCGAATTCGTGCTGATTGGCTATTCTCCTATCAGCCGAACCCTGGCACCGTGTTGTTCGCCGGCTATGGCAGCACGCTCACTGAGCCGGTCGCCCTTCGTTTCACCTCGCTCGACCGTACTAGTGATAGCTTCTTCATCAAGCTCACCTACTTGTTCCGCCTGTAGTGGTATACCACTCACTCAACACGCAGCACGCATGAACCGGCATCGCATTGGCCTCGCCACCATCATCGCTTTCGTCGCGATTGGCTGCGCCTCGGCGGGATCCAGTCAGGGGACCTACCAGCAGTCGCATGTGACGATCGACGGGCCGAGTGGCCGCACCGATGTGCTGCTGACTCGGGATCAGTTCCTCTCTTCGGATACTCTGAGCGTGACAGCGAAGAAGGCGTGGCCAGCACTGGTGCAGACATACGCCGCGTTCGGGGTACCGCTGCAAGGTGCCGACCCGTCTACGTACTCGATCGCGACAGAGAACATCCATGCGCACGGCAGCTTCGCGGGGGAGCGGATGTCGCGCTGGCTCGAATGTGGCTCGACGATGACAGGTGATATCGCGACGCAGTACGAGATCACTCTCCGCTTTGGGTCGATGCTGGACACGTCCGTGGTGGGCCGCACCATCGTGCGCACGGCGCTCAGCGCCACGGCCATTGCCTCCGGAAGCGGAACCACGCCAGTGGAATGCTCGACGCGTGGCGCGTTCGAGAAGCGCATCGCAGCGCTCGTGGCTTCGAAGAGCAACTAGTTCGGCGGCCTAACCGGAAGCCGAGAAAAACAAAGATTCCCGGCAACCATCGGGTGTTTCACGACTTTGGAACGAATCTGGCGGCGGACCTTCGCCAGCCTTCTCTCACGTTGTACCGATATACGGGCTGCCGTCGCGAGGATGCGAGGAACGCTGCTTGACAGAGCAAATCGATTCCCACCAAAACTCCCTCAAACGAACGAGCACCCTGTCCGGCTTTTCTGGCGAAGCCTGCGACCTGCTGGGTGCAACAGTCCGAAGCTATCTGGAGACCGGCGGCGTGCCCGAGGAGCTGGCCCAAGCGACGGCCCGCCTCTGCCGGGAAGCCCATGCGCGCGGCCTGTCTGCCGACGCGACGCTGGCGGAAATTCGCGCTACACTCGGTAGCATCCTCGCCGCGTGCCCACTCACGACCAGCGACCGTGTCGCACTCGTGGCCCTCGCGATCGACGAGTGCGTTCATGCCTTCTACCACGAGCACCGTTGAGTAAGTACTAACCACCGGACGGCGCGGGGCGTGACCCATCGCCACGTTCTTTCGTTTCGGGCCAGCGCGGCGGCAGTAACCCAGGTGGTGCAGCCTCACGAAGTAGGGCAGCGAGCTGCTCGTCCGGCTGGTCGGCCCAATCGCTTGGCCAATCTTCGACGTCGATCACGCGAGCGCCGCCCGAAAACCGCAAGACTCGGGCGCCACGGATCGTCGGATGCGCGATGAGTGAAGCAGTCCATACGCGTCCGCCGGGGTAGCGAAAGCTACGGACAACAGCCATGTCGGCCATCGTGCCGCGGCCCACCGAGGTCCGCGCCGGGAGTACCTCTGCTTGCGGGAGCAGCGCCTCGAGCTCCGTCGTCGAGAGCCGCTGCCAATTCTGTGGAATCGGACACAGCCGCACGCGACGATCGCCGCTCTTGGTCTCGAGTACGACCCACCCCAATTGATAGCAATCGGCGAGGTAGTCCTCGCCGCGGGTAGGCGGATAGATGGCGTCGGGCGTCACCTCCCATGCGCGCCATTCGACACCGGTGCTGTCGACGAATTCTCGAACCGGCATGCCTTCTCCAAGGCTGAGTGACCTATCGAGCGCCTCATGAAAAGCGCGAATCGATCGCGACGTCGGTTGTGCAGGATGTACGCCTTCGTACCTCCAGATGGCGGTTTCCAACGTGCGCACTGCCTCTTGCGTTACCTGAGAAGAGCAAGACATTGGCAGCAGGCGCGATGCGCAACGCAGCGTGCCCCGCTGATTCTCTTTTCTGGTGATCGCATCCGCCCCTCGAGAAATCCGTGTCGACCATGCGTGAGCCAGTAGTCCCGTCACCGACGACGATCCGCGACTGGGAGCGCCGCATCAGTGACGCCCGCGTGCGCCTAACGGGCGAGATGCAGGCGGTGGCTGACGAATCGCCACTCCGGCGGGAAGGGAAGGAGCTTCTCGAGGAGCTCATGCTGGCGTTCGAGGAGCTCCAGGTCGCCGAAGAAGAGCTCCGCGTTCAAACGGAGGAGCTCACCAGCAGCAGGGCCATGCTCGATGCCGAACGCGCACGATATCGCGCGCTCTTCGAGCAAGCGCCGGTCGCGTACCTCGTCACCGATAAGAATGGAGTCATCGGCGATGCGAATGGCGCCGCCGCGTCGCTGCTCGGGATCGCGCAACGGGAACTCTCCGGAAAGCCCCTTTCGGTGTTCGTGAGCTCCGCGCACCGGCGAGCATTCCGCGATCGCCTCGGCGCTTTCACGCCGAACGACTTGGCGGTCGCCGTCTCGCTACGGCTCCGACCCAGAGGCGGTACCACCCGTCGCATCGCGGCCATTGTTGGTGCGGCCACGGATCGTCGCGGGGCCGTTGGGACGTTACGTTGGCTGCTCATCGACGAGACAGCACGCCGTCGGCGGGAACGACGCGTCCGCTCGATGAACGAGATGCTGAAGGCGCGTGTCGACGAGCGTACCGCGGAGCTCGCCCGAGCGTTGGAAGCGCAGGAAGAGCTCGCGCGTGCAGCCGAGGTCGCGCGTCAAGCCGCCGAACGGGCGAGCCGTGACAAGAGCGAGCTCATCGCCATTGTCAGTCACGAGTTGCGTACGCCGCTCGCCGCCATAGGCGGCTATGCCGAGCTGCTGACGCTCGGCATTCGCGGTCCGCTCTCTGAGCTGCAGCGTACCGACGTGCAGCGCATTCAAGAAGCGCAATCGCACATCCTTCGGCTCGTCGATGATCTGGTTGGATATAGTAAACTCGAAACTGGACGGTTCCGCTTCGATATCACCGATGTCATCGTGCGCGACGCCATAGACGCGCTCGTATCACTGGTTCGGCCTCAGGCAGCGGCGAAGGGTGTAGTGCTCGAGGTGGAGCCGGTGGGGGCCGATGCCGTCGTGCGCGCCGACGACGAGAGGCTGCGCCAGATCATTCTCAATCTGCTCTCGAACGCGATCAAGTTTACGTCGCGCGGTGGACATGTGTGGCTCGGGTGCGCGGCGCGCGAAACCGAGGTGCGAATCCAGATTCGCGACGATGGAATCGGTATTCCGGCGGATAAGCTGGAAACCATTTTCGAGCCATACGTTCAGCTCGCCCCGGGCGGACCGAGGCATGAAATGGGATGGGGACTCGGTCTTGCGATCAGCCGCGATCTCGCTCGCGCAATGGGCGGCGATTTGGTGGCAAATAGTACATCGGACGGCACGGTTTTCACGGTGACGCTTCAGCGCAGCACGCGAATTGCTCCCACGTGATGCGCGGCTGATCAATCGCGGTTTCCCAAGAACGTCGAGCGCTCCATGGCCTCCGCTCCGCGGCACATCATCGTCATCGGCGCGTCGGCGGGCGGCGTCGAGGCCCTAACGAGACTGGTAGGCGATCTCGCACCGGACATTGGCGCGGCGTTATTCGTGACGCTGCATTTTCCACCGAACAGCACGAGCGCGCTGCCGCGGATCCTCACTCGCGCCGGCGATCTTCGTGCGATGCACGCCAGTGACGGGCAGGAGATCGAGGAGGGGAAGATCTATCTGGCTCGTCCCGATCATCATCTGCTCATCTTTCGGGACCACGTCCGGCTATACCGCGGCGCACGCGAGAATGGGAACCGGCCGGCGGTCGATCCGATGTTTCGGAGTGCGGCCGTCGCGTACGGGCCGCGCGTCACCGGTGTCGTGCTCAGCGGGAATCTTGATGACGGCACCTCGGGACTACTCGCGATCAAACGGAGGGGCGGAACGGCCGTAGTCCAGGATCCGGAGGATGCCATGTTCCCCGCCATGCCACAGAGCGCCATCGAGCACGTGGCGGTAGATCATGTGGTGAAGTTGGACCGATTGGCGGCATTGCTCAACGAGCTCGCAAAGCGCCCCCCTACTCGAGAGGACATTGTGGCTTCGGATGAAGCACGAAAGGAATTGGAGTTTGCCGAGCTCGATCTCGGCCGCATCGAGGATGTCGCGGATCATCCCGGTGTGCTCGCGCCATTCGGGTGCCCGGACTGCGGCGGCACACTCTGGGAGCTGCGTGAGGGTAACCTCGTGCGGTTTCGCTGTCGCGTGGGGCACGCGTGGACGTCGGAAGCGCTGCTCGCCAGGCAATCCGAGACACTCGACGCGGCGCTCTGGACCGCGCTCCGCGCACTGGAGGAGAGCGCGGCGCTGAGCCAGCAGCTCGCCGCGCGGGCTCGAGGGCGCGGGAATGATCGCCTCGCCGATCGCTTCGCTGACAATGCCGAATTGGCAATGCGCCGCGCCAGTACGATCCGGGACGTACTGCTCGAAGAGACGAAACAGGGGCAGGAACGGGAGGACGTATCCACGGCCGGAACGGGCCACATCCGTGCGGCTGCGCGGCAGCAGATGTCAGGCGACGACGACTAGCGATTCGCCCTATCGACCGTGTAGCACGACGGTCATATTGCGAGGTTGAGGGTCTCGCACTCGAATCGTTTTGTCATGTCGTCACGCATGTCCGCCGGTCTTGGCGCGCTCATCGAATATCTGAAACGTAATCGCGGCTTCGACTTCACTGGCTACAAGCCGGCAAGTCTCGAGCGCCGCATTCAGAAGCGCATGCAGACCGTAAACGTCCAGGACTACGCGGACTACGTCGATTACCTCGAGGTGCACCCCGAGGAATTCGAGATTCTCTTCAACACGATTCTCATCAACGTCACGACCTTCTTTCGCGACGCTGGTGCATGGGAATTCCTGGCGCAACAGGTCATCCCGGAACTATTGCAGCGCAAGCCCGACCCCGCGCCCATTCGCGTGTGGAGTGCCGGTTGCGCGAGCGGCGAAGAAGCGTACACGCTCGCCATGGTATTGGCCGAAGCGATGGGCATCGCCGCCTACACAGAACGCGTGAAGATCTACGCGACCGACATCGACGAGGAAGCACTCACGCGCGCGCGCGCGGCGACCTACGACGCGCACGAGGTAGAGAATGTTCCTGCCCCGATGCTTAGCAATTATTTCGAGCAGTCGGACAAGTCGTTCGCGTTTCGAAAGGACTTGCGGCGAAACGTCATCTTTGGCCGGCACGATCTGATTCAGGACGCGCCAATCTCGCGTGTGGACTTGCTTGTCTGTCGCAACACGCTGATGTACTTCAACGCCGAGACGCAGTCGCGCATCCTCACACGATTCCACTTCGCCTTGAACGACGGGGGTATTCTCTTCCTCGGCCGTGCCGAGACACTATTGACGCACGCGAATACCTTCTCTCCAATCGATCTCCGACGCCGCATTTCGGTGAAGGTCCCGCGCGCAAGTCTCAACCTGCGCGATCGACTGCTCCTCATCGCGCAGAACGGGTCGCCTGACGACGCCGGCAATAACGTCGATCTTCAGATGCGCTTGCGCGAGGCCGCGCTGGATGCCGCGCCCATCGCGCAACTGGTCGTTGACGTCAACGGCGCGCTGCTTCTCGCGAATGAGCGCGCGCGCTCTCTCTTCACTCTAACGGCCTCCGACCTCGGCCGGCCGATTCAAGACCTCAAGATCTCGTATCGGCCCGTTGAGATTCGCTCCTGCATCGACCAGGCGTATCTCGAACGTCTGCCGATCCTTCTGCGCGATGTGGAGTGGCACTCCCCCGCTGGCGAGACCCGTTGGCTCGACGTGCAGGTCGTTCCGCTCACCGATTCCGCCGGCGCACTGATCGGCGCGACCATCTCGTTCACCGATGTTAGCGCCGCGAAGCGCCTCCAGCGTGAGCTCGAGCATGCGAACCAGGAGCTCGAAACGGCGTACGAGGAGCTCCAATCGACCAACGAAGAGCTCGAGACGACTAATGAGGAGCTCCAGTCGACGGTCGAGGAGCTCGAGACGACGAACGAGGAGCTTCAGTCGACGAACGAAGAGCTGGAGACGATGAACGAAGAGCTGCAGTCCACGAACGAGGAATTGCAGACCATCAACGAGGAGCTACGACAACGCAGCGACGAGCTGAACACCGTCAATGCATTTCTTGAAAGTATTCTCACGAGCCTGCGTGGCGGCGTTGCCGTCGTGGACAAGGACTTCAAGATTCTCGTCTGGAACGACCAGGCCAACGAGCTTTGGGGCCTTCGCGCCGACGAAGTCATCGGTCGTCACTTCCTCGGTCTCGACATCGGCCTTCCCGTGGAGAAGCTGAAGCAGCCTTTACGCGAGTGTCTTGCGGGGAATCGCGACTACATCGAGCTCGATCTCGCGGCGACGAATCGGCGAGGGCGCTCCATTCGCTGTCGCGTGACGTGCTCGCCACTGCTCGGACCCCAGCAGCAGATGCGCGGCGTCATCGTGATGATGGAAGATCTCGAGGTGGCGTCGCTCGAGCTGCATCGCGATGGTCGCGAGCCGGCGGCCGCCGAGCCGGCCCTCGAGAAATAGCGCTCATGACAGAACCGTTGGAGGATCGACGGGAGCAGCGGTAACATACATACAACGCTCGGATGCCGCGCACGTCCGGCGCGGCATCCGAGCTCAGTTGTCTTTTGGAGAGCCTAGCGTCGAACCAATCGCACGCTGCCGACTTTCTTGTTGCCGCGCGACTGCCGAATGACGATCTCGATGTCGCGACCAAGACGAAGCAGGATGCGCACGAGACGATCGGTCGAAAAGCCGCGAAGCTTGCCATTCAACAGCAAAGAGACCTGCGAGCGCGCTTCGCCTGTCTCGTCAGCGACGGCCACCTGCGACATGTCGCGCTTGTCGACAATGCTCTGAATCTCCGAGAGCAATTCTTCCTTCTTGATAAACGGATTACGAACTCCCGGCTGCGATCCGCGCCGTCTTTTTTTTGTGCCCACCCTGACCCCGTTTGTCGATGGTTACATGAGAGTCCTCGGAACCGCGCGGAACATTAATGAATTCTCACGATTGCGGAAGACCTAGTTCGCAATTCGATGCGAAGGGATTCCGAATTGGATACAAGGGCGGTGTACCGCTCCTGTTACTCCGCCGCGGCTCGCCTCGACTCGTCACCCGCCCTGAAGTGACGTAGATCTCTTGACTCTGAGCCCGGCCGTGGCCAACCTCCCTTGCCCGAACGCCAGCGCAAACGAGATGGAGATCGAGAGACACACGAACGGTGCGGCGATGCCGCCGCGGTCTATGGAGGCCGGGTACTCCGATCTTCGCCATCCCGGCAGCTGGTCGGGCTCCGAGCTGCTGGCGAAGATCCTCGACGGCGTTGCCGACGGGATCGCTGCTCACGACGCGTCGGGTCAGCTCATCTTCCTCAATGACGCCGGCGCCCGGATGTGTGGCTACGAGAGCGCCACCGTGGCGCTTACGGCCCCTTCTGCTGATTTCTTCGAGCGCGTTCAAGTTTACGATGCCGAAGGCACTGCGCTCGCCGAGAGCGAGCTCCCCGGCCCCCTGGCGGCGCGCGGACGGCCCGTCCCGGAGCGAATCCTGTGCATTCAGCTGCGGGGCTGCGGCACCGAGCGCTGGGTCTCGGTGAAAGCCACGCCCATCCTCGACCGTCGGGGCGCCGTGCGCATGTCCATCAGCATCTTCCGCGACGTTACGCGCGAACGACGGGCTGAAGCCGAGCGCGATCGCGTCCTTCGTGAGCTCGAGTCTGAACGCCGACGACTCACGGGTCTCGTCGAGCAGCTCCGGGCGGCCGCTACCAGCTCCGGCCTAGCCGATCGTTAGGCTGCTAAGGGTTGATTCAGCGTGCGGGTTTCGTGGTGATGATCACCACTCCGCTCGAGCCGGCATCACCGTAAGCGCGCTTGGCCGGCGCACCCTTGAGCACCTCGATCCGCTCGATCATAGTCGGATCGAGATCGCGGACCGCCGTTGGCACGCTCGTGCTGTCGCCACGCGGAAGCACGCGGCCGTCGAGCACATATAAGACATCGCTCGGAAAGCCGAGCGCCACGCGCTCGCTCGATGTTGGAACGACCGCGGGATGCGTATATCGCTGAGCGCTGCACGCCATCGACACGAGCGCGAGAAGCACGGAACAAAGACGAGACATAGGTGGGCGCAAATCTGACGTCCGACGCGCAGGGCGTCTACATTATCCCTCCATGACCGCGAAGCGCAATCTGGATTCGCTCGCTGCATCGAGCTTGGCCCCCGCACGGGAGGGGAAGGCGGGCGAACCACGTCCTACGCTCGTGGCGGCCACAGCAGAAAGAGCGGCTTCGCAGCCCCACGGAGCGCGCAACGCCGGCGTGCCCCTCGACCTTGATGTCGTGCGCTCGGTACACGTGAACCGCAGCGCCGTGGAGCGACGAGCCGCGACCATCCCCACCCGTCGAACGGTCAAGAAAGAGTGGCAGGCGGCTTGGCTGCTCCGGGCAATCACACTCATCGACCTAACGACCCTGGCCGGCGACGACACGGCCGGGAACGTGCGCCGGCTTTGCGCAAAAGCCCGCCGTCCTCTTCGCGATGATCTCGAACATGCGCTCGGCGTCGAGGACCTGCGGATTCAGGTCGGCGCCGTTTGTGTCTATCACGCCCTTGTTCCCACCGCCGTCGAGGCGCTGAGTGGAACGACGATACCCGTTGCCGCCGTATCGGCGGGATTTCCCGCCGGACTGAGTCCGATCGAACAGCGTATCGCCGAGATTCGCGCCAGCGTCGCGGCGGGGGCGCGCGAGATCGACATCGTGATCACGCGCTCGCACGTGCTCACCGGCAACTGGCACGCGCTGTACGACGAGGTCAAAGCCTTCCGCGAGGCGTGCGGAGACGCGCACATGAAGGCAATTCTCGCGACGGGCGAGCTGGCCACGCTCAACAACGTCGCCCGGGCGAGTATCGTCGCTATGCAGGCAGGGGCGGATTTCATCAAGACATCGACCGGCAAAGAAGGCGTGAACGCCACGCTGGCTTTCTCCCTCGTTATGTGTCGAATGATTCGCGAGTATCGCGAGCAGTCGGGTTACGCCGTTGGATTCAAGCCCGCTGGGGGAATTCGCACCGCCAAAAACGTCCTCGAGTACATGTTCTTGATGAAGGACGAGCTAGGGGATAGATGGCTGCGCCCCGATATGTTCCGCATCGGCGCGAGCGCCCTCCTCACGGACATCGAACGGCAGCTCGAGCACTTCGTGACCGGCCGGTACGCCGCCAGCCATCGCATGCCCATGCCCTAACGATATGTCATCCGTCGCGGAGATCTTCGAGTCGCTGGAGTATGGCCCTGCACCGGAAAGCGATAAAGAGGCGCTCTCCTGGTTAGGCAAGCACGAGCGAGTGTTCGGTCAATTCATCAATGGCCACTGGACCGAGCCGGGCGAGACGTTCGATGTCATCAATCCGGCAACGCGCGCGGTGCTCGCGCGCGTAAGCCAGGGAACGGCGGCGGATGTCGAAGCGGCGGTCTCCGCCGCGCGGGCCGCGCTGCCGGCATGGCGAGGCCTAACGCCGCATGCGCGGGCGCGCTGGCTGTACGGGCTTGCCCGTGGCATCCAGAGGCATTCGCGGCTCTTCGCCGTCGTCGAGAGTATGGACAACGGTAAGTCGATTCGCGAAACGCGTGACATCGACATTCCGCTCGTCGCCCGGCACTTCTATCATCACGCAGGCTGGGCCCAACTTCTCGACGCGGAGTTTCCCGGCTATCACGGCGTGGGCGTGGTTGGACAGATCATTCCGTGGAATTTTCCGCTGCTGATGCTCGCCTGGAAAGTTGCGCCGGCGCTGGCGGCAGGGTGCACGATCGTCATCAAGCCGGCGGAGTTCACTCCACTCACGGCGCTCTTGTTCGCCGAGCTCGCAGCGGATGTCGGACTCCCACCGGGAGTCCTCAACATTCTCACCGGCGACGGCGAGACAGGGAAGCTTCTCGTCGATCATCCCGACCTCGACAAGATCGCTTTCACCGGTTCCACGGATGTGGGGCGCGCGATTCGCCGCGCCACCGCTGGATCGGGCAAGAAGCTCAGCCTCGAGCTCGGCGGCAAGAGTCCCTTCATCGTCTATGACGACGCGGATCTCGACAGCGTCGTCGAGGGCGTCGTGGACGCGATCTGGTTCAATCAGGGGCAAGTCTGTTGTGCCGGCTCGAGGCTGCTCGCGCAGGAAGGAATCGCCGCCAAGCTCGAGGGAAAGCTTCGCGCACGAATGGAAAAGTTGCGCATCGGCTCGTCTCTCGACAAAGCAGTGGACATGGGTGCGATCGTCGCGCCCGTGCAGCTGGAGCGCATACGCGGTCTCGTAAGGCAAGGCGTGGACGAGGGGGCGCGGATGTGGCAGCCCTCCTGGGCGTGTCCGACAGAGGGATATTTCTATCCGCCCACGCTCTTCACCGACGTCTCGCCATCATCGACCATCGCGCAGGTCGAGATCTTCGGACCCGTTCTCGTGTCGATGACGTTCCGAACGCCGGAGGAATCGGTCGCGCTGGCGAACAACACGCCGTACGGACTTGCCGCGAGTGTTTGGACGGAGAACATCAACCTCGCTCTCGACATCGCCCCGAAGCTCAAGGCCGGTGTCGTGTGGGTGAATTCGACGAACCTGTTCGACGCCGCGGCGGGCTTCGGTGGTTATCGCGAAAGCGGCTTCGGTCGTGAGGGCGGTCGGGAAGGCATGCATGAATACCTAACGAGTAACGAAACCCATCCTGGGGCGCGGGCGACGCTCTCGCAGAATTCCTCGCCCTCGACCCAGAGCTCTCTACCCTCTACGCAGAAGCCTCCCATCGATCGAACGCCCAAGCTTTTCATTGGAGGGAAGCAGGCGCGTCCCGATTCGGGCTACAGCCGGCGCATCACTGCGCCTAACGGAGAGCTCGTTGGCGAAGTGGGCGAGGGGAATCGAAAGGATATTCGCAATGCGGTAGAGGCCGCGCACGCGGCGTACCGGGGCTGGAGCAAAGCCACGGGCCACAATCGCTCGCAAATCCTCTACTACATCGCCGAGAATCTTGCCGCACGCGAGACGGAGTTCGCCTCTCGCATCGCCCGGATGACCGGCGCTGACCAGGGCACAGCCGCCCGCGAGATCGAAGCGGCCGTTTCGCGCTTATTCACCTACGGGGCCTGGGCGGACAAATACGACGGAGCCGTCCACTCGGTGCCGATCCGCGGCGTTGCCCTCGCGATGAACGAGCCGATTGGTGTCCTCGGTCTCGCGTGTCCTAACGAGTCCCCACTCCTGGGCCTCGTCTCGCTGGTGGCGCCGGCAATCGCAACCGGCAACACCGTGATCGCGATTCCATCGGAAGCCTATCCCTTGTCGGCGACCGACTTCTACGGTGTACTGGAAACCTCCGATGTGCCCAACGGCGTCATCAATATCGTGACGGGCGGTAAGGATGCGCTGGCAATGGTCCTCGCTGAGCACGACGACGTCGAAGGCCTGTGGTACTTCGGCTCGCGCGATGGCGTCAGGGCGGTGGAATACGCGTCTGCCGCGAACATGAAGCGTACATGGGCCACTTGGCACGATCGCGATTGGCTCGACACACGACATGGGGAAGGTCGCGAATTCCTGCGCGAGGCAACCCAGGTGAAGAATGTGTGGGTGCCGTACGGCGAATAACGGTCTTTTCGACGCTCGAGAATGACGCCGGCATGAGGCATGAACGGCATTCTCTCGCCGCTTCGAGTCGTCTTGAGGGAGGGGTCGAAGCAGAGCGAAGCGAACAGCACGAACGAGATGAAAGGGGCGGCCGCCGGCCGCCCCTTTCTCGTTTCTATTAGTTATCGACTAGTAGCTGATACCTGTTGTGGTGCCAGGTACTTGGCGAGCCACGACTGCACCTCGCTCCACCACAATCGCTGGTTTTGAGGCTTGAGTATCCAATGTCCCTCGTCGGGAAAGATTACTAGTCGGCTCGCTACCCCCTGCCTCTGCAACGAGGTGAACATCGAAAGATCTTCCGTATAGGGAACGCGGAAATCGAGCTCACCGCCGGTCACGAGCATTGGCGTCTTGAAGTTCTTCACGTAGAGATGCGGTGAATACACGCGATACTGCTCACTCATTGCCTTCGGATTCCAGAAGTCGCCGCCGTACTCCCACTCGGGGAACCAGAGCTCTTCGGTGGCCGTGTTCATATTCTCGAGATTGAACGGGCCTGCGTGCGACACGAGCGCCTTGAACCGCGTCGAGTGCCCTTCGATCCAATCGACCATGTAACCGCCGAAGGAGCCGCCAGCGGCACCTAAGCGCGACCGGTCCATCCATGCATTACGCGCGAGTGCCACGTCGAGACCATTCATCAGATCCGTATAGACCTTTCCACCCCAGCCCTTTGACACGTCATTCACGAACTGCTGGCCGTAGCCTGTTGAACCCCGCGGATTTACGATCACTAAAGCGAAGCCTGGTGCGGCGAACATCTGGTAATTCCACCGTGAGTGCCACTGGTCGAGCCAGGCGCCTTGGGGTCCCCCGTGAATCAAAAGCAGGGTCGGATACTTCTTGCTTGCCTGCCATTGCGGGGGCTTGAGGATGAAGCCTTGCACGCTGTCACCGCCCGCGCCCTTGAACCAGAAATCCTCGACGGGATTTACCGCCAGACGCGAGACAAGCGCGTCGTTCTCGTGTGTGAGCTGTCGCGCGGCTGCTGTCCCGTTAGGCTCGACAATCGCCGTGAACACTTCCGCCGGTCGATCAGCGGCGTCGCGCACCCAGGCAAGCGTTCGACCATCGGCCGACAGGGTGAAGCCGGCATTGTTGTGCTCACCAATCAAGAGCGCCGGTCCGCGGGGCTTTACTAGGCTGGCGCCCGCAGTGCCCTGCTCGAGCACGAACCGATAAAGCTTCTCGCGGCCGGCGTCCGTCGTATTCACGTAGAGGGCACTCATGTCCGGCGCGAAAAAGTACGCGTCGGCGTTACGATCCCACTGCGGCAACAGCTCGCGTGAAGTTTTGCTCGCCCGCTCGTACAGCATCAATCGCCATCGATCGGACTCGAATCCTGGCCGCCGCTGCGATGCGTAGGCAATGAACCGCCCGTTAGGCGTGTACACCGGATTCTGGTCTGCACCGATGTTCGATGCGGTAATGACGCGCGCAGCTCCGCCGGCTGTCGGCACCACGTAGAGGTTGACGTCAGTGGACCATGCGTCTGCACGCCCCGCGTTCTTTGCCGTGTACGTGAGCTCGGACCCATCGGGCGCGAACGCATAGCCCTCGCTGCCGCCAAACGGTCCTGGAGGGACGTCATAGCGCACTCCAGGTGTGAGGTCGCGAAGTTCGCTTCCGTCCGTGCCGACAACAAAAAGGTGTGACCTCGTGCCATTGTCCCACGCGTTCCAGTGGCGAAACATCAGCTGATTCGCGGTGTGCGCCTTGACCGGATTGACCGCGGCAGCACTGTCACGCGAGGCATTGCAGGCGTCGGTTGTGCAGTCCGGATAGACCGAGGACGTGAACGCGATGGCGGCTCCCGTAGGCGACCAGACCGGCCCCGTTGCGCCGCCGTTCAGCTTCGTGCGTTGTGCACGATTTGCCCCGTCAGCGTCGGCGATCCAGAGCTGTCCGCCCGAGATGTATGCGACGCGGTTTCCGTCCGGCGACCAGCGCGCTTCACTTGCGCTCACCTCCTCGCCGGGGAAAACGCGTGGGGTTCCGCCTGTTAGGGGTCCGAGATACGTCTTGCCGCTGCGACGGTTCGCGCCGACGTCCGTCGTTCGCACGACGTAGAGCACCGACCGACCATCGGGAGAGATCTGCGGATCCGAGATGGCGCGAACCGCGGCAAAATCATCGTAGGTGATCGGATGCTGCTGCGCACCTAACGACTGAGCGGCGCATGCGATCGTGACCGATAAAGCGAGTCGAAAATGTGTACGCATGACGCGAGGGGAGGGGGGATGAGTCGATGCGAGCTATTCCTTTCCAAGGATACAACGCGTTACCGGGCGCCGCCTCCCCAGGCGTTGAGCACATCTTCCGCTATTCGCCCTTCCGTCGCCTCGAGGTCGAAGAAATCTCCCCGATTCATGTTCGTGAACACCGCGGCGACGATCGGGCCGCTGGGCGCGAAGATGATCCCCACGTCGTTGCCAAGCAGTGGGGGCCAATCGCCGGTCTTGTGCGCGATGCTGGCGCGATATCGGATCCGTTGGGGAAAGCGTGATTCGTAGAATTGCTGGCGAAGAATCCGCATCATCTGTTGCGTGGACGACTGGCTCGCAAGCTGGCCCCGCTGTAGTTGCTCGAGGAGACGGCTGATCTCGCGTGCGGTGGTCTGACCGAGCCATTTCGACGAGTCGGCAACGAACGCGACGTTGCGGCGATTCGCCCCACTGTCATTGGGGAAACCACGAGTGAACACCTCGAGGTTCGTCATCGACGCGTATTTGGGGTCGGTCTGCACCCACACTTGGCGAAAGAGCTCGCCTGTCGTGGCGTTCAGCCGCGTTTGTTTATAGCCGAGCGAGTCGAGCATTCGGTTCACACGATCGCGGCCGACCTTGCCGATCATTATGTCCGTCGCCGTATTGTCGCTCGTGATGATCATCTGTGTGACGATGTCACGCAGTGTCGGTTCGAGGCCCGGGGCAAACGTCTGCAGTAGTCCACTGCCGCGTCGGCGGTCCTCGGGACGGATCCGATAACGCTCATCGAGATTGAGCTTCCGCGCGTCCGCATCCCGAAACGCGAGAATCATCACTGGAATCTTGATTACGCTCGCGGTATTCATCGGAACATCCGCTCTCACCGCGATCTCGGTTCCCGTAACCAGATGCTTCGCGTAGAAGCTGCTCTGCGCCTGGAGCGAATCGAGCCGCGCCCGGATGGTTTCTTCGAGGGTCGGCGGCTTCGCCGGTGTCGTGAATCGCGCAACTGGTGACATCCGGCGTGCGATTCGAGACAACGTGACATTTTGGTCGACGGCGCCGCTTAAAATGAGAAGAGGCAGGAAAATGAGGTATGTGCGCATGCGGCTAACTAGTGCGATCGGTGAGCGCTTCGCAACTCCCGGTCATTGATTCGCGCCGTTCGCCGCAACGTTCCTTTGGAGTAGGTGTATCAGCCCTCGTAAGGCGGGCTGGATCCTCCAGCCCGTTCGCGCATTGGTGAAGTCCATCGAGAGGCTAGTCCTCAGTGGAGGTATCCTCATGTCCAAGTTTTGTTTTTCGGTGAGCAACATCGAGTCTCGGCGTGACGGCGAAATCGAGTCCGACTCCTTCTCCGATGCTGTGGACGAGCTGGGGCGGCAGATTGTGGTCACCAAGGGCGACCTGCTCGAGATCGGTGTCTATGGCTTCCCGCCAGCGCGCTACGAGTGTGTCGGTGTGATGAAGGGCAGCCGGCCGATCTGGTTCCCGAGTGGCGGCCGCATGGCCGCGTAGTAGGAGATGAGCCTCGATGTCGAAGGATCCGCCACCATGTTGGCGGATCCTTTTTTTGGCCATCGCCGATTTTTCGGAAAAAGGTCTCTCGTGGTGATTCGCGTCCACGAATCCCGGAACATCCTGGCGATAGAGGCCTGGAGAGTTGTGGGGACGTGAATGGCGCGAATGGCGGCCACTCTTACCTCGACGGCTCCATGCAAGAGTTGGCATTACACGAAGACCTTCTTTCGAAGTCAGGCTGACGAGGCGGCCAAGACCAGATGCGACATCTCGAGCGCGTTTGTCGTCCCGTAATTCCCGTAGCAATTGTTGAAAACCACGTGCACCTGCTCTGTTTCGCCGGCGATCTCCACAATTTTCGGCACCCAGCGCGTCAGCTCCTGCTCGTCGTACAGATATCGGAACCGCTCCACCACCGGTATGCCTCGCTTCTCCCACGTCTCGCCACGATGTCCGTGCATACGCACGACGGCCAAGCGCGAGGAGGTCACGGCGATGTCCGGCGGTACGCTCGAAGCAAATCCCTGCGGCTCGTCGACGACGACATAGCTCATGTCATTGTCGCGGAGAAGCGCCAGTGTGCGCTCCTGCTGCTTCGGGGCAAGCCAGTCGCCGTGTCGGAACTCCACGGCAATCGGCAAGTCGCCTAAGCGACGACGCGCCCGCGCCAGCATCTCTGCGCTATGCTCCGCTGGCCGCACCCACGACGGGTACTGCAGAAACACTGCGCCAAGCTTGCCAGCCTCTTGTAAGGGGCGCGCAGCGTGGGCAAAGAGGCGCCACGCCTCATCGCGTACCTCACGCGGCACGTCCTTGGCGTACAGGCGCTTCCGCGCGGCGAGCTCGTTAGGCAGCTCCTCTCGCAGGGCCCGCGGCAGTCGCTCCGTCTCGGTGGCATGACCAGTCATCCACCCGAACGCTTTCACGTCGAAGACGAAATCCTCGGGGGTGCGCTCTACCCAGAGCTCGGCCATTCTCGGAGTCGGAAGCGCATAGTAAGACGAATCCACTTCGACGACCGAGAAGCGGGTCGAGTAGTACTTCAGTCGCGCTTCGGCGCTCGTTGCGCGTTCCGGATAGAAAACGCCCGGAGCGACCAGCGTAGGATCGGTCCAACTAGCCGTTCCGAATCTCACCTTCGTTCCGCCGATCCGTGCGAGCGCCGGAGCGGACAATTTGATGTGTTCCACTCGGGCTCGTGCGGCGGCAGTTCCGGGATCGTGCTCTCCGTGACCGGTGGTTGCCTCTGAAGCCCGCTGCGTCAGCATCAGTCTTTTGCTCGGTTGCGCTCGAGAAACTCACTGACGGTAGGCGGTGTGAGCAGGTTGTCCGCGATCTTCGCGATCTCCTCTGCTTGACGCCACGCCGCCGCCAGGAGCGCCAGCTCGCCTTCCATCGCGCGTCGTTCGCTCTCTTCGTGCGATGCCATTTCCAACGCGAGCCGCGCCGCACTCGGCAAATCCTGCAGACGGCGTCCAGCGCCGGCATTCCGCGCAACTTCATGCACGAAATCGAGTGGCGCTTTCTGCGAGTGCTCGATCAGTTGCACGGCTTCCGCAACCTCGTGCCGCTCGGCCCCCGCCCAATTGATGGCTGGTAAAACGTATCCAACAGCCCGTTCCGCCTGCTCTCCGCTGATGTGGACGACCGAGCGGCCGCGGGTGAGCGACAGCATCAAGCGGCCGCCGTTGGCGGTACCCACACGCACGTCGGGAAGGCTGCGGCGCTCCAGTGCGAACACTTGTGGTCCGGATGAGGGATCCTCGTACGGCACACGCGCGACCACCGCCTGTGGGCTGCCGTAGGCAATGCGCCGATACCCGCCGTAGATACCGCGCCAGATCCACCACCCGCCACTGCCAAAGCCGACGCCGGCGCTCACGCCTAACGCGATACCACCAGCGATCGCGCCCCCAACGATCCCTACCCCCAGTCCGACGCGAACCATCTTTCGCCGCCGCCGGCGACCGAACTGATCACCGTATCGCCAGGCGGCAAACTCAGGCCGTAGCGCTGGGCCCACTCGAACGAGCTCTAGCCCCTCGCTCAGCCGTGCGAGGCCGATGTTGTCCGTAGAGACGCGGAGGCGTGTCTCGCGAAATCGCCGCTCGCACTCCTCGATCGACTCCCACCGTTCCTCGAGTGGCGAGAGGTTCCACCGCTCGCACTTCCGGCAAACGACCCACAAGCGCCCGTTTGCCGCGTCGAATGCCAGTCGCCGGCCAACGGGGAATGATTCGATTACCTCATTCCCGCCAAGGCTCGCGTTACAGAAAAGGCAGGTCGAATACACATCTCAAAGATACTCCGTCCTAGCTGCCCTTTCTGATCTCCAGCCGCCCGTTCCCAGTCGACAAATGGAGGGTCCTACCGCCGTTACCGATCGTTCCGCGCATGTGCTGAGGGTCGAGCCGGCCCACGAGGCGGATCGCGAAGTCGGTCCTCAACTCGCCATTCCCCGTGCTCGCGTCGATCTCGCCGTTGAAATCAGCGGGGAGCGTCACCCGCACGGCACCTGAGCCGCTCCGAAACTCCATGTCGCCGCTGCTGGCCACTGACTGCATACGCACGTCGATGTCGCCGTTGCCGGTGGTCGCCGACACCGGACCTGCCGACGTGGCCACGAAGATGCGCCCGTTACCGGTCGACGCCCGCACGGGTCCGCGCGCCCCCTCGACCTCCACATCGCCATTCCCCGTGGCCGCAACGACGCGCCCCTCGGTTTGGCCAATGCGAATTCCACCATTGCCCGTGTGGAGATCGACTTCGCTGCCCGCGCGCTCCACCGAGAGCTCGCCGTTCCCCGTCGATGCGCGCAGTCGCAGGCCACGCGGCATCGCGACTGTATAGTGAACGCTAAACCGCGTGTTGTTGAATCCCGCGTCGTCGCACGCGCTTTCGCCGCGGTAAACCGTACAGATCGTCGCGCCGGACGATGTCTCCTGCACGTCGAAGGTGATATCGGCAGGATCGCCGCGACCGCGGAGCTGTTTGTCCGCGCGGACCTCCACTTCGTCACCACGGGATTCGGTGACATTGATTCCGCCCACGACGTTCTTGATCGTCAGCGTGCCTCCCTCGCGAATACGTGCCGACCAGACGAATGTGCTGTCGCCTCGTCCCCGCGAATTCTGCGCGTGTAGCGTGTTGGCGACGGGCAGGCTGAGAGTCGCCATGCTCACGACGAGTCGTGCGTACTTCATGGAATGCCTCGAGAGGAAGGAGTACTGCGCTGGATGAGACACCCGCCTCTTTGCGATGGTTTGGATCCGCGGTCGCGAAGCCCCGTTTGCATCACTTAGTTCGCCTCGCGCTCGTGATCGAGCAAACGCTGCTTGCGCTCCACGCCCCACCGATAACCGCCGAGTGCTCCGTCGTTGCGTACGACGCGATGACAAGGAATGATCACCGCGATTCGATTGTTCGCGCACGCCCGTGCCACCGCGCGCGTTGCCCGCGGGTTGCCAAGCAGGGTCGCGATCTCGGCATATGAATGAGTTCGACCGGCCGGAATTTTCCGTAGCAGCGTCCACACCTGCTGCTGGAACGCCGTGCCCTGCACATCCAACGGCACGTCGAGTCCAACATTTCCACCACCGATGTGCCCAACGATTTCCTCCACCCAATCGCGATGGGCGTCGTCGGCTCGTACGACGCTCGCTCGCGGGAAATCCTCCCGCAGGACGCGTACGAGCGCCTCCTCGGCGTCGCCCAGCACCACCGCGCACACTCCTCGATCCGTGGTGCCAACGAGCAACTTCCCGAATGGGGACGCAACGATCGTGTAGGCGATCTGCATTCCCTCACCGCCTCGTCGATAGGCCGCGGGCGTCATGCCGAGGGTGCGATCGCTCCGCTCGTACACGCGGCTGCTCGAGCTGAAACCTGCCTCGTACGTCGCGCGGCTCACGGTGTCGCCCGCTCGGAGGCGAGACTTGAAGAGCGTGACGCGCAATGCATCCTGGTATTCGCGGGGCGAGACGCCGAGCAGTCGCTTGAACGTGCGCTGCAAATGAAATGGACTCGCACCGACTTCGACGGCCAGCTGGTTGAGAGTGATGAGCGCGTGGGGATGCTTCTCGATGTAACGGCGCGCCCGTTCGACGGTTACGGCTGTCGGCGTCCGATCTGCCTCACGCGGCCGACAACGTAGGCATGCGCGATAGCCCGCTGCTTCGGCCGCCGCCGGCGCTGAGTAAAAGCTCACGCGAGCGCGCGCTGGGCGCCGTGACGGGCAGGAAGGCCGACAATAGATCCTCGTCGACCGCACGGCGTACACGAATCGCCCATCGAAGCGTGAATCGCGCTGCTCCACCGCGTGCCACGCTTCGTCGCTATCGGGGACGGACGATGTGGGCTCGGCGCGAAAGGTCGTAGGCATGGTCAACATCATGGATGCTCCGTGAGAGACTGGAGCGCAAGCTAGGGTTTTCGCGCCGAGTGGCTATCCGAGGCTTGCTTTCAAACTCGTCGCTGGCGGGCTATACGTTCTTCACCTCGGAGACCAAGCCCGTTAGCGACTTCTTCGCATCCCCAAAAAGCATCGAGGTTTTCGGACCGTAGAACAGCTCGTTCTCGATCCCCGCGAAGCCCGCCGCCATGCTGCGCTTGAGGACGATCACGCTTTTCGCTCGGTCCGCGTTGAGAATCGGCATGCCATAAATGGGCGAGCTCTTGTCGTTGCGCGCCGCCGGATTTACCACGTCATTTGCGCCGATCACCAACGCGACGTCCGCGCGGTCGAAGTCGCCGTTGACTTCGTCCATGTCATACAGCTTGTCGTACGGCACGTTGGCTTCCGCAAGCAAGACGTTCATGTGTCCGGGCATGCGTCCGGCGACCGGATGAACGGCGAACTTGACCTCGCCGCCGCGGCCTTCGATCAGCTCCGACAGCTCCCGCACTTGGTGTTGCGCCTGCGCGACGGCCATCCCGTAGCCCGGAATGATGATCACGAGCTGCGCGTACGCGAGTTGCACTGCTGCGTCTTCGACGCTGGTTGAGCGAACGCTCAACCCTTCGGCTGATTTCGGGCCAGCCGTGGTCGTGGATCCAAACGCGCCAAACAGCACGTTGGTGAACGAGCGGTTCATCGCCTTGCTCATCAGCACCGACAGAATGAGGCCAGACGATCCATCGAGCGAGCCGCTGATGATGAGAATCACGTTGCCGATCGCGAATCCCGTGGCGCACGAGGCGAGCCCGGAGTACGAATTCAACAATGCGACAACGACTGGCATATCCGCGCCGCCGATCGGCATCACGAGCAAAATTCCAAACGAGAAGGCGAGCGCAATGAGCGCATAGAATACAGCGCGATGATCAGGATAGGCGACGAGATAGCCGAACAGCCCGAGCATTGCCAGAAAGACGATCGCGTTCACCAGATTTTGGCCGCGATAGGTGAGTGGCCTTGACGTGATCACCTCCTGCAGCTTGCCGGCGGCGACCAGCGTTCCCCCCACGGTGATCATGCCGAGGAGGACCTCGATGCCGATTGCGGCCATGATCGGGCGTGGGATGCCCTCGCCGCTCGTTAGGCGCGTGTTGTACTCGGCGATGCCGACGAGCGCCGCGGCGAGCGCCGAGAGCGTAAGCGAAAGGGCGATCCGCTGCGGCATCGCGGTCATCGGCACCCACATACCCATCGGGTATCCGATGACCGCTCCGAGTACGAGGCCGGCTGCGATCCAGCGATAGTCGACGATCTGTTGACTCACCAGCGTGCCGATGACGGCGAACAACATACCCGCCGCGGCGAGCTGCATGCCGCGCCGTGCCTTGTCCGGACGCGTTAGGCTTCGCAGTCCGAGAATGAAGAGGACGGAGGCGGCGAGATACGAGCCCTGAATGAAGTAGTCGCGCATGCCCGAGTATCAGCGGGTCACGGCCGACGACTTCGCTGCCCGATCACGCTTCGCATCCGGCACGTCTCGTCTGAACATTCTCAACATGCGGTCGGTAATGAGAAATCCGCCTACGATGTTCGACGTCGCGCACACGACCGCAACGAAGCCAAGAATCGTCGCGACGCGATTTTGCGCGGATCCCGCCGCGATCAGCGAGCCCACGAGCGAAATGCCCGAAATCGCGTTCGTCGCCGCCATGAGCGGCGTGTGAAGCAACGGCGGCACGCGAGAGATCACCATAAAGCCTGTGAACGCGGCGAGAACGAACACGTATAGCTCGAGCAGAAGCATCGTCTCTTCGGTAAGGGAAACGTTACTTAAGCACCTTGCCCTGATGGACCACCAGCATCGCGCCCGTGATCTCGTCCGCTGGATCGAGGACGATCGCTCCATCCTTCACGAGGTGCTGCAAGAGCGCGAGAACGTTCCGGCCGAACATCTGACTCGCGTGAAATGCGACGCTACTTGGCAGATTCACGGGTCCTATGATGGTGACGTCGTGCTCATGCACCGTCTCGCCAACCTGGGAGAGCTCGCAGTTGCCGCCTGATTCCACGGCGAGATCCACGATCACCGAGCCGGCGCGCATCGTCCGGATCATCTCGGCCGTGATGAGCTTGGGCGCGGGCCGGCCGGGAATCTGCGCCGTCGTAATGACGAGATCGACGTCCTTGATGTGTCCAGCGATCGCCGCGAGGGTGCGTTGCTGCTCATCGCTCGTTTGCGCACGCGCGTAACCCCCTGCGGCCTCGGCCGATGCGCTCACCAGCTCGGTCGCGACGAAAGTTGCGCCAAGGCTCTGCACCTGCTCTCGCGCGGCAGGGCGCACGTCGAACGCGGACACCACGCCGCCCAACCGACGCGCCGTGGCAATTGCCTGCAGCCCTGATACCCCAGCTCCGATGATGAACACGCGCGCCGGCGAGATATTGCCGGCAGCCGTTGTGAGCATCGGGAGGAATTTCCCCAGCTCGGCAGCTCCAAGGAGTACGGCTTTGTATCCAGCGACCGTGCTCTGAGAGGAGAGCACGTCCATCGACTGCGCGCGTGTTATTCGCGGCACCAGCTCGAGTGCCAACGCGCTCACATCGTGTTCGGCAAGTGCCACTGCCGTTTCTTGATGCTGACCCGGTCGCATGAGGCTGATCAGCGACGTGCCAGCGCTCATCGCCCCAATCTCTTCGCGGGTGGGTGGCTGCACCTTGACGACTACTCGAGCGCTGCCGAGAAGCTCGCGCGCATCGCCGAGGATTGTCGCGCCCACCGCTGTGTACGCATCGTCGCGGAAGCCGGCCAGCTGTCCCGCACCCCGTTGCACCGCGATCTCGAGACCAGATTTTACCAAGCGGGCGACGCTGTCCGGCGTCAACGCCACTCGATGCTCGCGAGGGGCGATTTCGGTTGGAACGCTGATTCGCATGCTGGCGGATGAAGCGAGGCGTGCGGCACCCGGGCGGCGCCGGGGCGTAAACTAGTCCGGACGCCCCGACACGCAATAACAGACGCCGCACGCAGTAAAGCTTTCGTAAGACACCATCTGTCGCGTCGCTTGCATCCATATTCGCATGTGTAGCTTCCAGCGTTCCGTTTCGCGCCGGAGTAATTCATGATCGTGATGCCCTTGTCTGCTCGCCGCCTGCTCACGATGCATGGTGTTTTGACGCTTGTCATCGCACCGCGCGTCGCCAGCGCCCAGCGAGAGCTTCCGCTCAAGCACGCGCCGCAACCCACCGTTCCGGCCATCACCCCCGCGGACCTGATGACCCGCCTGTACATCTTCTCGGATGATTCAATGCAGGGCCGTCAGGTTGGCACCGAGGGTCATCGCCGCGGCACAGCCTACATCGAGCGCGAGGTGCGACGCCTCGGCCTCGTGCCGGCGGGCGATAGCGGCACTTACTTGCAGAATCTGCCGGTCTTCGAGCGCACGCTCGCAGCCGGGCAAAAGCTCAGCGTGGGCGGATCGACGTTCGAGCCATGGGTCGACTACTTGCCGCGCGATAATGGACCCGCGGCGCGTGATGTGAACAACACCCCCGTTGTGTACGGCGGCATGTGGGGCGATACCGCGACGATGATTTCTCCGGCACAGGCCGCGGGCAAATTCATCGTCATAGTCGTACCGGATGCACCTGGCGGAAAGCCGGCGTGGCAGGTAAATCGGCCGGCACTCACCAAGTATTACATCGACGCAACTGCTATCGCTATCGCTTCGCTCGACGCGATGGATCCGCAATCGCGCCAGACTCTCACGGAGCCAAGCGTCGGCTTGCGGACGCCTGATGCCGATTCGACGATCGTCCCGGCCTTTCTCTACGTATCACGCGCGATGACGAACGCGCTCCTCGGTGGACAACCGCGAAATCTCGTACGTGGAAGAGCAACGGGCCGCACGGTTTCAGGCTCAATGCACTTCAGCGATACCCGCGCACCGGCGCGTAACGTCATAGCCATCTTGCCAGGCTCCGATCCCGTGCTGAGGGGTGCGTATGTCGCGATTGGCGCGCATAACGATCACATCGGCTTTAATCACGAACCAGTGGATCACGATTCGCTCCGCGCTTTCAACGCCGTCGTCCGGCCCGGAGGCGAGGATGATGCTCCACGGCAAGCGAACGCAGACGAGATGATGCGCGTTCGGTCGATCCTCGACAGTGTTCGAAAGATCCACCCTGTGCGACCGGACTCTATCTACAACGGCGCCGACGACGATGGATCGGGGACGGTTGCATTGCTCGAGATTGCCGAATCACTCGTAAATACAGAAGTAAAGCCGAGGCGGTCCATACTCTTCATTTGGCATGCCGGTGAAGAAGAGGGGCTCTGGGGCTCAGAATACTTCACCGATCATCCGACCGTTCCACGGGATTCGATCGTTGCGGAGCTCAACATCGACATGATCGGTCGTGGCGGACCCAATGACGTGAAAGGCGGCGGGGCGGGATATCTGCAACTGATTGGCTCGCGTCGTTTATCCACCGAGCTGGGTGATCTCGTGGAGACGGTGGCGAAAACGGAGCCGACGCCGTTTAAGTTCGACTACCAGTTTGACGCGAACGGCCACCCGCAGCAGTACTACTGTCGCAGCGATCACTACGAGTACGCGCGATATGGCATCCCCATCGTTTTCTTCTCTACGGGCGGCCACCGCGATTACCACGAGGTGACCGACGAACCGCAGTACATCGATTATGACCAGCTCGCGCGTGTCGCGACGCTCGTGCGCGACGTCGCGGTTCGTTCGGCGAACCTCGACCATCGGCTCATGGTCGACAAGAAAAAACCCGACCCACACGGACAGTGCGTGCAATGAGTCCCACTCTTTTGCTCTGAGCGCTGTCTTCGACTGAGACGACACGGGCTGTAACCCGAAGTCACGAAGGCGTGCGCTTACTTTGTGCGCGCTTCGGCGTCACTATTCCGTGTGTCTTGCTCCTGCGTGATTACTCGATCGCGCGGAACTGTTCTATCGTGTCAGCAGGGTGATCCCAATTCGTTGCATCGTTCGATACACCGATTCAGGGCTAGCCGCACTTCGCTGGGCTGTCGTCGTTCTCTCGGTGGCGGCGTGTTCGTCATTTCATCGTGTAGCGAAAACTGCTCCGACGCCGACGAACGCGTCGTCGCCAGCCAAGACAGAGCCGGAGCCGCAGCCCGTCTTCACGGGGCGTGACGGGGCACCGACGACCTTCGTCGCGTCGAATTCCGATGCCAAAACGACGCGCATCGTGATGCTTCGCGATGGCCTCACGAAACAAACCGCCTTTCGCATCGCGACCGAGTATCTCTCGCAGAAGTACACGATCGATGTAAGCGATCCGAGCGCGGGCTTTCTTATGACGCCCTGGCAAGCGTCGCTCGCCCGAGATGGCGTGCCGGAGCTACGCTACCGCACGCGCATCATCCTGCGATTTCTCGGAGACGACTGGAAGCAGCTCGCGGTGCGCGCCGAGGCCAACTGGCTGCATGGCGACGACTGGCAGGTCGGCTATGACGCGGCGCTGCTCGATTCCGTGAGCACGAACCTAACGACTCGCCTCGGAAAACGTGCCTAACGAGCGCGAATGTCGCTCAGAATCCGTGCTTCATGAGATGCTGGATTTGCCACGCTGAGCGCTGGCCGTCGCGAGTGAGATCCGCGCGCCAGGTCGACGGCACTTCGGTCGGGATCTTCGAGGCGTTGAAGGTCACGTTCATGATCATGCGGAAGTTCAGCTGCGCAGTGTTGCCCTTAACGCTCGAGTTCTGATAGAACACTGACTTGATGTGAACGGAGTCCGCTTTGTCGATGATGCCACGCAAGTACTTTTTCGTTGCATCATCTTGGTCGTAGGACTTGTACACATCCTCGATTCTCCCCGGCAGTCGCGATTCGATTGCGGCCCGGAGCTGCTCGATCGGCTGTTTCAGCTCTGCTGAGACGGCAACGCCGGCTGTTCTTGCCGAAGCGACGCCGGGTAGCGCTGAATCCGCGAGGCGCGTGGACGCTGAGGCGCCAGCCGTTCGCACCGGCAATTGCGCAGGACTTGGAGCGGGCGGGGTGAAGACTACCGCCGGCATCGGTGGTCTCGTCGCGGCGGCCTGCTCGAGGACACGCGCGCGCTCGCGTGCATCCATCGCGCTCCGTGCCATTGCCGTCGCCATGGCCGCGACGGCGATGACCACGATGACCGCCGAGGCGAGGACCTCGCGGCGTCGCCAGAGTGGGCGATGCGGCGCGACGCCCGGATAAGGCGTCATTTCTTGCGTCGGCTGCTCGGCGGCTTGAATGAAGACCGTTGGGTTGCTGCGCGTCTGCGGACGCCAACTCGGATCGTCGAAGCCGCCTTCCAGCGCGATTGCGGGGATCATCAGATCGCGGACCTCCGCCGCCGTGGCATAGCGATCGTGCGGTGTGCGATTGAGCATCCGCGCTACGATCAGATCGAGCGTCTTCGGGACGTCCGGTGCGAGGTCACGCGCATGCGGCGACTTCTCGGTGAGCCGTCGCTTGATCATTTGCTCACGTGTGGGCTCGTCGAACGTTCGACGCCCCGTGAGCATTTGATAAACAATGCAGCCGAGACTGTAGATGTCGCTGCGCGCGTCCACGGGATCACCGAGCAGCTGCTCGGGACTCATATACTCCGGCGTGCCGATCACGAGTCCCGTCCGAGTGAGGGACTCGCTCGGGGCTTCTTCGATGGCTTTCGCGATGCCGAAGTCGACCACCTTCGCGATATCCCGTCCGTTCTTCCCGGGCGCGATGATGATATTGTCGGGCTTGAGATCGCGGTGCACGATGCCCAACTCGTGCGCGGCGACCAACGCCTCCGCGACCTGGTGCGAGATGTCAACGGCCCGCGCCGGAGGGAGCGATGTCTCGCGCTCGAGCACGCGCGTGAGCGACTCGCCTTCGACGTACTCCATCACGAGATAGACCACACCATCTGTTTCGCCGTAGTCGAACACGGCAGCCACGTTCGGATGGATGATCCGCGCTGCGTTCGACGCTTCACGTGCAAAGCGCTGCGCTGAGTCCGAGTCGTTGAGCAGTGCGCTGTTCATGACCTTCACGGCGCACTGCCGGTTCATTTTGACGTGTTCGGCGAGATAAACTTTCCCCATGCCGCCTTCGCCAAGGCGCTTCAGCATGTGGTAGCGTTCGGCGAGCACGCGCCCAATGAATGGATCTGCGGTCCCCTTCGGGCGCAGGGGGGTGCCGTCGTTCGGACAGAACCGAGACGCGGTGTCGTACTCCACTCCGCACTGCGGACAGACCTTGGCGATCGAGATCGCTTCGCCTTCAGCGGGCGTCGGCTGCTGTGCAAGCAGCCCGGATCCGAGAATGCTCGCGCCAAGCGTCGGATCGACAGCTGGTTCGCTGTCGATTCGATTGTTGTTTCCGCTAACGCGGCGTGCTGCTGTCTCGTCCGTCACGACACTGATCGAATCTGCTGGTGTGTACCAGACCGGCCCGGAGTGCGGCGAGCGCCCCACAACCGGAGACGCGCTAGAGCCCATCTCCCCAAGAGGCTCGGAGAGCGACAGGGAGATGCGCTGTGTACCATCGTCGAATGAGCCGTCCGCGTGCATACGAAGGGCCACGACGACGTTGCTTTCGGTCCGTTGAGCAAAGTACGCCGGTCCACCGCCAGCCGCATATGGCAAACTTCCAATAAGCTCAAATTCGCCGGCTACCGACTGGCGGACCTGCTCCAAGAGCGACTGCCGAGCCTCCTCCGTACCCGGCGCGATCCCCGAGAGGTCCGCGCCACATGAACAGTATCGGTTCCACCCTTCCACCTCTCCACCGCACTGCGCGCACCAGCTGATGGGTCCTGGTAGCGATTCTTCGAGCGTGCGCCAAATGGTGACGTCATAACCCGCCGACATCCCGATACGCTCGTTCAGCGCAGCGACGACAAGCGTGCCGGTCGCCACCTCTCGCGCCAGATACGCCACGCTGCCCCACTCGCTGTGCTCGTCTAAATCACTGCCAAGTAAAGCGACCACTGTCAAGCGGTCGCCGACCGCGAGGCGCAACGCTTCTAATTGCTCGGCCTGCCGGATGTCTCTGTCGACTCCCGAGCCATTGGCTTCGGGAGTAGAGAAGGAGACGTGGATGGGCGATGAAAGGGGGGTCGGTTGCGGCATAGGTGGCGGTCCCCAAGAGATATGGCAGAAGGAAGGGGAGCGAAAGAGCGGACGGCTTGGCCTACGTCGTCCCCGCATTGAAAAGACGCCTGCGCTCTGAAGCGAGTCACGGGCGGTGTGTGCGAAGTCACAGACGAAAACACGTCAAAGTTGCAGCGCGACGACATGTCCGACCAAGGCAGAACCATGGCAGAAATGCTGGTATCGATCCTGCCCGCATTCGTGAGGTCATGTCCAATCCGCACGCAACAGTCGCGACTGAAGTAGCCGCGTGGCGACACTACCCAATTGGGACGGAGATCTCTCCCGACGGCTTAGTCCACGCCAGGGTCTGGGCGCCAAAGAGAACACTTGTTTCGTTCGCTGAGCTCGGAGCAGACGGGGCGAAGCGTTCCGTGACGGAGCTCGAGCCGGAAGGGAACGGCTACTTCTCCGGACTAGTTCCAAGTGCAGCGCGAGGCTCGCTCTACAAACTGCGCCTTGACGATCGCACCGAAGTTCCTGATCCGGTTTCTCGCTTTCAACCGGACGGCCCACACGGTCCGTCGCAAGTCATCGATGGACGTAGCTACCAGTGGCACGATGGTGGATGGCGTGGGCCCGCGCTGGCTGGTGCAGTGATTTACGAGCTCCACGTCGGCACATTCACGCGCGACGGCACGTACGCGGCGGCACGTCGGCACTTGGCCGAGCTATCAGAGCTCGGAGTGAGCGTGATCGAAATGATGCCGGTGGCGGAGTTTCCGGGACGTTTCGGCTGGGGGTACGACGGCGTCGGCTTGTTCGCGCCGTATCACCATTACGGCTCACCGGACGATCTGCGGTCGTTCGTCGAGGACGCTCACGCACAGGGCATGGCCGTAGTCCTCGACGTCGTCTACAATCACCTGGGACCGGATGGTAACTACCTCAAGGAGTTTAGCGAATACTACTTCAAGGGTAACACGGAGTGGGGCGAGGCGCTGAACTTCGACGGCGAGGACTCTGAAGGCGTACGGGAGCTCTTTACCTGCAATGCCGCGTACTGGGGCGACGAATTTCACTTCGACGGCCTACGCCTCGATGCCACCCAGCAGATCTTCGATACGTCGTCGCCGCACATCATAACCGAGATTGTCGGCCGCGTGCGCGAGGCTGCCCACGGCAGGCGTACCCTCATCGTGGCCGAGAATGAGCCGCAGGATGCCATGCTCGTTAGGCACCAGACCTCCGGCGGGTATGGATTGGACGGGCTCTGGAACGACGATTTTCATCACTCGGCGATGGTCGCTCTCACTGGGCGGGACGAAGCCTACTACAGCGGCTACCGCGGCACCGCGCAGGAGTTCATCTCCGCCGCGAAGTACGGCTTCCTCTATCAAGGGGAATGGTATCAGTGGCAGAGCGGGCGCCGCGGCAAGCCCGCGTACGACATCGCTCCGCCGCAGTTCATTCAGTTCATCCAAAACCACGACCAGATCGCAAACTCCGCGTTCGGGTTGCGTCTGCATCAGTTGGCTTCGCCGGCGGCGTATCGCGCCATGACGGCGCTTCTCCTCCTGCTGCCTCAAACGCCGATGCTCTTTCAGGGCCAAGAGTTTCGCGCATCGGCGCCGTTTCTCTATTTCGCCGATCACACGACCGATCTCGCGAGTTTGGTCCGTCGTGGACGCGCCGAGTTCCTCGGCCAGTTCGCTCATGTCGCGACACCCGAGATCACGGCCCGACTCGCAGACCCGTCGGACGAAGCGACATTCACGCGTTGTAAACTCGATTGGTCGGAACGGAATCAGGAATCTGGAATGCAGAGCATCGCCCTCGTGCGCGATCTCATCCGGCTGCGACGCATGGATCCGACGCTACGCCGGCAAGCAGTCAGCGATACCGAGAGCCAGGACAATGGCATTCTCACGCGCACGATCGATGGCGCCGCTCTCTGTGAGAGTGCGTTTGTCCTTCGCTATTTCGGCGAGCGGCGCGACTTGGATCGACTCGTTGTGGTGAATCTCGGGAGCCGCTTTCACGCTGCGGCGTTGGCGGAGCCGTTGGTTGCGCCACCACCGGAAATGGTTTGGCGCCCCACCTGGTCGTCTGAGGATCCGCTGTATGGCGGGTCCGGCACACCCGCACTCGACACGGACAACGGTGGCTGGTGGCTGCCCGCCCACTCGACGGTACTGCTCTGGCCCGTGCCACGCGAGGGTGCTACAACCGCGCCTCGACAGCCGACCACTGAAAAAGAAGCCCGCGCGCAATGGAAAGCCCGGTATGAGACGACTCCTCGATAGAATCACACGGCCGCTGCCGCTGCATGGCGACGCCAACAGGCGCGCAGAGACGCTCGTCGACACCGAATGGCTCGTGACGAATGGTCTTGGCGGCTACGCGTCCGGCACGATCGCGAGCGTCAATACCAGGCGCTATCACGGTTTGCTCGTCGCCGCGCTGCCGAACCCCGTCGGCCGTCTCGTCATGCTCAACCACCTCAGCGAGCGGATCTGCGTTGCCGGCGGAACACCAACGGCACTCGGGGGAGAAGAACGCGTCGCCGGCCGTCTGGACCCGGAAGTTGCCGAACGCGTGGCCGAATTCCGTCTCGAAGCGGGTCTGCCCGTGTGGGAATACGAGTGGGGTGGGGTACGGATCCAGAAGCGGATCATCATGCCGCACAAGCAGAATACGGTGCACGTTCGCTACTGCCTAACGAAGGGCGATGGGCCGGTGAGGTTGGAATTGCACCCGGCGCTGCACTTTCGCTCATACGAGACGCCCGTGAGCGGGCCGATCGCGACTCGCTATTCGTTGTCGCAATCGGCGGGCTTGTACATGTTCGACGCGGGCGATCCGCAGCTGCCACCGCTCGCGGTTCGGATCGAGGGTGCTACCGCGGCATTCGTGCACGAAGAGCGCGTCACGAGCGAGTTCCTTTATCCCGTCGAGGAGGCTCGCGGCTATGAGTTCCGCGGCAGTCTCTGGGCGCCGGGCCATTTCGACATCGAGCTGACGCCCAATGCACCGGTCACCCTCGTGGCATCGGCGGAGTCCGAGCAGGTAATGATGGCCCTGTTGCCCGAGGAGGCGTTCCTGTGCGAGGAGGAGCGGCGGAGAAGGCTCCTGGACTCCGCAATAGCGACGCACCCCGAAACGGCGGATGAAGTGGCGGCCGAACTCGTATTGGCAGCAGATCAGTTCATCTTCACACCCGCTGGACGCATCGTCGATTCGACGCGTGCCGCGGCTACCGGCGACGAGATTCGCTCGGTGATCGCCGGCTACCATTGGTTCACAGACTGGGGACGCGACACGATGATCAGCCTCGAAGGGCTGACGCTCGTCACGGGGCGTCACCGCGAGGCGGGCTTCATCCTGCGGACCTTCGAGCATTACGTCCGCGACGGTCTGATCCCAAACATGTTCCCAGACGGGAGCAATGAGGGTCTTTATCACACGGCGGACGCGACGCTTTGGTTCTTCCACGCCCTGCATCGTTATGTGGAGGTGACCGACGATCGCCGCACGCTCGTTAGGGCGCTACCCACGATGCAGTCGATCGTCGAGCACCATATGCGCGGCACCAGGTTCGGCATCGGCGTCGATCCTGCTGACGGCTTGCTCTCGCAGGGCGCGGAGGGCTATCAGCTCACATGGATGGACGCGAAAGTCGACGGCTGGGTGGTGACGCCGCGGCGCGGCAAGGCAGTGGAGATCAACGCGCTCTGGTACAATGCGCTGCGGCTACTCGGAGGTTGGCTCACGGAAGAGCGACGCCACGATGCCTTCGTGTCACGGGTGCTGGAGGCAGCGGAGCACGCGCGAGAGTCCTTCAACAAACGTTTCTGGAGCGACGACCTCGGTTACCTCTATGACGTCGTCGATGGCGAACACGGCGACGCGGCACACTGCCGGCCAAATCAGCTGTTTGCAATCTCGCTGGAGCATCCCGTGCTTGACCGTGCACGGTGGGAGGCCGTTCTGGAGGTGGTGCAGAAACGGTTGCTCACACCAGTTGGATTACGCTCGCTTGCTCCCGGCGACTCCGACTTCAAGGAGCGATACAATGGCGATCTGCGTGCTCGGGACGCTGCCTATCATCAAGGCACGGTGTGGGGTTGGCTCATCGGTCCCTGGATCGACGCTTGGCTCAAAGTCCACCCTAACGACACTGCTGGCGCACGACAGTACCTCGACGGATGCATCGCCGCGCTTAGCGACTTCGGCATTGGGACCATTGGCGAGATATTCGATGCCATGCCGCCATTCACGCCGCGTGGGTGTATTGCACAGGCGTGGAGTGTTGCCGAAGTACTACGCAGCTGGGTGAAGACCAGTAGCACGCCGATGCCCGCGCGGCGCGTCGAGCCCTCACTCGACGAAGAAACCGTCGGGGTTACGGCGAGTTGACTCGTTAGGCCCACCAAGAAAAGCCCACGCAGATGGCGTGGGCTCTTCGTTCACAACACGGCGAGGGCTACTGGGACTTCTTGTCGCGGCGGATGTCGCGCCGGTCCGTGCGAATGTCGCGGCGGTCGTGGCGGATATCCTTGCGGTCGTGGTGCACATCGGCCGCGTCGCCGCGAATGTCGCGTCGATCCTGGCGCAGCTCCTTCTTCTCCTCGCGTACTTCCTTCTTGTCACCTTCGCGGCGCGCGTCCCGGAGCTCTTTCCTATCCTGTCGGATATCGCGCGCATCGTTTCGTACGTCGTGCTTGTCCTGAGAGACATCGCGGCGGTCGTGCCGCACATCGCGACGGTCCTGCCGTAGATCGCGATGATCGCGAAGCTCACGGCGTTGTTGTTCGGTAAGTGGCTTGGCCGGCGTACCGGCTTGCGTTGCCGTCTGCGCGGCCGCGGCCGACGCGGTGAGCATAACGAGTGCGAGTGTCACTACTGCCGACGAAGCATTACGCATACGCAACCTCCTAAAAACGCCGTCCCAGCCGCGCGAGAGTGCAGGCGCGTCGGGCAGGACGGTGAACGACGCGCACAAAGAGGACGCCTTACGGCAGCGAACGTTAAAGCACTTTTGTCCACTTGCCCGCGCGTTGCGCGCCTGACGCGCACACGTGTGACGAACATCACCTTCGTTGGGTGACAGCGCGGATACCTCATCGGTGTCAAATCGTCCAATAGTAGAGGTCACGATGTACGCGGCCGGTCGCGGCATCGGCATTGCTTTTATCAAAGCTGTAAAGAGTAGCGCCGCGATCCGACACTGAGAGGAGCAGGGCAAAGGCGCCCGCAGGAGACTCAACATGACGCCCAAGCCCGAGAAGGTAGCATGAAGCAAATCATCCTCACGAGCCTCGCGATTGTTGCACTTACCGGCTCCGCCGTGCCCGCACAACCAATTGCCCGCATCAGCGCCGTCGTGATGCCCATGCGACTTGGTGTCCGCTCAGATAGTCGACTCTGGCTGGAAGGCAGCTCGAATGTGCGCGATTGGCGCTGCGACGCTACGACGCTCGATGCGTCGATCGACATCGAAGACAATGGGGCGTCGTCCGTCGCGCGCGTGCAGCGCGTGCAGGTGCGCGTGCCGGCGCACGCCCTGACCTGCGGGCGCAGCCAGATGGACAATATCATGTACAAAGCGCTCCATGTCGACGACACGCCCGAGTGCCGCCAGATCGTTGGACGCTTCGAGGTTGTCTCGACATCTGGTGACCGGGGGCAGTCACTCGTTATGCAGGGGACGCTGCGCATCGCTGGTCGTGAGCGAACGGTGCGCATCCCTGTTGATCTCGACGAGCAGCGCGACGGCACCGTGCGCGCGCGAGGGGCCCTGCCGATCCTCATGACCGACTACGGCATCTCGCCGCCAACCGCCCTCTTCGGCGTGCTGCGGACCGAGAACCGCATCGTCGTCAAATTCGATTTACTCGTCGATCGCCCGTCAACTGTTGCCAGCGTCGAGGAGAGCGAACCCTAGTCGTCTGCGGCGTGGCTCACGACTGGCTCAGTCGACAGCGCGGACTCCCCCTCGTCTGTCCGTCGGTCGTCGTTCAGTCGCATGAGTTGGCGATCGGCGCTGCGCAGGGCCGCTACGAGACCCTGATTGAGCGCCGCGAGGAGCTTCAACGCGAGATGGCCGCGACTGTTCAGCAGACGCTCACATGATGCGGCGTCGATCTCCGCGAGAATGGCATTGCGGCGAATGGAGCAGCTCACCGATCGCGGCTCGCCGTCGATGAGACTCGACTGGCCGAAGATGCTTCCAGGGCCAAGCTGTGCCAACAGTTGCGGTTGCCCCCGCACTTTCACACTCACATCGACGGCGCCCCGCACCAATATGTAGCAAGTCGATCCTTCGTCGCCCTCCTGAAAGAGCAGGGTGCCGCGCTCGACATCCCATCGCTGCATCGATCGCAGCAGTTCGGTGATTTCATCCAGTGTGAACTCCTTGAACGCTGGAAATCCGGAGAATGTGGACGCGTCGATTGAATCAGCCGGCGAGATCTCCGTCCCAAGGATGCGGGTGAGGCGTGACACGCGCGGCGGCACTTGTCGGGGCACGGCCGAGGCGAGTCCGTCGCCGCGGAACGTCAGGGCCTCGGAGATTTGCCGATTCACCGCCTTGAGCTGTCGGCACAGGGAGGCCGCGATTCGCCAGAGGCCGTCGCGCTCCGTCATGAAGATCGGCTCGCTCGTCGTTAGGCGCCGCGGGGAGAAGACATCTTCCGGTACCCAGTCCGGTGGACTGCCGGTGATCGCCATGGCAGCGGCCGCCGCGCCGGCGGCCGTCGTGTAACTGCCGCCATACCCATTGTATCCGGCCGCCACGATGATTCCCGGTCGCAGAAAGCCGATTGCCGGCAGCTGATCAGGCGTGAACGCCATCGGCCCGATCCACTCACAGGACGGCGGTCGCCCCTGGAGCTCCGGGTAGAATCGGTCGCGAATCGCCAGCAGCTCGTCGTGCACCCGTGCCGAACGGCGTCGAGACGAGGGACTCCTCATCGGTCGGTCGGCACCGCCACCCATTAACAAAGGCGCGTAACCACCCCCTGAGCTGTCGCGCGGTTGGTTGAAGAACGCGGGACCGTGCTCGCACGTTACGACACGACCACGTGTTCGGTCTGGCGCAAACTCCGTGACCTGAACCTGGCTTTGATGCGGCTTGATCGCGGCCAATTCGGGAAAGATCTGGCTCGTGAAGGCGTTCGTCGCCACGATGACACAGCGTGCCAGAATGCTCCCACGCTCGGTGATCACCGCGTGTCGATGGCCGGTATCCGGCGTTACCTGGACGACTTTCGTTCGCGTGTACAACTCGATGCCAGGACGGATCGCGGCACGCAGCAACCCACAGACATACTTGAATGGGTGGTATGTGCCGTCACCGGGAATGAACCGCCCAAGGTACTCGTTCTCGAATCCCAACTCCTCTCGGATCTTCTTCCGTGACCAGAGCTCGATCCGCTGTCCATGCTGCGCGGCGAGCATTACCTCTTCGCAGATGCCCTGTTCCTCCTCCTCGCTATCGGCGAGATGAAGCCAGCCGCGCGGAGCAAAATCGCAGTCGATGCGTTCACGGAGAATGATGTGCTTCAGTAGCTCGCGGTTTCGCAGCGCCAAGCCAAGGACGAGTGACGCCTGGCGCTCGCTTTCCGCTTGCACGACCTCGATCGGCAACCCCGCATAACGACGACATAGAAACGCGAGGCGTTCGCGCGCCAGGCCCTCGTACACGCCGACCGAGTTCTCGGGAATCAGCTCGAAGTTACCGCCATTCCGGCCGCTGGCTTCACCCGCCGGATCCCCTGCGTCGATCACGACGACGCTGGCCTCGCCACCTAACGATTCGGCAAGATGATAAGCCGCCGACGACCCGGTGAGCCCAGCGCCGATGATGACCACGTCACAGGATGACGGCAACTGTGGACGTGACTGGTAATTCGCGAGCGGATGTGGAACACGAAACCAGTACGGCTCGTCGTTCGCTGGGAGCGCGATCGGCCGAATTGTCGCCAGACCGGTCCAAGCGAGTAGATCCTGAAAGAGGGCCCTCGCTCCCGGCGTGAGGTCAGATTCCCGATCGATGCGCTGTAGCTCGCGCGCGACGACACCCGAGACTCGGCGAGGACGACGGACCGCCCCTGGGCCCAATACACGATCCATCAGCGATTGCACCGCCTTCGCTGTCAGCTGCGCTTCTCGCGGCATCGAACGGCTCGAGCGCAATCACCACCCCATGCGCTGCCGCAGCTTCGTGATATGGGCCGTATGATGCGGACCGTGCCACGCGTACAGCGCGAGCATGGTATCGAGCGAGAGCGGCGCGTCCCAATCTGGATGGTTCAGTTTGCGCCCGAAATCGCTCGGAGACATCGAACGGAGCAAACCCACCCATCGTTCGTGCAATGACGTCAGCAAGGTCATCGACGTCTCGATCGGAGTGTCGCGGGCGTCCGCAAGCTGGGCCCATGCGGCTTCGTCGTACGGCTTAATCGTCGGAGTCTCCTCGGTGAGGGCCAGCTTGAAGCGAATGAACGCGTTCATGTGGCTGTCGGGGACGTGATGGACTACCTGGCGCACCGTCCAGCCTCCCGGCCGATATGGCGAACCGAGCTGCTCGTCGCCGAGCCCATCGACAGCGGCCCGAATGTGTGACGGCGCGCGTTCGATGGAATCGATCATCTTTCGGCGCTCGTCAGCGTTCAACGGCGCGCTCGGACGCTGGAATCGTCCCGTGGGATAACGGAGTGACTCGTCGGTATTCATAGGGAATCGCGGTAAGGACGTTTGGGCGGTGGATCGACTCGAGAGCACAAGCTATGGTTCTCGCACTGGGTCGCGCCAATTCACCGACGATTATTCGGGGAGGGCCGATGGCCGCAGGAGGCGATGGAAGTAGCAGAGACGGACCGACTCTGACGGGTCCAGACCTCACGCTCGGCGTGGCGCCGGATGCGTTAGGCCCGGACAAGAAGCTGCTGGGGCACGCGAATGGAGAGCAGGTCCTCCTGTCTCGTGTCGGCGACGAATATTTCGCGATTGGCGCGACGTGCACGCACTACGGCGGGCCACTGGCGGAAGGCCTGATCGTCGGCGACGCCGTGCGTTGTCCTTGGCATCACGCGTGTTTCAGCCTGCGCAGCGGCGAGGCCCTCCGGGCCCCCGCGCTCAATCCGGTCGCGTGCTGGCGGGTGGAGCGGCGTGGTGACCGAATAGTCGTCGGTGACAAACTCGAGCGGGATCCGTTGTCGCCTACCTTCCCCGGCGTCCGGGTTTCACCTGAGTTGTATAACGTAATAATTATTGGCGGTGGCGCCGCCGGCTCTGCCGCGGCCGAGATGCTGCGCCGATGCGGCTTCGCGGGTGAGGTGACGGTCGTGGATGACGACGACTGGGCCCCCTATGACCGTCCCAATCTCTCGAAGGACTATCTTGCCGGGAACGCGCCAGAAGAATGGATTCCGATTCGGCCCCCGGGATTTTACGAAGAGCACCGCATCCAGCTCGTGCGCAGTCGTGCCTCCCGCCTGGACACGAGCAGGCGCATTCTCGAGGTAGAGGGTCACGCCCCACTGCCGTACGCCGCCGCCATTCTCGCGACGGGTGCCGATCCCGTCCTTCTCAAGGTTGCGGGTGCCGACCTTCCCCACGTTCGCTACCTGCGAACCCTTCGGGATAGCCGCGCACTCATCGCCGCCGCGGGCGAGGCGCAGAATGCGGTCGTCATCGGGGCAAGCTTCATCGGCCTCGAAGTCGCCGCATCATTGCGCACCCGCAATCCGAAGCTTCCTGTCCATGTGGTCGCGCCCGAGGCGTTGCCCCTCGAACGGGTCATGGGGCGCGACATCGGTCAGTTCATCCAAGCGCTACATGAGGAGCATGGCGTCATTTTCCACCTGCAGCGTACCACCGCGCGAATCGAGCGCGACGCCGTGATCCTCGATGACGGACAACGCCTAACGGCTGATTTAGTAGTCGTGGGCGTTGGTGTACGACCGCGCATTCAGTTGGCGCAGGCCGCTGGCCTCTCTATCGAGAACGGCGTGCTGGTAAACGAGTTCCTCGAGACGAGCGCACCTGACGTCTACGCCGCGGGCGACATCGCGCGCTGGCCGGATGTGCATACTGGCGCGCGGATTCGGGTGGAGCACTGGGTGGTCGCTCAGCGGCAAGGCCAAACAGCCGCGCGCAATGTTCTTGGCGCTCACGAGCGATTCGATCAGGTACCCTTTTTCTGGAGCGCCCACTACGACATTTCGATCAACTACGTTGGGCATGCTGGCCAGAGTGACGAGATCACGGTCGATGGCTCGCCGAGCGCACGCGACGTGGCGGTGCGGTTTCAGGCCCACGGCCGCACCACCGCGTTGGCGACAATCTTCCGCGACGCCGAGAGTCTCGCGCAAGAGGTCGCCATGGAGCGTGGAGGCGGATAGTGAATGTCGTGCCTATCCGGCAATTGCCATCAACGGGGAGGAGCGTAAAAGCGCAAGCCGGCCGATGTCGACCTGAATCCCGCCGCGGTGAACGCCGAGGCCCAGGCACTGCTAGCGGCAGCAACGCCATCGATTGTATCGATCACCGGATCGCGTCGTCCGTCGCTCGCCTCGACGAGTCGGCGAGCGAGCGCGCGGGCGGCATTTGTCACGTCATCCGTGCTCACTGCCGGTCGAATCGTTAGGCGGCGCCCGCGTCCTTCCGCGACGAGGAGGACTTCCCCGGCGCGCGTGACGAGGAGCGCGCCCCGTCCGCGCCGACGCGCCGCGGTTGTGCTGGGGCTCTCCACGCCCGCCGCCGCGGCAATCGCATATGGATTGGCGGGATCGCTGGCCGCCATCACCACGATGGGTGCATCACTCACGCTCGGTCCGCTCACTCGCAATAGCTCCACAGCCGCGGGCAACGCGAACTGTGCTCCGGCGAAACCGCGCACGAAATAGCCGCGACGCACGTCCCCGCGAAATTCGAGCCTTTTCAACTCGCGGTAAATCGCTCGCCAGGACACGGCTGGGTGCTCACGTTTCCACCAATCCCGCGTAACGACGCCGTACCGATCCAGCCACTGTCGCGCGACGGACTCGGCGAGCACACTCTCATCATTCGAACCCATGATACCGCTGGTACGAACGAGCGACCACCGGCCCGGCCATGGCGTTGCTCCCGGCTCTGGAGGCCCGTCGGAGGGCGGGCGCCACTTCGGTAAGCGCCGCAAGTTCGGTTTACGTTGCACCACGGGGCGGTTCGGAGAAGGCGAATAGTCTGCCGGCAACCAGCGCGTGGGATCCGGCTGATTGCGTAACCGTGGCGAGAGGAACGGCCGCCATCTCACGACTTGCCGCAGCGACTCCATAGTGTCGTTCGTGACGAGACCCGCCGCCACGAGCTCCCGCAATGCGTCACGCGTCACGCGGCCGCTCGTTCCCGTTGCGCGTATCAAGTCGTCGAAGAACGACGCGCCCTCGCTGCGCAACGATTGATAAACGCGCTCGGCATTCTCACCGAGCGTAGGACCGCCATCCTTGCGCTCGACGATCCACGCACTACCACTGCCGCGCCTGACGAATCGCAGCTGCGCGAGAGTTCCCGCGCTGTCATCGGTTTGTGTCGCGCTGCCGCCGCCGATCCATACCGCTTCGCCGGCCGCACAGAGACGGGTGATTACTTCGGGCTGGTAGTCATCCACGCGTGCCCGCAAGTATTCTCGTTCCCACGCATCGGCTGGCCGGGCGAGACCGTAGAGTTGGCGAATCGCGGTTGTCGTTCCTTCCGCGCCACCCAGTCGCGTCGACGGATCGACGTGCTGCCAACGCTGGAGGAAGTGCGCGAACGCTTCGATTCCCACTGCTTCGATCTGACGCCGCGCGGCGGCGAGCTCTCGCCGCCGCGCCTGCTCGAGCAGGCGCCTCGAGACCCAGCGCTGCTTGCGACTGTCATCTGTGACGCCATTCCCGTTCCCCACCGCAAACTGGCCGCGCACGAGCTTCCCGCTTGCCGTCCAGTCGTCGAGCTGACGCTCGATCCGATCGGTATCGAAATCGTAGCGCTGCCTAACGTCATCGATCGCAAAAGGTCCGTTGAGGGCGACATACCGTGCGAGTAGCTCACGCCGCGCGGCGCCCAGCGTCAACGTTGCGTGTCGAAGGGTCTCGGGCATCACGGCCGCGGCCGCGCTGGCTGTGAGCTCTGGACCGCACGCGATCACCTGCATCGCCTCCTCACCAAAAGCCGCCACATAGCGCGGATACGCGTCCAGGAGAATGACCCGCTGCTCCGTACCCCCAACGCCTACCGGTACCGGGATGGCTACCGCGCGCCCACTCTCGAGCAGCTCACGAACGGGATCACCGCGGACGTTTTCCGCCGCCGTGCGCTCCGCTAACTCGGCGATGGTCAAATCGCCCGCGCGGTCGAGGAGTATCGCCAGCTCGTCGGCGGTGCGCGCTTGGCGCGTCGGTGCCGTGCCTCGGCGCACCGCCAACAATTCCGCGAGAGCCGCGAGGGTTCCTTCGTCAGCGCCTCCTGCGCCAAGCAACTCGTCGAGCAGCCCCCGGTCGAGGGACAACATCGCGGCGCGCTGCTCGGCGCGCGGCGTGTCGTCGGCGTACATCCAATCCATGACGAAGCCAAATTGCAGCGAAGCGGCAAATGGCGACGGTACCTCGGTCGCGACGTTGCGGATCTCGATCGTTGCGGCTTGGAGTGCGCGAAGAATGTTTGCGAGCGCCGGCATATCGAACGCATCCTGCAGCACATCGCGATACGTCTCGACGAGGATCGGAAAGGAGGGAAATTCACGCACCGTCTGCAGCAGATCCTGCGCTTTGAGTCGCTGCAACCAGAGCGGCATCCGGCGCCGGGGATTTCCGCGCGGCAGCAAAAGCGCTCGTGCGGCATTCATACGGAACCGCGCGCCGAACAACGAGGAATTGCCGACCTCCTCGAGCACGCATCGCTCTGCTTCCTCTGGCGATAAGCCACGGATGGCATCGAGAGGCACCGGACCGGTGAGGTCCGGGAGACGCAGCATGATGCCGTCGTCTGTCGTTTGCACTTGCACTTCCGTTCCGGCCGTACGACGTCCCGCATTTGCGCGCAACGCATCGCGCACTCTACTCGCCAGCACCATCCCCCACGGCGCGTTCACACGTCCACCAAAGGGCGCATGGAGCACGATGCGAACGGCGCCCGTCTCGTCCCGAAAATGCTCGGCGAGCAGTATGCGATCGTCGGGCACAACCGATGTTGCGGCACGTTGCTGCTGCACGTACTCGATGAGCGACTGCGCCGTCGCCTCGTCGCACTCGTACTCGCGTTGAATGCGCGCGACGTCCTCGGTCGCGGCGGCGGCGGCGAGCTCGCGACGCAGCACGCCGACGCGCGGCGCGATGTGTGAAGATCGCGCCGCGAACTCACCGTGCCAGAAGGGCATTCGTGCAGGGGCACCCGGCGCGGGTGTCACGATCACGCGGTCGTGCTCGATCGCATTCACGCGCCAGGTGGAAGATCCAAGCTGAAAGACGTCGCCGATACGCGTCTCATGCACGAACTCCTCATCGAGCTCTCCGAGCCGCGTGCGGTCCGGTAGATTCACGGCATAGAGTCCGCGGTCCGGGATCGTCCCACCATTCACAACGGACACGATTCGTGAGCTGCGAAGTGGTGTCAGCTTATCCGAGCTCCGGTCCCAGACCATGCGCGCCTCGAGCTCCGCGGCGATGTCCGAGGGGTATTTGCCCGACAGCATCGCGAGCACTTCGTCGAACGCGGCGCGCGTCAGCTCGTGATAAGGATAAGATTGCCTAACGAGCTGAAAGAGTTCGACGCTCGTCCAGTCATCATCGATGGCAACGCACGCCACGATGACTTGCGCCAGCACGTCCAATGCGTTTTGTACGACCCGCGTTGGCTCGACGTCGCCGCTCCGCATACCACGCGCGATGGCCAGCGTTTCGGCAGCGTCGTCGCGAAAGGTCGGAATGAATACTCCCCGACTCACGGCATCCAACGTGTGTCCAGCACGTCCGACGCGCTGAAGCGCCGTCGCAACGCGCTTCGGACTCTGCAACTGCAGCACGAGATCAACGGAACCAATGTCGATGCCGAGCTCCAATGAGCTCGTGCTCACTAATGCACGCAGCTTTCCAGCTTTCAATGAACCTTCGAGCAGAAAGCGGCGCTCGCGTGACAACGATCCGTGATAGGGAAGCGCGATCTCTTCGCCCGCGAGCGCGTTGATGCGGGCGGCCATTCGTTCGGCCTGGGCGCGGTTGTTCACGAAGACAATGGTCGTCCGCGCGTTTCGCACGTGACGCAATACGAGGGGCGCCACCGACGGCCAAATCGTGCCGCCTGGTACGTGCCCGAGATCCTCGACCGGCGACTGGATCGCGATCTCCGTTCGCTACACCAGCCCGCAGTCGACGATTGCCACGGGTCTGAATGCGCCATCCTTGCATCCGCCAAGAAACCGAGCGATCTCCTCGAGTGGCCGCTGCGTTGCCGAGAGTCCGATGCGTTGCGGGCTTCGCTCGCACAAGTGTTCCAGTCGCTCGAGCGTGAGAGCGAGGTGAACACCACGCTTCGTGCCCGCAATCGCGTGAATCTCGTCGACGATCACCGCGCGGACGGCCGAGAACATTCCGCGTCCGCGAACGGTGGTCAGCATGATGTGCAGCGATTCGGGCGTGGTGATGAGAATGTGCGGCGATTTGCGAATCATCCGTGCGCGCGCCGAGGCGGGCGTGTCACCTGTTCGCACGGCAACGCGAATCTCGGGGAATGGCTCACCCGCGGTCGCAAACCGCGCTTTCAACTCAGCCAACGGGCGCTCGAGGTTTCGCTGAATGTCGTTATTCAGAGCCTTGAGCGGCGAGACGTAGAGGATGTGCACCGCGTTCGAGAGCGGAGCTTCTCGTCCATCCACGATGAGAGTGTTCAGCTCCCAGAGGAACGCCGTCAGTGTCTTTCCCGTCCCGGTGGGAGCGAGGATCAGCGTGTGTGACCCGCTGGCGATCGCTGGCCAACCTTGCTCCTGCGGAGCGCTCGGCGAGCCGAGCGTCTCACGAAACCACTCCCGAACGAGGGGATGGAACGGCTTTAGGCCAGAAGAGATCCGCGCGCGCTTCGGCATGACCTGAAAGCTGCCAACCAAGTGCGCCGCGCGCTAGGAAACGAAGCTCTGGTTGTCCGGAGAAGCTCCGGGCATCTCAGGAGAAACTCCGGTCCCATAGGATATGCGGCCGGTGTCTGGTCGACTCGTCCGCGTACCGGCAGGAATTGTCACGGGCCGTGGGACATTGCCGCGGTACACTCAGGGGCGCTCCTCTCCATCTGACCTACGCACTGCTTGGACAAGCAGTTGATGGCGGCTCTTGCATGGAGCCCTCTAACGGCTCAGAGCGTAAGCGCTTGGGCAAGCGTCATGTGAAGTGACGAACCCGCCGGGAGACACGCCTCGTACTTCTCGCCCGCTTTCGCAGCGACAGCGCCGGCGGCCGCGCCGGTTGCGGCGCCGATGACCGTACCCTTCGTGTTGTGGCCGATAATCTGGCCGAGAATGGCCCCGGCGATCGCGCCACCGATGACTTTCTTCTTGTCCGCGTTGGCGTCGGGATTCGCGATCTTCACGCGCTCCAGCGGCGTTGTCGGCGACACCGTCCCCGCCACATTATATAGCGAGTCATTGACGTACAGCGCTCGCACTCGGAAGTCGATGTGTGCCTGGTCGCCTGGCGTAACGGAGGCGATCTCCAACACGACCTTCGACCCAGCGGGAATCACCGCGCCATTCGAGCCGCTGACGGGTGAATCGATCGTGGCAACAATCTTGTCACCGGGCCGGTTCGTTTCGGTACAGACTCGCCCGCCAGACGTCATCACGATTGCAGTGCCGGCACCGATCTCCCGTGACGGCGCCGCTGCCGGCGCCGGCCCCATAACAGGCGCGGCCGCTTTGATACTCGGGTTGACGTCAACGGGTGCCGGCGGCGGCGACTTGTGCCCTTCCGGCCGTGAGCTTCGGGTTGGCGTGGGAGTCGGCTTCTTCGCCGGTGCGGCATCGCGCACCGTTGCCGCCGATGAGCTCAGCGCGGTGTCTTGGAACGTTGGCTGTGCGCTCGTTTGACCGGCCATTTGGAGGTCGCGAGCGAGATCGGAATCGGCGCTCGCTGCCCGGCGGCGATCAGAGCATGCGGCGAGTGATAGCAGGCCGATGCCGGCCAGAGCGCCTGTGCGCCCGATGCGCCTGAAATTGACGCGACCACTGTAACTCTGGCCAACCATCGCAGTCTCCGGACGTGCTGAAGGGTCAGTGACTAATCACGCGACCAATTCTACACGTAGATGGCTTCCGAGTTCATGCGTCCCTGCCCATCCTGCCCGGATTACCGCTGGAACTTGTATCCGACCTTCCAGACCGTGAGGATATGTCGCGGCTCCGCCGCGTCGTGCTCCAGCTTGCGACGAAGCTCCGCCACGTGCGTATCGACTGTTCGACTGACTACAGACGCGCTGTAGCCCCAGACAGCTCGCAAGAGCTCGTTCCTGCTCGTCACGCGACCCGTCCGCTGGAGGAGAGCAATAAGAAGATCGAATTCCTTGGGGGTCAGCTCTATCCGCTCGTGGCCACGACGCACTGTGCGCGCATTGATGTCGACCTCGATGTCGCCGAAGCGCTCGATCGCCGGTGCAGCCGGATTGGAAGTCGCACCGCGCCAGTTCCGTGTGCGACGAATCAGGGCTTCGATCCGCGCGAGTAGCTCCAAGACGCCGAAGGGCTTCGTGACGTAATCGTCAGCTCCCATCCGAAAGCCGAGCACCTTGTCGGCTTCTTCGCCGCGTGCGGTGAGAATGAGTACGGGGACCGCCCGGCCTTCATCGCGCAGGGTGCGCAGGACGCGATATCCATCCATGCCTGGCAGCATGAGATCGAGCACGATCAGGTCGGGATCCACCTCTCGAGCCTGGGTGACGCCCGCAACGCCGTCCTCCGCCACCGCCACATCATAGCCTGCGATCTCGAGGCTGTTCCGCAACCCATACGCGAGATCGGGATTGTCTTCGACTACGAGTACCCGCGGTCTCTGTTGCGTGGTCGTGCTGCTTTCCGCCATGTGCGGAGCGAAGGAGTGGTCGTCGCGTGCCTGCTGGCGGCGAAAATCGCTCTCCCGTACGAACATGGTCATCGCCTGGTGACGAGTTGAGGTTCGAGCGCGCTCGAGAGAGCGCCGGCGCCGGGATTGACCGCACCACTCACCGAGGAGTCGTACATCGGCGTGACGCACGGAATCTCGATCGTGAATCGCGAGCCACCGTCCGCTCCGTCATCGACGAGCACGCGCCCGCCATGCGCCACCGTGAGGTTGAGCACGAGCGCCAGTCCGATTCCCGATCCGGCAACGGCCGAGTTGGCGTCGCGCTCCAGTCTCTGGAACGGCTGCCAGATCTTTGCTCGCTCGGCGGCTGGGATACCCGGTCCCTCGTCCTCGACCCAGATACGCGCCGATTGCTCGTCTTCGCTTCGCGCGAGCCCGATCGAGATGGTTTGCCCAGTCGGTCCGTACTTGACCGCGTTGTCGAGAAGGTTGATCAACACCTGTCGCATGGCACCGCGATCGACATCGGCGACGATATCGTCGTCAAGACGGACGTCAACATTCACGCGCCGCGCGGCAGCCAATGGCGCGAACGCCTCGAGGACTTCACGTACGAGCGGCGCGAGGGCGGTTTGCTCCGTCATGAGCGTATTCTCACCGCGTTCGACGCGATCGAAGCAGAGCACTTTGTCGACGAGATGTCCGAGGCGTCGCGCTTCCTGGTCTATGATGTCCAGCGATCGTGTGTGCTCTTGCGCTGATCGAATCCAACCCATGCGGAGCAATTCAGCGAACATCCGGATCTGCGCAAGCGGTGTACGCAGCTCATGCGATACGCTGGAGACGAAATCCGCACGGAGCCGCGCCAAACTCTCCTCGCGACGCATCTGACGGAACGCGATTGCGACGAGGGCGGCGGTGATTCCCAGCAGGCCGAGCAACACCGGGAAACGATACGAGTCGCTGAGGATCAATCGGCCCGCCACGTTAGGCTTGAGGGACGCTTCGACCGTGAAGCCCGCGACGTAATTTTTCTGCTCGTACGTCGCGCTGTAGCGATCGCCAAATTGCCAGGGTGATCGATAGACGACGTTGTTCTTCTCGTCCCGCACCGTGATCGCGACGAGATGACCCGCGCCTGTCTGTTTCGCGAGCGACGGAGGCAGCAGATCCCACTCGGCGAGCTTCGCCGCAAAGGTCGCCACGAAGAGGTTCGTTTCACTTACGACGCCATAGGCCGCGACGGCCTGGTCGAGGGTGTCGCGGACGACGGTATAGGCGACGGTGAGACGGCGGCCATCAACTTCGCCGACGACTGTCGCCACGCGCCAATTAGACTTGAACACAGCGCTCGCGTGCCGTGTAATGGTGTCGCGCAGCCACTGCCGCTCCAGCCGCTCCGGCGCCCGTCCGACGCCGTCGTCCGCGAGGACCGTCGTCAACGCCGTGTCATTCAGGTCGAGACGAAAGTAGTAGGATGCAGGAAGTACCGATCCGCATTCTTTACACTTTGCGATCTTGTGATTCTGGATGACGAGCATCGCGGGCGTCGGCAGCGGCACACCTGGTTTGCGCGGACTCAATTGCTCCGTAGGCCGCAGCAACTCAGTCGTCGCGAGCCACATCTCTTCTTTGATGTTCGAAGCAAACTCCCATGCCGCGAAGCCCGCGTATTCGCGCAGAGCCCTCGAAGCTGTCGCGCGCTGATCCTGCTCGGCCCGGAACGCTTGAAATACAAGCGCGGAGACGACCGCCAATGCGGCGAGCAGGAGTGCCAAGGTGGGCACGCCACGTCCCGATCGACGAGTCGATGGGAAGCGAGAAGAAACGTGAGGCATACGTATCATAGGGGCTCGCGAGCTCCGTCGTCCCGGAAATATGCCGCGACGGCCGAAGCCCGCCTGTTAGCGAATTGTCAGGTCTGCTCAGCTCGAGCGCGCGGTGGCGATTTCTTCGCCGGCACCGGCGGGTGTCCGTTGTGGCAGCACCACGGAGAAAACGCTGCCCTCCCCATACTTGCTCCGCACGCTGACGTTTCCACCCAAGCGATCGAGCAATTTCCTCGTGATGCTGAGCCCGAGTCCTGTACCGCCGAATTCGCGCGTACGAGACTGGTCGACCTGACGGAAGTCCTCCCAAATGGCTTGCAGGTCCTTTTCGCGAATGCCGATGCCCGTGTCCACGACGTCGATGCGAACGCCTTCACCACTATCCGCGCAACGCGCCACCACGGTCACGCGACCGCGAGTCGTGAACTTCACGGCGTTCGACAGCAGGTTGAGCAACACCTGTCGCACTTTCGTGCGATCCGTGTAAAGGGCTGGACAATCGAGTCCGATATCGATGACGAAGTCCAGCGTCTTCTTGCGCACCATTGGCTCGATTTGCTGCGCAACCTCGGCGATCACGTCACGCAGCTCGACCTCTTCCAGGTGCAGGGGCATTTTGCCGGCTTCGATCTTCGCGAGGTCGAGAATATCGTTGATCAGCGCGAGGAGATGCTCGGCGGCCGCACGCCCACGACGCAATGCATCGCGCTGCCGGTCGTTGATATCTCCCAGTACGCCGTCAATGAGGAGCGCCGAATAGCCGATCAGCGCGTTGATCGGAGTCCGCAGCTCGTGCGACATGCTCGCCAAGAACTCGGACTTGAGCCGGTTGGCACGCTCGACCTCCTGCGACTGCCACTGAAGCCGCGCGTTCTGTTCGGCGAGATCAGCCGTCGCCGATCTGATGCGCTCCTCGAGCTCACTATTGAGCGTCTTTAGTGTTTCGTAAAGCCGTTCGATCTCCACTTCCTTTGTGAGATCGTGGAGCACCGAGACGATCGCGATTGGTTCGCCGCGCTCGTTCATGATCTTGCCAGACACGACCTCAACCGGCAATTGACTGCCGTTGGTCGGATGGGTTAGTGCCATCCGCTCGCGCCGAGCGCGCGTATCGAGGAGCGCGAACTCCGAGATGAAGGATGTGAACTTCGTGTCGTTGCCACGCACGGCCTGCAACTGGCGCCGGCTGCGTTGTTGGCTCTCGGTTGCTTGAAAGAGCTGCTCCGCCTGATCGTTCATCAGGATGATGTTCGCCCGTTCGTCGGTGACGAGAATCGGGTCCGCGACATTCTCGAGAATCAGGTTCAACCGATCGCGCTCCGACGACGCCTTCATCTCGGCGAGGCGCACGCGCTGGACCTGCCGCTCGAGCTCATTGGCCGCGCGCCGGAGATCCGTGACATCGCGAAGCACCGAGAGTACCGCGTCGTCCGGGCCGACGCGCTCACTCAGCGGATGCGCCAATACCTCGAACAGAAGGTCGTTCCCCTCGTCTGGATCCACGAGGTTCAACTCACGCGGGCCGCCCGTCTGGCTGCCCGTCATGACGGCCTTCGCGAGGAATGACGTGAAGAGCAGATTGTTCAACTCGATCGCGCGGCGACGGCCGGGAGAATCCCCGTCCTTGGCATTGAGCAGCCGCTCGGCGCGCGAATTCTGAGCGATGATGTCGTTCGTGGCGTTGGTGATGACGACGGGGTCGGGCAGCGAATCCACCATCAAAGTCAGCCGGTCGCGCTGCTGCGACATGCGATCGATCGCGTCCCGCGATTCCTGAAGCGACGCAAGCCGGGCGATGATCGGGCCCGCCAGCATAACGAGGCTCGTGAGCGATCCGATCACTCGTTCGGGTATCGCGCCTTCGATAATAATGACCCCGCCCGGCGCGCTGGCGAGCCGTCGCTCGAGAGGCTGAAGGAGGCGAACCTCCCCTTCTCCGACCAACTCCTGCGCGTGCGTGAGCGGCATTGCCGGGAGCGTGCCGCGCATACGTGCCTGAGGCATCGGCAGCGCCGTCCAGCGTGCCATCGAGACGAATGCGCGAATACTCGAGCGCCCTCCACCGGTAATTGCGGCCAGCGAGAGGGCGCACAAGACGAGCGGATTCGACAGGTCGCCGATGGAGATTGCGGCTTGAGGGGCCGCTTCGTACCCGACGCTTGCCACCGAGATGAGTGATTCCTGAACCGTGTCCAGCCGTAGCATGTGGCCTCGCTCGGCGTCGGCCAGATCTACGACTTGGGCCAGAAGAAACGCAGCCGCCGAGTTGAAATCCGGTGCTTCGGCGAGCGCCGAAAGCAGACCGGCTACCGTGCGGTCGCTAGTCTCCGGTGTCCCGATCAATCCCTCCAACTCACGCGTTCTGCTGCTCAAGTCGACGTCTCAGCTCCGCGTTTTCACGCTGTACTCGTTCGAGCTCGCTGATCTCGCCCGCGCCGAGCTCGCGCGGCCGCGACACCGGCGCGGTGATTCCCACCGCTTCCGAGTACTTCAAGTACGTGTCGATGGATGCGACGACGACACGCGCTTCTACCGTGACGAGATCGATGCCTACGAGCGAGACGCGGACCCAGGCGTCGATCACGATGCCCTTGTCCAGTACTCGGTCGAGAACATCGATCAGTGAACTACCACTAGGCGTGCGTTCGACGGCCATGGGGAAGAGGGTTGAGGGCTAGAGAGTGAATGGTTGCTCGAGAACAGGTGCTTCGTGCACCTAGCCGCGGCGAACGGCGCGCATCGCCTTATCCTTTCGTTCCTCGCTTTTTCGCGAGTCCTTCGAGTGTGCGCTCGATCCGGTCGAGTCGCTCTTCAAGCTGACCGGGTGGTAGTGCCGCATACGGTGAGCTGGTTGTGAGCCGCGGATCGCTGCGCCACCAATTCAAGCCGATCTGCTCCGCTTTGTCGATCGAGCAAACGAGGAGACGCACTTGAATCGTCAGTAGCTCGACGTTCGCGAGATTGATCTTGATGTCACCCGCGACGACGAGCCCCTTGTCGAGGACACGGTCGAGAATGTCGACCAAGCCGTGCGTGCGAGATGGATTGACAAACTCGGGCAATCAGCCGCTCCTCGAAGTCACGTTTCCGTCATCGAGACGAACGCGCTGACGGAATCGCGCGGCCTCTCGCCACTAACGAAGTTGCCCCAGCGGGCCGAGATCGATGTTCAAATCCTCGTCCGTGAGGCCAAATGTCGTCTTGAGCTCGCCCATCCGCTCATTGAGCTTCAGAAGAGCGAGTCCAAGCCGCTCGACTTGTTCGTCCGTCAAGGTGCCGCCATCCATACGACGAATGGCCTGATGCTCCAAAACTTCTCGCAGCAGTTCTATCACGGTCAGCACGAGTCGCGCAAGACCGTTCTCGACCTGAGCCGGATCCGCACTGATTCTATCAGGCAACGCGCGAGCAAGCGCCTCCAGCGCTACGTCGGCGATAGCCGCCCGACCTAGCCCTGTACGACGCTCGGCGAAATCACCGGCGGCGAACTCATCTTCATGCTCAATCACTGCGGTTCTGGCTGCCAGATTCATGCCCGCTTCCAGGAGCCTTCGGAGAAGCGAAGCTGTACGGTGCCCGGGGTTCTCCGAGCACAAGTCGAAATCGATCAATGGGCTGGAATGACCGCAGCCTCGCTCTGCATTCGGACAGGCTGTCCCGTCGAATTAGGTAGGCGATCGACATGGCTAGTGAGGGCGTCATGTTGCGTCGGGAGTCTCGAATAATACCTCCCAGCAATGAGTCCATCCGCGCAGCTTCGCCCTCCGCCGCAGTGCGCACATCCTCTTCTTCGCGGATCCGCGCTCGGATGGACTCGAGGTAACGCCGACCGGCAGATGGCTCGGCCGACTTCGCACGCGACGCCGCTGCCCGGGGTGATGTCGTCGGCACGAGCAACACTCCCATTTCGATCGCGTCGGCGACCTGTGCGAGGACGGAGCCGAGCTCTCGATGCCGGCGTTCGAGATCGGCGAGACATGTGGCGTCGTCGGCAAAGCGGGAACCGTATCGTGCCGGCGCCGGCGTGCGTCCCGTGGTCATTGCCGCGTTCACGATCTCGTTATGCAGAAGCGCTTGTGCCGCGAAGGCCTCTCCCCGGACCCGCAGCTGTGCATCGTCGACCGTTGCGACCCACGCTTCGATCGCGCTCGGTCCCTCGAGGACCAGCGACCGCACGGGCGCTCCGGCGATGCCTAGTAGTCCCGGCGGCACGGAATCAATCTTTGGTGGCGTCAGAAGGCAGTAGAGATACGTTGACATCGTGAACCGCAGGGTGGCGCTCAAGCGCGGTCTGGACCGACGTGAGAATCAGCTTCAGCTCGACGGAAAGCAGATCGATGTCGGCGATCGATATGATGACGTCACCCGAGATCACGACGCCCTTGTCGAGCACGTGGTTCAACAGATCGCCTAGCGCCAGCTGACGGTCTTCCCCTTCACCGTGCTCCTGAGAATCGTTAGGCGGAGACGTCATCTTGGTGCGCCGCACCCTGTTGAACGAAGTGATATGGTGGCCAGGGCCCGGTAAAATCGAACCGGAACCCCCGCCCAGAATGACGTGCAACGATTTCGGTGAGCGCGCGCTGAAACGACTCCAGTCGATCGGCGCCGATGAGAAAGGCGACATCCAATATGAGCACGCCATCTGCTGCAGCGCGTGCACCACCTGGTGCGATGCGCGTCTCGGCCATCTCGATGGCGAAAGGGCGAAGGAAATCTCTGCTCTCGCGCGCGGTTCGTGCTCCGAGGCCGTGGAGCTCGTTCTTGCGTTCCGTGTCGAGCTTTCGCTCGAGTAAATAGCGCTGTCCCGGGCTCGCCGACGCTGCATTCTGTTGGAGCTCTGCCAGGCGCGGACTGAGCTCTGTGGCGATCGCGGAAAGCTCCGAGTCGATTCGGTAGACGCGCAATGCATACTCACGGCCTTGCGCGACGTGGCGCAAGGCGGCTTCGAGCTCCGTACGGCGTTCCTCCAGCATCTGACGCACCGCTAGCTCGCCACTGAACAGCGAAAAAATCGGCAGGGGTATGACCGGGCCATGGTCGCTCATCCACGTTAGAACGCGATCGTGAGCGACCGCGCGCTGGGCTAGCCACTCCACATCTTCCGTTCCTCGCTCGATGGCGCTCGGCGCGTAGCGTTCACCGTCCAGCCGAGACGCAATGGCCGCCAACTCGCCGTCGACCAAGCGCTCCACCGGCGCGTCTTCCAATCCTTCTGGGGCGCGCGAGAGGTCCGCAGTCGCCGGCGCGATGCCGTACACGTACATAAACTCAGAGCGTTTTGGCATCCTTGTTGGTGCGGGAATCTCGAAGATACCTCAAGCTTTCCATTCTCGCCGCCAGCTACGGGACCAGTCCTGAATGGCGTCGACGCCAACGAGGGGCCGGTCAGACTCCGGAGCGAGGTGTATGCCTGCGTCTGCGCCGTGAGCATCTTTCGTCACTCGATTCCGAATCTCCGCAATAACGGTGATCCCGGTCGATCTCAGGAGCTCTGCGAGTCGCGCCGTCTCCGCCGTGACTGCCGGCTCGTCAAGAGAAACGAGCACGATCCCAGCCCGCGCCGGATCGTGTAATAACTCGTCGAGTGCCCGTGTTCGTCGACTGAAGTTCAGAAGATCCTGGGCCGCGGCACCAAGGTTCGCGACTTCTTTATACTTGAGGATCAGCCGCATGAGCCGATGGCTCCATTCGATCGCGAGTGTTGGCATTTGCAGCAATCGCATGAGGTGGCCCGTGGGCGCCGGATCTACCACAACCCGCGCATAACGACCCTCTTCGAGCGCATCGCCGAGAGCGACGAGTGCGTATAGCTCGTCAACGCCTGGCGGGGCGAGTGAGAGCAAATCGCGCACGATGGCGCGATCGTGAGCCATGTCGGTGTTTCGGCCCATGAGTGAGTCGAAAATGATATCGATGCGATCCTGGTAACGCTCGCGCAGCTCGCGAAATGCCGTCGTGGCGTCCATCTGCCAGACGTACAGATGCGGAGTCTTTGGAAGGGCTATTGGCCCATCGTGCGCCCATCGCGGCGCCGCCATGCCTAACGCGTCGCCAATTGAGGGAGCGGGGTCCGTGGAGACGAGAAGGGTGTCGTTGGCCGTGTGATCGTGTGCGGCGAAGAGGGCGAGCGCGCACGAGACGGTGGTCTTACCTACGCCTCCCTTGCCGCCGACGATCGTGAACGTGCGCAGAAGATCGCCCAGCGAGCTCACCTCGCGAGTTTCTGGTTGGGCCGCCTGGGGCCCCCCCCCCGATCTGAAATGTGCGCTGCTTTTCGGAACGTTTCCCAACCCCTTCTTCGCTGCCCGCACCCGTTTCTTGCTTCTCTCGCTCGTCTGCTCCAGCACGGCCATTTCACCTAACGATGCGAGAGCGGCCGGCGACCCAGCAGGCGGCGGATCAACCTTGGGCACCGCGAACAGAAGACGAGACGATGCGATGGCCGCCAATCGAGCGAGCAGGTCTTCTTCGCCTCCCGCCGAGGCGTAGGCCTCGACAACCACCGCGACGACCCTGACGTTGAGATCGCGCAGCGCTGCCGCGTACCGTTCGGTCTCGCTGACGACGACGTCCTGGGCGCGCGTTACAAGGACTGCGCCGGCGCCTTCCGCGTCGCCTAATGATTTTCGCAGCCCAGCGATCATTCCTCGCATCTCATCGAGAAACGCGTCTGCCGCGTCCGGGCGATACCGGTGTGTCAGTGCGCTCACCATGAACCGATGCTTTCCCTGCATCGAGTCCAGTAGCGCCAGCAACGACTCGAAGGTTTCCGGTAGACCAAGAAGCCGGAGTGTGTGACCCGTCGGCGCCGTATCGACGACGACGCACCTCCATTTCGGCGCCGCGCGGGACGACGATCGGGCGAGGATCTGTGCGAGAACCAGCAGTCCGAAGATCTCGTCGGCTCCCGGAAATGCCGCGTCGACGAGACCACCGATGTCATCGACATCCAGGTACGTCCCGCGATCGACAATCGTCACGAGAACATCACGCCATCGCTCGAGGAATTTCCGACGTGCGGCCATCGGGTCGAGCTGTAGAGCGAAGAAGCCATCTGCAATTTGGCAGATCTCGCCATCGCGCAGCGACACGCCAAGCATCGGGCCCAACGAGTTTGCTGGATCGGTCGAAACGAGGAGCGTGGGTTTGCCGCGGGACGAGAGATGCCCGGCAATGCCCATCGCGCACGTCGTTTTTCCAACGCCACCCTTCCCGGCAACGAGAGTGAGCCGAGGCAATCGGTCGAGAAAGTCATCGACGGCGCGGCGTGTTGGCGCGCGCGCGGTGCTCACTCCGCTGCGCCGCCCTCGCCTCGCGCGACGCGCACTGGCCCACCCGAGACGCCCTTGCCGAGACGTTCGCGCCACTCGCGTATCTCCCGCAGCCGCTGCATCAACGCGGCTTCTTGGCGCACGTACTCAGCGTCATCGATGTCGCCAAGTTCGAGCTGCATCTGCAACTCCATAAGCTCCTGCTTCACCGAAGAGTCATCCGTCAACTCTTCCTCGACGACCGTTTGGACCTTGCCTAACGCCCAACGGATCCCAGCGACGGGACCAGTGACGGGAAAGAAGAGGATGTTCGAGATCAAGCCCATTTCGATACAGTTTTATTTGCGATCAGCCGAGCGCGACCTCATGGCTTAGTCAGCTTTTTCCAACTTGAGCTTGATGTTCACGAAGTTGTATGGTGGCCACGGACCCGAGTACTTGAACGTCAGCAACTCCTCGTATTTCCGGCTCGTGTCCTTGACCTTCTCGTCGAAGGCTTGCTCCTGCGCACGATCAACCAAGAACGCGGCATTGAGAATCATACGGTCGCCGATCGGTTTGTTACTTCGACTCGCCACGGCGACGGGCTTGATCTGTTCGTGAATGTCGTTCACGTAACGCTGCCCGATCTCCTCCAGGGCTGAATCGATCAAGCGACCGAGCTGCATGCGCGCAAAGTACGTGGAGGACGCCGTGTGCCGGCTGATCTCGTCCTTCAAGCGTCGAATCTCGTCGTTCTCACGCTCGAGATTGGCAATGACTTTCTCACGATCCCAGAGCACCTTCAGCCCGAACTCGATTTTATCCTGCATCTTCTCGAGCACGTCACTGAACGCTTGGTACGTCGAGCGAAGGAGTTCCGTGACATCGTCCTCGGATCGGAACACTGTCCCGAATGACATCGGGATAACGGTATGCTCCTTCATCACTGTCTCGTTTACAAACTCGTGCGCGAGGACATTCTCCCGGGTGGGATCGTAGATCACGATTGGGGTATCGCTCACGACGGCCGCGAGATCGTGAAAGGCAACGGTATACACCCTCTGTCCACCACCGATACCGATCGCTCCGAACTCTCGTTGCCGATCGCTCCGAATAATGCAGTAGACGTATTTCCCACCGTCTGGGGCGATGCCAGTGTTGAGAGCGTCAGACGAGCTGGTTTGCAGATCTGCCATGGTACCGACGACGGAGGGTGATATGACACACTTGGCGCGGCTCGTGTCGCGCCGCGCCATCACCGGAACGAGAGAATATACGGATGCTTTCGTGATTCAGCCAACGGCGAAAACGCACCACATGTGTGCCTCGTCACGAACGACGTACGACAATTGGCCCGCCGTCAACGACGCCGATGCATGCGCTCGGCGCCCAGCAAGTCACACGCTCAGCTCCAACTGCGGTATTTCTCCCTCGAGGCTCTCGCGCACACGCATCGCGATGTCCTCGATCGACGATGGCGCGCCGATGATGTCGTAGTCGCGGACGTCGAGCGACAACACTGGGCAACGATGAAAGCGCGCGATCCAATCTGCATAACGAGTGTGGAGACCGATCCAATAGTCGGTGCGGGTCTCACGTTCCTTGGGCCGGCCGCGCTCGGCGATTCGATCGAGGATCGTCGTCAACGGGCCATGTAGGTAGATCAACAAGCGAGGCGGCCGCGCCGCCGGCGCATGGAGTAGCTCGCCATACAAGCGGGCGTATAGATCCCATTCGGCTTCCGTCATGTAGCGCTGCTCGTACAAACCGCGCGCGAACACTTCGGCGTCCTCATACCATGTACGATCGAGAACCCAGCTGCCGCCGAGGCTCCGCATCCGACGCATCGTGGCAAACCGCGTAGCGAGAAAGTGAAGCTGCAGATGTAAGCCATAAGTGCGCATCCCCTCTGGCTCGCCATAGAAATGCTCGAGCCATGGGTTTTCACCGTCGATACTCTCGAGGCCGAGCTGGAGGCCAAAGCGCGCAGCGAGCGCGCGCGAGAGCGTCGTCTTGCCGGTTCCGACCATACCGGCGACACCGAGAAGCATTGGAGCGGGCGGTGGGAAAGAGGAAAGGGGGGCGGCGTCGACGAACGTCGCGGGACGCGAATACTACCCTTCCTGTTCCACGAATCAACCTCGGGACGCGATACCTCGCGTCTTATCCAATTGTCAGCTCGTCGGTCTGCGCGTTGTACGTCGTCGGCAGCACGGCCAGCGACCGAATGCTGCTCGCCGGCGCGCCATCCGGGCCGTTGATTACGCTGCCATCGACATTAAAGCGCGACTGGTGACAAGGACACTCGATGATGTTACCGGTCGTCACCGCGGCGTCGCAGCCTTGATGTGTACAGATCGTGGACAGTGCACGAAAGCTAGACGCCCCTGTCCGCGCTACGGCCCGATCCAGATCCACCTGCACCAGTTTGTCGAGGGTCGCGAGTGCCGGGTATTGCGACACTGTTATCGTGAGCGTGCCCGAAGGAACGCCGCCAGCGCCATGCGTCGGCAGCGGCGGGCCGAAGATGCCGTTGCCGCACCCGGCAGCGACCGCCGCCGCCGCGGCCGCCGCGGCGCCTTTTGCTAGGAACGCGCGGCGATTTAGACAATGCTCACACGACATGACGCGCCTCGATCAGACTGGAATGAGCGCCGCTTTCCACTCGGCGGAATCCTTGTCCTGCTGGTAGAGCTTGTCCAAATCGACCACGATCTTGTCGCCCTCACGGCGAATCGCGAACCGGTCCATCCCGCGAGTCGCTCGCCCTTCGATGAACGTACCGTCTGGACGATACTTGGAATGATGCTTGGGGCATTGGAACTGCGCGTCGTGTTGCTCCCACTTGAGCGCGGTGTTCTGATGCGGACACGCGAGCGAGAACACATAGACTGTCCCCTCCCACCGAACGACGATCACCGATTCTTCCTTGTCGATCACCGCGCCATCGGCGCCTGGCAAGGCGTAGGTTCGCTCGTCCCCGCGCGCCGACAGAGCCGATGCGACGCGTATGGGCAGCGCCATCGCCTCTCGCGACCCGATGCCTAACGCCGCAAACACAGTTGCCGCGCCAATGGCGGCGTCGCGCAAGAAAGCGCGCCGCTCGATCACCGCTCCTAATGCGCATGCGTCACATGACGCTTCGCCCGCTGGTGCTGTCGTCATCTCATTATCTACCGATCTACTGCGCATCCATACTCCTACGGTTCGACGTTCCCACACACATGCACCTGCTCGCGTTAGGCGACATTCACGAGTGCCACGCCCGCGAGAGTGATCGCATACCACAGGGCCATGCTGACCAATGCGGACCGGCGCAAGCTTCTCCACGCTGGCACCGCCTCGGACGCCTCGACGCGAAGTGCCTGCTCGGCCCGCGTCATGGTGTACCCATTCACCAAGAGAACGCAGATCATTCCCATCTTGAGCCAAAAGACCCACGAGCCGATGAACGTCTCGACGTCGGATGCGAAGAGCAGCAGTCCGCTAATCACTGAGAGCGCGAGGCCGCCAACGACCAATCGGTGGACGCCGGAGAGATCGTCGAGATGACGTCCGCGCTCCGCCGCGGCCAGTCGCAACGCTCGTAACGTGGCGCGATCTGTCGCAACGGCGAGACCGCCAGCCATCAACAACGATGCGACGTGAGCAAACGTCACCACCGTCGCGATGATCTTCGAGTCAGCATAGACGTGCGCCCACGGCTCGAACAGGCGAGCGAGCGCGCTCGTCGCCGCCGCGGAGGATGCTTCGAGAATCATGCTACTTGTTATACAACTTCATTGCTAAGCCACTGACGACAGTCAGCGCCATCGACGAGAGCGCGATCGTGCGATGCTGGCGACGCTTATTGAAATCAGTCTCCGCGTCCTTCGAGAGCTTCACGCCGGCATAAGTAAACCCCGCATCGGCAGTGAGCATCGTCAGCGCGTGAATCGTTCGCAGCGTTCGGCCGCTCGACACGCTGCGTGAATCCCACAAGTTCCAAAGTCCGGTCGCCGTGTTCACGGTAAAAATTCCGGCCAGCACCGTAGCACCGGCGCGGTGCGTTGTCTTCGCCCAATCCGGCGCCTCATTGCCGTACTTGTAGACGCGCTCTCCCGCCACCCATTGCGCCGCGAAGATTGGAATCGTCGCGTAGCTGAGCGAGCGATGGATGGTTAGCCGCCGTCCGTACCAGTCGCTGACTTCCACCGCGCGCGGCCGTACTCGCGGGGTGTCCACACTCACTGGCAACGGCAACCGCAGCTTCGGCGTCGTATCCGGTGCAGGGGCCAATCGGGAAACGCTCGCGACGGCCGCAAAGACATAGGACGCAACGGTCACTGACAGCATGAACCATCCTGATTATGACGGAGTTCGTCCGCGACGAACTGAGGCATGGGCGATAGCGTGCACGGACCACGAACCCGAGACAAGTAACGTGCGTTCCCGGTCACATGGGACACTCTGGTGTCCGATATCAGCTGAAGAAAAACACGCCTCCGTGATTCCGGTACCCTCGCGGAATCACAAACTCGTCAGGCGATAGAGCCGCGCTCAGTCGAGCCGGGAAATCAAATGCGACTTCAGCTTTGTGAGTGCCTCGCCACGGATTTGAGAGATCCGGGATGCCGATAGGCCGAGCACCTGGGCGATTTCCTGCAGCGTGAGCTCCTCGTAAAAATACAGCGCCAACACCGTGCGTTCTTGTTGGCGCAGACAGCGGATGGCGATGCCGAGGAGGGCTAATCGCTCCTCCTGTCCCAGCCTCTCGTCGATGCTGGGAGCTCTGTCATCGGCGACGGCGCCGGCAGCGGTCTGAACGCCATCTTCACGCAATCCTCGTGGCGTGACGTCGAGCGACAGTTCGCCCGCGCTCTCCACGTCCATTTCCCATTCTCGGAGTGCCTCGAGGCTGAGGTTCAGCTCTGCCGCGACCTCGCTCGCTCGAGGCTGCCGTCCCAGCCGATGGGTTAGCTCGTCCCGCGTGCCCGCGAGGGCGCGCTGTTTCCGTCGCGCACCGCGAGACATATGGTCGTTGCGACGTAGCTCGTCCAGCATCGAGCCTCTGATTCGCGGAACGGCGTATGTGCTGAACGTGAGGCCCCGGGCGGCTTCGTAGCTCGCGGCCGCCTGCATCAAGCCGATCGAGCCGGCGCTCACCAACTCATCCAGATCCACTTTGTCATGAAGCCGCCGCGCGAGTTGACGCGCCACATGGTGCACGAGGCCGACGTGCTGCTGCGTGAGCGACGTGGCGCCGTCCGGAGCGCCGGCGCGGTCGGTAGATGGAGTGGTGGGAGACATCGAGAGGTCCTCTGGGGCAGGGAGGGTCGGCGGGTGGGGATTCTCAAACCGTCCGCAGCCGTAAAGGCAATCCCTGCTCCACACCTGATGCTCCGAATTCGACGAAACGGGGGGCATCGCCACGACCTGCCGAAAGCAGGCCAACTTTCTGTTGTGTGAGAGTTTAGCTACTCTGTAACCTCCAACATCGCGGTGACTCGGCGCCTCGTCCTAGCGACGAACCCGCTAGGCAATATCTGCCGCCCGGCAGTTTCTTCCTAGCACATTCTTCCCCACCTTCCGGCGCTGGCAGACTACGACCGTCGATTGTGAGCGCCTCGAATCAACTCCGAGGCATCGCGTTAAGCTTGTTTCGGAGCGTTCGGACGCTGAGGCCGAGCAGTTCGGCGGCGCGCGTGCGATTCCCGTCCGTCACTTCGAGCGCGCGAGCGATAATCTGCGATTCAGCCTCGCCGAGATCAAAAGAGCTCAACACGACATGCTGAGAGCCTTCCGATGAGTGCCCGTTCCCGATGTTCATCTCGGCCATCCGCGCCAGCAGATCGCGTGCGCCACTAGCGTGCTGCGTGAGACCGAAGCGCTGTCCCTCGAAGTGTGCCGGCAGCAACATAGGGCCACTTGCGAGGATAACAGCACGCTCCACCGCGTGTTGAAGCTCACGAACGTTCCCGGGCCAGTCGTGCCGCTGCAACAGCGCCAGCGCCTCTGGCGAAATCCCCGCGAGATCCTTTTTGGCATCGCTCGCGGCATGCGCCGCAAATCGATAGGCCAATAATGGAATGTCCTCCGTGCGCTTCCGGAGAGGGGGAATCTCGATTGGGATGACGCTGAGTCGGAAGAACAGATCGCGGCGGAATCGACCAGCCTCCGCTTCGGCGGCCAGATCGCGATTCGTGGTTGCGATAATCCGGACGTCCACTTTTATCGGCGACGTTCCACCGACTCGCTCGAACTCTTGCTCCTGAAGCACCCGTAGGAGCTTCGCTTGAAGATCGAGGCGCATTTCCGAGATCTCATCGAGCAGGAGGGTGCCGCCATGTGCCCGCTCGAACGCTCCCGCGACGCGCTTGATGGCGCCCGTGAACGCGCCGCGCTCGTGGCCAAAAAGCGCGCTCTCCACCAGTCCTTCCGGAAGGGCTGCACAATTGAGCTTGATGAACGGACCATCGGCGCGCTCGCTTTGATCGTGAAGTGCTCGCGCGACGAGCTCCTTGCCTGTGCCAGATTCTCCTTGAAGCAAAACGGTCGCTCGTGTCGGCGCCGCAGTGGCCACCGTTTGCAGCAGGCGATGCATCACCCCACTCTCGCCGATGATTTGGCGCTCGTTCCTCAATGCCATCACTTCTTGGCGAAGGACCTCGTTCTCTTTCCGAAGCCGTGCAACCTGAAGGGCTTTCGTCACGGCGTGCTCGAGCTGCTCCGGTCGCACCGGCTTGGTGATGTAATCAGACGCGCCCGCTTTGATCGCGAGCACGGCATGCTCGATGGAGGCGTACCCCGTCACCATGATGAGAGGGATGTCGTACGCTTCCTCTCGCAGAAGTCCGAGGAACTCCAGTCCCGTAATGCCCGGCATCTTGAAGTCCGAGATAATGAGCTCGATCTCACCGTGAGAGAGAGCCTGAAGAGCCTGCGGAACGTTTCGAGCCCCTACGGCGCGATGTCCCGCGCGCAGGAGTGTATCCTCGAGAAGCAGACCAATTGTCGGGTCGTCATCGACGTACAGGATCGTCGCCATCGTCGTCCTGAAGTGGCCGTCAGCCAGGGGCTAGTTCCCGGATCATCCGGGGCGATACTCGGATACCTATTACAGAGTCGTCTTTCCCCAGTGGAGCCGTACTGAAAAGACGACGCGGCCACTCCTTCTAATGAATTGGCGGCTGCTCCCGATACTGTAGCTATGAGGCTGCAATGACGATAGGCTTTTCGCCCTTTCTCACGGCGGACGTCGACGAGACCTTTGGCTTCCCATCACCGTCGGCGCCACTCTCGTCTCGAGGTATTTCGCCAGACGGGCTCTCCGCTCGGCTCGAGCTGATTCGCCGCCGCGTACTTACAGGGTATTACTCGACGCCGACGATCGCGACGGAGATTGCCCGGACACTGCTCGAACAGAAGACGACAATCGAGCGCTGACGGTCGCGCTGGCGTGCGCGCTTAGGTTATCGCCATGGCGACGACTGGTAGGGCGAGTGGGGAGCCCGCACTCCTCCGAAGTATTGCCGTCGCCGGCGCTTCGGGGTTCCTCGGCACTGCCCTCGCGGCGCATCTACAGGCAGAGGGAGTAATAGTTCGTCGATTGCGGCGCGGTTCGCGCACCGTGTCCCCCGACATCACGTGGGATCCAGCTCAGGGTACGATCGACTCTGCCGCGCTGGAAGGCGTCGACGCCATCGTAAATCTCGCCGGCGAGCCAATCGCCCAGCGCTGGACCGGGCAGCGCAAGGCCGCGATCCGAGACAGTCGCATCAGGGCGACTTCGTTGCTCGCGAATACGATCGCTCGATTGCGTGAGCCTCCTCGCACCTTCTTGAGTGGCTCCGCGACAGGGATCTACGGCGATCGTGGAGACGAGGAGCTGGACGAGCGCAGCGCGCTCGGTGTCGATTTTCTCGCCGAGACGGCGATTGCTTGGGAGCGCAGCGCGCAGGCGGCAGCCAGCGCGGGTGTGCGTGTCGCATTGCTTCGCACCGGTATCGTGCTCAATCCGTCTGGGGGCGCGTTGGCGAAGATGCTCCTGCCGTTCAAGTTGGGGCTCGGTGGCCGCATCGGCAGCGGCACGCAATGGATGAGCTGGATCGGCCTTTCAGACTGGGTGCGCGCCGCTTCCTTCCTCTTGAATGTCGACACGATCGAAGGGCCGGTGAATCTCGTTGCACCGAATGCGATGCCTAACGTCGAGTTCACGAAGGCTCTGGCGCGGGTGCTTGGCCGGCCGACGCTCGGCTTCGTTCCCGCGACGGCGGTCGACTTGTTCTTCGGTGAGATGGGCCGCGCGACGCTGCTCGCTAGTCAGCGTGTTCGGCCGCGCCGCTTGGTCGACGCGGGATTCGAGTTCACTCACCCGACGCTCGAACGAGCGCTTCGAGCCGAGCTGTCAGCCCCCCGGTAGATGGAGGACCCAGGAAGTCACTCCTGGATCCTCTGCCCTGTGGGCTTACTCGATCAACGCACTGAGTCGGTCCGAGTAGACGCGGCTCGCCGTGAGTCGTGTCCCGTCGCGCATGATGACGATGTACTCACCATGGAACCACGGCTCGAGCTCCTTCACTCGGTCGATATTTACGATCGCGGAGCGATGGATGCGCACGAAGGTGTTCGGATCGAGGCGCGCTTCCATGTTCTTCATGCTCTCGCGGAGGAGGTGCGACTCGCTGCGGGCATGCAGTCGCACGTAGTTCCCCGCGGCCTCCACCCAGTCGATTTCCTCGGTGCGGAGGAAGAACACACGTCCGCCCGACTTCACGATCAATCGATCGGAATGTCGGTGGCCGCGACGTTCGCTGCGTAGATCCTCGAGGAGCGCCAATAACCGGGCGTCCACGGTCTCGCGAGATTGACGCACGTGCCGGCGCGCGCGCGACAAGGTCTTTTCGAAGCGGGCTTCATCGAACGGCTTGAGGAGGAAATCGAGCGCGTGGATTTCAAAGGCCTTGAGCGCGTGATCGTCGTGTGCCGTCACGAATACGATGGCGGGTGCCTTGTGTCCATTCGTCTCAGGTGCACTCGGATCGCCGCGCTCGAGCGCCTCGACCACATCGAATCCATCGACCTCTGGCATCTGGACGTCGAGGAAGACGAGGTCCGGGTTCTTGTCATCGATTGCACGGAGCGCCTCGACTCCGTCGGCGCACTCGGCGACGACTTCGATGTCACTGTGCTCGGCGAGCAGAGTGCGCATGCGCTCACGCGAGAGCTCTTCGTCGTCGACGATTGCGACGCGAATCTTGTTGGGATCGGTAATCAATCGGCCGCCGTCCGTTCGAGTGAGTGATAGGGAATCGTGAGCGATACCCGGGCGCCGCCGCCCGGATTCGCCGTGAGCTCGAGCGAAAACCGCTCGCCATATAGGTGTCGAAGACGTGCGCGGGTATTGCTCGTTCCGACGCCTTCTCGGGTGCCGGTTTGCGGAATCCCGCGTCCGTTGTCTGTGACTTCGCAGCGCAGCATGTCACCATCTGGGGCCACGGTGACGCACACTTGTCCAGCGCGCATGCCATCGCCGAAGCCGTGTCGGAAGGAGTTCTCTACCAATGGCTGCAGCACAAGGGTCGGTACACGCGCGTCGAGCACGTTGGGGTCGATGTCGAGCGTGACCGTTAGGCGCTCGCCGAAGCGAAGACTCATGATCTCCAGATAGCGCTGGAGAAACTCCAATTCCTCGCGCAATTCCACCTCTTGGACGCCTACGCTACGCAGCGACATGCGCAGCAAATCGCTCAAGGCAGCGATCATGGAATCTGCCCGCTTCACGTCGCGGTGCATGAGCGCCGAGATCGTGTGGAGCGTGTTGAAGAGGAAGTGAGGCTGCAACTGCATGCGCAAGACTTGCAGCTGCGCCTGCGCGAGGCGCGCCTCGAGCTGCGACGCGCGCAGCGCGCGGTCCTGCGAGACTCGATAGTAGACGAGCGCGTGATACACGGCGAGCAGTGTGCAGTACACGATCGAGTCGAGCGTAAACCATGACGCCAGATATCCGGTGAATAGTCGCGACGGCGGAATCACTGCCGTTCCGTCGGCGAGCACGAGCGAAGCGGCCGTGAAGAGCGCGACGTGGAGAAAGACAAAGGAGGCGACGGCGACGAGCTGCGCGATCCAATTGCGCGCCGTGTTGCGTGCGTCGTCGCCGTAGTGCGCGCCCCAGACGGGGAAGCGCCGTCCCATCCACATCACGAGTGGGGTGAGCAGCGCCCACAAGTACGTGAAGATCAGCTCCGCGGGGACGAGCTGTCCCAACGAAACCTCCTGCCCCAGCAACCGGCGATAGAAGTAACGCTCGAGCGAGTACAAAACGGCCACGACCGTCGCGATCGCGAAGATGACCAGCGCAAAGCTCGCGCGGCGCTCGCGGCTTACCGGGGGCTCACCCGCTCGGGTAAGACCAAAAATCGAGTATTCGCCCGTCTTCGCTAGGCCGTCTACCAGCGCTTGATTAACGGGCGTGTTTCCAACTGCGACACTCGGACGCAACTCGCGTCCATCGCGTGATCGTCTGCTGGTGGCGCCGGTACGAGACATCGAGCTCCTGCAGGTCGAAGAGTCAGCGAGTGCGTGTGCGATCGAACGCCGATATTTGGTCAGTACCGTGACGACGCGTCCCGAGTTTCGCTCATCCGCGTCTCCCTCATGCCGCGCTGACACCAATTTGACAAAGGAAATAAGCGTTGCGTTGCAGCGCTGCTGTCTGACTTTTGTAAGTAATCGACGAGACTGTCCGAATTCGAACAGCGGATTCCCAAGCGCGGACACGATTCCGTTTCGAGGAGTGCCGTCACCGACTCCCCCGGATCCAAGGTTTGACATTCGTTATGCGTTATGCGGCCACGCAAACGAAGCGCCCCTCGATGACCGAATCATCGAGGGGCGCTCGTGCGTGCTACGCAAGTTGTTATGGGAACGCCGGTGGCCGCTTGAGATGGAAGTTGGTCGCCTGCTGGAACGCGTGCGCGACGGCGAGAATCTTCTCATCCTGAAAGATCGGACCCATGATGTAGATCGACGTCGGCAGCGGGACTGTTGATACGGGGACAGGAGGCGGCGCGGCTGGACGTCCGGAGTCTGGGCGCGTTGCGCCCGTCGACGCAATAGTCGTGGTGGGCGCTCCTCCACCGCGCCCGGCAACCTGATTTGGCTGCGGGATCGCGAATCCGGTCGGTACCACGATCGATGGCGTTCCGGTGATGTTCGTCACCGACGTATTTTCGCGCGGCGTGAGGATCACGTCATGGTCAGTGAAGAGATCCCACCACTGTTTGCAGAGCTTAGTGCGCGCACGTTGCGCGTTTACATAATCAGCAGCTGGAAGGAACTGCGCAGCACGGAACGTGTTCGGCCAAGTGCTATAGGGCTCGAGCTCCTTGATCTTTCCATTGAGCGTATCGGCCTGGAACGCTGCGCCGCACTCGGCGTTGAGCGTGAGCTGAGCAAGAAAGCCAGAGGTCGGTGTGGGCTCATCGATCGAGGTGAGCTTGGCGCCTAACGACTCCAATACCTTCAGAACATTGAGCCCTTCCTCGCTGCGAAACGGCGTGCCGTCGGGGCGAGTGCCTTCGAATTGGGATTTCACGTACGCGATCCGCAACTGCGACGGCTTGAGATTGGCGCTCCAGTTGAAGGGGTAGCTTTGCACCGAGTGGTCGAAGCCATCAGGCCCTTGGATCGCATCGAAGACCAGCGCGCAATCTTCGGCGCTCCGGCAGATTGGCCCCAACTTGTCCATGGTCCACGAGAGCGCCATGGCGCCGGTGCGCGGCACGCGGCCGAAGGTCGGACGGAATCCGCTCAGTCCGCACACACGTGACGGCGAGGTTATCGAACCGTTTGTCTCGGAACCGATCGAGAAGGCGACGCAGCCCGCCGCTGTCGCCGAGGCAGGCCCGGCCGAGGATCCGCTGGATCCGGTCTCGGCATTCCAAGGATTGCGTGTCCGTTCAGCGTACCATCGATCGCCCTGCGCCAAAGCGCCGAGCGTGAGCTTGGCGATCAGCACGGCTCCAGCCTCATCGAGACGCCTAACGACACTCGCGTCGTAATCGAACGACTGTTCCTTGTACAAGCCCGCGCCCCACGTCGTCGGATATCCTTTGACAGCGAGTAAGTCCTTCGCGCCCCAGGGAATGCCGTGGAGTGGTCCCCGGTATTTGCCGCGGGCGATTTCTTCGTCAGCCGCTCTGGCTCCGGCGCGCGCACGGTCTTCAGTGAGCGTGATGACGCAATGAAGCTGCGGATCGTAGCGTTTGAGCCGCGCGAGGTACATCTCAGTGAGCTCCGATGACTTCACCTTTCGAGCGCGTACAAGCGCCGAGAGTTGCGTGACGGGCTGGTAGGCAAGCTCCTCGAGACTTCCGGGACGACTCATCACAGGGACGCGGCTGCGCACGATCGACTGTTTGGTCTTTGGCGCCAGCTTCTCGCCTGGCGGCACGGGGTTGAAGATGATGGCAGGAAGCGCGGACATATCCATCGCAACGTGGTGCAGCTGATCGATCGAGCTTCGTGCTTGTTGAAGATTGCGGGTGATGGCGGTGCGCTCGTCGTCAGTGAAGCTCACGCCGGCGATCTCCTCAGCGGCGGCGATCGTCTCCTTAGTGATCTCTGCACCGCGCGGTTGCTGCTGCGTCTGAGCCCAGAGAACTCCCGGCAAGAGGGTGGATCCAAGCCCGATCGAGCTGAAGTACGCCATGAACGCTCTTCGGTCGTACGTCGTTGAATCAGTCATGGTTGGCGAGGGGAGGGTAAATCGGCGGTTCGAGAACTGGCCGCGAGAGCTACGCTGGCGTCAGCGCCATGGCAAGTGCCGCGTCTGGCGGTCCCGGCAGGCAGCAACTTGCGCGCGCGCTAGAGCCGACCACGCGCGCAAATGCGTGACTCGTCTGGGGATACGCACGTCCTCTCCTAACTCCCTTCTGTGCACTGAAACTGCCGGCTGAAACGGCACGTCATGACGACACAAATATGAGCGTCATCATTGTCGAGGGTGTGCTGTTCGTCGCGTTACTGGCGACGGGAGCCGCCCTTCTCTATTTCGTGCTCGTGCAGTTCACGCCGGTAGGCGTCAGGCTCCGCCAGACGCAAAACCGGAGGCAAATCGATCGCGCTGCGGAGCTCAACTGCCCGATTCACGGGCCGCGCAAAGAAAATGACCTGGTGCGCCTCGCCAGCGGGGAAGTCATGTGCCCCGATTGCTACAAGGAGACTGTCCATGGGTAGCGGGATCAGGGTTGGTGATCGCCTCGAAGCGATGGGTTTCAACGGCACCCCCGGCGATCGGGGTTCTCGATTCATGCGGCTGTTGGGCATCGGGGTCGGGATCATCGCACTCCTGTTTCTCATTCCGAACATCGTGACGTATGTGAATCCAGGGTACGTGGGGATCGTGATCCACCGCGCCGGCGGCGGTGTGGACTCCAAGCCGCTTGGTCCCGGATTGCATTTGCGCAATCCACTCACGACGGGCATCGAGGAATACCCGGTGTTCATGCAGACGCTTGTTCTCGCGAGAAGCTCGAACGAGGGGTCGCAGAACAACGACGAGATCAACGTGAATAGCAAGGAAGGTCAGCCCGTGTCGCTCGATGTCTCGATGTCGTTCGAGCTCGATCCCGACAAGGCTCCCTTTCTCTACACCTCGTTCAGGCGCGACATCGCTTCGATTCAACACACCTACGTGAAGCAGTCCATTCGGCAGGCGTTACAGGAAGTCATTGGCAATGAGGAAATCGCTGCGGTGATCGGTCCGAAGAAGGCAGAAGCAGTCGCCCGTACACAACAGCTCATCGCAACTCGGCTGGCGCCCTATGGTTTCATCGTCAAGCAATTCTCGATGAATGAGTTTCGCGCGCCTCCGTCTGTCATCGAAGCGATCAATCAAAAGAACGTCATGCAGCAACAAGCACTCACGGCACAGAACGAGTTGCAGAAGAACACGTTCCAGGCGCAGGGTGACTCCATCAAGGCAGCAGGCCGCGCGAAGGCAATTCTTACGGAGGCGGAAGCACAGGCCCGCGCAAACGAGCTGCTGGCACGCAGTATCACCGGCACACTAGTGCAGTATGAGATGGCGAAGCGGTGGAACGGTCAGATGCCGCAGGTCACTGGATCAGCGGTGCCAATGATCCAGCTCCCGAAGCCATAATTTGCTGGGTGGGTGCGGCCGATCGCTCTTCCGGACCGACCACACTCCGCCGATTATCGACCATGATGACTATTTACGAATTCTCGCTTGCGCTCGGTGCCGCTGGATTGGGAATCATGGCAGTGAGCGGGTTTGCGCATACCGTTGGCGGCCAACACGGCGGGCACGCGGCTCCGAGCAATCACGCTGGGCATCACGTCGGCGCGCTGCGCGGTGCAGCATTGCGGGGGGGTACTCGTGGGGGAACACGTGCGCTGTGGGCTCTGCTGTCGCCCCGAACGGTGTTCAGCGTGCTGCTTGGTTTCGGCGTCACTGGCCTGCTGCTTCACTCGTTGCCCTCGGCCGCGCTCATTTTCGGGCTCGCCATTGTGGGTGGACTCGCGTTCGAGTTGGGCTTGGTGAGACCGCTCTGGAATTTTCTTTTTCGATTCGAGTCCGCTACGGCGCTAACGCTAGAAACCTGCATCGGTGACGAGGCGCGTGCGGCGACGAGCTTCGATGCAAAGGGGAATGGACTGATCGCATTGGAGCTGGACGGACACCTTGTGCAGCTGCTCGGTTCGCTCCGCCGTGAGGATCGGGAGGCTGGCGTGCGCGTGCGCGCTGGCGATCCAGTACGTATCGACGACGTCGATCCGGCGCGTAATCGCTGCACGGTTCGGCGGGCCTGATCACCTAACGACTATTCGCGGCACCCGCACGCGTTGCTGCGCCGTACTTCTCATTCGCTCTTACGAAGGTGGTGTTATGGATCTCCATGCAATTATTACCAATCCGCTCTTCATCATCATAGCGGTACTCCTTGGTGTGTTCATTGTCATACCGACGATCGTCGCCGCATTCCTACGCGACGTCGACGCGGGCACCATCCGGATCGTCAGCTGGATCACGGGTGGCACGATGATTTACCGCGGCCCTGGTAAATCGAAGGAGATACCGCTCCTAACGACCGGTACAACGATCTCGAGCAAAGTGATCAACGTCGATCTCGACATCACGGATCAGACGGCCGACGTCGATGAAAATGGGCGTCCGCAACCGATCAAGATTCGCGTTCTCGCGAGCGCGATCGTGTCCGTTGGCGATTCGGACGTCATGGTGCGCACGGCTGCGAACCGATTTTTTGCTAAGCCCGAGTCGGATCAAATGAGCACGCTCACTGATCTACTCTCGAGCTCCGGCCGCCGCGCGATCAATCTGCTTACGCACGACCAGCTGTTCTCTGCGAAGACAGCGCCGCCAGTGCGCGCACTCCCGGAGGCGGCTGCCAGCTCGGCAAGCGTTGCGCTTGCCTCGGCGAAACCGGTCGCCCTCGCCCTCGCTCAGGCCGTTCAAGAAGACGAGGACGATCCGCTCGCCGTGATCATCCGGAAGGCATGCTCTCGCGAGCTCACTGACCTCGGGTTGATTTTCAATTCATTGAACATCAAGGTTGTGCAGTCTGAGGTTGCCGAGGCACGTCGCCGTATGTCGGCCGCCGAAGCGCAGGCAAATGCCGACATCGTTTCGGCGCAGCAGTCGCGGCGCGCGAAGGAGGCCCAGCTCGAGGCTGAACGCGCAATCTCCGACAAGCAGCGTGAGCTCGAACAGACCAAGGCATCGAACGCTGCGCTCGTTGCTCAAGCCGAAGCGAAGCGGCAGCAGGCGCAAGGCATTCAGCGGGAAGCCGAGCTCGACGCGACGCAGATTGCGCAAGCGAAGGCGGACGCTGAGCGAGTTCGTATTGAAGCCGGCGCGGCTGCTGAGGCGGAGGCGATTCGCATACGTCGCATCGCCGACGCACAGGCGGAGGCGATTCAGAAGGTGAACGACGCCATCAAAGCGGGTGGCGAGGCCTACTTCCGATACCGTCAGATCGAAATGCTACCGCAGATTGCGCCGGCAATCGCCGATGCGCTTGCCGGCGCAAAGTTGGTGACAATCTCCGGCGGTGGAAAGGGCGGCGCTCCGCAGATGGCGACTGCCAATATCGCGAGTGTCATTCAGACAGTGCTCGCGGCGCAACTGGTGACGCGAGGCGGAGTGTTGGATGGGGCAGTGGCACCTCCAGCCCCGCCGCCGGCAGCCGCCAACTCGACACCACCTGTCGTTGCACCGGCGCGTCCGGTCGTCGCGCCAAAGGAAACGGTGCGTCGCTAGGCTAAAAAGTTCTTCCTTTGTACCGAGGTACCGTTGGCGATCACGCCAACGGTACCTCGTCTTCTTTCTGCTCGACCGGAAGGCCGTCCTGCTGCCATGCCTGCCAACCGCCGACGAGCGCACGGGCATTAGGCCATCCAGCTTTTCTCAAGTCGCGCACCGCCCGGGTGCTCGTCGCTTCATCCACTCAAGCACAGTAAACGACCAGAGTCGCACGTTGCTCGAGGCGCAGCCGGCGTGCCGTGCGAACGACGGCCTCCGGTGGAAGTCTCAGCGCCCCTTTTGCTCGAAGTGGATCGTTGCGATACGTGCGATCGGTCCGAACATCGACAAGGATGACGGGTTCACCACGAGTCAGGAGCTCCCGCACCTCGGTCGTCGTTATGCGCTCGGGAGCGTTGGTGGCTGGCGGTGGCTCCTCGGGATGCGAAACATTCCCCAACAGGGGCAGCGGGGCGCGCGATAATGTGGCTTCTCGTGTAGGTGCCGAAAGCGGCTCGGTTCGCCGCCGTAGGAAGAATGCAATGCCGCCACCGTGGAGAACGACGGAAAGCAATACTACGAGGCAAGCAACGGAGAAGAGACGCTCGGCATCTGGGGCGCCCGCAAACACTGCCAGCAGTACCAGCAGCAGCGTACTGAGCCCACGCGGGCCAAACCAGGCTATCAGCCGCCGACTCGCGTCGCTGATGCCAGCCGGTTTGAGGCCAGGAAGAAGAACGGCGGTGCGCGTGGCGAGTGCGATCACCGCGAAAGCGAGCGTGCGGCCGTCGATCGCAGCCAGGCCCATCCAGATCAGCGAGACGCCAAAAGCGACGAACGTAAGTAGGAGAAACATCTCCGCGCTCGCCTCGCCATAGTCGAAAAAGCAATCACACAGCTCGATATCGAGCGAGGCGATGACAAGCCCGGCGGCGAACGCAGCAAGAAAACCACTCCCGCCCACGGCCTCCGCGGCTGCGTACGCGGAGAAGGCGACGCCGAGCGCATATAGCGATTCGTAGTCACGCCTAACGCCGAACCGTCGCCGCACCTGCTCGAGGAGGGTGATCGCTGACCAGCCGATGGCCGCACCCAGACCAGGTCCAAGCACGAACAACCCGAGGACCCGACGACCGATGCTTGTCGAAGCTGCGCCAGCCTGAACCTGTAGTGCCACGATGGAGAGGACGACGATAGGCAGCAGCACGACGTCGTTCATTCCGCTCTCGAGGCGAAGCGCGATGCGTGCATCCCCAGGAAGCTCGGGTCGCCTTACGAGGGATCGAAGGAGCACGGGATCGGTCGAGGCGAGCGCTGCTCCAAGAATCAGTGAGGCAGGGGCCGACAGCCGAAGCAGAATCGCAGCGGCGACGGCAATGAGCAAAGCGGGCAGCAGCGTACCTGGGCCGAGCACGAAGAGAGCAAGCCGTCGATTGCGCCTCGCCTCACGGATGTCGACGCCGATCGCGTCGCTGAACAGGACCAGTACCAGGGCCAACGTTGCGATCACCTGGAGCGACGGCGAACGCAAAGTGAAATCCAGCAACCCGAGTCCCAGCGGTCCGAGGATCACACCGAGAAGAAGGAAGATCGCCACTTGGGGCAGGCCCGTCCGGTCTACCCATCCCGAGAGGAGCGAGGAGACGAGCACGACGATGCCGATGAGGGCGAGAGTGGCGGGTAGATGCTCGAGCATTCGTTGTCTGCGCACTGGATACGCGGTCGGCGCAACATACGATACCTGTCCAGCCGTTGGCAGGCGGAGTTGGCGTGGCAGTATCTTCCAGCATGCCTATCGTGCCATTCGACTCGCTCCCCGACGCCTCGCGCGTTTGGATCTTTGGGAGCGATCGCGCCCTCACGGGCGCCGACGCTGATCGTCTGCTCGCCGAGGTCGACCGCTTCCTAGCGCAGTGGAAAGCCCACGGCGTGCCGCTGACCTGTGCTCGGGAATGGCGTGATCAGCATCTGCTAACGATCGGTGTGGATAGCACACAGGAGAGTGCATCCGGTTGCTCGATCGACGGCCTTTTCCGCGTGCTCCAGACCCTCGAGCGCGCACTTTCGGCCCGGCTCGTCGCCGGCGGGCGCGTGTTCTATCGGGATGAGGAGGGAGAGGTGCAGTGTGCGGCGCGCGCCGACCTCACGAGACTCGCCGCGTCGGGCGTCGTCAACGAGGAGACGCCCGTGTTCGACACCGGGCTAACGACTGCCCAAGAGTGGCGGCAGCGATTCGAAGCGCCGGCGCGCGATACGTGGGTCAGCCAGCTGCTGCACGCGTGAGGCGGACGGTTACGACATCCACTGGTCGAGATGCTCCGCGACGAACGCATCGTCGTTGAGCTCGGGATAGGAGCGGTAGACGCGGTCGATCTCGTCGGGCTGCCCGGGTGACAATTGCTCGTGCGGATCGAGACACCAGATGCCCTCGAGTAATCCTTGTCGTCGCAGTACGTCGTGAATGCCCGGAATACAGCCACGAAATGCGTTGGCGACGTCGAAGATCGCGCCGTTGGCATCGGTAAGTGCTGCTGCCCGGCCAAGCCAGCGTTGCTCGAGCGAGCCGGAGCCGCGGAGAGCTTTCGCTCGCGTCAGCATCTCGACGGCGCGTTTCGTCCAGCAAGCCCATTGGCCGAGCAAACCACCGTCGATCCAGCGCACCGAGCTCTCGCCACGATTGACGACCGGGAACGGCGTGAGTAGATCGACGAGGATGCTGTCGTCGTTGCCTGTGTAGAGTGCAATGTCATCGCGGCCGGCGTCGGCCACAGCGCGAAAGACGTCGAGAGTCTGATAGCGGTTGAAGGGCGCGATCTTGATTGCCCAAACGGCGGGGATCTCGGCGAACTCGCGCCAAAACGCATACGAGAGAACGCGTCCGCCGACGGCAGGTTGCAAATAAAATCCGAAAAGTGGAATCACCTCGGCGACTTCGCGGCAATGGGCGAGCAGCGCCTGTTCGCTCTCACGCTGCCAGTCACCGAGGCTGACGAGTGCGACGTCGTAGCCTAACGTCACGCCAATCTGCGCCTCACTCAACGCCTGAGCGGTGTGGCCGCAAACTCCAGCGACCTTCACGAATGCTTGTCCGGGCGTGCGAGCCATCGAGGTGGTCGCCACCTCTGCAGCGAGTTCGAGTACCGGACGATAGAGTCCGAATCGCGAGTCGCGAATCGCGAACTGTGTCGTGTGAACACCGACGGCGATGCCGCCGGCGCCCGCATCGATGTAGTAACGAGAGAGCGCGCGTTGCCGCCGCTCATCGAGCGTGCGGCGCGCCGTAAGAGCGAGAGGGTGCGCGGGGATGACGACACCCGAGCGCAGATGTTCGCGCGTCGATGGCATCTGGTTAGAATTTTCCCGCGCGTTCCTCGAAGTGCGTCGGCTTGCCGAGCATGTGATGATCGCTCCGAATCCAGTCCGCAACCCACTCGATCATCGTCTCGAGGCGCACTTCTGGGGGCGCAAACGTCGATCGCATCCGATCCGTGTTGCTCAACAATGCGTCGGCTCGTTGCTTCCCTTTCAGACGGGCCGGTCGAGCAAACGCGTTGGCGAATGACTGCGCAATGTCGCGTACAGCGAGAGTGTCCGTGCCCGTGACATTCACCACGAAAGGCGGCGTCGCGGTGTGGAGGAGTGCCTCGATGGCAATACGACACGCGTCGCCCTGCCAAATGACGTTCACATGACCCATCGCCAGCGGCACGGCCTCTTCTCGCCACACGCGCAGCCCGATATCCGCAAGCACACCGTAACGAAGGTCGATGGCGTAATTGAGCCGAATGATCGCAACCGGAGTCCGGTTCCTCGCGGAGTAAAACTCGAAAACGCGCTCACGACCAAGCGCTGAGTTGGCGTACTCACCGACAGGATCCACGGTGTCGCTCTCACGCGCGCCACCATTTGCCACGGGCGTGAGTGGATAGACATTACCGGTCGAAAACACGACAACGCGCGCGGCACGATATCGCTCCGCGCAAATCGCGGGCACGATGGTATTCATTGCCCATGTTGTTGCGGGCGCGTCGCTTGTGCCGAATTTCTGCCCTGCCATGAAGATTACGTTCGGCGCGTCAGGTAAGCGCGCCACGCCTTCACGATCGAGGAGATCGCAGACGATGGTCTCGACACCGGCCGCGCCGAGTGGGCGCACGACATCGTTTGCCGTGAACCGTGAGACCGCATACACCCGACGGCCATCACCGACTTGGTTTGCTGCCCGCGCAGCCATGCGCGCTACGGTTGGGCCCATCTTGCCGCCAGCTCCGAGCACGACGATGTCGCCGGGGCATTGACGCAGAGCCTCGACAGTTTCGGGCCGTGGTGTCGAAAGTAGCTCCTCGAGCTCTGCCTCCGTCACGGGCCAACCGGGCGAGAGACCCGTTGGAACCTAACGAGTGCCATACAGAGACAAAAAATCATCCGGGGCGAATGCGTGGGACCTTTCGAGCAATCGAGACGAAATTTACTACGGCCCGCGCGCCGATCACGCGGCCGACTGGGTACGATCACGCACGCACAAAATCGGCGCGCCATTGGCGAATCTCGCGTTTGACCTGATCGGCAGTTCGCAGCTCACCGGCGAGGCAGCGTTGCACGAGGAGTGGCAGCTCAGCGTCACCGGCGAACCGAAGGCCAACGAGATGCCGCAAGCGAAGTTCCGGGATGCGAATGCACAGCTCAGGCGGAAGCACGGCGGCGAGCCGCAAACGCATCTCGAGTCCGATAAGGCGGTCTTGAACCGTGAGGATCGACGCTCGACAGGCGAGAAATCCGGCGGCAACGCCAATGGCAAAGATAAGAGGCCAGAGTCCTCCAAGCGTGGGCCGCCGCACCAGCTGCGCGAAAATGACCAGAACATTCAGAGCGACGATCGGATAGGCAAAGAAGTGGAACAGTGGGAAGAATCGCCGGTGGTTCGCATAGCTTTGCGCCGGAGATGGCATAGCTGTTCGCTCCTTTGTTGGTGGTCCCGAGGTTACCCGCTGTGTCGTTAGGCAGCGGCAGCCGCTGCTTGCTGTGCGTACCGCTTGACCCGAAGCAGCATCGCGCTCAATCCAACTTCCCGCCCCGCGAGTCCGATCCCTTCCATCACCTGACGAACGAAGTCATCCGGGATCGCGAGCGCCGTCGACGGGGGTTGATCGTTGATGGCAGAGAAAAGAATTGCTAGGAAGGCAGCAATCGTCGGCGACTGCCGCGCGTTCAGTTCGGCATAGTAGTGCATCTTCCCGTCGTGAAATTCCGGAAAAAGATCGACTCGTGTTTGGCACTCGGGAACGGCGAAGGCATTCGCGTCAAGCTCGCGAAAGCGCTCAGGGACCGGCTCGAGCTTTTTCGAATAGGCTACGAGCGCTTGCATCTTCTCCTCGCGGCCGAGCGCCTGGAAATAGCGGAGGACTCGTGCGATGGATGGCGGAAGTGGAGCGGAGCCAGCTGATGTGTTGCCGTCGGTCATTCGAGTCAGATACAGTTGCGGTGGCCCTCGTCAAGCACATGGGAGTATGTTCGCGACCCGTGCGGCCCGGGCAATAGTGATTATTCTGCAGACAGCCGAAGCGCGACCCGCGCGTCTCGATTTGTCGAGTCAACGCACACCATTAGTCACCGGAGATCTGAAGTCATGCCAACGAGAACGGCAAGCGCAAGCTGGAAGGGTGGCCTCCGCGGTGGAAATGGAAGCTTCAAGGGACAGAGTGGTCTCGGCGGCGCGTACTCCTTTGGCTCTCGATTCGAGAATGCGACCGGATCGAATCCCGAAGAGCTATTAGCCGCCGCGGAGGCCGCTTGCTTCAGCATGGCGCTCAGCGCTGGCTTGGAACGTGGCGGCACACCGGCAACGAGTGTCGATACCACGGCACACTGCACGATCGAAAAGGTCGGCGAGGGCTTCAAGGTGACCAAGATGCGCCTCGAAGTCCGCGCAGTGGTACCGAAGATGGACGCAGCACAATTTCGTCAGATCGCCGAGACGACGAAGGAGACGTGCCCCATCTCACAGGTGATGAAGGGCAACGTACCGATCGAGCTCGATGCACAGCTCACGTAAGTGAGCGGTCATCGGTCTGCGAAGTATTCCTTGATGCAGATGGTCACGACTCGCTGCAGGACGCGCGTCTGTTCTGTATAATCCCGGGCGTTTTCGACCTCGGGCAACTGCTGCCAAACGCTTTTCAAGGTGACGAGCAGCTGTTCCGGAGGGACGTGCTTGAGCCGGGCTTCGCGAGCCAGCGCATGAAGCGCCATACCAAGGTCGGGCGCAGGATCCGATGCCGGTGAACGTGCGTAACGCTGAAGGGCGCGACGCATGGCGTCCACCGTCTCCTGGGCGAGCGCGTTAGGCGGCATCGGGCCCGTCTCGTGTTGCATCATCATGGCCGGGTATCGCGCGCGGTGGGGGCGCTTCGAGCGCTGACAGACAACGAATGTTTACCGCGCGACGCGATGCGTCAAGACCGTTCTCGTCGAATGTGTACGTGTGCCCGGTTTTGGCGGAGCTTGGTAGCCTTCGCAGGTGACCGCAGTAGCCATCGGCGGCCCGATCCGTTATCGCTTATCAAGCCTAGGTATTCGCGCTCGCAGGCCGACCAGCCATTTAGAGTTTCTTCATGCCGAGCCCTTCTCGAACCGATCGTGCCGCGCAGGACCGTTCCGTCACCTGGTATCGGTGGGAGGAAATGCCCCGCGAAAAAGTATCCGCGATGTTGGATCGACGCCTGATTACTGGCGATCGCATGATGCTCGCGCACGTCTACCTCAAACAGGGATGCGTTGTTCCGAAACACACGCACGAGAACGAGCAATTCACGTACATTCTCGAGGGTGCGCTGCGCTTTTGGATCGGCGACGACGAGAAAGAAGAAGTGGTCGTCCGTGCCGGGGAGGTATTGCACATTCCCTCGAATCTCCCGCACAAGGCCGAGGCGTTGGAGGACACGCTCGATGTCGACGTTTTTTCTCCGCCGCGCCAGGACTGGCTGAACAAAACAGACTCATACTTACGAAAGTGAACGGCTTTTCCCGTTAGGCGTCTATGGATCTTGGACTTCGCGGGAAAACCGCGCTCGTTACGGCCGCCAGCCGCGGACTCGGTCGCGCCATTGCCGAGGCGCTCGCGGCGGAAGGGACGTCGCTGGTAATTTGTGCGCGTGGCGAAGCTACGCTCGAAGAGGCTGGTGCGGCAATCGCCAAAGCGACCGGCGTGGACGTCGACATGGTCGCCGCCGACGTCGCAACGGAGGAAGGCATCGTGCGCGCGTGGCAGCACGCCCGCGATCGATTCGGTCACGTCGACATTCTCGTCACCAATGCCGGGGGCCCTCCTTCGGGCCCCTTCGAGTCCCACGAGTGGGCAGTGTGGCAGCGGGCCGTGGAGCTCACCCTGCGCAGCGCGGTAGAGCTAACGCGCCTGGTATTACCGGCAATGAAGGAGCGCCGTTGGGGCCGCATTCTCAACGTCACCTCGATCGCGGTGAAGCAGCCGGTGGATGGACTGATGCTCTCCAATAGCATCCGCGCGGCGGTTACCGGCTTTGCGCGAACCCTCGCGAACGAGGTGGCGCGTTACGGGGTGACTGTCAACAATTTGCTTCCCGGCTATACCAGGACAGAGCGCGTCGAACAGCTGAATGCCGCGACTGCCGCGCGTGAAGGAGTCACCGCCGAGGACGTCGCGCGTCGGATCGAGGCGCAAATTCCGATGCGGCGGCTTGGTGAGCCGCAGGAGTTCGCTGCCCTCGCCGCGTTCCTCGCGTCGGAGCAGGCAGGGTATATCACTGGTCAGTCGATCGCCGTCGACGGCGGTTGGATTCGCTCACTACTCTGAGCGGAGGGTGATGAGCGAAGCGGCGTGGTGGGGGGTGCGTCGGCTCGGGCCCCGTCGCCCTCGAGAATGATCGTCCGCGTCGGGAAGGCAAACTCGATGTGCTCCGAGGCGAACCGGCGCATCAGCTCGAGATTGATAGTTTGCTGAATATCGAGGTAGCGCGTGTAGTCCGCGTCGAGTACGTAGTATACGGTTTCGATACGTAGCGCCGAATCGGTGTATTGCGTGAAATGGCTGCGATCGAAGCGCACTGGTTGCTGCGCGGAGATTACCTCGCGGATCATTCCCGGGATCCGCGCGAGAACTTCGAGAGGCGTATCGTACGTGACGTCGGTATTGAACGCGACCCGGCGATCGAGCTGCCGCTTGTAGTTCCTGATACGGCTCTTGAGCAGCTCACTGTTCGAGATGATGATTTGCTCACCGCTGACGCTGCGCAGCCGCGTGGTCTTGAGCCCGATCCGTTCGACCGTTCCTTGCGCCTGATCGACGGCAATGGCGTCACCGACATCGAACGGCTTGTCGAACACGATCGAGAGTGCGGCGAAGAGATCGCCGAGAACGTTTTGTACGGCAAGCGCAATGGCGACACCGCCAATGCCGAGACCGGTGACGAGCGTCGTGACGTTGACGCCGAACTTGTCGAGCGCCGTGATGAAAACGATCGACCAGAGCACGAGCTTTGCCGCGATGCCGAGCGCACGCATCGTCGTGACCCCGGCGACGTCATGATGCGCGGTGCGCACCCCGCTTCGACGATGGATCCACAGATCGACCGCGCCCGCGCCCCAGAGCCCACATTGAACGAGAAGCACGAGGGCGAATGCCGCATCGAAATAATGGTCCGTGGTTGGCGGCAATACGAGAAAACGTGAACCAAAGACGAGAGCCGTCGCGGAAAGAAAATATGGCCGCGTTCGCGCGACCAACTCGACCAGAAAATCGTCGATTTCCGTGCTCGTTCGTTTCGCGGCGGCAGCGAGCCGCCCAACGAGAATGAACCGGACGAGTAAGAGCGCGAGAAATGCGACGAGGGCAACCGCTAACGCGATTGCCCATTGGCGCATGGAGTTGTGATAGAAAACTCGATCCAGGAACTGATCGGCGATCATGTCGAGAGAGTGCGGTGAGTGTCAGCGCCACTCGCTGACTCACCCAAGCCTACGCCCGATGCGACGGCGCGGCTACACCCCAACCGCCTCTTCTCTTCGTCGCACTCGCCATTTCGACATAGCGTCGCACGCATCGCAGTTCGCGCACTCCCACTCCGTCTCTACGTCCTCGCCGAAGTAGTCGAGGATGAATCGGGTGCGGCATTGCGCGGTCTGGCAGTACTGCACCATGGCGCGGAGCTTGGCGCGATCCTGCATTCGGCGTGCTTCGTAATCCGTGAGATCTGCGCTCAGATCGATAGAGGTCAGTCGCTCCGTCGACAACCGTTCCCAACTCCCGCCGCGGTATTCGCGCACAAGCCCATGTCGCTTGAGGAGTACGAGCACGATGCGGACTTTCCGCCGCGGTACTCCGGATTTATCAGCAAGGTCGTCGAGGTGCACCTGCTCTCGCAGCGGGATTTGCTCGAGCGTGATGGCCACGCGGGCGGCCTCCTCGACGTCGGGATATTTGCCGCCCAGGAAATACGATTGCACGCGACTGTCCTCTACGCGGTAGAGGATGGTGCACGTGGCGGGATCGCCATCTCGACCGGCGCGACCCGCTTCTTGATAGTAGGACTCGACGCTTCCGGGAAAGTGATAGTGGATGACGAAGCGGATATCACTCTTGTCGATGCCAAGGCCGAACGCGTTCGTTGCGATGATTGCCTTGAACTGATCGGCCATGAACTTGTTTTGCATGTCCTTTCGATCGCCTGCCGCCATCTTGCCGTGATACAGCCCGATCGGAAGCTCCGTACGAAGCTCTTCGTGAAGTCGCTCGGCTTCCCTCACAGTGGCGACATACACGATTCCAACACCCGGCGTGTCGCGCAAAATGTGGCGCAAGGCGACGTCCTTCTCGCGCTGGTTCACCGTGCGCTGTACCTCGAAGCGCAGATTGGGCCGAGCGAATCCAGTGATCGTAATGACGGGGTCATGCATGCCGAGCTGCCGCGCAATGTCACGACGCACTTCGTCGGTGGCCGTCGCGGTGAGCGCGAGTATCGGCGGACGACCCAAGCGCTTGACGATCGAGCCGAGCATCAAATAATCAGGACGAAAGTCGTGGCCCCACTGACTGACGCAGTGCGCCTCGTCGACGACGAAAAGGCTGACGGTTCTCGACAAGAGCCGCTCGAAGAAATCGCGGTCCTTGAAGCGCTCGGGCGTGAGATACAGAATCTCGCCTTTGCCATCCAGCACGCGCTGCTCGAGGTCGCGGGTCTCGGACTCCGTGAGATGCGAATGCATCGCAAGCGCATCGACGCCACAGGCGGTGAGCTTGTCTTGCTGGTCCTTCATGAGCGCAATGAGCGGACTAACGACGACAGTCAGTCCCTCGAGCATCAACGCAGGCAATTGATAGATCAGGGACTTACCGCTTCCCGTTGGCATGACGACGAGCGCGTCATTGCCCGCAAGCGCCGCTTTGATCGGTTCCCACTGGCCTTTCTGAAAATTACGGTGGCCAAAGCGCGCGATGAGTACCTCGCGAGCGTGGGCCCGAGATGTATTCGACATGAAAACATCTTGGGCACGAACCGTTCCGGGTACGGCGACAATCTTCGACCCGTGGGCCACCGTGCTGAGCCGTTGCCTAACGGATCAGTCGGGTAATATTTCCACTGGATCGTTAGGCAAGGCTCGCTCGGGGTCGAATCAGCCGTTCAGTTGGTGCGGCTGCGCTGCCGGCTTGATTTCGATCTTCCGCGCCTGAGCGGCAACGGCCTTGGGAATCGTGACAGTCAGCAATCCGTCGCGCAGCTCAGCGCCGATGCCCTCGCTGTCGACAAACTCGGGAAGGCGGATGGCCCGCTCGAAAGTGCCTGCCACGCGTTCCGATGTATAGACCCGAAGCTCGCCGTCCGTGGCCAAATCCAGTGACTGGCTCTTCCGCCCACGAATGGTCAAAACATTCTGCTCGAAGCTCAGCTCTACGTCGGACTGACTCACGCCCGGGAGCTCAGCGACGACGATGTAGGCGTCCCGCTTCTCCACGATGTCGAGTGCAGGAACCCACACCCGGTTGGCAGAATCGCCGGCCCAGGAGCCATTCATCGCATGGTCTAAGACCCTATTGAGTGACATCATCCGATCGAGCGTCGAATTGAGAGAACGGGTGGTCAGCATGTGAGTCTCCTCCGAGTTGGTTGGTTGGTGCCTCCCGCCAGTTGGCGGACAAGTGTTGATCATTGGTCGCCGGGCCAACGCACAGCGCGTGTGTTGGCCTCTCGCGGGAAGGCAGCGCACGTGCCGAGCGCATCGGCCAGACTGACAAGCGATTCCGAGGCGACGTTGCAGCCTTGGCAGACGGGCCGCCCGCTTTCTGCCAGACTGCTAGATGGCGGGAACCACGCCGAGCCGACCGCAGTATTTTCCGAGAATCGAACAGGGCTCGCGAGAGCGAGCGGGAGGAAGATCATTCCATGTGGATCAAGCGGCCGGACGACATCAAGTCGTCGGAGATCACGGACGAGAAGCTTTACATCAATCGGCGGCGTTTCCTCGTCGCGGCCGGGGTCATTGGCACGTCGGGCATAGCGCTCCTCGGTTGCAACTCCGAAGCAGAAGGGAAGAGCGGGTCAGCGAGTGGGCTCAACCCAGCGTCCTTAGGCCAAGTGCCGGAGGACAAGCTGAACAGTTACGAGCAAATCACCTCGTACAACAACTTCTACGAGTTCGGCACTGACAAAGAAGATCCGAAAGAAAATTCCGGCAGCTTTCACCCCCAACCGTGGACCGTCCGGGTGGAAGGGCTTTGCAAGAAGCCGGGCGACTACCATTTCGAGGATCTGGTCAAGCCAAACAAGGCCGTGGACCGCACATACCGCCTGCGTTGTGTCGAGGCATGGTCGATGGTTATTCCCTGGCAGGGTATTCCCCTCGGCGACATGATCAAACGATTCGAGCCACAGCCGTCCGCGAAGTACGTCGCGTTTACCACAGTGATGCGACCCGGTGAGATGCCAGGTCAGCGGCGGCCCGTTCTACCCTGGCCCTATGTCGAGGGGCTGCGAATGGACGAGGCGATGAACGACCTCACGCTTATGGCCACCGGACTCTATGGAAAGCCCCTGCCGAATCAGGACGGCGCGCCCATCCGGCTCATTGTACCGTGGAAGTACGGCTTCAAGGGTATCAAATCCATCGTAAGAATCGCCTTCGTGGACAAGCAGCCGCCGACGACATGGAATATCGCGGCGGGCAACGAATACGGCTTCTACGCAAACGTGAACCCCGAGGTCGATCATCCGCGCTGGTCACAAGCCACCGAACGGCGCATTGGCGAATTTCGTCGACGTCAAACTCTCATGTTCAACGGATACGCCGACAAAGTTGCCAGCATGTACGCGGGTATGGATCTGCGTGCAAACTATTGAAGGGGCCTACGCCGTTGCGAGGACGTGATCGTGCTCCGCCGCTTTAAGCCCATCGCGTTCCTCCTCTGTCTCATTCCCGCGGCACTGCTGGCGTGGAAGTTCTGGGGCGTGACCCACGATAGGCCCGAGGCGTTAGGCGCGAATCCGATTACCGAGGCGGAGATATACACCGGCCTTTGGACGCTTCGGTTCCTCGCCATTACGCTCGCGGTGACACCGGTGCGTGAACTGCTCGGAGTCGGTGCCCTTGCGAAGTATCGACGGATGCTCGGGCTGTTCACGTTCTTCTACGGATGCGTGCATCTCAGCATGTGGGTGGGGGTGGACTGGTTCTTCGATTGGCGCTCGATGGCGGGTGAGATCGTCAAGCATAAGTACATACTGATCGGCATGCTGACGTTCCTCCTGCTGCTCCCTCTTGCCCTGACATCCACGAATGCTTCGGTGCGTAGGCTGGGCGGTGCGCGCTGGGCCAGGCTGCACCGCGCTATCTATGTGTGCGCTATTACCGGCACCGTCCACTACCTCTGGGCAGTAAAGAAGGACACTCTCTTTCCGTTGATTTATCTCTTGGTTTTCGCGCTGTTGCTCGGATTTCGATTGTGGGTCCGCTACGTTGGACCGTTGCGATTGCGGCAGCCGCCACGCCGAGTGAAAGTGCGGCCGAACACAAGCCTCGCCCGTGCCAGCACGCCGCAATCCGAGCCGCTCGGCGACGCGAAGTAGCGCCGCAACGCGGCTCAAAGCGTTCGCCGCGGCAGCTCCTGGCCTGGAACCGCTTGTCGCGACGGAGCTCCGCGCGCTCGATATCGTGCCTAACGTGGACGCCGGCGGTGTGAGCTTTCAGGGCGGGCTCGAGACGGTCGCCCGAGCGAACCTCTGGCTCCGGACGGCGAGCCGAGTCATCGTCCGAGTCGCCTCGTTTCGTGCGCAGGCATTCTACGAGCTCGAGCGGCTCGCTCGCGCAGTGCCGTGGGAGCATTTTTTAAGGACCGATGCCGCCGTGCGATTTCGCGTCACGAGTAAGAAGTCGCGGCTCTATCACACCGGAGCGATCGAGCAACGCCTGGGTGAAGCGCTCAGGCACCGGCTTGGCCGATCGATCGTGGTCGAGGCGGCAGCGGAGATCGAGGACGAGGAAGATGCCGCTACACCGGCACAATTATTCGTGGTCCGCGCATTCCACGATGAATTCACGATCAGCGCGGATAGCTCTGGCGCCCTCCTGCACTTACGCGGATACCGGCAGGCTGTCGCGAAAGCGCCGATGCGCGAGACTCTCGCGGCCGCAATGCTCCTCGCCAGCGAATGGGATGGGAGCACCCCACTCCTCGATCCCATGTGTGGGTCCGGCACCATTCCAATCGAGGCGGCACTCATCGCACGACGCATCGCGCCGGGAAGACGTCGATCGTTCGCATTTCAGGAATGGCCTAGCTTTGACGTGGCGATGTGGGAACAGCTTCGCGCGGAGGCAGAAAGCAGAGCGCTTCCTCGATCGCCGGTTTCGATCAAAGGATCCGATAGGGATGCTGGCGCGATCGAGGCCGCGCGGGCGAATGCCGAGCGTGCTGGTGTGAGTGCCGACATCGAGCTGTCCCTGCGCGCGCTCTCGGCGATCGAGGATTGCGCTACCGAAACGGGGCAGATTGTCACCAATCCCCCCTACGGCGTTCGCGTTGGCGAGGCCGATCGGTTACGCGACCTGTACGCGCGCCTTGGCCAAGTGGTGCGATCGAAGTGTCCGGGATGGGGGCTGACGGTGCTGTCGGCCAACCAGCGCCTCGAGCGCGAATTGCGATTGCGGCTGGAGAACCGGCTCAGCACCAGGAATGGAGGAATTCCGGTGAGAGTATTGAAGACTCCTCGCGCGTCGGCAAAGCGGGTTCGGAGTAGCTAACTCCCACAGCCCCAACGGAAAGCCTGGCAGCGGCGGACTGCGGCCAGACTCGCCCGCTTCTTGCGGATCCGTACAGGTTCACTACGCGCGCTCGGCCTCACTTTCACGCGAGATCACTCCGGTGAAGAGTGCCTGAGTCCGGCATCAGTCTTGAAGAACAGTGGAACGCCCGGGATCGCGCGACGCTCACGTTAAAGAAGCGCTGCGCGAAGCCGGGCCATCTCGCGCATCGTGACCGGCAACATTCCCGCCCGTCGCCTCACCTTCGACGGTCGGAGCCTTCATTACTCAATTCGCCAGGAGCTGACCGTGGGAGTCGGCGAACGACCTGATCATCTCGACGAGCAAGATCAAGAATCCGAGCAGCGCAGTGGCAATGGGAAGCGCGGCCGGCGACGCCCGAGTGCGCGGCGTCGGCCGGCGGATCGCTCCGCCACGGTGACTGACGAGACGAACGGCGATATCGCGCTTCAACGCGAAGCGCCGGAGCGCCGGGGCGAACGGCTGGAACGGCGCTCTTCTCGAGAACGCGCTTTGACGCGACTGCTCGCTGGTCTTCGGGCTATGGACGCCGGCGATTTCTCGATGCGTCTGGAGCCTGATGGGGATCCGCTGATGGCGGAGCTCACATCGGCGTTCAACAGCGTGGCGCAGCGCCACAATCGACTGACTGATGAAATCGTTCGCATCGCGAGCTCAGTTGGGCGTGAGGGCAAGATGCGTGATCGCGCGTCGATCGGTCCGGCTGCCGGCCAGTGGTCCCTTGCCGTCGATTCGGTGAACAGCCTGATCACCGATCTCGTGCAGCCCACTTCAGAAGTCGCGAGAGTGATCAAGGCGGTCGCGGAGGGTGATCTGTCGCAGAAGGTGGAGCTCGAGATCGACGGAAAGCAGGTACAAGGCGAGTTCTTCCGCATTGGATCGACCGTCAACCGGATGGTCGATCAGCTGAACGCGTTCGCGAGCGAGGTGACACGCGTTGCGCGCGAAGTCGGAACCGAAGGCGTCCTCGGGGGACAAGCGAACGTTCAAGGTGTGAGCGGGACGTGGAAAGATCTCACGGATTCCGTGAACGCGATGGCGTCGAACCTGACGGGGCAGGTACGCAACATCGCTCTTGTAACCACAGCGGTGGCGAACGGCGATCTCTCACAGAAGATCACGGTCGAAGCGAAAGGCGAAGTCCTCGAGCTGAAGAACACGATCAACATCATGGTCGATCAGCTCTCCTCGTTCGCGGCCGAGGTCACGCGTGTGGCGCGCGAGGTGGGTACGGAAGGCATTCTGGGTGGCCAGGCCAGCGTGCAGGGCGTAAGCGGCACGTGGAAGGACCTGACGGACAACGTGAATTTCATGGCCGCGAACCTGACGAATCAGGTTCGTAACATTGCTCTTGTAACGACGGCCGTCGCGAACGGCGATCTGTCCCAGAAGATCACGGTCGAAGCAAAAGGCGAGGTTTCGGAGCTCAAGAATACGATCAACGACATGGTGGATCGTCTGCGCATCTTCGCGGACGAGGTCACGCGTGTCGCGAAGGAAGTAGGGACAGAAGGAATTCTCGGTGGCCAGGCGAATGTGCCTGGTGTAGCGGGAACGTGGAAAAGCTTGACCGAAAATGTGAACGCGATGGCGGCCAACCTCACTGGACAGGTGCGCAACATCGCCGACGTCACGACGGCGGTCGCCAAGGGCGATCTATCGCGCAAGATCACCGTGAACGCGCAAGGCGAAGTATTGGAGCTCAAGAACACCATCAACACGATGGTGGATCAACTCAATGCGTTTGCGAGCGAAGTGACGCGCGTCGCCAAGGAAGTTGGTACAGAAGGAAAGCTTGGTGGTCAGGCGCGCGTGGAGGGCGTCGCGGGCACGTGGCGTGATCTCACGGAAAACGTGAACGGCATGGCGGCGAACCTCACGGTGCAGCTACGCGACGTGAGCGCGGTCGCTACCGCCATCGCGAACGGTGACCTAACGAGGAAGATCACCGTCGAGGCGCGGGGAGAGATCCTGCAAATCAAGGACGTCGTCAACCGGATGGTCGACCAGCTCAACGCCTTTGCGGGAGAGGTCATCCGCGTTGCGCGCGAGGTGGGGACCGAAGGCGTACTCGGAGGTCAAGCAAACGTGCCAGGTGTTGCCGGCACGTGGAAGAGCCTCACCGAGAACGTGAACGGCATGGCGAACAACCTGACGATTCAGGTCCGTAACATTGCCGACGTGACGACCGCCGTGGCGAAGGGCGATCTATCGAGGAAGATCACGGTCGAAGCGAAGGGCGAAGTCCTCGCGCTCAAGGACACCATCAACACGATGGTGGATCAGCTGTCCGCCTTCGCCAGTGAAGTGACCCGCGTGGCACGCGAAGTGGGTACAGAAGGAATTCTTGGCGGCCAGGCCAGCGTGCAGGGCGTAAGCGGCACGTGGAAGGACCTGACGGACAACGTGAATTTCATGGCCGCGAACCTGACGAATCAGGTTCGTAACGTTGCCTTGGTGACGACGGCCGTCGCGAACGGCGATCTATCTCAGAAGATCACCGTTGAGGTCCGGGGTGAAATGCTCGACCTCAAGGACACCATCAACGCGATGGTGGAGAAGCTTCGCATCTTTGCGGACGAGGTAACCCGAGTCGCGAAAGAAGTCGGAACGGAAGGTCGACTCGGTGGTCAGGCGAGCGTGCCCGGTGTCGGCGGCACATGGAAGGATCTGACTGACAACGTGAACGCGATGGCGGGCAACCTAACGGTGCAGGTGCGTAACATCGCGGATGTCACGACAGCGGTAGCGCGCGGCGATCTATCGCGGAAGATCACCGTGGAGGTACGGGGAGAGATCCTCGAGCTGAAGAATACGATCAACACAATGGTCGATCAGCTCAACGCCTTCGCCAGCGAGGTGACGCGCGTCGCGCGTGAGGTCGGCACCGAAGGGAAGCTGGGCGGACAGGCGAAGGTCCCGGGTGCGGGCGGCGTCTGGCGCGATCTCACGGACAACGTGAACGCGATGGCCTCGAACCTCACGGGCCAGGTGCGAAACATCGCGGATGTGTCGACCGCTATCGCGAACGGCGACCTGAGTCAGAAGATCACGGTCGAAGCGCAAGGTGAGGTGCTCAACCTCAAGAATACGATCAACAATATGGTCGATCGACTTCGCGTCTTCGCCGACGAGGTGACGAGGGTCGCGAAAGAGGTCGGTACGGAAGGAAAGCTCGGTGGGCAAGCAGAGGTGCCCGGTGTCGCTGGGACGTGGAAGGCGCTCACCGACAGCGTGAACGCGATGGCGAACTCGCTCACCGTCCAGGTGCGCAACATCGCCGACGTGGCGACTGCGGTGACGAAGGGCGACCTAACGAGGCAGATCACCGTGGAGGCGCAGGGGGAGCTCGATGAGCTCAAGCAGAACATCAACCAGATGATCGGCAACCTGCGAGAGACGACAGAGCGCAACCAGGAGCAGGACTGGCTGAAGACCAACCTGGCGAAGTTCTCGCGCATGATGCAGGGCCAGAAGGATCTCGAGTCCGTTTCGCGCCTCATCATGAGTGAGCTGACACCACTCGTGTCAGCGCATCATGGCGCCTTCTTCATTCAGGAAGGCGAAACCAGCTCGCCGATGTTGAAGCTGATCGCGAGCTACGCGTATCGGGCACGAAAGAGCGTAAGCAACCGATTCGGCATCGGCGAGGGGCTCGTTGGACAGGCAGCGTTGGAGAAGCAGCCGATTCTCCTCACAAACGTGCCTGACGACTACATCCAGATCACGTCGGGTCTAGGGGAAGCGCCACCGCGGAACATCATCGTCCTCCCAATTCTGTTCGAGGGCGACGTCAAGGCTGTTATCGAGCTCGCGAGCTTCCTGCCCTTCAGTGCGATCCACCAAACCTTCCTGGATCAGCTGGCCGAGTCGATCGGCGTCGTGCTGAACATGATTCAGGCGAACATGCGCACCGAGGAGCTCCTCGAACAGTCGCAGAAGCTCACGCAAGAGCTGCAGAGCCAGTCGAAGGAGCTGCAGCAACAGCAGGAAGAGCTGAAGCGCTCGAACACCGAGCTCGAGGCGCAGGCGCGCACGCTGCGGCAGTCAGAGGAGCTGCTCAAAGAGCAGCAAGAGGAATTGCAGCAGGTCAACGAGGAGCTGGAAGAAAAGGCCAGCCTGCTGGCGGAACAAAACGCGAAGGTCGAACAGAAAAATCGCGAGGTCGAATCGGCTCGTCAGGCGCTCGAGGAGAAGGCGCAGCAGCTGGCGCTCAGCTCGAAATACAAGAGTGAGTTCCTGGCCAATATGAGCCACGAGCTGCGCACGCCCCTCAACTCGCTACTCATCCTCGCCAAGCTCCTCACGGAGAATAAGGACAAGAACCTCACCAACAAACAGGTCGAGTTCGCACAGACGATCTACTCGTCCGGTACGGACTTGCTGAACCTGATCAATGACATTCTCGATCTGTCCAAGGTCGAAGCTGGAAAGATGGAGGTGAATCCGACGGACGTAACGGTCCGCGACATCACCGACTTCGTGGAGCGTACATTCCGGCCGGTGGCCGAGCAGAAGAGTCTCAACTTCCAGTTGGACATAGCCCAGGACGCGCCATCGCCGATCTACACCGATGGACAGCGGCTTCAACAAGTTCTTAAGAATCTCCTGTCGAACGCGTTCAAGTTCACTGAAAAGGGCGGCGTAACACTGGGTATTCGGCGCGCCGACAAGGGGCGTCGATTCGCCGCGCGTTCGCTTGATCGGGCCGACGATGTGATCGCCTTCTCAGTGAAGGACACGGGTATTGGTATCCCGCGCGATAAGCAGCAGTTGATCTTCGAAGCCTTCCAGCAGGCGGACGGTACCACGAGCAGGAAATACGGTGGTACGGGCCTCGGCCTTTCCATCAGTCGCGAGATCGCTCGGCTCCTTGGCGGTGAGATCCATGTGGAGAGTACGCCCGGGCAGGGAAGTTCCTTCACGCTGTTTCTGCCCGTGCACTATCAGGAAACGGTGCATCGCAGCGAGGATGAGCTGACGTCGACACCACGGCCCGAGCGGCTGCGCGCGCCCGGCCAGGGCATGTCCGCTTCGGATCGCGTGACGCGTGGTGGTGCGCGGGAGGGGGGTTCCTCGCGCGGTTCGAGTCCACCGCCTCGGCCGTCGCGTCCAACACCGGCGCTGGCGGGTAGCAATGCTTCGTCCACGACGTCGCAGCAAACGACGCCGTCTCAGCAGCAGGCCGGAGCACAGTCTGGATCGAATGGTTCCACGGCGATCTCGGATAGTTGGAGTTTGCCGGATCTCTCGTCGATCGGGACGGAGCAGGAGAGCAGCAGCGACGTCGGATTGGATACGATTGCGCCGCCTATGGAAGACTTGCCGCGGCCGCATGGATTCGAGGACGACCGCGATGATCTACAGCCTGGTGATCGGGTTGTGCTGATCATCGAGGATGACGCCAACTTCGCTCACATCCTGCTCGATCTGGCGCGCGACAAGGGCTTCAAGGGAATCGTGGGCCATGATGGCGAAGCAGGCCTGCAGTTGGCGCATGCATTCCGGCCGGATGCGATCACGCTCGACATCGACATGCCGGGAATCGACGGCTGGGCAGTGCTCGATCGGCTCAAGCATCATCCCGATACGCGGCACATTCCCGTGCACATCATCACGGGGATTCGTGAACGGCAGCAGGCCATGAAGGCAGGCGCCATCGCGTATCTAGAAAAACCAGTGACGAAGGAAGCGCTCGACGATTCCTTCAATCGCATCTCGCATTTCATCGATCAGCAAGTGAAGCGATTGCTCGTCGTCGAGGATGATGATACGCAGCGCGCGGCGATGATCGATCTCATCGCGCATGAGGACGTCGAGATCACGGCGGTCGCGACCGCCGAAGAAGCACTGCACGAGTTGTCGCAGACCCGATACGACTGCATGGTGCTCGACCTCGGACTGAAAGGCGGGCAAGACGGCTTCCAACTGCTCGAGACCGTGAAGGGTGATCCGGCAATGCGCGACCTGCCGATCATCATCTACACTGGTAAGGAGCTCTCACAGGACGAAGAGACGCGGCTGCGACGGTTCGCTGACACCATCATCATAAAGGACGTCAAGAGCCCGGAGCGGCTGCTGGATGAGACGGCGCTCTTCCTGCACCGGGTAGAGGCGAAGCTGCCGGAGCAGAAACGGCGCATGCTCGAGCGGCTGCACAACGCCGACGCAGTCTTCGCTGGTAAGCATGTGCTCATCGTCGACGACGATGTTCGCAACATCTTCTCGCTGACGAGCGTGCTCGAGGATCATGGTATGCGTGTATCGTTCGCCGAGAACGGCAAGTATGCAATTGATTTGTTGAAAAGCACTCCGGGCGTGGATCTCGTCCTCATGGACGTGATGATGCCGGAAATGGACGGCTACGAGACGACGCGCGCGATCCGACAGATTTCCGAGCTGCGCAATCTGCCGATCATCGCACTGACCGCGAAGGCGATGAAAGGCGATCGCGAGAAGTGCATCGCGGCGGGCGCATCGGACTACATCACCAAACCCGTAGATACTGAGCAGCTCCTGAGTCTGATGCGGGTATGGCTGTACCGGTAACCCCAGGCAAAGCGCTCACGGGACCTCCGGTTGCGTACAACTCGGATCTCGAGCGACTCGAGATCGAGCTGTTGCTCGAGGGAATCTTCCGCCATTATGGATTCGATTTCCGTTCGTACGCGTACGCGTCGATTCGGCGTCGCCTGTGGAAACGCATCGAGTCAGAAGGGCTGCATACGATCTCGGAGCTCCAAGCGCGCGTGCTTCATGATCCCGAGATGATGGAGCGCCTGCTGCTCGATTTGTCGGTGAACGTCACGGCGATGTTTCGCGATCCAGGCTTTTACCTCGCGTTTCGCCAGATCGCGATCCCTTTGTTACGGACGTGGCCGTTCATTCGAATCTGGCACGCCGGCTGTTCGACAGGCGAAGAAGTGTACTCGATGGCGATCCTGCTGACCGAAGAAGGGCTGTACGATCGCGCGCGAATTTACGCGACTGACATCAATGATGTAGTGTTGCAGCAAGCCAAGGATGGCATCTTCCCGCTGAACCGGATGCAGGAGTACACGGAGAACTACATCCGCGCGGGTGGCAAGCAGTCGTTCTCGGAGTATTACACGGCCAAGTATGACGGGGCGCTTTTTAGTCCCACCCTCACTCGCAATGTCGTCTTTTCGCAGCACAATCTCGTCACGGATCGATCGTTCTCGGAATTCAACGTCATCTTCTGTCGGAACGTCCTGATTTACTTCGATCGGGAGCTTCAGGACCACGTCCACGCATTGTTTTACGAGAGTCTGTCGATGTTCGGCGTTCTGGCGCTCGGCTCGAAAGAGACGTTGCGGTTCTCGAAGTACGAGCCTTGCTACGAGAAGCTTCATGCGCGGGAAAAGATGTACCGGAAAGTGAAATAAACACTTCGGCATTCACCCGTGGCTCATTCGATCGTGGTCGTTGGCACGTCCTGGGGAGGCCTCAACGCGTTGCGAGAGCTGGTGGGAAATCTGCCGGCGACCTTTCGCACGCCATGTGTCCTCATTCAGCATCGTCACCGTCAATCCGATCACTACTTGTTGAGCACGTTTCTTCAGGAGCGGACTCGGTTGGCCGTCACTGAAGTAGAAGACAAGATGCCCATCGAGCAGGGGACGCTCTTTGTGGCTCCCGCAGACTACCATCTGTTGGTGGACCGCGGATTCTTCACGTTGTCGACAGATCCGCCGGTGCGATACAGCAGACCATCGATTGACGTGACGTTCTATTCGGCTGCTGACGCCTATGCCGCCGGTACGATAGGAGTCGTTCTTACTGGCGCCAATTCCGACGGCTCGCGCGGACTGCGACGGATCTTCGATCGTGGCGGCGTGGCGCTCGTGCAAGAGCCGAGCACCGCCGAGTCGCCGACCATGCCGGCATCAGCGATCCGCTGTGTGCCGGACGCGCAGGTCCAGCCGATCGCGCAAATCGCCGCGACCCTCGCTTCACTCGATCGAAGCGAGCAGGATGATCGCTCGTCGCGGCCGGATCGTGGTGGCGACGCGAAGCAAGACGTCTCACCGTCGAGGAACGCGTGACGGGCGTACAGGCGGCGCCTAACGGCAACGACATGGCATCGCGCGAACAATCGGCCGCCGATGGCGTCGACATTCTCATTGTCGACGACCGACCAGAGAACTTGCTCGCCCTCGAAGCGATTCTCGAGCCGCTGCACCAACACCTCGTGCGCGCGTCATCGGGCGAAGAGGCGCTGCGACGGCTCCTCGAGCGGGACTTCGCGTTGATCCTTCTCGACGTACAGATGCCCGGAATGAATGGCTTCGAGACGGCGCGGCTGATCAAGGCTCGTGAGCGCACGAAGTACATCCCGATCATCTTCCTTACCGCTATCAGCAAAGAGGAAGCATACGTCTTCGAGGGATATTCGGTCGGGGCCGTCGATTATCTCTTCAAGCCGTTCCAGCCGGAGATCCTCCGCTCGAAGGTTGCGGCGTTCGTTGATCTTTATGTGAGACAGCGTAACGTCGCGGCGAAAGAAGCTCTGGTTCGCGAGGGCGAGCGCCGCGAGATGGAGCTGCGCCACATGCGCGAGCTGTGGGAATCGCAGGCGCGGTTTCGAGAGGTCGTGACCTCTGCCCTCGATGCAATCATTCTTTTCGATGAATCGGAGAAGGTCACGCTCTTCAATTCAGCGGCGGAGCGAATGTTCCACCTGCCGAGTGCAGAAGCGGTAGGCAATCCGGTGGCGCGGCTCTTCCCGGAAGAGCAGACCGCCGTCGCGGCGCTTCGCGCATCAGCGGAAGGCGAAGTGCAAACGGCGAGCGCATCCGCCGACGCCCCATCGAGCGAGGCGGCCGCGAACGCGCGCGCGTTGACCGCTCGCCGCGCGAATGGCGAGACCTTTCCTATCGAGGCGTCGGTGTCGCTGCTGAAGTCTCCACGGGAGACGACATATACCCTCATCGTCCGCGACGTCTCGGAACGCGTGCGCCACGAGCAGATGCTCAAGCAGCAAGCGATTTCGCTCGCGAACACCATGAGTGAGTTAAAGGCTCTCAATGATGAGTTGAGCGAGCGCCAGCAAGAGCTCGAGCGCGCGATGACGGCGCGGAGCCGATTTTACGCCTCGATGAGTCACGAGCTCCGGACGCCAATCAACGCCGTGCTCGGCTACAGCACGCTGCTGCTGGAGAATATTTATGGTCCGCTGAACGAGAAACAGCGGGAAGGGATCGAGCGCACGCACAAAGCGGCGAAGCATCTTCTCGAGCTCGTAAACGACGTGCTCGACCTATCGAAAATTGAAGCCGGAAAGATCGATCTTCGCTTGCAGCCAGTGAGCTTCCCGTCCCTTATCGAGGACCTCTTTGTGACGGTGCGTCCGCTGGCGGATCAGTACGGGTCGACGTTGAAGATCGAACACAACGGAGAATCGATCAAAATCGTCTCGGATCCTCGGCGCGTGCGGCAGATTCTGCTCAACCTCTTGTCGAACGCCATCAAGTTCGGCAGAGGCAAGCCAATCCGCGTGTTACTGCAGAAGCGAGATGACAACGGTGTCATCGTCGAGGTCATCGACGAGGGCGAAGGAATCGCTCCCGACGACCAAGAGCGTATCTTCCAGGAATTCGTGCAGCTCGGCAAAACGCAGCTCACCGAAGGGACGGGTCTCGGTCTTCCGATCTCACGCAGGCTCGCGGAATTGCTACGCGGATCCCTCACCCTGCAGTCGGAGCCGGGCCGGGGAAGCGCCTTTCGTCTCTCCTTGCCGGCGACCGCGGAGCGGAATGGGTCGATGCGCCTGTCCGATCAAGATATGACGCCGCGCCCCGCCGACGATCGCGAACCGGCAGCCACACATGCCGAACAAGACGAAAACGAAGCCGACCACAAACCCGAACCACACACTGCTAGTCGGATGGCAAGTTGAGCTGTGTACGGAAGGTGACAAAGGTCACGCAATCAGGTCGCGGCGACCTCTGAACAAAGTGGGAAGTTGGCGGTATATTGACCCACTATGCGTGTGTTGTGCGTCGGACGTCATCCTTTTCTGAGTAGTCATCTGTGCCGCTTTTTCGACGCGCTCGGTGTGAATACCCGGGCAGTTGTCGGGCTCGACGATGCGATCGATGCCGCGGCGGCATATCAACCGGACGCGGTGGTCTGCGAATATGATCTTCTCGCGACCATTCCGCTCGACGGCTGGGAGCGCGATCCGCTCCTGTCGCGGTTGCCGGTCATCGCTGTGAGCCTTACACGTCGGCCGGAAGAAGTTCATCTTCTCGACGTGAATGGTATCGCGGGCTTCTTGTATCTACCCACTTTGGAGCGCGAGCAAGCGCTACAGGTGCTAGGCGCGGCCACGTCGTGGCGGCGCGCCGGTGTGACCTCGCCAGCATCATTGCCCTGGCCGCCACCGCGCCCGGCGCGTATTCCATCGTGACTCAGTAGGATGTAATCGTGAATCGAGATGATCGGGACGTGAACGAAACGTCCCGCCTGTCGGCGGCGTCGCGGCGGCCGGCGGAGGAGCGACGTCAGTCCAGCGAATCGGGAGAGCGATCGCGCGTGCGAGAGACGGACACGACCTCGAAGGTCATCCCGCGCATTGCCGATTCTCTACCACCCCGTGAGCCGTCCACGGACGCCGCGGCGGTACTCGACGCGCTAGCCAGCGCGATCGCGGTGGTAGGTGCCGATTGGCGCATTCAATCAGTCAATCAGCAATGGGAGCGCGTGTTCGGGCGCTCAAATGCTGAATGCGTACGCCGGGACTTGTTCTCCGCGTTCCCGATCTTCTCCGAGTCAGAGTCGGCGCGGTTGCTTCGCGCATCGCGTGTCGACAGTGCGACGAGGCATTTCGATCTCGAGTTGCGCACGGCCACGGCAATGGAACGCTATGGGGTCCGTGCAACGTGCACATCTGATGAGCGCTTGGTGATCGAGGTTGCCGAGCCCACGCGCGATCTGTCGGGCAATGGCGCAACCGAGCACCACGCGGAGAACGCGTCATTGCGGCGATTGGCCCGGGAGATGGCAGCGGTAGAGGATTCGTCGGCGTTGCTCGAGTTGCTCTGCGCTGCGGCGTCGGAGTTGTGTCATGCGAGCGGCGCGGCCGTGCTGCGTGGCTCCGGAGCAGAAGGGGAAGTCGTGTCCGCAAGCGGGGCGATGACGTTAGGCTTGCAGCGCCGCTTTCCGCTCGATGGATCGGTCGCGCTCGAGGCGCTGCAAAGTCGCGGCGTCGTTTCCGTAGAGAATTTCACGCGGTCGGACCGGCCGCTTGGGCGTATCGTCCCCGAGCTCCGCATCGGCCCAATGCTCGCGGCGCCGCTCATCGCGCATGACACGTTGCTCGGCGTACTGACCGTTGTGCGGAGCGAGCACGGAGTGCCATTCTCCGCGCACGAAGCACAGCGGTTGAGCGTTATCGCCGACCATGCCGCGCTCGCGATGTGGAAAGCGGAGCTGCTCGAACAGTCGCGCGCGGCGGATCGCGCGAAGGGGCGGTTTCTCGCGACCATCTCTCATGAGTTGCGCACGCCACTCACCGCACTCACGGGTTACGAGGAGTTGCTCGCCGATGAGGTAATGGGGCCGCTCTCGGAGCCGCAGACTGATGTGCTCGAGCGCATGCGCTCCGTGACGCATCATCTGACGGTGATGATCGAAGAGGTGCTCGCCTTCTCGAGTATCGAAGCAGGGCGCGAAGTCGTTAGGCCTACGGAGTTCCTCGCCGAAGACCTTGTTCGCGCGGCGGCGGCGATCGTCGAGCCATTGGCGCGTCAGAAGCGATTGACGTTGCGATTCGAGCTGCCATCCGACCCCATCCGCCTCACGAGCGACATCGACAAGGTCCGGCAGATCATCGTCAATCTTGCCGGGAACGCCGTGAAGTTCACGGACCATGGCGAAGTGTGCGTCGGCTTGAGCGACGCGCATGTGCCAGGTAGCGGTGACGACGACACGACGCGCCGCGAGGCGCGCTTCTCGATCAGTGATACGGGCCCGGGTATCGCACCCGAGGATGTAGGTCGTCTCTTCCGGCCATTCTCGCAGGTGGATGCCGGTCTCACGCGTCGGCATGGCGGTACGGGACTGGGACTCTATATCTCGCAACGACTCGCGCAGCTTTTGGGAGGGCGCATCGAGGTGTCGTCCGAGCTTGGGTCCGGTTCTACTTTTACGCTCGCCCTGCCCGCAGACTAGCCACCGAGGGAGTACGGCTGGGACCAAAAACGCCGGGGAGCAATGCCTCTCCGGCGATCGTCATGAATGAGCTTACGTCGTTCCGGTGCGGCTACATTTCGGGACAGCCTGATCAAACATCTCATGAGCTCTTTACCTATTACCAGTGCGTTCAACGACGGATACATCGCCGAGATGTACGACGTCTTTCGTCGCGATCCGAGCGCTGTTGATGAGTCGTGGCGCCAGTTCTTTCGATTTGCGGAGTCGCTGAGCGGGTCGCGGGCTGTAGGCGCCATCGACGAATCGCTACTTCGTAAGGTGGCTGGTGCCGCGGCCCTGCTCGGTGCCATCCAGCGCTACGGACATCTGGCGGTACAGCTCGATCCACTGGGTTCGCCGCCGCTCGGTGCCGCTGAGCTGAGACCCGAATTTCACGGTATTACAGAACACGATCTTGCAGAGATCCCGGCATCGGCCCTCGCCGATGCACATACCAGCACGCAGCTGACCGGGACCGCTGCAGACGTCGTGCAGCACATGCGAGAGTTGTATTGCGGGACGATCGGCTTCGAGTTCGATCATCTCGAGGAGGAGGCGGAGCGTGATTGGTTTCGTCGCGCGATCGAGGAGAAGCAGATCACTGCCTCGCTGACGGCAGAAGAGAAGCGCACGATCCTGCAGCGGCTCACCGAGGTCGACGGATTCGAGCGTTTTCTCGGGCTGGCGTTCGTCAATGTGAAGCGGTTCTCGATCGAGGGCGTCGACGCGCTCGTGCCAATGATCGACGAAGCGATCGAGCGCGGCGCGCACGCGGGAGCTCGGTCGGTGGTCGTCGGGATGGCGCATCGTGGCCGGTTGAACGTGCTGACGCACATTCTCAACAAGCCGTACCAGGCGCTTTTCGAGGAGTTCCTCGGACAGCATGGCGATACGAACTCGGCGAGCGGTAGCGGGGATGTAAAGTATCATCTCGGTTATCGCAGCGAGCGACACATCGAGAGCGTCGGGGCGGTGGAGTTGGAGTTGGCGCCGAACCCCAGTCATTTAGAGTTTGTCAATCCCGTTCTCGAAGGCGCGGCGCGAGCGAAGCAGCGCGTTACGGGAGGCGCTCCCGGTGAGCGCGACGAATCCCGCGTCTTGCCAATTCTCGTGCACGGCGACGCCGCGTTTCCAGGAGAAGGCGTTGTCGCGGAGACGCTCAATCTCGCAATGCTCGTGGGATACCGCGTTGGTGGTACGCTGCACATCATCGCTAATAACCAGGTGGGCTTTACCACGGATCCGATCGAGAGTCGCTCGACCTACTACGCCAGCGATCTCGCCAAGGGATTCGAGATTCCAGTCGTCCACGTGAACGCCGATGACGCGGAGGCGTGCATCCAGGCCGTCCGTTTGGCGATCGCGTATCGGCAGCGATTCCACAAGGATTTTCTCATCGACGTCGTTGGGTATCGCCGTCATGGGCATAACGAGGCCGATCAACCGAGCTTCACGCAGCCGAAGCTGTACGACCTGATCAAAGTACACCCCTCGCCACGAGAGGTCTGGGGGGCACGCCTCGTCCGCGAGCGGGTCGTGACTGAGGACGACGTGCAGTCGATGGATCGCGAAGTCGCGGACGCCCTCGAGCAGATCTTCGCGCAAACGAAGAATGCGGACACGGACGAATACCCGGCAGTGCGGGACGAGGAGCCGAAGATTGTCGAGCCGCGTGAGACCGGTGTCCGTTCGGAGCAACTCGTCGCGCTCAATGAGCAGCTCCTGCAATGGCCATCGACGTTCAAGCTTCATCCAACGCTCCAGCGCACACTGCCGCGTCGCCGGGACGCAATTCACAATGGCGGCATCGATTGGGGGCATGCCGAAGCCCTAGCGTTCGCGTCACTTTTGGCTGATGGCCACAACATCAGACTTACCGGCCAGGATACCGAACGCGGTACATTCTCGCACCGACAGGCCGTGCTCCATGACGCGAACACCGGCGAGAAATACACGCCGTTGGCCAAGCTGCCGCAGGCGAGCGGTACGTTCGAGATCTTCAACAGCCCGCTTTCGGAAACAGCGGTCATGGGTTTCGAGTACGGGTTCAGCACGGCCGCACCTAACGACTTGGTGCTTTGGGAAGCGCAGTTTGGTGACTTCGCGAACGTCGCCCAGCCGATTGTCGACCAGTTCCTGGCCGCCGATCGCGCAAAATGGGGACAGGACTCCGGTCTCGTACTACTGTTGCCGCATGGCTACGAGGGGCAAGGACCGGAGCACTCCAGCGCTCGGCTCGAGCGGTACTTGCAGCTCTGTGCGGAAGGCAACCTGATCGTCGCGTATCCATCGACTCCGGCGCAGTACTTTCACGTGCTCCGAAGACAGGCGCTACGATCGCCGAAGCGACCACTCATACTCATGCAGCCGAAGTCGTTGTTGCGCCTTCCGGCAGCGGCGTCAAAGCTGGAAGATCTCGCATCCGGGAATTACCGGCCGGTGATCGATGATCCAACCGCCGATCGTCGCCGGGATGAAGTGCGTCGCCTCGTCTTTTGTACGGGCCGGATCTATTACGATCTGATCGAGCGCGAGCGCCCAGCGGGGATCGCTATCGTGCGCATCGAAGAGTTGTATCCGTGGCCGCAGGACGTCGCGCGGGTCGTGGATCAATATCGCAGTGTCGAAGAAGTCGTCTGGGCGCAGGAAGAGCCGAAGAACATGGGCGCGTGGAGCTACGTCTCGCCGCGTCTCCGGGCAGACATCGGTACGATCCTCCCCCTGCGTTACATCGGGCGACCTGAGCGCGCGGCGCCGGCCGAAGGCTACCACAACTCCCACCTCCAGGAGCAAGGTCGCATCGTCACGGATGTGCTGACCGTGCCCGCGGCATCGGGACGACGAAAGGCAGGCGCTGCGCGCTGACCCCTGATTGAATAGCCCAAGCATTACCCGGATTGGGCCGGCGAGCGATGCTCGCTGGCCCTCCTCGCTAGAGGGCTTCGGCTATCTTAGGCAACTCTGGGCGCCACTCACGTGGCATCATCCTTCTCTGACAGTTTTCGTTGCGCGCAGCGCCTGTGATCCCTAGCGCGTTCTCGTACCTTTCGACCGATGATTAAGCGCATGCTCGCGGCCGTTGCCGCGGCACTCTTGATGGGAACACCGGCTCGCGCGCAAGACAACACCGCCATCGAGCTCGCTGAGCTCGTTCGTGGTCTCGGGGTGAATGCGCGGGTCCTCATGATCGGTGCTCACCCCGATGACGAGGATACGCAACTTCTTACTTGGCTCGCCCGTGGTCGGCAAGTCGAGACTGCCTATCTGTCACTCACGCGCGGTGACGGCGGACAGAATCTCATCGGTAACGAGCTCGGCGAGGCGTTAGGCGCTATCCGCACCGAGGAGCTCTTGGCGGCGCGTCGAATCGACGGCGCGAAACAATACTTCACGCGTGCGTACGACTTTGGCTTCTCGAAGAGCGCGGAAGAGACTTACAAACACTGGCCGAAAGATTCCATACTGCGCGATGTGGTGAGCGTCGTTCGAGATTTCCGGCCACACGTGATCATCGCCGTCTTCAGCGGAACGCCGCGCGATGGCCATGGGCATCATCAGGTTTCCGGTCTGCTGGCACGTGAGGCCTTCGAGCTTGCGGGTGACAGCCTTCAAATGCCGGGCAGTATCACCCATGGTCGAAGGCCCTGGACACCCCTCAAGTTCTATCGATCGGCACGCTTCGGAGGCGAAGCTACATATCGCTTCGACGTCGGCGAGTACTCTCCGTTGCGCGGTGAATCGTACGCCGAAATTGCGGCACAGAGTCGGTCGCAGCACAAGTCACAGGCATTCGGGTCGTTGCGACGCAAAGGCGCCATCATGGACGGCGTGCGCCTCGAGGGATCGCGCGTGAGCAAAGTCGTACCCGGGATGACGGAAAGCTCGTTGTTCGATGGCATCGACACCACATGGAAGCGGGTCGGGACGGCAGCTGGCCAATGGCGCGCGCTCGTCGATTCCATTCCAGGTGCGATTGCCGCCGTGCAGCGATTGTTCGACCCATACGCTCCCGAGGTGCTGCTCGGACCGCTCGATCGCGTTAGGCACCTGGTTGGCGCTGTGAATACCAGCGACTTGGATGCGCAGGCCTCTCTGCAGGTTTTGATGAACCGCGCACAGCGCGCGGTGGTCATTGCCTCTCGTGCCGGCTTCGACGTGCTCGTCGATCGCGAGACCTGGGCGGCGGAAGAGCCGATTCGCGTTAGCACGGCATTCTTCGATCGATCGACGTTGCGAATGACTGCCGGTGTCGATCTGCACGCCTCAACCCGTCCGGGTCTGCCTGACAAAGACCTAACGGCGTTCGCCTCCGCACAAATCGTCGATACGATTCGTGACACGACGATATCGCAGCCGTGGTGGCTCGCCATGCCGCGCCTGGGGGATATCTTCGGCACCCCGATCACCGCTCGACCGGAGGGTTTGGTAGCTGGCTGGCAAGCAGCATTCGTTTCCGCAAAGATCGCTGGTGTCTCGTATGGCGTGTGGTGGCCGATCACTTACCGGTACGCGGATCCGATCAGGGGCCAGATCGAACATCCCATTGCCATCGTTCCGGCAATCAGCATCACGACTGACCAGCCTATTCAGTATGTCCCCGCCAATCACCCGGTCGATCGTGTCATCAGGGTCATTCTACGCTCGGCGAGCAATCATGCTCGCAGTGTGAAAGTGTCGTTGCAGCTACCGAGCGGCCTCTTTGCCGATTCGAGCTCCGTTACAATCGGTCTTCCTGACTATGCCGGTAATTTTGGCGGTGAAGGCGAGCCGCAAGGAATTCCGGGAGGTCGAGCGGTTGCCGGAAATTCGCCCGTACGCAGCGTGGAATTTCACGTCCGTGGGACGCTACCAGAGGGGCGACACACAGTCTTCGCTACGGCCGAGAGCGAGGGACACCGCTATAGTACGGGTTACATACTGATCGATTATCAGCACATTCAGCCGCAGCGGCTCTTCCGATCTGCGACGATCGATCTCAGCGCGGTGAATGTGCAGGTCGCATCGGGCCTGAACGTCGCGTACATACCCGGCGTCGGGGACAACGTCGCGCCGATGCTCGCACAGCTCGGTATCCCGCTCACGATCATCGAGCCGGAGAAAATCGCGTCTGCCGACCTCTCGCGGTTTACCACCGTCGTGGTGGGGCCGCGGGCGTACGAGTCGAGCCCAACGCTGATGGCCGCCAACCCCAAGCTTCTCGACTTCGCGCGCCGCGGCCACACGGTGGTGGTTCAGTATGGGCAGTTCGAGATGGCAAGTGCGGGGATCATGCCCTATCCGATCACGATCGTTAGGCCGGGCGACCGGGTTACTGAAGAGGATGCGCCGGTGCGCGTCATTGACCCTGCGTCCCCGATCTTGAATGCGCCGAATCGCATTGGCGCCGCCGATTGGCAGGGATGGGTCCAAGAGCGCTCGCTCTACATGCCGCGTACGCATGACGAGCGTTACCGAACGATGCTTTCGATGAATGACTCTGGCGAGGCGCCGAACGACGGTGCGATTCTCGTCGCGCCGTTAGGCGCCGGAACGTACGTCTATACGACCCTGTCGCTCTTCCGTCAGCTGCCGGCGGGGGTACCAGGAGGTGCTCGGCTGTTCGTCAATCTGTTGAGCGCAGACCAGCGATCCGCGGGCCCATCAGCGACACCGCCCAAACCGTGATCAGCACCAAGCTAAGGCATGGCATCACGGCCCTGCTCACGGGCGTGGCTGCGTGCAGCAGCGGTGAATCGCGGACATCGTTGGTTGTGTATTCGCCCCACGGCAAGGATTTGCTGCAGTACTACGAGAGAGCGTTCGAGCAATCGCATCCGGCAGTCGACGTGCAATGGGTCGACATGGGCTCGCAGGATGTCCTCGACCGGCTTCGCTCGGAGAAAGCAAACCCGCAGGCGGACGTCTGGTTCGGCGCGCCGGCCGAGACCTTTGCGCGGGCCGCCAACGAGGGCCTTCTGGAGCCATATCGCCCGACATGGGCGGCGCAAGTACCTAACGAGTCGCACGACGCACAAGATCGGTGGTACGGCACATATCTCACACCAGAGGTCATCGCCTACAACTCGCAGGTCGTTACTCCTGCCGACGTGCCGAAGGATTGGGACGACGTACTCGACCCGAAATGGAAGGGAAAGATCATCATTCGCGATCCTATCCCGAGCGGCTCGATGCGCGCCATCTTCGGCGGAATCATTATTCGCGAGTTGAAACGCACTGGCTCGACCGCGGCTGGCTTCGACTGGCTCCGGCGCCTGGACGCGAATACCAAAGAGTATGTCATCAGCCCCACGATGCTTTATCAAAAGCTCGGTCAGCGCGAAGGGGTGTTGAGTCTCTACGACATGCCCGACATCGAAACCCTACGGCAGACGACAAAATACCCGATCGCCTCGCAGATTCCGTCATCTGGTACGCCCCTCTTGGTAGAGGGGATCGGTATCGTTCGCGGCACGAAGCACGCCGCGATCGCCAAGGAGTTTTACGAGTTTGTGACGACGCCCGAGGCGCTACGCGCTGCGGCGGAAAAGTTCGTGCGCATGCCGGCCCGACCCGACATACCGAGTGACTCACTTCCGGAATGGATCCGTCAAGCGCGGGCGCAGATCCGACCGATGCCGCTCGATCAACGTCTGCTCGCCGACAGTCTCGACAGCTGGATGAAGTACTGGGACGCGCACGTGCGCAATTGCTGTCGCACGCGGTGATGCTCGCGATCGACAACCTCACGCGGCGGTTCGCTGATGCAGACCGCCCAGCCGTCGACGGTATTTCATTCTCGGTGCATCCTGGTGAGGTGCTCGCGCTCGTTGGGGCGTCAGGATCCGGCAAGACGACGACACTCCGCATGATCGCCGGCTACGAGCAGCCCGATGCGGGACGCATTGTTTTGAATGACTCTGCGGGTAAGAGCCGGGACATAACTGGCGAGCCACCGCAGCGCCGCGGATTCGGCATGGTGTTTCAGCACTATGCTCTTTTCCCGCACATGAATGTCGCGGAGAACGTCGCGTTCGGTCTCGAGGCACGCGGCGTGGCCAAGCGTGACCGGGTCGAACACGCGCGTCAGGCGCTGCGCCGTGTGGGATTGGTCGACGCCGGAGAGCGCGCCATCCAGTCGCTGTCCGGCGGTGAGCAGCAACGCGTGGCGTTGGCCCGCGCCATCATCATCGACCCGCCTGTTCTTCTTCTCGACGAGCCACTGTCGAACCTCGACCCTGCGCGACGTCAAGAGACGCGAGAGTGGCTTCGTCGGAAGCTGCATGAGCTGCAATCGATAGCAGTCTTCGTGACCCATGACCAGGAAGACGCGTTCGCGATTGCGGATCGAATGGCGGTGATGCACGAAGGCAGGCTGCTGCAAATTGGGACGCCTGACGAGCTCTATCATCATCCAACGACATTCGAGGTCGCACAATTTGTCGGCCGCTCAACACTGGTCAGTGCAAGCCGGGAGGGGCAACGAGCTCGGATCTCGCTGGGTGGTGTGAGTCAGTACGCTCCCATCGCAACTATTGCAGACCATCCGTCACCAGATGCGCAGCTTACCGCTGTTGTTCGGCCGGAGATGCTCGCCCTGTGTCCTCCCGAAACGCCCGACAGCTGGCGGGGCCAGATTACCATGCGTCGTTATGCAGGCGCACACTTTGTCTATAGTGTGATGGTCGATTCTGGGCTCGGCAGGGGTCAGGACCACGAGTTCGAGGTGACGAGCGAGACGGGCGTGTTCGCCGAACGAAACCAGGTGGGCCTCAAGCTGCTGCCCAAGCCAATCGCATTGCTTTTCCGATGAAGCGCCGGTACGTCGTCGCAACATCGATCGTTCTCGTGCTTCTGGCGTGGAGCGTCGTGTTGCCCAACGTATCGGTGATCGTTGGTAGCTTCGCTCGTGGGCTCGATGATTGGCGCGCGTTCGCCTCCAGTCCCGCAGACCGCGAGGCGTTGTGGAGTACGCTCGTGATCTCCGTGGGATCTGTTGCGGCAGCCTTGGCCATTGGGTTGCCGCTGGCGTTCCTCCTCGGCCGATTCGACTTTCGCGGGCGCCGTGCATTGAGTGCCGTCGCGACCTTGCCGGCCGCGCTGCCCCCCCTCGTGGGCGTGATCGCATTTCTCTTTTTGTATGGCGAAAGTGGCGTCGTCACGCGCATCGTGCAGCGCGCACTGGGGCTCGATCACGCGCCTTGGTCGCTGACCGGACTGTCGGCGATCATCTTCGTGCATGCCTACACCATGTACGTGTACGTGTTTCTGTTCGTCGCGGCTGGACTCGAGCGCTATGACACGACGCTCGATGAAGCAGCTGCCGGATTGGGGGCATCACGAGCGCGTACGTTGCGACGCATCACACTCCCACTCCTTACGCCGTCGATTGCCGGCGCTATGCTGCTCGTGTTCATGAGCTCATTGGGCTCATTCAGCGCACCGTACATCTTCGGCGGTGGACAACGCGTGCTGGCGACCCAAATACTCGTCTCGAAGCTGAATGGCTCGATGGGTCTCGCGTATGTCGAAACGACGGTGCTTGCACTCGCGGCCGTTACGGCGCTGCTCGCACTTCGCTGGCTCGAGAGGCGCCGTCGTTATGCCCTAACGGGTAAGGGCAAAGCAAACCGTGTCGTCGTGCGGTCGCGCGCTGCGCGGTTACTCGCGCCAGTCATTGCCTTGGTCGTCGTTACCTTCCTCGTGTTGCCGCACGCGATGGTGGTACTCGTTTCATTCGCGCGTGATGGCGCGTGGACGACTCAGGTTCTTCCACCCGAGTACACGTTCGACAATTTTCGCCGGCTCGCCAGCGACCCGGAGCTCTGGCGGCCAATAACGAATAGCATTTGGATGTCAGGACTCGCGACTGGCGCCAACATCGTGGTCTGCTTTATCGCCGCGTATCTGATCGTGCTCACGCGCGCTCCAGGGCGAAGACTACTCCAACTGCTCGTCGTACTTCCATGGGCGATTCCGGCCACGGCGATCGCTCTCGGCCTCGCCGCCACTTTTGATGTCAATCAACCGCTCACCGGCCGCGTGTTGCTCGTTGGAACGTTCTGGATTCTGCCCCTCGCTTATTTCGTGCGGAACGTCCCTGTTCTGACGAGTGCCGTCGAAGGCTCCCTAAGACAGATGGACCCTTCCCTCGAAGACGCTGCGCGTGGCCTCGGTGCGTCGTGGCTGCTCGCGATGCGGCGTGTCGTGCTGCCCGCCGCGCGTCCCGGTCTCGTTGCGGGTACGATGCTCGCCGCGATCGCGGCTATCGGAGAGTTCGTCGCAAGCGTCGTACTCTACACACATGCGAATCGACCGATCTCGATAGAGATACTAGCGCAGCTGCGGTCACTCTCATTTGGTACGGCGGCTGCTTATTCGGTGTTGCTCATTGCCTTGGTCTTGGCAATCACGTTAGGCGCCCGCTTGGCAGAGGGGCGCGTCGAGCGCATTTGATGAAGAGGATTCGCTCATGGCAGGAGTAGCCGGCGCCGGGGGAGAGAATGGAAGTGCGCGAGTCGCGCTGCCACGCGTGCTCATCATCGGCGCGGGATTCGGTGGATTGTACGCCGCCCGAGAATTCCGCGACACACTCACGAACGTGACGGTCGTCGATCGTTCGAATCATCACACCTTTCAGCCGCTGCTGTATCAGGTTGCGACTGCCACGCTGGCGCCGTCGGACATTGCGGCGCCCATTCGGTGGCTCCTTCGCAAGCAGCAGAACACCGAAGTACTCATGGCTGAAGTCAAGCGCGTGGATCCCCGGCTTCAGGTCGCCGTGCTCGATAACGGCACCGAGGTGCAGTACGATTACCTGATTCTGGCAGCTGGTGCAAATCACTCGTACTTCGGTCATCCGGAGTGGGAAGCCATAGCGCCAGGTCTCAAAAGCATCGACGACGCCATTGAGATTCGCCGCAGATTCTTGACCGCGTTCGAGCAAGCAGAGAGGGCCTCTAACGCTGATGAACGCGCGGCGTTTCTGACCTTTGTCATCATTGGCGGTGGACCGACCGGCGTTGAATTGGCCGGCATGCTGCCGACCATCGCACGACACACTCTGCGCGGCGATTTCCGACAGATCGATACCTCATCCGCGCGAGTAATCCTCCTCGAGGGCGGTCCGCGCTTATTACCCACGTTCCCCGAAGACCTCGCGGCGCACGCCGAACGCGATTTGCGAGAGCTCGGGGTGGAGGTACGCACGCGCGCAATGGTCACCTCGGTCGAGCCCAATCTGGTGCGGGTTGGTGACGAGACGATCGCTGCACGAACCATATTCTGGGCTGCCGGAAACGCAGCTTCACCACTGGGGCGTCTGCTCGGCCCCTCCGTTCCGGTCGATCGCATCGGGCGAGTAGTCGTTGAGGCTGATCTCAGCGTGCCGGATCATCCAAACATTTTCGTCGTCGGCGACCTGGCCGTTATGTCGACGGGTGACCGGGTGGTGCCTGGCGTGGCGCAGGGAGCCATTCAAAGCGGGCGCGCCGCAGCGCGAAACGTTCTCCATGCGATACGCGGGGAAGGTCGGGCGCCCTTCCGTTATCGGAATAAGGGCGATATGGCGACGATCGGGAGATATAAGGCGATCGGCGACTTCGGCCACGGAATTCATGTGGCGGGGCACCCTGCATGGTGGTTCTGGCTATTCCTGCACATCCTTTATCTGGCGGGATTCCGCAATCGCCTAAGTGTGCTCCTCGAGTGGGGCTACGCATTTTTCACCTACGGGCTGGGGGCTCGTCTCATCACCCGCCAACGCGGGTAATCGGCCACGCTGGCCGATCGTCACTCAGAAGACCGGTGGATCATTGACGCCTGCCTGCACGCACTCCATCGTGCATCACCGCTGGTGGCTGCTTGCCGCTTCGGGCGCTCCGTAGCGCCGCCCAGGAAATTCAGAAGCTACCGACCACCGGCCCTCCCCATCCCGCTTCACTGTGCCGCCTCACTCCTCTCGCGCCGATCTGGATCTCAACGATGAGGGAGTGCCCCAGGAGCTCGCTCGTTTCGAGCTACTCTTCGAGGCCATTCCTCTGGCGTTCGCGACCTTCGATGCTGACTTGAAGCTCGTGAGCGCCAATGCGCGCTACCGCGAGCTCACTGCTCTCGATGCGACCAGCGCATCCCATCGTGCGATTTACGACGCATTTCCGAATGCGCTTGCCGATCTCACGGATCAAATCGACAGCGCGCTCGACGGAGTCCCGGTCGTTGCGGCGCGCATTCCATTTCAGACACGCGCCGGACGCCGTCTCATCGAAGTCACGTTTACGCCACTTGGCGAGCGCACGCGTCGAGGAGCACCGCCGCGCAATGTCCGCGGGCTTCTCTTTGCCGGCATCGACGTCACCGAGCGAGAGGACCTCCGCGAAGATCTCGCGCGAAGCGTAGCGCAGCTCGAATCGATCTTCGACGTCATTCCAGATTCCGTGCGAGTGGTCGATACTGAGGGACGTACCGTGCGATCGAATGCGCAGGCGCTTCACGATCATCCCACGGGCCAACCATCGACACTCCGAGAGCTCTGGCAGCTCGATCGTCCGCGCACGATCGACGGCACCAGCCTCTTCATGCACGAGCATCCAACTGCGCGCGCCTTGCGCGGTGAGCGCGTGCGCGGTGAGACGCTCGCGGTCAAACGCGGTCCGGACGGCCGACAGGTCATCATCGAGGTGAACTCGAATCCGCTGTACGACGAGCACGGCAAGATCCGCGGCGCCGTCACCGTCGAGCGCGACGTGACGGTGAAGACACAGCTCGCTAGGCAGCTCGAGGAAGAAGCGCGGCGCACCGCCGAGCTCTACGACCGTGTCTCAACCGAGGCGGAACGGTTGGAGAAGATGGTGCAGGAGCGCACTGCCGAAGTGTTGGCGTTGCAGGAAGCCCGCGCCCGCGAACGAAGGCTTGCGGCCGTAGGACAACTCGCTGCCGGCGTTATGCACGACGTCAACAACGCTTTGAACCCGATCATGGCCGCCGCGTACCTTCTCCAAGCCAGTGCTACGAATCCGGACAAGGTGCGCGACTACGCCGATCGCATCGCAAAAGCCGCGGAGACTGGAGCCGCGACCGCCGCGCGCGTAGGTCGTTTCATCCGGCAGGAACCGCTGCAGGGCGAGAGCGAAGAGCTGGTCGATCTCTCCCAGGTTGCCGATGAAGTCGTAGCAATGACCCGGCCCCTCTGGGCGGAACGTGCCAAGGGTGGCGTCGTGCAATTCGAACGCAACCTGGGTCCTGGAGTGATGGTCCGAGGCATCGCCGGTGAGTTGCGTGAGGCGCTATTGAACCTCGTTCAAAACGCGCTCGACGCGATGGCTGGCGGAGGGACGCTCGCGATCCGAACGTATTCGACGGGTCCCGAAGTCTGTGTCGAAGTCCGCGATACGGGCGTTGGCATGTCGGCCGAAGTGCGAGAGCGAGCATTCGAGCCGTTTTTCACGACGAAGGGGAAAGCTGGTACTGGGCTCGGCTTGGCCGAGGTCTACGGTATCGTGAAGCGTCACCGGGGACACGCGGAAATCGAGTCGATGCCAGGCGTTGGGACGACCGTGCGACTCGTTTTCCCATTCGCAGTTGTCGGTGCCCAAGGCGTAGCTGTCGAGCAGCAACCTCGGACGCGCGCACCGCGCCGAGTCCTTCTCGTCGAGGACCACACCGATAGTCGCGAGTTCATGCAAGCGCTACTGGAGAGTGACGGGCATACGGTCGATACTGTGACATGTGTGCGCGAGGCGACCGCAAAGCTCGAGCTGGCAGCGAAAAACGGCGGGACGCCGTACCAGGTGCTGGTGACCGACATCGGACTTCCCGATGGAAGTGGATGGGATCTCATCGCTGTCGTTCGCGAACGTTGGCCCTTGCTGCGTATCGGCGTCGTGACGGGATGGGAGCCACGAGCGAGTGCGGGTGGTGCGGAGGGAGATTTCGTACTGCGAAAGCCAGTTCGCACATCAGAACTGCTGGCGCAAGTTGCCGGCGCTTGAACACTCACCAGAGAGCACATGCGTCTATCGAGCGATGGCGATCAGGCTGGCGCTCGTGTCCATGCCGCTACAGATTCTCGCCAGATGAGTGAAACCGCAAAGATTCGTGTTCTGATCGCCGAGGATGACGACAACGCGCGCTCGCTGCTCGTTGAGCTATTGGCAACACTGGGCCACACCGTGGTCTCGGAAGTTGCCACCGGCCGCGAAGCGTACGAGAGTGCGCGCGATGTCGTACCCGACGTCGTTCTTCTCGACGTCCACATGCCTGATGGCTCCGGCATCGAGGCGGCGGAGCGTATAACGCAGAATATTCCGGGCGTTGCCGTCGTATTGTTCAGCGGCGATCAATCGCTGACGCTTTCGGACCGCGACGTGACTGCCACCGCCGCAATCGCGTTTCTGCCGAAGCCTGCACCGCCGCGTGTGCTCGATTCTACGATCCGTCTCGCGGCGACTCGCGCGAAAGAGCTCATGAATGCGCGTAAGGATGCCGAAGCCGCGAAGCAGGCCTTGGAAAATCGCAAGACGATCGAGCGGGCCAAGGGCATACTGATGCGACGCACGGGCTCTTCGGAGCAGGAGGCATATCGCATCCTTCAGCGCACCAGTCAGGATCGCTCCGTGCCGATGGTGGAGATCGCAAAGGCAGTGTTGGCGAGCGAGCCCGGTTTGCACGACACGGCGAAGGGCTGATCGCAGACAAAAGGAAAGCGCCCCGAGATCTCTCGGGGCGCTTTCTTTTGTCGTGAAGTGCTCGCTATTTCAACCTAACGAGCGACATCGCGATGGCGGTGGATTGCGTTGTCCATTTCACCGAGCCCACCTGGCCCGCTGGGACGACGAAGCGCACGTACGCGGCGCCACCGCCGTTCAGCGTAACCGTGAGTGGGGTATTGTCACTGACGGTAACGGTCGAGAGCGGGTACGACTTCAATGTCGACGCGATGAATACGGAGCGCCAATTCCAACTAGGCTCCTGCCACTCGCTATTCACGTTCTGCACGTTGTCGGCAATTTGAGAGACAGCCCAGTCTCGGAAGATCGCCGGCAGCCCAGTACCGAAGACGTTTTTCAGGTTGTCGATTCCGGTCGTGGTCGAGTTGACGAGCTTGAACCACGTGTCGCTGTCTGACGTACCTCGATGGTCCGCCGCAAAACGAAGGAACGTGTACGTCGCCGCGCGTGTCCACAGAGAATCGTCGGGTGCGTAGGGAGAGCTCGTCGCCGTCCGCGGCAGATACTTGGCGTAGCGCAGGAAGTTCGCTCCCTCGTCGTTGTTGAACGCGGCAAGCGTGTTAGAGGAGGATCGGATTTTCAGGCTGTCGATGTCCGCGCGAGGCGCCAATCCACTCTCGGTCAAGAACAGCAGCTCCTCTGCGATGTGGCTCAACCCTTCGTTCAGCCACACGACTTCGAAATCCGTCGCCGACGTGTTGACGTACAGGCGCCGCGCCGCATTGATCAAATGCTGAAACTCGTGCGCCGTCGTGGAAACAGCCAAGCGCGAGATGAACGCCTTGGTAAAATTGGTATTGCCGTTCACCAACGCATTGGGATCGGGAACCGCGAGATAGAACAATTCCGCGAAGTTGCTCGTCGGACATCCTGAGCCCGCGCCGAGCTGCGGCGAATCCTGCTTCGGGAAAAGATCGCGGGCATAAAAGAATCCGCCCACGATCGTCGAGCTGCCTTTCGGCGTCATCTCGTTCACGGCGCGCGTGAAGAACATGACGATGCGGCCATTCGAATCGATGTCGGTAGGAGTTCCAAAGGCTCCAGTGTCCATGGTGTACACTGTGTCGAACGCGACCCCGATGCTTTGGTACTCTGCATCGGTGTACCCCCCGGTGGGATTCGCCGTATCGGCGAGGACAATTGCATGGTCCGTCACCGCGACGACGCGACCAGTGCGATTGTCTGGCACCTGGCAAACGTCCGAGAGTGTGGTCCCTGTTCTCGCGTTCACCGTGACGAGATCGCCAACCGCGGGGGGTGCCGACGCCGTCGAAAACGATGGACGAAGTATCCCTGCGTTATTCGGAGCGGTACGATTCTGATACCACGCCCGTGCGCCAGGAATGAGCGGCCTTAGAACCCGCCGCTCGCTCGCGCGAAGCTGGAGCTCGAACGCGTTCGACGGCTGAACACTCGTTGCCGCGCTCGCGCTCGGGGACAAATCGAAGAGCGGGCCACTGGCCATCACGCGCGTCTGCAGCGGCGTCGAAACAGCGGTAACCCCAGAGCTCGTAAACGACAGGGAGCTCGTGTGTAGATACCCTGTATCGGCGTTGAAAGGCACGAGGGCGTACTCGCCCCCGGCGGCCCCACTCGATACATACACGCAAGCGTCGGAAAGAGGCGTGCGCACCTCTCCGACAGCGAGCGTTACCGGATTGCTTGCATCGCAAAGAGACTGCTTGGTTGGCTCGGTGCCATTGGAGCAGGCCGAGATGAGCAGTCCGAGTGTTCCGAGAACGAACGCTCCGCGAAAGCGGGGAGCGAGCATTGGCTTACTCCTAAATGTGGGGACTCAAGCCCGACGATCCAAGCGTGTGTCTGGTAAATGGGTAGGATGGATCCATTTGCCCATGCGGCGCGTCTCGACGGAGGGAGCAGGCTTCATACCCTTCTCCACCTCGAGAGATAACTAATCGTGCGGCACGGAGAATCTATCCCTGAATATGGTTGTGAGACCCCTCATCCCGACGGGACCGCTGCAACGGGATAAACGTGAGGTGACTCACACCGGCGCCCAAATGGTCCGGATTGACTCCTCACTTTGCCCGACTTGTCGAAGACACCCAGCAGGCGCGCGACCCTACGCGGCGGGCGCCGCTTCCGCGGTCGTCTTTGGATGAATCGCGTGCTCCATTCCTAGTCCCAGGTAAATCGTTCCGGCAACCAAGGCCGCCGAGACGAGGAAAGGCAACTCCACGAAGCGGTCGAAAGCGATGCCAGCGAGAATCGGAAAGACGACGCGTGCCGATCCCCCGAATGTTTGCTGAACACCCATATAGAGACCCCGTTCGCTACTCGGGATGACACGTGACAGAAGCGCCGTGACGCACGGAAAGGTGAATGCAGTACCGAGCGGCAAAAGAGCAACGGCGAGCGCGAGCGGAACGTAGGGCAGCACCGCCACGAACGAGACCGACAATCTCAACGTATGAGCCACCGTTGCGGGATCGCGGAGCGGATACATGAACGCGAGCGCCGCGAGCCCGATCGCAAGCAGCGTCGAGCCAAAGCGTGAGAGACGCGCCTCACCGAAACGGTCGACCGCCCAGCCAAGAATCGCTGCCCTCGTGAGAACCGAGATCGACGCGATGTAGGTGAAGAAGACCCAGACTGTTTTTTCTGTCACGCCAAAGCGCGCTGCGAGAAACAGCGCCAAGATTGCGTTCACGCCCTGAAAGGCGCCCATCGCTATTGCATAGATCCAGATCAGTCGCGAAGCGGGCTCACTCGAGTGTGTCAATACATGCACAACTGCATCGCGCGAACGTGGGCGAATTCTGCCGCTCGCCTTCGCCTCGACCATGTCGCGCGACTCGGAGAGGAAATGCCAAGCGAAAGCGATGTTGATGACGCACAGCGCGGCCGCGGCGAGACCAGGCCCACTACGTCCCCAGTGAGTCGCGAAGGGACCGAGTGCCGGGCCCAAGGCAACGCCTGCATTCGTCGCCGCGGAGAGCCACCCCAAACCTTTTGCTCGGTCCTCCGGCTTTAGCGCGTCGGCGACATACGCCTGAATTACACTCACGGTGCCGCCACCAGCTCCTTGAACCAATCGCGATAGAAAGAGGAGCCAAAGCGCATTAGCGAATGCGAACACGACGTAAGCGATAGCCGACGCGGTGAGGCCCACCAAAAGCGCAGGACGTCGGCCGTACCGATCGGAAAACCGCCCCCAAACCGGCGCGGTAATGAGTTGCGCGACGGCAAAGGACGAGAAGAGGAGTCCAACCATCAAGCCGTTGGCCCCAAGATGTTTGGCGTAAAAGGGCAGGAGGGGGATGATCATCAACAGCCCCACCATGTCCACGAACGCCGTAATCATTAAAACAACGAGCTTACCCATATCTATGACTGACTTAGACCGATTCGCGATGTCCTGACGACTTCCGCCAAAGCTACAGAACGTTGATCGACTTATTCGGTCACCTTTCCTAACGCAGCAGGGGGCAGCGCCCGGCCAACAACGCCGGCGAGTGCGATGATCGTCAGAACGTAGGGAATCATCTCCACGAATTGGGATGGGATGACTTGTGCGCCCTGCAACTGAATTTGCAGTGTCTCCGCGGCCGCGAAGAGTAGACAGGCTGCCCCCACCCGCGCCGGATCCCACCGCCCGAAGATCGTTGCGGCGAGCGCAATGAAGCCGCGTCCTGCGGTCATCTGATCGGTAAACTGATGCTGATCGAGTACGAGGTAGACGCCACCGAGACTCGCTAGAACGCCCGACAGGATCACCGCGCCGTAGCGAATTCGCGTGACAGGAATTCCTACCGATAGCGCCGCGGCCGGATGTTCACCGACGGCACGAACGCGAAGGCCAAACGGTGTTCGATAAAGAATCCACGCCACGGCTGGAATCGCCAACAATCCGAGCCAGATCATGGGATTGGAGACGAGGGCGGCGAAACCAGTTCCCGCGCGCTCGCCACCGAAGCCGAGCACTCGCGGCGAGTTGGACGAGCTGCCGAACGCGAGGCGCAGGAAAAACCGCGTTACGCCGATGGCCAACAGGTTGATCGCGATACCGATCACCACCTGATCCGCGCGAAATCGGATGGCGCTGATCCCGTAGACGAGCGCGAGCAACGCGCCGCCTAACGTGCCGGCGAGCACCCCCAGCCACGCACTCTGTCCGTAATAACTTCCGACTGCGGCGGCAAATGCACCGCCGAGCATGTACCCCTCGAGCGTGAGACCGATGAGTCCCGCACGCTCTGACACTACGCCTCCCGCCGCGGCGAACAAGTAGGGGATGGCGATGCGAACTGTCTGCGCGAGAAAGAGGAGCACGGTCACGCGCTCGTCCTCCGATGCAGGCGAAGGAGCCGCCGAACTTCCGGCGCCGAGACCGCCACCGCAATAATGACCACCGCCTGGAGAACTTCGACGAACTGTTTAGGCACCAGCGCATTCACCGCGAGTCCGCCCTGCGAGATTGTCGCGAAGAGCAACGCGGCGACAATGACGCCTAACGGCTGCGTGCCGCCCACGAGAGCAACCGCGATACCAAGAAACCCGGCACCGCCGGCAAACCCTTCTTCGTAGTAATGCTTGTATCCCAACACAAAATTCAAACCGCCCAGTCCAGCAATCGCGCCGGAGATCGCCATCGCGCGTGTCCACACGGCGCCGGGTCGGACGCCAGCGTATTCCGCCGCCTCGGGCTGCAGCCCCACCGCACGCAGTTCGAAACCTCGACGCGTGCGGAACAGATACCACCATGCCAGGGCGCACGAGATCAGGGCAATCACGAGCACGACATTCGCCGCCGATCCGTGAAAAGGCGAGAGGAGATCAGCGAGGCGCGGAAGAGAGCCGCTGCGTATTTCTGACGTGTGCAGTGTCTCCGGAACCTTCAGGTACGCCGATGTGAGGTAGCTGAGCAGCGCCAGAACGATGAAGTTGAGCATGATCGTCGTGATGACTTCGTGCGCGCCAAAACGAGCCTTGAGCTCCCCGGCGGCGCCACCCACCACGCCTCCGCCTAACGCGGCAGCCGCGACGTACACTGGGAGTGTCACGATCCACGGCCAGCCTTGCGGCAGCCACAGGCCCACCACCGCGGCAACGAAGCCGCCCGCAGCGAGCTGACTCTCGGCCCCGATGTTGAACAGCCCGGCCCGCAGTGCGAACGCGATAGCCAGTCCGGTGAATGTCAGTGTCGTCGCCTTGTAGAGAACCTGCCCGAAACCGTAGCTGTTTCCCCAAGTACCATCGAGCAGGAGGCGAAACACAGCACCAGGTGCTTGGCCAAAGATCACGATCAGCACATCACCAACGATCGCCGCAATGAGTAGCGCGACGAGCGAAGGCAACAGCGATTGCTCGAGTCGCGACCACGCTGTCGCCCGTGAAGTGCCTGTCGGCGTTGGCTGCGGATGGCCTACGTCGCGAGAGATCTCTTGCGACGCCATGGTCACGCGGCGCGCTCGACGCCCGTCATGTACTTCCCGATCAATTCCTCGCTGGCGTCGGCGCGAGACATTACCACACCAAAGCGGCCGCCGTACATGACCGCTATCCGATCCGAGAGCGCGAGAATCTCCGAGAGATCGGCCGAGACGAGGAGAATCGCCTTTCCGGCAATCCGAGCAGCGCGCAGTTGACCGTGAATGAATTCGATCGCGCCGACGTCCACGCCGCGTGTCGGCTGCGCCGCGAGCAGCACGCGAAAATCCCTGCCCATCTCGCGTGCGACGACGATCTTCTGCTGATTGCCACCCGAGAGGGCACGCGCCGGCAGCGCCGGATCGTTAGGCCTGATATCGAAGGCCGCTATCTGCCGACGTGCGTTCTCAGCGATCCGCGCGCTATCGAGAGTGTTCAACAGTCCGCGGCGTGCAAACCGATGCTGCTGGCCAAGAATGAGATTGTCCGCGATCGAATAGTCGAGCACCAGGCCGCGCGAGTGACGGTCCTCGGGAATGTGTGACAGTCCGAACTCGCCACGCGCGCGAACGGCGGCCGCCGTGATGTCGGTGTGATCGAGCAGAATCACTCCCGTCTCCACGCGCCGCAGGCCAGCGATCGCTTCGATGAGCTCCGTTTGGCCGTTACCCTCCACACCGGCAATGCCAAGGATCTCGCCGGGAGCAACGCTGAAGGTCACCCCGCGCACGGCGTCGTTGCGTCGCGCATTCCCGACGACGAGCCCTTTGACCTCCAGTGCGGGAAGGGCCAGAGATCCATCGCTCAACGAACTGTCCGTGCGCGCCGATGGCCGCGCGGCCGTGGCTACCGCCCACGCTTCCTCACTCAGTGCGACGTCGCTCGGAAACCCACCGACGAGCGCGACGTCCCGACCAACCATCTCACGGGCAATCTCCTGTGGTGTCGTGTCGGCCGTGCGCAGCCGCGAAATTGTGCGGCCGTGCCGCATAACGGTGACCGTGTCGGATATGCTCATCACCTCATCGAGCTTGTGCGTGATGAGCACGATCGTTTCGCCACGGTCTCGCATCTGACGCAGCACCTGCCATAGCTCCAGTACTTCCGGGGGTGACAGCACTGCCGTCGGTTCGTCGAGGATTAGAATCCGAGCCCCGCGATACAGCGCCTTGAGAATCTCGACACGCTGGGCCTCGCCCACTGACAACTCCGACACCCGTTCCGCCGGATCCACACGCAACCCCGTGCGGTCGCTCAAGGCGCGTACTTGTTCGGCGGCACGCGTTCGGTCGAGGACACGCAGAACGCCATCCTTCGTCAATTCGGCGCCGAGCATCAGATTCTCGGCGACGGTAAGGGTTGGGATCAGCATGAAATGCTGATGCACCATTCCGACTCCGGCTTCGATTGCCGCGGCCGTGCTCCACCCAGTCACATCGCGAAGTGAGCCGCTGCCGTCGACGACTTCCATGCGTCCTTTGTCTGGCGCGTACATACCACTCAGCACGCGCATCAAGGTGGACTTGCCCGCACCATTTTCGCCGACGAGCGCATGAATTTCACCGCGCCTCACCTCGAGAGAGGCGCCACGGTTTGCCAGCACCGGCCCAAACGATTTGTGGATATCCGTGAGCCGAATGGCTGGTGTAGGCTCCGGCGGCATCATCGCGTCGATGGAACGTTGATGCGCCCTGTGACGATCTCGCTGCTCAACTGCTCCAGGCGCGCGCGCACACTGTCGGGAATGAGACCTCGATTTTGCGCGTCGTACACGTACCCAACCCCGTGTTCCGCCAGTCCGAGCTGATAAATGCCGCCATGGAAGCGGTGTTCTTTCACGAGCTTGATGACGTCGAACACCGCTTCGTCAACGCCTTTTACCATAGATGTCAACACGTGACCAGGCGCTTCACTGTATTGGTCGGCATCGACACCAATAGCCAAGTGACCGGTCTGCCGCGCGGCTTCGAAGACGCCGAGGCCAGTCGAGCCTGACGCGTGATATATGATGTCCGCTCCCTGACCATACTGGCTGAGAGCGAGCTCTTTCCCTTTTCCCGGATTCCGAAAGGCTTCGGGCGTGACACCGGCATAGCCGACCAGCACGGTGCATGACGGACACACTCGCCTCACACCAGCCCGATAGCCGACCTCGAATTTCTGAATGAGCGGCGAATCCATACCCCCCACGAATCCAACTTTCTTGGTCTTACTCTCGAGCGCGGCCAGCGCGCCGACAAGAAACGATCCTTGCTCTTCCCGGAATTTCAACGCCGCTACGTTAGGCGGAGGCGGGATCGGATTGCCGGCGCGATCGGTGCTGACGGCGAAATCAATCCCAGCGAATTTCGTACGTGGATAATCCTTGGCGAGTTGAGTCAGGTCGTCGGTGAAGATGAAGCCGACACCGATGACGAGATCCATTCCCTCGGCTGCGAGAAGTCGAAGCCCGGATTCTCGATCCGAGCCATCTCCAGGCTCGATGAATCGCACGTGCGCGCCCAGCTCTCGCTCGGCACGCACACCACCGACGTACGCGCCGTCGTTGAACGACTTGTCGCCGCGTCCACCGACGTCGAAGACGATTCCGACATTCACGTCGGCGTGCGGGCGCGCAGCGCTTGCGCCCCGCGGGTGCACGAACAAGAAGGCGATGTGAATGAGCGCCAAAAGCCCGATCAGCACCAGCAGTTTCCGCATGGGTGCAAAGCTCGTTGCGATGTGGACCTTTGGGTAGAGGCCCGGCCGGTTGCGCCCAACGGGAACCGGATAACGCTCAACTCTCTACTCTTTACCCTCTACTTTTCGGTGATGACCGACCGGCTGCGAACACGAGTACTCGTCGTTGGAAGTGGAGTGGCGGGATTGCACACGGCGTGGCGCGCCGCGGAGCAATCCGACGTCTTGCTTCTGACCAAGCGGTCCCTGTTCGATAGCGCGACCGCCTACGCCCAGGGTGGCATTGCCGCGGCTCTCGGTGCCGGCGACTCGCCAGAACTGCATCGGCGCGACACGCTAGCCGCCGGGGCGGCACTCTGCGACGCCGCGGCGGTGCAGGTACTCGTCGAGGAGGGGCCCACACGTGTGCGCGAGCTCCAAACTGCCGGCGCCCGATTCGATCTCGATCCAACGGGCGATCTCAAGCTTGGTCGCGAGGCGGCCCACTCGAAGAATCGAATCGTTCACGCACACGGCGATCAGACGGGCGCCGAGGTCGCGCGAACGTTGATCGATCGCGTCCACGAGAGCGAGCGCGTTGGTGTGATCGAAAAGGCACGCGTCCTCGATCTCATTGTCAAGCGCAACGAATGCATCGGCGTACGTGCAAGTATCGCCGGCCGCGCCGTCGAGATCGTCGCCGATGTCACTGTGCTCGCGACTGGTGGCTGTGGCCAAGTCTTCCGATATACGACGAACCCCGTGGTAGCGACAGGCGACGGTTTTGCAATTGCTCATCGCGCGGGCGTGCGTCTGGCGGACATGGAATTCGTCCAGTTTCACCCTACAGCGCTCGACACGCCGGAGAACCCCTTGCAGCTCGTTTCCGAAGCGGTGCGCGGCGAGGGAGCGGTGCTGGTCAACTCCGCGGGCGAGCGCTTCATGGTCAAGCGTCATCGCCTCGCCGAGCTCGCGCCGCGCGACGTGGTGGCCCGCGCGATCTTTCGCGAGCAGCGTGAAGGGAAAGTGTATCTCGACGCCCGCAAACTTGGCGCTGACTTCGCCAAGCGGTTTCCGGGCATCTTTTCGATTTGCATGGCGCGAGGCATCGATCCACGCAAGCGCCTGATTCCAGTTACACCCGCAGCGCACTACATGATGGGCGGAGTTGTCACCGATCTCTGCGGGCGCTCGACGTTGAAGCGGCTCTACGGTGTAGGCGAGGTTGCCCGCACTGGTGTGCACGGGGCGAATCGGCTGGCTTCGAATTCCCTGCTCGAAGGCCTCGTGTTCGCGGAGCGCGTCGCCCGTGACTTGGTCACGGTCGCACCTATTCGTACGGAGCCGGCGCCGAGCACGTGGGATGTTCCCGTACTCGTTGATCGCGGCGCTGCGCAGGTGAGCGCTGATAGCGTGCGAGCACTCATGTGGGAGCACGCCGGCATCGCTCGCACGGCGAAGGGCCTTCGCACCGCGCTCTCTCGCCTAGCCGATATTGAGCAGCGATTGCCCGTCGGGGCTACTGAGGAGCAGAATCTCGTCGAAACGGCGCGGCTGATCGTCGAGGCCGCATTACAGAGGAAGGAATCGCGAGGTGGACACTACCGCTCCGACTTCCCGAAGCCGGAGCGATCCTGGCAAGGTCGGCACATCGAGCAATGATCCGATCATTACGATTTCGGACGACAACGCCGAGTAGTCGGGTATTACGGATTCGACTGCGCGAATATTGCAACTCATATCATGTTTTTCCCTCCATCCCGTACTTGATACATTCAGCGACATGACTAACGCCCCAACGTCGGAGATACACGGTAGGGACGAGCTCATCGCTGAACTGCAAGCCGAGATCAAAGAGCTCGCTCGCGATCGCCGGGCGGTTATCCTCGCGCACAACTACGAGCGAGCCGAGGTGCAGGACGTCGCTGATTTCGTCGGCGATTCGCTCGGCCTCTCTCGTGAGGCGGCGAAGACTTCTGCGGACATCATCGTCTTTTGCGGCGTGCATTTTATGGCGGAAACCGCCGCCATCCTGTCCCCTCAGAAAACCGTTTTGCTTCCCGATCTTGCAGCCGGCTGTTCCCTCGCATCGACGATCGACGCTGAACAGTTGAGGAATTGGAAGGCCGAGCATCCGGGCGCGGTTGTCGTCTCGTACGTGAACACCACCGCGGAAGTAAAGGCGGAAAGCGACTACTGCTGTACTTCCGGCAACGCCGTGGAAGTCGTCAATTCCATCCCCGCTGATAAGGAGATCCTCTTCCTTCCCGACATGTTCCTCGGCGCTCATGTGCGGCGAATGACGAAACGCGAGAACATTCAGGTGTGGATGGGCGAGTGCCACGTGCATGCGGGCATCGATCCCGAGAATATCCGTCTCCAGCGACAACTGCATCCACAAGCCGAGTTTCTCATTCACCCGGAATGCGGTTGCTCGACCAGTGTGCTCGAGGCGATGTCAGCGGGAGACATCGATCCCGAAGGCGTGCAGATTTTGTCAACCGAAGGAATGATCAAACGTCCCGCCCTATCGAACGCGGACGAATTCATTGTTGCGACTGAAGTCGGCATCCTACATCGCCTGCGTCGGGAAAATCCCAGCAAGCGATTCCATGCCGCCAATGAGCGCGCGTCCTGCGCATACATGAAAGTGACCACGCTGCCCAAAGTGCGAAACGCGCTCGTGCACTTGCAGCATCACATCACCGTACCGCAGGCCGTGGCCCACCGAGCCCGTCGCGCGATCGAGCGCATGGTGGCAATTGGCGGAAACGCGAAACAACCGCTCTCGCCGGTACCCGACGGCGTCGATCCGGGCGAGTAGCTCAGGAAAGAAACTCTAAGCGCACCGATCGGCCGTCCCTCAAGAGGTCCCTATGGAGAATCCCACGCCAATGTCCGAGTCGCAGCAGCCACGTCGCTCCGTGCCTCGCACTGTGACACCCCTGAGCGTTCCGGCGATCGATAGCGCGGGCGCTTTGCGCTTCCCGCTAAAACAACAGGCGCTCGAGACGGTGGTCCGTGACGCACTCGACGAGGATGGCGCATTCAACGATTTGACGACGATTGCGACAGTTGTATCCGAGCGGCGGGCGAGGGCAGCACTCGTCGCACGCGAATCCGGTGTCATCTGTGGTGTGGCGCTCGCGCTCACTGCGTTCCGTCTACTCGATCAAAAAGTTGCCATTCGCATCGACGTCGAAGACGGGACGCGAGTCGACCCGGGATCGTCCGTACTCTTCGTGAATGGCAACGCACGTGCGCTGTTGTCGGCTGAGCGCGTAGCCTTGAACTTCCTACAGCGGCTTTCCGGCATCGCATCGCTGACCGCGGAGTTCGTCGCGGCTGTCGAAGGTACCGGCGCGAAGATCCTCGACACGCGCAAGACGACGCCCGGTTGGCGCCAGCTGGAGAAGTACGCGGTTCGCGCTGGTGGCGGCCAGAATCATCGCGTGGATCTCTCGTCGGCCGTGCTGATCAAGGACAACCACCTGTCCGCCCTCGACGGCGACATCGCGATGGCGGTGAATCGTGCGCGCGATCTCGCGCCAACCGTGACAGTCGAGGTTGAATGCGATACGCTCGAGCAGGTCGCTCGCGCGGTGGAGGCGGGGGCGGACATCATCATGCTCGATAACATGTCGATCGAGGACATGCAGAGAGCCGTGAAGGAGGTGGACAAGCGCGCGATTTTGGAAGCCTCAGGCGGCGTGAGCCTAACGACGGTGCGCGCGATCGCCCAAACTGGGGTCGACTGGATCTCTGTCGGGGCGCTCACGCACTCGGCGCCATCGATGGATCTGGGATTGGATTTCGATTGATGATGGCGCGGCCGATCGTCATCCAATTCTCGCCAGCTCGGCTCGCATTTTTTCGATCGTAACGCCGAAATCCAACAACACCTGCGCGGCAATGCCGCGCTCTTCGCGAACGAGGCCGACCAGCAGGTGTTGCGTATCGACCGTGCCCGCATGGGAGATACGCGCCTCGGCCATCGCTAACTCGAGGACAGCTTTCGCGCGGGATGTGTATGACAACTGATCATCTGGCGTGTTGGTGCGTCCCCGAAGCACCGTTTGCTCCAACACACCTCGCATCTTCTGCCGGTCCACGCCGAGCACATCGAGGACAACGCCCGCGGGGGACGTCGCGCTGCCGGCCTCGTCGAGTTGTGAGTTCGCGAGCAGCGCCAGCAGAAGATGCTCAGTACCGACGTGCTCGTGATGCAACCGCGATGCTTCTTCGCGGGCATCGCTGAGCACCCCACGCAATCTGTCGGAGAAGTCCAGTGCGTCCACCGTGGAAAGTCCTGTTGTGGAACAGGCTATGACAGGCGGGGAGAGGCCACAAGCCGTGTTTTTTCCGGTTACGATTTCAGCTACATCCGCGGCTCCGCCTGTTCTGCACAATTAGATGTCGAATCTCCTCGCCGCGCGGTCTCAGATGGCGGTCTCGCTCGCTTTCCACATCATTTTCGCCGAGGTGGGAATTGCGATGCCGCTCATGATGGTCCTTGCTGAGTGGCGTTGGATGCGCTCGGGCGACGCGATCTATCTCGAGCTGGCTAAACGCTGGGCGAAGGGAACCGCGATCCTCTTCGCCATAGGGGCAGTGTCCGGCACTGTGCTGTCCTTTGAGCTGGGGCTCCTCTGGCCCGGCTTCATGCGTTACGCAGGATCGATCATCGGAATGCCCTTTTCGCTGGAAGGCTTTGCCTTCTTCACTGAAGCGATCTTCCTCGGCATCTATTTATACGGTTGGGATCGTATCAGCAGACGGGCACATCTCTCATCGGGTGTGCTCGTCGCGGTGAGCGGCGCGCTCTCCGGAGTCTTCGTGGTCATCGCGAATGCATGGATGAACGCGCCCACCGGCTTTCGGCTCGTCGCGGGGCAGCCCGTCGACGTCGATCCGCTCGCGGCGATGCGCAACCCGGCAGCCTTGTCGCAGACCATTCACATGACGATTGCCGCCTATGCGGCAACGGCCCTCGCCGTTGCCGGCATTCATGCTTATCTGCTCCGACGTCGAGGCGCGGCGCCATTGAACGCGTCGCTAGCGGCTTTTCATCGCGCGGCGTTGGCGATCACGTTATCGATCGGCATCCCCGCGGCGATCATTCAACCATTCTCGGGCGATTTGAGCGCTCGCTTCGTCGCCCGGTACCAGCCGGCGAAGCTTGCTGCGATGGAAGGTCAGTTCGTCACAGAGCTAGGAGCACCGCTTCGCGTTGGAGGACTGCCTGACGAATCAGACCGGCGGACGCGGTTCGCCATCGAAATCCCGCATGGGTTATCGCTGCTTGCCTACCATGATCGGGGTGCCAAGGTCGTAGGCCTCGACGACATCCCACGTGAAAACTGGCCACCGGTTGCCATCGTCCATGTCGCATTTCAGGTCATGGTGGGGCTGGGAACGGCGATGGCTCTGGTAGCTATTTGGGTCGCGACGGTCGCTCTCCGGCGTCGTGGCTATCAGCTGGTGACCACGGACCGATGGCTTCTCTTGGCCCTGATGGTGATTGCACCATTCGGCTTTCTCGCGACTGAGGCGGGGTGGTTCACCACCGAAGTGGGGCGACAGCCCTGGATCGTGTTCGGCGTCCTGCGGACTCGCGATGCGGTGTCTCCGATGCCCGGGCTGGTGGTCCCATTTGTTCTCATAACACTCCTTTACTGCGTCCTCGGCGTCTTCGTTGTGTGGCTGTTATGGCGCCAGATAGTGAAAACTTCAGGCGAACACCGGGCACAATCACGGCGCGAGTCGACGGCGGTTGCAATGCGATGAGCGCGATTCAGGCCTACCTCTCTTTGCCCGCGATCCTCGCTGGTGCCATCGCCGCATCGCTCAATGTCTATGCTCTCTCGGCAGGAGCTGACTTCGGCGGCGGAGTGTGGGACCTCCTTGCGACCGGTGCCCGTCGCGATCGGCAACGCGCACTCATCGCGGAGGCAATCGCGCCCATCTGGGAAGCCAACCACGTCTGGCTGATTCTGGTTGTGGTGCTCCTATTCACGGCCTTTCCGCCCGTCTTCGCGCGACTGATGACGGTGCTCCACATTCCACTCACGCTCATATTGCTCGGCATCGTGCTTCGCGGCTCCGCGTTCACTTTTCGGAGCTACGACAGCCGCCGCGATACCGTTCAGCGTCGCTGGAGCAGGATCTTCGCGATCGCGAGTACCGTCACGCCTCTCCTCCTTGGGACTGTCCTCGGCGCGATCGCGACGGGCACAGTAAGTGACAGGCTCATCTCGACCTCGAGCTCTTTCGCCGACGCTTTCGTTCGACCATGGTTCCAGCCGTTTCCTCTGGTAGTAGGCGTGCTGGCGTTGGCGCTATTCGCGTTCCTCGCGGCGGTTTATCTCGCGGTCGAGGCGACAGATGCGTCGCTGCGTGACGACTTCCGCCGCCGCGCGTTGTGGGCCGCCGCGGCGGTCGCCCTCATGGCATCGGTGGCTCTACTCCTCGCTCGGTCGGGTGCTCCGCTCGTCTGGACGGCACTCACACAGGGTACAATTGCCCTGGGCCTTCGTCTCGCTGCCGCACTAGCCTCATTAGCCGCCGTCTTCGCGCTCTGGAGTCGTTCCTACCGACTGGCGCGTGTGGCCGCGATCACCGAGGTCTCACTCATCGTCTGGGGATGGGCCCTGGCAGAGTTCCCCTACCTCGTTCCACCAGATTTGACGGTTCAGAACTCGGCAGCCCCTGTAGCGACCCTTCGTCTGTTGCTTTGGGCACTTCTCGCCGGACTGGCGCTGCTGATCCCGTCACTCAGATATCTATTCAAGATATTTAAGACGGTTACTTAACCAATCGATAGTGACGGCTAGCCAGCCGTGGGCGTCGGCTTAGTAGCGACCTGTACCATTGGTCGCCTCTTTTAGCCGGGAGGAGCTTGCGCCCGAATGCAGAACTTCGCCGTGGCCAATCACTCGTTCGACTTGCAGTCATAAGTTGCTTTGCATTATGCGGTTGCGCGAAAATTCCGCAGCCGATTTTCGCTGGACCGATTCAGCAGGGCGCCCCAGTTGTCGTCACACGCGGTGATGCTGCTAGCAGTGAAGCCGATTTAGCGGTTACTGCTGGCGGGCACTCGTATCGTTGGTCGCACAGCGGCACACTCCGGCTCTACGTGCAGGCCTCGTCCTCGCTCGCGGGCTGGTCGCCTCGTCACCTGGCGCTTGTCGATGAAGCGGTCAAGGCTTGGATGAGTTGTGAAAATGTACGCATCGAGCTCGTGAGCTGGCCCCTCGCCGCCGATATTCGACTGTACTGGACAGACCGACTGCCGGCGACCAACCCTGGCATCACGATGCTCGTGCGAAACAGGAATGGGCGCCTGACGCACGCCGATATGTTCATCGACGCGCGACCAGCACCTTGGACCACAGGCACGCCGGATCGCGTGCTCTACGCCACGATTGCGCACGAGCTCGGACATGCACTTGGACTAGCGCATGATCCTTCGCCATACGCTTTGATGCATCCATCTCCGCTCGTCACCGCGGTGACGCAAACCGACATGGCGCGGCTCGCCGAGTTGATGCACGCCCCCTGAGCGCGGTAGACGGACTGCGATAGCTTTGCGGTCATGGACGCGCCCCGGATCATCGTGCTCATGGGCCCGGCCGGCGCGGGCAAGACGACGGTTGGCAAGCCGCTGGCAGAGTCGTTAGGCTGGCTCTTCCTCGACGCGGACGACTTTCACTCCCCGGAAAACGTCGAGCGTATGCGTCACGGCATCGCACTCACGGACGCGGAGCGCGCGCCGTGGCTCGCCACGATTCGTGCGGCGCTCGATCGTTCACTCGAGAGCGGTGTCAACGTCGTCCTCGCCTGCTCCGCGCTCAAAGCGGACTATCGGCAAGCCTTGATTCCCCTCCACGCTGAGAAAAGTGTGTGCTTCGTGTATCTGCGCGCGGATGCAGCGGTGCTTCGCGAACGGCTCGCTCATCGGGAGGGACATTATGCCGGGCCGTCGCTCTTGAAGAGTCAGCTCGACACACTCGAGGAACCCGCCGATGCGCTTTGGGTTGATGCGTCGCGCCCTCCGGAGGAGATCATTGCTCGAATTCGTGAAACGCTCCGTCTTTGAGGTGATACAGCGCACCGACGCAACGCATTCGTTGCGCGTGGTGTGCGGCCAATCGTCCTTGCACTGACACCTACTCGCGTGAGGGGCACTCCATGCAGATCCAGTGTCCAAAGTGCAGCGCGCCGATGCAGACGATGCAGGTCGAGCAGACGCAGATCGATCGATGTACGTCTTGCGAAGGGCTTTGGTTCGACGCGCTCGAGGACGCCGACGTGCACGCGAAAGAAAGCGTCGATCTGCTCGATCCGCCTGGAGCGGCGCCACGCGCGGGTCGCAACGAACAGCGCCGCGTGGATTGCCCGCGGTGCCACTCACCGATGATTCGCATGCTGGATCGCCGGAATCGTTCGGTGTGGTACGAGTCGTGTCCGATCTGTTTCGGGAAGTTCTTCGATGCGGGTGAGTTTCGAGCCATCCAACCGCGCACGCTGATGGATGTTTGGCGCCAGTGGATCGGCCGACAGTCGCACTGAGCTCCGAATCGCTGTCGAGGCATCGAGACAAGCCGTCGTCGTCACGTCCGAAGAAACGGTGGCGGCGTGCAAAGTCTTGCTCGTGTGGTAACGAGCCACGCTCGCGTTGTCACGAGCCACGTTCGCGTCGTCACGAGCCACGTTCGCGTTGCGACATGCTCCCTTCGCCTGCCAACAAATCAGGCCCACTGCCACTAATGCGACGCGTGCGTCGCACCTTGGCTCGCTGCCGTCGATACGAGCAACCTCGGCCCTCGCTTTTGCCAGCTTCGCGTTGCGAAATGCTGCCTGCGCCGACGGTTTTGCCACGTTCGCGCGACGACGCGTCGCGCGCGCGTGCGTACATGGAGACTGGGCCGAACGATTTGGCAGGCGATACTGCCGACGAGGCATCCGCGCCGCAGTTTTTGCCTCGTTAGCCTTCGTACGTGGAACCCTCGCCGTCGTACGTGGAACCTTCGCCGTGGTACGTGGAACTTTCGCTTGTTTTGGCGGAGGCGCGGCGAGTGGACGCGTAGCGTTCGCGCTGGACATTGGCGTGCACGCTGGCGAAGATGACGCGTCCGCATCGATGACCAACTCCTGCCACGTTGCTTGCCTCATGGGTCGATTCCACCGCTTACTCACCCTGTCGCTCTCTACCGCGATCAGCAGCGCGACATCTTCGTTAGGTGCGCAGCAGTCGCCAGCGCCCCGCAGCGATTACACCGCCGTCGCCGACAGAATCTCGTCGCTGATCGACCGCGAGATGCACGCACAGGGACTGCCGATCGTCGCAATCGCGCTGATCGACGACCAGGACGTCGTCTGGACGCATGGCTTCGGCGTCCTGGACTCTGTATCGCGCCGAGTGGCCGGTCCGCAAACGGTCTTTCGCGTGGGCTCGGTCTCCAAGCTGTTCACCGACGTTGCCATCATGCAGCTCGTCGAGCAGGGCAAGGTCGATCTCGACGCGCCGGTGTCGCGATACATCCCGGAATTTCATCCGAACAACCCGTACGACCGGCCAATCACCCTCCGGCAGCTGATGTCGCATCGTGCTGGGCTGGTGCGCGAGCCACCCGTTGGCAGCTACTTCGACAGCACGTCGCCGCCGCTCGCGGCGACGATCGCGAGCCTGAACCGCACCACGCTGGTGTATCCGCCGGCCACACACACGAAATACTCCAACGCGGCAATCGCCACTGTCGGCTACGTTCTCGAGCGCCTTACCGGTGCGCCATTCGCGCAGGCCCTGTCGCGCGCCGTGCTTCAGCCGTTAGGCATGACCATGAGCGGCTTCGAGCCGACTCCGGCGCTCACGCGGGAACTGGCACCCGCGATGATGTGGACATTGGACGGCCGAAGCTTCGCCGCACCGACGTTTCAATTGGGCATTGCACCAGCCGGCAGCATGTACACGACGGTCACCGATCTCGCGCGATTCGTGAGCGCACTCTTCGCGGGCGGGCGCGGCGCAAATGGACAGCTGCTCAAGCCCGAGACAATTGCGCAGATGTGGAAGCCCCAATTCGCATCGCCGGGCGACGAGACGGGGTACGGCATCGGGTTCCGGCTTGGCACTCTCGACGCTCATCGGAGCGTTGGACACGACGGAGCGATCTACGGCTTCGCGACGACCGTCTCGGCGTTGCCGGATGACAAGCTCGGTGTCGTTGTGGTGACGACTCGCGATGGCGCCAACGCGGCGGTCGATCGCATCGCCAACGCCGCACTTCGCGCAATGCTTGCCGCTCGCGCTGGCCGCTCGAATGGAGTCACGGTGGCCGGAAGCGCGGCGATAGAAAGTGACACGACTTCCCCAGTCCCGGCGGCCCGGGCGCGGCGACTCGTTGGACGGTACGCACCGCGATCGAGCCCATCGCGCGAGATCGAGTTTGGGCACCGTGGCACTGGCCTCGCGATGATGCCATCGGTGGGCGGCGGAATCCCCGAGCTTCGTGAGCGGGGCGATACGCTCCTGATCGATGATCGCGTGTTCGGCACGGGCGGCCGCTTCTTGCCTAACGGCGACCCGGCAACGTTTCTTCGTGCCGGCGACGCGCTACGTGACACGCTCGTGCGTGTCGATCACGGGATGCCGTCCGCCGCCTCTACGGCGTGGCGCGGCCTGATCGGCGAATACGGTCCCGATTACGATATCCTCTATGTCTACGAGCGCGACAATCGGCTGTGGGCATTGATCGAGTGGTTTTTCCCTTATCCACTCACGCCAGTCTCTGGCGACACGTTCGCGTTTCCGCCCAACGGCTTGTATGACGGCGAGCGCATTGTCTTCACGCGCGATCGCTCCGGACGGGCAACTGAGGCCCGCGCGGCGGGCGTCCGCTTCGCGCGTCGAAATATCGAGCCAAAGGCGGGCACCAATCAGTTGCGCATCACACCACTTCGTCCAGTCGAGTCACTGCGTACGGAAGCGCTAGCCGCAACTCCGCCGGCCGAGACGGGCAATTTCAAGGACGCCGACCTCGTCGAGCTGGTAAAGCTCGACCCATCGATCAAGCTCGAGATCCGCTACGCCACGACGAACAATTTCCTCGGTACGAAGATCTACGACGAAGCCCGGGCCTTCATGCAGCGGCCAGCTGCCGATGCCCTGGTGCGCGCCCACCATGCGCTCAAATCGTTAGGCTATGGATTGCTCATCCACGACGCGTACCGGCCGTGGTACGTGACGAAGATCTTTTGGGACGCGACGCCGGCGGCAAAGAAGTGGCTCGTCGCCAATCCGGCCGAAGGATCCAAGCATAACCGCGGCTCGGCGGTGGATCTCACGCTCTACGATCTGAAGACCGGCAAGCCCGTCGAGATGGTGAGCACGTACGACGAGAGCACCGAACGCGCATACGCCGAGTATCCGGGTGGTACATCGCTCCAGCGATGGTACCGCGAGATGCTCCGTCAGGCGATGGAAGCGGAAGGCTTCACCGTCAATCCACAGGAGTGGTGGCACTTCGACTATCAGGATTGGCGCAGCTACCGCATCGCGAACGTTCCGTTCGCCAGGATCAGGGGTTGATTGCCGCGCCGAAGCTGGCGAGTGTTCGAGCCGCGGTTCATTTCACCCGGAGCTGAATCATCGCCAGCCAAAAACCTTCCATCGATTTCCTGCAGACGGCAAAGCGCGTCATGCGGGAGCATGGATTCGATCCGGAGTTCGGGCCCGATGTCACGGCGCAAGCAGGATCGGCGAAGCAGCCAGCGAGCACTGCGGGTCTTCGCGATCTGCGCGATCTTCTCTGGTCGTCGATCGACAACGATGAGTCGCGCGACCTCGATCAGGTCGAAGTCGCCGAGCAGTTGCCGAATGGCGCGATTCGCATTTTGGTGGGGATTGCCGATGTCGACGCTCTCGTCGCCAAGGGATCTCCAGCGGATCTGCATGCAAATGAGAACTCGACGTCGGTGTACACGGGCGTTGCGGTATTCCCGATGCTGCCAGAGGAGTTCTCGACGAATCTCACCTCGCTGAACCAAGACGAGGACCGAGCGGCGATCATCATCGAGAACGTCGTGGAGGACAACGGCGACGTGTCGCGCTATGACGTCTACCGCGGCGTCGTGCGCAACAAGGCGAAGCTGGCCTACGATTCGACGGGCGCGTGGCTGGAGAATACGAGTGGTGGCACCGTGCAACCGCCGGAAAGGGTTGCACACACACCCGGTCTCGCTGCGCAGCTCAGGCTACAATGGGAAGCAGCGAGCCGTCTCAAGAAGGAGCGCCAGGAAAACGGCGCGCTCGAGTTGGAGACCATCGAGGCGACGCCGGTTGCCAAGAATGGTCGCGTTGTGGATCTCGCGCTCACCCACAAAACCGTCGCGCGCGACCTCATCGAGGACTTCATGATCGCGTCGAATGTCGCGATCGCAAAGTGGCTGGAGGAGCGTGGTCGTTCCGGGATTCGACGTATCGTCCGAGAACCGGAGCGGTGGGGGCGTATCGTGGAGCTCGCGTCACAATACGGAGAGACGCTCCCAGCCGACCCCGATTCGCTTTCTCTCGCGCAGTTTCTCGCGAAGCGTCGAGCCGCGGATCCGCTGCGCTTTCCCGACCTGTCACTCTCGATCGTGAAGTTGATGGGCCCGGGCGCGTATGCGTTGGATCTTCCCGGTAAAGACCCAGGCGGACACTTCGGTCTCGCGGCGCATGATTACTCGCACGCCACGGCGCCGAATCGTCGTTATGCAGACTTGATTACGCAGCGGCTCGTGAAAGCGACGCTCGCCGGCACTCCCCCGCCATACAGCGACGACGAGCTGGGCGAGCTTGCCCAGCACTGTACCGAGCGAGAGGACGCCGAGAACAAGGTGGAGCGAACCATGCGCAAGGTGGGCGCGGCGCTGATGCTCGCCGACCGCATCGGCGAGAAGTTCGACGCCATCGTCACCGGCCAGTCGCCGAAGGGTACCTATGTGCGCTTGCTCCGTCCTCCCGCCGAGGGTCGCGTCGTGCATGGCGAGAAGGGAATGGACGTCGGCGATCGGGTGAAGGTGAAGCTGGTCGGGACGGACGCGGAGAAAGGCTGGATTGATTTCGGAAGAGCCTAAACGGAAAAGGTAGAAGGTTGCGGATAGGGGTAGAGCGTGTTCTCACTTCTACCTCTACGTTTCTCTCCAGCGCACGCCATCGCGCTGAATGAGCTCCTCGGCTTCGCGTGGGCCCCAAGTTCCGGCGGCGTACGTCGGCATTTGGTCGGGAGGATTCTCCTCCCAATAGCGAATGAGCGGATCGATGACTTTCCATGCAGCTTCCACTTCGTCGCTGCGCGTGAATAGCGTGGCTTCGCCGATCATGACGTCGAGAAGGAGCGTCTCATACGCGGGAGCCGACGTCTCGCCGAAGACTTCGTCGTATGTGAAATCCATGTCCACCGGCGCGACTTCGACCTCCGAAGTGAGTGCCACAGCGGCGCCCGGGACCTTCACCTCGAAGTTGAGATTGACCCCTTCATCCGGCTGAACGCGCATGACGAGTGTGTTCGGTCGCAGAACCTCGCGCGTCTGATGGCCGAACATGAGGTGCGGAGGGGAGCGGAAGGTCACGGCAATCTCCGACACACGCTTCTTCATGCGCTTGCCCGACCGCAGATAGAATGGCACGCCGTTCCAGCGCCAGTTGTCGACGAAGAGCCTAACGGCTGCGTACGTCGGCGTGTTGGATGATGGCTCGACGTCTTTCTCCTCGATGTATCCGCAAACCAGCTTTCCCGCCACCGGGCCGGCGCGATACTGCGCTCGCACCGCGTTGCGTGGAATGGTTTCGGGGTCGAGCCACCGCACGGATTTGAGAACCTTCACTTTCTCGTCACGCACTGCGCCGGCGCTCATCGTGAAGGGCGGCTCCATCGCCGTCAGCGCGAGGAGCTGCAGCAAATGGTTCTGGAACATGTCGCGAACGACACCGGCTTCCTCGTAATAGCGCCCACGTGAGCCGACGCCCACATCTTCCGCAGCAGTGATTTGGACGTGATGGATCCACTGCCGATTCCAGAGCGGCTCGAAGATGGAATTGGCGAAGCGTAAAACGAGAACGTTCTGAACAGTCTCTTTGCCCAGGTAGTGATCGATGCGAAAGACCTGATGCTCGGCGAAGAGGCTGAGCACGAGTTGATTGAGGTTTGTCGCCGTTTCGAGGTCCCGCCCAAACGGCTTCTCGACGACGACGCGCACCCACGGTTGATCGCTCGCCTTCTGCGTGCGCGGCGCGAGACCGCTCGTCGACAAATTGCGAACGATCGGCTCGAAGATGCTCGGCGGCACCGCAAGATAGAAAAGCCGATTGCGGTCTTCCGGGGCGCGCGAGCGTTCGATGTCGGCCAGTCGCGCGCCGACTTTCTCGTACTCCTTCGGATCGGTGAGCTCGACACACGTGTAGTGTAGGCGCTCGCATAACGAGTTCCACAGTGACTGATCGAAACCATGGACCTCGTCAGATTGTTGAATCGCTTCGCGCATGCGTGAGCGGAACGCATCGTCGTTATCGCATGACTCACGACCAACGCCGAGCACCGCAAAGTCCTGATCCACGAGCCCTTCCTTCATGAGCTCGTACAATGCGGGCATCAGCTTGCGCTTCGTGAGGTCGCCCATCGCGCCAAAGATGACCATCGTGCACGGATCGGCGCGCTCACGCGCCGGTGCCGTGCCGCTAACCTGAACGCCCGGCCGGGCTGTGATGACCGCGCTGGCACTCATGATTTCTTCACCGCGTGTCCGCCAAATTCGTTGCGCAGTGCGGCAATGACCTTGCCGCCGAAGGTATCAGGCTGACGCGAACGGAATCGCATGAGAAGAGAGAGGGTAATCACCGGAGCAGGCGTATCGCTGTCGATCGCCTCCTGCACGGTCCATCGCCCTTCGCCAGAATCGGCGACGAATCCCTTCAGATCCGACAGCTCCGCGTCCCGCGAGAACGCCGACGCGGCGAGCTCGTTGAGCCAGGACCTAACGACGCTGCCGTGCTGCCACACTTCGGCGATCTGATGCAAGTCGAGCTTGGGGAAATCCTTCGACGCATGAAGAATCTCATAGCCTTCGGCGTAACCTTGCAGCAACGCGTATTCGATCCCGTTATGCACCATTTTCACATAGTGCCCTGAGCCGCTTGGACCGACATGCGCATAGCCGTCGTCGGGCGCCAGAGCGAGGAAGATTGGCTCGCACTGCTTCACCGCCTTATCGCTGCCGCCCACCATGAGACAATAGCCGTTCTCCAATCCCCAAATGCCACCGCTCGTGCCGCAATCGACGAACTCGATGCCTTGCTTCGTCAGTGACGCGGCGCGCCGCATGGTTTCGTGAAAGTTCGAGTTGCCGCCGTCGATGATGATGTCGCCGCGCGACAGATTCGGGACGAGGCTCTCGATGGTTTGGTCGACAGGGTCGCCGGCAGGCACCATGATCCAGACCACGCGAGGCGCACTCAACTTGCCCACGACTTCGGCAAGATCCTTCGCCGGTATCGAACCCATTTTCTGATACTTGGCGACGACCTCGCTGCTGCGATCGTACACTACCGTTTGATGCCCCTTCCGCATGAGTCGCTCGACCATGTTGCCGCCCATGCGGCCAAGGCCGATCATTGCCATTTGCATGTTTTAACAGGCTCCCATTCTCGAGCAACAGACCTTCGATCCCGACGCTCCCTCGAACCGACACACCGTTCCACTACACATCGAATCCTAATTCCGCCAAGGAACGCGACAGAGCCGCCGCGCTCGTGAAATGAATAGTCTGCATTCCAAGCGCGCGCGCCGGCGCGAGATTCTGTTCTCGATCGTCGACGAACACACTGCTCGCCGGATTGGCCTGGGTCATGCCGAGGACATGCTCGTAGATGACACGTGTCGGCTTCCGCACGCCGAGCCAGCAGGAGCTGAAGAACACGTCGAAGAGCTCGCAGAGCCCGAAGCGGCGAATGCGATGTTCGTTCAGCTCACGTGATTCGTTGTTGAGCGTAGCGAGCCGCACGCGAGTTGGCCGTCCGCGAATGCTCTGCCGCAAGCGACGAACGACATCGAGACTTTCTGGCCACGGCGTGCTCAGATTGAACATGAACTGCTTGAATTCGTCACGACCGAAATCGCGTTGTCGCCAAAACACCGTGACGTCGAGATACTCATCGAGCGAGATCTGACCGGACTCGAACGCGCCGACCGTCTCTTCATGACGATATTGGAAGTCGTCACCATCGAGGCCGAATTGCTTGACTGCCTCGCCGCGCTGCTCCCGGTCCCAACCGTTGGAGCCGAGCACGCCTCCAATGTCGAAGAGCAACTGGTTGACCGTCATCCAACGAGCACCGCGCGTGCCGGAGCCCCGTCCACGCCCGTTAGCAAAATCGGCAAGCAATAAAGTTCGTAGACGCCAGGCACTGGCTCGGATAAATCGAGCCCCTCGACGATTACGATGCCGCGGGACAACAGTGTCTTGTGTGTGCGGTGATGACCCGAGTGAAACTGTTCGATGGACAAATAGTCGATCCCGACGAGACGAACGCCGCGCGACGCGAGATACTCGGCGCCGTCCGGCGCGAGATAGGTATAGTCGGGATAAAAATTGCGTTCGCGAATGAATCGAGAGTTTCGCGTCTTCAAAAGTACGCGCTCGTGACCGTCGATCGGTTTCGTGCGGAGATATGCCTCGGTGACGGCCATGACGTCGTCTTCGAACGCGATCAGCAGCGCGCGCCCGGTGAGCGTATCGATCGGAAGCGATTCGACACCAGCGCCATCGGGGATCATGTGTCGCGGTGCGTCCACGTGCGTGCCCGTATGCGACCCGATCGTGAGCAGTGACACGTTGGAGCTGCCACCCGCCGACATGTCCTGCTGCAGCGCGATGTGAATCTCCGGATTCCCCGGATACACGACGCCGCCATTCATGACGGGTACGGAGATGTCGTACAGCTGACGAGTCATCGGCGAACGCTGGTGAAGTCGCGTTCAAAGCTAGTCCGATCTGAGCCCCGCGCGAAGAGAACGCGGTGAGCGTGCGCTAGCACGTTCACCGCGTTTCGAAAGCCCTGCTACCGACGCGCGCCCGTCGTTTCGTACGACGTCGTAGTCGTTCCTCCGACACTGGCTCTATCGGTGTCACGCCGACGCATACCGAGCAGTCCCAGCAAACCAAGTAAGCCGAGCCATCCCGCCTTCGATCCTGCACCGCCGCGGTTGTTGTTGTCCTGAGTCTGAGCATAGCCCAAGTCGCTCTGCCCACCTGCGGATCCGTTACCTGCGCCCGCGGTGCCGGTGCCCGCGGTTCCCGCGCCGCCAACACCGCCGGCAGTCGCACCGCCAGGCTGACCCGCCACTGTTCCCGCCGTGCCAGTGCCCTGTCCCGTGCCGGCGCCGGCCTGGCCGCCGCCCGCCGCGCCAGATTGTGCTTGCACCATCGCTACTGGAGCGACTGTGCAGATGAGCACCACGTACATGCGCGTCGTGAATCGTGCCAAGTTCGTTGTCATGAACATCCCTCCCCTTCGATTTGAACGAAGCCGCTGCAGCGCGGCTTGCGAAGCGGCGGTGTCAGGCAGATGTCATGCCTCAGCCAGCGTTGCACCCGAGATCAGACTGGTCGCGTCTTCACCGGCTCGCTGTTCTCGCTTGGCGCGCCGGCCTCGAGAATGGAATCACTCACGGAATAGCCGCCCGCGTCGCGCATTGTGCGCGCTACCGTACGACGCAGCTCGTCCTGCGCAGACTGCACCGAGTCCCGACTCGCGCGGAAGCGGCGTCCAGATTCGATGACGAAGAGATCGCAGAGCTCCATCTCGTGCGCGGTGAGAGGCGCGCCGCGCTCCTCGATCAATCGTTGCGTGCGTGCAAGCACGCAGCCAGTTGCGAAGAGCTCGATCGCCATGTCGGCCAGTCGTTCGAGCTCCTGCTGGCGTTCGATGATTTCCGTTCGATAATGCTGAATGACGCGTTCTGTCGTCGTGCGCAGCTCGGCGACATGACGTTCGAAATAACGCTTGTGCGTTGCCAGGCGCTCGTCGAGCGCGACGTCGAGTGTGGGCGTTGCACCGAGCGCGCTGCGTATTCGCGACGCCGCGAACCCGCTGATCAGACCCAGATTCCGCACCGGCTTTCGCAACGCCGAGCCGATCTCCTTGAGACGTTCGGCCGGGCCTTGGATGCCATTCAGCGCGATGAAAAGACGCAGGATCTCGTTCGTTCCTTCAAAGATGCGATTGATACGGGAGTCACGAAGCCAGCGCTCGTATGGATACGGCTTCACGAAACCTCGACCGCCGGCGACTTGCACGAGCTCGTCCGCAGAGCGCCAGATCATATCGCTCGCGAAGACTTTGCAGCACGCCGCCTCCAGCGCCCAGTCCTCCGCGTCATCGCCAACGCGTGAAGACGACGCGAGCTCCGCGAGTACGCCGAGCATCGCATCGGCCGCATAGATATCGGAGGCTACGCGCGCGAGCTTGCGTTGAGTAATCTCGAAATCGGCGATCGGGTGGCCGAATTGAATCCGCTGCTCGGCGAAGTCCGTCATCTCGGTGGCAATCTGTTTCGTGCCAGCCGTGCAACCCGTTGCCAACGTTAGGCGGCCGCCATTGAGTACGTGGACGGCGACGCCGAATCCTTTCCCAACCACACCGAGCACATGATCGGCGGGAACCTCGAGCCGTTCGTAGACTAGCTCCGCTTGCGTAGAGCCGCGTATGCCCATCTTGCGAATCAAGCGCTCCACTCGAAAGCCGGGCATGTCCGGACGGATGATAAAGGCCGTCGGACGCGAGACCATCTGTCCACCGCGCTCGACCTCCGTTTGGGCGAACGTCGCAATCACGCCGGCGCGATGGCCATTGCCGATCCAGAGTTTACGCCCGTCGAGGATCCACTTCGATCGGTCGGCGCTTGGTCGCGCGACTGTCTTTATGTGTTGAGCGTCCGATCCGGTCTCTGGCTCGGTGAGCGCATACGCAGCCAGCGTCTCGCCGCGGGCGAGCATCGGCAGGTAGCGGGCCTTTTGCTCCGCGTTGCCAAAGAGCACGATTGCCTTGGACCCCAGACCACAGTGCACGCCAACGAGCACCGCAATCGACGCATCCGTTCGTGAGAGCTCGCCGAAGACGCGAGCGTAGGCCGTCATCGAGAGACCCAGCCCGCCGTACTCCTTGGGAATGCTGAGCGCGAGAAACCCCGAGCGCGCGAGCGCGCGAATGACGTCATCGCCGATCGTCTCTTCCTCGTCGAACCGCTCGGAGTCGATCAAGCCCTCCTGGCGCATCTGCCGAAGGTCGTCGATGAGACGCCGCACAAGGCGCGCCTCCGCGGGATCGCGCCGATCCAGTGGCGGTGGATACGGGAAGAGCAACGAGTCGTGCAGCGCACCGGCGAAGATTCCGCGGACGAACGAAGGCAATGGGGTAGAGGCTAGAGGGTTGCGGGTTGGCGGTGCGAGGGCGAGCGCGCGCAATGTGCGCGCGACTCCAAATCGCTGCACGGGAACCGCGCGAAGCGCGCCTCCCGTGTAAGGAATGGGTAATGGCGACCACCCGGGCTTTCCAAGGCCGTCACCGGACATTTCCTTAGGTGCGAAATGCGCGCCCCACGCTCCCTCGGCACAATACTCCTCCTCACGCTGGCGCTCGTCCTCGTCGGCGTCCTCGTCTTTCAAGCGCAGGACGCCGCGCGGTCGCAGCAACGCATTGCCGAAGCGACGCTGAAGGACTACGCGTCATTTGCCGATTGGCAGCTCACGCAGCAGGCGAAGAGCAGCATCCTCTCGACGGTCATCACATCCTTGAGCGCGCAGGCGTCTCGCGTCGACCCCGAGCGGCCGGCGCAGACGATCGTGTCGCCCGAACAAGCGGAGGCCGACGCGCGAGCGATCACGGAGCCGTGGTGTCGCTGTCTTGGTGGCGTGCAGTACTTCTTCCGCTACGACTGGTCGGACGGAACGTTCCGGACAACGGCGAACGATCTGCCCGACGCAGCAATCGCGTGGGCGCGCGATACAGTCGTGAGCTATGCGAAGTCGCTCGCACCGATCTCCGGGCCTCGGCCCACGACCTTCGGCTCTCCAGACTCCCGATTCGGTGCACTGCGTCCGCTCGCCGTCGTGGTAACGAGCGATTCCTATGGAATGATCTTCGGCCGCGCCTCGCGAGTCTTGGTAGCGGCTGACAGCGCGGTGCCGCAGCTGCTCGTGTTCGTCGTGGTTCGTGAGCCGAAGGCTGGCCGCCCGGTGGTCGTGTACGGTTATGCCACCGATCCCCGTAGTTATCTTGGCCCGACACTCAGCTTGATCCATCGACGCAGCGTGCTGTTGCCGCCCTCGTTGTTGAAAGAGACGACCCCCGATTCGATCATCGCGATCTCCGTCACGACGCTGGAAAACCGCGAGATCTACCAATCGCCGGGCTTCTTTCCGAGTCCTTACCGCGCGGCGGACACGCTCGAGTCCAACTTCGGACGTCTCGTGATGCACGTTGGTCTTCGTCCCGAGCTGGCGCCGCAGCTCATCGTTGGTGGACTCCCTCGATCGCGGCTGCCTCTTCTCGCGGGTGTGTTCGTGCTCACGGCCGGACTCCTTGGTGTGGCGTTGCGGCAGGTGTACCGCCAACAGGAGCTTGCCAGACTTCGGACGGAGTTCGTATCAGGCGTGTCTCACGAGCTGCGGACGCCGCTGGCACAGATCCGGTGGTTCGCGGAGCTTCTGCATCTTGGCAAGCTGCGCTCCGACGAGGAGAGAGCTCGATCGGCTGGCATCATCGATCAGGAAGCGAGGCGACTGACGTACCTCGTTGAGAACGTGCTCAACTTCGCTCGTGCTGAGAAGGGAGCGAATCGGATCACGCCGGGAGTGCTCGATCTGGATGCCGAGATCCGCGACGCGCTCGAGATGTTCACTCCGCTGGCGCGCTCGAGGCGAATGGCGCTTCGCACGACCGCCTCCGGATTGATGGTGATGGCGGATCAGAACGCGCTTCGTCAGATCTTGCTCAACCTGCTCGACAATGCCGCGAAGTATGGTCCCGCGGGGCAGACGATCTCGGTGGAGAGCGCCGTCGCCCCGGGAACCGACGGCGCGCGCGTAAGACTCTGGGTCGAAGATCAAGGTCCCGGAATTCCAGCCGGCGATCGCGATCGCGTGTGGGAGCCCTACGTGCGCCTTGGCCGCGCGGTGGAATCGGCGACCGGCGGAAGCGGGATCGGGCTCTCCGTGGTGCGGGAGCTCGTCACCCTTCACCATGGCGCGGCTTGGATCGAGGCTGCGGAAGTGGGTGACGGTGCACGGGTTGTCGTCGAGTTGCCCTCGCGCGGTGATTCGACCGATTCACCCACTGAGACAGTGTCCGAACGCGAGCACGAGCATGCGCCGGCCGTGAGTGAGTCCTGACTAGCGTGCAAAAGGGCAACATTCTCATCGTGGAGGACAACGCTGATCTCGCGTTCGGTCTTCGCACCGGCCTCGAGATCGAGGGGTATGAGGTCGCCGTCGCTGAAGATGGTGAGACCGGTTTGTCACGGGCGAAGCAATGGCTTCCAGACCTCGTGATCCTCGATTTGATGCTACCGGGAATGGACGGCTATCGCGTGCTGCGCAGCCTGCGCGACGACGGACTCGAGATGCCGGTGCTCATCCTCACCGCCCGCGGTCAGGAGGCAGACAAGGTTCTCGGCTTTCGGCTCGGCGCGGACGATTACGTCACTAAGCCGTGTGGCGTGCTGGAGCTGTTGGCGCGCGTCGGAGCCCTACTACGGCGATCACGAATGTCCGATCGCAGCGCACACGGGGGCGGCGATTCGGTCGAACGCTTCGGTGATATCGAGATCAATCCTTCGTCGCGGACGGTGACCAAAGGCGGAGAGCTCGTTGGATTGAGCCCCAAGGAGTTCGATCTCCTATTGACGCTGATTCGGCGTCGGGGGGCAGTGGCCTCACGAGTGGAGCTCTTGAGGGAGGTTTGGGGGCACCGAGTTGAAGTCATGACCCGAACGGTGGACATTCATATAGCCGAGCTCCGACGAAAGCTCGAAGACGATCCGTCGGCGCCGCGGCATATACTCACCGTGTGGAAGGCCGGATACCGCCTGGAGCCATGATTCCAACAACCATGAGGATGCTCACCCGCGCGCGCAGCTCCGCACCGCTGCTCGGCCTCTTGATCCTCGCCGCGGCGTGCGCGCGGTCGCCCAATGCGGCGCCCAGCCCTTCCGCCGTGCCCCAAGCACGACGCACCGATCCGGCGAACGGGGTCGATGTGATACGTGCGATGCACGATCGCTACGCGACGGTATGGTATCCGACATTGACGTTCTCGCAAACGACAACGATCACGCTGCCGAATGGCGGGACCCTATCACAGCAGTGGTTGGAGGCCGGCAAGTTTCCGGGCCGACTGCGGATCGATACGGATACGGCGAATCGAAGCGGCGTGATCTACGCGCGTGACTCCGTTTTTCGATTCACGAACGGCAAGCTGGCCGGCGCCGCCGCCGACATGAACGAGTTGCTCATTCTCGGCTTCGACGTGTACATGCAGCCTGTGGATAGAACGGTCGAGGTGCTACGCAGCCGCGGTATCGATATGTCGAAGGTGTCGCAAGCCACCTGGGAAGGCCGACCGATGTTCGTCGTTGGCGCGGCGACGGGCGATTCGCTCTCGAAGCAGTTTTGGGTCGACGCCCAGCGTTTGTTGTTCGTTCGCCTTCTCGAGACGGTCACGACATCTAGCGGCGCACACCGACAAGAATATCGGTTCCTCAAGTACACGCCGCATGACAACGCATGGGTGTCCGAAGAGGTCGTTGGATTGCGCGACGGAAAGCAGAATTTTCACGAGGTCTATGCGAACGTGCGGGTGAATGTGCCAGTCGAGGACGCGACGTATGATCCTGCGCAGTACGGAACATTCACCCCATGGTACCGTCGCTGAGCGCGCCGACTTTCGATAGCCGTTAGGCAGATGGCCGCGCCCGTCGATCGCGCTCATCTCGACCGGCTCGCCACCCGGTTTGGCGCGCATTTCTTGATTCAGCTCATCGACCTTTTCGTGGCGCAGGGGCGGGAGCGGCTCGAGGCTGCGGAGCGCGGAGTGGCCGAAGGCGACGTGACGGGAATCATCGGCGCGGCGCACGCGCTCAAGTCCAGCGCCGGGAACCTTGGGGCGGCAACATTGGGTCGGTATGCGTCGGAGATCGAGCGGCGCGGCATGAACGGAGCCGGCATCGAGACGCTAACGCCATTGGTTGCCACGCTCAGCGAAGCGTTCGCGGCGGCCTGCGCGACGCTGGAGGCCGCGCGCGCCGATATGGCGCGCCGGACGGCGCCTAACGAGCCGATCGCCTAGCTCGCCGCGGCTTCGTCGAGGCGGGTCGCCAATGCGGATGCGTCGGTGACCGGAGCGTCGCACGTGTAGTTGCGACAGACGTAGGCGGTCGCTCGTCCTCCTGGCGCTGGTCGATCGGCGAGTAGCGCGATTTCGGCGGACCTTCGCGGCGCCCCGCCCGCCAGAACGAGTGATGGGACGTAGCGCTCGGCCGCCGCGCGCGTGAGAGCGCGAAAATCCTCCGCCGCGGGGTCGCCGACAATTGCCAGCTCGATGGCTCCGCGCACGAGCAAATCGGCGACGCCTAACGCGTGGCCGAAAGCGGCGGGGTGTCGCACCATCGGCTCGGCAAGCGTCTCGAGCACATAGCTGGCGCGACGTCTCATCGATTCGTCCTGCAGCAGCTCGGCGAGCCGAGCGAGCAGTTCCACGGCGAGCGAGGTACCCGAAGGGGTCGCATTGTCGGTCGCATCGCGGGGGCGCGTTACCAGCGTCTCGTGGTCGCTTGGCGTGTCGAAGAAGGCGCCAGTCTCGTCATCCCAAAACCACTCGACCGCTGCATTGGCGAGAGAGCGTGCGCGCGCCAGCCAGGAGTCGTCGAACGTGAGCTCGTACAGCGAGAGAGCCGCGAGGCCGAGCGCGGCGTAATCTTCCAGATAGCCGGTGATCTTCGCCGTGCCATTCTTGTAGGAGCGAAAGACTCGCCCGTCGCGAATGAGCGCCTGAAACAGAAACTCGCCATGACGGAGTGCTTCGGCGCGGTACGACATGCGATCGAACGCTCGCGCGGCCTCGGCGAGCGCCCGCACCATCAGGCCGTTCCAGGAAGCGAGAACCTTGTCGTCCTGTCCGGGGCGCACGCGTTTCTCACGCGCTGCAAGAAGCTTGTGCGTGGCTCCGGCAATCCGCGCGCGCAGCTCTTCCGCCGACACTCCGCGTCGAGCCGCGACGACGCGCGGGTCGTTAGGCACATGGAGGACGTTTTTTCCTTCGAAGTTGCCGTCGTGCGTTACGCCCCAGTACTCAGTGGCGAGGGAAGCCTCGTCACCCAAGGCCGCCTCGATCTCGGGGTATGTCCAGACATAGAATTTCCCTTCGTGCCCCTCGCTGTCGGCGTCGAGCGATGAATGGAAGCCACCCGCGGGCGAAGACATCTCGCGAAGGGCCCAGTCGATGGTCTCCTCGACAACGCGGCGGACTTCGGCGTCTTTCGTCGCTTGCCAAAGATGTACCCCGAGCCGCGCCAGTAGTGCATTGTCGTACAACATCTTCTCGAAATGCGGGATCAGCCACACGTCGTCCACCGCATAACGGGCAAAGCCACCCCCGAGCTGATCGTAAATCCCGCCGCGTGCCATGGCGCGAAAACTCTCGTGGACCATCGTTAGGGCGAACTCCGTGCGGGTACGCGCCCAGTGGCGTAAAACGGAGTCGAGCGACATTGCCTGCGGAAACTTCGGCGCACCGCCAAATCCTCCATGGTGCTCGTCGTAGTCCCGTGCGAGCTCCCGGTAGGCACGCTCGAGCAATGTCGGCTCGAGTATGCCCGTGCTCCCGGTCGGCCGCGCGGTCCTTGCGAAAAACTCGCGGAGCTGCGTCGTGGTGCGCTCCACGTCTGCCCGCCGGTTCCGATAGGCGTCAGCGACAGCGCTCAGGACCCGCTTGAACGAGGGCATGCCATGGCGGTCGTTCGGCGGAAAGTACGTGCCGGCGTAGAAAGGCAGCAGCTCCGGCGTGAGGAACACGGTCATTGGCCATCCACCATGGCCGGTCATCGCTTGCACGGCTTGCATGTAAATGCCGTCGATGTCGGGTCGCTCCTCACGATCGACCTTGATGTTGATGAAGTTTTCATTCATCAGCCGCGACGTCATCTCATCCTCGAACGACTCGTGCTCCATCACATGACACCAGTGGCACGCCGAGTATCCGACGCTGAGCAATATCGGTTTGTCTTCGTCGCGGGCCCGCGCGAGAGCCTCCGGCCCCCACGCGTACCAGTCCACGGGATTTCCGGAATGCTGCAGCAGATACGGGCTGGTTTCGTGCGCGAGACGGTTTGGCATAGGCCTGCGAGCGTGACCTTCCTTCATCCGGCTGGGTTCTTCGCGTTGGCGACTTGTCGCGAGCGCGTGTCGAGAGAAGGTTACATGCCTTCCAAGTCGCGTGCCGTTTGTTCCACTCACCTGCTCTCGTTGTGGCACACTCCTCCCGCACACGCTCACGAAAAGCCGGCTCCGCGTCTCTCGGGCCGCCTTCGGACGCCCCTTCCACGCCGCTTTATCGCCGCGTCCCCTGGATCGCCGTCGCGATCACGCTCGTCGTTCTGGTGAGCGCTGCCGTCGCCGAGTCTCCAGTGCGCGACGCGGCGAGCCTCGCCGCCGTTACGGAAGCGCGGCTGGATCTCTCTCCAGGTTATATCGCGATCGCGCCCCTCTCGAACATCCTCGACACGATTACACTGCTTGGCGCGAGACAGCACATCGTTGTGATTACGTCGCTGATGATCCTCTATGCGGCGATTCGACTTTGGCGGGTATCCCTGCGACAGCGGTTGGGTCGGGGCAGCGCGAAGATCGGGAGAAAGGTTGCGCGTGAAACGGGCTACGCCGGACTTTTCGTTCTTGCGGTTGCCCTCGTTTATCTGGCCGCCCTGGCGCTACCCCGACCCATGGCGGCAATCGTTGCCGAGCCCTCCGACGCGATTCTCGTCACTGATTTTCATGCGCATACGCACTTCTCACATGACGGGAGGCCCGGGTGGGATCCAAGCGACGTACGCGCTTGGCATCGCACGGCCGGATTCGACGCCGCATACATCTCAGATCATCGCACCGTGCAGGGCGCCGAGCTCGGTATCGCGGAGAACCCACATGAAGCGGGGCAGGGCACGATGCTGCTCCAAGCGCTCGAAGTCGGGTGGCGCGGTGAGCACGTCAACATCCTTGGCGCCAATCGCTTCTACAAAGGACTCACGACACCCGACCTCCGCGACGTTGACGAGCAGGCGCTCACAATGGCGAGCTTCCTCCGCGGACGTGAGCCACTCGTCATAGAAACGTTTCCTGGCCACCTCGATCGGATTGTTCCATCGAAGGGCCCCGGTACGCCAGGAATCCGAGCCATCGAGGTGATCGATGGGTCGCCGCGTGGACTCGATCAAACCCGCATTCTCCGCTCGCGAATCGTACATCTCGCCGACAGCCTGAACATTCCAATGGTTGCGGGGAGCGACAATCATGGCTGGGGGAAAGCTGCTCCCGGTTGGACATTGCTCATCGTCCCCGGTTGGCGCGGAATGGGGACGGACTCGCTCTCTAGCGCGGTCGAGCAGTCGCTGCGGGGTGGCCGCGATGCTACACGCGTCGTTGAGCGCCGAATTCTCGGCGAACTGAATGGCGGTAACGCACTGGAGCTCGTCTTGACGCTTCCGATCGTCACGTGGGGCATGTTTGCGACGCTCTCCGTGGATGAGCGGGTGATGTGGATTATCTGGGTTTGGTCGCTCGTCATCGCATGGCGCCTAACGGTCGAGTGGCGAAGCCGTCGGCCCCGGTCGATTGGCTGATACCACAGGCCTCGGAGAACCGGGGGTGGCGCGCCGGGCGGGCTCCGCGGTGGATGCTGGTGCGCACAGGTACTCCTCGTGGACGCTCCTTGCCGTGGTGCTCGGAACCGGGCTTGCCGTACGGCTCGTGTTTGCTGCGCTAATTCCAGTCTTCGGCGACGAAGCGTACTACTGGGAGTGGTCGCGTCGACTCGCGGCTGGATATTTCGATCATCCGCCCGGCATCGCCCTGCTGGTACGCGCCGGAACGGCGCTCTTCGGAGATTCGCCGTTAGGCGTTCGCTTTTTCCCAGTGCTCGCGGGCTTCTTGGCTGCGATGGCCACCGCCGGAATCGCTTCGCGACTCGACGGCATGCGGAGCGCGCTCCGGGCAGCGACTATCATCACATGTATGCCGCTCGCGGCCGCGGGCCTCGTGCTCGCGACGCCCGACGCTCCCCTCCTTGCCACCACGGCGTTGGGCGTGTACGCCATTGTGCGCGCGATACAGTCTCCGATAGGATCGCGATCGTCGCTCTGTTGGTGGTGCGCGAGCGGCGTCGCGCTCGGCTTGGCTTTCTCGTCGAAATACACTTCGATATTGATGCCGGTCGGTGCGACAGTCGCCATCCTCCTGCGGCGAAGTCTGCGCGCACGGCTGCGCGAGCCGGGACCGTATGTCGCGTGCGTCATCGCGACGATTGTCTTTCTGCCTGTGCTCCGATGGAATGCGACGCATCAGTGGGTGTCGTTCGGATTTCAGATTCATCATGGCTTGGCGGCGGCTGCACGGAAGGACGCCTTTGCGCCCCTCAAGCGCATCGGCGATCTGATCGGCGGACAGGCTGGCCTCGTGTCGCCAATCCTTTTTGTACTGTTTGCCATCGTTGTCCTTCGCGGCCTTCGCCGGTCTAGCCAGGACGCCGCGTTCGTTCTGTCGATAATTGCGGCGTTCACCTTCCTCTTTTTTTGCTACAGCGCCACGAAGCAGCGGGTAGAGCCCAATTGGCCGGCGCCGGCATACATCGCCGCGATTCCGCTGCTCGCGGCGGCCGCCCAAGAGCCACGAATCGGCAAATGGCTGCGTGCTGGGACGTGGCTCGCGGCGGGTCTGTCGATCGTGATTTTTTTCCACGCCGCCTTCGAGATCCTTCCCATTCCGCCGCGCAAAGACCCCATCGGACGCGCCGCGGGGTGGACCGAGCTTGCTGCGGTAGCAGGTCATGCGGCGCCGATGGGTACACCATCAGCGACCTGGTTCGCCGCTGACCGGTACCAGGACGCAGCTGAGTTGGCCTTTCATTTGCCGGATCACCCGATCACCTTCTCGCTCAACCTTTCGGGGCGAGGCAACCAGTACGATCTCTGGCCAGGATTCGCTGACCAGGTACGCGTTGGCGATCATCTCGTCATCGCTGTCGACGAAACACCGGACACGAACCCAGTCGTGCGTCGTCTTGCGCCCTTCTTTCGATTGTTGACGCGCGACAGCCTCGTCGACCTGCGGAACCGCCACGGCATTGTGTCGCAACGGCGACTCTGGGTGCTGCGCGACTGGATTGGAGGATGGCCGCCAAGGCCCTGACCTCCCGCAGTCCGAACGGTTGCGCTTGCGGTGCGACGCAATAGGCTGCTTGTTATGGATATCACGGTCACCGACCGTGGATTGCCGAGGCGCTTCGTTCACAGCGGATGAGAGCTCGTGCAATGACAGTTCCGAGATTCCGTCCTCCGCAGCAGACGCGCAGCCAGGAAACGCTCGATCGAATTCTCGACGCGGCTGAACGCGTGCTCGAAGAGAAAAGCTTCACCGAAGCGACGCTCGCCGAGATCATGGAACGCGCGGGAGTCACCGTCGGCGCATTTTATCGGCGGTTTCCCGATAAAGACGCGCTTCTCCACCTCCTGGACGAGCGCTTCTTCCGCGAAATGCAGGAGCGCGCCGATGAGCTGCTCGATCCGGCGCATTGGCGGGGCGCGTCCGCGGCCGAGATCCTTACGGAGTTCGCTCGTACCGCGGTCTCGGTGTACACGGCGAAGCGCGGCGTCGCGCGCAGCGTCTTCCTGCGGGCACGCGTGGATCCCGTGATCCAATCCACGGGCCGACAGGTGAACGCGCGCTATATAGAGCGGCTACGCGCGATTCTTCTCGATCCGAGCCGGCGCGCCGAAGTCACCCATCCCGATCCTGAGCGCGCGATTGCCCTCGGATTCATGATGTTCTTCGGTGCTTTACGCGAGACCACGGTGTTCGGGGAAGTCTGGCCCGATCATCATGAGATTGCCGGCAGCGACCTCGGCGACGAGATGGCACGCCTCTATCTCGCGTACCTGGGTGTGCGCGACCCTCGCGCTACGCATTGATCCTCGCGTCGCGTTCTCATTACGATTCACTCATGTCGACTGCTTCCGCCGAAACGACCGTCCCCGCCGATCTCGATCAGTTCTTCACCGAACACAACACGCGTATCCATGGCGAGCTCTTCGAGCTGCTTCGGATACCGAGCGTGAGCGCGCGCTCCGAACATAACGCGGACACGGCACGTGCTGCCGAGTGGGTCGCGCGAAACATGCGCGACGCTGGGCTTCAGGCGACCGTACATCCAACGGCTGGACATCCAGTGGTCGTTGGTGAGTGGCGCGGTGCCGGCAACGATGCGCCCACGGTACTCGCCTACGGCCACTACGACGTGCAGCCTGCCGAGCCGCTGGAGCTGTGGGAGAGCCCGCCGTTTGAGCCAACAATTCGTGATGGGAGGATCTACGCACGCGGATCCGTTGATGATAAGGGGCAGCTCTTCCTTCACATGAAAGCGCTCGAGGCATTGCTCCGAACCCGGGGCAAGCTGCCGGTAAATGTCGTCGTGCTCGCGGAGGGCGAAGAGGAGGTGGGCAGTGAGCATCTCTCTGGCTTCGTGGAGGCGAGCGCGCAGCTGCTCCGTGCCGACGCCGTGGTGATCTCTGACTCCGCCATGTTCGCTCCCGGACTGCCATCGATACTCTCATCGTTGCGAGGTCTCGCGTATTTCCAGATCGATGTGCAAGGGCCGTCAACCGATCTACACTCGGGCAGCTACGGCGGGGCTGTTGTGAACCCAGCCATGGCCCTCGCGCGGATTCTCGCGACGATGCACGATGGCTCAGGACACGTCGCCATCGAAGGGTTCTACGACGAGGTGCACGATTGGGGAGAAGAAGCGCGCCGCGAGATTCGGGCGCTTCCTTTTGACGACGAGCACTTTCGCACCGAGACGGGTGCTCCGGCGTTAGGCGGCGAAGCCGGATTCAGCACGCTCGAGCGACTCTGGATGCGGCCGACCTGCGAGATCAATGGTCTGTTGAGTGGCTACACAGGCGAAGGGGCAAAGACCGTGTTGCCCGCCAAAGCGATGGCGAAGGTCAGTTGCCGACTGGTGCCGGACCAGGATCCCCAAGAGATCGAACGATTGATGCGGGCGCACGTAGAGCGATTCGCGCCGAAGGGTGTCGCCGTCACGGTCACCCAGCTTCACGGCGGCCGCCCATGGCGGGCAAATCTCGACGGACCTCTATTCGATGCGGCCCGTCGTGCGCTTGCCGCGGCTTTTGGCCGCGAGCCGGTGATCACTGGTGAAGGTGGCTCCATCCCCGTCGTTGGCGACTTTCAGCGCATCCTTCGCGCCCCGGTGCTCCTGATTGGCTTCGGGCTTCCCGGGGAGAATGCACACGCACCTAACGAGTGGATGAGCGACGAGAATTTTACGCGCGGTCTCCGCGCCGTGGCAATGCTATACCAAGAGATAGGGGCCGGAAGCTAGGAACAGGCAGTAGCGCTACGTCAATAAAAAGGCGGCCTGCTCACGGCCGCCTTTCCATTCTATGCCCTAGTCCTCTTTTAGAATCTCCACTGCCTGATGACTAACCCGCCGACGGCCTGTCGAGCGAACCACGGCTGGCTCTGAAGCGTGGGTTCACTCAGCAACACTTCGGGGCGAGTGTACGCGGTGTAGAGCCATCCTTTGCTGGTCCGATACTCGAGGCGAACGCCAGGACGGAAGTTGTACTCTTGAAAGGCAAGGAAAGTGTGCGTGTTGAGATACTTGCCTCCCTCAACGCGCGTGCTGTAGATGAAGTTCTGGAAGCCAGACTGCGTCGCGCTCGCGAGCTCCGGTGTACTCCCAGGCGAGATGTAGAACTGATCGGCGCCGAGTGCTCGACCAGCCTGAACCTGTACCTGCTGAAACAGCACGCCCACAGCCACGCCTTCGAGCCGCGTCGCCGCCACTTGAGCACTCTGACCGACGAGACTCCCTGGTGTCGTCGTTCCGCCGAGACTCGAACCCTCTGACGTGAGGAGGTCCGTGGAGGGACCACCAAAGGCGAGGAGCGTGAGCAGCTCCGACTGGGTGCGTGGCGGCTGGGCATCACTCTGCAAGGTGAGCTTCGGCGCAGTTAGGGTTCCACCAATGAGAACTTGAATGTTGAGAGCGGGACTGCCCGTGATTTGAACTTGGTACTCGCCGGTCGCCTGAAGGTTGGGATTGATCTGCCCTGGCGTCCCGATGAACGTTGCTGATCCCCGCGTGATCGAGAATCGCTTGCTGAGGAACGTGTAGTCCCCACGGTCCGTGCCGATCGCACCGGTTAGAGCGAGCGTCGACTGCGTTCCATGGATTTCGAGCGGATACTCGGTGAAGATCTCGACGTTCGCGTCTGTCGTTCGTACCCACGTGTTCCGATTGATACCCAGCGTTACTTCGACCCGCATGTTCTTCAGAATCGGAGATTGGGTCGGAAAGAGCTGCTGATCCGCCATCTGCGTGGTGTCGGCAACATTGAAGATGTCCGGATCACCGGGGCTGATGACGTGTTGCCCGCCCGTACTCGCGAACTCGAGCACCCCACTGGTGACTTGCACCTGACCGCTGAGATACGGTCGCGCGAGCGGCCCAGTGAGGCGGAGGCCCGCGTCGGCATCGAGCCGACCGTGCGCGTTATCCAACACTTCGGCGTTGTGAGCGACCAGGAAAAGATTGAACGCCGGGTCGCGCAGACTTGCAACCCGCAGCCCTCCGGTGAGGCTGATCGTACCGCGCCCCGACTTTGCCACGAGCGAATCGATACGAACGGTGTCACTCGCCAGTCGAATTGAACCCGCCATGTTCTCGAGATACATACCGGTGGGCGCGAGCTTGACAGTGCCGCGGTTGATCGTTAGGCCGCCGCTGACGCTTGGCTTATCGAACGTACCGCGCAAGACGACCTGCGCAGCTGCCTTCCCGTGAACGTCAGTAACGACGCTCGTGAACGCGGGAATGAGCTCGAGCGGCAGACTGTCGGCTGTCACGTCCGCTGCAATCGGCTGTTGCAACAGTCGGGGGCCGGTAACGCCGGACAAGGCGAGGTTCACCGGCAGGTTTGCGGTTGCCGTCACCATCGGCGCGCCATCGCGGCGCAGCATGTCGAGGTGCGACGTGAGAGAACGATTCGCATAGGCGAATGTGCCCAGCAACTTCGGCACGGTGTCGCCCTTGTACACCCCGTCTAGCAAGCCTAACGAGCCCGTCAACCGCGGTGCCGCCAGCGTTCCTTGCATGCGCGCATGCAGCGACACCAACCCCTGCAGCGCGACGTCGCTTTGCAGGATGTCCAATACGTCGCCCACCTGGAAATTGTCGATCGCCACCTCGAAGTTGCCGACGCCGTTCGAAGGGAGCAGTCCGTTCGCGAAGATGCGTCCCGACTGCTGGTCTCGCAGCTCGAGGTTCTGCACAGCAATGCCGGCCGGGCGCGATTGAATCGTCGCTGGATGAGTCGATTGCCACACCGTGGTGTCGAATCGCAGCTGCATGTTCGCGAGGCGCAGCTCGCGGTTATCGGGCCGGAAGATGTAGTCTCCCTTTACTCCGTAATCGCGCTCATCGCCCTGGCGAACGCCGATTTCGACGCGTCCGCTGCCGTCTTGGGACCGGTAGGTGAGATTCGTCTGTAGACTGTCGAAGGCGAACCCACCGGCGCGCACGGTGTCCCCGATCAACGCCACAGCCATCACTGATCCCGGTGTCCGTGCGTTCTTCCAGGCGTATTCCGAGCGAATCTTGTTTGCGGCGATGCCGTGTACGTCTATCGAATCGGCGCCAAGCCAACCACGAATGTCGAAGCGTTGAAGATTTCCGCTGAGCGTTCCACGAGTGTACGCTTTCCCGCTCACCGCCCTCGGCGTCGCTGCCGGCGTGTCGACCACCAGCGTCGGCAGCGGCCGCCCAGTCGCGAGCCGTTCTACCTCCGTGCGGCGAGCGATGCGCGCCGAGTCCGCGCGGGCGCGCCGAACGGCGCGCGCGATCACCGCCGGCCGCGGCGGAATGGAACCGGTGTCAGGACCAGTATGCGGTAGCAGACGATCGAGGGCGCCGAGCGAGTCGATAGCAACGCTGTAGGCCAGCGTTCCCGTGCGACCGGCCGCCAGACCAAACGCTCCGCTCGCACTGACGAGGGTGTGCGCGCCGCTCAATTGCAGTCGCTGCACCGACGCCAACCCATTCACGATTGCAACCCGCACCGAGCCGCTGTCAACTGCGAGACTGTCCCACTTCGATGCCGCGACATCCGCGGTGAAGGTCGCGTTCATCGTCGCCGGGCTGAAGCCGGTGCCCCGGCCGGACGCCGTGAGAGTCAGCGACGTGGCCGGTCCCTTCGCCAGGACAGAGTGGAGGTTGAACACCTTCATGCCTAACGCGAGGTCGTACTGCTTCGCAGCGCCGGTGAGGCCGACGGTGCCTCGAGCGACAAGTTCCCCGCGATCGGGAAGTCGCAGATCAGTCGAGACGGCAAGGTTGGCCAGCGAGCCGGTGAGCCGCACGGGCCCCACCGCGCTTCCCTGCAGCCCGACGGCGGGTGCGAACCGTCCGACTTCGGCGAGCGAGATCGGCTGCGCCGCGATGTTGACGTCCATCCACGGCGCCGTTCCGCCGCGCGCGAGGCGTAGCGCAGCCGTCCCCGTGAGTCGGGAGTGATTTCCACGGTCGTCGTGCGACATGTCCAAGCTTCCGGCGAGACGGGTTCTCGTGTCGCCGGTGACTGTTGCCGTGCCGGTGACGGTGCCCGAAACGGGCAATTGCAGTCCACTTCCGGCGAGGCTCTTTGCGAGCTCCACCTGCAGAGGATGCACTCGCAACCGAAGACTGCTCGCCCGCACCGCGCCATTCCCGAATCCGACCTGACCGAGTGCCGCCACCTGACTCGTGCCGGTCATCGCATCGGCGAAAGCCACATCCGCGTCGACCCGCAGCGCGTTCTTTCCACCATTCACCGCTGCTCGACCACTCAACGAACCGCGACGCGGTGATTTGAAGCCAGCAACCAACTGCTCGGCGAGTCGCGTGTCAAAGTTCGCGAAACGGAGATTCGTGTCGTGCAGAGCGAACGTATCGGACATCGTGATGCCGAAATCGCCCTTCACACTCGTCGGTCCGATGGCGATGTCGGCGTTGCGCGCCATGTAATCCTGTACGTCGCCCTTCCAACGCATCGCGAAATCAAGCGTGCCGCCACCCTCCGCCGGCAGTCGTGGATAGAGCCAACGAAGATCGGCGAGGGCGGCCGGAGCGCCGCGGAGGGTCAGCGCCATGTCGCCGGAGCTGAACGCATAGCTGCCGTCGCCACTGACACGTGACGCGGGCATCGCCGCGCGCACTCCCTTCCACCAGAGTGAGTCGTTGTTGAAGTTGAAGTTGCCGCGCATGTCGGTTACGACCGCGGCAGGCGGGCGAAAGGGAAGTGCCGTCATCTGCAGCGACGCCACCTCTGCGTAGCGATTCTTCTCGTTAGGATCGGCGAGCCGTAGCATCGGCAGCGACGCGTTCAACGAACGGAGCTCAACCACCTTCTGATAGGGAGGCGCCCCGCCGTACGCATGCGCTGCCTGAACCACCATGGGCCGACCGTGCCCTTGGAGAGCAGCGCGAATCGCCGAATCGCGCGCTGCCGGCGCGAGCGTCGTGCCGGGAGACCATGGGGTCTTCACGAGCAAATCGCCATCGACGAGAGTCACATTCTCGAGCTTGATCCAGCTGCCGAATCCAGGTCCTGTGGACGGCGCCGACGTCGTGTCGCTCGCGAAGAGGCGCTGATAATTCCATTTCCCGCCCGGCGGTCGATCGAGCACGATCAGTGGGCGGACGAGCCGCACGTCCTGCAACCAGATCTTCTTGGAGATCAGCGCGCCAAGAGCATAACGAGCGCTCGCTTCTTGCGCCGCAATGAAGGGCTCACCGCTGCTGTCGCTGATCGCGAGATCGTGAATCGTTAGGCCGTTGAGGAGATTGCCGGTGATCCGTCCGATGCTCACGCGACCGTGTACGTGACTCTGCAGCTGGGAGAGCGCAATGCGACGGATGCGCTCGTGGCCCCAGTCCGTGGAGGTCACTACGACGACGGCGATCCCCGCGAGCGCGACAATCCCGAGCAGTACGGTGACGATGCCGAGGAGTACGCGTCCGAGACGACGCACGACCGGATCCATTAGTACGCCTGTCCGATGGAGAGATGGAGGACGAGGTGGCTGAAGAAGCCGCTCCCCTGTCCATACGTGCGTTCAGTCTCGAGGGCCACTAGCTGATTCGACCCCGGCCTATTCGTCACGACCGGCAGATTTTCCACGAGCCGCGGGTTGTAACCGAGATCGACACGAATCGGCCCAACTGGGGAGTTATAGCGAATTCCAGCGCCCGGTGTGATCGCGCTCGTGCTGTGCGCAAAATCGGCAATCGTTTTGAGGTCACTCAGCGCAACGAGCGACGAGTTGCCAACGATCGCGCCATCCACGAAGACCGCGCCATCGAGCCGGTGCATCAGCGGAACACGTAGTTCAACGCTCGCTTCGATGAGGGATGTGCCTCCAGTTGGTCGCGGCGTGAAGCGGTTGTCCTTCAGATCCACATTCGGATTGCATTGGGTAATCGGAGTAGTCGGAGGACACGAGTATGTCACCACTCCTGTCGTTTTGTCGACCTGAGGGTTGCGAAGTGCCGTGTCCGAGATCGTGAGCACGCGAGGACCCAGTTGGTTCTCACCGTAGCCACGCACTGACATCGAGCCGCCGGAATAAAAGCGCGTTCGCGGATGCAGCACCGTGTCGCCGGCGGCGCTGGTCATGGGCCGCACGATGCCCAGCTTCAAGTGGCCAGCAACAACCTCATGCCTGAGACTCGGATGCCAGTACTCCGCCAAATCGAAGAACGCGCGGTTGTAGCGATAGTCCGAAAGCGTGTAACGCGACGCGTGCTCGGCGTTGAACCGGGCGACGTATCCCTTGGTGGGCGTGAACGCCTGATCGCTGCGATCGATGAACGCGGAGAGAGTTAGTGGCGAGAGCGTTTGGTGCGTGCGCAGCGTTCTGATCGTGGTGGTATCACAGACACCGTAGTTCACGCAGAAGTAGATGTCGCCCGCCTCGACACGCGTGACCTCATACCGATATGTGAGACTCGCCGGCAAACGCTGAGCGACTTGACGAGTAAATGTGGCCTGCGCGCCGTATCCGCGGTCGATGTAGATGGCTTGTTCCGACCGGCGATGCGCAAAGATGCCAAACCCCACCTGGTTCGCCGGGCGCCGCAAGAACGAAGGCTGGTTAAAATCGATGCTTGCCGCCCACGTCGGCTGCAGGTAAATGTCCGGATTCTCGACGTTATTGAGCCGATTGTCCGTCAAGAAGGGCGGGTGATTGTACAGGGTCCTCGCACCAAGATTCCCAATACTGCCGGTGATGTCCAGCCGGCGTGCGCCGCCTAACAAGTTGTGCGCGGAGTAATTCCCCTCGAGCTGGAAGAAATTCACGTTGTCGCCGCCTCCGCCAACCCGTGCGTCGTGCAACGGCGCTTCGACAACCTGAATCTCGATGCGTTTGACGCTGTCTCCGGTGGGCGGCAGGATGCTCGCGAGGCGGAACAGATTCGACGTATAGAGCGTTCGCTGACTCTCGAGCATGTCATCACGAATGAACGGCTTGCCCGGACGCAGCAGAAGCATGTCGAGAATCGTCGGCGTGGACACTCGCTGGTTCCCGAGCACGATGATATTGCCGACTTTCGTGGGCCAATTTGGAAAGACCCGAAGCCCAACAGCGGCCTGTCGCAGGGAATCATTCACGGCGATTGCCGTATCGACGATCGCGTCCGCGTAACCCCGATTCCACATTTCGCTCTGGAACGCCAGGCGCATCGAATCCAGTGTCAGCATGTTGAGCGGCTTCCCCACTCTTAGGAACGCCAGCTTGTTGCGCTGTTTGACGCTCAATACAGTCGTGTCGTAGTCGATGCGCAGGGCGGTGACGACGGTGGGTGGACCTTCGTGAATATCGAAAGTGATCGCGACACCTTTGCCCTTCGCTTTCTCGGACGTGTCGACGGTCGCTTCCCGAAAACCACGCTTCCAGTAGTAAACGCGAATGCGAAGCACGTCTCGGCGGAATTCGTCCCGATCCAGATCGTGCTTTTGCCAGAACAAGGGCGACCGGCTGAAGGGACAGATGATATAGAAGACCAGGCTTCCGCACTTCGAGGCTTGCGTCGCAAGGCTTTTCTCGAGGTCGTGCTGATCGACGTGTTTGACCCCTTTCACCGTGAGTTGCATGACCTCAGGTGTCTTTGCCTTCAAAGGGTCCGGCGTTTGGGCCGGCAATACCGACGCACCCGCTGCGACAAGAAGCATCGCCGCGAGTGCACGGGAGTGGCTGCCGCGCGCACGTCGCGCGCGGTCCAAGGAGGTAGACCACATGACGGCGCTTGAACAAGCAAGGCTCGCGCCGACAGCAAAAAGGCCGCGGCGCTCTTTGCGCCGCGGCCTTCAAATTCTCAGCTGGCGATGATTACAAACCGCCCAAGAGGGCGTCGTTGGACGGGGTCCCGGCTATCCGCTTGATGAGCCATTCCATCGCCGACTGCGGAGGCATCTGGCTCAAGCCACGGCGCAACGTGTAAACGCCGTCTAACTGCTCCGGGCGGAACAACTTCTCCTCCCGTCGCGTCCCACTCGCGCCAATATCGATCGCCGGATAGATGCGCTTCTCGGCAAGTGGCCGATCGAGCTTGATCTCGCAATTGCCAGTTCCCTTGAACTCCTCGAAGATCACGTCGTCCATACGTGATCCCGTTTCGACCAGGGCGGTCGCGATAATCGTCAGTGACCCGCCGCCAGCCGACGCGGGGATGGCGCGCGCCGAGCCGAAAAAGGCCTTTGGCTTTGCCATGGCCGTCGCGTCGAGACCGCCCGAGAGTGTTCGGCCAGTTCCCCGTTCGGCGGTGTTGTGTGCCCGAGCCATTCGCGTCAACGAGTCGAGCACGATAACCACGTCTTTCCCGATTTCCACAAGACGGCGCGCGCGTTCGAGGACCATCTCCGTCACTTCGACATGGCGCTCGGCCGGCTGGTCGAAGCTCGAGGCGACGACTTCGCCGACACCCCAGGAGATGGCTTCGCTCACCTCCTCCGGTCGCTCGTCGACGAGCAAAATGATCAGCGACGCATTCGGATGATTCAGAGCCACGCCCTCGGTGATGCCATGCAGAAGGGTGGTTTTACCCGCCCGCGCGGGAGCGACGATGAGCGCGCGCTGTCCATAGCCGATTGGAGCGATCAAGTCGATTGCCCGGCGAATCAGCTCCGCGCCGCCGCGCGCGGGTCGACCCGTCTCCAATGTCAGCTTTCGCTCCGGATACGAAGCGGGAAGGGAATTGAACTCGGCGCGGCGAGTAGCCGTCGCCGGATCCATCTCATTGATTGCGCGAACCTCCATGACCGTCAAACGTCCGCGCTGATCGCGCCCGACGCTTGCTTCGATCAAGTCGCTCTTCCGAATCCCGAACTGCCGGACGACCGTGGCCGGGATCCAGGCATCGCCGGATTCGGCGAGATAGCTGTTCGCGGGCCGACGAATGAAGCCTCCATCACGGGAGGCCTCGAACCAGCCTTTGGCATCCCCGCTCGGAGCGAGCGTCTGCTGTTGTTGCTGCTGTTGCTGGGGATGTTCCCGACGGGGACCGCGATCCCGTCCACGCCGCCGCCGACGGCCATTTCGGTGCTCCCGGGGCGGATAGGATCCGTCATGGCGCGGCTGGTTGGGCGATCCATATCCTTGCGACATCTGGGGAGCAGAGCTGCCATTCGTTGCTGCGCCGCCGCCGGCTACTCCGCCCTCCGCGGTGCCATTTTGGGACCGAGGGTAGATCTCAGGTCGCGACTCGCGCTGTTCCACGCCGTCGTCGTTCGCGGTTTGTGGCGAAGCCTGGATGTCGCGAGAGGCGATGGGGACGGGAGGAGCGGGCGGCGGAGACACGTCATCGCTGGTATCGACCGGTCGCGATCCGTCGCTGTCGACGGTCGTCACAGCGCGTGGCGTGGACGGTTCGTCATCGCTCGCAGGTCCCTGGGCGGGCGCATCGACATCAGCGCTCTCGATCGGCTCGTCGCGGTAGGGGTTCGGCTCGCCAGTGACTTCGGCGGCAGGACGGTCCTGCGGACGCTGGCCGCGGCCGCGACGAGGGGGACGTCGACGTTCGTTCATGTGCTACAGTAGTTGAGTAAAGGTGAAATGCTCCGCCTGCTCGCCCACGAGGGGCCCACTGCTACCTGCGGAAGTTCGGGATCAAGCTTGTGTGTCTAGGCTGCGCGACATCGCGCAGAAACACGCAGCCAAAACCGCTCTGAATCCAATGGACTGTCAGTGCGGAATCGACGCTATGTGGCGGGATCGATGCGACGCTTACTCTTGAGCCGCGAGGAGCGTGTTTGGCTCACGCGGCGCCGGCGATCGTCGTGCGGCGCGGCACTTCGGCCAACCAGAGTATCGCTCGAGCGCGGATCCGGGTAGCCACGCCTAAAAATCGGAGCGACCGAGCGGGCGACGTCGCAGTCGTACCGGCGGACGCCTACGAGTATCGCCACTTACTCAGTGTCGCGCAACCCTAAAGTTATACCACCACGGTCAATCCCCCGCTGCGAACTTCGTGCCCGAACAAGCATAGACAAGAATCTTGCTGGTTCAGGCAGCACCCTAGTGAGTTCCGTCACGTTCGCTCTCTGCCAACACATCCAGCCGCCGAACGAGCGCGACGACGCGCCGGCACAGCTCGACGATCCGGTCCACGGACTCCCGGTGCTCCGCCTGAAGCTCCTCTAATTGAAGCAGCTGTGCTTCGGCCATCAGCGCCGCGAGCGGATTGTTTATGCCGTGCTGCAGCGACAACGTCGCCTGCCCGGCGGCAAAGATGCGCCGAGCTTGACGCAATGCCGACGCGACCTCCACGTCCGCGCTGAAAGCCCTCGTCAGCGTCGCCGCCAACTCGTAAGGCGACTCATCCGCCACGGTGCGATCTATCCCCAGGACGCCTAATGCGTTCATCGCTTCGCGAAGCACTGGATCGTCAGGCGCTGGGGACAGAACCATAACGGGGCCGCCAAATCCGCGTGCTCGTAAAAGGCGCAAAAGCTCCGCCGTTCCGCGGGCGCTATGACCACCGTCAACGAGAATCGCGTTCGCATCCCGAATAGGCGCTTCGCCGACCATTGACGCGTCGCATGACAAGGTCGCTGCGTTTGGCAGCATCAGCGCGAGCTCGCCACGAAGTGCGCCGGCGCGATCACCATTCTCCTCGATGATCAAAATGGAGAGGTTTTTCCGATCCGACACGGTCATAACGCCGGGTTCCAGACTGACTCCATGTGAGCCACGCAGTAGTATTGCTGCATGGAATCGCTTTCTCCCGCGCCAGATCTCGGTCTCGCTCAGATCGTGGAAGAGTATCGTGTCACGTCGAACATCGGTACGCTCGTCGATCGCGTAAGGGCGCTTGCATTGCGCTGTGACCCGGAGGATCTTGCGCGCGCCGCGCGCCCGTACACGAACATGCCGGAAGTGATCATTCCGGCCTACGAGCATATCGTCGCGGAGCGACCTCGTGATGCGCAGGCGATGGTGGTTTTGGCTAATGCGTATTGGCTCACAGGACGCGGCGTCGAAGTCGTTGGTGCGCTTGCGAGCCGCGCCAAGGAAGCCGACGAACGAAATCGCGGCGCTTGGCATCTATGGGCGCTTTCGGAATCGGATCTCCGTACCCGCGTCGATCGCTGGCGTGAGGTCGCGCGGCGATTCCCCGAGGACCAACTTGCGCGGGCCGCCCTCGCGGACAACGCGGTGAGCCTTGCGACCTCCGAGGACGATCCCGCTGCGCTCGATCTCGCGATTGTCTCTTACGAGAGCCTGTTGGCGGAGTCGACCCGCACCGAGCAGCGGCTCGCTCTCGAATCGACGCTCGCGGCGCTACGAAAGAGACGGTAGGGCTCAGGACTTTGGACTCGCGTGCTCTGCCCACCCGTAGCCCAGTCCTTGTCTTAACGCTCACTGCACGAATCGCGTTTTCGTCGCATCGAGCTTGTCGAGCTGATGCTTGATGTCATCGCCGATCGCTTCGATCCTCGTTATGCTGTGAGGATTGAACTGCGGATCGTACGGGCTCCGTGCCGGGCCGCCTGACACCTCGAGCACGGCGTCGAAGTGATAGGGATGTGCCTGACCTGTCTTCGGATCGGTCCACGTGCCGTGCCAGGCCAACTCGCGATTCTTTGGCCAGATCCCATAAGGCAGCGCGAACGTCCGCACCTTGTAGCCGGCGACGGCGGAGTCGATGCCCATCACGTTGCGAGCGATCTGCTCCTGAACGACGGCGTCGGAGTACTTGTTCAGCATGGCATGCCAGAGTGTGTGACCGCATAGCTCGAAGCCATTGTCGGCGAGCCATTTCACTTTCTGCAGGCGCCACTGCTTGTGCTGATTGCGGTACTTCGGGCCGTCGCCGAAGAAATTGTGGCCCGCGGCTCCGCCATTCAGCATGCAGAATGTAGCTCGGTTCTTCCAATCCGGATGACCCTTCACGAAATCGAGCCAGATCCCCATTCCGCTTGTCGGATCGATCTCCAGCTTCCCGTTGTTCTCGACATAGCTGAATTGCTCGGCCGACGCGTCGTCGAACACGAAGATCACCGGCGACATGCCCACAGGCACATCGCGAAAGTCCTTGTCGAGCATTTGTGAAACCGTAATCGGACGATAGCCGCGTGCGTACACGTCTTCGATATCCTTGCGGAAGCTTTCCGCCGTGCGAGTGTACAAGGCGTTCTTCGTCCCGCCGATGACGTGATACTCGAGAATCGGAATTCGTCCAAGGTGATTCGCGGGGAGACGCGAAGATGGCACTCCCGAAACGTCGCCCGCGGAGGACGCTGGCGTGACGCCCGCGGGAGACGCAGCCGCGGCGGTCCTTCCCGTAGTGCGCTCCTGGCCGGCTTCCGGCGAGGCACTGGTCCTGCTCGTTACGGCCTCGTGGTCGTTGCCGCGGCCACAGCCAGTAGCCGCCGCGAAGGCCAGTAAGAGAATTTTCGATGTGCTGTTCGTGCGATATGTCATAGCGTGCGTGGGCCAACAGCTCTCAGACTGATGATGATTCGAGATTCGATGGAACCAAACAATGGGGAACTCAGGGCGCGCGGAAACGTAGCATTGTCATGGACAGATCGTCGCATGCTTAGCGCGCAACCCGCGTGAGACTCTCTCCGCGTAGCCTGGTAACGACGCTTCGGCATCGCCTGCACGACGCGCCGAGGCTTCCCGTTACTACCCTCGTACGGCGCCATTGGCTCGGCCTTTCGCTGCTGGCTAGTGCCGTGCTCGCCGTCTACGCCACAGACGCGTGGCTTCTTGCGTGTGGATACGCCGGCTGTCCGACTCCCTCCGAAATCCGCGCCTTTCATCCGAGCGAAGGCGGCCGCATTGTCGACGAAAATGGGCGTCTGATCGGCCGACTTGCCATCGTGCGGCGCGTGAATGTCGAGCTTCGCGACGTCCCAATGCATGTACAACAAGCGTTCATCGCCACGGAAGACCGGCGTTTCTATGACCACAATGGGCTCGATTGGCGCGGCTTCATGCGAGCGCTCGTGCGCAATGTTGGCTCCTTCGGTGTGCGTGAAGGCTTCAGTACCATCACGATGCAGGTCGTGCACAACAGCTTTCTGGCGGAGCGTTATCACGGCCGCTCGTTTCGCCGCAAGCTCGTCGAGCTTCGCATCTCGCGTCTCGTCGAGCGAGAGCTCACCAAGAATCAAATCCTTGAGCATTACCTAAACGTCATCTATCTCGGCAACGGCATGAATGGCGTCGAGGCCGCGAGTCTCGATCTGTTCGGTAAGCACGTCAGCCAGCTCACGCTCGCCGAGGGGGCAGTGCTCGCGGCGCTACCGAAGGCACCGTCGACATATACGCCCCGCCGCAATCCGCGCACCGCGCTCAGTCGCCGCAATCTGGTGCTCGGTCTCATGGCTGATCAGGGATACATCTCGAATGGCGCGGCGGCATCCGCGGCGCAACAGCCGCTTCGAATTGCCGAAAATGAGTGGCACCCATCCGCGGCGGATGAACCATCGGCGCTCGATGCCGTTCGCGCGATCGTTGATTCGGTGCTCCCCGATGTGCTGAAAGATGGTGATGTCACCGTCCACACCACGCTCGACTTCGCTCTACAGCGAGCGGCCGATCGCGCTGTCGCCAAGCAGGCGGCGGCGATTACGCGCGAGACGATCGATTCCTACGGACGCGTGAGCGAGCCTGCCCAGGGCGCGCTCATCGCGATGGACCCGGGCAGTGGCGACATCCGGGCCCTCGTCCCCGGACGCAAGACCAACAAGACAGTTCGCGGCGGCTTCAACCGAGCGCTCTTCGCCAAGCGGCAGCCGGGCTCGGCGTTCAAGCCATTCGTGTACGAGGCAGCGCTGATGGCGGGCCTGTCTCCCGCGTCGATGGTCGATGACGATCCGGTGGAAGTTGCGAGCGGACGAACGATTTGGCGGCCAGCGAACTACAATGACAACTACGCTGGACAGATCACCCTTCGGCGAGCACTCACGCTCTCCGCAAACGCAGCGACCGTTCGCGTAAGCCGTACGGTAGGCGAGCCGTCAGTGATTGCGGCAGCGCGCCGCAATGGCATTGTCAGCCCAATTCCCGCGGTCCCGGCGATCGCGTTAGGCGCGGTGGACGTCACGCCGCTCGAGCTCGTGACCGCGTACGCGCCGTTCGCGAACGGAGGTCGAAAGGTTCGGCCGCGCCTGGTAACGCGAATCGAGGCTCCTGATGGAACATTGTTGTGGAGCACCGAGGTCCAGACAGTGCCCGTCCTCGATCCGCGTGACGCATACGAGATCACCTCGATGCTGCGTTCCGTCGTCGACTATGGCACGGGCCGTACGCTGCGCGACCTCGGCGTCACCGGTCCGGTTGCCGGAAAAACCGGAACAACGAACGAAGGCAATGACGTTTGGTTCGTTGGTTACACGCCTTCGTTGTTGGCTGGGATCTGGTTCGGCTATGACACTCCGCGTCCGATCGCCTACGGCGCCACGGGCGGCCATTTCGCCGCCCCGGCCTGGGCTGACTTTTATCTGAACGGCTGGAAGGAACACTCGGGAGCCGATTTCGCCGTTCCCGACGGGATGGTCATGCGTGTGATCGATCCCGAATCCGGCATGTTGGCTACGGAATTCTGCCCGCGCCGACAACGCGAGTTCTTCAAGCCAGGCACCGAGCCCCAACTGCCGTGCACCATGCACGATCAGCCGTTCGAGTCTCAGACCGTCGATAACGGTGAAGCGGGTCCCGAAGTCGGCAGCATCCTGCAATCCATCGGGAAGGGAATCGGAAAGCTCAAGAAGATCTTCCGATTCTAAGTATCAGATCACGGTGCAGAGGTGCTCTGCTCTTTATGGGAAGCACTAATAACGCAGCTCTGCGTTCCATACTTCCTGATAGCTATGGACTTCAGCCTGACAGCAGTCCCAGCCACTTCCCGCGATCATTCTCGAACCCCGGGAAGATCGTATCGAGTTTCTTCGCGCCGAGGTGCTGAGCGGCGACCTCGCTGAACACCGAGCGGAAGTCCGTGGTGAGGGCGAGGTCGCGCCCTTCATTCAACTGCTCTTGCTCGAGTCCCGGCCACCGGCCAAAGACCTTCTTGCCGCCGTGCACGCTGCCGCCAATGACGAAGAGCGCTGTAGCGTGACCGTGGTCCGTGCCGCCATTACCGTTCTGCCGCGCGGTGCGCCCGAACTCCGACATCGTCATAATCACAACGTCCGCCATACGGTCGCCAAGGTCGGTGACGAGCGCGTGAATCGACTTCGCGAAATCATCGAGACGCCCCGCCAGCTGGCCCGTTGTGCCGCCCTGATTGACGTGTGTATCCCAGCCGCCCACATCCGCAAAGGCGATCTCGAGACCCACGTCCGCCTTGATCAGCTGGGCAATTTGACGGAGGTGCTGTCCAAACGGCGACCGCGGGTAATCGGCGCTGTGCTCGGGGATATACTGCTGAGGATTTGCTGAACGAAGAATCTTCATCGCTTCGAACATCTCGCCGCCGGCCGCGTGCACCACGTCCGCGGACCCGGTGCGATACAGCGCCTCGATTCGCTGCGCTTCGGTACCGCTGGTGCGGATGGAGAACTCGTCCAGACTGTTCATCGCGATCACGGGCGCCGGTCCTTCCAGAATCCGCGGTGTTTGCGGCGTCATCGCGACCGCTTCGAACGGAGAAGGCTGCGGAGTGCCTTGCTGTTGCGCTGTCTGGCGGGAACCGGTCGCGCACGCTTCACACGTTCCTCGCGTTGCGAGGTAGCGATTCAGCCACCCGTCGGGCGTGCCCTTGTTGTCAGGCGTCCCACTCTCCATGTAATCCTGCGCATCGAAGTGCGAGCGGGTGTTGCTCGGACTTCCCACCGCATGAACGGGAGCCAGCAGTCCGCGGTCCCAGAGCTCTTTGAATGGCGTGAGCGAGGGGTGAAGGCCGAAGAAGCCATCGAGGTCCACCGCGGCTTGCGCGGCGCCTGAGACCGGGCGCGGGATCGCGATCGAAGGCCGCATGCGATAGTAGGCGGCCTCACCGTGCGGGACGACGACGTTCAGTGCATCGGCAGCCCCACGCTGAAAGAGGCAGATCAATACCTTGCCGCGTCGATTGCCATGCGTCCCTGCGCCGCGCAGCAGCTCCATTCCATAGACACTTCGACGGAGAAAGCTCGGACTGAGCCCCATCGTCACCAGCGCCAGCGCGCCGGACTTCATGAATACACGACGATTCATTGCAGTGACCTCGTAATAATCCGCGCCGCTTCGGCGCCTAACGACGTTGGAACTCCGGTGAGCCGAGCGCGAGACCGACAACTTGTCCCAAGCCTTCGAGCCTCACGGGTCGATTCAGAGCGGAGACCGCATTCGGGCGTGGCTGGCCCTTCCGTCCGACGACCTCTCCGCTCTGCTTGGGCCGTGGAGCCGCCATCGCGTCGTCGGCCGAGCTGTCGGTCATCGCCATGCTCAATGAATCGGCAGCTCCGAGCTTCTCCATGAGTGGATTCTCACCGGAGAGAAGGATGGAGCGCGTCTCGGTAGACGATTGTCCCCCGAGGATCGCCTTGATCACACCGTCCACCTGCGCCGGACGGTTCATGCTCCGCAGCGACGAGGCATATGGCCATGTGGAGAGCGATGCGCCAGGTACGCGGCCTGCCGCGACGGCCAATCCGAAGTTGATGCGATTCAGGATCGCGCCGGTGTTCATCCAGGCATCCGCGCGATCCGGCCATCCATCCGGCGTCTGTCGCCCGAAGATGGGCTGTCCGAGGCGGCCGACGAGCGACGCCGTGCGCGCGGTCGTATCCGGCGCCGCGTTCATCGCTCGCATCGCACTCGCCACCACTTCGAATGGCGTCTTCACTTTGGCGCGGTACGCGGCGCGGCTGAAGAACTCGGGAGACGTAACGATGCAGCGCACCGTCTCCCGAATGTCGCCGTCCGTCTTCCCGAATACGCCGGCGCAACGGGTCACGAGCGCGGGCGGCGCGTTGTCGCTCACGAGATGCCTAACGAGCTTGGTGGTCACGAATCGCCCGGTCGAGGGATGGCGCGCGACGATATCGAGGACGGCCTCGCCATCCTCGATTCCATGACCGGCCGGAAGCCGGTGGCCGAGGACGAGCTTCTCCCCCGCGTCGTGCATCTCCGGCCGGAAGACGAACTCGCCGGTACGTGGATTCATCGTCCAGCCGGTAAGGGCGCGCGCGACTTCGATGACATCCTTCTGCGTGTAGCCGCCATCGACGCCCAAGGTGTGAAGCTCCATCAACTCCCGCGCGTAATTCTCATTGAGACCGCGCGGCCGCCGCTGTGCCTGGACCGGCACTCCGGCTGGCCGGCGTGGCCTGCCGCCGAATATTCCCCGCCCAGCCGGTCGTGCCGCCGCGAGCGTTGGGTGAACGCTGTCGGCCGCACTTTGCCAATTGTCGAGAAAGAACAGCATCGCTGGGCTCTTGGCCACCGCGCCTAAGAGATCGCGGAACTTGCCTAACGCATGCGGCCGGATGACGTCGCGATCGTACGAGGCGAGAAACAGCCGCGTTTGGCCCTTCCCGGAGTACACGGAGAAGTGGTTCTCCCAAAAATCGACCATCACTTCGTCGAGCTGTCGCTCGCTGACAACGGCGCGCGCGAGCTTCGCCGATTGCACATCCGCAACGATTTTCTGTGCGCGCCGCGCGAGATCGCGAAGCTGTGGATCGGCGGCAAATGCCTCTTGTCGTGCGTCGCGCTTGCTCGCCGACGTATCGCCGTCCGCTCGAAGCTGCATCTGTTCCCGACGACGCGCCTGCTGGACCTGACGAAAAGTCTCGACCAGGTCAGGCGTGCTTGCATTCAGAGTCTCGTAATGGCGGAGCAGGTCGTCAGTCGCCGCATCGTCGATGCGGTCAGGTGTCAGCTGCATCGAGATCCAACGATCGACACCCATCGTGCGCACCTTTTCGGCGTCACCTGGTCGTCCACCGAACGCCAACCGATTCAGTACCTGTTGGACTTGCTCGTCGGGAAGCAGCTCACGCGGCTCCGAAGGCATCGCGAACGAAGGCTGCGCGACAGGGGGTGTTCTCGATTGCGTGGCAACGGACACACCGGCCGAACAGGCGGCCAGGAGGACCGCAACGATCCCGAGTATGTGGCGCGGCAGGCGCGCGGGAGATGGACGCAGCATCAGCTTGTGTAAGGATGACGACAAGTAAGACGTCCGCAGCCGTCCTGCGTTAAGTGAGGGCTGTCCTTTTCCAAGTCGCGAGGGCCCCAATTCGTCGAACCGCGCATTTTCTCTTGCGTCATTCGGCCTCCCGCTCTTACGGTTGTCGTCAGCACCCAGCCCCAATCGGGGCGCCTGCCGCAGGAGCTCCCCATTCTTCTCGATCAAAAGCGACGGCTCGCTACCTACGACGCCTTCGTCGATACGGCCACCGTCTCGGTCGCCGAGGCCAGTGCCGTACGACGACCTATCGCCCTCCTCGTCGCAGACGTCGACCACTATCGGCGCCTGGTGGACGAGTTCGGCGAGGCGTACGCCGAGCAGGCGCTCAAGGCGATCTTCGACCTCGCCCGGGCCAACCTGCGCGAGGGGGAGCTGGTTGCGCACCCTGGTGGAGACGAGCTGGTTGCCTTGCTCCGCGCATCGACCACGGCTGCCCGCGACATCGCCGATCGATTGTGCGCGGCCGTGCGCGGTCATCTTTTTCCTGAATCGGACCGTGGGCCGGCCCCTCGCGTCACCATTTCGATTGGTGTCGCGAGCGCACCCGAGCACGGGCTGAGTTACCAGGTACTGCACGCCGCTGCGGATGCCGCCCGAGTGCGGCTCAAGGCGCAAGGCCGCGACGGTGTGGCCGTGGCCCCACTCGCCGGGCACGAGGCGACTGGTCGACGTCTCGATATCGAGCGCTTTGCTGGCCGGGCCGAAGAGTTCCGTTCGCTCGTTCGGCATTTGGACGACGCGGTCGCCGGAAGCCCGCGCGCTGTCGCCATCCTCGGCGAAGCCGGTGCTGGCACTGCCACTCTGGTTCGACGGCTCGAAGCAGAGATGCGGCTACGCGGAGGCTCGCTCGTTGTCGGTCGAGCGCGGGAACAGAGGGTGCGCGAGCCGTATGGCGTGTGGGCCTCACTCGTGACCGCGCTCCACCGCTTGCCAAACGCGCCGCCCGGGACGTGGCGGGAGCTACATCACCTAGTGCAAGCCGTGGGGAGCGACGCGCCGCCGACCGGTTCGCGGTGGGGCAGCAAATATCGTCTGCTCGATGAGTTGGGCCAGTATGTCAGGCTCGTGGCGCAAAAGCGCCCATTGGTTCTGCTTCTCGATGAGATGCAGTGGGCGGACGTTGCGTCGTGGGATGTGCTCGAGCACATCTGCCAGCAGCTCGAGAATGAGCGCTTGCTCATAGCGATGACTTTCCGCACCGAGGCAGCCTACGCGGAAGCGGCGGAGCGTCGGCAGGCCCTGACCCGCAGCGCCGTCTATCGGGAGCTGACGCTTCCGCGACTGACCCGGGAAGAGGCAAAGCGGTGGTTGGAAGGTGCGATGCACGGCCAAGAAGTTGGCCGGGAGCTTCTCGCATTCATCTATCGGCACACCGAGGGCAATCCACTCTTCATCTCGCAGCTACTGAGAACGCTCGCTGAAGAAGGCGCCCTTTGGCAATCGGAAGGAAGGTGGCAGTGGACACCTGTCTCTGAGCTGCGGCTGCCGATCGGTCTCACAGCATTGATAGCGCGGCGCCTCGGCCGACTTTCCTCCAGTACGCAAGCGGTATTGAGCATCGCGGCTGTGATTGGCGATGAGTTCGACATCGGTGTACTCGTGGAAGCGGGGGCGGGGAGTGAGGCCGCGGTGCAGCTTGCGCTTTCGGAGGGTCTCGCCGGCGGCATTCTCAGACCGTCCTACGAGCGGGGAGGCCGCGGCTACAGCTTCACGCACGCGCACATGGTGGACGCCCTCGTGCAAGCGGTCGCTCACGATCGCTTGCGGCACATGCATCAACGCGTCGCGGAGGCGCTCGAACGGCGGGACAGGACGCGGATTTCTGAGATCGCGCTGCATTACGACGCTGCTGCTATTGCGTCACCTGCTTATCTGTACGCGCTGATCGCGGCTGAACACGCGGAGCGCGTGTATGCCTATGCTGCCGCGAGTGGCTTTCTGCACGTCGCGGGGCGTAACGCCTCTACGCCGGGTGAGCTGGCCGAGGTTCGCGTTCGCTTGGCGACGCTCGCCGAAGTGACGGGCCGCTTCGATGAGGCCGAAGAGCATTGCGATCTGGCGATCGAGTGGTTCGTCGGCAAGGGCGATGCTCGCCGTGCACTGACGCTGCGGCGGATGCGAGAGAGGGCGCGCAAGGAGCTCGTGCGTCCGGCGAAGCTGACACTGGAGAGCCTACTGCAACTCGATGAGGAGGCGAAATCGCTGGGCTGTGTGAATGAGCGAATCGAAATCCTGATGATGCTCTCGCAAACCTACGGGCGACTCGGCGATCCCGAGGCGGCGGAGCAGACCGCAAAGGAGTGTGTAGAGACAGCAGAGCGCTACGGAGATCAGATGCTGCTGACACAGGCGCTCACTCGACTGGCCGTCACATTGGAAATCGATCACCCCGATCGAGCCGAGCAGATCTACAGCCGCACGCTCGATATTGCTCAACGCACCGGGGACGCGGCAGTGCAAGCGCGCTGTCACAATAACCTCGGGAACGTCGCCGCTCGCCGAGATGATTGGCTCAGGGCTCGCCAGTCCTATGGGACGGCAATTGCCCTGGCGCGCGGGGCCGGCATGCCCGATTTGTGGGGCGGCGCGGCCTTGAACCTCGGGGTCGGTTGCTACCGGATTGGCGACTATCCTCGTGCACGAGAACTCCTCGGTGAAGCACTGGCCTTGGTCGCAGCCGTCAAGAATAGCGAGCTCCAGCTTTGGGCGCTCTACAACATGGCGAACGTGGAGTGGGACAATCACGCTTGGGAAGCTGGGGCGGAGCTTTACGAAGCGACTGCTTCATTGGCTCAACGCATCGGAGCCTCCGACATAGAAATTGGCGCTATCGCGGCGGTGGGCCTCTGTAGCATTGAGGGCGGCGACATGACAAAGGCCCGTGAGGCGAATGCGGACGTCGAAAAGCGGCTCGGTCGGCGTTCTCACTGGTTCCAAGGCCGCGAGTTTGTTGAAGCTCTTTCCGTCGCTCTGCTAGTTGCCGACGGGCGGGACGAAGAAGCCATCGCTCAGTACGAAAAGGCCGTAACGTTCGCCGAGTCGTCTGATCTCTATACAGCTGCTTGGCTCACCGCGAATTGCGGTCGAACTTTACTATCGCATTCACCCGAGCGAATGCGCACATGGATAGATCGGTACCGGTCGCGGGTGGACGAGTTTGGATACGTCGCTATTGCTAAGCGATTGAACGAGTTAGTCGGTGGGTGATACACGGCACGGCGAGGAGTTTGACTCTGGCGGAGCTTGTTGCATCCCCTTAGCTTGGTGTCGATGCCGGCGCCTAGGTTCGCCCTCGTCCATCGAATGGGCGGGCCCTCACCCACATTGGTCGACGACGACTATGCGACGTAACTTCCTCCACCTACTTGTGGGTGCAGTAGTGGCGCTTGCCGTCGCGTGCCGTGACTCCGCAGTCGCGCCCGCACGCAGTGCAACGTCTTTATCCGCCTCCGCTGCCCCCTCGCTCTCCTCGAGCGTATCCAACCCGAATCGCACGCTGCTCGGTACGATCGAGCTCTCGCCTAACGGCGGGACGTATCACGTTGGCGATTTCGACGTCATTATGCCCGCCAGCGCGGTTTGCGAGCCGGCGGTCACGAAGTACGGCAAGAAACATTGGGACGACGATTGTATCGCCGCGAGACGTACCATTACGGTCAACGTCATTGCGAAGAAGCAAGGCAATAGGGTCAGTGTCGATTTCCAGCCTGACCTGCGCTTCCGGCCAAGTGCCGGCTGGGTTCTCATTCAGACGAACGCGTACCGCGAGTTGCTGACGAGTCAGAATGTTCGGCAGCTTTCTACGTCTTCTTCATTCTTCAACAACTTCGCGATTTATTACGTCCCAACCGGCGGGAAGTCGCAGATCGACGAGCTGCAGTCGACTGGAGACGGATCGCTCGTCACGCACGTCGATTTGCGCAGTGGCTTGGTTTGGCGCCGCGTGAAGCACTTCAGCGGTTTTCTAGTCAGCCTTGGCGACAAGTGCGATCCTACGACGGGCAATAATTCTTGCCCGATCGATGATGGACTTGGCGGAGTTGGCAGTTCGAGCATCTCGGCCTTCTCGCTCGCAACCCCTTTCTCGCTCTCGTCAGTAATCGTGACACCTAACGATTCATCGAGCGCCCCGCACTAAACCATCGATTTGGTTTCAAGCACGAGAACGGGGCGCCGCTGTGCGGCGCCCCGTTCGTTTCTCCCATACCGCCGTCTCACGCTCCCCCTTCGTCTCCCGGGCGAAATAGGTAACCGACGCCCCGAATGGTCTGGATCATCGACGGCTGATTGTCGGCTTCCAGCTTCTTGCGCAAATATGCCATGTACACGTCCACGATGTTCGTGGCGTCTGGATCTTCGGGCCCGTGCTTCCAGACCTGTGCTACGATCGCGGCGCGCGTGAGCGTGCGATTCGGATTGCGCATCAAGTACTCGAGCAGTGCGAACTCGCGCGGACTCAGTGAGAGCAATCGCTCGCCGCGCCACACCTCACGCGTAAGCGGGTCGAGAACGACGTCGCCAACCCTGAGCTGCGCAGCACGCGTTCGCAGGGCTGAGCGGCGGAGCAGCGCGCGTACCCGCGCCAACAGCTCTTCGGCGTCGAACGGCTTTCCAAGATAGTCATCGGCCCCTGCCTCGAGCCCCGAGATCCTATCAGCGACCGCGCCGCGCGCGGTGAGCATTAATAGTGGCGCGGTCACACCGCGCCGGCGCAGCTCGGTCGCGACTTGCAATCCGTCGCGCCCTGGCAAGCCGATATCGAGAATGATGAGATCCGGCGTTTGGTCGAACGCGCGCGAAAGGCCTGTCTCGCCGTCCGTTGCCGTACTCACGTCGTAGCCCTGCTCACCGAGGACGCGCTCGAGTAATGAGACTACTTCGGCACTGTCCTCGATGATGAGAATTTTGGAAGCATCCACGACGGCAAACATTGGGCGCCAAGTTTAGTTATTGTCGATCGCGCGGCAAGGGCGCACGCCGAATCTTCGCGGGAGGCATGATGCATGAGTCAATAACGGAAGATGCGCGCTGACTCTGACACCGTTCCGAAGAACTCCGGCGTTTTACGGAGTTGACTTGTCATCTGCGAGGGACTGCCTCTTGAGCCGATCGCCACTCGCCGTTTGCTTTGTGCCGTGCAGCGACAGCGCGTTGTAACGGGCATCACCACGGGACTCCTTCCCGCGGCGACGACGAGCGGAATGTTGCTCGGCTTCGGCATCCGGCTCGGCGCTCCCGCCCGAGTCTTTCAAGCCATTGGCACCGTGATCACTGGCGGGAGCACCGCGATCGCTGTCTCGCCGCGCGCCACCATTGCAGGAGTGGTGTTGCACCTCATCGTAATGCTCGCGAGCGGCGTGGCGTACGTCGCGCTCCTCGGCGACTCCGACGATCAGCGCGCTGCGTGGGCAATCACTATTGGGGCGGCGCTCACGGCGTGCGCGTTCATGCTCGCCAAGACGTTCGCCGGATCAATCGCCCTAGTGCTGACACCGGGCAATCTCGTCGCCCTCGGCGTAGTCACTGCCATAACGCTGCCGATCGGCATGCGCTTTGCCCCTTCACGTGTGTAAAGAGACTGACCGCTGATTGCGACGTGACAGAGTTGCAACCGCGATGTGACTGCGAACGTATCACCAGCAGTTTCACTGGAACATCGCGGATGTCAGTGGGTTCGATCTGGTGTCGCTCTGCTCGCGCACCCGAGTCATACAGTGCGGCACGCAGTCGTGAGGCGTGCGCAGGAGGAGTCGCGATGATGGAGCAGTACCATCTTCAGGAGGAGGGCATGGACGTTCTCGTCATGCTCGAGGAAAACCCTGATCACTCGCCCGTGCTCGCGCACGTGAATTCGGTGCCGTCTCCGCTTGCTTCCGCGGAGCGCCCGTCGCGCGACATCGTGACGCTTTATGGTGTCCCGAGCCCGGAGTCGCTGGCGCTCGCGCTTGCCGCTGCTGTGGAATGTCATCGTTCGAGTGATGCCAGCATCGAAGCGATTCGTCATCTCGGCGTGTGGCCTGAACGCGGTGCCATCGGCGACGCCGCGTGGCGCGATGTCAGCACGGGCCAGCTCATGACTCGCGACCTCGAGATTCCGCTCGAGATTCTGCATTCGACCGCCGGGCGTTTGCTGGCCGAATGCGGGCAGCTGATCCGGCGTCTGGTTGCTGGACTCTCGATGCCCGATTGGCCAGAGGGCGCGCGCCGGGCGATTACCGTCTCGATCGGACCCATCGTCGGCCTCACGGCTCCAGTCTTTGCGCCCCTCGAGACGATGCTCGACCGAATTCGGGAAGCAGAGGGTCTCGCCTTCGAGAGCGAAGGAGACTGAGCGCGTAGAAGGTTCCGGGTAGAGTGCTAGAGGGCTGAAGGCCGGCGGGCGACCGTCGGCCTTTTTGCTGTCTTGCACCTACTACCACAGCCCTTCGCCGACAACTCTCAATCCACGACTCTGTACCCTCAGCTCGCTACCCTCTACCCGACGGCAATTTCCCTCTTGACTCATCTCGATTCCAACGCGAGGCTATCGAGAGCAGAGGAGGGAGTGCATGTCACGGCCGTTCACTCGCCGACAGCCCAAGCAGACGCCGCCCGACGGCCGTGTGTTCGCCGACGACGGGGGTCTGTTGTGGAGCGCCGTTCACACGGCGAACGCCGTTGTCTTCACATGTATCAGTGACGCGCGAAAATCGGGGCGCGCCCTCGCCATTGAAGACACCCTGCGGGAGGACGAGACCGGAGATGAAATTCTCCGGGCGTGGCTCGGGGCCGCGCCCAAGATCGGTTCACTCAGCTAGGCTGAAGGAGCGCGACTCATGAAGGAGTACAAAGGCTCAGAGATCCGCAACATCGCGGTCGTGGGTCACGGGGCGAGCGGCAAGACCAGTCTGGTCGATGCGCTCGCCTTCGTGTCAGGTGCCAGCAAGCGGCATGGGGCTGTGAAGGACGGAACGTCACTCACCGATACCGCACTCGAAGAAATCGAGCGCGGTTACTCCATCAACCTTGGAGTGGCATACGCGGAATGGCTCGGGACCAAGATCAACATCATCGACACGCCAGGATTTCTCGATTTTCAGGGCGACGCCGTTGCCGGACTGGCCGCGGCTGATGGCGCGCTCTGCGTCGTGAGCGCGAGCAGCGGCGTCGAGGTCGGCACTGAGCGAATGTTTCGTGAAGCCGTAACACGCCGCGACCCCGTGCTCTTCGTCGTGTCGATGATGGACAAGGAACACGCTGACTTCGATCGCGTCTATCAGCAAATCAAGACGCGACTCAGCTCGAAAGTCATCCCAGTGGAAGTTCCGCTCGGCGAAGGACCGGACTTTCATGGCGTGATCAATCTCTTCACGAAGAAAGCCTTGCTCTTCAAACAGGGTTCGAAGAGCGGCGAATTCCAAGAGGTGGACATCCCGGCAGACTATCGCACTCAGTTCGATCGGTACTATCAGGAATTGATCGAATCGATCTCTTCGACGGACGACACACTCCTCGAGCGTTACCTCGAGGGCGGTGAGATCGGCCGCGACGAAGCGATAGCGGGAATGAAGGAAGCGATGAAGCGGATGGAGCTTTTTCCCCTGTTCTGTGTCTCGAGCGAGCTTAACTACGGTGTACAGGCAGTGCTCAACACCGTGGTCGAACTGCTGCCAAACGCCTTCGAGATGGAGGAAGTTCACGCGTTCAAGGGAGCTGAGGGGAACACGACGGTCGAGATCCATGCCGATGATACCAAGCCATTCACAGCGCTCGTCTTCAAGACAATGTCGGAGCCGCACGTCGGCGACGTGAGCTTTTTCCGGATCTTTTCCGGCTGTATCGCGAATGGTCAGGAAGTATTCAACGCCACGCGCGACATCCCAGAGAAGCTCAATCACGTGTCTATCGCGCAGGGCAAAGAGCGAATCGAGGTGACCCGTCTTTGTGCCGGCGACATCGGGTGTGTTGCAAAACTCAAGAACACGCACACCAACGATACGTTATCGACCCGTGAGCATCCGGTGCGTCTGCCGCAGATCGCTTTCCCCGAGCCGATCATCGAGATGGCAGTGCACGCCGCGGCGCGCGCCGACGAGGAAAAGCTGCAGGCCGGGTTACACAAGCTGCACGAGGAAGATCCGACATTCCAAACGCATTACAACGCCGAGACGCACGAGACGATCATTTCCGGCGTCGGTGAGCGACATCTCGAGATTTCCCTGGCGAAGCTGCGGCGGAAGTACGGCGTACAGGCGCAGCTGACGCGGCCAAAGATCGCGTATCGAGAAACATTGAAGGCACGTGCGGAAGGGCAGGGAAAGCACAAGAAACAGACGGGCGGCCGCGGACAGTTCGGCGACTGTTGGGTGCGTATTGCACCCGCGCCGCGCGGCGCCGGATATGAGTTCGTCGATAAAATCGTGGGCGGCGCGATCCCACGTCAGTATATCCCCGCTGTCGATCGGGGAATCCAGGAGGCCTGCGTTCGCGGCGTGCTCGCCGGATATCCCGTCGTCGATTTCAAGGTCGAGGTGTTCGACGGCTCGTTCCACACCGTCGACTCGAATGAGCAATCGTTCAAGATGGCGGGAATTCAGGCCTTCAAAACGGTAGCCCCGAAATGCAAGCCGGTGCTGCTGGAACCGCTTGCCGAGATCGAGGTCGTGACGCCCGACGAATATATGGGCGACGTGCTTGGCGACCTTTCTGCGCGACGTGGACATATCCTCGGCACGGACGCAATCGACTCCGGTATCGCTGTTGGCGGAACGCGAGTACGAGCTATCGTGCCCGAGGCGGAATTGCACAGCTACGCAGGTACCCTCCAGTCCATGACACAGGGTCGAGCGACCTTCAGGAAACATTTCAAAGGCTACGAAGAAGTGCCGCACGAGGTCGCGCAACGCGTGATCGACGAGTCCTCGAAGGAACAGGAAGAAGCGGCTGTCCATTAGCCGAGGGATGCCGGCGTCGCGTGCTGCGACGCCGGCTTGTCACACGGACTTGCCGGGGCTGGACGCGCTGTTCAGAATTGTCCTGGTGCGGCCGTCACCATTGAAAATGTTGTAATTCCCTCCAATGCAGTCGAGGTTTCCATGAAGATTCGCTCGTTTTCCTTCGTCGCCGCTTTCGCCGCCGCCATCGTGTGCGGTTGTGCATCCTCTCCCTCTGGCGCGTCCGGTGCCAGTCAGCAGGCAGCTGGCGCACCAGCCCCGCGACGTGGTTCAGCCGATCGTATCACCGCCGACGAGCTGGCAACGATCGATGTGCAGAACGCATTGCAGGCTGTGCAGCGTTTGCGTCCGAGCTTCCTCCAGAATCGGGGTGGCGCGTCTTCGTCCATCACCCAGGGACCGCAAGACGTCGTCGTCTACGTCGATCAGACACGCATGGGCGGACCGAGCGCGCTCGCGCAGATTCCGATCACCGACGTCAAGGAAATACAGCACTTGAGTGGCACGGACGCGACCCAGCGCTATGGGACTGGCCATGGCTCGGGGGCCATTATCGTCATCCGCAAGTAAGCGATGGACATCGTCGTTAGGCGGCCGTAACGAAGAGGCCGGGACGCGTGATGGCGTCCCGGCCTCTTTTGATTTCGGTCTCCCCTAGGATCCCGTCTTACGGCGGCGGCGCGGACGGGCGGCGGGCTTCTTCCCGATCTGGATCGGCACGACGTCGCTCTGCGCCGCTGGGGCCATCGCGTCACCAGAACCTGGGATGGCGATTCCCTGACGTGGCTGCTTGTACACGAAGCGCTTCCCTTCGTAGTTCCGGAAGATCACTTCGTCTTCGGTGATTTCTTCGACGTATTCGGGGAGTAGCGGCACCTTCCCGCCGCCACCGGGCGCGTCGATCACGAAATGCGGCACCGCGAGTCCCGACGTCCAGCCGCGAAGGGCTTTCACGATCTCGAGTCCTTTCTCGACCTGCGTACGGAAATGCTCGCCCCCCGCAACCTGATCGGCCATGTAGATGTAATACGGGCGAACCCGGGCCTTGAGCAACTTCTGCATCAACTCCTTCATGACCTGCGGATCGTCGTTCACACCGCGGAGCAGTACTGTCTGACAGCCCAGGGGAACGCCGGCGTCCGCTAGACGTCCCAATGCGGCGACCGCCGAGGGGGTGAGCTCACTCGGATGGTTGAAGTGAGTATTCATGTATATCGGGTGGTACTTTCGCACCATCTCGCAGAACTCGGGCGTGATGCGCTCGGGAAGATGCGAGGTAATGCGACTCCCGATGCGAATGATCTCGATGTGCGGAATCGCGCGCAGCCGTTGGAAGATGTACTCGAGACGCCGATCGGAGAGCATCATGGGATCGCCGCCCGAGAGAATCACATCCCGGATCTCGCTATGTGCCGCGAGGTACTCGAACGCCGAGTCGTACTGGTTGAGCGGAATTTTCTCAGGGTCGCCGACCTTTCGTCGCCGTGTGCAGAAGCGGCAGTACGAGGCGCAGACCGGACTCACGAGGAAGAGCGCTCGATCGGGATATCGGTGCGTGATGTTCGGCACCGGCGAATCGCCATCCTCGTCGAGCGAGTCGATGACGCCATCCACGATGTCGAGCTCTTGCACGGTCGGCACGTATTGATTCCACATCGGGTCGCCGACTTCCTTAATCTGCGCAAGCGCTGCCGGCGTGATGCGCATTTGGAAATTGTCGAACGCCGGCTTTAGCGCGTCGACGTCGATGGCGTCCGGCCCAAATTTGTTCGCGAGCTTGTCCAGCGTGTCGATGCTCTCGTGCAGGATCTTCTGCCAGTCACTCATGGCGACGAGGGGCTAGGGACTTGGACGACGGTACGAGGGACTTCGTGTAAATCACGCGATCGTCGCAAGGGGCATAGTAGTCGCGCATGCGCGCGACCTCGCGATACCCACGATCGCTGTAAAACCTGCGCGTTCCTTCGTACTCCACACGCGACGACGTCTCCACGACGAGCATTCGCGCACCGCGCGCGCGCAGGCGCGCTTCAACTTCAGCGAGAAGCTGTGAACCGCTTCCGTGTCGCTGGCTGCTGGGGTGTACTGCAATCCAGTAGAGATCGAAAGTGCGATCAGTGCCGGGCGTTGCACCGAAGCACGCGTAGGCCATCAGATCATCACCATCGAAAACACCGAGAAACTCGTAATCGCCGGATGATGCGTCATCGAAGAGCTCGAGGGCCATCGACACTTCGTCGGCGCGAAAGACGGCAGTGGCGTCGAGGATCTCCCGCAGGCGATCGCGGTGAGCTCTCTCCAAGGCGCCGAGCCGCATCGCCGTCACGGTATTCAGTGGTCGCCGACAGCAAAGAGATCGAAGGAAGGGAGAGCAGGCTCGGTCCCGTTCGCAACACCAGACAGCTTTTGCGCCAAGGCCCAACCATCTTCGACAGAGATTCCCGCACGCTTTCGCTCCAGACCAAGCTCACACATCGTGCGCACGAGAGCGGGATACTCGATCCCGGCGACGCTCGCCATGCGCGCGAGTCCGGCATCGGGCGCAATATCGGGATTGGCGTTGACCTCGAGAATCCACGGCTTGCCCGTGGAATCGATGCGCATGTCGACGCGTCCGTAGCCCTGTCCGCCAACCAGCCGCCACGCATTGAGCGCGATGCGCCGCACCTCGGCGGCCAGCTTTGGCGGCAAATCAGCGGGACATCGCGGTGCCGCGCCGACGTCTTCCTCGCTGCCCACCATCCACTTCGATTGATACGTCACGATGCGCCACATGCCGCGGGGCATCGCGCCGAAATCGATCTCGGCGATTGGGAGAACAGTGTCGCCCAAGATGGCGACGTTGATCTCGCGTCCATCGATGTATCGCTGGACGAGCACCTCATCCCACCGGTCGAGCATCGCGTCGACGCGCGTCGTTAGGGCGCGCATGGTGCGCACCACCGAGCGCTGCTCTACACCGAGCGATGCATCCTCGGCCGCCGGCTTGCAGATGCTCGGGAAGCCCACCGAGGCGAGCGAGCCACCGCGCCGAACCGTGGTAAACCGCGGAATAGGAAGGCCCGCCCGCTCGAGCACCGAGTTAACGACATGCTTCCGAAGACACAGCGAAGTCGTGTAGCTGGAGCTGCCGGTGTAGGGAATGCCGAACAGCTCGAGCACGCCGATGACAGGAGGCTCGTAGGTGGCGATGCCGTCGATCCCTTCGCAGACGTTGAATGCCAGATCGAATTTTCCGCGACGCACGCGTTCGATCCACCGGCCATCCATGAACACGGGAATGCGCACGATCTGATTTCCCTCGGCCGCGAGGGAGCGCTCGATCGCCTCGACCGTCTCGAGAATCAGGAGGTCTGGCGATTTCGCGAGCGCCGACGCGCCGTCGAAGAGAATCGCGATCTTCACGCAACCGCCTGTGTCGATGAACCGCCTGCAACGCGCCGCGCGCGGGTGCCGCGCCGACGCATGCTGATGCCGTTACGCTCCGCCGACTGCAGGAGGCAACTCTGAATCAGCTCCTCATACGACAGACCGGCAGCGCGCGCGGCTTTCGGCAGACACGAATTGTCCGCGGGATCAGGAAGAATTCCCGGCAGCGGATTCACTTCGACAATGTTGGGGACGCCGTCAGCATCGAGTCGCACGTCGACGCGCGCCCAGTCACGACAGCCCAGCACTCGATAGGCACGGAGCACCACACGCTCGATCGCCGTACGCATCGACTCTGGAATTGGCGCCGGACAGGCGAAAATATCGAGTGGACTTTCGGGACGGCCCCAAATCCACTTCGCCTCGAAGCCGTAGATCGGAACAGCGCCCCGAGGCAGAGCGCCGAAGTTCATTCCGACAATCGGTAGCACGCGCGCCTCGCTGCCGTTACCGAGCACACCACAGGTGAACTCAGCACCCGGAAGAAATTCTTCGACGAGCACCGGCTGCTGGTATTTCTCGAGGAGGAAGAGCACTTCTGCCTCGAGCTCGTCAGCATTGCGCACGAAATTGCGCTCGGTGATTCCCTTCGACGACCCCTCGTGGACGGGTTTCACGAAGAGCGGCACGATCTCCGATGGAGGCGAGAGCGGTAGCGCGCCCGCGATGAGATGATCGAGATCCTCCGCGGAGTCGACGAGCAAGAATGGCGCGGTGGGCACGCGATGATAGCTGAGGATTTCTTTCGCGCGCGATTTGTCGAGGCAGAGCGAGAGCGTGAGCGGATCGCTGCCCGAGTACGGGACGCCGAGGAATTCGCAGATTGCCGGGACGTGCGATTCGCGATTCACGCCGTGGAGTCCTTCGGCAATGTTGAAGACGAGATCAGGCTTCGTCTCACGCAGTCGCTCTGGGAATTCCGGCGACGCTTCGAGGCGAATGACTTCACCATACGCAGCGAGGGCGCTGGCGATCGCGTCGATCGTCTGAGGGGAATCCCACTCAGCGTAGAGATCATTGGCCGAGGACGCGGCGCTGTCGGCGGCATCAGCCGTCGGCGCTTCAGTGAACCGGGACGCGTCGTCCCGGCCCGTACTGGGAGGGTCCTCTTCCGGACGCGGTGCATCGCTCTCGTCCATCGCGAGCGCCGCGGCTTGTTCAGGCTTTTGATTATACGCGAAACCGATGCGCGTCATCCGATCTCGTTTGATCGTCCGCGGCGCGGAGTGGCCGCTCTTGTGTGCCGAGCCTTGCGTGCACTGATCTGCACTCGTTGCTGGTCGACGCTGCGCAGATCAATCGCGCAAGAGCGGTGCCATGTACGAGTCGGGCGCAAAATACAAACTGAGAAAATTTCGCGCAATGAATTTTTTTCTGAATTTCGAATCTGACTCGCGAACACCGAGAAGAAAATGAAGTAGCCCGCGACTTTCGCGCGCGGGCTGTCATTTTTTTCTGGCTTCGCCGTTCGCTGCTTCCCACTAAACCTTGTGATAGATCACCCGCGCCGCCTCACGGCGGTCTTCGGCCTCGTAGATCTCGAAGTCGGAGAAAAATCCCAGGGCTTCACACTGCAGCAGGCGGAGAATCGCGATCGACGCGCGACGGATCTCCAGCTCTGCGCCTTCGCCAGTGCGCAATTCCAGCATCGTGCGCCACGCGCGGGCATTTGCAGTGACGACAATTTTCGTCTCGGTGGCATTGGGCAGAACCGCTCGCGCCGCCTCGCGAGCCATCTTCCGCCGATGCACGCGGTCCGAGACCCAGCCATACCGCTCCATCAATTTCTCCACGAGGGCGACGTACGCACGCTGCGCGGCTTCGATCTGCTCGCGCCATTGCGTCTCGAGATTCGTGTCGCCGATCACTGCCGGCGGGATGACGAAATTCGCCTCCGACTCGTCCACGTAGCGCTGCGAGAGTTGTGAGTAGGCAAATCCTGCACGGTGTCGCACGAGCTCGTGAGTGAGGGAACGGCTCACGCCTTCGAGGAAAAGCGTGTAGTTCGCGTGCTCGAGCACCGAGCCGTGCCCCTGCTTTTTTATGTTGTCCAGATAGTCTCGCGTCGTTCGCTTCGCGGGATTGTGCTGGCTCATGTAGCACACGCGGCCCGCGAACTCAGCGAGGCGCTCACCGTCGGTGCTTTCTCCGATCCAGTTCACTGGGAGATGCTCCGGCGTCGTGAACGTGGGTCGCGCGATGAGTGTGACCGTGGGCTCGTAGTAGAAGTGCGGCATTGGCAGCGAGTGCGGGGGCGGCGGTTGTACTGCGGCGCCTGACAAAGCAAGACGCACCGCGAGGACGCGTCAACCCAGATCGCTCACGAGCATTGCCTCATCCAACAGCTCGAGCCGCGACCGCGCGTACGCGCGCTCGCGCTCGACCCGCGCAAGCGCACTGCGGGCCGCGGGCGGCAGCTTCGGGAGCGACGGGTCGTACTTGATGGCATCGATCGCGGCTTCACCGGGCAGCGAGACTTTCACGCCAGGATTAAAAATCCCAGTCGGGTCGAATGTTTTTTTCACGAGCGCGAATCGTTGCAGTACCTCGGCGGACCAGACTCGGGCGAGCAGCGGTGTGCGCAGCCGACCGTCGCCGTGCTCGCCCGTGACGGTTCCACCCAGCCGCGCGACGAGATCCGTGACTTCGTCGAGAATGCGACTCAGGCGCATTCGCCAATCGACGCTCGTGACATCGATGAGGGGATTCACGTGCACGTGGGAGTCGCCGGCATGGCCAAAGATCACGCCCTGAACCCCGTTGCGAGCGAGACTCTCCCGAACTCCCCGCACATAGTCGGCGAGTCGCTCGGGGGGGACGGCACCATCTTCGATGAACTGCATGGAGCGGAGAGATGGATCGAGCCGCGACAAAATCGGACTTGCCGCATGACGCAACTCCCAGAGCTCGGTCTCGGTCGCCTCATCGAGCGCCACGCGCACTGATGTCGAACCGGACTGTCTGAACAGCGACGCGATGACGCGAGCAGTGTCCGCTGCTTGAGCCGCGTTCTCACCCTCCACTTCTACGAGGAGCACAGCCTCGGCATCCGCGGGCACGCCGTGAGCGCCTCCCGCGCGCGCGATATCCAAGAAGGTTCGATCGAGCAGCTCGCATGCAACGGCGTGGCTCTCACGCGCTTTAATCGCCGCGGTTACCGCACTCTCCAGCGATGCGAACACGCCAAGCACGCTGCTCGTCCCGGCGGCCACCGGGCAGAGCGCGAGCTCGATTCCAACAATGATCGCGAGCGTGCCTTCGCTGCCCACGAGCAGGTCGACGAGATCGTAGCTCCCTGCGTACGCGGCGGTCGCGTACCCCGATGACTCCTTGCGGACTCCGCGATGTCGCGCGCGACTCGTCTCCTCGGCTGCTACGATCTTAGCCCGCGCGCCTGAAAGAAATCGCTCGATTGCCGCGACATGAGGTGGGGGCTCGCTGTCGCGCCGTAGCGTCGCGATAGATCCGTCATCGAACACACAGCGCAGCGATCCGACCCAGCGCCGCATGGAGCCGAACGCGAGGGAGTGTGATCCAGCGGCGTTGGTGGAGACCATGCCTCCGATCGTACAAAATTTTCCGCTCGACGGGTCGACGGGGAACCGCAAACCATATTGCCGGACGGCTGCCTCGACTTCCTCGCGTAGTACTCCGGGCTCGACGACCACCGAGCGCTCGGCGGCGTTCACTGGCCCCATTCGCCGCAGCCGACTCAGATCGACGATGAGGCCGTCGCCGATTGCGCCACCCGCCATGCTGCTGCCCGACCCACGCGGAATGAGCGGCATCTCATTCTTGCGCGCCCAGAGCACGAGAGACGCAACGTCAGCCTCGTCCTTGGGGACAGCAACAGCGCGCGGGAGGATGCGGGCGATGCCGGCAGCCTCCGAGTAAACGGCGCGTGCGTCGTCGTCAGTTCGGAAGATGCCCCGGTATCCCGGCGGCACAGAAGGGATCACAATTCAGTATGTCGTTAGGCGACGGCCGTGTCAGTACTTGCGAGGCAAGGACGACGCGGCCGCCGCCAACACGCTCAGGAGCGATGCCTGAGGTTTGGTAATCTCGCCGCGCTCCAGGCGATCCAAGAGCTGCTCGAGCGCGAGCTGAGCCGCCGTAGCAGTCCGGGCGTTGATGCCCCGCGCCACCCAGAGGGCGCCGGCACTCACCAGAAATGCCGGGGCGACGGCAACAGCGACGGCGAAATGGAGCGCTACAAGAGCCGGAACCGCCGCGACGCCTAACGCCGTAGCGCCCGCGCTTTGTCGGGCAAGGCTGCTTCGGAAATGGGCGAGGTCGGCGTCGATGCGGACCAGCGTGCGCGAGCCGTCGACTGCGACCGCGGTCGCCGCAACCTCGTATGCGCGGGAGAGGGCATAGCCGCGACCACCGACATTAAAGGCACGGCGGACGGTGCCGACGAGATCCCGGCGCGCTTCCCAAACAATGCGATCTGCGAACTGACGTTTCACCTGAAGGCATTCCTGCCGTTGCATCCAGACATCGATTGCTTCGAGCAAGTCCCGTGGTTTTCCAGATACCGTTCTACTCGCCCCGACGCGCGCGCCCCCGAGCAGCTTCGCGCTCAGACCACCTTCGTCGGGCGGCAGCGCCACACGCGTTCGCTCTTCGGCCATCGCTTGCCGGAGATGCTGCGCCGAAAGTCCCACTTCCTTTCCGAGATCGATGATCTGCTCTTCCGTCAACACCTCTTCCGGCTCGCCCGAGCCGGACTGCAGTTCAGCGGCGCGCGCCAGCACGCGCTCGAGCGCGCCGCGATCAAGCGCGGACTGAGAGTTGGGTGTCGGCAGGTTCGAGTCGCCAGCCATACCGCAAAATATACGGCGGGCGCCGAGATCAGATTCCGCCGAGCACGACTTCGATTTGGCGAGTGAAGGCGTCACGAATAGCATCCGGGATCGCAAACGTCGATACAAAGAGCGATGACGGATCACCAGCCGGCGCCGCGACGCCCGCGACGCCGAGGTAGAACCGCATGTAGCCCGGTGCCAGCTCCGGCGCGGAGCGCTGCAACAATACGGCGCCGGCGCGAACCGTGGCATTCGCGGCGTACCGACCACCGGCACCGCTTCGTTGTTCCGCCGGGGTGATGTTGTCGTTGATCGCCGTCGTCGTGATCGCGTTTACGACTTCGTGCGCCAACACGTAGACTGCCTCGGTCGCCTGTCCGGGGCTATCGGGGAATCCGACCGCGACTGAATTCTGCTGATTGGAATAGCCAATGGTACGGCCTTCACCATCCAAGGGCAGCGATAAGATCAGCTCTCCGTTCGTTTGCCTCGTATTGTTGAGAAAACGCTGAATTTTTGGTCGGTAACGCCTCCAGACGGAGTCGACTGCCTGCCGGGTCGCCGCCCGGTTGGTCTGCTCGCTCGACCAATAGCTCTGATAAAAACGACTGTTCTCATCAGCGAGGCATTGGGCGAACAGACGAAGCCAGTCGCGGTCCGTCGGAGCAGCAAATGTCCCATTCAATACGGAGAAGAGCTGCCGAACGGTCGCGTCGTTCGTAGCTCGCGGATCACCGCCTGTTTGCACGAAGAGGTCGATGACCCGCTGCATTTGCTGGAACGAGGAGAAATAGAACGGCAGGAACTGTCCATTTACCAACGCGGGGTTGGCTACGAAGCGCGCGGAGAGCTTGTCGGCGTTCGCGTCGAGCTGGGTGAAGACGCTGCGCGATGTTCGCAGTTGGCGCATCGACTGACGGTATCCGCGATGGAAGAAGGGGACGCGCGCGGTATCGCCCGTCAGCAGGGCATAGCCATGCAGCCAAAGGTCAACATGCTCACGAGTGCTCGTGGGCCAGTTCGCGTCCGGTGAGATCGTTCCGGGGCCGCCGGCCGGCGTGACGGAGCCGCCCCCTGATGGGCCGGCGGCGGCTGCACATCCGACGAGGACAATGCACACCATCGCCGAGGAGCCCCGGAAAATTCCCGCGAAGCCTGTCATTTCTTTCCTTCTCTGCCGTAATTCAGCCTAACGAGCTCCGTGCCGGGATCTCACGGCACGGAGACGGGGCGGCCGCACGTAGTGCAAAATTTCCACCCGAGCTCTAGCTCGGTGCCGCATGCCAGACAGTTGACGACCGTAAGATTTTGGCCGCAGTGCGGGCAGAAAGTGATCCGGCGTCCGGTCGGCAGCGCGCCGTTACAGTACCGGCATTGCTCGCCTGCTTGAGGCACGATCGTCTGGGTTTGGCGCGCGGCCACCGGGGCAGCCGTGGCTCGTGGGGCAGTCGCGCCTGCCGAAGACGTCGACGCAGAGGTGCGACGCGGAGACGGCTGCGCGGCAAGCGTAGGTGCAGTTGGAGCGGATGCACTGCTTCGCGGCGCCGTTACCCCCGAGGACGCCAGGGGTGCGCGTGGTGCGACGGGACGCGCACTCTCCGAGGCAGCCGCGACAGTCGCCGTGGCGAGTTCGGGCTCCGATTCGGTTGCTCCAGTCTGGAATCGGCGCACCGCGGCCGGCGAAAGAGCAATCTGCGAGGTTGAGAACTCGCGAAATGCTCCCGCATCGGGACTCGGCGATGCGAGCTCGCGTGTGAGCCGCTCGCGCATCTCCCCGTTCACGACCAGATAGTCGCGCGCGCCTGATAGAAGCTGCAGTAACACGAGCTCGTAGTCTTGATTCGTCTCAAGACCGAGCTCGCGCCGATGATGTCGGTACGGCAGAATATTCTGGTAGAGCTCCGCGACTTCGAACGGCTGCGTGAGGTACGCGGGGTAACGCGCTTGAATCGTTTGCAGAAGATGCCGGAAAGTGCGATCGAGGGCGTCCATCGTTGGGCGGTGCTCCCCAGGGCTAGCGCGCGGATCTCAGGGTCGCGCCGCCTCGTGAATCCGCTCGGCCCGCGACTCTTCCGCTGCTCTGATCTTGCTGACGCCGAATGCGTTCAGCGCTCGAACTGCAACATTGTCCTTGCCCGTCTTCGCATCGCCGAATCCTTGCCAATATCCGACGGCCAAGCCAAGCAACAGACCTATCACTAGGGGCTTCATATGTACTCTCGCTCACGTTTCCCCTTATCACGACGTGAGTGAAGCTTTGGTCACGACTGGCAAGGCGCGGGCCGGCCGAAACGGGCGCTGCAACGGGAAAGGATCTGGCTCCGCGGCCATCCGGCCCTTGGCGCGCTCGGCCTCCAACCACTGGTCGAAGCCCGATGCGACGAGGCCTTCTGACCTCGACTGATCGCGTGCCGCCCGTACGGCGAGGAAGTTCGCGTACTCGTTCTGCGGATGCCCGACATGGCCGCGGACCCATCGCCATTCCACTTGCTGGCCCGCCGCTTCGGAGAGGGCCGCATACCACAACTCGAGATTCTCGATCGTGCCGCCCTTCCGCTTCCATCCTCGAGCGTTCCACCCATGCACCCATTCGGTCATCCCTTTTACGAGGTATTGCGAATCGGTGGTGAAGACAACGCGGAACTTCGTTCCCTTACGAGAAATCGTACGAAAAGCTTCGATCACGCTTCGCAGCGCCATCTTATTGTTCGTAGTCGCGGGCTCCGACACCCAATAGTCGAAGCGTGTCAGGCGTTCGGTCGATGCGTTCCAATACTCGACTACACCGGCAGCGCCTCCAGGGTTGCTTCCTTCACGACCATTCCCGAGGCACGACTCATCAGCGAAGATCGCGAGCATCGGCAACTCAGTGTGACGAGCATCACTCACGCTACGATCTCGATGGTGTCGATCTCGTCGAGAAATAACGTCAAGGAGTCGCCCGTGGGACGCCGCGCCTCGATGGCCTCACGCCCAGCTCGCAGGTGCAGTTCGGTGGGCATTATCACGTACTCAACGCCTCGTCGCCAAACAATGATGCGCTGGCCAACACGAATCGCACGCTCGATAGCCTCGTAGTCTTTGTGTGACAAGAATGCCACGCTCACGCTCCTTTGCGCGTCCACTCCATCGCGAGCGCCGCGAGTACCAGCGTCGCACGTTCAATCTCGTCGACGCGCACGTATTCCTCCGCCGCGTGGGCGAGCCCAATATCTCCGGGACCAAAGCAGATTGCGGGGATTCCAGCATCGTTCAGAATTGCCGCGTCCGTCCAAGCGCTCATCCCCATCACCTGTACTTCTTCGCCACAGGCGCGAAGTGCGCCATCGAGCGCGCGCACGATGGGCGCGTCGGTCGGCACGTCACTCGGCGGCTGCTCGAATATCATTGACACCTTCGCGTCCAGCTCGGGGCGGCGTGCACGAACGCGGGCGACCGCATCCTCGATCTCCGACATGACCGCGGCTGTCGTCTCTCCGGGAATTGTGCGTCGCTCGATGGTGAAGCGGCATTTGTCAGGGTACGTCGACAGGCCAATGCCACCTTCAATAGTCGACGCATGGAGTGATGGACGACCCAGCAACGGATGGTCACGCACCGGAAGCAGGTCGGCATCGAGCGCATCGAGTGCGGCGAGGAGCAAGCCCGCATGACGAATGGCATCGACCCCAACGTCCCACCTGCTACCGTGCGCTGCTCTACCAACGACGGTCACATCGACCCAGACGAATCCCTTGTGCGCTGGCATGATCCGCAGCCCAGTTGGCTCCGTGACGATGGCGGCGTCCGCGCGCATCCCTTCTGCAACCAGCGCACGCGTACCCAGGCTCGAATATTCCTCGTCCACGACTGCGGCGATGATTAGTTCGCCGTCGAGAGAGCCACCACTCGCCGTCGCGGCGCGCGCCGCGGCCGCGCACATTGCTGCAACGCCAGCCTTCATATCAGAGGATCCGCGGCCGTACAGCTTTCCCTCGCGCACGTTCGCGTCCCAGGGCTGGTGCGTCATGCCCTCTACGCCGACGACATCGATGTGGCCGTTGAGCATCAATGAACGCGAACCAGGCTTGGCCGCTCCAACTCGTGCGATCACATTAGGCCGGCCCGGTGCGGCTTCGCGCACGTCGACTCGGAACCCCCACGCCGCGAGGACGTCGGCCAGAACCCTCGCGACGCGCCCTTCGCCCGGCGCGCCCGCGACGAGTGTCGGGTTTCGTGAGTCGACACGCACGAGCTCTCGCGTTAGTGCAACCGCGTCACCATTCGGGATAGTCATTCTTCCCAGGTCTCGTTCGGCTCCGCGACCACCGTCTCCGCGCCTCGCTCGGCGATGTCAAAGGGGAGAAGCGAACCGAGTGTAGACACGGCTGAGGCGACCCTGGACTCGAGGCCGCGGCGCGCGATGACTAGCACGCACCCCCCACCCGACGCGCCCAATGCTTTCGCCCCCAGCGCGCCAGCGCGCTGTGCACGTTCGATGATCGCATCGATGCGCGCTGTGGGAATTGCATGGTGCAGCGAGCGTTGATGAGCCCAATGCTCGCCGACGAGCGACGCCAGCTCATCGATGTCGCAGTGTCTCAGCGCATTCGCCATGGATAGGGCGAGTGCCTTCATTCGGCTCAATGCGAAAAGAACTTTCGCATCCCCTCGCTCATACGCGCCGGTCACGGCGGTGATGGTGTCACCCGAAATCCGCGATTCGCCGGTGTAGACGACAATGCAGCGACGTGTAAGCTCGTCCCGTGCCTCACGAGTGAGCGGAAGTTGCTGCACGTCGGTGCCGTTTTCAGAAAACTGCAGGCCGAGCGCGCCACCGTAGGCGGAAGCGTAATGATCCTGTCGGCCGCCTGCCACGCCGAGCTCTTCGACTTCAGTAGCGCGGCTTCGTTCGGCTAGGTCGGAAGGGCGCAGCAACTCACCTTTGCAACGGGTGAGTGCATCGACCAGCGCCACGCCGGCCGCGGATGAGCCGCCGAGGCCGGCACCGATCGGGAAATCATTATATAGCGCGACGTCGGCACCGCTAATACCAGCGCGGCGAACGGCTGCTTCTACAAGGGGTCGATCGCGCTGGCGATCAGCCGACAGGCAGACGCCTTCACTTACTGCCGATGGCGACAACAGCACCGTGGCATAACGTGCGATCGCGAGATTGCAGACGAAGCCGCCTTCGCGCTCGGAGTACGGTGGCACATCCGTCCATCCGCCGCCGAAATCGATTCGCGTCGGCGCGCGCGTGCCCGAATGGACGATTGCGCGTGGTGTCGCGCGCGTCAGATGGATTCTGCCATGAAAGGTGGGCTAGCTTGCACGAGAGGGGTAAACGTATCGACGACGCGATGAATCGCCAGCCCGTGTGGTCGCGCTCACGGGCCATCTAAATGGAGTCGCTCGCGTCCTGCGCTCGCTCCCGCTCCTGGCGCTCGGCATAGTTCCGGACGGGGCATACCAGTTGCCAGTTCTCAACACCATGCTCGACTTTGTGCACTATCTGAACGACTGCAAGTTCATCCTCGTGTCGAATCGCGAGCCCTATGAGCATATGCGCGGGCCGCAGGGCATCGAGGTGAAACAGCCGCCAGGCGGGCTCGTGTCGGCCCTCGATCCGACAATGCGCCACACGCACGGCACCTGGGTCGCTTGGGGATCCGGGTCCGCGGATCGCGACGTGAGCGACGAAGCGGGACGGGTCCAAGTTCCGCCGGAAGACCCGAGCTATACCTTGCACCGCGTCTGGCTCGACGAGGCGGACATCGACGGCTACTACCACGGCTTCGCGAATCGTGCGCTTTGGCCGCTGTGTCACATGCTGATCCAGCATTTCGAGTTTCGCACGGAGTATTGGGAGCGGTATCGGGCGGTGAATCTGCGATTCGCGCACGCCGTCGCCGATGAGGCCGAGCGGTGCACCGGACGGTCAATGGCGTGGATTCAGGACTACCACTTCGCCTTGGCGTCGGAATTCCTGCGTGCGATGAGGCCGTCGCTCTTCATTCATCAGTTCTGGCACATTCCCTTTCCACCGCCGGATATTCTGCGGCTACTTCCCACGGGCACGCACGAGTCACTGCTGCGGGGGATGCTCGGGAACGATCTCGCCGAGTTCCAGATCGATCGATACGCGGAGAACTTCATGGACTGCGTGGAGCAGTTCATTCCCGAAGCGCGGGTCGATCCCGTTAGGCAGACGATCACGTTCCGTGATCGTGTCATTCACGTCGGCGCTTTTGCGATTAGCATCGACGTCGAGCGCTATGAGGCGATGGCACGCAGCCACGAAGCGATGCAGCGCGTAAGGACGTTGCGCGACAGGTACGCGCGTGATGGCCGTCAGCTCGGTGTCTGCGTCGATCGAATCGATTACACGAAAGGCATTCCCGAGCGACTTCGCGCACTCGATACCCTGTGGGAAGAGTCACCGGAGTTGCGCGGCCGATTCACCTTCATCTTCGTCGCGACGCCGTCGCGGTCGAACGTCCCGGCCTACAACGCCCTCGAACGCGAAGTGGTCGATGGCACGATCGCTGTAAACAAGAAATACGGCACGAAGGATTGGACTCCAATCGTGCTCATCAACGAAAACGTAGATGCCGATCTTCTCGCCGCCGTGTACCGCGCGGGAGATCTATGCATCGTCTCCTCGCTCCAGGACGGCATGAATCTCGTCGCGAAGGAGTTCGTTGCCTGCCAGATCGATGAGCGCGGCGTGTTGATGCTCAGCCGTTTCACCGGATCGGCAGAGGAGATCGAGGGGGCATGTCTCATCAACCCCTTCAATGTCGACGGCTTCGTAAGTGCTATTCGCATGTCGCTCGACATGTCGCCTGACGAGCGCCGTCGTCGCATGCGACGCATGCGACGCCAACTGCACAACACCACCATCTTCGATTGGCTCGACTCGATCCTCGCGAGAGCGAGCGCGATCATGTCGCAACAGCACGCGACCGTGTGACGGTCAACCCGGCGGAAGGAACGAAAACCGGCACGGCGCCTTCGGCGCTTGCACCGAGTGCTGCGGTTGCCGCGCGTCTCTCGGCGTCACCGCTGCTTGTCGCGCTCGACATCGACGGAACACTCGCGCCAATCGCTCCCACTCCGGAGAGCGCTATCGTTCCCGAGGAGGTAAGTACAACGCTGAAAGAGCTCGCGGAGCTTCCTCACGCGCATCTGGTATTCGTCACTGGGCGCGCGGCTGGCGACGGACGGCGCCTCGTGAACACCGGCAATAGCTGGACGATTGGCAATCACGGTTTCGAGCTGATCGACCCGGCCGGTACTCTACACGTGAATGAAGTGGCCAAGTCCTTTGGGCCTTCAATGGCTCGCGCAGTAGAGATGTTACGTGAGCCGCTCAGTCGATACGACGGCGTGCGCCTCGAGGATAAAATCTGGACTGTCAGCATTCACTTCCGGTTGGCCCGACCCGACGACGTGCCCAACTTGGAAAAAATGGTGCGGCAAACGGCGCAGCAGCTGTCGCTCCGCGTGTTGGAAGGGAAGATGATCTTCGAGTTGCGGCCACCGGTAGACATACACAAGGGTACCGCGCTGCTCGCACTCGCAACATCGCTCGCTATCGTGAGGGATGGACACCTCGCCGGATCGATACTCTACGTCGGCGACGATCGAACGGACGAAGATGCGTTTCGTGCGCTGCCACCGCCGCCAGCGAATGCCGTTACGGTACATGTCGGCGGCGCGGAGCTGCCGGACGGAACTCGAACTGCAGCGGAGCTTTTGCTCGCTGATCCGGCGGCGGTACATCATTTCCTCGAGTGGCTCGCCGCATTTCGATTGACTAATGGCCGAAGGGCCTAACGACAATCAGCGACGCTTCTTTGGGGCCGACGGCTTCCCGCTCTTTTTTGGCGCGGAGGGAGCTCGCTTGGCCGGCTCTTTCTTCTCCGGCTTTGGAGCCGCGGTCGAGCCCGATGTCCGCTTGACGGCGCCCGTCGCCGGCTTCGAAGCGCTCGGCGTCGGCCTCCCGGTACTCGGTGCAGGGTTAGTGTCTACGCGCGCGACGGCATCGCGGGCTCGATCCGGCTTAACAGGTGGACGCTCCACGGGTGACTTGGTGGCGGCTGGCCGGTTGCCGCGCCTCCCCTGGGCTTCTTCGGCCTCTTTGATCAGCTTGTCCGCCTCGTCCTGCGTCATCTGACCCCGGCGAACCATATACTGAACGAGATCTCGCGCGCTTTCGACCGCGAAGCCGGCGATGCCGGCGGCCGTCCCAATGACGTCCTTCATCGCAGCCGCGATTTTCGTCCCTGCTTCCTGGCTGATCGCCTGTGCACGCTCCGCCATCTCAGCCATTGCGTCGCGCGTCTCTGACGGGCGTCGGCTCGCACCCCGAGGCGCGCCGGCACCTCCGGCGGCAGAATCGATAGCTGCCGGTCTCGAGTCACCAGCCGGGACGGCAGGGTTCGACGAAGGTGTTGGCGAAGGGAGCGGCTTGTCCGCCATGAGTCAGTCGAAATCGGGGGAAGTCCGTTCGACGCGCATTTCGAGTGTTGGGAAGCGACGCTATCTTCGCGCGCCAAGACCGGCTCGTCGTCGCGGAAGTATAGATGACGACGTCGGGTACGCAAGCGCGAGCGGGGGGCTTAAGACCACGCTTCGGCGTTGGCGACAGACCGATCGTGATAGGCGTCACGATCAAGCCATCATGATGCGAGAGTATGCTCAACGGAATACGGGTTCTCGATCTCACACGCGTGCTCGCTGGGCCGCTTTGCACGATGATGCTTGGCGACCTTGGCGCGCACGTCATCAAGGTGGAACGCCCAGGCACTGGCGACGAGACGCGCGGCTGGGGTCCGCCTTTCGATGAACGTGGTGAGAGCGCTTACTACCTATCGGTGAACAGGAACAAGCTGAGCATCGCACTGGATATCCGTGACCAGCGCGACCGAGCAGTTCTGGAATCGCTGGCGCTCGAGGCAGACGTCGTCGTCGACAACTTCCGGCGCGGGACACTCGAACGTCTCGGATTCGAGCCAGAGACTCTCATGCGTCGCAATCCTAAGCTGGTTTGGTGCACTATCACTGGCTTCGGTGGCGAGAGCCCTCGCCCCGGCTACGACTTCGTTACGCAGGCCGAGTGTGGCTGGATGGCAATTACCGGTGAGGTCGATGGCGATCCGATGAAAGTCGGTGTCGCGCTCGCGGATGTCCTTGCCGGAAAAGACGCGCTCGCCTCCATCCTCGCTGCACTCATTGCGCGCGCAGGCACGGGCAAAGGTCGCATGCTTTTTATCTCGCTCGTGGACAGCGCACGCGCCGCGCTCGTGAACGTTGCGCAGAACGTCATCGTGAGTGGCGAGGACGCGAAGCGATGGGGCAACGCACATCCGAATCTCGTGCCGTACCAGCTCTTCTCCGCAGCGGACCGAGCGCTGGTGATAGCCGTGGGGAGCGATGCGCAGTGGGCGAGCTGCGTGTCAGCGCTCGGTCTCAGGAACCTCGCCGCCGATCGTGATCTAGCGACCAACGCCGGCCGCCTCGCGCAACGCGAGCGAATCGTTAAAGAATTCTCATCAACACTGATGACCGCTTCGGCCGCACACTGGCGCGCATTGCTGGATACGGCCGGCGTCCCGACTGGTGTCGTGAAAACGGTGCGTGAAGTGGTGGACGAAGTGGATGTCTCGCCACTATATGGAATGCCGCCGAGCGTGGGGGAGCCGGCTCGCTTTCCACCGCCGCGGCTGGACGAACATGGGGGTGTGATACGTCACAGCGGTTGGAGCGTCTTTGATCTGACGTTCGGGCAAACCGACGGACAGTAAGGTCATAAGAGACGAATCGCATCGTGACTAGTCGGATCGAGCGACCGAGACGCTTGCTCCGTGATTTTGTTGTTACCTCATTCACCCTTCTTCGTCCCTCCTACCGTGGCGACTGCCGTGAAACCAAGGACCGCCAGCGGGAACGCGCCCGCGGCCCTGTCCGAAGCGCGGGAATCACGTTACTCTGTTGTCGTGAAGACGACGGAGCAGCCCGCACCAATCGCTGATCAGGAAACTGATCAACTCATCATCCAGCGCGTTCTTGCGGGTCAGCGCGACGCGTTCCAGACGTTGATTACGCGATACAGTGATCCGCTGTATCGCCACGCGCTCTGCATGACGGGGAGCCCCGACGTCGCGGAAGACATCCTCCAGCTCAGCTTCATCAAAGCGTATCAGCACCTCGCCGAGGTGCGTGGACGCTTCGACGCATGGGTGTTCCGCATCGTCGCGAACGGATGCAAGGATTGGCTGAAGAACATCCGCCGATCGCACCTGAGCTACGATGAGGACGATCAGCCTTCATCGTACGCGACGCCTGACGAGGAGCTCGATCGCAGCGAGCTGCGTACGGATCTGGACAAAGCGCTGGCGACATTGCCGTCGTCGCTCCGCGAAGCATTCATCATGAAGCACGTGGAAGGTCGTTCGTACGAAGAGATGGCGGACCTGCTCGGAACCACAGTTGGTGCACTCAAGATGCGAGTCCATCGCGCTCGTGAGGCACTCCAGGCCCTACTCGAGGAGAAGTACGCCTAACATGTTTGACGATATTCGTTCAGATGACGGCCAGCGTCTCGATGGCCGCAAGCGAGAGCGACGCGCGGAAGTCGAGCGACCGCTCACCGATCGCGAAGTGCCGCTCGCCAAGACCGAGACGGCGCGTGTTCTGTCACCCGCGGTTCACGCGTGGCTCGACGGCGAGTTGCCGGAGGCCGCCGTCCGGCACGGTGAAACGCAACGCGACGTCGAGTTCTGGAAGCGGATGGCGCAGGTCACGGAAACGCGACGACATCTCGCGACGCCCACGCACGTCCAGCAGCGGATCATGGATGCCTTGCCGCATACGGTGCCTCAACTCATCACCCCATGGTACCGGCGGGAGTTCGTGCTTACGCCTGCCGCCGCAATCGGCATCGGCAGTGCGCTGATTGCCCTGACGGCTGCCGTCACGGCATTGCTAGTGGTCTTGGCGCACCGATAGCAGGCGATTCGCTCCAGACTGTTCAAAGAAAACCGTGAAAGGCCAGCCGAAATGGGCTGGCCTTTCTGCGTCCAGGCGTTTAGCCGATACTCAAAGCGATCGTGTCGGTCGCCTTTCAATCCTCGGAACTTCGCTTGGCGGAACGGAGTATGCGACAGGCGGCCTCAGCGAACACGTTCGATCGACTGACCTGGATGATTTTCCGCGACGGGAGACAGCCAGTGATTCCGTGGAGCGTGGAATGACGGAAGGCAAGCGTTTCGCGCAATTGCTCAAGGAGTTCGAGCGCGTAGGCGTCGATCCCAATACGATCAGCGCTGGCCTGGCCGTGCGCGAGGAAGACGCCCTGCGCGCTTTGCACGCCTTACCGGACAACGCAGGCCCGGCGGCGTTTCTCACCCAGCTCCGGCTGGTGATGACGCATACGACGTCGCACGGGCCGAGCGAGTAAATCACGAGCGGGAGGAGGATCTCTGCCCGTTCGTGCGCGTACGTTCGTCGGCATCAGCGGCTACGACTATCCGCGTTGGCGCGGCGCGTTCTATCCGGAGCGACTGGCGAAGGCGGGTTGGCTGCACTACGCCAGTCGGTGCTTCAACTCGATCGAGTTGAACGGAACCTTCTACAGTCTCAAGTCGCCTTCCGTATTCCAGCGCTGGGCGGATGAGGTTCCGAGCCGAGCATTCCTTTTTGCGGTGAAGGGCGGCCGTTTCATCACGCACAATCTCAAGTTGCGCAATTGCGAGCGGGCGCTCGGCAACTTCTACGCGAGTGGGATTCTCGCGCTCGGCGCAAAGACAGGCCCGTTTCTCTGGCAATTGCCGGCCTCGTATCGCTTCCAAGCGGAGCGACTCGACCAGTTCATGCGAATGCTTCCTCGAGACTCGAGCGAGGCCGAGTCGGTTGCGAGGCAACACGATCATCGGTTGCGTCGCGGCGCTCTCGTCGACGCAGCCGGCGACAGGCGAGTTCGCTATCGTCATGCGTTCGAGGTCCGGCATCCGTCGTATTTCTGCGACGAGTTCTACGAGATTCTCCGCGCGAATAAATGCGCGCTCGTTTTTGCCGACACGGCGGGAAAGTTCGATTACGCGGAGGAGCTCACGGCGGACTTTCTCTACATCCGCCTGCATGGATCGACGGAGCTTTACGTGAGTGGCTATAGCGACGACGAACTCGACGATTGGGCGTCCCGCATCAAGCGATGGCAAACGCGAGCGCGTCTGGATGCGTATGTCTATTTCGACAACGATGCGAAGGTGCACGCGCCACACGACGCTCTCCGCCTCGCCGAGCGCCTTGGCCTGTCCAAACCTGCCATGAGCACGGCGGACGTGCGCTGACTGGCCATAGCGGGGACACGGCAGGTATCTTCGCGAGAAGCGGAGGATGTTCGATGAGCTCCAGATTCCGAACGGTGCGGTGGCTTCTCGCCGCCATCCCGGCGGCGCTGGCGGTTGCGTCATTTGCCAGCGTTCCGGCGAGCCATGGCTCGCCACGGCCGGCCTACGCATCGTCGGTCTCGCCGGCGCGTGTGGATTCCGCGTTCGCCAAGCTCGTACTACGGCTGTCCGAGCCTGGAGGGTATTTCGATTCCGACAATCTGATTTCGAACGAGACGTCGTATCTGCATGTCCTCGACGGAATGCGCCGGCTCAAGGTGCAGGGCGGCGCCTATATCGGCGTAGGACCGGACCAAAACTTTTCATATATCGCCGCGGTCCGCCCGAACATTGCCTTCATGATCGACATCCGCCGCGACAATCTGCTCGAGCATCTGTTGTTCAAGTCGGTGTTCGCGATGTCTCGCAATCGGGCCGAGTATTTGTGTCTTCTCTTCGGAAAGCCGCTACCGCGCGACATTGAGCGCTGGAACGACAAATCGATTCAGGAGCTCGTCGACTACATCGACGCGACCCATACCGACCCCGATGTCGTGGATTCCGTGCAATCGTCGATCAGCCAACGGGTGCGTCGGTTTGCAATCCCGCTTTCGACGCTCGACCTGGAGACGATCGCCCGCATTCGCGACGCGTTTGTCCGCGACTCGCTCGATCTCCGGTACTCGAGCATCGGCCGGGCGCCGCGACCATATCATCCGACGTACCGGCAACTGCTCCTCGAGCGCGACCGCTCCGGCCACCAGGCGAACTATCTAGCCTCGGAAGAGGCGTTTCAGTTCGTGAAGAATCTCGAGGCGCGCGACTTGATCATCCCTGTCGTTGGCAACGCAGCCGGTGAACACGCATTGTCCGCCATCGCACAGCTCATCAACGAGCGCGGCGAAAAGGTCTCGGTGCTCTACATTTCGAACGTTGAGCAATACCTCATCAGAGACGGCGGCTTTCCGCAATTCGCCGACAACGTCAAGCTACTGCCGCGAGACCGACGGAGCGTGATGGTCCGCAGCTTCTTTGGGTACGGGTACGGTTTCGGGACGGCGGGAGCGCACCCGCTTAACGTTGCCGGTCACTATTCGACGCAGATCATGCAGACGCTCGACGCATTCGTCGCGACATACGACAGCGGCGGCGTCCGCTCATACTACGATTTGATCTCGAAAAACTACGTCGGTCCGTGACGCGGAAGTTCCTCGCGCTCGGCGACTCGTACACGATTGGCGAGGGCGTCGCGACAAGCGAGACATGGCCGGTGCAGTTGACCGAGGCGCTCCGGGCGCTGGATGTGCCGCTCACCGATCCGCGCATCATCGCACGAACGGGTTGGACGACAGCCGAACTTCTCGCGGCCGTGGACTCGGCCTCTCCCGTGCTCGCCGTGGATTACGATCTGGTGTCGTTGCTGATCGGCGTCAACGATCAATATCGAGGACAGACCGCATCGTTCGCGGCCGGCTTCCAGGCATTGGTTGCGCGAGCCATCGCCTTCGGCGCCGGCCAGCCCAGGCGATTGGTGGTGGTCTCCATTCCGGATTGGGGTGTGACGCCATTCGCGGCCGGCGATCCGCGCGGCCCTGAGGCGATCGGGAGGGAGATCGATGAGCTCAATCGACATGTACGTCATGTAGCCGAAGAGACCGGCGCGGCTTTCGTCGACGTAACGGCGGCTTCGCGCCGCGTTACGAGGGAGGGCGGTCTGCTCGCGGAGGATCGCCTTCATCCATCCGGAGCGATGTACGCTTCCTGGGTGCAGATCATTTTACCTGCCGCGCGGCGAGCGCTCGGCAGGTAACGCGCCGCGCCAGCTACAAGGGCTGCTTGTAGCCCGGTGGAGTGACACCGTTCAATCGTAGATACGGAACTGTCTGCCCTAACGTCCACACCGCGTGCTCGTAGCTCAGAGTCAACCATCTCGCCGCCGACTGCGGTGGGAGATTGTAGACTGAGGACTGCTTCAAGAGCTGAGTTGGCGTGGAGGACTTGAGCGCATCCAGCAGAAATCCATAGGCGCGATCAGTGTAATCCCGCAACGCGGCTTTTTGATGCAACTGAGTCGTGTCGAGCGCGAACGGCGCTTCCTTGAGACCGCGCAATGCTGCGGCCGCGACCTCGAGATTCGTGCTCACGACGTGCACGATCTGCTGCGCGAAGTCGCGAACGCCAGCTGTTGGGTGGAAAGCCATGCCCGAATCAGGCATCGCGTCGATGTATGCCAAGACATTCGTGCGCTGGCGCTCCCAGTCGTCGACGAGCTGTTGCTTGGTTTGCGCGCGAAGTGTTCCGGCGCTGAGAGCGACGCCGATGGCGGGGAGGAGGAGTAGGCGCGTGGCTTTCATCGCGAGAGTTGTCGTGTCAGGAACGGGTAGATCGGCTGTTTCGGAAGGAACGAACAGAATGCAGCCGGCCTGCTGCCTCGCGCCAGAGCGGAACGCGATGCGCGACGGTATTCTTCAATCGCGCGTCGGCCGCACGAGAATCACAACCGAGAGGGCGTCATCATGAAAGTCGGAACGCTAGTGGGGCTCATCCTCGTGGTCCTGGGCTTGGTCGGCGTTGTATACGGCGCCATCACGTACAGCCGAAAGCGCGAAGTGGCTCACGTCGGACCGCTTCAAGTCACGACCCGCGAGGAGCACACGATTCCAATCTCGCCAATCGTCGGTGGGGTTGCCATCCTTGCGGGCGCGGCATTGATCATAGCCGTACGACGCGCGAGCTGATCGGACTCGCCTTAGCGCTGCTAATGCACCTGGCGCGTGTAAGGAATTCGTCGGGCGGGTAGTCGCGGCGCGGGCCGATGCCTAACATCTGGCTCAATTCTCTCGTTTGGCTGCCCCATGACGACACGACGCGATTTCCTGAAGTCCAGCGCCATCGCCGGCACCGCGCTCATGGCCAGAGGAGCGCCCGCCCTCGCGCATGCTGCCGCCTCGTTATCCAGAGAGCAGCGGCACAAAGCGATGGAGCTGCTCGTGCTCGGAGGTACTGGATTCATTGGCCCGCATCTCGTTCGCTACGCCACGGCGCGCGGTCATCGGGTGACGATTTTCACCCGTGGCCGCCATCAGGCTGACCTGCCTAACGACGTTGAGCATCTCACCGGTGATCGGAACGGGCATCTCGATGCACTCGTCGGCAGGCGATGGGATGCCGTCGTCGACGACTCGGCGACGAATCCGGACTACGTGCATCAGTCGGCGCAGCTGCTCAAGGACTCCGTGGGGCGGTATCTGTTCACGTCGTCGACGGGCGTTTACTACCCATACCTCAAGCGCGGGCTCGCTGAGTCTGACTTGCCGCATCTCGACGTGAAGGATCCGAAAGATTTCTCCGAGACATATGGCGTCGCAAAGGCGCGCTGCGAGCGCGAGGTGCAGGATGCCTTCGGCAATCGTGCCCTCGTGGTGCGGCCGACGTACATCGTTGGTCCGGGTGATACGAGCGATCGCTTTCCGTACTGGCCCGTGCGGCTTGCGAAGGGCGGCGAAGTACTCGCTCCGGGCCGGCAGGATGATCCGGTGCAGTTCATCGACGTCCGCGATCTTTCCGAATGGATGGTGCGGTTGCTGGAGGATGGGCGTTCGGGCGTCTATAATGCCGTCGGACCGAAGGACGGCCTAACGATGCCGGAATTTCTGGACCGGGCGAAGGAAGCGCTGCATGCTGACGCGCGGTTCACCCGGGTCGACGACTATGATTTCCTGGCCGCTCAAGGTATCGACGAGGCAATTCCGTGGGCTCGGCTCGCCGGTAACGACGATGGCATGATGTCCATCCGCAACGAGAAGGCGATTGCCGACGGATTGACGTTCCGGCCGCTGGCAGCAACGGTGCGCGATACGCTCGCCTGGTGGCCAAGTGTGCCGGCCGCGCGGCGCGAGAGTCCAAAGTTCACGATCACGCCGGAAAAGGAAGCCACCGCACTCGCCGCCTGGCACGCGCGCTCGACGACTCGGGGTGCCTAACGGCCGTCGCTGGCCTCCCAGTCGTCGAGGTGCCGGAGCAAGTAGTCGAGCGAAAAGACATGCTTGCTGCGGTCTCGCTCTCTGCGGAAGATGACGTGTGTCCAGCCACGCATCCCCGTCGGCTTGTACCATTCGCCCGCGCCAAGATGTAAGCGATCGCCGTGAATCGCACGGATGAGAACTCTCTCGTAGCGCGAACGCGGTAGCTCGTGCTCAGGGAAAAGGCTCTCCTCCCACGCGCACAAGCGGCCCACGCTCTCGTATGCGGGCGGGCGATCGGCCATCTCGAGGAGCGACGGCGCTCGACCGGCCATCACGTCGCCAATGAGGCGCAACGTAAATGGATCGGCGTAACGCCGGATGGAGGGCCAAAATCGCCTCGTGACCCGACCAGCGATCTCGCGGAGCGAGATCGCCTCGCCATTCTGGACGTCCCATGTGTCGTCATCCACCTGAGTCAAGAATGGATTCCGCGGAAAGCACGAGTAGCGAGCGACCCAGCCCTTCCGAGAACTGTGCGGCACTGGGGCGAATCCGCGAAATCGCGGCACTTCAACCTGCCCGGGCGCATCGAGGATCGAAATGTCGTAGCTCGGCCAGCTCATGACATCTTTCACTATTCCAACCACGAGCGTCGCCGTCGCGATCATCAGCGCCGCGTCGGGTGTGAAGTCCGCGGTAATCTCGATGCGATTTCCGCGGGGACGCACTCCGATGCCGGTCGACTGTCGGTTCGCGGCCAGCAGCATGATCGGTGCTGGCAGGATGTACATGAGCAGGAGCGCGAGCTTTTCCACGGTGCGGCCCGCGTCGTCGCTCGTGGGAACGTCGAACGAGACGTTATAGTGAGTGCTGAACCCAACGAGGTTTACGTCGCGCCCGTTTGCCGCTTGCCACGCGTCGAGCTCGCGGCGTAGGAAGAGTATGCTCTCCCACAGTGAGCGGCCCGCGCGTGCCGCGCAGCCGCGCTCGAGCTCGATCATCGGGGTCGCGAGCTCGATCACTCCCGTATCGAAGTACACCGCGCTGCCCGTCGGCAGATGATACGAGCGGCCAGTCCGGTGCATCAATGGTCCGCGGACGATACGGCGAGGGGAACCGAAGACGTCCTCGGGGCGCACCGGTAATCCATCCATGACGACCACGAACTCCGCTTCGATGCCAAGTGCCGACATCGGAGTGAGACTCGCCGCGCTGACGGCGCTGGTGCGATGCCCAGCCGTTAGGCGGGACCGCCGCTCCCGTTTGCGCGTGCCAACCAAGGGCGCCATCACATCATCGCCCGCTCACAGCGGGTCGCCCTCGAGCTTGGGGTTGAACGGATCGCCAGGCGCACTGTGCGGAACGGCGATGACGTATCCGAAGTCGAGATGTAGATGATCGTCGGAAAAACCGCGGTCCTCTCCCGCGGGGCGAACCCACACGCCCGGAAGTGTCTCTCGTGCGACCTCTGCGTAGCGCTCGATACGGTCGCGCGAGTCCAGGTAGTCATCGCCGATGCGGTAGATGTTGACCGCGGTGGCCCAACAATGCGTCGACGCGTGACCTGTGAGCTCGTGTCGTGGCGAGCGATAACCCCCATTCGCCGCAATGCGCACGGTCTCGCCGACCGCATCGCGAAAGCGCTCGAGCATGGCCGCCGTCAACGTTACGGCGCACGGCACATAACGAGGGAAGAATCGTAGTGGTGCTGCCTCGCGCACGTCGGTCTGGATGAATTCCCACATGTGGAAATGCGGCGCGAGCTGCAGTTCGAGCGCGGCATTCCACGACTCGATCTCGTAGAAGTACCGTGGAAGCTGCCGCGTGCGTCCTTCTCGGTCTCTCAGAATGCCGCCCGGGAGCAGCGCGTCGCGGTGCGCGCGATCCAGCCGATATCCATCGACAATACGGAGTGAGTCCGTTTTCACGTCAGGCATCGGTGGACTCCGTCGCCGCTCCGCGCAGCCGCTCAAACACAGCGTGCGAAATCGAGGCGATGGTCGGCGATCGACTCCCCGCGTCGGCAGCCCACTCGGTAAGAATGGCGAGAACATATGGTCTGCGACCCGGCGCGTAGACGACACCGGCATCGTGCGCCACTGTGGAGATGTCGCCCGTTTTATGCGCCACCCGAACGTCACGCGGAAGCCGTGCGGGAATGCCTTTCTTGAATTCCTGCAAGTGCAGAATGTCGAGCATCTGCCGCGACAGCTCGGGACTGTATGCGCGCTCCTCGGCGATGAGACGAAGCAAGCCAACAAGGCCGTTAGCCGTGACGCGATTCACAATGCCGTGATCGAAGGCTTTCTCGTCTTCGACGCCCCTACGCACGTCCAATCCCGTTAGTCCGAATCGATCGATGGTGCGCTGCACTGTCTCCAGACCAATGAGATCGAGCAAGAGATTGGTCGCGAGATTGCTGCTCGTCGCGATCATGTGCAGAGCGAGCTCACTGATTCGCATCGTTTTGCCGATCGCCGCATGTACGTCGGAGTCGGCATCGCGATCGGCGAGTACACGAAACGGCGATCCATCGTAGGCGCTGAGGAATCGATTGCGCACGTGGAGCCGTGATTGCGGCGCGAGGTAACCGCGATCGATCTCGCCAAAGACAGCGAGGAGAATCGCGACCTTTATCGTACTGGCCGCGTGGAACCAGCGGTCCGCTTGGAACTGGAGCTCGGCGCCCGATTCGACGTCGTATAGCGCGACCCCGACGGCTTTTGCATCCGATTGTCGGGCCGTGCCGTCGATGCGCTGCTTGAGCGCGTCGAGATTCATCGGGAGCGACGAGGCTCGGTCCCGGTTCAAGGCCGACGGAATGGTCATAGCCCGGCCATGCAGTCGCAAAGGCGGTGCCGGCGAGGTGAACAGTAAAGATCGCTGTCTGTTGCACCCCTCGCCACGACACGTGCATCACCCGATATTTCGGCCTCCCACCTTTTAGCTCATCCTAGCTCTGCTTGGAGGATTGTCATGCGCCGACTGTCCGGTGCACTCGCATTTATCGCGAGCTCCGCGCTCCTGTCTTTGATTACCGCACCGCTTGCAGCCCAGGCGAAGCGGCCGCTGAGAAGCGGCGATCTGTATCACCTAAAGGACGTTCGCGACCCGGAGATCTCCCCCGACGGAGGGTGGGTCGCGTACGCCGTCACCACCGTCGACTCAGCCAAGGACAAGTCGGACAACGACATCTGGATGACGAGCTGGGACGGCACCACGACGCTCCGGGTGACATCCAGCCCAGAGAGTGAAAGCTCGCCGCGCTGGAGTCCGGACGGTCGATACCTCGCGTTCCTCTCAGGTCGTCAGGAGGGCAAAGGAGCCCAGATTTGGCTGCTTGACCGCCGTGGAGGTGAGGCTCAGCGAGTGACACAACTCAAGGGCGGGGTCTCAGGGTTTGCCTGGTCACCTGACTCCAAGCGAATGGTGCTCGTCGTCGACGAGGAGACGGACTCGATCGCGCGCAAGGACACGGCAGAGCACAAGACGCCAAAGCCGATTGTCATTGACCGGTACAATTTCAAGCGCGACGTCGCAGGATACCTCGATAGCAAGCGCAGCCATCTCTCGCTGTTCGACGTCGAGACGAAAAAGAGCGAGACCCTCACCTCGGGTCTCGATGACGATGATTCGCCGAGTTGGTCCCCCGACGGCCGGATGATCGCCTTCATTCGTGGTCCAATCGCCGCGCCGGATACTTCGCGCGACGACGACGTCTATGTGGTTGAAGCGCGCGCTGGATCGACGCCGAAGCGCCTGACGACGTTTGAGGGGCCGGATACCGGCCGTCCGGCGTGGAGCCCTGACGGAAAGTGGCTGGCGTTCCTGCGCGGCGATGAGCCGAAGTACCAGGCATACAGCTTGAGCAAGCTCACGATTGTGCCGAGTGACGGCAGCGGGCCTGCCAAAGTGTTGACGACGTCACTCGACCGCCCAGTGTCGAATGCCGAATTCAGCGCTGACGGCAAGGCCGTTTATGTGTTGCTCTCCGATGATCGCGAACAACAACTTGCGCGCGTGCGCGTTGCGGACGGAGGCGTGGAGCGGCTGATAACCGGCCAGCGCGTAGTCTCGTCGTACTCGATGAGTCCGCAAGGTAAGATTGCCGTGTTGACGTCCACGCCCGAGCGGCCTAACGAAGTCTTTGCGTGGGAGAACGGGACCTTCCGTCAGCTCTCTCATCAGAACGACTCACTCTTCGCCCAGCTTCAGCTGGGCACGACAGAGGGCGTGTCGTCGAAGAGCAAGGACGGCACCGAGGTGCATGGCGTTCTCGTTAGGCCGGCGAATGCCGGCGCGGGCAAGCTTCCACTCATTCTCTACATCCACGGCGGCCCGAACGGACAGGACAGTTACAGCTTCAGCTTCGACCGCGAGTATTTCGCGGCGAACGGCTATGCGGTGCTCTCCGTGAATTACCGAGGCTCCAGCGGTCGGGGTTCAGCCTATCAAAAGGCTATCTTCGCCGATTGGGGCGATAAGGAGGTCATGGATCTCCTGGGCGCAGTGGACGAAGTGGTACGCTCCGGCGTCGCCGACGGCGATCGTCTCGGCATTGGCGGGTGGAGCTATGGCGGTATCCTTACCGACTACACCATCGCGACAACTCCGCGCTTCAAGGGCGCCGTTGCAGGCGCTGGTAGCGCGCTACAGCTCTCGATGTACGGCACCGATCAGTACATCACCCAGTACAACCAGGAGATCGGTCCACCGTGGAAGGCGCAGGATCTCTGGATCAAGATCTCGTATCCGTTCTTCCATGCCGACCGCATCAAGACGCCAACGCTCTTCATGGGCGGCTCCTCCGACTTCAATGTGCCGATTATCGGTGGCGAGCAGATGTATCAAGCATTGCGCTCGCTCGGCATTCCGACACAGCTCGTGATCTATCCCGGCCAATTCCACGGCCTAACGACTCCGAGCTATCGGAAGGACAGACTCGAGCGCTATCTCGCGTGGTACGATCGCTGGGTGAAGACCCCGACCACGGTCCAAGCGGGCACAACGAAAGCAAAGTAGTTAATACTCATCTCCTCCAGATGGGGTTGTTCACAGGCAGCGCCGCGCGGCGCTGCCTGTGACGTTTTCGAGCTTTCGGAAGTCGCCGTCCTTTCGATTGCTCGTTCCGCTAACGGCTCATCGATTGCATTCGCCCGCCACTTCGCAATCGACACAGTCACGAACGGGTCTAGTTGACGGAGGTGGCAGATGGTGAGATTCGGAATGACGGTGGTAGCCCTCAGTATCGTCCCCGCGATGTTGCTCGCGCAGACAGATTCGTCTCGCATGCGCGGAGACAGCTCACGCGGACGCGCAGCACGCCAGCAGTCGTCTTCAGGCTCCATTGGACGCAATGCTAACGGCCAGAGACTAACTCGCGATCAGGTGGGACAGCTGCAGACTGCCCTCCAGCAAGCGAACTGTGATCCCGGAACCATCGATAGCGTGATGGGAGCGCGAACGCGCAAGGCGATGAATTGTGCCCGTCAGAACAACCACATTACCGGCAACAATACCAGCGATCTCTATCGTGCGCTCAATCTCAACTTCACGAATTCCGACAGTGCGAGCGGAAGGGCCGGGGCGAATACGCGTAGTGGCACCAACGGCAACACGGGCACGACCGGCGCCCGCCGTGGCACACGCACGCGCGGAGATTCGATGAGTGGCCGTCCGATGCGGGCGGATTCGACACGTCGGCCAAGTACGCGACGTGACACCACGCGCCCCGGACGGTGAAGCGTCAGTAAAGGTGTGTCAGGGTAGCGGCGGGGCGACCGAAGCGCCGTTACCCTCCGCGCTTTTCCGCGCTGCCGACCGTTCGCGCGCAGCGAGACGACGCTTGGTGGGACGACCCATGCGCGCACCCACACGATTACAAAGGCGCCAATCCACGGCATACGTCGAGTAATCGTCCAGCGATCGGAGCACTGCATCGAGCTCGTTGATCCGATCGCGGGCGAGGGAGAGCTCCTCCGTCAGCTCCCGATTCGACCGATTGAGGAGGCCCCGCGCCTCGACAGTCGCCGCCGCCTGTTCGCGCAACGCGCGCGCATCCCGTCGCAACATATCGAGACAGTTGCGTGGGTATTTCGCCTTGATTAGAACTCTCAGATGTGGTGTGAGCGCATCGGCCATCCGTTCCGCGGCGTCGGCGATCTGCGCGACGCTGGCGTTCTTGTGCGGCACTTTGAGTGCGGGCTCGAGCTCGGGATACACTTGGCTGAGCTTCCGACCGCGTCGTGCCAGAGGAAGCAGCATCTCCTCTCGCAGCGTGTCCTTGCTGATGCGCCGGTAGCCGCGGCGGAAACGGGGTTCCAGCTTCGCGCTCCGGTTTTCCGCAACCAGTTCCTTTATACGCTCGTAATGCGCAAGCAGCTCCTCCTTGAGATGCTGCGCCCGCGGATGCGTGAAGAGGAACTTTCGCAGGAATCTCGCGATAGCGCGGAGAGTGTCGATTTGGCGGTCCTGACGCTCCCTCATGGCTGGGAATGGGGACGGAGGGTGGCGGTTGAAGTGCAGGTGAACGTGCGGGGAGGATTGCCTGTGATCAGCCGAGTACCGGTCCAGCTGCAGCGTGTCAGTGACGTGATGCGCTCAGTCGCGAGGGTGTTCCGCTCCGGCCGCTGCGTGGGCGACGAAAGCGAACACGTTAAGCCAGGAAGGGTCGTCGTTTCTGACGCGGAAATTCGCCGAGGGAGTGGAGCGGGCGAAGTGGTCGATGGGGTGTGCTGCATGGCGGCAGCAGCATCGGCGCGGCGGCGCGCGGGTCTCGTCGTGAACCCTCGAAGGTCCGAGCGTCGCTATTATGGACACAGCGTAGGGCCCGGGGCAAGAGGCGTGTTGTCCCAGGGGTGGAGGCTGTCAGGGGGTGCGCGACGGCGGCTGGCTGATGCGCGGTGGCGGGAGTGGCAGGGACGTCACGTGTCGCTCGCATCGGCTGACGTGGTCGCTCGCAGGCGGTGCGTGTCGCCGCGCGGCAATGCGCTACCGTCGTGAGTACGGAGGCGGCCTCACGAGGCTCGGCGCGTGTGCCCAGGTGGTCGGCGCCTAATAGCGCGTAATCGGCGCGTGTCGGCGCGCGAACGCTGCGTGAAAATTGGGGCATTCATATGCGATGTGACACGCTCGCGAGGCATGCCAGCTCCAGACATCGCAAAGCTCAACGTCTCGAAGCGCTAATCCTCCTTCGGCCCGCGCATCTCGCGACCGAAAAATGGCTGCTCGTGTCGGGCTCCTAATAATGGAAGCGATCGGGAGTTGAGCTGGACCGCGGCCAGTCTTACTCGATGACCTCGCGCTGCAAGTACGCCTTCGGTACGGGTCAGTGCCAGCGACGCACGGCTTTCTGCCAGGGAGGGAGGCAAATGACGGGCGCTCGAATGCGAAAGTCTGCACCGAGCGTGAAAAGTGGCCCGCGCGAGGGGATAGTGCCACGCGGCAATGGGAAAGTCGTTGTCGAGTTACATAATCCAGCGCATCGAGCCGGAACTCAGTGGGGCGGACGGCGAAGAGGTGCTTCGGTCGTTGGATGTCGCGCGAGAATCGCTTTATTTACCGAGCGGTCCAGAGCGAATGCTCGATGTCGCGGCGTTAGGTCATCGCTGCCTGGATAAGTGTCGCGCGATGGAAGCGATTCAAGATGTGCTCGTGCGTTTGTCTTCAATCGCCAGTGGAATTGTGCCGAGCGACCGAATAAGTGCGAGATGCTCGACGCACGGTCGGTGGAACAGTGACGCGTGTCGCTTGTCGAATCTGAAGTCAGAGATCGCATCGAAGCAGCGTGAGGGCGACGCCATCGCGATAGAAATCAGGTACGCGCGCTTCCTCGTCGAAACCAGTCGCTAGAAGAAGCGATCGTGCCTGTCCCAGCGCGGGATCGTCTGGCAGTTCGGCAACGACGAAGCGTGAACCGTTGCGACGCGCCTCATCGAGCACGGCCCGAACGAGCCGCTCGCCGACGTCGCGAAGACTCACGCTCGGCGCAAGAACGGCCGCGTGTAGCTTGCTGGCTCCCATGGCGCCGGCGACGCTGCCGAAGAGCGCGAGTGCGGCAACTGTCCCGTCGCGCTCGATCACCAGTGCACGATGTTCGTCGTCGTGTCCGCGTTCGGCCAGTTGTAAGACCTCGAGCGCACGATCGATGTATGGCGTGATCCCCAGCGCGCCCATGAGCAGCACGCGCGCTGGAACATGGTCATCGGGAGAGAGGGCCCGCGGCGCTTGGGCGAAATAGCCGGTCATCGAGAGGAGGTCGCGCTAGATATGTAGCGCGCGACCCAACGTTGCTAGCGCGGCCTCCTTCGTTGTTTCCGCGAGCGTGGGATGAGCGTGCACCGTGATGCCGATGTCGTCGGCCGACGCGCGATACTCGAAGCCGAGAACGACTTCGGCGACGAGCTCCGACACATTAGGACCCACGAGATGTGCACCAAGCAGCTCGTCGGTCTTTGCATCGGCGATGAACTTCACGAAGCCCGCGTTCTCGCCCATGGTTCGCGCGCGGCCGTTGGCGCTGAATGGAAATTTGCCGACGCGGAATTCGATTCCGCTCTCTCTTACCTGTTGTTCGGTGAGTCCAACCGCGGCCACCTCGGGCCACGTGTAGACCACGTTGGGAATCGACCGGTAGTGCATGTGGACGTCCTGGCCCGCGATAGTCTCGGCCGCGACGACGCCTTCCTCCTCCGCCTTGTGCGCCAGCATGGGGCCGGGCACGCAATCGCCAATGGCATAGACGTTAGGCACGGTGGTCCGCATGCGGTCATCGACGAGGATCTCGCCACGACGGCCGAGGTCCAGTCCGAGCGCGCCTGCGTCCAGTCCACCGAGGGACGGTTTCCGGCCGATGGCGACAAGAGCGTAGTCGCCCTCGAGGCTCTCTTTTGCGCCGTCCTTTTCGACATCGATGATGACGCGATCGCCTTCCCGTCGTCCGCCGACCACGCGAGTGCCGGTACGGAGATCGAGCCCTTGTCGTCGAAAGACGCGGTCGCACTCTTTCACGACATCCTCGTCCATGCCCGGCAGGATGGTAGGCATGAGCTCGATGACAGTTACTTTGGCACCGAGCCGGCGCCAGACGGAGCCGAGCTCCAGGCCAATGACTCCGCCACCGATGACGATCAGGTGGGCGGGGACGCGCGGGATGGTGAGAGCGCCGATGTTCGAGAGGATCCGCTCCTCGTCGAACTTCAGGAACGGCAGCTCGAATGGTACGGAGCCGGTCGCAATGATGACGTTCTTCGGTGTGTAGGTCGCGATACTGTCGTTCGGGGGGGGGCCCCCGGCCGATCCCGGCGCCGACACCGAGACTTCCAGCCCGCGTTCCGACTTTCGGAGCGCTGCCTTTCCTTTTACCCACGTGACCTTGTTCTTCTTGAACAAGAACTCGATGCCACGAGTGTTCTGGCCAACGACCTCGTCCTTTCGCTTGAGCATCGTCGCGAGATCCAGCGACAACGCGCTGCCGTCGATCTTGATTCCATGCTCGGCGGCGTGCTGCCGCATGAACTCGTAATGCTCAGACGATGTCAGCAACGCCTTCGACGGAATGCAACCGACGTTTACACAGGTGCCGCCGAGTGTCTTGTCCATCTCGACGCACACCGTCTGCAAGCCGAGTTGCGCGGCGCGAATGGCCGCGACGTATCCGCCCGGACCGCCCCCAATGATGACGACGTCGGGTGAAAAAGCTTCTTGTGTCATGAAAAAATGATTGATCCCGAGGCGCGATCTCTTTGTACGCCCTCAGGAAAGATATTGCGCGGTGGAAGGACACTCGCTCCGCCGCGCTACCGCCGTTAGGCAGCGGCTTCGCGCGATCACTCCACGAGCATCGTCGCGGGATCCTCCATCAGCTCCTTTACGCGCACCAGGAACAGCACCGCCTGTTGGCCATCGATGGCGCGATGATCATATGAGAGCGCCACGTACATCATCGGCCGCACCTCGACCTTGCCGGCGACGGCCATTGGCCGGTCCTGAATCTTATGCAGACCGAGAATCCCAACTTGGGGATAGTTCAGGATCGGTGTCGATACCAGAGAGCCGAACACGCCGCCATTCGTGATGGTGAACGTTCCGCCGGTGAGGTCCTCCATCGTGAGCTTGCCGTCCCGCGCTTTCTTGGCCACCGCAGAGATGTCCCGGGCAATGTCCAGGAGGCCCTTCCGATCGGCGTCCTTGATGCTCGGAACGACGAGGCCACCCTCCGAGGCAACGGCGATGCCCATGTTCACATAGTGCTTGTAAACGATCGAATCCCCATCGATTTGCGCGTTCACGACAGGATACGCTTTGAGCGCGAGGCACGCCGCCTTCACGAAGAAAGGCATTACCGAGAGCCTCACACCTTGTTCCTTCTCGATGCGTTCCTTGATCCGACCGCGCAACGCCTCGACGGCGCTCATGTCGATCTCGTTGAACGTCGTTAGGTGCGCTGTCGCGTGCTGCGATTCGAGCAAGTGCTCGGCGATGCGCCGGCGGCGAGTCGACATCTTCTCGCGCGTCTCGCGTTCACCAGTCGCCGGCGGCAACGGTGCGAAAGCCCTCGACGGTTGCGGTGCGGTGGGCGCGCTCGGCGATCCGAGAGAAGGCGAGGGTGCTTCCGCTGCGCCCTGACGAGACGATGAAGGCGCAGCGGCCCCATCACGCGATTGCTCTATCACATCGGCCTTGCTCACGACGCCTCCACGTCCCGTCCCCGTAATGCCCGCTAAATCGACCTTCTGCTGTGTGGCCAATCTCTCGGCGGCTGGAGACGCACGGATTTCGCTTTTCGCGGCCTCCGCCTTTACTGGGGCGGGGGTCGCTGGTGGTGCCGAGGCCGGAGGAGGCGAGGGCGGAGCGTTCACGCCGTCAGTGTTGCGCTGACTCGAAGCCGTGGACGCAACAGGCGTCGCTTGGCGCTTTGGCGCCGCGGTCGCGGCACTCTCATCAATTTCGCCGAGAACGTCGTTGACCTTTACGACGTCGCCCTCTTTATGCGCTTGCTTCGTGAGGACGCCGCGGCTCATTGCCGGCACCTCGACTGTGATCTTGTCGGTCTCGAGCTCGACGAGTGTGTCACCGGGCGATACCTGATCGCCCTCCTTCTTCATCCAACGCGAAACGGTGGCTTCGACGATCGATTCACCGAGCGGAGGCACCTTGATTGATGTCATCGCCTGAGGAGCGCTGCGCCGACGATCGATGCTTGTGCCGGCGGATGGTTAATATGTGGTGTCAATTGACCCTGAATATAACGGTGCCGATTTCGTGAAAGGCCTGACGCTCTCCGCCCACGGCGGTCTGGACCAGCTGCGCGTGCGCGATGATTTGCCGATTCCGGAGCTTCAGCGCCCTACCGACGTGCGTGTTCGCATACGTGCGGCGGCGCTCAATCATCTCGACCTGTTCGTTGTCCGCGGTCTTCCGGGTGTGAAGATCAATCCAGGATGGGTACTTGGCGCGGATGGTACCGGGATTGTCGAAGCGGTGGGGGCTGACGTCCATGACGTCGCCGTCGGCGACAATGTGGTGATCAATCCAGGCATCAGCGATCGCACCTGCGAATACTGTCTTTCTGGCGAGCAGTCGTTGTGTGTGCGTTTCGGAATTCTTGGCGAGCATTTCCCTGGGACGATTGCTGAATACGCAGTGGTTCCAGCAAGGAATCTGCGCTCGATCCCGACGTCGATTCCCACGCAGGTGGCCGCGGCATTCAGTCTTGCGACCTTGACCGCGTGGCGCATGATCGTGACGCGCGCTCAGGTCAAGGCTGCCGAGGATGTTCTCATCTGGGGAATCGGCGGCGGTGTTGCCGTCGCGGCATTACAGATCTGTAAACAGCTCGGCGCGCGCGTTTGGGTGACGTCGAGCAGTGAGACGAAATTGGCGCGCGCGCGGGAGCTCGGCGCGGATGAAGCAATCAATCACACCATGTCAGACGTGGCGAAGATCATTCGGGAGCGCACGGCCAAACGAGGAGTTGACGTCGTCGTCGATGACGTGGGCATTGCCACGTGGCAGCAGTCACTGCTCGCACTTGGACGACGTGGACGACTGGTGACGTGTGGTGCGACGACGGGGCCTATCGTCGAGACCGACGTCCGCCGCTTGTTCTGGAATCAGTGGAGCATCCTCGGCTCGACGATGGGTAACGACGCCGAATACGATGCCGTCGTCGAGCAGCTGCGTGTGGGCCGTCTCGCGCCTCCCGTCGACTGTGTCTACGATTTGGCGGACGCGCCCGAGGCGTTTCAACGACTCGAAAATGCGGAGCAGTTCGGGAAGGTCGTGATTCGAATCGCCGAGTGACGCGGTGGGCGAGCGCGCTCAGTATTCACAGGCGGAGGAATCCAAGCTTCGGCAGGCTGTGGCCGCGGGCGAAACGCCCTACTGCCCTCGCGACGGTGCGGTAATGACCACGCGCTCGATCGGTGGTGGCTCGTTTGGGCTTGGCTACGCGCGTCGGCGTGAATGGTTGATCTGTCCAGAGTGCCGGCGCAGTGTAATCTTCGATCAGAAGCGCGGCACTCGAAATTGAAAACGCTGGAAAGATCGCGAGCACTCTAATACAGCCCCTCGTGCAGCTGCCACAGGCAACAGACACCCTCAATTTCGGCGATCGGCTCCAATCGAGCTTCTCGCAGGTCTTCGGCCAGCTCGCGCTGCCGTTGTTAGGCGCGCTCGTCATTCTCTTCGCTGGATATTTGCTGGCGAAGGTGCTCGAGAAGCTCACGGAACGTTTGCTGCGCCGCATTCGCTTGAACTATCTCCTCGAGCGCGGTGGCGTGACCCAAGCCGTCGAACGCTCCGGGACACACGTCAACCCAACGCGCGTCATCGCCAATCTCGTTTTCTGGTTGGTGATGTTCACGGTCATCCTACTCGCCGCGAACGCACTTGGGCTGCAGTCGCTCGCGAACGTGGTGTCCACGCTCGTGAGTTACATCCCCAGCGTCATCGCCGCGATCGTCATCGTGCTCGTCGGCATTGTGCTCGGTGGGTTCGTTGGGGGACTCATTCAAGCATCTGCCGGTGGTTTGCATGGCGGTCGCGCACTGGCCCGTACTGGCCGCGGGGGCGTGATTCTCCTCGCCGTGTTCATGGCGTTGCAGGAGTTAGGCATCGCGACAGACATCGTGACAACCGCCTTCGCGATTCTCTTTGGCGCGATCGCGCTCGCCATGGCACTCGCGTTCGGGCTCGGCAATCGCGAGCTCGCCGCGGAAGTAACGCGCGAGTGGTACGAGCGTTGGCGCCGCGAGCGCGAGGAGCTTCTCGCGCGTGAGCGTGCGGCCGAAGCGGCCGATGCAGCGGAAATCGAAGAGGAGGAGCGTGAAATAGCGCGCGTTGCGGAACGAGAAGCAGAGCGCGACGACGCATCGCCGGAGGGTGGTCGCCGGCCCGATCTCCAATCTGGTCCCGAGAGCCGGCGCTGAGTCCAAATCCGGCGCGCGAATGTCTGTGGGCCATTCTTACCGTCGACGGGTCCATGCGAGATCTGCCATCAACTGGCTTGAACCCCGAAAGGGCTTGAAACGGCACTGAAAAAACAACAATAGATCGTTGTCTGAACCACAGAGGACGCGGAGGACACAGAGGAATAGGCCCTGCTCGTCGGAGCCATAAATGATTCAAGAAAGGACATTCTTGTTGTTTCCTCCGCGTCCTCTGAGTCCTCTGTGGTTCACATGCTTTTGTCGTTGCTCTTTTTCTTCATGCTGTTTCAGGAATTTTCCTGCCTTTTCGAAGTTCGGGCAGTTCGCAGGTCGGATGCTGAGGAGCTCCATCCGGTGATTCGATACCCGGGCGTCCCGAAAAGCAGATCCTTCGCGGAGTTTACCCTGAGCGAAGCGAAGGGCTCACGATGACAAGGTACAGGGTCGTAAGGCTCTGAAAAACTTTGACTTAGACAGCGTCGCCCGAATTGATTTGCGACCGTCCGCCGGGTAGATTTCAGACTCCTTCCGCCAGCCTCGCCGAGGCTCGCAGTCTGTCTTATCCGGCCGGTTCGTAGGGACCTTCATGACCGCACCAAACAACCGAGAACGTATCCTCCCGCGTCTCATCGACGAGGAGATCAAAGAGTCGTTCATCAACTATTCGATGAGCGTCATCGTGTCGCGCGCGCTACCCGACGTGCGCGACGGGTTGAAGCCGGTTCACCGGCGCATCCTCTACGCGATGAACGACCTCGGGCTCGTTCCCAATCGCCCCTTCAAAAAGTCCGCAACGGTCGTTGGTGATGTGCTGGGCCGCTTCCACCCACACGGCGACAGCGCGGTGTACGACGCGCTCGTACGCATGGTGCAGGACTTTTCACTGCGGTATCCGCTCGTCGATGGGCAAGGCAACTTCGGCTCGATGGACGGCGATCCGGCGGCGGCGTACCGCTATACCGAAGCGCGCCTAACGCCGATCGCTATGGAGCTGTTGGCCGATATCGACAAGAACACCGTCGATTTCGCGCCCAACTTCGACGACCGGCTGCAGGAACCGAAGGTTCTGCCTGCGGGCTTGCCGAATTTGCTCGTCAATGGCTCGTCTGGCATCGCCGTGGGTATGGCGACGAACATCCCGCCGCACAATCTGCGTGAAATAGTCAACGCGGTTCTCCATCTCATCGACAATCCTGAAGCGACGATCGGCGATCTGCGCAAGATCGTGAAGGGCCCTGATTTCCCGACTGGGGCGTACGTCTACGGCCGGCAGGGCATCAAGGATTATCAGGAGACGGGACGCGGCCGCATCGTTATGCGCGCGCGTGCCGTGATCGAGGAGCGGGAGACCTCGAACAAGTCGCAGATCGTCGTCACGGAGATCCCCTATCAGGTAAATCGCGCGAATCTGGTGAAGTCGATCGCCGAGCTGGTTCGAGACAAGAAGCTCGAAGGGATATCTGATCTGCGCGACGAGTCGGCGGACGAGACCCGTATCGTCATCGAGCTGAAGAGAGATGCGATCCCACGCGTCGTGCTGAATCAGTTGTACAAGCACACGACCATGCAGTCGACGTTCGGCGTGATCATGCTGGCGCTCGTGCCGGATCCGACGACGAAGCAGCTCGTGCCAAAGGTGATGGCGCTCCGCGAGATGCTGGACCACTTCATCGCGCATCGCCACGAGGTGATCGTCCGCCGCGCGCAGTACGAGCTCGACAAGGCACTCGAGCGCGAGCACATCCTGGAAGGCCTTAAGATCGCCGTCGACAACATTGATGAAGTCGTGCAGATCATTCGCAAAGCAAAGGATACTCCAACTGCTAGCGAAAGGCTGCAACGACGGTTCAAGCTCTCCGAGCGCCAATCGGAGGCGATCCTCAACATGCGTCTCGCGAGACTCACCGGTCTCGAGATCGAGAAGCTGGAGGAAGAGCTCACAGAAGTGCGCGCCACGGTCAAGGATCTTCGCGCGCTGCTGGAGTCGAAGCCGAGGCGCATGACGCTCATGAAGGACGAGCTCAAGGCCATCGCAACGAAGTACGACGACGAGCGCCGCACCGAGATCACGAGCGACGAAGGTGAGTTCACGATCGAGGATCTCATCGCCGAAGAGGAGATGGTCGTCACGATCTCACACTCCGGCTACATCAAGCGGACCTCCGTCTCCACGTACAAGAAGCAGCGTCGTGGGGGGCGTGGCAACAACGGGGCAGCGCTCAAAGACGAGGATTTCGTCGAGCACTTGTTCATCGCTTCAACGCATGACTATGTCCTCATCTTCACCGAGGATGGCCGCTGCTTCTGGCTCAAGGTGCACGAGATTCCGCAAGCGGGCCGCGCCGCAAAAGGCAAGCCGGTGGTCAATCTCATCAACGTGGCAGCGGAAACGACAGTCTCCGCTCTCGTTGCGGTTCGTGAGTTCGCGGACGATCAGTTTCTGCTCTTCGCGACCAAGAAAGGAACGGTCAAGAAGACGCGGCTCTCTGAATACTCCAACGTGCGCTCGAACGGCGTCAAAGCGGTGAAGATCGAGAGCGAGGACGAGCTGATCGACGTCCAGATCACGACCGGCACCAACGACATCGTTCTCGCCACGCGACATGGCCTCTCGATTCGGTTCCATGAAGCCGACGTGCGCGAGATGGGTCGCGATACCACTGGCGTCAAAGGCATCGAGCTTGGTGACGACGATGAAGTCATCGGAATGGTCGTGATCAAGCGCGACGCCAATCTCCTCGTCGTCACGGAGAGGGGAATGGGCAAGTGCTCTCCAATCGATGAGTACCGCGTTCAAAAACGCGGCGGCAAGGGCATCATCACCGTGCACCGAACCGAGAAGACCGGCGACGCGGTCTCGATAAAGGAAGTGCTGCCGGATGATGAGCTGATGCTCATCACGAAGCAGGGCGTGGCCATCCGCATGCCAGTGAAGGGCATTCGCGTTTCCGGTCGGAATACGCAAGGCGTGAGGTTGGTGAACCTCGACGAGAATGACCTCGTGATGGATGTTGCGCGCGTCGTGCCGGATGACGAGGGCGAGATTGCGGGCGACGACACCGGCGAGCCCGTGAGCGTCGGTCCTGAGGATGAAGAGGAGTAAGGGATAGATCGGACGAAATGACGGAAGCACCGCACCGCCGCGACTGAAGCTTGTACATCGGTTGCGGCGGTGCTCGCTTTTTTCCAACTCCGGCGCGACGAGCTACTCTCGGCTTTACCTCGCCAATCGCCAATGCTAGCTTAGGCGGCCCTCCCTTCGCCGCCAGCGCGCCCGCCGCTCCAATGTTGCCGACGGTGCTGACATCACGGCCGCGGTCGTAAGGGGGCGCTCGACAACAACTTTTCGTCGCTCGGGCGTAACGTGCGCCGCGCTTTTGCGCCGCGCCGCTGCGCGCGACGATGTGCGAAGGAGTCCGTACGGTATGACGACCATATCCGCGAGTGAGATCGATCTCGTCAGCGTCGATGACATCGAGCGCGCAGCGCGTGCTCTGGCTGGCGTTGCTGTGCGCACGCCGCTCCTTCCGTTCGACGCGATGACCGAGCTCGTGGGTGTTCCTGTTTACGTCAAACCTGAAATGCTTCAGCGCGGCGGCGCGTTCAAATTCCGCGGCGCGTACACGTATCTGTCACGCCTTTCGCCGGCGCAGCGGGCGAAAGGCGTGATCGCCCCTTCGTCAGGCAATCATGCGCAGGCGGTGGCGCTCGCCGCAAAGCTCTTCGGCGTCCCGGCCACCGTCGTCATGCCCGTCACCGTCACCTCGGCAAAGCGATCGGGTGCCGAACGGCTCGGCGCGCGTGTCGTCCTCGCCGGCACTACGACCACCGATCGCTATGAAAAGGCGGTGGAGATCGTAAGTGCCGAAGGCGGCACGCTTGTGCCTCCCTACGACGACCCGGCGATCATCGCGGGTCAGGGCACGCTGGGGCTCGAGATCGCGGCCGACCTGCCGGACGTTGGCACGGTGGTCGTTCAGGCGGGCGGCGGTGGACTCAGCGCTGGAGTCGCAACGGCCATCAAAGGTCGCGCTCCCTCCGCTCGTGTCGTGGCGGTCGAGCCGGCCGGTGCGCCAAAGCTGAGCCGGGCGCGCGCAGCCGGTCGTCCAGTTCGTTTAGAGAAAACGAGTAGTCTCGCCGACGGACTGATGGCGATCGAGATCGGTCGCATCCCCTTCGCGCACCACGAGCGCTACATCGACGAAGTCGTGACGGTGGAGGACTCGGGGCTCGCACCAGCGGTGCGGCTGGTACTCGACCGGATGAAGCTCGTCGTCGAGCCGAGCGGCGCGATCACGATCGCTGCTCTGATGCAGGGACTCGTTAGGCCGACGGACAATCGGCCCATCGTCGCCGTGCTGAGCGGCGGCAACATAGAATGGTCAGGACTCCAGGAGTTGCTTGCGCGTGCGTGAGGGCCCGGCTCCGGCAGGCACGCCGACTCCACGATCCGATGCGTCACCACCTTCCCGTGGTGCCGCTTCATTATCACACGTGCTTGTGGCCGATCGCGATCCCGTTGCGACGGGAGCAATTGCATGGGTGCTTCGCGAGCAAGGTTATCAGGTCACGAGCATCGCTGACCCTCGGCGTTTGATCGACGCGCTCGAGCGCGCACGTCCGGATTTGTTGCTTGTCGATGTCGAAGACATGGGCGCTGATGGCGAGCCGCTGCTCGAGCGAGTGCGGCGCGACGATCGCTGGCGCGACGTGCCCATCATCGTCGCGACCCATTTGCCATCGAATGGCAAGTCATCGGGGCCACTCGTGCCACCACGGCTCGCCGACGATTACGTCGCGAAGCCTTTTCGCGTAGCAGAGCTCTTGGCGCGCGTTCATACACAGCTCCGCGCGCAAAGCGAGCTGCGCTCGGCCCGCACGGCGCTCGCCGCAGCGCGTGCAGAGCTCGAGCGCGCCCGTGAGGACGTCGCCAGCAATCGTCAGATCGTCGATATTCTGAACGAGGTCACTGGTGAGCTGTCGGCGACGGAGATTTATCGCATTCTCGTTCGGCGTGTCTCCCGCGCGCTCGCGCTCTCACGCTGTTCCGTCATCCTCGCGAGCGCCGGCGACGCGACCGGCTCCGTGATCGCGTCCTTCGAAGATCCGGCAAGTCCCAATCTCGAGATTCAGCTCGCGCGCTATCCGGAGATCGTCAGCGCGCTCGAGACGCAGCGGCCCGTTCTCGTTCGCGACGTCCAGAGCGACGTGCTTTTCGAGCAGACGCGAAAGTTGTGGGCGGAGGAAGGGCGCGCTGTCGCTATCAGATCAGTCGCGGCGCTGCCCTTCAGCGTCGATCGATGGCGATCGGGAACGCTGATGCTGCGCACCGAGCGGCACGAGCGAGATCTCTCACAGGAGGACGTGGAGTTTGCCGACACCGTGGTGAACGCCGCGGTCGCCGCGATCAAGCGCGCCCAGGCGCTGGAGTCGACGCGCGCGGACAATCGGCGGCTCGAGGCGCTGGCGACGACCGACCCACTTACGAGACTGCTCAATCGCCGGGCGTTGCTCGAGCGGCTTTCCCGCGAAGTGGATCGCGCGAAGCGCTACGAGTCGATGCTGACACTCCTGCTCCTCGACATCGACCATTTCAAGCGTATCAACGACGAGCGCGGGCATCTGGTCGGCGACGCGGTGCTTCGACAAATCGGCGCGCTTGTCGAAGCATCGGTGCGCACCGTCGATATTGCCGCCCGCTACGGTGGAGAGGAGTTCGTATTGCTTCTCCCGGAGACTTCGCAGGACGGCGGGATCATCTTCGCCGAGCGCTTGCGAGAGTCCATCGAGCGATATCCGTTCGATGCCAGCGGGGAAGAGCCCCTCCATTTGACGGCCAGCATCGGCGTAGCCACTTTTCCATCCCCGCGGGTTGACTCCACCGAGGATCTGTTCGCGCGGGCCGACGAGGCGCTCTACCGCGCGAAGTCGGGCGGCCGCAACCAGGTGCGCACCTGATGAATCGTTGTCCCGCGTGCGGAACGACCTATGCCGCTGAGGCGAAGTTCTGCCCCCGAGATGGATCGCGGCTTGTTTCGCGATCGATTTTGTCTCCATCGTCCGCGCAGGGCCCTTCCAGTCCAATGAGCTCGACGGCACCGGCGAGGCCCACGGAGCTGCCATCGCGTCCTCTGCGTGCCACGCCGCTGACCCCGGCGAATCTGATTGGGAAGCTTCTGGAAGGTCGTTACCGCATGGTGACCAAAGTCGGCGAAGGCGGGATGTCGTTCGTCTATCTCGCGCTCGACGTCGCGACACAAGAGCGATTCGCGATCAAGGTCCTCTCCCCGTCGCTCTCGGAAGACGCGAACGCGATGGCGCGACTTCGTCGCGAAGCGGCTCTCGGAATGCGGCTCGCACATCCGAACGTATGCCACATCATGCGGCTTGGCGAGACAGAGGACGGCATGGTCTACGTGGTGATGCCGTTCGTCGAAGGGGAGGTGCTCGCGGATCGCACGAATCGCCTCGGTCAGATTCCATTGGATGAAACCGCCCGCTTCGTGCGTGACATGGCGGACGGTCTGCACGTGGCCCATCAGCTGAAGATCGTGCACCGCGATTTGAAGCCCGAGAACATCATGATCTGTCGCCGGCCGGATGGTACCGAATACGCGGTCGTAATGGACTTCGGATTGGCTAAGGAGCGGCGCGCCGATGCCGAACTTCAGAAGCTCACCGCCACGGGCATCATTCTCGGAACGCCCGAGTTCATGAGTCCCGAGCAGCTTCGCGGCAAGACGCTCGACGCGCGCACGGATATTTATTCGCTGGCGCTCCTGGTGTACGAGATGCTGACGGGCAAGCTGCCTTTCATTGGACGTACGCAGCAGGAGATGATGATCGCGCGCCTTCGCAACGATCCCATTCCCTTGCGACGCATGCGCGCCGATCTCGTCTTTCCCGAAGCCGTTGAGCGTGTCCTCAACAAAGCCATGCAGCGCGCTCCGGAAACACGGTACCAGACGACCCTCGAATTCGCCGAAGCATTCGGTGCGGCGGCAACATCCTCCGACGGCACGCCATCGGACTCGCGGATTCTCGGCAAGCTGTTCGGTCGCTGATCGCGATTATGCGCCGACAATCGATCGCCTTACTCATCGCTCCGCTCATTGCGTGCGGGCGTCTCGCGGCACAGGTGGAAATTGGCCCTGGCGCAACGCGCGATCTTGCGATCGATCACCCGTATCGGCCGGGTATCGACATCCAGAGTTACGATTTTTCGCTCGATCTGCCGACGACGGGCAGTGTGATGCACGGGTACGCCGTACTCGAGGTGCGACATACGACTCGCGTCGACACGCTCGTACTGGATCTCGTTCAACTCACAGTCGATAGCGTGCGTGTCGACGGATTGCGTGTGCCATTCACCCGTCCACAGAACGAAGTTCACATTCCGTTTCGAGTGAATGGCAAGAATTCGGTGCGCGTCGAGGTCGCGTACCATGGAGCCGTGGAGGATGGGCTGATCGTTCGCACCGATAGCGCCGGACGTTGGACCGGCTTCGGCGACAATTGGCCAAATCGAGCGCGCTACTGGCTTCCGACCGTCGACCATCCGAGCGATAAAGCGACCGTGAGCTGGAGCGTCACCGCACCGTCCGCGCGCACAGTCGTCGCAAACGGCGTCATGGTCGATAAGTCGACCCTCGGCGACGGTCGGGTACGTACGCGTTGGCGCGAATCGCATCCAATTGCTGTGTACCTGATGGTCATCGCCGCCGCGCCGCTCAGCGAGTATTCGCTAGGGGAGACGGCCTGTGGATTCGGCCCGAAGCGCGGGTGCGTGCGCCAGTACGTTTACACAGCGCCGGAGCAACGGCCGATGCTTCCTGGCGCCTTCGCGCAGGCCGGCGAGATCGTCAAATACTTTGCATCGCTCGTCGGTCAATTCCCTTATGAGAAGCTCGCGCATCTGCAGTCAGCGACGCGGTTTGGCGGGATGGAGAACGCCACGGCCATTTTTTACGCCGATGCGGCATTTCGCACCGGAAGAATGAACGAGGGCTTGATTGCGCACGAGACTGCGCATCAATGGTTTGGCGACGCAGTCACCGAACGCGAATGGTCCCACCTGTGGTTGTCGGAAGGCTTCGCGACTTACTTCGCTGCATTGTTTGCACGACATGCACACGGCGACAGCACGTTCGTAGCCCAGATGGCTCAGATCAGACAGACTGTACTCTCCGATGCTGAGTCAGTGCCGACGCACCCTGTGATCGACACGACACCGCGCGATCTGCTCGCCCTGTTGAATACCAACAGCTATCAGAAGGGCGGCTTTGTTCTTCACATGTTGCGCCGGCAAGTCGGTGACAGTGCGTTCTTCGGCGCCCTCCGGGCCTATTACGCGGCCTACCGCGACGGGACCGCGCTCACCGACGATCTGCGCGCGGCAATGGAGCAGGCGAGCGGTCAAGAATTGGGGTGGTTCTTCGACCAGTGGCTGCGTAAGCCCGGCTTTCCCGAGGTCGACGTGACCTGGTCGTCCGATCCGTCGTCGCAGCAGGTGATGCTCGACATCACGCAGGGCACTCGCTACGGGGCCTATCGCTTCCCACTCACAGTGGTGTTGCTGGGCCGGGCTGGAGCGGCGCGGCGCGAAACGGTTCTCGTTCCGGCGGAAACGCACGTGCAGCTGAAGCTCCCGCTCGGAACGAAAAGCTTCGCTCCAACCATGCTGACCGTGGATCCTGATGTCGAGCTACTGGCCCGTATCGACGTCCATTCCAAGTAGCAACCGATGACAACACTCCTCCTGCGCGCGTCCAACCGCTCCATGCCATTCGCGGTGCGGCTTGCCCTCGCCGCGATAGCACTGGTTCCGGCGGTTGCGCACTCGCAGTGGCCCCTCGGTGTGGAGCAGGCGGATTCACTCCTCGCGGCCGGACGTGTGGCGACGGCGGAATCGGTCTACTACGCGACCTCGAGCGCGCGGCCAAGAGATGCCAGGGCGCGTGCCGCGCTCGGACGCTATCTCGCCTCGCGAGGCGCGCTTCGGATTGGAGCGGTGTTGCTCGAAGAAGCGCGGCTCTTCGGCGCTGATAGCGCCGGTATCGCACGCTCCCTTGCGCCAATCTACGGCTCGTTAGGCGATTACCGGGCGCTCTCGGTTCTGCCAGCCTCGCCGCTTACCTCCGCCGAACAAGCGCGAGCCCGATGGTTGGTGAGCCACCCGCCTGTGCTCGAATTTCCCGACTCCGTTTGGAAGCTGGGGTACAAGCCGCTTATGGATGGCTCGGGCCTTGGCACAATCAAAATTTCAATCGGCGACCGGCTGGTCGACGCGGCCATCGATCCCTCCGTCAGCGGCGTCGTCTTGCAGGGTAAGGCGGCTCGCCGACGCGGTGGCATCCGGCTGTTCGGCGCGGACTCTTCCGGCATTATCGGCGTCATCTCCGAGTTGCACCTCGGTGATGTCATTCTGAGCAATGTCCCGGCGCGCCTTGATACGAGCAGCGCGCGAGCGTCGACAAGCAAAGCTCGAGACGTTCTGCTCGGGCTCGATGTGCTGCGGCGGCTTGCCCCCACTTTCCAACCGAAGGCGGATACGGTCACGCTCCGGCGCAGCGGACAGATCTCGCCGAGCACTCCGGGCGCCCGGGCGCCGATGCTGCTCGACGAGCGGGGCTTGCGCGTGCTCATCGATGCACGATGGGACTCCGCAAGCTCACGAACGGTGGCCCAACTCCTCGCGATGCGTTCTTGGACTCTCGACGCGAAACGCGGGAGCATCGTCCTTCAGTAGCTCCTTGTCATCCGGAGCGCAGCGAAAAATCTGCAGCTCCTTGTCATCCCGAGCGCAGCGAAAGATCTGCAGCTCCTTGTCATCCTGAGCGCAGCGAAGGATCTGCAGCTCCTTGTCATCCTGAGCGCAGCGAAGGATCTGCAGCTCCTTGTCATCCTGAGCGCAGCGAAGGATCTGCTTTTGGTGTCACTTTCCGACGTGCTGTAGCTCCACCATCAGGCAGCGATCCTGTATGACGTCGATTCCCGCCCTCGCCAGTTTTTCAGCGGCTTCGTCATTGCGAATGCCAAGCTGAAACCAGACGGATTTTGGCCGTTTGCGAATGATGTCGTCGATGTGCGCGGGAATGTCGCGCGGCCTCCGAAAGACGTTGACCATGTCTACATCGTCCGGAATTTCAGCAATTTTACGATAGACCTTCTCGCCGAGGATCTCCGTGGCGTCGGGGTAATACACAGGTACCGGTACAATCTGAAATCCCGCCTGTTGCGCGTATTCGGCGACGTAAAAGGCAGGTTGGCCGGATTCCTCGGTTTTGATGCCAAGCACGGCGATGCGATGCGTTCCCTCGAGCACACGGCGAACGCCCGTTATGTCCTCGATGAGGTGTTGCCGCCAATCCTCTTTGCCGCTTTCCACTGCCGCGCTCATAAGGTCGTCTCGGGAATCTCAGTAGGTTGCTTCAATTCATCGCGTGGAATGTGGTCAAGTTCCATTCCCTCACGGTGATACACTCGTCTGCCACGCGCCTTCTCATGAGTTTAGTTTCCCGGTGGCGGCGAGCGATTTCTTTCTTGGAGATGTGTTTGAAATGCGGATGCTCGTTCTAGGAGCCGGACTACAGGGCTCGGCTTGCGCGTTTGATCTGCTGCAAGACAAAGAGGTCGAACAGGTTCGATTGGCTGATCTGAAGATCGGTCATCTTCCCGATTTTCTCGCGCCCTATTCGGGCCGTCGGCTCTTACCAACACCGGTCGACGTTCGCGATGAAGAGGCAGTCCGTGCCTTGATGCGGGAGTGCGACGGGGTGATGAGTGCCATTCCGTACTACTTCAACTTCGAGATGGCGCGCCTTGCCGTCGAGTCGGGTGTGCACTTCACGGATCTCGGCGGTAACACGGAGATCGTGAACCAACAGAAGACGCTCGACGCCGAGGCGCGAAAAAAGAACATCACAGTGGTGCCGGACAGTGGTCTGGCGCCCGGAATGGTCAACATTCTCGCTGAGCAAGGCATTCGTCAGCTGGACAACGTGCAGTCGGTGCGGATTTACGTCGGCGGGCTGCCGCAAAATCCGGAGCCGCCGCTCAACTATCAGATCGTGTATTCCCTCGAGGGCGTGCTCGACTACTACACCACGCTGTCCTGGGTGTTAAGAAATGGAAAGCGGACGCAAGTCCGGGCGCTCTCCGAGCTGGAGCCGGTGAGCTTTGGCGACGGTGTGGGTACGCTGGAGGCATTTCACACCGCTGGCGGCCTTTCGACGATGGCATTCCGGTATGAGGGAAAGATCCCGGAAATGGAGTACAAGACACTTCGCTATCCAGGTCACGCCGAACGGATGGAAGCGATTCGTGAGCTGGGACTCCTCGAGCTCGAGCCGGTGGACGTGAAGGGTAGCAAGGTCATTCCACGCGACGCGTTCATGGCGATCGTCGGCCCGCGCCTCACGAAGCCGGAGGGACGCGATCTTGTCGCTTTACGCGTGGTCGTGAGTGGAACGAAGGGCGGAAAGCCGAAGACAGTGACCTGGGAGTTGATCGACCGCTATGACGCGCGTCATCACATCAGCGCGATGATGCGGACGACCGGGTATTCGTTGTCGATCACGGGAATGATGCAGGTTCGCGGGCAGGTGAAGCCGGCGGGAGTTCATACCCCTGACGAGTGCGTTCCCGCGGAGCAGTACATCGCGGAGCTGGCGAAGCGAGGAGTGGAGATACGCGAGATTCCTGCGCCCGGGTAATCCTCCAATCGCGATCACGGTCGCGAGCTCCATTCGGTGATTCACCGAATTGGGAGCTCGACCGGACAGACCAGTCTTGTGCCGTTCACAAAGCATTGGATGATTGCCGGGCGATGTAACGCCTTGGCTGGACTGGGAGCGATCCGGGTCATCAGGGCAATCCGGGTAATCCCACAGGCTTGGCCTGTCTCCCTTGAGATCCAAGCATCTGCGCTTGGAACGAAAGATCCAACGCTGATGGCTGAGGCAGTTCGTTCAGTCTCGAACCTCTCACCTGTTTATTTACTCCCTGACAAACTCCGCGAGCGTAGCTCCCATCTGGTCCATCGCCAGCTTCGCATTCCAGCGATCGCTCCCGTTGTAGATGAAGGAGAAGGCGAGGATCTCTCCATTCTTGGCCGTTACGTAGCCACCTAACGAGGCGACGGTGTTCGTCGTGCCGGTCTTCGCGTGAAGGTTGCCGCGCGCCGGCGTGTACCGCGCTCGATGGCGCAGCGTGCCAGATTCACCCTCCAGAGGCAGCGAGGCGTGAAATGTCGCACCCCACGGCGCACGGTGCGCGAACGACAGGAGCTCGACCATTGACCTCGGCGTCACGCGGTCGAGCACGGAGAGGCCGCTCCCGTCTGAGACCTGAACATCCTCCGGCCGCGCGCCGATCTTTTCCGACAGCAATGTGTGCAGCGACGCGAGGCCCGTTTGAGCCGATCCCGCCTTGTCTGGAGTCGCCGAATGCGCCGCGTCGCGGAACAACAGCTCCGCGTACAGATTGATGCTCTCGCGATTCATCTCAGAGATGATGTTCGCGAGATTCGCCGAGGCCAGCGACGCAACCTCGGTTGCATTGGTTGGCGTTGCACCCACCGTCACGCGCCCATCGATGGCAACGCCCGCCTTTTCGAGCGCGGCGCGGAGCGCGCCTGTCGTGAATGACGCCGGGTCGTCGACGACGAGTGAGTACCGCTGTGGCGGCGCCGAAGCGCCGATCGTGCCGCGGACGAGGATGCTTCCATCTTTTTGCCTAACGGCACTGATCCGCCCACGGCTGCCGCCAACGACGCGCACCGTGCTCTGCACCGGGATCGTCGTCGTCGCGGGATCGAGCGAGACATTCGCCTTCTTGCCATCGGCCTGTACGACTACCCAAACGAGATTCTCGTCGAGTGAAAGCGCTGAGACCCGCGCCGCATACGCCGCCCCGAGATAGCGTGACTGCCACCCCTCCGGGACGAGCTGCGGATCGAATGCGCTCGCATCACCAATCAGGTCACCTCGCACGTGTCGCACACCCGCGGCGACAATGAGATGCGCCAGCGAGTCCATGGGACTGGCCGTCCCCCAAAATCGCGACGCGAGCGACGGGTCACCGCTACCACGCAGGTAGAGATTGCCTTCGAGCGTTCCGTCCGCGCCAAGCTGCCCCTCGCGAAGCACCGACGTCTTGAACTGGTAGTCCGGTCCGAAGCGGTCTAACGCCAGTACTGACGTGTACATCTTCATCGTCGAGGCAGGCTGCATCATTGCATCCGGACTCGCACGGAAGAGCGTATCGCCTCGCGTTAGCGACACGACCATCACACCCCATCGGCCGCCCCGGGTGTGCTGCGTGAGTGCCGCGGCGAGGTCGTCGTCGAGCGACTCGACACCTCGGGGCGATGTCCACGACAATGCAGTGGGCCGACTCGCGACCTCGCCGCGGCTGACACTGCTCCGCGCGCTCTTCCGGTGGGCCCGTGCCGTTTTCGGCCTCGAGCTCTTCCTCGGACCGGTCGCTGTAGAATCGAGCGGTGCAACGTCTTGCTGAGCGCCCTGACTCACTAGGCGGGGTGATGCGTGAAGCGCCGCCGGCATAACGCACAACACGACGAACGCCGAATACGACACTGTGCTCGCGAACCGAGTGAGTGATCGAACCGGTTGTCGTGCGAAGAAAATGCGACGGCGTGCGCTCATAGGCGGCAGAATTGGCAACTCATGTTCCAGTTTCTCTACCCTTCGCGCACGAATTGGCTCCGGCGTTCATCAACGTCCGATTACCAAGTCAGCCCCTCGACGCGGCAACCTCAAACCTTGAGGAAGATCCTTCGCCGATACAGCACGAGGAGAATGCCGAACCAGAGTCCAACGAAGCAAAGCGCAAAGGCGAGCGACGCATTCACCGCCGTAAGCCAGGATGCGAACAGCGACTGATAGATCGCGGACTGCAGTGGCATCCGCTGCCCATGATAACGCACGAAGATGACCGAATAGATCAATCGAGCCACTAATCCCGATCCCATGAATGCAATCAAGGGATTGGTGCCGTAGATGACGAAGAAATTCGTCCAGCGACGAACGCCGTGGACGTCCACCAGCCACATGATCGTAGCAATCGTCACCGTGGCGAGACCGGCGGTGAAGAGGACGTAAGAGCTCGTCCAGATGCTCTTGTTGATCGGGAATGCCCAGTTCCACACCATGCCGGCGGCCATCGCGAGACATCCCGCGCCGAACAACGCGTTCAGTCGCTCTTCGAGTGGATGCTCGCTGCCTATCCATCGACCGGCGAGAACGCCGAGCATCGCGGTGCAGATGGCTGGAACGGTCGAAAAGAGACCTTCGGGATCGAAGGTCAAGCTGCCGCTCCAGATGTGATTCCCTAGCCCAAAGCGGCTCCAATCGAGGAAGAACCGATCCCAAAAGGCCGCCATCGTTCCCGACGGAACATGGAGCAACAGGCTACCTATCGTACCGCCAGTTCCGGGAACCGGCAGCATCGTCATGGCAATCCAGTATCCGAGGAGGAGCACACCGATCGTCGTCACGACGCGCTTTACGTTCGCTCGTTGTGTGAGCAGTGCCCCACACATATAGGCGAGGCCGATTCGCTGCAGGACGCCCATGATGCGCCAGTGATAGAGCCGATCGACGACACGCTGCATGAACGTCGGATCAGCGACGCCGCTAACGTCACCCCAAGTAAAAAACGGGAACCCGTTGAGCAGAAAGCCCAGAACGAAGATCATCGCACCGCGACGAAGTATCTGCCGGCGAATGTCGCCTTCGTCCGCGCCGCGAGCCCGTCGTGCGCTCAACGAGAGGTGCGTCGTGATCCCAACGATGAAAAGGAAGAAGGGAAAAACCAGATCGGTCGGGGTCCACCCATTCCAAGTCGCGTGCTCGAGCGGCGGATAAATCGCGCTCCATGTGCCCGGATCGTTGACCAGCAGCATCCCCGCAACGGTGATTCCGCGAAAAACGTCGAGCGACAGCAGTCGCTCGCGTGATTGCTTCGGTCCGCCGGCCGCAACCCGGGGTCGATCAGCGACGGTGCCGAGCTGCTCCTTGGGAGGAACGAGGGTTGTGCTCATCGAGCTACCTGCCTGATTGCCGGGGTCACGCGTGCAAGGGTTCTGAGGGCTGCGATCACCTACCGCCTCGCACCTAACACCTTTGACGATCTATCTCGCCAGTGGCAATTGCTCCGCTGACGCCACCACTTGTGCGCCAGCGACCGACTCGTCGCCCTGGCGCTGCTGCCATCTAAAGAAGATGACCGAGATGACGGCGAAAAAGAACAACCCTCCGGGGATCCACATGATCAGGCCACCGATCTGCTGGTCCTGAAGCGGCGAAATTCCCCAAATCCTCGGCGCGCTGGCGTAGGCGGGATAGAGCACCGAGTCAGCGTAGGCGACATAAACGGCCGTGATCGACATCGGGATGCTCATGAGAAACAGGTAGAGCATCTGGAGTGGATAGGCGAGCCGAGGCAGCTCCGGCAGCGGGCTGAGAATCGGCCACCACATCAGCACCGCTGATACGAGGAACATGAGGTGCTGCACGATGTGCACGTCGTGGTGCGCCATCGCGAGGTTGTACAGCGTGGGTAGATGCCAGGCGGCGAGAACGACGTTGAAGATGGCGAACGTGTGGAAGGGATGTGTCATCCACCTCGCGAGACGCTCCACGCCGCGGTACCGGAGGGCAGGACGCAGCATCCAGCCAGGCGTAGCCATGATCAACAGCGGCGCGATGACGAGTGCAAGCACCAGATGTTGCACCATGTGCGCGCTGAAGAGATAGTAATCGCTCAGGTCGTGCAGCCACCCGTTGAGGGAGAGGAAAAGTGTGAGCAGGGCAACGGCGAGCAGAGTCGGCTTCTCGCGACCAATCGGCGCTCCGCCATTTCGCGCATTGACGCGAACGCGCCAATGGTACAAAGCCGCCAAAGCGACGATTCCCACGACGGTGCTCGCGTGCACGGAAAAGCGCGACGCACTGAGCGTCGCGCCGGTGTGCAGCAGAGCGGGGAAGGCGATTCGGGGAAGCATGACTGAATGTATCCGTCGCAACAGCGCGGCGTGTTCACTCCGCCAGTAAGGACCCGATCAGACCGTGCGAATGACGAGCTTCGCAAACAGGAACATGAGCGCGACGATCGTCGTGACTGCAATGATGAGGGGACCCGTGAAGAGCGCCCGGAAGACCTTGTGGTCGTACTTGAGATGCATGTAGAACATCACGACGATGGCGAACTTGACCGCGGACATGATCAGGAGCGCAGGCACGAATAGACGTGACGCGACGAACGCGGGAATGTAGTAGACCCAGACTTCGACGATCGTGATCACGGTGAGAATGAGCGCGACCCACTTGTAAGTCGCCCAGGTGGGATGCTCGTGTACCTCGCCCGCCGCCACATGGGCCTCGGCCGATGCAACGGAATCGGTGCTCGCGTGGTGGGCTGGTTCGTGAGCCATGGTCCCCGCTATCGGATGAGGTAGACGAGCGTGAAGATCGCGATCCAAACGACGTCGACAAAGTGCCAGTACAGCGCCGAAATGTCGACGAGCAGTGCGTCGCGGGGGCCAAGTCCCCGCTTGACGTCAATGGCAAGCAAGGTCAGGAGCCAGAGCACTCCGGCGGTGACGTGCGCACCGTGGAATCCTGTAAGCGTGAAGAATGACGATCCGAAGAGATTTGTCCTGATCGTCAACCCTTCGTGTACGAAGGAAGTGAACTCGTACGCCTGATAGCAGAGGAAGCCAGCGCCAAGGAGTGCCGTTGCGAGGAGCCACAGCTTCGACGACTCGAGCAAACGGCCGCCCCATCCAGGCCCGGCCCACCCTGGCTTGTCTTTATTCTCGACGGCTGCAAGTGCCAGCACCATCGCCAGCGATGACATGAGCAGTACGAACGTCGATTGCGACGTGACCGGGATGTTGAGGATGGGTTTGTAGAGGGAGCCCGCAGGACATCCAGCAATCGGCCCGGCCGCGGACGATGCCTTCGTCGTCTCGCACCACCATTCGTGTGGAAATGGACCGGTAATGCTCCGGCCTTTGTAGATGAGATAGGTCGAGATCAGCGACGCGAAGAGCATGCACTCCGATCCAATGAACGCCCAGATCGCGACCTTGCGATGGTCGAGGCCTGTGGTCGTCGGCGTGTGCCCGGCGTGCGCGTGAGTAATTGCGGAAGTGGACATCGTGTTGGAGATACCGTTTGAGCTAGTGCTCGTCCTCGAGCGGTGTCAGAAGCCAGCCATACAGTGAGGCTGTGAGCGCAAGGCCGAAGACGACCACCAGCGCGATCGCGAGCTGCAGCTTGTCCTTATGAATTGCGATCAGTGACGCGAACATGAGCGTCATGAAAAGCGCTGTGAAAAGCGGCTTGATGGATGGATTCGGCATTGGGATGCCGAGCTCCCGCGCTGTGGGCAGGCGCCGCGATGGCGCCGTGCGAAGGCCGCCGCGGTCGGTGCCCGGTCGTTGCACCGCCTCCGGATTCGTGCCGCCTAACGGTGATCCCGCACTGATGTGGTCGCCGAATGAGCCGACGCGAGCGCCACCGACCGTGATGTCGTTACGCTCGTCGCCATGTCGCGAGTGCGGTACATCTGCCGTGAGCGCGGGAGACTTCAAGTCCCACAGCGGATAGCGAGACGTTACGACCGGTACGGTGGCGAAGTTGTAGTCCGGCGGTGGCGAGGGAATCGACCACTCGAGTGTAGGCGCGCCCCACGGGTCGTTCCCGGCGATCCGGCCACGCCGCCAGCTCCACCAAAGATTTAAGAATCCCGCACCCGTGCCGAGGATCTGGAACATCACCCCAACAGAGCTCAAGAAGTTGAAGACTTCCCAACCCTGTCCCGCGTCGTAGCGATAGATGCGGCGCGGCATTCCATATAACCCGGAGAAGTGCATCGGGAAAAACGTGAGGTTCACCCCGATGAAAAAGAGCCAGAAGTGCCACGAGCCGAGCGTCTCGTCGAGCAAGCGGCCGGTGAATTTCGGGAAGTAGTAGTAGACGCCGGCGAAAAGGCCCATCATCGACCCGGCCACGAGCACGTAGTGAAAGTGCGCGACGATGAAATAAGTGTCCGTCTGCTGCAGGTCAGCGGGTGGCGACGCATGCATGACGCCCGAGATGCCACCGACGGTGAAGAGCGCGACGAGCGTGATCGCGAACTTCATCGCCGTGGTAAAACGCAAATCTCCGCCCCACATCGTGAAGATCCAGTTGAAGATCTTCACACCGGTCGGAATGGCGATGAGCATTGTCGTAACGCCGAAGACGGTATCGGCGATCGGGCCCATGCCCACGGCGAACATGTGGTGCGCCCAGACGCCGAAGCCGAGGAAGGCGATGAGCATTCCCGAGTAGACCATCACGGGATAGCCGAAGAGCGGCTTTCGCGAGAAGGTTGGCAAGACCTCGGACACCAGCCCGAACGCCGGCAAGATGAGGATGTAGACCTCGGGATGCCCGAAGATCCAGAAGAGGTGCTGCCAGAGCAACGGATCGCCGCCCTGTGCGACCTCATAGAAGTTCGTGCCGAAAAAGCGATCGAATTGTAGGAACACGAGCGCGATCGTGATCACCGGAAATGCGAGCACGATCAGGAACTGGACGATGAACGCCATCCAGGTAAAGATCGGCATGCGCATGAAGTACATCCCCGGTGCGCGCATGTTGACGATCGTCGTGATGAAGTTGAATCCGGCCGCCAACGACGACACGCCGAGGATCTGGAGCCCGAGCACCCAGAAATCGATGTTGAGATTCTTCGCGTAGGCGAGGGTGGTCAGCGGCGTGTAGCCAAACCAGCCGCCGTCCGGCGCCGAACCGATGAACCACGACACGTTCATGAAGATCGAGCCGAACAGATACACCCAATAACTGAATGCGTTGAGGCGCGGGAACGCGACGTCACGGGCACCGATCTGCAGCGGGATGAGCAAGTTGAAAAACGCTGCCGAGAGTGGCATGACGACGAGGAAAATCATCGTCGTCCCGTGCATCGTGAAGAGCTCGTTGAACATCTCGGCTGATACGACGCGGCCGTTCGGGAACATCAACTGAGCGCGAATGATCGACGCTTCGAGTCCGCCGACGAGAAACCAGAACAGCGATGTGCCGAGATACAGCGCGGCGATGCGCTTGTGATCGACAGTCGTCAGCCAGCTCCACAGCCCTTCCTCCGCGTGATAGTGCGGGGCGGAATAGGCAGGAGCGGTGGCGGTTGTTGCCATGCGTCTAAGTCTCCAGGGTGTTCGTCCTAATGCGAAACGCTGACTGCTACTTCAGAGCCTGCAGATACGCGACGATGTCGGCGATCTGCTGATCGGTAAGGCCCGTCTTCATCGTGGTGCCAAGAACGGGATCGTACTCGTTCTGCCCGAGCGTTGGCATGAGTACGCCCGGTTTCATCTTTCGCGCATTCTTGATCCACAGCGAAAGGTGCTTCCCATCATTCGGATAAAGCCCGGCGGCGATTGTTGTGCGGCTGCCGATGTGTGTCAAATTCGGCCCGATCTGCCCGATCATTGCTGGATTGCCGCGAATCGTGTGGCAGCCCAGGCAAGCGCCTTGACCTGTGGCGAGCAAGTGCGCGCCGCGGCTCGGATCACCGTAGAGATCCGCGGCTCGCAGATCGGCTGGTGTCGGTGTGGTAGGGACCGCGTAAGACGGCAGACGTTCAGCGGGGAAGGCGATGAAGCCGGCTTGCGTCGCCGTCGTTTGCGTGGGTGCAGTTGCCGCCGCGGCCGGAACGCCAACTCCAGCGGCGCCCGCAGAGGGAACAGTCGGTCCGTTCACACCCGTCGCCTGTCCGATGCGCGTTGCACCGCCAAGATTTCTGTTCGGCTGGACCTGGGCTCCCGCCGGTACCTGCGATTGCGCCAACTGCGGATTCTGACCCGTGGCAGCTGCGGCGTTTGCCGCGGCCTGGTTAGGCGCCGGCACAGCGAAGGCTGCCGCGGTCTCCTGATGCTCTACCCAACTGTGAAATTCACTTGGCGACACCACGAACGTGCGGAACCGCATGTTCGCGTGAGACGCGCCGCAGTACTCCGCGCAGAATCCATTGTATGCGTCTGCTTTCGCTGAGTCTGGTGTGAACCAGAGATAGTTGACGTGATTCGTGATGAGGTCGCGTTTTCCCGAGAGGCCGGGTACCGAGAACGAGTGAATGACATCCTTTGACTTGAGGATGAAGCTCACGGTCCGTCCATGCGGTAGGTACAGCTCATTCGCGGTGACGAGCGTATCGGTGCGGCCGGCTGGGTTCCGCACCGTGTATTGCGGGTAGCGGAACTCCCACCACCACTGATGACCGATCACCTCGACCTGCAGCGCGTTGGCTTGGGCCTTGGCCTGCGTGCGGAAGATCGTGCGAACGGTGGGAATGGCGATGAAGATGAGGATCAGCGCGGGAACAATTGTCCACGTGATCTCGAGCGTCGTGTTGCCATGCACGTGCTCCGGCTGCCGCGCCGAGCCTGGACGACGTCTGAATCGGACGAGTGTGTAGACGAGGATCGCCTCGACAACGACGAAGACGATCGATCCAAACCAAATCAGAATCTCAAAGAGAAATCCGACGTCGCGATTGGTGTCCGTCCGAGAATGAAAGACCGAGTTCGGATATTGGCCGCAGGCGGCTATGACGATCGCGGAGGCCGCCAGCGCTACCGTCAGCGCGGCACGAGCGAGCCGGCGCGGGCGGAGTGGATGATGCATTGCGCTGTCCTTTTTTTCCGGCGTGCGGTGCGCCAGTTCGCCACGACATGATGTCGTGCGCACGCGACGCATTGGTCTTAGAGCAACGGCAAGGTACCGGCTGACTCTGGCTGAATCAAGCGGCCGGGTTACATGCACAGCGCGCGCCGAATCGACGCAAAGAGCGCGGAGATTCGCGTGCTGTACGCAACGGAGCCTTACGCGCTCTTCTTATCTTCGCCGTCGCCCTCGAGGTTGTGCTTTTCCTTGACCTGTGCCACCGCGATCTCCAGCGCGGTTTTCACCTGCGCAACGCCCTCACGCAGGGCACGTACGCGCATCTGCTCGCTCGCGCCGCGGCTCGAGGCCAGGTGCGTCTGCATGACCTGATCGGAGATCATCCCGAACTGCGCTTTGAGCAGCCCGCTCAACGCCGGCAGCTGACGCCGAAGGTTGGTGAGAAAGGTCCCACCCGGCTGATTGCGCTTGATCTGCAGCGCATACTGCTCGACGAGGCCGTTGACGCGAAGAAGCAGGTTCACCGCGTCGTCGAGCGTTTTCATTTTGGCCTGACCAGCGCCGTCGAGTCTGAGACCGGCCATGTGGGTAGAGGGTTGCGGGTAGAGGGTGGACGAACGTAGCAGTAATTCGCAAACGCTCGACATCCGTCGACCCTCTACCTACATCCCTCTACCCTCTACTCATTTCACTCGATCGAGCTTCGGGTTCGCACGGAGCTCTCGACCAACCTTGGATTGTTGCGCGCCGTCCACCATGACGATGTCGCCAGTAAAATCGAAGCGACCGTCGTGGACGATCGACGTGCCCACGGCGTATACGTCCACCGGTGCCTTCTCCTCCTCGAACGCACGCACACGCGCTGCGTTCAGTCCGCCCGACACGACGATCTTTACTTCCCCGAATCCCTCCGCATCGAGTGCGTTTCGCACGTTCCAAACGAGCTGTGGATTCACACCAGTTGGCCTGAACGTTCCCATCAGGGGAATCACTGACCTGTCGACGAGATTTTCCGACGTGTCGAGTCGTACGCCCCATAACCGTCCTTCCAAGGCGCGCGCGACCTCCAGACTCGTTCGCACGCAATCGTTCTCGTAGTCCACGAGCGCGATGAGATCGACGCCAGGAACATGCGCCGCAAAGGCCTTCGATGCGCGGACCGTATCGCCGCCGTACGCAGCGATGAGTGAATGTGGAACCGTTCCGATACCCGATCCACCAAACAGGGAAGCTTGCGCATCGGTCGACACTGACGAGGCGCCACCCGCGTACGCCGCATAGCCATCGCCAGGTTGAGCTCCCCAGTAATCCTGGCGGGCACCGAAGAACAACACCGGCTTCGGACGCGCCGCCTCCACGAGACGCCGCGTGTTCGTACAGATGCGTGTTCGACGGCAGAGTACGCCGAGGTACAACGTCTCGAGATGCGCGAAGCACTCGTACGGACCCTCGATCGTCATCACCGTGTCCCAGTCCTCGAACTCGTCGCCCTCATAAAGGGCCGTCACCGTTAGGCCACTCCAATCTTCGCCGGCGAGCTTGAGAATGGCGATCGCTTCGTCGACGCCGCTCAGGTACCCGGCGTTCTTACCGGTCACCTGCATCAGCACCCGCGGCGAGTGGGCGTCGGTGCGCAGCACCTCGCGGGTTCGCTCGAAGTACTTGTCGGTGTAGAAGCCTTGCTTGATCTCGTCGAGGGGCAAACGGAACAGCGCGGGGTCGATTCGCTTGCGGCGGCGCGGCATCAGGTTGTGCTCGCCCCGTCGCCCGTCATTGCTTCGGGATTCAAGATTCGATCGAGCTCCTGGCGTGTGAGCAATCCCTGTTCGCGCACGATCTCGTAGACGCCGCGTCCGCTATCCAGCGCCTCCTTTGCGACCTGCGTCGCGCGCTCGTAGCCGATCGCGGGGACGAGCGCCGTCACCACACCAATTGAATGTTCGACGAAATAGCGAAGCCGTTCGGGGTTCGCTGTGATGCCCACGACGCACCGTTCGCGCAGCACGACACAACCGTTCCGCATCTGGCTTATCGCCGACAACAGGCGGAACGCAATGAGCGGCTCGAAAACGTTGAGCTGCAGTTGACCAGCGCTCGCCGCGAGAGTCACGGCGACGTCGGCGCCGATGACGTCGAAGCAGACTTGATTCACGACCTCCGGAATCACTGGATTTACCTTCCCGGGCATGATCGACGAGCCCGGCTGCATTGCCGGAAGATTGATTTCGCCAAGCCCGGCGCGCGGACCGGAGCTCAGCAACCGCAGATCGTCGCAGATCTTCGACAGCTTCACCGCGCACCGTTTGAGCACGCCGGACAATTGCACGAACACACCCGTGTCCATTGTCGCTTCGACGAGATCGGGCGCCGTGATCAGCCGCTGTCTCGTTATGCGTGAGAGATGCTCGCGTACGGAGTCCGAATACCCGCGCGGGGCATTGATGCCCGTGCCGATCGCGGTCGCGCCCATGTTGATCTCATTGATCAGCTGCTGCACCTCGCTCAAACGCTCGACATCCTCGAGAATCGTATGCCCAAAAGCGCGGAATTCCTGGCCTAACGTCATTGGCACAGCGTCCTGCAGCTGCGTGCGACCCATCTTGATCAGCGGTGCGAATTCTTCTCCCTTCGCGAGAAATGCCAGCGCGAGTGCCTTCTCGGCGTCCCGCAACTCGTCGATCGAGCGATGGAGGGCGAGCTTCACCGCCGTCGGATACACGTCGTTCGTGGACTGGCTGAGATTGACGTGGTTGTTCGGGTGTATGGCCGCATAGTCGCCCCGTGGCCGGCCCATCAACTCCAGCGCCCGATTGGCGATCACCTCGTTCGCGTTCATGTTCGTCGACGTGCCGGCGCCGCCCTGAATCATGTCAACGAGGAAATGCTCATGATGGCGTCCTGCACGAATCTCCTGCGACGCGCGCACGATCAAATCAGCAACGCCGCTGTCGAGCAGACCGAGATCGGCATTGGCAAGCGCCGCCGCCTCCTTCACCGCCGCTAACGCCTCGACCAGCGCAGGGAACTCGCGCAGCGGAATACCCGTGATCGGGAAGTTTTCCAGGGCGCGAAGCGTTTGGACGCCATAAAGCGCATCGTCAGGCACATCGCGCTCGCCCAATAAGTCGTGCTCGCGGCGAGTGCGCGATCCGGTAAATCCAAGCATGCGGCCATGACCGACAAGTGTCGCGTCCGTGGCCGCGAGGCGCCGCGAGATCGTGCGTGCCGCGCGCGCAACCAGCGCCGCGTAGAGCGCCGGGTATTCCTTTAGCATCTCCTGAACTTGCTCGGCGCTGAGAAGAAACGCCTCCGTTCGCTGCAGCGCCCGCGCGCTGGTGCCGTGTGCGGAGGCGTCCAGGAGCAGTCCCTCGCCAAGGGCTTCGCCTGCGCCGAGTGTCACGAGTCGCACGGGACGCGCCTGCACCTTTTTCTCGATTGCTACGGCGCCCGATCCAATGACGGCGAGAAAAGTTCGTGGCGCGCCCTCATCGAACAGCACTGCGTCGCATTCGAAGACGCGGTGCGTGACGAGCCGGGAGAGCTGATGCAGCGCGGACTCTGTAAGTCCCTCGAGAAACTGCGCCTGGCGCAGTTGATCGCGGACCGACGCGAGGGGCGCGGATTGATCCATGAGCGACAAGCGGTATATGGCAAAGCGCGGCGGGCCGCGCGACGGCGCGGCCCGAATGTGTTGCGGAGCAAAGCTACGCGGCACTCCCCCTATTCGGCAGAGGACGCCACCGTAGCGTCTGGCAATGCCCGCGACGTCGGGGTGACGGTGGCGCCCCGGCCGCGGTAGAATAGGCGGCACCAAAGGCGTCCTGGAGGAGGATCCATGTCCATAACACGCCGTGATTTCCTCGGTGCGGGCGCGGTGGCAGCCGCGGGCCTCGCCGTGCCTCTGAACAGAGTCGCGGGTGCCGCTGCGGCGGCTCCCGCTCTACCGCCACACCGCCCGATCGTCGTGAGCTCGGCAAACGGCTTTTATCGGGACAACCCCGGTGGTAGCCCGATCAAGAAGGCGTACGATCTCGTCGTCGCGGGCACGGACCCGCTCGACGCGGCGATCGCCGGTGTCAACATGGTGGAGCTCGATCCGAATGACATGAGCGTTGGGCTCGGCGGCTTGCCTAACGAGGATGGCGTCGTGCAGCTCGATGCGAGTTGCATGCACGGACCCACGAAGCGGGCGGGTGCGGTGGGCTGCATCGAGGACATTGCCACGCCCTCGCTCGTTGCCAGGGCAGTCATGGAGCACACCGACCACATCTTCCTCGTCGGTGCGGGCGCGAAGAAGTTCGCGCTCGAAATGGGCTTCAAGGAGCAGAGCCTTCTCACGGAGAAGTCGCGCGAGGCTTGGCTCAAGTGGAAGTCCCGCCTCAGTCCGAACGACAGTTGGCTCGACATCCCCGATGACACGACGAGAAAGGTACGTCCAACGCCTGCAACTCAACGTGGCGCGTCGTCGCCGCGCGGCGACGACCATGTCTTTCTCGACGAACGAGGTGTGCCGCATACTTTCGGCACGATCAACATGAACGCGGTCGATGCGCGTGGCGACATTGGCTCGGTCACCACCACCAGCGGAATCTCATGGAAGATCCCCGGCCGCGTGGGTGACAGCCCGATCATCGGGGCCGGCCAGTACTGCGACAACGATGTCGGCGCTGCTGGTTCTACCGGTCGCGGCGAATCGAACATCATGGTGTGCGGTGCCTTTCTCGCTGTCGAGCTGATGCGCCAGGGGAAGTCGCCAGACGAAGCGCTCCTCGAGGTCATGCGACGTGTCATCGCGATGACCGAGCGCAGGCTGCTCGACAACAAGGGTCGTCCCTACTTCGATCTCAGCTATTACGCGGTAACGAAAGATGGCCGCTACGCTGGTTCGAGCGCATACGAGGGAGGCACCTTTGCCGTGGCCGACGCCAGCGGGCCACGGCTCGAGTCAACGGTATTTCTCTTCAAGCGCGACGAGCGGCCGAAGCCTCGTTAGGCGTGGCGCGGGCCGGGGGGCGGGGGCGCGGGAAAATATGGGCGTCATCCTGAGCGGCAGCGAAGGATCTGCTTTTCCCGCCGTTCGCCGATTGCTCGCCGCCTCGATAGCACGACCATCCAAGCCGGTAACTGGGGATAACCCGGAGGACCCCGATCCGTTCGTCGTGGGGCGAGAGATCGCGCGCCCAACCACCTAGAGCTTTGCGAACAACCCCGTTCGGGCCCCGCGGACCGAACTCGATGGGAGTGCCGTTCACAAAAACGATCGATCACTGCTCCGGCGAGCGGTGCTCCTTCGCCACATGGAGAGATCCGGGTTTTCCGGGTCATCCCCAAGGCCTGGCGTATACCATCGAGATCTCATCAAAGAGCGCGAACAGCAGATCCTTCGCCCAGCTCAGGATGACATGCGTTGATCAACCCGCCACCCAACACCCGTCAGTGCACTACGACTGTCCCGTTCATGCCCGGGTGGATAGTACAGTGATAGTCGTACGTGCCCGCTTGGTTGAATGTCATCGATGCAGTACCCGTCGAACGGTCAGAAATATTCGTTACACCGGCCGGAGGCGATCCCCATGTCACGTTGTGGGTGACTCCGCTCCAAGTGAAGTTCACCGTCCCACCAGCGCCGATGTCGACTGTGGACGGATCGAATGCATTCGCTCCGTTCGCGCCGACGCTCACGTCTGCACTCGTCGCGAATGTGCTCGTCACCGTGATGTGAGCGTCCGCTGTCTTCTGCTCGACCGTCGCGGTGACCGTCGCCGTTCCATTCGCCGTCGCCGTAACCGTCACTGACGAGCCGCTGGGCGTAATGTTCGCGACGCCCGTCGCCGGCAACACGCTCCACGAAACGGTTCTGCCCGAGAGCGAATTCCCATTGGCATCTTTCGGCGTAGCCGTGATCGTTGCGGTCTCGGACGGCTTGAGGAGCGCGCTGCTTCTGGAGAGCGAGACACTGCCTACCGCGGCTGGCGGCGGTGGATTCGTTGTGCCGCCTCCGCCATCACCCCCACTGCCACCACACGCTGCCAAAGAGCAAAGGACGACTACGGAGATGTGCCGATCAAAACGCATAGGGACAATGCTCCATTGATGAATGCATGGCTTCCGCACAACAAGAGTCTATCCGAAGCGGCGCCCGATTAGTTCCCGTTGCGCCGCGCGAGATGACCGCATCACTGGCGACGCTAGGCCGCTACCGGATTCGGAAAGACGCCAAGTGCTCGCTCAGATCCAGGCTCACGCGCCGGCTGCTGGCTCGGCGGCTCGGCGGAGCCGGGGCCGGCAGTAGCCTCCAACCGAAGATTGGCGACGAGTCGAGACAGCGTCTCAGCGGCACTGGACAGCGCCGCGGCGGCGGCCGCGATCTGTTGAGTGCTGGCGCTTTGTTCCTCGCTCGAAGCGGCCACCTGCTCCATTGCTGCCGCGAATGACTCCGTGCCGCTACTGAGCTGTCCGAGCCGCTTGGTAATTTCGGCGACGAGTGTGTTCGCGGTGGTCGCCGCCCGCTCGATAGCCGTCGTCCAGGCCTCGTTGGTCTCGACGGCTTCTTCGACGGAGACAAAGGATCGCACACCGTGCTCGGTAGCGTCGATCACCTGTTTCACGGTGCTCACCGATCGCTCGCTCGACGCGCGCGACTCATCGATGCCACGAAGGACGCCACCCATTACCTGCTCGGTGCGCTGGGCGGCCTCAGAGGACATGGTCGACAGCCGGCGTACCTCGCTCGCTACGACGGCGAAGCCCTGGCCATGTTCGCCAGCGCGAGCCGCCTCCATCGCCGCGTTCAGTGCGAGCAGCTTCGATTGCCGAGCGAGCTTCTGCACGAGCGTCACAAAGCTTCTGACCTCGAGCGACGCCGTGGCCAAGCCGTCGATTGCCGCGGCGCTGGCGCCGACGTCCTTTGATAGCAGCGCGAGTGCCTGCGAGCTCTCGTCGAGCTTCGCGCGGCTTTCGAGCGAGAGTCCACGCAGCCGCCGATTCCGCTCGACTCCCTCGTGAGCGCCGTCGCGAAGCTCGCCGGCGATCCGCACGAGTTGTTCGGCGGACGAGGACAACGATTGAATCGATTGCGCCATGGTAGTCGACTGCTGAGAGAGCTCGCTCGCCGTATGCGCGATCTCCCCAGCCGAGGCAGCCATCTCCTCCGTCCCAGCTGTGATCTCGGCTGACATCGCGGAAGTTTCCCGCGCCGAAGAACCCAGGGCTGCCGCGAGCCGGCGCAACTCCGCGACCATTGCTGCGACGGCGCGTGAGAGCCGGCCAATCTCGTCCTCGGCGCCGTTGTGCGCTATGTGCCTGGACAGGTCGCCCGCCGCCACCGCTTCCGCCAAGTCGGCGAGCGCCGCCGCTGGAATCGTAATGCGATGCTCGATCGACCGGCTCACGAGCGAGAGTGCAGCAACCAGCGCGAGGAGCACGACAAAGGCACCCGAAAAGAGCGCAAACTGCGCGCGAACGATTGGGCCGCTGATCGTTGCCTCGTCGCCATGCGCGATCAGTCGCCAATGACCATCGTTTGCTCCCGCGACTGCTCCTCGCTGGTGCGACGCCTCGGTACCGAAGGTGACGATGCTGTCGTTGCCTTCGCGCGCGAGATCGTAGGCGCCCGCAAGGATCTGGAATCGCCTGCCGCCTGCAGAGCTGGCGATCACGTGCCCTACGGAATCCACGAGATCGACGCGCAGGGACGTTCCGACTCCGGCCTGTACGAGGGCCGAATCGAGGTTCGCTAGACCGAACTTCGCCTTGACGATGCCCACCCGGCGACCGTGGTCGCGTACCGCGCGTGCTAGCTCGACGACTGTCTCGCCGGTGGCCTTGTCCTCCGTGGCATCGGCGTCAGCGATTCCAGTTTTCCACGCTGTCTGCCACCATGCCTCATCACTTTGCACGAAATCGCTGGGCGGCGAAGTGGCAACCGCATTGTACCCGTATTGATCGGTCAACATTACTTCGGCGATATCGAGCTTTGGCAGCAGGTCGAGGAGGAACTCCAGCGCTGTGGAATCGACCTGTTGTGAGCGCGTCGCCTTGAATCGCTCCTCGAGTGTGGAGATGGTCTGAAGGGGCAAGCCGCGTCGGCGAGATATCGCGGTCCCTTTCTTTGCGGCTTCGATCACCGACGATTCCCAGGCGATGAGATCGACTTGTCGCAACCGCTCAGCCAGCACGCGATCCACGAGAAGCGCCGACCGCCGTGCAGCATCGGACAGTACCGCGTCTTGCTGCTGGCTCATCGAGCGCGCGAGGCCGAAGCTGCCGACAGCCGTAACGATGGCGAGGAGCGCGATCGCGGCACCGCCCGTCATCCCGACGTAGCGCCGCCGCAAGGAGCTCTTCATGCTCGTCCCCGCGCGGGCGCGGCGGCGAAAGAATCCGAAGATCGAGATCGACGTCATGCGCAGTTCGCGGTTGGCGATGCCATTCGACTCCGCCTACATTGCCGTATAGAAATCGCTTATCTCATGGACGGCGTCGCGGGCTTTGCCTGCGGCTGCGCACCGTCTCGTCTCGCAAATGACCGAAGTGACGCACTCCACTCCGGATTCGGCCAATGAGCCGACCGGCTACGATCCTGCCGTCGTCGAGAAGAAATGGCAGACCCGTTGGGAAGAGCGGGGAACGAACGCCACCGATTTACGTGACGGTGAACGGCCGTTCTACGCCCTGATGATGTTCCCGTACCCGTCAGCGGAGGGATTGCACGTTGGCAATCTCTTCGCCTTCACGGGTAACGACATCTATGGACGATTCCAGCGTCTCCAAGGGCACACGGTCTTCGAGCCGATAGGCTTCGATGCGTTCGGGATTCACTCCGAGAATTACGCGCTCAAAGTAGGGGTCCATCCCGCGGAGCTCATTCCGCGGAACATCGCGAACTTCCGGCGGCAGCTGAAAAGCGCCGGCCTCATGGTCGACTGGGAGCACGAGCTGTCGACGACGGACCCGTCGTACTACAAGTGGACGCAGTGGATCTTCCTCGAGCTCTATAAGCGGGGACTCGCGTATCGCCGCCGCGCCGCGGTGAATTGGTGTCCGAATGACAAGACGGTGCTCGCCAACGAACAGGTGATCGCGGGCGCGTGTGAACGTTGTGGCGCGAAGGTCGAACAGCGTTTTCTCGAGCAATGGTTCTTCCGGATCACCGATTACGCCGAGCGTTTGCTCGCGGATCTCGACTGGATCGATTGGTCGGAGACGACAAAGACGGCGCAACGGAATTGGATCGGCCGGTCGGATGGCGCCGAGATTGTCTTTCGCGTACAGGATCTTCTGGAGATCGCTGGTGCGGCGACAGTCGGGCTGAACGTGGCCGCGACGACAGAAGAGTTGAATGCATTTGCGACCGATATTCGAGTTTTCACGACCCGCCCCGATACGATCTTTGGGGCGACGTACCTTGTGCTCGCTCCTGAGCATCCGCTTGTCGACACGTTGGTTACCGACGATCAGCGCGCCGAAGTAACGGCGTATCAGGCCGCGACGCGAAAGCAGGACCTTGTCACACGGAAGGTCAGTCGAGACAAGACTGGCGTGTTCACCGGATCGTACGCGACAAATCCAGCGACCGGCCAGCCGATACCGATCTGGATTGCCGACTACGTGCTCATGGAGTACGGTACCGGCGCAATCATGGCCGTGCCGGGGCATGACGAGCGCGATTTCGAGTTTGCTAAAGTATTCGGACTTCCGATCCTGCGGGTCGTTGCGCCACGGGAGCGGAAAGCAAATCACCGGGTCGACGCGGCGGCGCATGTGGATTCACAGAATCGTGATGAGCATCCGCCGCTCGAGGAGCCGTATGTCGACACGGATCACGCCTACCTCGTGCATTCGGCCCAGTTCAGCGGATTGAGCGTCGAGGAGGGAAAGCACGCGATCGTGAGCTGGCTCGCGAAGCACGGTCACGCGAAGCCGTTCGTGAACTATCGCCTGCACGATTGGTGTGTGTCTCGGCAGCGGTATTGGGGCCCGCCCATCCCGATCATCTATTGCGACGATTGCGGCGTGGTGCCGGTGCCCGAGAAAGACCTTCCGGTCGAGCTGCCTAACGTCTCCGACTTCAAGCCGGATGACACGGGGATCTCGCCGCTGGCACGCGTAGAGTCATGGTATCGTGTCAAGTGTCCGACCTGCGGTCACGACGCGCGCCGCGAGACCGATGTGTCCGATACGTTTCTCGACAGCGCTTGGTATTTCCTGCGATATCCCAGCAGCGACATCGACGAGGTGCCGTTCGAGCGCTCCATGCTCGAGAAATGGCTGCCGGTCAACTCGTACATCGGCGGTAACGAGCACGCCGTGCTGCATCTCCTGTACGCGCGCTTCGTGACGATGGTGTTGCACGACGCGGGACATCTGACGTTCGAAGAGCCGTTCACGAAGTTCCGCGCCCATGGCATGATCATCCGCGAAGGCGCGAAGATGTCCAAGAGCCGCGGAAATGTCGTCAACCCCGACGAGTACATCGAACGTTGGGGCGCGGACAGCTTCCGAACGTATTTGATGTTCTTGGGACCATACGAGGAAGGCGGGGACTTCAGAGATCAAAGCATCGCCGGCGTGAGGCGATTCCTCGACCGGCTCTGGTCGAGCGCGACCGAGGCACACCGTGACGGCGCGCCCGACGACGCGGTGCTGCGCAAGCTGCATCAAACGATCAAGAAGGTCAGTGACGATGTGCCGCGCCTTCAGTACAACACGGCGATTGCGGCGATGATGGAGTACATGAACGTGCTGCGCGCGAAGGAGCGGACACCGCACGAGAAGGAAGTGCGGCCGTTGGTGCAGCTCGTCGCTCCATTTGCGCCGCACATCGCAGAGGAATTGTGGGAGCGTTTCGGTGGCACGACGAGCGTCTTCGACGCCGGCTGGCCGGTGTACGACGCGTCACTCGCCGCGGAGGATCTCGTCACGATCGCCGTGCAGGTAAACGGCAAGCTGCGAGGCACAATTCAAGTCGCACAGGGAACGGGTCAGGAAGCCGCGATGCAAGCCGCCCTCGCGGAGCCGGGCGTCGCGAAATTCGTCCCCGGACCGCCCAAGAAGGTGATCTATGTGCCTGGGCGATTGCTCAATGTGGTAGTGGGGTAGGGTGCGTGGCGCGTGATGCGGGGCAAGGGCGCGGGGCGAGTGGTGCAACCCACGACCCTCTACCCCCAACCTCTACTCTCTACCTAAAAGCTGATCCCAAACGTTATCGGGATCGTCACGAACGACGGGCCTTGCGCGAGCGCGAAATGCAGCCTTGCCTCGGCGTACGCGCCCATCCCAGTGAGTGGAATCGTTAGGCCCGTGCCGATGTTGAACCCGGCGCTGTTGCCTTGGTCGGAGATGTGATAGAGACCCATCCCGCCGATCAGGTAAGGCCGTACCTGCGACTTCGGTGCGTGATAGACGACATTGACCAAAAAGCCCATCGTGTTGGCGGCCGATGCGGCAACCGCGTTTTGATCTTTGCCGAAGTACTGATACAATACCTCGCCGCGCAGGCCGAGCGGCTCGCTCGGCGTTCGAAATTCTGCCATCGCATCGAGGTTGAAGCCGGGCTGGCGATTCTTCGCGATCCCACCGGCGGGAATGCTGATGCCGCCACCAATGCCGAAAATCGGTACAGGCATGGTCGCAACCGGCGCTTGCCCGGATGCCGAGCCGGCGGTGACGAAGAGAGCGACGAGAGCGAATATTGAGTGTTTGCGCATGATGGGTGCGGCGGGTGAACGGTCGACTGAACTTAACCGGGAGACACGCGAATCAAGCGTGTCCCTGGCTCGGCGCTCACAACGCCCTGCTGATCCATGCACCGACGAAGAACCCAACCACCGCCACGCCCAGGCCCACGACGAACATATCCAGACCCGAGCGGAAGACACTTCGACCGGTGAAGATCGAACGGGCTGCGCCAACGAGAAAGTGCGATAACATCGAAAGCACAAACGCGATCACCACCGCTGTGGTACCGGTCCAAATCAAAAATGAGAAGACCGGAATGAACGCGCCTACCGCAGTCGCACTACCTGTGACCCAGCCTTCGCGTAGCGGTGACATGTGCGGCTCGCCGATCCCAAGCTCCTCCTGGACCTGCTCCTCGAGCATGCGTTGTGGATTCGCCATCACCTCCGTGGCGAGCGCGTGCGCGCTCTCGGCGCTCATCCCTTTCGTTTCGTAGATCAACGCAAGTTCGTCACGCTCCACCTCGGGCATGAGAGCAATCTCGTCGCGTTCCATCGCGATCTCATTCGCGTACACTTCCTGTTCGCTCTTCGCCGCCAGATAGCCGCTCGCGCCCATGGAGAGCGCATCGGCGATGAGACCGGCCACGCCCGCCAAAATCACCGTGTGATGCGCTTCCGTCGCGGATGCACCGATCACGCCGGCAACAAGTCCAAAGTTCGCCGTCAACCCGTCGTTGAACCCATATACGACGTTTCGGAGAAAGCCGCCCGATTCAATGCGATGCCACGGCTCGCCCCTCCGGCCAGAGATCTCGTTGAGCGTCGTTGCATGCTCCGCCGATTCGCGAGCGAGAGTCAACGCTTCACTGCGACCGGCCACTCCGCGCCCAGTGGTGCGGTGCATGGCCAGGTAGCCTTTGACCTCGCGTCCCTCTTCCGCGAGCAGCATGGGCAGGAGGAAGCCAGGACCGAACAGCTTGCCCAGCCAGGCGAGCAGCCGGGTTCGCGGACTAGGCCGAAACGACCTAACGGGACGGCCGTATTGCGCTAGGAGCCCGGCCCAGATCTCGACGTGGCGATCCTCGACCTCGGCGAGGCGCCGGTAGAGCTCCTTCTTCTTTGGGTCGGGCTCGGCGTTCGAGAGCAAACGATAGAGATAGGCCGCATCTGCCTCGTCCTGCCAATGATGCTCGAAGGCATGCAGGTCGGGAGTCACCGCTGGATCGTATCTTGGCTCTGTCTGAGAAGCAGTCATTTCAAGGAGGGGAGAACGTACCCCAACAAGGTAATTCGTCCCAGGGAAACCCTGCCGGGCGGGCGCGGTGTCTGACTTGGTGGACCCACCCCAACTTCGTACTCGAGGCCGTATGCGATTCCACCAGCTTGTCGCTCCCGCTCTGCTCCTATCGGTAGCCGCCACGGCTCAGGCGCAGACTCCGCGCGTCTATTCCGCTCCGTCGGCCGGCGTTCTCCGCATGGGGGAAGACCAGCCACGCGCGGCTCTTGGAATCAGCACCGCCGGGTCAACCAGCGCTCGCGATACGCTTGGCGTTCTCGTCGCGGCGGTCGTCCCGAACAGTCCCGCCGAGCGGGCCGGGATTCAGGAAGGTGATCGCATTGCCTCGATCAATGGAGTGACTCTGCGCACCTCGCCCGCTGACGCGGGTGACTTTGACGTCAGCAATGCCATGGCGCGACGGCTCACGCGAGAGCTGAACAAGCTCCGGCCTGGTGACGATGTCGATCTGCGCGTGTACGCGGAGGGGCGCACGCGAACGGTGCACCTGCGCACAGCAGATTCGGATTCCCTGTACGCGCGCCGGCGAGTGGCTCGGAGCAACGGGGATGATGAGCGCCCGACGCTTGGTCTCGGTATTGGCGCCACGAGCAGCCGTCGCGACACGCTTGGCGTACTCGTAATGTTCGTGGACGATTCCGGTCCCGCCGCACGGGCTGGCATCGAGGAAGGCAATCGCATCGCCGCTATCGATGACGTCGACCTTCGGGTGTCGCGCGACGAGTCCGGCGACGAGTTCCTCGGCACCTCGCGAGTTCGCCGGCTGCAGCGCGAGGTCGCCAAGTTGCATCCAGGCGACAACGTCGATCTGCGCGTATACGCCAGTGGCGAGTTTCATACGGTGAGATTACGCGTCGCGCGTGCCGCCGACATGCCACGTCGTCGCAGTTTCACGATTACCGGCGACGGTATGAGCAGTATGGGCTTGATGGGCCCAGGAATGCTGCCGTTCAACATCGATGGCGCGCTCATTGGCGAGCAGGTACGTACGGCCATCGAGCGCGCGATGGAGGCATCGGGTCGCGCATTGGAAGGCGTGGGCCGTGGCCTCAACCGAAACCGAAGCACATGGCAGGACGACGACGACGACCGACCGAAGCGCGTAATGCCGCGCGAGCCCCGCGAGCCAATGGAACCACTGCGCATCGAGCCGTTGCGCATCGAGCCGCTCGAGCCCAGCCGGTTACGCATTGTTCCGAGGAAGGTTCCTTTCACCTCCGTACTGCTCGATGACTCGAGTCGCGACGCTCCGATGGCGAGCGCCATCTTGCGCGACCCGTCGTCCGACGGCGCTCGTGGCGCTACTCTCGACATCGCCGGTCTGCGCATGGTTCCTGTCGGCGGCGAGCTCGCCGCCTACCTGGGCAAGGGCAGCGAGCGCGGATTGCTCGTGATCGAGGTGCCGGAGTGGGCCCACAGTGCGCTTCGCGAAGGGGACGTGGTGCTCTCTGTCGATGGAGCGCCGGTTCGTACCAACGAAGGGAACGATTTGCAGTTTGCCCTGCCGCGATATGGTGAGGCACAACTCGACATTCTTCGCGACCGTGTGCACCATTCTGTGATGCTTCCCGCGCGCCGCTAATTTGGCGAGCGCGCCTGCCGGGGAGGCCTAGCGGCGAGGATCGGGCTCTGGCGCGTTTAGCGTTTGTTCTAGTTTGGATCTTCGCGTCGACAGCCTGCGCTGGCCATGCGCAACGGCCTAACGCGGCTGGTCCGGTGTCGGCCGGCGCCGTGGTCCCGGGCATCGAGGTATTGCTGCGAGACTCTTTGCAGCTCGTTCGGGGCAAGCGCGTCGGCCTGATCACCAACCACAGTGGGCGGGATCGGCGCGGTACCAGCGACATCGATCTCCTCTTTCACACGCCGGGCGTACGACTTACCGCACTGTTCGGCCCCGAACACGGCCTTCGTGGCGTGGCACGCGCGGGCGAAAAGGTGTCGTCGACAACCGATTCGGCGACTGGAGTCCCGGTCTACTCACTGTACGGTCAGATCTACGCGCCGAGCGCGGACATGTTGCGCGACGTCGACGTGCTGGTGTACGACATTCAGGATGTCGGTGCGCGCGTCTACACCTTCGAATGGACGATGGCCCTCTCGGCAGACGCCGCGGGCAAGCTGGGAAAGAAGTTCATCGTCCTCGATCGTCCGGATCCGATCCGCGGTGATGAAGTAGACGGCAATATTCTCGAGCCTCGGTTTCGTTCCTTCGTTGGCCAGTATCCCGTAGCACTGCGTTACGGGCTCACGGCCGGCGAGTTGCTGCGATACCTCGTCGGTACGGGACAGGTCTCGGCCGACATCACCGTTGTTCCGATGCAGGGTTGGCGCCGATCCATGTGGTGGGAGGATACAGGAATACCATGGGTCAATCCTTCACCGAATCTGCGCTCGGTGGACGCGACGCTTCTTTATCCGGGGACGGTCTTCTTCGAGGGGACGAATGCCACGGAAGGGCGCGGCACCGACAAACCGTTTCAGTTGATCGGCGCGGAATGGCTGAGCGACGCGGGCGCAATCGCTCGGGAGATGAATACACTGGGTCTCAAAGGGGTGCGATTTGATTCGACGTCGCGCACCATCGACGCGACCGGCGATTACAAGTTCAGTGGCAAGACGATCCCGATGATCGACGTCGTCGTGACCGACCGGAATGCCGTTAGGCCGGTGGAAGTCGGCGTACGCTTGCTACGAGCCATCTACTCGCACCATCGCGCCGAATGGCAGTGGCGACCATCGATCGATCGCCTGGCTGGGACCGATGAGCTTCGTAGCGCAGTCGAGCAAGGTGCAGTGGACGTGCTCCTGGCGAAGTGGACTCGTGAGGCAGCAGAATTCCAGAAACAGTCGCGCAAGTACTGGTTGTACGGTTCCGGCAGTTAGGGACGGCAACTCATGCTACCGCCGAGTGATCCCCGACAATCGATACTACTCCTGGCGTTGACTGGCATCCTGGCGTGCGGCGGTGTGCCTTCCGTGAAGCAGTCGACGGGGCTGCCGTACGATTCGCTTTTTACCGAGGCGATTGCACCTGGGGTCGTGCATCGACGCCTCGTCGCGAATAGCGGTCCGTTCACGATCCATGTCGTGGAAGCCAACATCCGGCGTCGCGATCTCACGATCGGGTCGGCACACGCTTTCGATTCGTTGCGAGGTCGCGCGCTCACGAGCGCAATCGCGGCGCGCGAAGCGGCGACCGGTGCGGCGGTCGTTGCCGCCATCAACGCAGACTTCTTCGATCTCAAGACCGGCGAGAACGAGAATAATCAAGTCGTGAACGGCGAGGTGCTGAAGGCGGTACCGATCACGGATTCGCCCTTCGACTCTCGTCACACAGTTCACTCGCAATTCGCGGTCACGTGTGACGGGCATCCGTTGATGGAACGATTCACGTTCGCCGGTGCGGTGTTGACCCCTCCGCCCGCCCTCGCTGTCCTGCCGCTCGACGCCGTGAATTTTCGGCCGCACGGGGACGCGATGGTTCTCTACACACCCGCGTACGGCACCACTCCCGCCGATTCGCTCGCGCGCCTAACGATCGAGCTGCCTCTCCGCATCGCCTCGCGCGCCGGCGACACGCTTGTTCTCCAATCCGTGGGCGCGGCACATGCCGGCGGCGGCCTAACGATTCCCGTCGGCCAAGTCGTGCTTTCCGGCGCCGGAGCCACGGCCGAACTCGTGCGACGCGTCGCGGCGTCGGTGAGCTCCAGCAACCCGCTACGCGTCGTCACCGCCTTTCAGCCGAAACGCGGCCGCATCTGCACGTTGGTGGGTGGCTGGCCGCGAATCGTGGTCGATGGTCGCAGCATAGCCGACAGTGTCGACCTGCTCGAAGGTACGTTTCCGCGCTTCTCCGTGACCCGACATCCGCGCACGGGCGTTGGCTTCTCACGAGACAGCGCGACCATCTACTTCATCACCGTGGATGGTCGCAGCGAGTCCAGCTCGGGGATGTCGCTGGGAGAGCTCGCCTCGTTGATGCAATCGTTAGGTGTCGCGCAGGGTCTCAACCTCGACGGTGGCGGCTCGACCACGCTCGTCATCCGCGGCCACGTCGTGAACCACCCCTCCGATTCCGCCGGCGAAAGAACGGTTGGTAACGCATTGTTGTTGCTGAGGCGCTAGCAACAGCTATCAGGGAACAGTCCATAGTTATCAGGTAGTTTGGAACGAAGCGTTTCATATGAACGTTTCGTTCCTCGTTTCCTGATAACTATGGACTGTTCCCTGATAGCGGAGCTAACTATTGACTCTAACCTGATAGCTCTCTCTAGAATTCTACTTGAGCACCTAGCTCCACGACGCGGTTCGGCGGAATGCCGAAAAATTCCGTGGCCGAGCGTGCGTTTCGCGTCATCACGACGAACAGTCGTTTTCGCCAGCGCGCGAGGCGTAACGGCCGCGGCGCTCCTTCCGCGGGCTCCGGAGCGCGACGAACACCCGGGCGCGGTGAGGTCTCGCGCCCGGCACGCTGTCTGTCGGCGATGATGATTTGCTCACGACCGAGATAGAACGTCGTGTCCATCGCCCGCGCACGTAGTCCCTGCGCTTTGGCTATGGTCAACACTTCTGGGACGTCCGGGGTCTCCATGAAGCCGTACCGCGCAGTAACGCGATAGAAACCCTGCTCCAGCCGCTCCACACCGACACGTTCATCCTCTGGAACTTCCGGCACCTCTTCCGAGAGGATGGACATCAACACCACCTGTTCGTGAAGCACCTTGTTGTGCTTGAGATGATGCAGCAGCACCACCGGAACGCCCTCGGCAGACGAGGTCATGAACACCGCGGTGCCGGCGACACGCGGCGGCTTTCGGCGCTCGACGTCATCGAGGAAGAGGCTGAGCGGTAGCGATCCAGCGTGCAACACCTCGTTCAGCATCATTCTGCCTTTCTTCCACGTGCTCATCAACGTGAAGATGGCAATGGCGATGACCACGGGCACCCAACCGCCATGCTCGAACTTGATGGCGTTCGCCGCGAGCAAGGAAAGATCGACGAACAGGAAGGCCGCGGTGAGCATGCCGATGTGCGCGAGCGACCAGTTCCAACGGGAGCGCGCAACTACATAGAAGAGCACCGACGTGATCGTCATCGTCCCGGTTACGGCGATACCATAGGCCGCGCCGAGCGCGGTCGAATTTCGGAACGCCATGACGAGCAAGAGGCAGCCGACCATCAACGCGTTGTTGACCTCGGGGATGTAGATCTGCCCCACCTGCGAGTGCGACGTGTGGATGATCGTCACCCGCGGCGAATAACCGAGCTGCACGCTCTGCTGCGTGAGAGAGAATGCGCCGGAGATCAACGCCTGTGACGCGATCACCGCCGCCATCGTCGCGATGATGACGAGCGGCCAGAGCAACGCACTCGGCGCGAGTAGGAAAAACGGATTGGATGCCGCGGACGGGTCGCGCAGCACGAGCGCCCCCTGGCCGAAATAGTTCAGCAAGAGGGCCGGGAAAACCAACCCGAACCAAGCGAGACGAATGGGTCGCTTCCCGAAGTGACCCATGTCTGCGTACAGCGCTTCCGCTCCCGTGACTGCGAGAACCACGGCGCCGAGGACGAGAAAGCCCGTTCGTCCGTTGGCGAAGAAGAATTGCAGCCCGTACCACGGATTGAGTGCCAACAACACACGTGGCTCGCGCGCGATCTCCGCCGCACCCAAAACACCGATCGCCACAAACCAAAGCGCCATCAGCGGTCCGAAGGTTCCGCCAATTCGCGCGGTGCCGAATCGCTGGAAGACGAAGAGCGCGAGCAGAATGACGAGTGCGACAATGACGATTGCCGACTCGGCGAGGTGCGGATGCACGACCTGAACGCCTTCCACCGCGCTGAGCACCGAGATCGCGGGGGTGATGATGCCGTCGCCGTAGAGCAATGAGGCGCCGAACAAGCCTAACGAGATGAGCAGGATGCGCCGACGGCGGTCAGCGGACCGACGCTCCTGCTGAAGCAACAACGCGAGCAGAGCGAGGATTCCCCCCTCGCCGCGGTTGTCGGCCCTCATGATGAACACGATATACTTGATGCTCACCACAAAAATGAGCAGCCACACGATGAGCGACAGCACGCCGTAAACGTTGAGCTGCGATGCCTCCAGTCCGTACTCCGGATCGAAGCATTGTCGGAGTGCGTAGAGTGGGCTCGTGCCGATATCGCCGAAAACGATGCCGAGCGCGATGACTGACAGGCCGGCTAGGCGGCGTCCGCTGGGACGCGCCTCAGGACCAGCGCGGTGCGGACGCACCGCGGCGAAGAAGCCGCTCGCGCCGGGTGGAGGCTCTCTGGGTGTTGCAGGAGCAGAAGCCTCTGGTGCCGCGGGCGGAGAGGCTTCGGTGGCGGCACGAGGACCGCCCTTACGAAGGGGTTCTGCAGTCATCGAGTATGGCGGGAGTGTGCCCGCCGGGGTCTCGTCGCACTCATGCCGGCAGCCTGAGAGGTCTGCCGGATAGTGCAACGCAAAAATGGGTCACGAAGCAGTGCCGTGACCCAAGACCCAATCTAGTCTGAGGCGCAGGCCGGTAAAGCGGCCTCGTACTATGGATGCTCCGGTTCGCCCCCGCCGCTGCTTTGGGAGGCCCCGGTGCTGCTCGAGGTCTTCGCATCATCCTGCGTCAGTCGCTCGATGTCTGACGCGGCCTTTTTGAGAATCTCGCTGATGCGAGCGATGCGATCCCCGTCGTTCGGGGAACGCGAAGCCACGTAAAACGTTGCGCGACCGAGGTTCGCCATCGACCGCTTGAGATCCGACATCGGCGCGTCGAAAAAGCCTTCGACGAATTTCGCTATCCGCTCGAAGATGTCGTCGACGGTAGCGCTATGCTCTTCGAGGTGCTTTCGTCCGGCGTCCGTCACTTCATAGATCTTCCGACCGCCCTCCTCGGGCATCGCCCTCGCATAGCCGAGATCTTCGAGCATCGTGAGTGTCGGATAAACGGTCCCCGGGCTGGGTGCGTAGGAACCACCGAAGCGCTCTTCGAGCTCTTTGATGATCTCATATCCATGCCGCGGCTTTTCCGCGAGCAGTCGCAGAATGACGTACTTGAGATCACCCTGCTCGAATACTCGGCCGGCCCTCGCCTTCCAGCCACGTCCACGGGGACCCCGGCCGGCACCCCAGAAATCATTCATGAATCCCTCGAATCCCCATCGGCCGCGGTGATCTCCGGGTCCGCGACCGCCACAACCATGACCGAGCTCGCTGAAATCGAAGAACGTTCCGAACATATCGGCTCTCCTTGACGATACACTACTGATATATCACAGGTGATGGAACGATATATCTCGTGATATATCGACGCAAGGCCAGCGCGTCGATGCGGCGACGCTACCTCGGGGGGCATGTCGCTTGCCCTACCGACAGCGTGAATCGCACGGTGTCGCTTCTGGGGTGGAGGCGAGGCGGTTCGAGCGTCATGGAGATTCAAATGTCGGACGACCTCACCAGGGATGGGCTGAAGAATCAGGGCGAGGGCCTCCTCGATCAGGCCAAGGGCAAGGCTCGCAATGCGCTTGGGGGAATCACGGGCGATACGAGCGAGCAGATCAAAGGCAAGGCGGAAGAGCTCAAGGGCAAGGTTCAACGCAAGATTGGCGAGAAGCAGGTGGACGCCGATAATGACGTCTGAGCCGTCGAAGGCGCATGACAAGGGGCCGGCGATCGCAATCGCCGGGCCCTTTTTTCTGGGATCATCACCGGATCCGGAGCACGAAGGGTCGCGAGGGCGTTCACAAAACCTCTCGCTGGCTTTGGCGCGCGACCTCTCACGCCACGACGAACCGATCCGGTCCTCCGGGTAATCCCAACTTCACCGGCCGAACTGGTCGAGCACTCGAGACGGCGAATTGAATCCTTCGCGCCTGAATGAAGCTCGCGTTGCTACAAGCCAAACCTTGGGGATTACCCGGATGAACTCGGATCTCTCCATGTGGTGAGAAGAGCCCGTGCGCCGAGCAACGATCGATCGTTTTTGTGAACGGCACACCAACTGAGTTCGGTGCGCGAAGCGGCCCGAGGCCGTTCACAAAGGCTTTAAGTACGAGGATGGCGCGCGACCTCTCGCGCCACGACGAACCGATCCGAGTGATCCGGGTAATCCGAGCTTTACCGGCCTGACCGGTCGAGCTCTCAAGAGGGTGAATTGAGTGCAGTGTGCCGACGTGGAGATCGCGATGGTGCAAGCCAAGCCTTGGGGATAACCCTGAGGACCCGGATCTCTCCATGTGGTGAGAAGAGCCCGTGCGCCGAGCAACGCTCTGTCCGGTCGAGCTCTCAATGCGGCGCGTCACCGAATGAAGATCGCGATGGTGCTAGCCAGTCAATGGGATTACCCGGATTGCCCGGATTACCCGGATCTCTCCGAGTGCATCAAAGGCATGATGTCGCCCGGTGGTCATCGAATGAGTTGTGAACTGCACACGACTCGAATCCGGTGCGCCCTGGCAGGCCGACGTCGTTCACAAAGCAATAAGGAATCGTGGTGCGCGATCCCTCTCGCCACGACGAACCGATCCGGCTCCTCCGGGTAATCCGAGCCCCTTTGGTCTGTCTGGTCGAGCTCTCAGCCCGGCGAATCATCGAATGAAGATCGCGATGCTGCTAGCCAATCAGTGGGGATTACCCGGAGTAGCCGGATCTCTCCGAGTGGCGCAATGGCATAATCTCGCCCGACCGTGATCGAATGAGTTGTGAACGGCACAGGAATCGAGTTTGACGCGCGTGGCGGACCGAGGTCGTTCACAGAGCAATAAGCTCATCGTGGGTCGGAAGAGCAGATCCTTCGGTCGCTGCACTCCCTCAGGATGGGCCGAGCGCGCGCGATGCCTCGTGCCATGACCAAACGATCCGGGTCCTCGGGGTTATCCGAACTTACAGGTTTGCCGGCCGAATGTTCGAGGCGACGAATTCTCGGTCCGCGCGCCTAACAGAGCCTGAGTTAACGAGCGGCCAATGGGCTCGACGGACGCCCGCCACGTTCATCGATAAGCTTCTTTCGCAGCCGCTTGGCGGTGTACATGGTGGTGTCGGCGCGGGTCAGAAGGTCCTCGGGCGTCATCTGTCCGTGTTCGTCTGGTTGCGCGAGGCCGACACTCACAGACAAGGGCAAGTCTTTTCGCGTCGCCAGCGTTACGAGCGGCTGTCGCCAACGTGCGGCCCACGCTTCGGGCGCTGCATCGGCGGGTGCCGTGGCCAGCACCGCGAACTCGTCCCCACCAACGCGCGCCACGATATCGGTGGCGCGAAACGCCTGGCGCAGAACGGAGGCGACTTCCATAAGCGCGCGGTCCCCCGCCCAGTGTCCGAATGTGTCGTTGATGATTTTCAGCTCATCGACGTCGAAGAATATCTGCCAGATCGTCTTCGGCTCGGCGACCTTGAGCAGTGTGGCGGCGCGCGTAACATAGCCTCGCCGATTGTACAAGCCCGTGAGCTCATCTGTGAAAGCCGCCGCGCGCAGTGTGGACGTCAGGCGGTGACGTTCTGCCGCAACGAGCAGAACACGCAGCAAGCCTGGCGTGTCGAGCTGCGCGGCAGTCACGCAATCTTCCGCGCCGAGACGAATGGCACTGAGAAAGAGGGCTTCCTCGAACCATGGAACGACGATGATCATCGCGGCGTCGGGGACGGCGCGTCGTGCCGACATCATCGCCATCCCCAGCTCCACCGCCGCGCCTAACGCAATGACAACTACTTCGGGCGCACTCCAGCTTGCCCGCGGCGTAAAGTCCCCGCTCGTTTCCTCAGCGGCAATAGCGGGAACGAGCTCCACGGATGGAACATCGCGGAGCAGCACGCGCAACTCGTCCGCGACTCCATCGGAGCCATGATCGACGATGGCAACGTGCAGGCGAACCGGAAGTGGAAGGAGGCTACTGGCGATCATGCGGCAAAGGGAGAGGCTATGGGCGTCGTGGCCGACGAAGACGTAAGCGGAGACGTCGGCGGGAACGCGATCGGCGCGGGTAGCGATTGCGCGATGCGCGCAAAGCGGTCGAGCACCTCGGGATCGAACACGCGGCCGCGATCCGCGCGCATCGCATCGAGTGCAGCCTCCGGTGAAAACGCGGCGCGATAAGGCCGATGCGTCGTCAAGGCATCGTACACGTCGGCGACACAGAGGATCCGCGCGCTGATAGGAATGGCCTGCTCGGACAAACGGTCCGGGTACCCAGCGCCGTCCCATCGCTCGTGATGGTGCCGAATCATCGGCAGGACATCCCAGGGGAACTCCACATCCTTGAGCAGATCCGCTCCCGCGGAGGCATGGCGCTCGATGATCGCGCGTTCCGCGGGCGTGAGTGGGGCCGCCTTGTTCAAAATGTCGGATGGCACGACGATCTTGCCGACGTCGTGGAGCATGGCACCGATCCGCATCCAGAAGAGCGTTTGCTCATCGAAGCCAAGCTCCTTCGCCATGGCGCAGGTGTAGTCGGCGACGCGCTCGCAGTGGCCCAGGGTGTATCGATCCTTCGATTCGATGGACTGGCCCCACTGTCGAACCACATCGAGGAATCGGCGCTCCAGACGGTCGATTCGGCGACGGACATCCGCGATGTCGCGCTGTACACGCAACGTCGTAAAGAGCCGGTGTGACGCATTGAGCGATTGCAGGGCGTCGCGGTTACGGCGTAGCGTCGTATAGAGCTCGGCTTGCTCACGGGCGCTCTCGGCGGCGAGGAGAAGATCCTCGCGCCGCAGTGCACTCTCGTAGGCGACACGCAGATACTCTTCGGCTTCCTCCGTACGTCCGAGCTCGCGGGCGATGACACCGCAGTGTTTGTAGACCTCGCTCAATACGCGAATGTCGTTGAGCGGACGCGCTTCTTGGAGGACGCGCTCACAGACGACCTGTGCGTCAACGTAATCCCCGCGCGCGATGCGCATTGCCGCGCGATTGACCTCGACCATGAGCGCCGTACTGGCGTCACCGCAGATCTCGCAGAGCGCGAGCGCCTCGCGGTAGGTACTCTCCGCGTCGTCCCAGCGGGCGAGATCGGCGTACGCGAGCCCAATGTCGTTGAGCAGGTTTGCAACGCAGTGATCGAGTCCGAGCGCACGATAGCCGGAGAGGCTGGCGCGGTAGTGACGCAGTGCTCGGGGCACGTCGCCGCGCATGCTCGCGATGACGCCGAGATTCTGCTCGACCATCGCGACGAGGCGTTCGTCACCCGCGATCTGTGCCATGCGTCCAGCTTCACGGTACAGCGCTTCTGCTTCGTCGAGCTGGCCGCGCTGCCAATGACTGATGGCGATGATGTTCGTCGCGTTCGCGATCGCCGCGGAATCACCCCGCACCTCGGCCACGGCCAGGGCCGCCGCAACGCAGTCCAATCCAGCATCGACATCACCGTCATCGAGATACGACCGGCCGATGCGGCGCAATATCATGGACGCTTCGTCGGCTTCCGTATCGGAGCGAAGCAGGTACAGGGCGCTCTCGTAGCGGCGCCGCGCCAGCTCGCGCTGGCCGGCGCGCTCGGCGCGATGTGCTTCGTCGAGCAGTGTGCCGACCGCGCTCGCGTGGCGCCCGCGCGTTGCACGCCGCGACGCGCTCGTCGGCCGCATTAGCGGTCTCCGTTGATCTCGGGGAGCGTGGGATCCGCGGCCGCCGACGCTACGGTGTAGCCCGAGAAATGCCGGACGGAAAGAATTGCGTCGTGGTGCTTGAGATCGATCAGGACGGGCAGGATCTCGAACACTCGCGCCTCGCCGCTCACGGCGTCGGTGGCCAAGGAATCATCGCTGAAATACCCGGCGAACAGCTGCGGCACGCCTAACGCCTCCTTGCCGAGTTGCAGGCCATGCAACGACTGCCGAAGCTCGAGCGGCTGCGCGAACTGGATTCCGTGCGGCTCGAAGCGATATGCGAGCGCCGCTCCACGAAGCGCAATCACGGTGATATGCGTTGGCGCGTCGACCGCACCGGGTGGTACGGTGAGTGTCAACCCAGCCGACGGATAGCGAACGGTCGTTCCGGATGGCCCGACATCGAAGCTCCAGCTCTCATCTTCGAGGAGAGCGGCCTGTCGCTTCACCGGGTGCACCGGAGCGCCCTCGGGATCGGCAACGACGCCTAACGGTGGAGCGCTCGCGATGTGGGGCGACACGAGCAGCGCCTGGTCGCCGCAAGCGACGACAATGATCGCCGCGGCGACGAGGATGGCAACATGTGCGATTCTCAGGCGCTTCAACATCATCGGCTCCCACGCTCAGGTCAGCGGTTCTTCGTCGGCCAGATATCGAGTAGACATCAAAGCGAACACGACAGGAGATAACCGTTTGTACCGTTCCCGGGCCGTGATGCTCATCACGGTCTTTCAGACGTAACAAACCATCTCAATTGAGAGTTGACTAAACTCAAGCGGCGGCTCTTTTGACCTCGGTCGCTCTGCCCGCGGCCGCCGCGGCAAATCCCTGAAATGACGGAACCAGCTGCTCGAACACCGGAAAAAGTGTCGGGTCGAACGATTTGCCGGAGTCCTCTCGCATCATACGCAATGCGTCCTCCGGAGAGAACGCCGGCCGGTACGGACGGTCCGTCGTCAACGCGTCGAACACGTCGGCGAGCGCGAGCACGCGTGCATAGAGCGGAATGGCGTCTGCCGTTAGGCGATCGGGATATCCTTTGCCGTCCCAGCGCTCATGGTGACTGCGCACCATCGGTAGGACATCCCACGGAAACTCTACGTCTTTCAGCAGCTCCACGCCGGCGACCGGATGGCTCTCCATGAGCGCGCGCTCCTCGGCAGTGAGCTTCCCCGGCTTGTTCAGCACCTCGATTGGGACATTGATCTTGCCGAAGTCGTGAAGCAGCGCGCCGATACGGAACCAGAAGAGCGTGCTCGGGTCGGGATTGAGCGCGCGTAGAATCGCGCAGGCGTAGTCGGCCACGCGCTCGCAGTGACCCAGCGTGTATGGATCTTTGGATTCGATCGAGCGTGCCCAGGCGCTGACAATGTCATAGAAGCGCTGCTCGAGGCCGCGCATGCGCCGCGCGATGTCGGCGATGTCCCGTTGGGCGCGCAGCTCACCGAACAGACGGTGCGACGTATTGAGTGCCTGAAGTGTCTCGCGCTCGCGACGCATGACGGAGTAGAGCTCCGCCTGCTCTCGCGCGACTTCCGCGGCGAGCAGTAAGTCAGCGCGCTCTGATGCGGAAGTGAAGGCGAGCCGCAAAAAGGAATCCGCCGCGTCGAGCCTGTTCGTTTCGCGCGAGATCACACCGAGGTGTTTCTGCGCTTCCGCAACGGCGCGGGCGTCGTGAAGCGCTTGTGCTCGTCGAAGCACTCGCTCACAGACAAGCCGCGCGTCAGTAAAGAGGCCGCGCGCGATTTGTGCCTCGGCGCGATTCCCTTCGATCATGAGCGCCGTGCTGACGTCGCCACACGCGGCGCAGATCGCGAGCGCCTCTTGATAGATGCGCTCAGCCTCCTCCCACCGCTCGAGATCGGCGTAGGCGAGCCCCATATTGGGCAGGAGCTTGCCAATGAACTCATCGAGACCGAGCTCACGATAACCAGCGAGGCTCGCCTCGTAATGCCGCAAGGCGCGGGGCAGATCGCCCCGCATGTTGGCGATGATGCCCAGATTCTGATCGACCATCGCCGCGAGTTTGGTGTCGGAGACCTCGCGCGCCGCACGATATGCGGCTGCGTAGAGACGTTCCGCGTCTTCCAGCATGCCGCGCTGCCAATGGCCAATCGCCATCACGTTGTTCGCGTAGGCAACAAGCGCCTGGTCGCCAAGCGCCTCGGCCGTCGCCAGCGCAGCCGTTAGGCAATCGACGCCGGCCGCGAAATCGCCATCATCGAAATAGAGACGGCCAATGCGACGGAGGATGACGGACGCGTTGGTCCCGCCGTCTGGATTACGCAACAGGTACAGGGCACTCTCGTAACGCCGCCGCGCCAGCTCACGATGCCCGGCTGCTTCCGCGTGCTCGGCCTCGCTCATGAGTCCGGAGACGAGGTTGGTGGGGAGCACTTCGGCCGCACGAGACGCGGGCGTCTCGGCGGCCGAAGCACCGCTGGATGCGTTGGCGACCTTCATCAGGCGCCGACTAGCAGCGAGTTCACGAGGGCCACTTAGAAGCCACCGAAGCCGCCGTTGTCACACGACGCGACCACGTAGCCGGAGAAGTGCCGAATCTGAAAGCTGACGTAGCCGGGGATGGTGACGGTCGGCTCGATCTCATTGACGGTCGCCTGCTTCGTGGTCGGATCGTACTTGATCGAAGGCGCGGCGTAGTACGCACCGCGCAAGCTACTATTGGTGTTTCCACCGAGGAGTCCGCCGAGCAAGCCGCCGAGAAGCGAGTTGTCCGAGACATCCTGCGTGAGCACGACGGGTTTAGCGAACTGCAAACCTTCGGGCTCGAAGTGGTAGTCGTAGACATTACCAGCACGCGCTGTGACCGTAATGCGGACATTGTGGTCGAGGGCGCCGGGCGGAATGGCGATCGAGAGACCCGCGGCCTTGTTGCCCGAGAGCGCTCCAGCCGGACCAGCGTCGAACGACCAGACGATGTCCTGGCCAAGAGCAGTGGGTCGTTCCACGAGCGACACGACGATGTTCAGCAATCTGCCAACTGTGCCAACGACACCGCCAAGCAATCCGCCGAGGAGGCTGTTGGACGGCTGGCCGATGGATGGCGTTGTTGCAGGGGGTAGCGGAGCGACGGGTGAGCGATCGCTGCAACCGGCAATGACAGCGGTAGCGATCAGGGCGACGCCGACGAATCCAAGAAGACGTTTCCGCATCGAAATTCTCCAGAGGGCGCTGGGCAGAGGCCCGGCGTGTCGCGACATCGCGACAATCGTTATGCGATTGGTCGAATCGTTATGCGCGTCGTCGTCGCGACCAAGCAAGCCCGCGCCGTTCGTCGTGCGCATTGGAGATAGCGCTCGCCGTCATGTCGCACATGTGATATTGCTCACTTTGCGTGCACGACACGACGCCCGACTGTCGCGAAAGGTGACAGATCGGAAATCTTGGCCGCGAGGTTCGGGCAGATCGGTCGCCTAACGAGTCAACGACTCTCTGCAAGTGAGCGGCCCAGAGAACTTGCCTCGCTCACTGGGCGATCGTGCTACTCGTAGCGCAGGGCGATGATTGGATCGAGTGACGCGGCGCGGCGAGCAGGCCACACGCCGAAAAGAACGCCGACGAGCGCCGAGAACGCGAATGCCAGGCCCACGGCGGCGGGCGAGATTTGTGTATTCCAGCCCGCGGTCCGGCTCATCACCGTGGCGCCGGTGGCGCCGAGGAGTATCCCGACGACGCCACCCATGCAGCAGAGCACCACAGCCTCGATGAGGAATTGCAGCAGAATGTTGCGGCGGGTGGCACCTAACGCCTTTCGTACGCCGATTTCACGGGTGCGCTCCGTGACCGAGACGAGCATGATGTTCATGATCCCGATGCCGCCGACGAGCAAGCTCACCGCGGCAATGCCCGAGAGGAGGAAGGTGAACACCTGCGTCGTCTCACCGAGAGTGTTCAGGAAGTCGGCCTGGCTGCGCATCTGGAAGTCGTCTGGGCGACCCTGACGGATGCGGTGCTCGCGACGAAGGACACGTTGAATGTCCGCCATGGCTTCCGGTATACGGTCCTCGCTCGAGGCAAGTACGCTGATCGACCGGAGGCGATCACTGCCGATCACCCGGAAGCGCGCGGTATTGATCGGGATGAGAATCTGGTCATCGGGATTCCCAAATGGAGTCGCTTGACCCTTCGATTCGAGAATGCCGATGACAGTGAACTGGATTCCGCGAATGCGGATGTTCTCGCCAAGCAACGCGTCTGGGGTATCGAGCCCCATGTTCGTAGCGACCGTTGGGCCGACGACGGCAACGCGTTGGCGCCCCTCGTCCTCCGCCGACGTGAACATGCGGCCGGAGTGGAGCGCGTACTTTCGCACCTCGAGATAATTGGCCGACGTGCCGACGATGGACGTGTTCGCGTTCTTGTTCCCCCACTGAACTTGAAGGCTGCGATTCATTTCCGGCTGCACGGCGAGCAGAGAGGTCGCGCGCTCGTCGAGTGCTTTGGCGTCGTCCATCGTCAGCTTTGCCTGCGCGTCGGCGATGGCCACGCCGAAGCCGCGCTGCTGGCCTGGATTCACAGTCAACAGCGTGGTGCCTAACGCTGCGATGCGGTCCTTGACAGCCGCCTGCGCTCCAGTACCGAGCGCGATCATCGCGATCACTGCCGCGACACCAATTACGATACCAAGCATCGTGAGCACCGAGCGCAGCTTGTTGGCGCGCAGCGCACTGAGTGCAACGGTGATCGTTTCCCCGAAGAGCATGCTCGCCGTTTCTCCTAGCGGGCGCCGCCGCGAGGTGCGCCACCACCACCGGCTCCGCCGCCACCAGGCCGCCCACCCGCCCCGCCTCCGGGACCGGCATTAGGTGTCAACCCTGGGACGCCCATGCCCTGGCGCATCCGGTCGTTCTGCTGTTGGCGCTGAGCCTGAAGGGCCAGCGACGCGAGGAGCGCGACGCGCTCACCTTCCTTCAAGCCGGAGACGACCTCGGTGTAGTCAAAGTTCGCTGCACCGAGCATAACGACGCGCGGATGATAGGTCTTGTGCGCGCTGTCGGCGACGAAGACGAGACCGGGATGGGTGCGTCTCGTCATGCCTCCCATTTCCGGAGTGGACAGCTGCAAGTTCCCGCGGGCGCCTTGAGTACCCCGGGCCGGTTGCTGGCCCTGGGTGGTGCCATTTCGTTGTGCAACGCCACTGGCAGCACCAGCCGGAGCGCCCATACCACCGCCGTTGGCTTGCATCTCTTTGCGGCGGCAGGCGCCGGCGACGCGCATGTCGATGCCCGCGCTGGAGTACAACTTCTCGCTCTGATCGCGCATCGACGCGAAATCGAGCTCGCCAGATCGTGCCTTCGTGCGCAGGTCATCGAGCTTCTTCTGTAGATCGGGCTTCTTCGCCAGCGCTGCCTTCACGTCGGCGCACTGCTTGTCCGTCACCTCGATCTGCTGTCGTCCCTGACCAAATCCCTGCTGCGGCTGCTGCTGACCCTGCGGTTGCTGCGGCGCGAGGGCAACGTCGCCGCGTGAAGTCGCGGTCACTCGCGCACTCCCCTCTTGCGCGGGTTCGCCCCGACGTGAGAAGCCGCTTTGCATCTGCGCGCGCACCTCGGCGGTGACGCTGTCCGAATTGAGTCCGAGCATCTGCCCCGTAGCGGCGGCCTCGCGCACGTTCTTCAGTGCGTCGTTAGGTACGGCAAGAACGTCATTCACCTGATCGACGAGAACAGCGACCTCGCCGTTCATGCCCGGCTTGAGCAAACTCTCCGAATTGTCGAGCGTGACGAGCACCGGAAACATCGTGACGTTCTGCTGGATCGTGGCACTGGGCTCGATCTTCTCGACGACACCTTGGAAACGGCGATCGGGGAACGCATCTACCGTGACACTCGCCGTCTGACCCGGCCGCACTTGGCCGATGTCGGTCTCATTGAAGAGCGCCCGGACGCGGACGCGGCCGAGGTCCGCCATGGTGAGGAGCGTCGTGCCGCCAGTCGCCGAGCTGGTTGCCGACGTGATGACCTGACCAAGCGATACCGTCTTCGTGAGAATGGTGCCGGCAGTTGGGGCGGTGACGGTCGCATCCTCGAGCCGCTGTTTAGCGAGATCGAGATTCGCCGCCGAGCGGATCTCGGCGGCTTTGGAGTTCTCCAGGTCGAGCGACGCGCCCTCGAATTCCTGCGACGTAATGACGCGCGCCTTGAGAAGCTCATCGCTGCGCTTCTTCTGCTGCTCGGAGACCTGCAGCTTTGCTTGCGAAGCCTTCAGATCCGCTTCCGCCTGATTGTACTGGTTCTGGACATCACGCGTATCGATCTGCACGAGGAGATCGCCCGGCTTCACGAGATAGCCCGTCTCTACCGGCATCTTCGTGATGAGGCCAGACGCCTTCGACTTCACCTCGACGACGTTGATGGGCTCGACCGCGCCGGTTGCCTCCGCGTCGATGACGATCGTACGGCGCGTCACGAGCGCGGTCTGTACGAATGGCGCTTTATCCCTGTTGCCGCCGCACGCGGCGGCACCGAGAACGGCGGTGAGCGCCAGCGCGATAATTCGCTTCACGAGAGGGGTCTCCGGGTGGGAAAGGACATCCCGGATTATACGCGGGAGCGTGGGGGAGCGCTGAAAAGCAGCCAAGTACAGTCCCATAGCTAGAAGCAGAAGCTTCCAGCTATGGACTGCCTCTACCTATTGGAGATCCTTACCGATGATCGCTTCGATCTGTGCGCGAGCGATGCGGTAATCCTGGCGAGCCTGGATGAGTGCGGCACGCTGTTGGTCGAGCGTCGTTTGCGACGTGAGAAGATCCAGGAGCGTGGAGGCGCCAAGAGCATACCGCTGCTGTTGGACTCGCAGGTCCTCTTCAGCGGATGCCACCGATGCCTGCTGAATTTGGATGCGCTCCAGCGCTGCGCGGAGTGACGCGAGCTGCTGTACGAGATTCTGCTGCGCCGCGAGACGTGCGTCCCGCAAAATGGCATCGGCGTTGTCTGCCGCGACTTTCGCTTGAGTAAGGGCGTTCTCGCGCTGGTAATTGTTGAAGAGAGGATACGATGCGCCGATGCGGAAGCTGTTCGAGTAGGCAAAGGGCTTGTTCAATCCGTACGATTGATCGTATCCGTTGCCGGCTTTCGAGTACGTAAGGTCAACCGTGGGCAGATACGGGGCCCGTGCCGCACGAACCGCCGCCTGCGCCGACGCGAGCTGTGCCGTTGCTTGACTGACAGCCGGCCCCCGCTCCGCGAGCTGCAAGAGTGTCGCGCTATCGATGGGCGCCAGCGCTGGTTCGAGCGTATCGCTTGCTGCCGCCGTAACGAGATACGGAGCGGCGACGAGACGGGTAAGAGCCGCACTGGCAATGCGCAGATTGTTCTGCGCGGTGAGCAACGCGAGCCGAGCATTACCTACTTGAATGACGGACCGCAACGAGTCGGAGAGCGTAGCGGCGCCGGCGCGCACGCGAGCTGCGGCCGCACGGAGCTCCGCCTCGGCCTGATCGAGCTGCGTCGAGGCCGCGGCCTCGGATTCGCGCGCGGCGAGGATCGCGTAATACTGCGTCTTTACCTGCAACGCGACGTTGAACTGCTGCGCAACGTCGTTTGCCTCAGCGGAGTTGACCTCTGCCTTCGACTGCGAGATCTGACTCCAATTGCGTCCACCATCGAACACGCGCATGGTCGCATTGAGTCCCGTCGAGTACGACCACGGCTGCTGTCCGGCGTAGGGCACGATGCGTCCTTGCGCATCCATGCGGTCGCCCGACTGGTTCACTTGACCCAGCGAGAGCGCGACGCCTGGCAAGAGCGCCGCGTACGCAGCCTTGACCGACGAGTTCGCGGAGCGAATCTGTCCGCGGGCTTGTACTGCGGCCGGGGCGTTCCGCTGCGCGAGCTGAATCGCGCGTTGGAGATCGATCGGATGAAAAGCGGAATCGCTGTCGATCGACACGCGATGTACCGTGTCACCCGCCGGCACGATCTGCATTCCTTGCGCGGAAATCCCCCGCGCGAGGCAGGGGATCGCCAGCAGTGTGATGAGTGTCTTCTTCATTTCTCCCTTCTGCTCCAATGTGCGCTGCGTCTCACTTCGACGCAGACTGTCCTCGTGTTCGCGCGCTTCGGGCTTGCTCGCGTCGCAGCGAATCCTCACGAACGCGCGTCTCGAAGTTGGCTCGCTGCTCAGCTGTGAAGATGCGATAGAACTGCGTCCTTGCATTGGCCCGCACGCTGTCGATCTGCGGCTTCACCGGCTTGAGCAAAGAGTCGACGCGACGGTTCTTCTCGTCGATGACGGAATCCATGGCCGCGCGCTGCGTCGGCGAAAGATCGAGGTCGTCGTACATCGCCGTTCGCGCCGCCCACGAATGGTCTTTGCTGGTGTGCAGCATCACGCGTTCGGCCGAGAAGCCGAGCACGCCACCGACCAGCACGGCGCCGAGTAGGAACATGAGTGCCTGCTGCTTCGATCGCTGCATTATGGTCTCCCGTTGCTTCTGTCCTTATGTCCAACCACGTCGCGAAGCGACGCTTCCCGATCACCCTCGAGCGTCGGCCGGATCACCGTCTCCACTGGTACTGGACTCGGAGTGAGAATGTTCTCATAAGCGGTTTCTGTCTCGACTTGATGGGCACGGAACATCGCGACGCCGGCCGCGAGAATGAGAATGGCGGCGGCAAGGAGCGCGGGTCGAGCCCAACGATCCAATTCCGCCCACCAGCCGAGGTCGACCTCGGTGATGCGGCCCATGATGCGAGCCTCGAGATCGTTCCAGTAGAGCTCACCGGCAGGCGCGGCGTAGAGGGCGCGCAGACCCCGCGTCACCTCTTCGTCACCCATGTCATTATGTATCGTGCGATTCGTCATACGTCGCTCCGCACATCCTTGAGCAATTTGCGCAGTGCCGCCCGCGCATGGTGAAGATCCGAGCGTGCCGTGCCCTCGGGGATCCCGAGCATCGAGCCGATCTCGCCGTGCGTGAACCCTTCCACATCGTGTAAGACGATCACCGACCGCTGGCGCTCAGTGAGACGCGTGAGTGCAGCGCCTAATCGTCTTCGCAGCTCATCCGCCTCGCCTGGATCCCGAAAGGGAGCAGGCGAGGACTCTGACAGCTCGTCCGCATCCCGGACCTTGCGGCGCCGAACCAGATCCAGCGACGCATTGGCCATAATGCGGTAGAGCCAAGCCCCGAACGGTTGATCAGGGAGAAACCGATCCAGCGCACGAAAGGCGTGGAGGAAACCCTCCTGCACCGCGTCTTCCGCGTCTTCGTGAGTGAGCACGATGGCGCGACAGACCGCATAGGCCCGTCGCTGGTGCAGCCGCACGAGCCCAGCGAAAGCCTCGCCATTCCCTTGCTGGGCCGACACTACGAGCGCCCGTTCGTCCGAGCCCCTTCGCGGATCCCCGCTAACTGGCGGCATCACGAAGGTCGTTTGGACTGCGGTTGCGACGGTCATCCTCGCTCTGTGAACTCCTACCAATGTCCACTCCATGTACGGGGAGCGGATGCCCAGCGTTGAAACGGGCGGGCGGCACTTCAGGTACCGAGGCCGTCGAGACCCAGGTCGGCTGCCCGGGCCCGCATGGCGTCGATCACGAATTGGATGTGCGCGTCGAGGTCGACCTCCAATTCCTGTGCTCCCAGGAGCACGTCGTCGCGATTCACGCCACGAGCGAAGGCCTTGTCCTTCATCTTCTTTCGCACTGAACGCGCGTCCACTTCGTGAAGACTTTTCGACGGCCGAACCAACGCCGTCGCCGTTATCAGTCCGGTGAGCTCGTCCACGGCAAAAAGGGCTTTTGCCATTCGCGTTTCACGAGCGACACCGCTATACGTTGCGTGGCCGAGAATCGCCTGCAGAATGTCTTCCGGCCAGCCGCGCTCCCGAAGAAGGCGCACACCCTCGGCCGGATGTTCTTCCGTGCTAGAGTGGGAGGCGTTCGGATAGCGCTCGTAATCAAAATCGTGGATCAAGCCGGCGAGACCCCAACGTTCGGGATCCTCATCGAATTTCTCGGCGTAGGCGCGCATGGCGGCCTCGACGGCGAGCATGTGCTTCCGCAGCGATTCACTCGCCGTGAACTCGTGCATGAGTGCCAATGCGTCGGCACGGGACGGAAGAGACATGTGGCTGGTGGGAGTTGAGTGGTCGGGAGAATAGAACACGAGAACAGAATCGTCGCCACGCCTTTGTGAGCGATCATCGTTGAACGATTAGCTCCGGTCGCACGACTCGATGCCACACCTTCGGTACGTACGCAAATCGATGCCACCGGGAGGGGACGCCGACCGGTTTCCGTTCAGCGTTCCCGTCGTTCGTGCCTTGGAGGAGCTGTCACTCGATGCACCGGTGACATTCTTCGTCGGAGAAAACGGCTCGGGGAAATCAACGATCCTCGAGGGGCTCGCGGCGGCGGCGGCGCTGCCGACAGTCGGCACCATCGGCGTGTCGGACGACCAGACACTTGAGGCTCAGCGCTCGTTGGGCCGCGCCCTCAAGCTTGTCTGGCGGAAACGAACGCGTCGTGGATTCTTTCTGAGAGCCGAGGATTTCTTTGGATTCACGAAATCACTGGCGAAAATGCGAGCTGAGTTCCTTGCGCGACTTGGCGAGCTGGAGATCGAGTATCAGGATCGATCAGCACACGCTAAAGCGCTGGCGCAGCTCCCGATGCGTGCGTCGCTCGCGGACATGGAGCGGCGGTATGGGGTGGATCTGGATGCCAATTCGCATGGGCAGAGCTTCTTGCGTCTCTTCGCGTCGCGATTCGTCCCTGGCGGGCTCTATCTGTTGGATGAGCCGGAGGCGCCCCTCTCACCACAGAGTCAGCTCGCGCTGATCGCGATGATCAACGACATGGTCGCGCAGGACGCGCAATTCGTGATCGCCACACACTCGCCGATTTTGTTGGCCTTACCAGGCGCCGTCATCTACAGCTGCGATCGAATACCGATCGCGCCCGTACCGTTCGGCGAGCTGGATCACGTGGTGCTGACGCGCGATTTCTTGAACGATCCCGGGCGGTTCTTGAGACATCTCGCCTAACGCCCGTTCGTTAGCGCTCCGCTCCCGCCGCGGACTTTTCCGAGGCATAGTGCCTGTTCGTCAGCATGACAATAGAGCCGAGAATGATGAGGAGCGCGACCATACCGATCAAAAGACCAGCGAAGGCGGCGCCCATATCGGAACTGCGTGCCACGTGCGTGGGCCCGTGGGCATGCGATTGCGTTTTCGTGTGAGCCATGGCGATGAAAGGTTGGTCGCGTTAGGCGACGCGCACTGAGTTGATGGTGTCGTTCTTCTGAATCTTCTTCATGACATCCAAGCCGCTCACGACCTTTCCGAACACTGTGTGCACGCCGTTCAGATGGCGGCAATTAGCGTCGCTGAGGACGATGAAAAACTGACTGCCGCCCGTGTCCTTGCCAGCATGGGCCATCGACAGTGAGCCGATTTCGTGCGTCTTGGGATTTCCGGCCGTCTCACACTTGATCTTGTAGCCCGGACCGCCCGTGCCAATGCGAGGATCGCCCGCGGGGAGATCACGCGAGAGAGGATCACCGCCCTGAAGGACGAAATCAGGGATGACGCGGTGGAACTTGACGCCGTCGTAAAAGCCGCTGTTGGCGAGCTTCTCGAAGTTCTCGACCGTCTTCGGGGCGTCCTTCTCGTAGAGGTCCGCGACCATGGAGCCGCGGTTGGTTTCAAATGTCGCGCGTTTCACGTGAGGTTGATGGAAGGTCCGTGATACAATCAGGCCATCCAAAACCTAATCACGAATAACGCCAATCGACACGACGGGCCGCTGCCGGTGACCTCCGCCGCTCCGCGAATGCGTCGCTAGCGGGAGCTCATCGCGCGGGGCGCCAGCGACGACATAAAATGATAGACGCGCGGGACTTTGCACCCAGCAAGCACCGCCGGTGTGAACGTCCATTTGCCGATGACGGCCCGCACGTTGGTGGAGAACCATTTGTTCGAGACTTTCACGACTTTGAAAGTCCTCATGTCGGCGCGACCGAGCGTGTCGACGACTACATCGATCTTGATCTCGGCGCTCCCATCCTTGCGCAATGCCGTTTCGGGCACGTTCTGAAACGGCGCCGGCTTCATCGCGATGGGTGCGGGAATTCGTTCGACCTCGAGATCGGGCTGGAGCGCGGCCCGGCGTCGCGCCTCGACACAGTCGCCCTGGACGAGTGGCCCGGCAATGCGTGCGGCCGATTCGACCGGTGGGGCAGAATTGGCATGGGCGCAGCCAGCGGCGACAATGGGCAGAACGGCAAGAACGATCGATCGGATGCGCATCAGCGAGGTCAGAAAGAAGTCTCGAAGAGGTCTCCTCCTATACTCTCGACGATGGGCAAAGGTCACTGAGCGGACATTGTTCGCATCGCGGAATGCGGGCGACACAGATCTGACGTCCGTGTTCGATAAAGAGGTGCGCGAGGAGCATCCACTGGGCTCGCGGAAAGAGCGGCATCAGGTCTTTCTCGATCTTCACTGGATCGGTGTTGCTCGTGAGCGCGAGCCGCTGGCTGACGCGCGTAACATGCGTGTCGACGACAATGCCTTCGTTGCGCTCGAAAGCATTGCCAAGGATGACATTCGCCGTCTTTCGCCCGACGCCCGGGAGGTCCACGAGCTGCTCCATCTCCGACGGAACGACGCCCCCATGGCGTTCCGCGATCGCCGTCGCCATGCCGACCAGACTTTTCGATTTGTTTCGAAAGAATCCCGTGCTCTTGATCATCTCCTCGAGCTCTTCGCTCTTCGCGACAGAGAGTGCTTCGGGAGTTGCATAACGACGGAAGAGCGCGGGCGTCACCATGTTGACGCGCTTGTCAGTGCACTGCGCGCTGAGGATCGTGGCGACGAGCAGTTGGAAGGGCGACTGAAAATCGAGAGCACAGTGCGCGTCGGGATAGGTGCGACGAAGGCGGGCGAAGATCTCTGGCGCGCGCTTCGTGGCGGGCGCACGACGCGATGACCGGATGCGCGCGCCTTTTTTCGCGGTCACACGCGGCGGCGTTCGTTTGTTCCGCATGCCAGAAAAGCTAACGCCACCGTTTCCGCGCGAACGCAATCACGCCGTCGGCGTCACGCGTGTTGAGCAGATCCGCCGCCTCCAGCCACCCCTTACGCGCCATGCCGACACCCACGAGAACGTTGTCCAACGCATTCACCGAGTGGGCGTCCGGGCCGAGTGCGACGGTGGCGCCCCGACGCTTTGCGGTAATCAGATGCCGCCAGTCGAGATCGAGCCGATGCGGGTCGGCATTCAGCTCGACGGCCACCCCGTTCTCCGCAGACTTCTCGATCACCGCGTCGATGTCGAGCGCATACGGTTCGCGCGACAGGAGCAGACGGCCGGTGGGGTGCGCGAGAATAGTGAGAAACGGCGCGTCCAGCGCACGGAGAACGCGTTCGGTCATCGCCGGTCCATCCATACCGAAGCGCGAGTGAATCGATCCGATCACAAAGTCGAATTGCGAGAGGAGCTCTTCGTCGTAGTCGAGACGTCCGTCGGCAAGGATGTCCGCTTCTATCCCTTTTAGGATGCGGAAGCTGGAGTCGCCCATCTCCTGGTTGAGGGCGTCGATCTCCCCGAACTGCGCGAGGACTTTCTCGCGCGGCAATCCCGAGGCGTAGAACGCGGCCGCGGAATGGTCGGAGATGCCGACGTAGCTCCAGCCACGTTCTTTGGCGCCCCACGCCATCTCGGCGACGGAGCTTTTGCCGTCGGAGTAATGCGTGTGGCAATGCAGCACACCGCGGATGTCGTTAAGCAACAGGAGATGCGGAAGCATATGCGTTGCGGCCGCATCGACCTCACCCTCCGCCTCGCGCAGCTCTGGCTCGATATAATCGAGGCCGGCGGCGCGATAGAGTGAATGCTCATCAGAGACTGCGAGGACACCGTTCTGATTGTCGTGCAGCTCATTGCCAACCACACGAATGCCACGCTCGGCGAAGCGCTCGTGCAGCAGCGCGACATGCTCGTCGCTTCCCGTCGCGCGCCAAAGCGCCACGGCGAAATGCGCGTGCGAGGCGCAGCGTAGGCTGAGCCGTACGCCATCCACAAAATGAACCTCGACCGAGGCTGTGCCCTCGCCAGATGCTTGCTTCACACCCGCAATTCGCGTGAAGGATGTTGCGACCTGCTCTGGTTCGGCACTGGACCGGCAACGGGCAACGATCGTGACGCCACTGACCACCTCACGGTGACGCCGAATCGCTCCGGCGATCACTGCCTCATCGATGTCCGGATGCTCGCGCACGAGAATGAGGAGGTGCTCGGCTTCGACCCGAGCGCGCGGGTAGAGCTCGAGGACGCCCGTCTCACGCGAGAAAGCGATTCCCTTGAGGATGCGCTCAGCGGTCTTTGGACCAAAGCCGCGAATACGCGCCAGACGTCCGTCGCGAGCAGCTTCTTCGAGAGCGGCGACGTCCGAGATCTCGAGCTCTTCGTAGATCTTGTGAATTTTCTCGGGCGAAAGCCCAGGAATGGCAAGCATGTCGAGCAGTCCTTCTGGAGTGCCCGCACGCAGCTGGTCGAGATAGGTGGATGATCCCAACTCAACGAGGTCGCGAACGACCGCGATCGTTGCGGGACCCAGTCCGCGCACCTGTCCAAGCTCTCCGGACTGGAGCAGCGGCGCGAGATCGTCGGCGTTGAGCGTAAGGATGCCTTTCGCTGCCGTCTCGTATGCGCGTGCCTTGAAGCGATTTTCCCCGCGCAGCTCGAGATACGCAGCGATTTGAGAGAGTACGTGTGCGGCAGTACGACTGTCCATTCCGGGGTGCAGGTGCTAGAGGGTAGAGGGTAGAGGGTAGAGCTATTGGGGTAAAGCGAAAAGGGCGACAGCTATGCCGTCGCCCGCAACCCTCTACCCACAGCCCTCTACCCTCTACGATTCTACTCCCGCGTAGCTCTTCAGCCGGTCAATGAGCTCGTGAAGCTGCTTTTCGGTGAGATCGATCTCCTGTGCGGCTCCATCCATGTCGAGAAGACCAGCGCGCATGGAGATCGCGACCTGGTTGAGGTATCGGATCTTCGAGAGCACCTCTTCAGTGACCTTACGCAGACCAACGAAGCGCCGCTTTTCAGCGAGAGCGCGCCGGTAGCGCAGCACCAGTTCCGCGGTGGACAGTCGCTTGGCGAGGTGCATCACCTCATCGCGGTCGCGTCCCGGGAGTGCGCCGCGATCGGGGATACCGGTGTCGTCCCAGGCGTCGTCCGCAAACCACAGGCGTCCCACGTACTCGATACCGTCGAATGCGATGCGGCAAGACACGCTATACCGTCGACCCTGATAGTCGATCGTGGTCACGTGTGGCTGAACGGTATCGTCGTGAAGGGGCATTACCTGGCGCGCATCAACTGTGGCCTGAGCCGGTGAGGAACTTCTCGATTGCGGCGAAGAGGGCGTCTGGCTGTTCCACGTACGGCACGTGACCGCACTGGTCGATGACGACCAATGTAGCGTGAAGGGCACTCGCGCACGCCTCGGAGGATGCAAGAGGAATGGGGTCTTGCCGCCCGTGAACGATGAGTGTGCGGGCGTCGATCGCGCGGAGGGCGGAGTCGGCGACCAGGTCAAAGTCGCCGAGACTTTCCCAAACCGACTGCTGTATGCGGCCAGTGACGCGGAACGGAGTGAGGTCGCGCGCGGCGCGAGGATCAGCGAAGTAGCCCGCGACGCTCAGCTCGAAGCTGCGATGGCGGTATGCGGCCATGTCCCGCTCGCGAAGCCCTGATGCCGCGAGCTCGTCGCGAAGCGCCCGTACCTCGACGCTCGACTGACGACGATTGAACTCGGCTTCGAACTGTTCTCGAAAGCGGCGGGTGACTGGCGCCGGATCCATCAACACCATGCGGAAGGGCACCGGTTGGACGCGACCCGCGGCAGCCTCACGCGCATAGAGCAACGCGAGCAGGCCGCCCCACGAATAGCCCACGACCGTCAATGGAACTGTTCCCAGCTCGGCGACCAGGCGCGCGAGATCCGCGACGTGTGTTTGCCATGTGACGTGGCCTTCGAGCTCTCGCGAATCTGTGCGTGAACGGCCGCCGCCGCGCTGATCATAGAAGAACAGCTCTCGTCGCGCACCTCCCGGAGGGTCCGCGAGACGAAGCATCTGAGGGAGGAGGTAATCGTGATCTGCGCCCGGTCCGCCGTGCAGCAGCACCATTCGCTCGCCCTCCTCGGCGCCGTAGGCACACCAGTACAGTGGCACGTCAGTGGTGGAGGTAAATCCGTCGATACGCGGAGGCGGAATTGGCGGCATGACGGAAAGCTACCGAGAGATGCCGCCCCGAAGAAACCAGAAGGGCTCGCGACCTATGGTCGCGAGCCCTTCTCGATTATGAAACGCTAAATTTATTACGGGACGAAGCAGCTCGGCTCACCGTCGCCCGCCGTCGAGATGGTCGGGTTCGTCGTGTTGACACCGATACCGCAAGTGGCACCACTGAGCTGGCTGTGCGTCACGGTCGCCGACCAGTAACCAGCACCCGTCACGACTTGCGGTACGCCGACACCGGACGAGTTCTTGAAGCCGTTGCGGCTCACCAGCGTGGCGCCATCTGTGTAGTACGTCGAATCCGAGAAGAACGCTTCCTCAGCCGTCACGAGGTTGCGAAGGTCGGACTTCATAGCGGTGACGTACGCCTTGGACTTCGTGTTGGCAAACTTCGGGATCGCGATCGCGGCCAAGATGCCGATGATGACGACCACGATGAGCAGCTCGATGAGCGTATAGCCCGTTCGTGCGCGCAGCATGGTGGACATGGGAGAAATGCTCCGGGGGAAGTCGGGAGGGAAAGTGCCGTGGGACGGCACCAGTACGGCGAACCATTTAAGCAACGCGCGGACCGAAGGGGGCCCCATTCAAA
>JBJMNO010000014.1:0-141304 GCA_045804225.1 Gemmatimonadaceae bacterium
CATAAATGGTTCGTGCCCGCACCTCGGCGCGGCCTTCGTGCACTTTCACATACGCGTACGGCACCGCCGCAAAGGCCTGGATCGTGAAACGCCCTTCGGATGCTGTGACCTCGACACCTGGTCCATCCACCTCGAGTGCCCCGCGTGGACCGGGAGCAACCGTGAACGTAGCTTCACCATCGATATTTAGCGTACGCTCAACAGAGCTGGAGAAATGGCGCGGGTAGCTCACATGTGCCCCGGGTGCGAGCGTCATCCGGGTCTCGTCAGGCAGCGTCTCCGAGCGGCGCTCGTTCTCCGGCGCGTCGGCGTGCAGGTATGTGCTCGGTACTGGGAACCATCGCGGCGGGTTGATCCGCAATTCCAGCCATCCAAGGATCGATCCAAAGAGGAGCACGATGAGCGTCGGACGAAGGTACTCCCACGTCGCGCTGCTCTTCTGCCGCAATCTGGTGAGCCTCCGCTGACGCAGCGCGACCCGCTTCCTGAACTCCTCCACCGCGCGTTCTGCAACGACAGGATCGGGTTTGCCGTCGAGCAGGTAGGGAACGTTCCAGATTGTGATCAGCGGCTCGGCGAGGAGACGGAACTTCGCGTCGGTGCGTAGACGCTCCTCGACCAGCTCGCGGTCCGCCATGGAGAGCTCGTTCGCGAGATAGCGAGTGATCAGCCCATAGTCGGCGGTGTCGGGCTCATTCAACTCCGCACGCAGGACCGCCTCATCGTCGGCGTCATATGTCTCCCGCGAGAGCACGCGTCGTATTTCGGATCGAGTCATCTCGTGTCCTCCTTTCGCTCGCGTCGATCGTTGACTATGTCGTCATCGTCGACATTCGCGAGACTTCGGGCGAGAAGCCGGAGTGCCCGCTTCAGATGCCCGTCGATCGTCTTCTTATCTATACCCATCACATCCGCCGCCTCGGCGTACGACAACCCGGCGATGCGGGTATGGATGAATGCCTCGCGGCAGCGCTTGGGCAATTCCTGGATGGCGCGGTTGAGCTGCCGTCTGATATCGAGCGTGACGCTGTACTCGTCCGGCTGCGTGGGTCTAAAGATCGCCGTGGGCCGCCTGGCATAGCGGGCAAGACGCTTGCGCAGACGACGGAGTCGGCGTTTTTCGTTGCTCATGCCATTCTGCAGCGCCTTGATCAGATAGCAGTAGACTCGTTTGTCGTCGCCATCGCACTGCGCGATCGCATCGTGATCGCGTGCGCTGATCAACGCATTCTGCACCCGATCCTCTGCTTCGTCCGCTGTCTCCCCGTTCGCACGCACATAGCCGCACAGCCTCTCAAAGTGACGCCTAACGAACGCGTCCCATTTCTCGTTGCTTGCCATCGCGAGTGCGGCTTCGTCAGCGGATGGCATGGCCTCCGCGCTCGGCTGCGCCCCTGCTGGAGGCGCGAACGGCGGCGGCTGGTTGAGAGGGCGCTGGAGGGTCATTATGCCGCGTCCAGAAGAGGAGATCTATGGTCGGTGTGCGCCTTACGAGGAGTGCTTCGGCCAGTGGATCGTTAGGCCGCCACGACATTCCAGTTGGTAGGCCTTGATCATGCAATTGCGGAGGATGCGCTTGAGGTACGCGCCGTCGCGTTCCGTAAAGCGGCTCAGGTCGAGCGCCCCCATCGTGATGAGCGCCTCCTGAACCATGTCGTCGATGGCGGCCGGGTAGTCGAAGGCGATGTTTGACGCGGCACGCTTCAAGTATGGCTCGAACTCCCGCATCGTGCGCTCTTCGATGGTTGGAGCGCAGCGATCCTCGATGACAATACGTGGCGAAGCGTCGAGCGCCATGGCCCATCGGAGCGCCGGTTTCATGCAGCTTTCCGTCGGCGGGCCCGCTCAGGGCCAACGAGCTTCGTTGGTTCCCGATACTCTTTGTTGACCGGCGATGCGTGGGCGCCGAGATCGCACCAACGAATGAAGCAGTCGCCGAAAGCGCTGGACAGTCGGCGCCTCACGAACCTCACGGTGATGCCAGGATCGGCTTCGCCGGCGCGAACTACGCCGAACTCTCCTTCTATAGTTGTGCAGATGTGCGCGCGCACGCCGTTCAGCATCATCGTCATCGATTCGACGACCCCTACGATTCCCGCGCGGATGTAACGATCCCCGGCGGCCGACGACAGGAGGAAGACGTCACCGAGAGAAGGCGTGGGCGCGAGCGCCTGCTGCTGCCGCGCGAGGCGAATCAATTCCTCGAAGCCCTCGGATTGCGGGAGGGGCCATGAGGAACAGCCCCGCTCGAGAGCGAAATGGGACCAGAAGCCAGCGAAGTGCACGAACCGGAGGCTGGCGTCTGCGCACTCTGCGTCGGCATGCGCGCGGTTGCCGTCCGGGTCTGGGGGTGTCTCGTGATACTCGCCCGAAGCGAGCGCAGTCGCCGTCGAGACGAGGAGCCGTGGGGTGAGGGGGAGCATGATTCGCAACCTCCAACATGGGTTGAACGCGGGGGCGCAGTGAGAGAGGGCAGGACGGCGGTGCTTTCGGGCGTGTAACGAATCCTTTTCGTGCGATGCGTATAGAAAGACACCGCCATTTTGGAAAAGCAGTACTCGAGGGCGAAAATATTTTGCGCGAGGTGCGGGGCGAGGGGCACGGGGGCACGGGGGCACGGGGGCGCGGGGGCGCGGGGGTGCTCGGTGCTCGGTGCTCGGTGCTCGGTGCTCGGTGCTCGGTGCTCGGTGCTCGGAACGGATAGCGCCTTTCCGAGCACCCAGCACCCAGCACCCAGCACCTAACACCTAACACCTAACAGCCGCCTCACTCCCCATCGTGCGGTGGAAACGGGTCATTCCCGTAGCTGTTCTTCTCGGAGATGACTCCGTTCCGGTTGTGGATGGTGTGCTCCACGCGTCCGTGCTCGGCCTGGCGTCGGCCGGCACTCACCGCTTCTTCCTTCGTCCGGTGCCAGCTCAGCACCTTGCCGTCCATTTCATTGATCCAGCCCGGAATCTTGCCGGGCACGGTGTGCACTCCACCACCGCGGCTCATCCGAGGCTTCCGATACCGTCGCATTTTGACCTCCGCCGCTCTCGCGGCGTGTATGGGTTTCAAAGGTTTGTTAGGGCTTCTTTAACAGCAGATCCTTCGTCGCTGCGCTCCTCAGGATGACGCGGGCGTTAGCGCAGAGCGATGCCTAACGCCACTACGCTCACCGCGCCGAGCACCATACCGCACCCCCTGCCGCATCGTGGTTGCCGCTCGTGCTTGAGCGCCGCAATAGTTAGATGCGCGGCTGCCCGTACCTTGGCTTCGGCAACGAACCGTTCCTCCTGCGCGGCCATCGCCGTGCTGTCCAGCGTCAACGCCACAGAGAGCGCGCTGATCGCGACGGAGTCAGCCTGGATCCGCTCGGTGACGACTGACGGCACCGGCACGAGCGTGGATCTTCCAGCATCAGCATCCTCCACGAGTAGCTGTCCGCCGCGTACGACGTGGACCCTCTCGTGTAGTGCGTTCGCGCGCGCAACGGCCGGCTTCGTTGCGACCCGCGCCTCGGCCGCTCGAGAGACGACAGCCGTCGCGCGCGCCGCCGTGCTCTCTCGCTCGAGCTCCGCTGCTTCGAGGCGCTTCTCGGCGGTCGTTGCGATCGGCTCCCTGGTACCTAACGAGCGGAGCATGAGAACCGTCGCTGCCAAGAGCGCGACAATGATGACCATCAAGCGCGCACCGGCGATGCCCTCGAGGTTAGGCCGCATGGCACACCTCCAGTCTCGCATCTTTGAGGAGCTGCAAGCGCACTCGGTTGCGGACGTCGTTCACGTTGAGGATCTTCTGCCCGTCGTGACGCTGGCCGGTGGGATCCACCTTCCGGCCCGGCTTCCCCCAGAGCAAGCGACCCTTCGCGTCGGGAATGCCCGCGAGGCGTGTTTGCTCCAGCGTCCAGATTGCCTGCGCGTCGTGGCCAACGATGCGCGTCAGCGCTTCACGCTCTGTCCAGCGATGATGCCGAAAGAGCGACACACAAACGCGGACAATCGCGTCCACCTGCGCGCGCGTTGCCGGCACGACGCCGTTGGTCGCGGCGGCAATACCGTAGTAGACGCTGTTCGCCCGCGGCATGAGACAGGGTCCCCGCGTGCGGCGTACGAAATGCGGGGTCGGCCAGCTCGATCACACGGCCGTCGTCGAGCACCAGCCATGTGTAGCCGTTGCTACACCGCGGGTCGCTGAACCACTCGAGCGACACGTCGTCGTCGGACGAGTCGTCGTAGTGCAACATCACGCCGCCGCGCGGCGCGGCGAGCGGTTCTTGAATGACGTGGGAGTGGACGCGCCGGTCCACGTGCACGCCGGGGATGATGAGTGACATGGGATGTCTCCTTGTTGTCATCCTGAGGAGCACAGCGACGAAGGATCTGCTTTCCAGCAGTGAACAGCAGATCCTTCGTCGCTACGCTCCTCAGGATGACGGTTGATTGGGTTAGCGGTGATTGTCGAACCGGTTCGGCTCGACGGCGTAGTTCCACCTCGGCGGGCTTACGTCACCCACACCGAAGCGGCCAATGAGCGCGTTGCCTAACGCGAGCACCTGTTCGGGGCTCGCGCGGTCGAGCGCGCCGAGGAGAGGCAGCGCGAGCACGATCGCGATGGAGAGCGTGGCGTCGGGCCAGCCGCCCACTCCTCGCTGCCAGAGCTGTCGCAGCATCGCCGTCGCGAAGGCGACAACGACCAATCGCGACATCGAAAACACGAAGGCGCTCGCGTGAGTCGCGAGCGCCTTGGCCGGGTTCTTCTCGAGGAGTGGCGTGATGAGGGCCATCAGCACCGCGAGCGCGCCCTCGGCCAGCCTGCGCGCAGCTCCCTTCCATATATAGGCATCCATCGTGACCTCCTTACGGGTAGCGGCTGCGCACAGGAGCAGCTTCGCCCCTGTGCGCGGCCTGGTGGGTCGTTATGCAGCGGTGGACGGCGGTGTCGTTGCGTTCGCCGGCGTGGTGGTGGTCGCCACCGGAGTGGCGGCCGGCGCCGGCGATGTGGTGGTCGACTGCGTTGCGGTGCTTACCGAACGAGGCGAGGCAATCGTCCGTGCACTGTCCCACAACCCGAGCAGTGCCACATTCCCATCCAGTGCGCGAGTGACCAAGGCGTTTAGCACTTTGAGCACGCTCCGCCCTTCCTTCTCTTCGAAGTGGAGCGCTTTCGTCGAAGCCTTGAGCAGGCCGCGGCTCTTCTGGCGATCGCTTCCCGACTCTTCGAGCTTCGTGAGCAAGCTCTGGAACAAGTCGAGCGAATCCGCGGGCAGACCGTGCTCGATGAGCGCATCTTTGTTGATCTTGGCTGCCTCGAGCATCGATCGGGCGATCCCGAGGAACGCCGTGCCCTTCGTCCAGCGCGACGGCATCCGCAGCGCCTTGAACTCTGAAACGGCAGGCAGGTTGTGGCGTGCGATCTCGGCGATCGGTGCCATCTGCTGAGTGCGTAGTGCGAGGCGCAGCTTGCGTTGCTTCTCAGTCTCGCTTTTGCCACCCCGGCGGTTGCTCTCCTGCTCCACGGCGTGAAGGGTGAAACCGGCGATGGCGTTGTCCAAGCGCTGACGCGCGGTTGTGATGTCAACAATGCTCGCGAGCTGCACCTGGTTCTCGGTAAGGAATCGTTGCGACCGGAGGAGCGCCTCGAGGATCGCATCTTGTGATGACCGCATGGTATTTCTCCTTTGTGAAGTACAACGGTGAAGGACGCGAAAAAAACCGAAGCCACCGCGTGCGTCCGTCGCGATGGCCGAGGAGTATGGAATTGTGCGTGGCGACGAGCGATTTGCTCCTCGTCGCGTTGTGGCGGCGAAAGGTGGCGGCCGCGCGTGGTGAGGAAGGGTTGTGGTCATGGGGGGTGGGGAGTGAGAAGTGAGTAAACTGCGGTGGGCCGTGAACGCGACGTTCCTCACGTTCGCCGGCCGGGACCACGGCCGGACGAGTCGCTGAGCGCGCGGAGCGCTATGAACCGGACGAGTCGTCGGATTGCAACGCGTGCTGACCGCATGGCGTCCGACGATTGACGTGCGGCATTTGACGATCGACGTATGTCATTTGCCGATGCGCGTATGGCGTTCGCCGATTGTCGCGTGGCATTCGCCGATGGCCGTATGGCGTTTTTCGATCGTCGTATGGCATTCGACGATGGTCGTGTGGCGTTTTACGAGCCGCATACGGCATTCGGCGATCGTCGTGCGACGTTTTACGATTGTCGTGTGGCATTCGCCGGCGGGTGGGTGACGTTCTACGATTGGCACAGGGCACTCGACGATAGGCGTGTGGCATTCGCCGATTGTCGCTCCTCATCTGCCGGTCCGCGTACGGCATTCGGCGATTGCCGTGTGTCGTTCGACGATCGTCATGTGGCGTTCGCCGATAGGGAGCCGGCATTCATCGCAGCGTGATCGGCCGCGGTCGGCGAGCGAGTGCCACTTGTCGCCAGCCGGTAGGTGTTAGGCGATCACCGACGGGCTCTTTCCTTATAGTGCAAGCAAGTTCGCGCGTCGCGATGGGCCTCTGACGCTCGAAGAGCTTGGGTTTACGCTGGCCGGACCGCGATCCGCGGTGACCGACGAATCATCGCCGAACGCGGGCAGGCGGTTTTCGCCACGTTTCTATATATCTCTTGAGTCAAACCTCGGCCTTTTGCGCAAGAGGCAATTTTTTTTCAGCGCGCGCGCCTGCGTAGTGCTCAGGCGTCGCTCGATCAGCCTCCAAGAAGACCTAACGGCGACAGCTTGGCGCGACGACTCTGTAACTGCTCATCAGCGTTGATGTTGTACCATTTTCGTCGATCACCGGGGCACACGAAGTACTCGTCTATTTTGCACTGCGGCACCATAAATTCGCGGCCAGAAGGGCGCTGCGAATGTGGTGCACGGAGCGATTCGAGATGATCGATCTTTCGCATGCTGTCGCGGATGCCTGTCAAGACCCTTCGAAACGTGTCCGTCTCCGGTGACAGTTTGTGAAAGAGGTGGACGCCGGATACGCGCCTCCACCTAACAGCAGATCCTTCGCGTTGCTCAGGATGACGGTACTCGTTCTAACCGCACTCTTGATCTTGCCGCATTTGCGCGCATCGTAGTGCGGCGGATGAAACGGCTGACCCAAACTTCGAACGAGGCTCGCCGTCATGAACGAGATCCAGCCCACTCTCCTCTCTCTCGACCCGCCCTCGGCGCGGGCCTTCGAGGCCATCGCCGAGTACTTCGAGCGCGTGTACAAAGAGCTGCCCATGCCGCGGAGAGGCAAGCTACATCTCGCGGCGCGCTCATCCCCTTTCGCCGCGCCTTCCGCTGAGAGGGCGTGGAACCTCGGCAGGATGGTGCTCGCGCGTGCCGCGGGGGATACGTCAGCACCGGACCAATACACGCTGACGGAAGAGACGGTGGCGATGCATGAGGGGCTCGAGCTGGGCGTTGAGTGGTATCATGATTTCCTGGCGATGATTCGGTCGTCGACTCCAAGAAAGCGCCCGCGTGATGAAACGTTTCGCGAGAGCGTGGGCGCTCTCCTCCGGGAGATAGCGCTCGAGGAGCGCGGTATCGAGTTGGTATTCGACACTGCACCAGATGGTGCGCCGGTGGTGCTCGCGATGCCAACCGATCCGGCGCTGGCGGCAGTCGAATCGTATCTCCAGCTGATCGGGCTTCTCGAGGAGGAGTTCAAAATCGACCCACTCCTCGGGCTGGAGCGGCAGGCAGCGGAATGGTGGTTCGATACCTGGTCGGCTCGGCCGCGCACCGAATTGGAGGAGGACGTCCATGACCTGAGCAGGGTGGAATTTGTGTTCTTCGATCGCAGAATGCAGTCGCTCGACGACCAAACGATCGCGGCGGCCGCCACGCGGCGACTTCCCGAGACGGCGCTCACTCCTCGCCAGCGTGCGCTGATCGAGGGCGTCAGTGTCGGGCTGTGCGGCTTCTTCGTCGTGAGGCAGCAACGATCTCGTATGGTACTGCTCGAGGACGTCGAGAGCGGTGCCCGCTACGAGATGCACGAGCACCTCGTGGAGCATGAGTACGACAAAGGAACTCTCGTGGTGGGCCGGCTAATCCCGATGCCCGAGATCGGTTGCATCCGCTCGCCAAGCGCGGTCTACTGGGAAGCCGACGCTCGGGAGCGGTTGACTCTGGCAAGGATTCTTCCCTATGTGAAAGGCGGGTCATACCCCTGCGTCGTAACTCAACGAGTACTCGGCGCCATGGATGGAAAGAAGCTGCCGCGTTCTGTTCGACCCGCGGCATCGCGTGAAGAAGCGGCGGAGTTCCTCGACGATTTCAAGGTGTTGTCGCCGTGCATCCGGGGGGGGCAGATGCGGATTGACGAAGTACTCAAAGCTTGGTTGGGCGCCCTCCGCAAGCAGAGCGGAGGCAATGCGAAAGACTCGCGCCCTGATCAAGCTGCGGCGCAGTCTCGCAAGGAAGAGGGCAAGCGATCGAAGCGTCATCGCAGCCAATAGGTCCTCACGAATCGGATTCCCACAACATGCTTGCTGGGTATGCGAGCATCTTCATTTCCGAGATCAGCATATTGCACGATGGGACTAGAACTGGGCCTGCCTTAGAGCCCTCGCTCGCGATGACATGATTTCGCTGGACCGTTGGACTGCGCGCACATTATTGGCGGTGGCCAGCGCGGCGAGCCCTGCCGCGGCGCAGGTGGCGGGACAATCACCTCAATTTCGCGCGATCGAGGTCCACGTCCACGAGCGTCGTCTCGATGGGCGGCAGAATCCCCGCTTCACGCCGTACAGCGATGCGGACCGGTGGCTCATCGTCGACTCGGTGCACGCGGGCGGCGCCGCGGGCATGCGCATGGTCTTTTCGACTATCGACGAGCATTCCGATTCGCGCGCGACGGTGGTCCTCGCGCCTAACGGGCGAGTCGTTCGCGTCACCGTGAGCAGTCCCGAACAACGGGACACGTTTCCGTTGCTCACCGGAAGCCGGATTGGCGATGCCCGCCTCGATCTCATCGACCCGTGGACTGACCGGCTGACGCTTCCGGCCACCTACGCCTGGGACCTCACCTTCACCTTTCGCCCGGCGCGACTCCGAATGGGTGCGCGCTGGGTTGACAGTATTGCTCTTACCGCAGACTCCGCGGGCGAGCACCAGGGTGTCGCCGGAGTCCGCGTCAGCGTTATCGTCGGCGATACGACGATCAGTGGGGAACACCTCTGGATCGTGCGCGACAGCGCGGCAATTCGCGTGGATGAGCGAGAGCTCACCGACGACGTCTCGAGCGGCGCTGACATCGCGTTCACGCGAGCGACCAACGGCGTCGTCATCGGCCGAATGATTTTCGATCCTCGCCGTGGCCTCCTGCGCATGCGCGACGATACCACTCGGCTTACCGGAATCGCGGAGCTGCGGTATCCGGACGGGCGCGTGTTCCGCAAGCCCGCACGCGACGAGATCGAACGGCACCTCGTCTCGTACACTGCGCGCGGCTACAAGGCGCGGCAGGACTCGATCGAGCGCGAGGAGACGCGGCACCGATCGGGAGGCGTCGTCATCGTTGCCACCGACAGCGGAGATGCTCGCGTTGCGCGCGGCGATACGGCCACGCGCGATTCGCTCGTTCGCGCGTGGCTCGCGACGAGCGATCCTAACGAGTGGACGGACATTTACGACAGACTGCACTTGTGGGCGGGCCAGGACACCGCCTTCATACAACGGCTCGATCGCCTGCGCGAGGAGCAGGGGGATTCGGCGTACATGCTGCGGGGACTGGCAGCGGGTCCGTACAACGACTCTTCCACGGCCCCGATCGATACCGCCACGATGCGCGATCTCATTCGTGTCATGCAGGATCCGGGGCTGCCATTCGCGTTCGGCGTCGATCCAGCCGGATTCTACGATGACGTCGTGCGAGGCCTCACCGCGCGACCGCCGGCAGCCATCGCGGACTCGTCGCACTGGGCGTGCACGCGCGCGGCGTGCCAGATGCTCGCCAATCAATGGCGCACAGCCACCGAGCCACGCCTCCGTCAGCTCGGATTGGTCACCCATTTCGTTCTCGATCCACGCACGTGGACCGACACGCTCCTCGCGCGCGCGAGGGCGGACTCGGCGCTCTTCAGAGGAGCGCTCGCGCTCGCGCGCGGCGTCGCGGCGACATGGCCCAGCGCGACTCATGCGTCGATTCCTCCACCGGACGCAGACTTTCACGCGTGGCTCGATTGGATGAATGGCGAAAACGCGGCAAGCAGGAGATGGCGCGCGCGCGCGAAGATTCCGCAGACGATGGCGAGCTCGCCGCTCCGATTCGACGAAGGTCACGCGACGGCGCTCCGCTTCACCATTGCACGCACTGGGCGCGATCTCGTCGGCGAGCTGCGCCGGAAGCTCGTCGCCGCTCGTTCCGACTCGGCAACACTCGTCTACGAGTACATGCTCGTCGGGCTGGGCGAGCTGCATCCATCGCCTGACCGCGTCGCCGCGCATTTCCGGTCGTCGTCAGCCGCGCGGCGTACGTTAGGCGCCAGGGAGCTCAAAAGCCTCTTCACTGGCCACGTGTCACCTGCCGATTCGGCTCTCGCCACACTCCTTCAGGATCAGCTGATCGCCACCGCGCTCGGCAGGGGGAAACGCTGGCGGGCACTGAACCCGGTTTTCAATAACGCGATGCCGTCGCGTGAGGTATCGGCCGAAAAGACCCTTCTCCTCGCCGACAGCCTAACGCCGGCCGTCCGCGCAAAGTGGGCGCCTTTCGTAGCGGTCATTTCCGCCAAGGATTGGGAAGCGCAAGACGTTCACGTTGGTGGAACGTTGTTCGTGCTGAGCGGCGTCGCCCGTGTGGGTCCGTTCGCGCGCATCGCCATCAAGAGCGAAGGCCGAGTGGCGCGGCCGAAAGAGCAGGCGCCGTGGCTCTACTATGCGGAAACGACATACTATCTCATGCAGCTCGGCAGCGAGTGGGTGATCGTAGGCATGGACAGTTGGATCACCTAACGCGGGTCGTCTTGGCGGGTTCTTCTCGAGGCCGCCTCTTAAACCGAGCGGACATCATCGAGGCGATTCTTCGGATCTGGGTGCCTGGCGGGACTTCAACGACCGGCGCGGCCGGTTGAGAAGTCGCTCACGTCGGCGCGGAATCATTGGTCTCGCGGCGGGCGAGCGTGTGCGTTCGCTGTCTACGGGTGCGCTGGAATTCGAACATCTCGAGATAGAACGCGACGGCTCACGATCTCTCCCAAGACCTGATTCCGGATTTGGGATGAGGGTTCTAGAGCAAATTCCCGAGACCTGACTGCTCGAGCACCCGCGACGGGTATGCAGGTGAATTCACTGCCCGTGTCGCCCAGGACTTTGTCCGAAGTGCTGACGTGGCGGCGATCCGCTGGATGCTCGAGTTTCAGCGCCGCGGCGGATCTGGTCGTGTTCAACCCAGACTACTCTACTCTTCTTGATCCAAAAGTGACTGCCACATTCGGTGTCGGGCATCCTGAGTGACGGCGACAGAGTAACCACCCCTTGGGTGACCTGAAGCTGCCAGGAAGGCCGTCTTGAACGCATCAGGTTGATGTCGATTCGTTCATGGAGCGGGCACGGACACGCAAGAACTGCCCACTTTGCATTGTCGCCATCGCCGACAACGTAAATGTGTTGGCCGAGACGATTCGGAATTCTGTTCATTGACGATACGTACCTTACGGAAAATTCCGTGCGTCTGGTAAATGCGCGCTGCCATAGTCGTTGGAACCACCGGAGCAGGTTCATTCGGGACGCCATGTGACGTCGAGGAAGGGAGCCATGTCGCCGATGCCCCAGTACTGGGGCTGTCCACAGAAGCATTCAGGTGAAGGCGGTCGATCATTCGTCCGAACTCGAGTATCGCTGAAGAGATGAACGACCTCGGAAGTTTGTCGCTCTCCCCCAAGGAATCCCGTCAGGCGATGAAGGAATTCAGCGATGGCCGAAGCGGCGACGGCGGTCGTGAACGGGACTACAGCGGGAGCGGGGGTAGCGAGTTCCGGAGCGTATCCCTCCTGGCGCAGTCGTTCAGCAGCAGATGGGTTCAATGCCTGTAAGGTCTCCGCCGCCACAGCATCAGGTGAGATCCGTTGCCTACAGAACAGGCAGGCTCGTGAGGGAAAGAGGGTGGTGACGCGCCCCTGAACGGTTTCGATCAACCCGTCTTCCGAGTCAATCTGTACCCCCATGTCAAACACTGGAATGCAGTAGAAAACGGCGAGGCGAGTGAGTAACGATCGGCCCCACTGATCATCAGTGCATCCAAATACCACATCACAATTGCGAAACTCTTTCAGAACGCTTGCGAACGTGATGGATTTCGGAATCGTAGTCACACACGTCCCAAGACCGATACGACCGGCGGAGCGTTCCGCTATTGCGACTTTCGAAACACCGTCATCACTCAGGCACGATCCGTAAACGCGGTTGACGTTACTACTCTCGAACCGCTCTGGATCAGCCACAAGCAATCGTCCGACGCCGAGACGAACGAGTTGCTCAAAAACGGCAGAACCGGTACCACCACTTCCCACTATCCCAACAGTTAGATGGGACAATACCCGCTGAATGTCAGCGCCGAACGCTCGTACCTGTCGATCGAGGTAGCTCGCAACCAATGTGTCTCGCAGAGACTCCTGGAAGATCCGGAAACGCGAACCGACGACGCGAATTCGTTTCATCTGATGAATCGAGCCGTCCGCGAGCCATACTCGCCCAACTGGGCGATCGGGCGCCGAAAGCACGAGACTTCCGTGAATCGCATCTCCGTGAATGCGTGTGTAGGCGGTACGAAACAACGCCGCTTCTTCGGCGTCATCCTGCTCGGAGTGGCGGGGAAAACCGCCAGGATGTGAATGTACAAAGACGAACGCTTCTTCGCGGTCAACTGCCATCTTCATCGCGCGCAAGTACGAGCGTGAGTGGATTGACAAATGGTCTTTACTCGAGTCGACAATATCCTCGCTCGCGACGTCAAGTACCACGCGTGCCAACAAACGCGTTTCCACCGACGTCCGGCTCAATTTGCAGAGGACGTACGCGCCGCGTTCTGTTGTCGCCCCTTCGAAGAGATGTCGGCAAAGCGCATCGTAGTCTTGGTCGCGGAATGTAAGTGAGTAGTCCATCTATATTCCTCGAGCCAACTCGCGTCGAATAGACGCCAAATACGTCCGAATTCCGTCTATGCCAGGTCGCCACCCGTCCGCGAAGTGACGAGACCAACGCTGCCACAGCCCGTCGCCGAACTGCTGTAAGACGTCGGCTGTCCGTGGAAACTGTCCGTTGGAGAGCAACACATTTGGGCGAGTCCAAAACATATCAGGGTTAGCGTTGTCGTATCCCGGCGGCAGAATGATGCGCAACGCCGCGATGTTCGGTCGGTATCCGTCCGGGAACGCAAATCGGGCAATAGTCAGATGAATGCCGTCTGGCGCTTGACTGATTTCAAAATCAACACTCTTTGAAATGAGATATTCCTGATCGCGCCGTGGGAGTAGGGCCAAGGTTCCCGACACTTTTCACGCCCCTGGGTTTAGGGTGCGCTTCGCGGAGTAGAACTGATCTCCGGAGTGAACTTCGATGGCTTTCGTGGAATTCTCCACGAACTGATCATCGCCTGGTCCTTTTACCTCTCTGAACAAATCGTATTCCGGCTTGACTTGGCCGACGGAATAGAGTGTGGCACCGGTTGTCACTGCCGGTACTTCATAGTGGTGGCCGTCGATGTGGATTTGAACGGTCTTCGCGTGCTCTGGCATTCGTTTCTCCCTTTGGTTTATCGGTTGGCGTGTGTTTCGGCGCCGTGGAGTGGTGACGCGGTCGCTCCTCAGCACAACAGTTGGCTCTAGCACTCGCCTTCATCGTGATTGAAGGGGGCGTCGTTGCGATTTGTCCAAGCGACTTGGTTTTGGACAGAGCGCTCCGTTGGCCTATTCAGCCACGGTGAGGGCGGCGGTCTCTTAACTCGATCTGGCCGCAGAGGCTCTCGTTAGCCGGACGAAGCGACTCGCGAGCGAGGTCGACTTTGCGGGTAGGGGAACATGATGATGGCAGCGCCGACGAGGCGGATTCGCTTGACGCGAGATGGGCCGCGCTTCGACCACACGTTGCTCTCGGTGCTGTCTTTCGCGTGCCGGATCGGTTGGTTCGGCCGGCCAGTCCAAGTTTGAAAACGCACCCCTACGTCGTCGTCGGCGGGGTACCGGGGGTGTGCGACAAATCGCGCATCGCGCTCGGGCGCACAGTCCAGCTGTGTTGCCGAAATAGCTTCAAACCGGAGTTACATGGACCGCGACCCTCGGGGGAGGCTGAGGCGTTTGCTCTACGCCAGCGCGGTCTTGTCTTCAGCGGTCGCGGAAGCCTCGCCGTGTTCGACAAGGATGGAGTGTTCCTCGAGAGGCAGTATACGATTCTAGTCGGACATCTTAACGCGGGTGGATTTCTGGGCTGGCTGCCTCGCGACGACATTGACTCACTTCTCGTCCGAATCAAGCACGAGACGACTCGCACGCCCTATCCTCCTGACTCGCGATGACGCCAATCCAACCTTCAATCGCTGAGCTGCGGGATGAATTCGCCAGCAACGATGTTCGAGGCTGGATCTGGGAGTGGCTGCACAAGCACCTCACTCAGCATACGACAAACAGAATCCGCGGTCGCTACAAGGCCACCGCATATTCGCCGTCAGGCGTGTGGGATGATGCGAGCGTGAGCGATCTCGTCTCAGGCTTCATCATCGAGCGCGGAATTATGAAGGGGGCAGTCGCGCGAGCAATCAGTGGGGCGTCGGATACCTTGGCTGCGCTGAAGTATCTGGAGGTCTCATTCACGCGATACGTCACCTCGGAGCGGCCCCGATCGTTGAGCCGAAACATCTTCGATCGCCTTCGCGATGTGCTCGACCAACAGCCCGACTTCATTCGCTTGGCGGGGGTTCCACCCCATTCATATTATGGCCTTGCGGACTGGGAGGATGACCCGCCGCCCACGGCGAGCGACGAATTGCTTCGGAACGCCGCGCGCTTTGTTCCGCAGGATATCGGATGGGTGAATTACGAGACGGGAACAAGGCAATCCCCCGGGATCAGCTCACACGACCTTGAGCGCGTAGTTCGCTCTCTCCTCACCGGCCTCGATCGTCTGCTGTCCCCGCGACAGATGATGACAATTCTGGAGGAGCGCTTTCCACTACGCGATGAAATCAGTGCTGCAACGAGTGCGACTCTGGAGGCGATACCAGGCTCAGTGCAAGATCCACTCGAGGCAGTGGAAGCGAACGACCTCGCAGCCAGAGCACTTGGCGTCTTTACGCCACGACAGCGCAGCATAGTCCAACTCATGCTTGAAGACCCATCAGCTATCACTGTGCGCGAAGTTGCCGCGCGCTTGGGCATCAGCAAGTCGACAGCCGCGAACGAGCTTCGCGCAATTCAGGGGCAGTTCCGTTTGCTTGGCGCTAGCAATGAAGCAATTCAGCGACAAATCCTTGATGCATTAGCTCCGTTACTTAGGGCCGGATAGTTGAGCTCTCCACGATTGAAAGGCCGTAGGCTAGCCTGCCCTATTGATTCGTATGGACAGTTGCGGCCGTTGGAGCGTTAGTACCTAAGTGTATCTCTTAGAATCGACAACCTTCCCCGTACCCAATTCCCCAGATTATTGTGATTGGTAAAGGAATTCCTAGGCGGTCACTCATGACAAACTTCGACTCTGAACTCGAGGCGCTGCTTAGAGCCCAGCGTGACGCATTGAGTTCGAGCTCCGCAAAGAGTCATGCGCCTCCTCAGGTGGGCGATATCTGGATCTCTCACACGCAATGGAGCTTCGGCGCAGAAGAGGGACTTGCGGCGATGCTTGTAGTATTGCGCGCCTTCAACGAGGCTTGGAGCTCTCAGCCGCTTTTCGACGTTGCCCCCATAAGCGAAGATGAGCGGCTCGCGACCGAATGGTCACTGATTCTCAGCGCTAGCGACAGTGGTCTTGGCGTACCACTCGTGTTGCACATTGACGTCCAATCCACAACCACGTCGTCAATGTTAGCGCGCAGATTGGGTAGCCTCGCAGAGCATGCTCGGGATGATCTTCTCAATGTGCTTCGCGCTTATGCACTGAGCGACGCAAGCGCGATTGAGCTTCGAGTCGGTCGATCTGGAACTGTGAGTATTCGTTTCCATCCGGAGTGGGATGAGTTTGCAAAACAGCTCGTGTCCCTTAGCCAAGCCTTTGCTGCGCCCTTGGAAGAAGAGCGCTGTAAGACCGATCCCGGAAACGACTCTTCTGATATAGAGGATAATGCTGACGAACGACTCTTAGCCGCGGCGAGTGGAGCAGAGAGCGCGTCGTCGTTCAAAGAGCATTGCAATTGGGAGTATCGAACCATTCGCCCCTTCATCTACTGCATCGGAGCGCCCGTAAGCAGAACTCCCCAACGATTGGGCGAAGCGGTCGCGTGCTATTACTCTGGGGGCAAAACGATAGGAGTCCAGAGGACGGCGCAGCAATGGCTAGATAGTGCGACCTTTCATCGGATAGAACCTTTTTTCGACCTTCCCCTGAAAAGGTTCTTCGAATACGCGGACGCGTTAATGGCCTTTCACAATGTTGTCGGGCCGTCGGTATTAAAGTCCCTCCCGGCTAGCGACATCAAGCTCATAGTCGAGTCCATCCGCTGCGCAAAACTGGCTACCGGCCTTACGGCTGGAACGAAGCCGATGAAGCTCGCAGCTCGCCGGCCGACCGATGAATAGCTCGTGACGGCGAAATCGTATGTGAAACGGGCCCAAAGCGAAGTTGCCTCGCTTCGTCACCGTTTGCTGATGCTGCAACCGGCGATTGACCTTGAACGCAAGGTTGATGTCGCGGAGATAGCGAGTGTGGCATGTGACTGCGAACTCGTGTTCGTGTCACAACTATCCGAAGCCCGCGTTTTCTCCGTCCTGCAAAATGACTATGGCGTGGATGTGGGAAGTGCTCTGTCCCCAACGCACGCATCCCTGGCGGGTGCATTGTGCGTTGCAACGAACGGATTCTTCCGATGGATTTTCGTTCGTGACGAGGATTCGCAAGAACGAAAGCGATTCACAATCGCGCACGAACTAGGGCACCTGTTCTTGGAGGCGATGCCAGAGCTGGAACGCGCGGCTGCGTCACTTAGATCGCATTTCTTTCCCAGCAGCGAACTGACGGAGCTCCGGCTCTTTAGCCGATGCAGCGAAACCGAACTCACTGTTGGTCCCCGAACCGAGTCCAAGATTCGCACTTCTCTAACTGGTGACGATCTGCGTGAAATCCACGCACATCATTTCGCGGCCGAATTGCTGATGCCGTACGAAGGCGTGCGGCTGCTTGTCGCTAGTCGATCAGGCTCGCGTGGAATCCGTAGTCATGCCGAGCTAGATCAACTCGTGATCGCGGTGGCCGAGCGCTACTGCGTTTCCATTGCCGCCGCTCGGCTTCGCCTTGAGAAGGATCTCGCAATCGTTCCGGTAGAGACCAACCCGAATCGCGACCTATTTGGATGATTCAATTTGTAACCACGTTAGGCACAACGGCGCACCGCTCTTTGCTCGTCCTGGGATAGAAACATCTCAGGTCGCTGCGGCACGAGTGGCATCTCAAAAAATCGACCTGTGCGGAATAGCCGCAAAATCGCTCGATTAACACCTGTATTTCGACGTTCGCAATCTCGAAATGACGAGAGTGTCATACTAGCGATCGCCGAGCCCGCCTTGTGCTGTCAGGCAGAGCCGCGAACCCAGAGGACCTACGCGTCAAAGCGGTGAGTGCCTGACAACTCTCTGACTCACTGGCGCTCGACGCAGCGAGGCCTCCGTTTGCATTTTCGGATCACAATGATGATTCGATTCGTGCTTACCAGAGACCGATTGCTGGCGCTGTCGGCAGCCGTGGTGCTCCTCCTGGGCTTCGCCGATCTAGCGCGGGGCGGTGTGACCCTCGCGCCAATTTTGCTCGTCGCCGGCTATCTCGTACTCGTTCCACTGTCACTGTGGCCCGGGCGACGCCAGCATGCCACGTCGCCAACGACCAAACGCCCACAGCGTGTCGCGGGGCGGCGCCTAACGTTAAACCGACGGGGCCTGCTGCTCGCGTCGCCGGTGCTCCTCGTGGCCTTCGTGCCACTCATCGCGAACTGGCAACACGCTCAGCGTAGCGGCGACTACACGACGGCCGCGTTTGCGCATGATCTGCTCAACTCCGTGGAACCCTACGGCGTGCTCGTGACCTATGGCGACAACGATACGTTCCCTCTCTGGTACGCCCAGGAGGTGGAAGGCATCCGGAAGGACGTGACGGTCGCGGTGCTCTCGTTGCTCAACACCGATTGGTACGTACGCGGCATCATTCGTCGACCGATCTATCAGTACGATGCGGCCAAGGGCCCGGCCATTTATCGCGACGGAGCGTCGCCCAAACCGACCGGGTCACCGATTCGGCTGACACTCGCCGCGGCAGACTCGATTCCGGATTACGTTCTGCTGCGCGAGCCAATGCAGCTGCGCAAGGCCGGGCTCACCGCAACGGTGTCGCCGGAGAATCTTCCGCGCGCGGCAAACGGCTCGGGCATCCTCGAACGCAAAGATATCGCTGTGCTGCGCATGATCGCCGACAGCTGGCCGCAGCGGCCGATCTACTTCAGCCGAACCACGGGAAGCTATGCACAGTCGTTAGGTCTGGATCGCTATGTGCTCTCACAGGGACTGGCGAGCAAGCTCTTTCTCCCGCCCACCGCCGCCTCGAGAGACACCGTCGCCATCCGCGGCTCGGGTTGGTTCGACCTACCGCGGTCCCGGGCGCTGTTCATGGATGTCTTTCAGGGACCGCGCGCGATCGAGAAGCTCGGGCGTTGGGTCGATCGGCCGTCGGTGGGGATCCCGTTGACGTACATCTTCGCTGGCGAGGAGTTGGCGGCGGTGCTGCGGTCGCAAGGACAGAACGTGTCCGCGGCCGCGATGCTCGACACGGGCGCGCGCATCGCGCATGCGGTGCACGAAGATTCGACCTACGTGGCCATCCACAACGCGTGGCAATCGGCGGCCCGCGAGTAGAGAACGACGCGCCGATACAACGCCGAGACGGAGCGTCAACTCGGAGGCTGGCGGTTCTGAGTCCGTCGGTGAAATTCCCGACCTGGTCATACCAATACTCTGAGCATTATATAGTCGGCTATCCCCCACGCCGAATAGCCGACGATGGCTTGCCGCGATTTCGCCGACGACGCCGGACGATACTGGGTCGTCTGGGACGTCTATCCCACACTCGCCGAGCGTCGTCAGAAGGACGCGGGCGCCCCATTGGGGACGCGTGAGCGGCGACGGTTCCGAGAGCGTCGAGCGCACCCCCGTTCGAAGACGACGACGGGTTGGTTGGCGTTCGAGGCGGCAGATGGCGAACGCCGCCGGCTCGTGCCAATTCCCGACATACCGGGGGGCTGGGCCAAGGCGGCGCCTGATCAACTCCGAGCATGGTGCGCGATGGCCAATCCGTCGTCGCCAGCGCCGCCAGTCGGTCCATGAGCATCTTCACAAGTTCGCGCAGAACCGCTTCCACTTTCGGCATCAGCGGGCGGACATCGTTGATGGGCTAGCGCGCTCCCGCAGCCAGGAGGGTATCGAGTTCACGGCCGATCGCTGGCCAGTTATAGGTTTTGTTCTGCAAGAGCGAGCGCAGATTGTCGGCGGTCGGAACGTCGGCCGCGAAACCGCCACTGACATCAATCGCTCTCGAGGTCGACGGGCGCTTGAAGAAGCTGGGGTCCTGACGGCCGGCCGCGATCCGCGCCGCTTCGAGCCAGGCGCCCGCACGAACCGCCTGCTCCCCTGCCATCTCTTCGGCGGCGACGCGGGCAGCGCGCAGCGCGGCGGCGTTAGGCGACTGCGCTAGAGCGCGGAAGGCGTCGCCGGCGGTACTTCCCGCGGGGAAGCCATCGAGAAGCGCCGCGATCTGGAGCGCCGCCGTGCCCGCGGAGGTGTCGCCGCTCGCAATGCGAAGCTCGAGGCCCATGAGCAGTGCGCCAACGCGCACGGCTCGGTGGTCACGCGAGAGTTGTTCGCCATTTCCTCGTAAGGCATGCCAAGGTTGGGTCGCCAAGGCTGATGCCGGGCCGAGCCAGGAAACCACCGACTCCGGTGTTGGCAGCGTGCGTGACGGTGAGATCCAGAGCAGGGGGAGTACCATAGCGACGACAAGCACCGCGGCGATGGCAAGCCATTGCGACCTTGGTGTTCTCAACCACGCAGTCGAGCGTGGCAGGGACGGCAGCACCGCGCTGGCGTCGCTGAGGATCTCGAGCGACTCGGGCGATGCGTCGAGCTGCGTGAGCAGCTTCGCGCGTGCGTGCGCGTCGAGCTTCCCTTCGAGCAGCAGCGCCAGTTGCTCGGGGTCGATGGCCGAGCCGCTCATACTATCTATAGATGGATGCACGTCGCCTTTATCCGCGCTCATGCCGCAGCCTCGCTCAGCAGCGCTCGGCATTGCTCGGCCGAAATCCCCGCACTCAGGAGACGACGCCTCAAGTCGGCGAGCAGACGGTCGATGCGTCGGTAGAGCGGCTTCTGCTCGAGGCCGAGTGCGCGGGCGATCTCGGCCACGCTCATTTCCTCCCAGAATCGCATGCGGAGCACGAGCCGATCCTCGGTTGAGTACTCACGCATCGTCGCGTCGAGATGTCGCCAGAGACGCTGCCGCTCCTGATAGGCCTCGTCGCCCATCACAAGTTCTTCTGGCGTCGTGCCGTGCTCCATCATCGACAGCGGCTCCGCGCCAACCTCCACGGGTCGCATCGGCGCACGTGTTGGGAGTTGCTGAAGCAATTGCGCGAGCTCGCGATCGTTGAGCTGCGTCTCACCCGCCGTGCGAAGAATCTCGCCTGCTTGCTCGACGCGATATCCCTGACGGCGAACGAGTGACTCGAGACGCACGGCCACGTCGCCGATACGTCGGGCGGCAGCGGAGGGACGCCACCGACCCCAATGCTGAACGCGGTAGTCGCGTCCGAGCATCGAGACTACGACGGTGAGGTATGTACCAATAGCGCTCTCGCCGCGGAACTTGCGCAGCGCGGCGTAGTCGCTCTCGACGAGTCGCAGCTTGATCCAGCTCGCGAAGTCCGCCGCATCCTCACCGGTGAGCGCGTACCGACGGGCGAGTGATGCGGCGACTTTCTCGATGAGCGGAAGATTTTCGAGGAAGAGAGCTTCGGGGTTCGCAGGCGGCATGGGCGCCGCAAAACATACGGCGGGTCCACCATCTCGCAATGCGATCCCTAGAGATCTCTAGCCGTCGGCGGTGCCTGAACTGCAGGTGTAGGTATCGACCCAGAAGATACGTGGAGTGCCCTTATTGTTCGTCTCATCCCAATCAGGTCCGTCACCGACCAGATCCCGCGCAAGCGAAAAACAAGAGTCATTGTAGCATTCCTGTGGGTCGCCGCCTATCGGGTTATCGTCGATAATCACGCGCGGCCCACCCTGTAGCGTGGGGCAATGGCCTTGGAGTAGCCAGTAATACGCCTGAACGTGATGCGACTCCTCATATTTCATGTGCCGGCGACCTTTCGTGCGATCGAGCTCCTTCCATGGGATATTGAGAAGTTGGATCGTGATTCTGTTGTTATTATCCGCCGTGAGCACCTCGCCATTAGGAAGCACTAATGTGTTGTTCGCGGGATCTCGAATCGGTATGGTCAGTGTGGCCTTACCATACGCTGTGACATTGCCGTGCCCCTCCACCACAAAATTTGCCGGATTCCCTTGTGGTTGAGGACAGTATCCAGTGGGTAGCCGAATGCGACTCGCAAGGCAGTCCTGGGGTGGAGCAGTGATGAACCTCGGTTCGACTCGCTGGTGGTTCGTGTAGTTGGATACGTTGAGCGCCCAAAGAAAGGAGCAGTTGCTCGGTCCGGGGTTGGCCCGATTGTACACGACGCTCCAATCCTGGTCTTGAAGCGGATAGAGCCTTCGCCGGCGGGTAGGACTATTTTGACGGTGCGCGATGAGCATAGGACAATGCATCATCAGCTCATGCTGCATGTTTGGCATGAGAACATAGAGTCCGTCAGGCCGGTTCACATACATGCACAGCCCGCCAATCGTGATCTCCAGGTGATCGAACGGCATCCTCGCTCGCTCCTATGTTGAGGTGGTGTGGTCAAGATCCCGCGTATCGAAATGCAGCCCAGCGCGAAGGGGAGGGATCGAGAGACTTCAAAAGCGCGACCTGAGCCTCGCGCAATGCTTCTGCCGCGTTGCCCGATCGGCGGTAGGCGATATAGAAGCGCTCCATCAGCTGCTGCGTCGCCGCGTCATCTACTCGCCACGTACTTCCGATCACGCCGTGCGCTCCAGCCGCAAAGAACGCGTCCGCCAATCCAAAGAAACCGCTTCCGGCGCGATCGGTTGCGCGCACTGTTTCGCAGGCCGAGAGCACGACGAGTCGCAGACGTGGCAGCTTCAGTGTCGCAATCGTCGTTGCGTTCAAGCCTCGCGATCCCACGACGAGGAACGAACGGCCAGGCTCGATCTCGTTGAACACCGCGTGTCCCGCAAAGTGAAAGAGGTCCGCGCGCGTGAGTGAGTCGATGATCGCGCTTTCGCCAGCCGCTGCGCCCCGCAGTACCGCCGCCTGCGGATATTCGTGCGCGACGCTGTGTGCTTCGCGTTCGGTCTGCGTGAGTGGCGGAAGTCCGGGAAATGCCCGCTGGTCGAACGCAGGATCCACGACGATCAACGGTCGCGACGGAGGCACGCTCGCTGCTGACGCGAGCCCTTGCGCAAAACGGATCGCATGGCGCTCGACGAGGTACTCGCCTTTGCGCGAATCGCGTAAGGCGGCGAAGGGAACGTTCGCGAGCTCGCCGTCCACTGCGATCGTCAGGTCACCCCTAGCGACGTGCGACTCGATCGGACGGACCAGCAGCTCGTACAACTCCTCGAGGTCGCGACGCGACCCGTCTTCCGCAATTGCCAGCTCCATGCCCGACCGCAGGCGCTCGATCTGTTCACCGAGTCGGCGCCTATCAACATGGACCATCGTGAACGACGTGTCTCCTCCGCGCACGACCCAAGTGAGGAGGGAGTCGCCAAGCAGCGAGTAGTTTATCAGGCTTTCATCACCCTCCACAACACCAGGCGCACGGTCTGACGAACGCAGAAACGCGCCGCGACTCTTCGCGAGATCGACGAGCGCGGCGTTCGTCCGACGGCGCGCGACATCGATTCGAATCAGCCGATCGAAGACGTCACGTGCTTGGGCGAGCAGGGCATTGCCTTGCGCCGCCGCGGCGATCTCATTGCGGGCACGAAGGTAGACAGATGCGGCGCTATCCAAATCCCTTTGGGCCACTATCGGGTCCCGCGCCGCGGCGAGCGCCGATCGCGCAACTAGCGCCGGGATGAGCTTCATCGGAAAGTGCAGGGGCGCGAAGAAGGAGATCGCCGAATCGAGCAGCGTGCGGGCGCTGTCCGGATTCGTGACCGCGAGCCGAGGGGCGACCGTTAGGCTGCGCTCGTGGATCAGTTGCGCGCGGAATCCGCTGTCGGGAATCGTCGCGAGCAGCCGCGTCGCGTCCTCGAGGGCCCTGTCGGCGACGGCGACATTACCTGCCGCCCATGCCGAGCGCGCGCGCCCGAGCTTCGCTTCGACGACCGATACCGCGCGCGGACCGCTGCCGGCAACGGCCATATCCTCGTCTTCGATCGCCTGCGTCGCATAAGGAACGCCGGCGCGCGTCGCGGCGCGCGCGAGCACCGTCAGCGCATTGTGTCGCCAGAGCGAATTGGGATACGCACGCAGCAGCGTGGCCGAGCGATGTACGAGCTGGTAACCCACGGCGGTGCTGCCGATCGCCAGCATCGTTTCGCCTTGCACGCCAACGGCCGACGCAACATTGTCGCGTTCACCAATCCGCTCCCAGATGCGTGCTGCCTGGCTGACCGTGGCGAGTCCCTCGTCGGTTCTCGATGCACGAAGTTGCAACAGCCCCCGAATCCAAAGTGTCTTTGCGACGACGGCGGGGTAGCGATTGGAGACCGTGTTCAGCAGCGAGTCGATAGCCTGCTGTGCGTCCGCCGGGCGGCGAAGATACATGAGAGAGTTCGCGTGTCCGTACGCTCCCCATGCAGCGAGGGCACGTGAGCCTGCCTGCTGAGCGCCAAGCACTTCACGATACGCGCTGTCGGCCTGCGGATACATGCTCCGTACGGTGTAACGCTGCGCATCGGCATATCGCGTATGCAGACGAGCCAGTCTGCGCGACGGTGTCGACGCGGCGGCGGTCACCGCATCGCGCGTACTCTGTTCGCCATAGAGGGCGGCCAGCGCATCCCCGATTGCCCGCGCTCGCGCGAGCTGCGTCGCCGCCCGATGAGTGTCGTTACTCATGTACGCCTCGCCCCACTTCGGCAGCAGTTGCTCCCACGCAACCAGTCGGGCCTCACCGGGCTCGCCGCGCGCAAATGCAGCGAGCGAGTCGAGCGAGGCTGTGCTATCGGGATCGTGAACGGGGACGAAGCGGGCGATCGCAACAATGCGGTGGCGCGCTTCCGATGCGTAAGGCGATGAGCTGTCCTGTCGCAGGTATGCGTCCCATGCCTTAGTCGCCTCGCCATTGAGCGCGAGGAGATCGAGGGCGAGAGCGCGATCGTAGAGTGGCGCGACAGCGCTCGGGTCGAGTTGCAGCGCACGGGACGCCGCATCGAGGCCGGCGAGCAGTGCACGAGGATCACCTGCGCTCGACGCGACCACCAAGTGAGCCGCCGACAGATCGGTGAGCGCCGTCGCCGATGGACGCAAGCGTACCAGCATCTCGAGATACTGCTCGGCCTGCCGAGCGGCCCGAGCCGTTGTATCCGACGATGAAAGCTCGCTCAATCCTGCCGCCTGCAGCGCCTCGGGAGTGATGCCGCGATCGAGCGCTCGCGAGGCACGCGCGGCAGTCGCGACGATGTAGGAGTCCGGCGCCGCCGGTCTGCTTGGGCAGCGCAGGGCGCGCAGATCGTCCAGGGTGCCGCAGGGCGCGTACCTGGCCACCGCAGACGTTCGCGGTGCCCAACGTCTCGTCTGGCCGGAGTTCTCGATGCCCCCTCGTTCTGAGCAGGACTGAGCGGCGGCGAGTAGCAAAGCTGCAAAACAAGAGATGCAACGGGGCATGGAAGGGGGCTAGCATACTACGCCGGCCCCCCGGCCGTCCATGAGCATCGCGGCCATGCCTCAGTCGAAGGATGAGAGTATTCACAGAATGAGAGCTTTCTCACAAATGACCAGCCCTGAAAAGTGCGCAGAGAATTACCTCCGGATTTGGAATGCTCGTGATCCGGAGCGACTCTGAGGTAATCGCTTCAGCGTTCGCCGCCCGCGTGCCGAGAGGCTTAATCCCGCATGAGCGCGATTAGTTAGAGGGACAGAGTCGCGGGATTTCAAGGCGGTGCCGCTCACCGCCAAAGGAAAGTGGTGTCGTGGGAATTCCGGCGTTCGCGTCCGTCGAATGGAGGTGACGCCACACCGTGAGTCGTATGAACGCGATCGCCGCCATCACTTCAATCATTGCTTCCGCAATCGTGGGCTGGCTCGTGGGTTGGCTGGTCGGCGCGAGCAGCACGCCGGTGGTCGCCACGCTCATTCCGCTCGTCTTCGGGCTCACCGCAATCCTCTGGCAACAGTATCAGCAGCAGAAGGAGCGCATTGAGGCTGCTGCGGCGGCGCTCGCCGAGGGCGCGACCGACGGCGCGGTGCGTGTGCTTCGTGGCGGGCACGTGACCACGGATCGCGCGGCGGTGAATGCACTGGTTTTGGCCCTCGCCATTATCGCATTTGCCATCTCGGCCTATCTCGGCACAGAGCGCGGCGTCGAAACACGGGTGCCGCACGCGCCGACGCTCAGCGAGTTGCTCGGGGTATATGCATTGGCGCCGAGTCCGCGCGAAGCCGCAACGCTCGAGCGGCTGCGGCTCGATCTCAGTCGGGTGCTCGTCGCACCGGCCGACGTGCGGTCGATCTTTGCCTCCACGGTCGTACCCATACTTCGCGACACAGCGTACGGCGTTCGTGGGTCGCGACGTGAGATTCGTCCCGACGTTCTCGCCGAGATCTCTCGCACGCTCACGGTGCCGGGGAATGGCGCGACCGCAAAGGCCCGCGGGCCAGCCTCGGTGAAGCCTGATTCCGCTCAGTGAACGACGTAGTTTAGCGAACAATCAACCCATCGGACAGCGAGGAAGCAATGCCCAATCTGCGAAACTGCAACGTGAAGTTTCACACGAACAACGAGGACAAGGACTCGGACACGCACGTGACCTTGACCGTGCGCGACTCCAGCAACGTCATCGCCGCGCGCGTCGACAATGACTTCGGCCATTTCGATGACAACAGCGATAGCGGCCCGTTCGGTGTGCCGGTGAGAAACGCGAGCTCCAAAGCGGTGATGCAGACTGGCAACGTCACCATTCGCGTCGACCCAAACGGTCACGATACGTGGCGGTTCAACTTCGATCTCGACCTGCTGTTTGACGACGGCTCGCACCTGTCGGGGACTGCTGCTGGCCTCGAGCTGAGCCAGAACCGACGCGAGCAGACGTTCGGGCTCGAAGGAATCCTTCACGAAGCGTAGCGTGGACAATCACATCTCGAGTTGAGCGTACTTTCAATCAAACAGCGAGGTCTTCGATGCCGGCACGACCGCAGGCGGATCAAATCCGCCAAGCAAGCAAGAGAGGGGGACTCAATTTCAGCGACGCGGATATCAACCGCCTCGCGAGTGGCGAGCAGGTAACTCTTCGCTCTGAGCATGTGTCCGCGGCTGGCAAGTGCTCGGGCGTGAAGATCGTCGACCTCGGCAACAACTGTGGGTTGTACGTGAATCTGTTCCCGCCGACGGTCACGGTTTGCTGCGAGATTTGACCCAGTACTGCCCCGTTCTGCCGGCGCACTGCCCGGAGCCTCGGCACTGTGTCGAGGCTCCGGACACCGTTCGCAGGATGCGTCTCATGGCGCGCAGCTCGCAATTGGTCCGCTGTCGCTAAGTGCTGCTCCTCCGGAGTGCCTCGAACGAGCGTAGGGCCGCCACCACTGAGGGTGCAACTGGCACCTGCAGGTACCTTGATTTGCCTGGCCGGTGGCCGGATTGAAGTGCAGAAAAAATAGATTAGAGAAATTTAATCATTGCGCGCGCTGCCGAGCCGCTATACCATGTGCGCCGGTCGCGCCGCAGACACCTTCTTTCCACCACCGACGATGGCATCGAAGAAGCGGAGCTCGCGGAGGCGTAGCGCACCAGGAAGTGCAGTTGCCGAGGCCATTACGAGTGGAAAGCGGCAGGCGAAGGAGGTCGTGGATCGGCGCGCGCGGCAGCGACGCCAGCGTGCACGAGCCGTTGCCAGAGCCGAGGACCTCGCGGTTCCGTCAGTCCCTGAGATTTCCCCCGCCGGAATGCGAGCAATCGAGGCACTGGGGCCGTTTACGGCGAAAGCGGTTCTCATCGCTGAAGGCGATTCGTGGTTTGACTATCCCCTCAACGACGTGTTGAGCAAGCTCGAAGACGAGCATGGGTTCGATGTAGAATCAGTTGCCCACAGGGGCGATCGTGTCGAGGACATGGCCTTCACGCCAGGTCAGCTCGATGGCTTCAGCCGCCGGCTCGAGAAGCTCCTTCAGAAGGGGTCGATCCCAAAGGCGATCCTGCTCTCGGGCGGCGGCAACGACATTGCTGGCGATGAGTTTGAGATGTTGCTCAACCACGCCGCGTCGCCAATCGCTGGCTTGAACGACGATGTCGTGACGGGCGTGATCGACCAAAGAATCCGCGTCAGTTACGCCTTCATCATCTCGACGATCACCGGCATCTGCGAGCACTACCTTCACCGGTCGCTGCCCATCCTGGTGCATGGATATGCCCACCCGGTACCCGATGGCCGCGGGTTCCTCGGCGGCTTCTCCATTCTTCCGGGGCCCTGGCTCAAGCCTGGATTTGAGAAGAAGGGATTCGGCGACCTAGCGAAGAACACGGCGACCATGCGCACGCTCATCGACCGCTTCAATGACATGCTGCGGCAGGTCGCGGGGCAGTTCGACAACGTCCATTACGTCGATCTTCGAGCAACGCTGCCCAACGACTCGACGTTCAAGACGTATTGGGCCAACGAGCTCCATCCGACCAAAAAGGGCTTTGGCCTCGTCGCGACGCAATTTGCGAACGTCATAGATCAGCTGCCGGCGTAATCGCTCAACGCTCCACATTTAGGGAGGGCAGATGGCATCCGAAGCCACACTCGAGCGGTGTCTCGACCTGGTTACCCACGCATCTGCGGCCAGGATCGAGTCCCTGCAGCCGTCAGCGTCCACGCATGCGAAAACGATTCGAAAGATCTTCGACTCGCCTAACGTGGTGGCGGTGGGCATCGCAGAAAAGATTTCGGACAACAAGCCGACGGGGAAACTGGCTCTCACGTTCTACGTCGAGCGGAAAGTGCCGCTGAGCAAGCTGCGGGCTGATCGAGTCATTCCGCCAACGATGCCTGAATCGCTGAGTGGCCCGGAAGCCGTCCCGACAGACGTTGTCGTACTTGGTAAGATTCGGCCGGAAATCAACGCGACCCGCCAGCCAATTCAGGCCGGTAACAGCATCGGTCACGTTCGCGTGACTGCCGGGACCCTTGGTGCGATCGTGAGAAAGGGAAAGCAGATCCATCTCCTGAGCAACAGCCACGTGCTCGCTGACTCCGGTCAGGGCAAGAAAGGCGACGAGATCCTCTACCCTGGTTCAGCCGATGGGGGCTCAGAGCCAGGCGATGTCGTTGCGACACTGGCCGCGTTCAAACAGTTCGTGAAGGGAGGCGCCTTCGTCAATCACGTTGATTGTGCGATCGCCAAGCCAACGCGCGAGCGGGAGGCGGACGTTGTGGCGGAGATCAAAGGCGACGGCTTGCCTAAAGGAGTCGTAGCGCCGAAGCGCGGCATGAAAGTCGTGAAAGTCGGTCGAACGACAAATCGGACTGTCGGTGAGGTGCGCGACGTCCATTTCCGCTTCGTTCTGGACTACGGCGACAACGTCGGAGAAGTTGGATACACCGATCAAGTGCTCTGCACTCGATACACGAAAGGAGGCGATTCGGGCTCGCTGGTCATGGAGCAAGGAAGCGGTAGGGCCGTTGGACTCCATTTCGCTGGAGCGAACGGCGGAAGCGTCTTCAATCCCATCGGCGACGTACTCGACGCGCTCGGCATCACGCTAGTTACGAAGGCACTCAGCGCCGGCCAGGCTGCTGGCAAGAAACGCCTTCGCGGTGCAAAGAAGCGAGTGGCTCGGCGAAAGCAGCGGTCGCTTCGGTCGGCCAGTAAGAAACGAGGCGTCAAAGGACGCCGATAGATCCTAGGAGGTCGTCAATGGCATCGGAAAAGGAAGCGCATCTCGCGCGAGAGGAACACTCCGAATACCTGCGCTCACTGGGTGCCCATGCCATCGCCGTCGATCAAGTTGACGACAAGGGGCGTGATGGGTTCGGCGTCATCGCGATGTTCGAGAAAAAGCCGTCGGCAGTACCGAAATCGCTGGACGTAACGGTGGGGAAAAAAAGAGTGTCTGTCCCTCTCAAGATTCAGAAGGCGGAGCGATTCAGGGCTGAGTAGACCTTCAACTAGGAGCCGAGCATGTCCCCGTTCGTCATCCGAGAGAAAGAGAGTGACGGCCAGCCGGAAACCGTGGTGACCGTCGGGGAGCTCGAGCTGGTGGGCAGGAACTGCAAGCTGCAAGATCCGAAACTCTTAAAGAAAATCGATCCAGTAGACGTCGATGCCACGATCATCGCGTATGCATCTCCGGATTCCACCTACGCTGTGACCAAGCGGCTATTGGATGGCGCGAAGAAAGAGATCGTCATCGGAATCTATGATTTCAGCGCCGATTACATGAAGGACATCCTGCTGAACGCGATGCAGCGAGGTGTGAAGGTCGCGCTCATGCTGGATATCGATAGCGCTGTCGAGCAGAAGCTGTTCAATGCGCTCGCCAAGTTCGGATGCGATGCAGTCCCGGCGCCCTCGTGTGCCAGCAAGGTCGTGTCGTATTTCCCCTCCTCACACGAAAAGGTCATCGTCATCGATGAGACCTGGTGTCTCGTACAGAGTGGGAATTACTCGGCCAACAGCATTCCCCTTAACGAAAAGGATGGTGGGGATCCAGCGCATTTCGTGACGGGAAATCGCGACATGGGCGTCGCCATTCAGTCACCAGAGCTTGCGAAGTTCTTCAAGAAGGTTCTGCGCTCGGACATGAAGCTCGAGACGGACGCGGCTTCCCCGCAGGGAGTTGGTGCAGAGGGTCGGCTGCGTGAAGAACCCGATCTTGTCGAGGCTGTGCCGGAGTCGCTGCCAAAGAAGCTTTTCCCGAGCAAGACATTTGAGCTTACCAAGAGTGTGAGCGTGCAGCCGGTGTTGTCTCCCGACAGCTACATGCGTGTCATCCCTGGCATGCTCGAATCAGCCACAAAATCCATCCTGATCGAGCAGCAATATATCCGTAGCACGCAGTCGGACATCGTCACGCTGCTCGAGGCCATCAAGACGGCGAGAGGGAAGCATCCACAGCTCCAGGTGCGAATTATCCTCGGTAAGCTCTTCAGTGCCGCGGACGCGACCAAGGAGGTCGCGAACGTGGCGAACATGAAGAAGAAGTATGGCCTCAAGCTCGGCGACAACATCCGGTATATCGACACGAAGCGATTCGTACACTGTCACAATAAGCTCATCGTCGTCGACGGCTCGCAGGTGCTTGTGAGCTCGCAGAACTGGTCCAATTCGGCGGTATCGAAAAATCGTGAGGCAGGAGTTCTGTTCACCATGCCGGCGGTCGCCAAGTACTTCACCGGGATCTTCGACTCAGACTGGGAGACGGCGTTCCAGAAGGTGCCGAAGCCTGGGAAGAAGCAAGCAGTGACGCCGGAGGCTGTGGCTCGAGGAGGGTTTTTGGAGGTCCGAGCGGCAGACTATCAGGAAGTGTGATAATCATGAAGACAACGGCGGCAGTGAGTCCAGTCGATTGAGAAGCCACGAAACAACGACTCCGGCGTTGTGCGCTGCGGCAGTGTTCTGCGAGTGACTGCGTGGATTCACCTCCTGATCGAACTGACCGAATCGATCGACAATAGCGGACACGAATAGAAACGGGCTCTCTGACTGCACCCTGATGATGGCGTGCGTGGTTTCAATAGAGGCAGCCTTAGCGTTGTTTACCTTGCTCCAGAATGTCTTTGCCGTTCTTGGGTCGACGAGGCCGTATTCGGAGTAATCGGTAACGTTCACGGCCGCGAGGCCAACGTTGATGTAATCGGCAAGGACCCAGGGCGTTGCTGCCGGTGTCAGCGGCACTGCCAGGAATCGATTGCAGGCCGCAGGAATGTCGAACTTGACCAATTGTTCAAAAACGGATCGCGGGAGCTTCGAGTCGATCAGTTGTTCGAACCGACTGTCACTCCATTTGCTTAGTGGATTCGGATCCTTCGCGTGGCCGTCGACCATGAAGACCTTCGTTCCGATCACCACATTGCCGTTCGCGCTGACAGCAGGATCGGGAAACTCCGCTGTGCCGACCGCGATAACGAGGTCCGGCGTCCGCCCATAAGCGAACATCTTCCCCAGGTACTTCGCTTTTTGCGCTGAGCTGGACTGAAGCGAAGCGTCCAGATGTTCGAGCACATCGGAGATACACCAGACGTCGGCCTCGAAGGTGTTGTATGGGAACACTGCGCGTGGCGTCGGTTTCGGATCTTCCGGCGGGAGATGCTTGTTGTCTGGACGCTTGCGAGGTGGCTGCAAGAGCGTTGGCCAGGGCGATCCCGGCGGTCGTGCATTGTCGTTCAACATTGCGAAGAGGGCTGGATCGCACTCCCACCATTTGTTAACGACCACCATTACACGTTTCATATCCGCTTCCGCAGAGGACGGATCGCTTATGCTAACGGCATAATACTACAGGCGAAACTCGGGTAAGAGCGCGGGGAGGGAATAGCTGGCGCTGCGTCGCAGTCGTTGCCCGTTCTCGGCTGCCCGTTTGCCGATCGACGTGGCCCGCGATCGGATGCTCTTCCCGCTCGATAGGAAACTCTGGACCGACGTGCACGCTCTGGCCGGCGTGGAACCTGTAGACATCGCTGCGACCGAATGCAGTGCGCGGCCTCACGTCGACGCGACCTTCGTAGACTTCCACCGTCCCGATGGGCACCGAATTGTAGGCGGTCACCTTGAAGCGACCTTCGGAGGATCCACGCAACTTCACGCAGAGCGCTACGTCGCGGTCTTTGTGGAGAACGATGAATAGTTGCGGGGAAGTGGGAAAGGCCGCGTCGAAGGAAGGCGCATGGCAAGCCTCAGCTATAGTGCCGATCTGAACGCTGGTACCGTGACGACCGTTGGTGTGCGGCTCCGAACATGGCGAGAATCGTCAAGAGATGCCAGAGTACATTGAATTAGAGGTCTCTCATGCAAGGGGCGTGGAGGTGCCTCAAGATTAAAGATTTCTCATCGTGGCTGGTGATCCGCTGATTGAGGTAGTGGCGAATATTCTGTAGACGAACCCACAGGCCTCCTCCGGTATCGTCGGCGCAGGCACGGAAGCGCGGGCATTTCATTCGCGATCGGAGAGCGTATGTGAAGGGAATCACTCGTACATTGGACGACCGCGCTGTATGTTGTCGCCCGATTTAATCCCGCGGAGCGTTCGATGATGCGTCTCGTTGCAGTGCGCCGGCTTTACCCGTTGCTCGGGCTCTTTGTCCCACTCATCGCCGGTTGTGGTGGCGACAACAAGAGCACGCCCCCGCTTCGCGCGGCCGCGCTCGCGATTGTGACGCAGCCGCCCGCGTCGGCGCGGAGCGGCGTCTCTCTCAGTCAGGCACCGGTCGTCGAGCTTCGCGATCAGAACGGTGCACCCTTCATCAAGGCCGGCGTTGGAATTTCCGCGTCGGTGTCCAGCGGCGGCGGCCTGGCTGGAACGATCGCGGTCAACACCGACGCAAACGGCCGAGCGACGTTTGCGGCTTTGACCGTCAACGGCCCTGTCGGTTCGAGAACGCTCACATTCGTCTCCTCGGGACTGCTCGCCGTCAGCTCGCAGCCGATTGCAGTCGCGGCCGGACCGGCCGGCCAGATGCAGGCGAGCAGCTCGGCGACCTTACAGGCCACGGTCAACACAGCGGTCGGCGTCCTGCCGGCGGTGGTCGTGAAGGACGTGAGCGGCAATCCGGTATCTGGCGTCGCCGTGACATTCGCGATTGCGCCGGGTGCCGGCAGCCTAACGGGAGCGGCGCAGACGACGAACGCGTCGGGTATCGCGACGGTTGGTGGGTGGACGCTCCCGAAGACGTCGGGGCAGTACGCGCTCACGGCGACCGCGGCGGGTGTGCAGGGCAACGGAGTGACCTTCACCGCGACGGCCGCCGCCGACGCGCCGGCGGCGATGCAGCCCGCGAACTCGGGGCAGAGCGTGCTGTACGGAGCCCAGCTCCCGACGTGGCTCGAGGTGCACGTCGTCGATCAATATGGAAATCCGACGGCTGGCGTCACCGTCAGCTGGATTAGCGTCGCGGGCGGCGGCACGGTGACGCCCGTCAACGGGACAACCGATGCGAGCGGGATCGCCCGCGCCAACTATCGCGTGGGGCTGATTCCCGGCGCAAACCGTGTCCAGGCATCGATCGCGACGCCGAGCCTAACGACGGAGCTCACAGCGTCGGGGCTCGCCGTCACGCAATTCACCGTCGGCAGCGATCACACGTGCGCGCTCGACGAGAACGGTGCCGCGTATTGCTGGGGAAAGGACGACTCCGGCCAGCTCGGCATCAACTCGACAGCGAATCGCACCTCGCCAGTGCCCGTGACGGGCGGCCTGCACTTTCATCGCATCACCGCGGGCAACAACGTCACCTGTGCACTGAACACCGACAACACGCCATACTGCTGGGGCTCGAACTCGTTCGCGGCGCTCGGCAATGGCACGACGATCTATAGTCTGGTGCCGACGGCCGTCAGCGGCGGCTTTCATTTCACGGATATCTCGACGGGCGGACAGACAACCTGCGCGCTCGATGCCGGCGGTGCCGCGTATTGCTGGGGTGAGAATGGCGTCGGGAAGCTGGGCTTAGGATCGACGCCGCCACCCGATGTCTGTCCAAGTGTCGGCAATGGCGACTTCTCGTGCAGCAAGATTCCCATCGCTGTCAGCGGCGGTCTTGTCTTCACCTCGATGTCGACTTCCAACGGACACGCGTGTGGTCTGAAGGCGAATGGTGACGTGTATTGCTGGGGCTTCAGCTACAACTTCGGCGGACCTGGTAATGGTGGCGGCGGCATCGATCCCTCGCCGGTGCTCGTGAGCAACGGCCTTTCGTTCGCGTCGGTCACGGCCAGCGACGGACACACGTGCGGCCTCGTCGCGCCAAGCTCGGCGTACTGCTGGGGCAACCAGTCGCAGTGGGGCGCGATCGGGAACGGCTTCACGAACCAGACGGAGGTCAAGCCGGTTCTCCTCCAGAACCTGGCCGCGCAGCAAGTCGAAGCGCGCGGCGAGGGGAGCTGTGCATTGACGACCGACGGCCACGGATACTGCTGGGGATTCAACGATGACGGCGGCGTCGGTGACGGAACGCTTTCGTTGCGCACAACGCCAACTGCCGTCAACACGTCGCTGCTCTTCACGGCGGTTCACACTTCAGGTTATTCCGCATGCGGTCTGACAGCGGCGGGGCAGCTCTATTGCTGGGGTGAGAATATCTGGGGTCAGCTCGGCGTCGGCGATTTCGATGCTCACCTAACGCCGAAGCTCGTCAAGCCGTGACATCCTCACCCTGGGGCTAGACCACGAGCTGGTCGAAGCGATCGCAGGTTCGCTGGATTGCTCTTGAGCGCGCCGAGCGTGCCGAGAGGCATCGCATGGCTGCTTCCTTGGCGCCGACAAGCGGTAGCGCCAAACCGTCCTGGGCGCCAGACGAGCCGCCGCGGCGTTTCCGTTAGGGTTTTGACCGAGATAGGTGAGCGCCTGTTTGAGCGTCCTTCGTCGGGCGGGGTCCATCATCACTGTGGTTAGAGTCTGGTAACTGGTCGACAAGTCCGGCGGCGGCATGGCGGATCGATGACCTCGGAGGGTCTCGGCTGTGTCAAATCACGCGGCTGTTCAGCATCTATCGAAGCTGCTTTTTGACTGGGCCCACCACAACGCGGGCGTTCTCTACATCCTCGTCGCACTTGCCATAGGCATCGTCATTGGCCGCTACGGTCCTGCCTACCGTGGAATTGCGCACCAGAATCGTAGCGAGGCGCTTCTCTCCCGCGTTGTGCAGAGGAACTTCGGTCCTCCTAACTATCATCTGATGAATCACGTCACCCTTCGGATGAAGGATGGCACAACGCAGATCGATCACATCCTCGTCTCTCGGTTCGGTGTATTCGTCATCGAGACGAAAAGCTATAAGGGATGGATTTTCGCCAACGAGAACCAGGCGAACTGGACTCAAGTCTTGTTCAACTACAGGTTCAAGTTCCAGAATCCGATATTCCAGAACAGGCGACACGTTCGAGCGGTGCAAGGTCTCCTCGACTTCCTACCGCCAGACGCCATCAAGTCGGTTGTCGCATTCACTGGCAAAGCGGAGTTCAAGACAGGCCTTCCTCGGGGAGTGTTTCGTATCTCTGGACTCATTGATTACCTGCGCGAACACACTGTCGAGGTCATGTCCCTCAATCGACTGCAGTTTTGTGTGGGTCGGCTCGAGACAGCGCGCCTCGCTATTAGCGGCGAGACAGATATTCAACACGTTCAGAGCCTTGCGCGGAGACACCGCAGTTGGACTTAGCCGTTGAGTTTCAAGGGCACGACGGGGGCGCTGCTCGATGCGTGCCGACCAACAAGGCGTGGGCGTGCGAGGCGAAACGATCGGGATAGATCACTCTTTGACATTGGAGGGTTCCATGCGTCGCACTCTCGCAGCGGTGACCGGAATTCTCATCGCAGTGAGCGCCCAATCGCACGCTGCGCTGAGCCAGCAGCAGCAAGGCGAGCGGGCACCACAGGTTTCGATGGTAACGAGAACCGAAATTCTCACGTTCGTGCGAGGCTACGTTGATGCGCACAACCGGGCTGACGCTACTGCGCTCTCTGACGCGGTGAGTCATCGCGCGGACGTCACCTCGGTGGGCGATGGCACAATTACCCGCGGCTGGGACGCTATTCGGGCCGAGACTGATCAGATCACTGGAAAGGAAGGGAGCTTCCGGTTTGACGTGGGGACCATGGACGTCGTGCCGCTTGGCACGAGTTACGTGCTCGTTGTCGCGCCAACAACCGTGACCATGAGCACTCAACAAGGACCCACGCAAGTTGCCGGCGCGTTCACATTGGTGCTGGAAAAGGGGCGGGAGGGGTGGAAGGTCTTGAACGAGCATTACAGCTCGAAGCGGCAATAGGTGTCGGTGCGCGTCATCGCCGCGGTGATCGAGCGCGGTGGACGACTGCTCGTTTGCCAGCGCCCGGAGCACAAGAGACACAGCGGGCTGTGGGAGTTTCCTGGTGGAAAACTTGAGCCTAACGAGGACGATGTCACGGCGGCGCGTCGTGAGTTGCGCGACGAGCCAATTCTGGAGCTAGTGGCTGCGGGTCAGCCGAGCTCGAAGTGCGCGATCTCGCGTCGCCGTTCGTGATCGTGTTCATACACGCGCGCGCGGTGAATTCGAGTGTCGTGAGCATGCCGTTATCAAACCTATTCAGCTTCGTCAGGCGATTGATTCTTCCAGCATCCGGCACTTGAAGAATCAAAGAATTGAAGTTCGATGTCCCTATTGTGCCTGTGAACGCGCAACACCGTCTCCTCGCAAGCGGTATCCAGTTGTTCGCCGCTGCGATCGCCCCTGTAAACTGAAATGGCCATCTTACGCACATCCTTGGCGCAAAGCCGCCGAAGAATGTGGTCATCGTTGTCGCCCATTGACCACCCATACACAACGACTGAGCGACCTAAGTCCCTCATTACGTCTTCGTAGACAGTGCTTAGGTAGTCGCTTCGCCTGATAGCTGCCTCTTTTTGTTGCGTGCTCCCCTCGCTCACGAACAGCGGAAGCCAGTCGCCGGATTGCCAGGCGTCGATGATGCTATCTAGAAGACGTTCAGAACCATCATTCCTTGAAATCTTGATTTCACCATCGATTGGATTCGTCACTAAGACGAGATTCCCGTGGGGATAAAAGACGAGAGTTGTCTCATCTGTGCCGATCGGCTCCTTTAGGCGCTCCCAATTACGATCGAAAACGCCACTGATCCAGCAATCCTTAAATCGACTCGCCTTGTATGACTCGTTAGCCTCCCGAAGTGCCCAGTAGAGCGTAAGGTCGTAGTTTAGACTAAAGACCTTGCTGAATTGCTCGATGAATGACCCGATCGGCGGCATGTACCGGCGAACGTTGTCATACTCGACATGTAACGCTCTCACGCTCTTGATAAGGGCGTCACGCAAGCCGGCATACGTAGTTCTGGTGGCATCCTCCTCGATCCTCAAGGCTGCGTTCACGCGTTCAGCATTCCAGAGCAACAGCATTACCCACTCGAAGTCCGTAGTGCTGAACTGGTCGAATATCGCGCGAGCTGACCTGCCTATTAACTCCTGGGCGCCGGCGTATCCATACAAGGAGGGGTAGGAGAAGCCGCTGTGTAGGCCAATGCTCGCTCCGTTACCAAGTAATAGCGTGTCAGCGTATTGGTCGGCGATGTCCAACCAGTTGTGAATTTCGGGCATACTCCTCGATAGGGACTGTGAGGGGACACAAGTTCCGGTGCGCAGGTCGCCGCCCCAGAGTAGTGTTCTTAAAGACTGTCAATGTTGGTAATGAACTGCCGACAGCATGACTCACGGCCTAACGCTTCCTCCGAGTCGGTGAACGCTGGAGGAGTTGTTTCAACAGGTCTAAGCTCACACTGCCACACGCCTTCGCTGGCGTGGTAGCAGAATCGCCTAACGGGAACGTGCTGCAGACATGGCGAGGGGAACAACAGAGCCACTCCCGGCGCCACGTCGGATAGCTGAATTCTCAACGGCTCGCGGCGTCGCGCCGCTATCGCGCCCGTGCTTCCCAGATGTTCGTGTCTGCGTCCCTAGCTAGGATTCCAAGTCGTCGACAGGCCGCCTCGAGAAGCGAAACTGACTCCAAGTCGCCCACTGAGCGATTGAGTGCCTCAGTGACGTACTGTCGAATGTGCGTGTCTGGCTTCGTGGTATTCGCCCCGAAGAGCATTCGGAGATACTGGAAGCCCGCGGGGCCGAAGCCTGGGATGCGCAGCTGCTGATAGTCCGATGGCAATGCAGAAACCGCCCACTCCTCCAACGCTGTCAGCTCTTCGTCCTTGGCTCGATCGCCGACCAGCTTCATGCAGAAATCCACTACCGCACTGAGTGTCACAGCCCGGGACGGGTCGTTGTAGTCAAGCTCCACCTGCATGAATGCTTGCGGTGATGGCGATGTGTCGATCAGCCGCCTCAGCTCGCGAACGCTCGCAACGCCTGGATGATTAGTCTCGAACCGATCGAGGCGTGGCACGACGAACGAGTCATACCTTCGATTCAGCGAAAGCACACAGTCGATGATGCGTAGGGCTACAGCCCGAGTCCATGCTCGATCTGACGAGGGTCTAATGTTTGGAAAATCACGGGCCAAGGCGGCAGCAAGAGTTTCGACGTGGGAGCTCCGCGGCGACGATTGCCTCACCGAGTTTGATCGTGTGACCCCGTGCTTCGCCCGCGCGGGTACGAACGCCTTATCCGTACGTTGCCCACGCAGCTGCGGGTCGTTGCCAGGTCTCCAACGTCCATAGTCCACCACGCGCAAGAGTCGAAGAGACCGTGGACCTGTGAAGTCGAATTCCAGACGTGCTCCTTCCGCTAGCCCAAGGCCCAGAAGGACGGCGGTACAGTTCGTGGCCTGACCATCTTCTGTTCGGAGCGGGCGGTGTAGGTAGGGCGGATTCGATGTCACGGTGTTGATTGTCGCGGCGCAACGGTTTCCGCATAGGTCGAGTACGACTCCTTCGCGTGAACCCTTCGGCAAGAAACCGCGCGCGACCGGATCGAATGACAATTCCAACGTCGGTCGTATGAGGCGAGGCTGAATGTCTTTCACCGTACCAAGGATCATCATCGGCGATTTCACTGTGTGGCTGGTGCTTTGGAGTGCCGCGATGCGAGCACGCCGCGGCTGCAAAGAGTGCCGCGACGGCAAGCGGATTCATGAGGAAAGCTCGATAGGCGAGGACGGCCGATCATAATGACCCGTCAGGTGATGAGCAAGAACTCATCAGGGCCGACTTGGCGAAGTCTCGCAATGTTAACTTGGGGGTATGACAATCCTTCCCGGGCTGGAGCTTCGTCCCGTCGCGCGACGACGGTACATTAGAGGCCTTTAATTAACGGATAGCCCGGGGTTGTCCAAGGTGCCGTTGCTGACCCCCTTGCGCATAGGCCTCACTCGACGCAACCCTAGCAAATGACCGTGCCCACCGAATCATTAGCAACCGAGTCCGGGCGAACGGAAACGTTGGCCTCGCCGATTGACGGACCGACTCGCATTGCGCACAGTTGACAGCTGGAAGCGAAAGCTCCTCGACCTGACCAAGCGGAATCGTGCGCTGAATTTCAGGGTGAACAAGGTCTCGACCGTGACAATCGTGGACGAGCAGCCGGCCGAGGTGTTCCGGCAGCTGTACGTCCACGAGCACTCCATGAAGTTCAAGGCCGTTCCCCAGTCGGACACTGCTGAGAGCTCGATGGGCTCTTTGGCGCGGATGGACGATGAAGACGTCGATCACCGGCAAAGCGAAGACGATGAAAACGTTCCTGAAGCGCAGGATTTCGCACCCTACGATCGTACTTCGTTAGGTGAGCGCTACCCGGACGAATGGCTACAGACAGCTTCAGCGCCCGAGGCATTGGTGGAGATGCACGGTCCGCTACACGAGTCCGATCTCTTAGCTCGCGTCGCATCTTTTTGGAATACGCGCGCAGGCCATCGCATTCAGCATCGTCTTCGAGGTACGTGCGTGGTCGCTGAGAGGGGGAATGATTCAGCGACGAGGGGCGTTCTATTGGCCGGTGTTGGGTGCGTGCGTAGTTCGATCCCGTACGTGGACACGGATACCCGCGGAGAGAATTGCGCCCGAGGAGTATCAGGCTGCGGTCATGGCCGTACTCCACGGAGTCTCCGCCTTCTCGAGATCTCAGTTGACCGCAGAGGTATGGGCTGTGCCGGGATTCAGCAGGACCGGAGCGGCGTTGGAAAAGTCAGTCGGTAATGCATCGACACGCTGCTGGCGACGGGTCAGGTGGGGGAGGGAAGCACAGGAATTCGACGCAGGACGTAGAGACACTTTAGATCGACTTGAGCCAATGGCCCGTGTACCGATACCATATACCATTCAGGTCGAAGTCTTCTTTCGGGACGGGTGGCTCTACTCGCACTGCTCGAGGCCTGTCATCTTCCCGCTCGCGATGAAGCTTCTTGCGGAGCAGACGGAAGCGGCTTTCCCCGGGCGGCAACTCGCGTACTGGAATCCACAATGGCGCCGCAACGCAGCACCTCTACTCGACGAGCTGACCGCGTCCGTTGAATTCACGTCGAGGCGCTCGCGAAGGGCGGAGCACACGACATCTCGAACTTCGCGACTATTTGTGCACGATGTAACGCGCGGAAGGGAACTCACACCCGCGCGGAGCACCTTGCGGCTGACTCGCCACGGAAAGTGAAGGGCGAATACCGCGAACCGTCAACGTGGGACGGACTTGCTTCTGTCTTCGTGCTATATGCACGTCAGCTTTCACGCCCGCTCAGCGCGAGCGAGCAGGGTTGGCTACGCGCACTCGAAGCGCATTTTGCTCGGGGCGCCGGCGACGCAGATTCTCGTCATGGATAGGCATCTCTTCCATAACTTCGGGCTTGTGGCGAGTGGTAAACCTCTAGCATTCGTCGAAGGGAAGTCGAAACTCTTACGCATCAACGAATATGAGAATTCCTGATCGCTCAGCGCAGGTTTGGTCTCTGCTCGCTTTAGCCGCGTCTCACCGTCAGACACTTACATACGAGATAGTCGGTAAGCTCACCGGGATGCATGCTGCGGGACTTGGTGCGATCCTCGAGCCCATCCAGTCGTATTGCATGCTCAATAAACTGCCACCGCTCAGCGCAATAGTCGTAAGCAAAAGCACTGGTCTGCCAAGCCCAGGATTCGTTGCCGCTACCGACGTGCCTCGCGAGTTCATTCGGATTTTCGAGCACAATTGGGAGGAGACCCGTACGCCCACACCTGAGGAACTCTCGGCGGCAGCAAAGCAGCTACCCTCGAACGGCATTCAACCCGATTCGCAATCGCACAATTAGAGTGCTCACATACCGCTTCGCGCCGCTCTCAGGGTACGATCCCGGCACTGCAGAGTCACGTGTCGAATTGGAGTTTACCATTCTAAAAAGCGAGAGCACGGCATCACGTCAACCCATCTGTGACGGCCAGCGGCCACACGCCTTCGATCGCAGGGCGCAGCGACTCTGGACGCGCCATCGTTGTAGGTGTCAAGAGCCTCCCTCTCAACCAGTTCGATGGGACCAGCGCTCGTGAACCACGAGAGTCAAGCGCAGTTAGGCACGGACGATCAGACTTTCTTGATTGATAGTTCGGTGGCCGGTGCGAACAGCATTCATCATTGAATGTTGATGATTACACTCTCTGCGTTACGACCGACGAGGCTTGACAAAACGTCGATTTGCCGCGTAGTGGTGTTCCGGTTAATGGAAGGGCGCCAAGTCAACAGCACTTCGTTCACCGCTTCCGATTGCAGCGTTTTGGCCTAAACCCGAAAAAAGTTGAACGCCCTACGATGCCGAAGTATCCCCTCCGCCATTTGTCTATCCGTGTACCGTGGCACGACAGCGGATGGAATGGGTCCGTCTGCAAAAATCCGCACCTGAATGGAGCGTGTGCCCTCCTCAAAGGGATTGCCCCCCGCAAGCACGAGCCGAGGGAGCAGCGCTTAGCGGGGCGAAGCCTCGAAGTCCTCGATGAAAGCGAGTGGCCGCCGTGCGTCGATGAGCGCGGTGCATTCATGTCGGCGTTCGAGATGGACCATATTCGACGTCACGCACTCGCCGCGAAGAGTCCGGAGAACTACGGCCACTTTCAAGAGACACCGCAGCGATACCCTGCGTACTCAGCGCCCGTGGTGCCGTTCAGATGGATGATGCGCGGCAACATGGCGGAGTTTCGCGACGCCCTTGAACTGGACGTAGATCCCGACCGCGAGCCGGACGTCGGCTACAAAACGAACTGGGTGCACGAAGTGGGAAACCAGAAAGCGCTTCTCGAGGCTTTCGCTGACCACATCGAGGAAAAGAATTCCCTTTGCCTCTTCTACGCCAAGCACGTTCCATTCGTCGAGGGCACTGACCGCATCCTGGTAGGCGTCGGCCGCGTAGCCAAGAAGGGTGAGCTGGTCGAGTACAAAATCAAGGGCGAAGGTCCTCGCGGTATGGTGTGGGAACGCCCAGTACAGCACTCGATTCGCTTGCGAGGCGGCGACGGCTTCTTGTTCCCATACGCAGAGCTGCTACAGGCAGCGGCCACTGAAAACTCGGTGGATGCATCTCGATATGCGCCCCGCGCACCGAGTGAGCATTGGGCGGAATTTTCGTACGCGAGTGAGCTAGTCACACATGACGGCGCGATCGGGGCGCTGCTGTCGATGGACACATGCCTAATCCGGATGGAATCGGAACTCGGTATAGTCACGGGCACGCAGCGGTCGTGGATTCACGATGAGCTTATCCGACTCTGGTCGGTTCGAGGACCGTTCCCTGGTCTCGGAGCGGTTCTCGCAGCGTTTGGTCTCTCACGAGGAATTTTCATCGCTCATGCACTTCAGCAGAAGGCGGGAGAAAATGTCGACCCTTGGCCGCTCGTGGACACCGCGTTCAAGAATCCTGGCTCTGTACTTCCCAAAGAACTGACGCGCGATTTGAAGGAACTCTCTCCGACGTGGACCGGACTTTCCGCCGAGCGTCGTAGCCTCATTCGTCTGCTTAGCCGCTTCGAACTAAGCCGAGAACAGGCCGATGCTCTTTACGAGGCTGACTCACGGCGCAAAGCAGGCTGGGACGCCGCGGACAAGGAGATCCTAGGTAACCCTTACCGCATCTACGAGATCAGCCGGCACGATCCTGAAGGTGTTGGTCTACTTGCCGTGGACCGCGGCGTCTTTCCTGACGACGTTGTGCGAAATCGTCATCCCCTTGAGGCGCCCTCAGGACTGGATTCACAAATAGATATTCGGCGAGTGCGCGCCGCATCCGTACAGGTGCTGGAGACCGCTGCGGACAACGGCCACACGTTGGTTCCGATCAACCAGCTTGTGTCTGCCATCGCAGATCTGGCAATGAGTCCACCATGTCCCGTAACTGGCGATAGTCTGGCGGCGGCGGCGGAAAGCATGAAGCCGGAGATCGTGTCCATCCCAATCGACGACAAGCGCGCCCTTCAGCTCACCCGCTACCAGGACCTCGGCGACGAGATCCGCAAGCAGGTCAACGGCCGCGTAGCCGGCAAGCGACACAGCATCATCAAAGATTGGCCGGCGATCATTGCCGCGCGTTTCGGTGCTCCGAAGGACTACGAGGAAGAGACGGCGCAGCAGGAGAAAGTTGCGGCGTTGCAGGAACTGGCTTCGTCCCGAATTAGCGTCCTTGCTGGTCCGGCGGGCGCAGGAAAGACAAGCATGCTTGCGATGCTGTGCGCGCAGTCGGAGATCCAGGCGGACAAAGTTCTTCTTCTGGCGCCCACTGGAAAGGCGCGCGTGAGGATGCAGGAGTTGGCCGGTGCGAGCGGCGGCAAGGCTCTAACTGTAGCTCAGTTCCTCAATCAACACGGTCGATACGACACAAATTCTGGGAGATACTTCATAAGCGATTCTCCCAAGGCCTCCGCTTACGGCACCGTGATCATCGACGAGGCGTCAATGCTCACGGAAGACATGCTTGGTGCGCTGTTCAACGCGTTCAGCGGAGTTAAGCGGTTCCTGCTGGTCGGCGATCCGTCGCAGCTTCCGCCGATCGGTGCCGGAAGGCCGTTCGTAGACATCGTCACGCGCTTGCGTCCCCCCGAATACGAGGAGCTTTTCCCCCGGGTCGCGCCGGGCTATGCCGAACTCACGAAAGAGCGCCGACAGATCGGCAATCAGAGGCCCGACTTGAAGCTCGCGCGCTGGTTCAGCGGAAGCAGGCCTGGCCCAGCCGAAGATGATATTTTTGACGCGCCACTCGACACCGACTGCCTCCGCTTCGTTGAGTGGAAAGACGCCGATGACTTTCAGGATCGCCTTCTCGCCGTCCTCGTCGATGAGCTGGGCCTGGAGGGGCCCGATGACATCGCCGAGTTCAATCGAAAGCTCGGGGGCAAGGACTCGGGCCAGTATCAGTACTTCAACGCGGGATGGGGGGGCCGCTCAGGGGCAGCTGTCGCGGCCATCGAGGACTGGCAGGTCCTTAGCCCCATTCGCAACCAGCCGTACGGGGTTGGAAGTATCAACCGGCAGGTTCACGAACGGTTCCGCAAAGGGCTAGTCGAACTAGCCACAAGCAGACGCAGGCCCATCCCGAAGCCATTCGGCGCCGAGCGCATCGTCTACGGGGATAAAGTTATCAATCTTGCAAATCACCGCCGAGATGGGCGCAAAGTGTATCCGGCTGATGGCGCGCTCGGCTACCTGGCAAATGGCGAGGTCGGCATCGCTGTGGGGCTGTTCAAGCTTGGAGCCTATCCGAACGTTTTGAAGGTGGAATTCTCTTCGCAACGCGGATTCACGTACGACTTCTACGGAAGCGACTTCACCGACGAGGGCAACGTCGCTCTCGAACTCGCGTACGCACTCACCGTTCACAAGGCGCAGGGAAGCCAATTCGGCCGGGTCATATTGGTCCTGCCGGACGCGCATCCTCTTCTGTCACGAGAGTTGATCTATACCGCGCTGACCCGTCACCAGAATCGGGTCATCGTTATGCATCAGGGCCCACGATCCGGGTTGAAGGGGTTCGCAGCTCCGCATCGCTCCGAGACTGCACGGCGCATGACAAACCTCATGAAGGAATGCCGGATGCTGGAGGTGCCTCTGCAGAAAGGAAGCGTCTTCCTACAAGAAGGACTGATTCACCGTACGAGCAAGGGACTTCCGGTGCGATCGAAGTCAGAACTCATCATCGCGGAGGCTCTGACCAACGCGAAGATAGACTTCGAATACGAAAGGGCACTCGTGCTTGGCGGCCAAACGCGTTATCCGGATTTCACGATCCAAGACGAGATTGCGGGTCGCACAATCTTCTGGGAACATCTCGGCATGCTCGATCGCGCAGATTACCGCGCAGGTTGGGACGCAAAGCTCGCGTGGTACCGAAAGAACGGAGTACTCCCGGTCTCCGAGGGCGATGGGCCGACGGGTGTGCTGCTTGTTACGACCGAGACGAATGGCGGCTTCGACATGGCCGGAGTTACCCAGCTGATTCAGCAACACCTCACCAACTGAACATGGTCACGAAGAAACAGTCGGCTCCGCGTTACTCGGTCGAGGCGAGCCTTCGCCACGTTGCCCTCACTCGAACAGGCAGCAGCATCAAAGTCGAGGTGTTCGATCGTCGGAGAAAGCTCGGCGAACTACAGATCGGACAGGGCTCAATCTTCTGGTGGGGTGCGGGCCGGAAGAAGCGCAAGCGTCTTTGGTGGGGAAAACTTGCGGCGGAGCTCAACCGCCTCGCCTACGGTGAGTAGTGCTGCAAAGCGATTCGCATCCCTAGCCTTTCTTGTTGAATGACCCAGCCTGAGGGAACGGACGCCTCACGACCGCTGTTCGGCCTCGGTGACGAAGTTCAATCGCGAGCCGATGCTGGACGGCGTGGGATCATCACGCAACTCGGCGTTGTCTTCGCGGGCCAGCAATACTATAGCGTGTTTTGGGGGGGGGGCCTCGGGACGAGAACGGTTGGAGAGTACGACTTAGCTCTCGTTCCCAAGAATCCTACCGTCCATGACATTCTTTCTGGCCCGCTCGGCGGATATGCCGAGTTTCAGAGACTAATAACGCTCCAACGTCTGGCGCGGGGAGACCAACCGCTCCGAAACAACATCTACGCGTTCAACGCCTCGCGCACTCGTTTCTTTCCTTACCAGTTCAAGCCTCTCCTCAAGTTCCTTGACTCAGACCGGCATCGCCTCCTGATCTGCGATGAGGTGGGCCTCGGAAAAACCATCGAGGCGGGTTTGATCCTGCTGGAGCTGCGAGCACGACAAGCCATGCGCATGGTGCTCGTTGTCTGTCCGTCTAATCTGCGGCCCAAGTGGCGGTACGAGCTGCGTCGGCGCTTCGGAGAAGACTTCAGGGTGCTCGACGCGGCTTCTCTCAGCCAGTTTTTCGATGACTATGAGGAGTCACCCGACCGGGTGTCTCTTAACGGGATCGTTTCGCTCGAGACACTTCGCAGCCGAAGAATGCGGCAGCGGCTTGAAGAACTCGAAGTCCCGTTCGATCTCGTCATCGTCGATGAGGCGCATCACCTTCGTGGGTTCGGGACGGCCCAGCGATCAGTCGGCGCAACGTTATCGAATGCCGCCGGCGCGATGCTGATGCTCACGGCCACTCCCATTCACCTTGGCCAAGAGAACCTTTTCAGCCTTCTCAATATTCTTGACGAAGAAGACTTTCCCGAGCTTGCGACATCAGAGGAGCGCTTCCGCGCGAACGAGCTAATTGTCCAAGCTCAATCGGCCGTTAGTCAACGACCTCCAGAGCTCCTCCGCGCTGCCGCATTTCTCGACGGCGCCTTGAAGACGTCCTGGTTTTCTAATAGTCGTCTGTTGCCGAGTATCCGCGAGAAGGTTCAGCGGCTCGCTGACGCGCCACTTGCGGGCGCAGACCTCGCAAAGGCCACAACAGATCTTCAGCGCGATCTCGCCGACGTCAATCTTCTAAGCCGCGTCCTCACGCGAACCCGAAAGCGCGACGTACATCAGGACGTCGCAATGCGACGGGCCGAGTCGATCAGGATCGAACTGACAGAGCCTGAGCGCAAGTTGTACAACGGCATAACCGAACTTATTCGTCGTGAGGCGGTCAAGCACACCGAGAGTCGGCAGAATCTGCTGTGGAGGTTGAACACTCCGCAGCGACGCTATTCGTCAAGCATTCAAGGCATGGTCGAGTTTTACCGAGAGTCATCTCCTACCGACGGTGGGGATGATCCTGAAGCACTGGACCGCATCGCTCGCGCTGGCCCGTCGCCGGATGAGGCCAGTGAGCCGGAGCTGCGCCAACTTATGCAGCAGCTTGTCGCCAATTGGCCAAAGGATGGCAGGGACTCGAAGTATGACGAGCTCCGGAAAGTGCTTAAAGCAAAACGCGAATCCGCGCAATCACGAAAGGTTATCATATTCGCCTCATTCAGGCATACGATCGCCTATCTGGAACGCCGACTTCGCGCCGACGGGATTGGTGTGGCCGCGATCTCAGGCGACACGCCGATTGATGAGCGTCCTGGCATCATCGACAGCTTTCGCGATCGCGATGACCTTGATGTGCTGCTGTCTTCACGCGTCGGGTCTGAGGGTCTGGATTTTCAGTTCTGCAATACCATCGTCAACTACGATCTTCCGTGGAATCCGATGGAAGTAGAGCAGCGCATCGGTCGTGTCGATCGAATTGGCCAACTGTCGCCCTCGATCGCAATCATCAATTTTTGGACGGTCGGAACCATAGAAGAGCGCATTCTTGAGCGTCTCTATGAGCGCATTGGCATCTTCAAGCGGTCGATCGGTGACTTGGAGGCAATTCTTGGCGACGTCTCAGCGGAGTTCCAGCGTGAAATGTTGAGGGGGGCGCTGCATCCGCATGAATCAGAGGAAGCCGCCGAACGCCTCATCACGATTATTGAAACGCGCCGAGTCGCCATCGAAGAGCTCGAGCGCTCAGCCGCGAGCTTCGTCGGCGTCGACTCGTTTTTCGATGAAGAGGTCGAGTGGATCCGTCGTGGCCGGCGATACGTAACTGGCGACCAATTGAGAATCTTCGTAACTGATTTCCTACGGAACGAGGCTCCGCGCACGCGCCTTCGGTATGGTCCAGCCGAGAAGCGTGGAATACTTGCACCGGACGAGCAACTGAAAACGTTTCTCCGCTCATCCGGCCACCTCGCCGATGCGCTTGATGTCGCGGGCGCAGTGGGAGGATCCGTTGCGATAACCTTCGATGCAGAGACGGCGCATGATAACCCCGGGATGGCTTTTATCAGCGTCCTCCATCCCCTCGTCCTGGCAATTTCCCAGTTTTTCCAAGCGCGAGAAAACATCAATCGCGCCTTTCACGTGCTCCTTCGCACGAGCACGTTGCCGCCGGGCTTCTATTTCTTCTTCGTTTACCGCCTGAGTGTAACCGCAGCGAGGCCTTACAGCTCGCTCGAGGCGATCATGCTAGATCATCGCCTCGGCGTTGCATATCATGGTTCCGACGCCGAGGCGTTGCTCGGCGAGATGGTCGAGTCAGGGGAAAGCTCCGACGATCCTATTATGGTGGAACCGTCGAAAGCTCATGAGGCGGTCACCGCAGCGGAGCAGGCTTATTTGGCCTACCAGACGTCTGTTGTGGAGCAGGAACGGATCGCAAACGACGCCTTCGTTGACCAACGCTTAGTAACCTTGAATGCGTTTTATCGAAAGAACATCCAGCGGAAGAGCGATCTTCTTGCGCGGGCTGAACTTGCGGAGCGCGAAGCTCGATATCTCCGAATGTTGCGCGGGGAGATCGCGCGGCTTGAGGGCGAACGTGAGACTAAGACTGCCCGTCAAGAGGCCTTGCGGCATGTTGCCGCCGAGCACATAAACATCGCGTCTGGCGTTCTTGAGGTTGTCCCTCTCACCCACGCTCCGAGGCGTCATGAAGGGAAAGAGCGATAAAAAGAATGCTCATCCCGGTTCGCGCTCACTCGCCGACCAGCTTAGGGACGCATTCCCGCCAAGTGCCGAGCCCAACTCCAAGTCGAAGGCCAAGGCCGCACCGAAGGCCGTTGCAAAGGTTCGCATTCTTCCTGCCGCTCCAGTCAGGAAGCCGGAACTAGCCAAAAAGGCGCAAGGGCAGCACCGATCCCAGACTCCGTTGCCGCCGGCTTGGCAGCCCGCGGCGGAGGAAATGTATATAGAAGTGGCATTTCCAGAATCGGCGATCGGAGCGGCGATCCAAAGAGTAGGCGGGGTGCCTAACGCAAGACAATCGTTGGGAGACGGGTCAGGAATCCACCGCACGCATCGGGTGGCGACCGTGCAGGTAGGCTTGGACTTCGGAACCAGTTTCACGAAGGCGCTTTGGGTCCGGACCGGCGTACCCGAGCGACGTGTGCGAGCTGTGAATTTCGAGCATGGGCTTGCCGGTGTTCCATCGTTTTGCATTCCGTCTGTCGGAGCGTTCGACAGTCGAGGCAATCTGCTTATGGGCGACATCGCCTTGACTCACTTGAAATCGGGGCCTGCATCTCGTGCGCTATCGCGCTTCAAGATGTTGTTAGCAGGTGCTCACGATCCCGCTTACATCGACGAGCACGCAGCACGTCGCTTTCGCAATCACGTACTGATGGCGTTGAAGGATTCCGCCGCTTGTACACCGGAGATGCTTACGGTCGTGTACCTCGCCTATGTAATGCGGCGAGTTCGCCGGAAATTGGAGAAAGACTTCGCCGGCACGGACGTCGACGCGTCGTTCGCCACGTGCGTCCCAGTTGACCAGGTGCAGAACAGTGCGGTGATGGCGGCCTTTGGACGAGTCGCAAGCGCTGCTGAGCGGGTTGAACGGCAGGCGCTTGATAATGAGCCACTCCGTGGTTGGCTCGACCGAGCGCGGTCGGCTCTTAGCGAGCCAGTGCTCTCATCATCCGAAGCAAAACTCCATTTGGTTCCGGAGGCAGTTGCCGCGACCGCGGGTTATGTGCGCTCCCACGAGCGCGCGAGTGGAATCCACGCTCTCGTGGATATCGGTAACGGAACGACCGACATATCCATCGTGAATATCCACGATGTCTTGGGGCGCGATCCTGAGACGTCATGGTACGCCGCGCGGAGTATTCCTCGGGGAACGGCCTACGTCGAAATGCATTTGGCTGATGAAATCGAAAAGACAGGAAGAGCGGCAAAGCAGTCCGAGATCTTGGATCTCATGAACGGCATTGGAGGAAAGCTCGCGACGGCTCGCGATGTCATCAGAGAGGAACTGACGGCGATTTGGGACAGGACGCGGGCCGTCTGGTCCGAAGCGCATCTCCATCTTAGGACTGAGCAGCAATGGAAAGGCTCCGCCGTCAGGATATTCCTGGCGGGCGGTGGAGCGATGATCACTGGGGCCACGACGGTCTTTCAGGAATCCTGGATGCAGAGTCCCAATTGGGGACCCTATCCATGCGCCCTCGTTCCAGATCCTGAAGGCTATGATGATCGCGTTGTCGGCGGACCGTTTGTCAGAATTTGTGTCGCCTACGGACTGACTACTCCGCTTCCAGAACTCGGCAAATGGGTCTTGCCTAACGACGTGCGCGATCATACACCCCTGTCCCTACCTCGGCGCGAAATCGCGTACGATGGCGACCAACTCGTTCCGCGACCGGGGTGGGTTTAAGGGAACGCTTCTTCGAGACCTGAGAAAATGGTGGCAAGGGTCTGGCGCGGGAAGAACGGAAGTCACAGCGGCCGCGAGGTAAGCGAGCACCACGAGCAACCCTAGCGGTTGCCCCAGGGAAGCAGAGCTCCGGAAATGGACATGCGCATAATGGCCGCATATTCGTGCAAGACGATTGAGCATTGCAGACCGCTAGCCTCGTCGAGAGGATGGCGCCGATCAGTCGATTTGCTAAAGATTGACAAAGTGTTGTCGCACAATGCTTATCAGCTCTTTAATCGCGCTCGGCGCAAAGCGAACGGACTGACTCTTTTTCCCGAGGATTTTCCGATCGCTAGAACCGTATGTGTCAATTTGCAGGTAGGAGACGCCGTCGCTACCGATAACGATTGAGTATGTCGCCTGGGTCTCCGAATGAGCACTATCCGTCTCCAGGTTTGCGTGTTCAAGATGTCGTACGATGGCCATTAGCCCCTCCATGGGGTATAGGGAGCTACGCGCACGGCGCTGCTGGCATAGTTCGCGTCGTGGTCAAGAAAGCAGTGTAACTGAATGCGCGTCGAAACCCGCACAATGCGGCACGGCTCGGAGTAGTGCATTCTTGAAATTGCGACCTGGTTAGGCCATCGCGGAACGATCGAGGCAGTGCCTAACCAGCACCGTATCTTCCTAGGACGGTAACGCACACGACAGGAGTTTGTACTCAAGCCAAAGTTCACCGTTAGGTTGACTTCTCCCGACTTGTACGAGGGACTGACCGTGTCCCAGATGCGGACGATCCAAGCCAATTCGGCGACCGCTCAGAAACACATTGACTAGAAACTCGGCAAACTAAACTGCATTGCCATCGAGAACCCCACGACGAAAGCAAGTTCCTGCCGTCAGCTACCGCGGATTCCAGCCAACTTCTGTAGCCGCGAGCGATATGGGGCGGTCTAACAAACGCACAAACACGAACCCTGAATTATTGTTGCGGCGCGCCCTATGGCTTAACGGGTTGCGATACCGCTTGCATGCGCACGATGTGATCGGAGCGCCCGACATCTTAATTCGGTCAGCGAAAGTGGCGATCTTTTGTGACGGCGACTTTTGGCATGGCCGAAACTGGGCGGAGCGGAAGGCTCGCCTTGCCAAGGGTTCGAATGCGGTGTATTGGACGGCAAAGATCCAGCGGAATATCGATCGGGACCACGACACGTCGCGACAGTTGCGACGAGACGGCTGGCTAGTAATTCGTGTTTGGGAAGGAAACGTGCGCAAAGACCCGCAGCGGGTTGCTCGCTCGATTCTGTGGCGAGTGGCGAAAAGACGATCGAGTCAATCGGCACACAATCAGCTCGGCCACTGAGAATTCCGTGGAGTCCGCGAGTGACAGAGCGTTCGCATGTTGGCGCGAACTTTCGAGTTCCCAGCCAGCAGACAAACCCATCACTTACCCACCTCGTAGCAACTGAACGTCACAAGCTCCAATCTCGTTGATGGTTAAAGAACTTTAATGTGCGGCTGTGGGCGCGTTGCTGAGGCTGGCGCGAATAGCGTGGCAGTTCGCCAATACTCTTGCCGTTTAGCTAGATCTGCCTAACATGTGCCGGCGTAAAACGCACGAGACCCACCAACTGTCATGTAATGGACTTCATCGATCTCTTCGCTGGCCTGGGTGGCTTTCACGTCGCACTGACGCGGCTACGCCACAGTTGCGTTTTTGCTTCTGAGATCGAGCCGGACCTCAGGGCGCTCTACGAGCGCAACTTCGGGATGAGACCTGCGGGTGACATTCGAGCCATCGGCATCGAAGAGATTCCGTCGCACGACATTCTTTGCGCTGGGTTCCCTTGTCAGCCCTTCTCGAAAGCGGGTTCGCAACGAGGCTTCGATTGTCCGCGATCAGGCGACCTCTTCTCACATATTCTCCGCATTCTTCACGGACACCGGCCCTCCTATTTCATTCTAGAAAATGTGACGAATCTGCTTCGGCACGATGGCGGCCGCACCTGGCGGAATATGCTTGGCGCGCTTCGCGAGGAGGGATATACCGTTGATTACTCGAAGCGGTCCCCGCACCACGACGGTGTGCCGCAGGCACGGGAGAGACTCTTCATTGTGGGAGTTCGGGCAGGCCTCGCGGGGATGGTTTGGCCGAGGAAATTCGATGCGCCGGTTGCCATCGAGACTTTCCTTGATCGGAAGCCGTCCGACGGTCAGCCCGTCTCGCCGCTAAAGGTTCGGGTGCTTGAAATCTGGCAGGATTTCTTGGACCAGTATCCGAAAGACCAGGAACTTCCAAGCTTTCCGATTTGGACCGCGGAATTCGGCGCCACTTACCCTTTCGAAGGCGCAACTCCATGGTCAACAGGCATCGCTCACTTGGGTCGTTTTCGAGGCACGCACGGGCAGCGTTTATCGGAACTCGAGGGCGGCGATATTTGGGCGGCGCTTCCCGGGTATGCTCGCACTTCTGAACCTCACTTTCCACATTGGAAGGAGCGGTTCATCCGCCTGAATCGGCAGTTTTACGCTCGTAACAAAGTGTGGATTGACCAATGGTTAGGTCGTCTTTCAGGTCTCGCTCCCAGCCATCAAAAGCTCGAATGGAACTTCAAGGGCGGCGAGCGCAGCATCTGGAATCATCTCGTGCAATTTCGCGCATCGGGCATTCGCGTGAAGCAGGCGACGAGCGCGCCGACTTTAGTTGCGATGAACTCGACTCAGGTTCCAGTTGTTGCGTGGGAACGTCGCTACATGACGACACAGGAGTGCGCCCGAATACAGGGTCTTGCGATTCTTAGACATCTACCGTCCAAAGCGGAAAAGGCATATCGCGCGCTTGGAAATGCCGTAAATGCCGAAGTTGCTTATCGCATTGCGGAAGCCTTGGTCGGCGAATCGTCTGTGACTGGTATGGTGCCTGAACGGCGAAAGTCCTCGCATCAGCACCGACTACGACGAGAAAAAAGAGGAATGATGGGAACTGCAAACCGTGATGACAGAATCAACATTCGCCCTCCCGTTAACGTGCTGTCGGTGCTTCGGCATCTGAACTACCAGCCGTGGTACGCGTTTGCGGAATTCGTGGACAATGCTCTACAGAGCTACCTCTCAAATCGGAAAGAGCTCCAAGCTGTCGACGGCCGATCGGCGCAGCTTCGAGTCTCTGTCTCGATAGACTCCGCTGATGACGGCAGGATATTGATCAGAGACAACGCCGCAGGAATAGCGAAAGCAGACTACGCCCGCGCATTTCGAGCGGCGGAAGTGCCACCTGATCGTTCGGGACTAAGCGAATTCGGAATGGGCATGAAGAGCGCCGCATGTTGGTTCGCTCCCCACTGGTCAGTGCGGACCAAAGCCCTTAGCGAGACCGTCGAGCGAACTGTTACGTTCGATATAAACGCGATCGTTCGCGATTCCATCGAAGAGTTGGAGATCAGGTCACAACGTTCGAAGCCAGAAGCCCACTATACGGAGATCGTTCTTTCCCAAGTTTACAAGCTTCCTCAGAAGCGCACGTTAGGCAAGATCCACGATCATCTCGCGAGCATGTATAGGATATTCCTACGCGAGGGCACGATGGATCTTACGATTAACGGTATCCGCCTCGCGCACGAGCTACCAAAGGTTTTGGTCACGCCCTTCTATAAGACGCCGTCGGGGAAACCGGTAAAGTGGCACAAGGAAATCGACATCGACCTGGGCGGCCGGAAGCGCGTCACCGGCTTCGCTGCCCTTCGAGAGAGAGGAAGCACAATCGATTCCGGGTTCGCGCTGTTCAGGCGGAAGCGAGTGATTACCGGCACCGCGGACCAGGGCTACCGTCCAGAGAGCATCTTCGGGCGATCCAACAGCTACGTCTATCAGCGACTGTTTGGTGAGCTTCACCTCACAGCGTTTGACGTCAGTCACACTAAGGATGGCTTTCGCTGGGATGAAGATGAAGAGGCATTCCTTGAGGAGTTGAAAAGGCAGTTGGATGCGAAGCCCGTCCCACTGATACAGCAGGCGAATGGGTTCCGCGCGAAGCCGTCGAAGGAAGAAATGCAGAGGGCGGCAGAGACCGTCGTAGACGACATCGCAGAGACCCTCCGTGAGCGCCTTCCCGATACGCTGGACACATTGGATGTTCTCGAGCCGGAAGTTCGCCCTCCCGACGATTTCAGTAAGGTACGGTTGAAGGACGTGATTCGACGCCTAATCAGTGTTGAGCGTCATGGCAGTTGTTGGGAGATTGTCTTAGAAGCGTGCTATGATGAGTCGATGACGGACTGGATAGAGGTAATGACGCAGTCGCCGGAGCGCGGTGTGCGGAGATTGGGCGTTCGACTCTCGCTCGCCCATCCATTTACAGAAAGGTTCGCGGGCGAGGATCCAGATGCTCTTGAGCCACTAATGCGCATCGCTGCTGCATTTGGCCTTGCCGAGACAACGGCGCGCGAGGTCGGTGTAAAAAAAGCTGGCACAGTACGCGTGCACTTTAATGAGCTGATTCGAGAGGCGATGACCCGTGACTAGTGGCCGCACTACTGGCAAAATTGCTGAATCGCAGCAGGTGGTTGAGGTGCTGTCGAACACTGCGGCAAAAAAAGGGCAGGCCTGGTCCCCAACGGAGGGCGAAGAAACACTCGAGCTGTTAGGCCATTTCAACATTCCTAAAGACAGCATCGATCGAGTTCGCGACGAAGCAGTACGTGTGCTCTCTCGGTGTTTGCCGCCGAACTCGAAGGCAGGAGTGGAAACGGGTCTCGTAGTTGGCTACGTGCAAAGCGGAAAAACGATGTCTTTTACAACGGTCGCATCGTTAGCTCGAGACAACGGGTATCGCATCGTCATCGTGATCGCAGGGACTTCGATCCCGCTATTGGCGCAATCAACTGAGCGTCTTGTTAACGATCTTCGAATCGATGCCAGCAATCGAGGGTGGCAGCTTTTTGAGAGTCGTAACCTGAAAAAGGCAACAAGAGCGAGCAATCGAGACCACTTGAAGTCAACGCTTGAGGCGTGGAAGTCGTCCGTTAGTGTGCCGTTTCCCTGGATGCGCCGCACTGCACTCATAATGGTTATGAAGCATCATGGCCACCTCGACCAAGTTAGCGAGCTCCTGGCAGGTCTCGACTTGAAAGGAGTGCCGGCTCTAATAATCGATGACGAAGCAGATCAGGCGAGCCTGAACACGGCAGTGCGAAGGCAGGATGAGAGCAAGACGTACGCGAGGATCAAAAGGCTAAGGCAAACATTACCGCACCATACGTTCCTTCAGTACACTGCAACACCGCAAGCGCCGCTTCTGCTCAACATCATCGACTCTCTCTCTCCTCGGTTCATCGAGGTGCTAACTCCTGGCCCTGACTATGTGGGTGGCAAGGACTTCTTTTTGGCCGCTGACAGCAAGCTGGTTCAGGAAATCCCGGAAGATGAGTTACCTGATCAAGAGCCTGCTGACACCATCCCGGAGAGTCTATTAAGAGCTTTGCGTCTATTCTTTGTTGGTGTAGCAGCCGGCCTTGTGACCAACAGGAAAGGAAAGGGCAATCGATCCATGCTCGTGCATCCTTCACAAGAGAGAACGGGGCACAGCGAGTATTTCACCTGGGTTACCGGCGTTCGGGAGCAGTGGGCCACGCTCCTGCAGTCTGGCGATCAATACGCTGAGGATCGCGCCGAATTGCTTGCAGAGTTCGAAACTGCATATGACGATATCGCTGCCACGTGTGGAAGCGACATGCCATCTCGGGAGCACGTGTTCGAGATGCTTCCCTGGGCTGTCGCAATGACGGTCGTGCTTGAGGTGAATGCAAGAGCTGGACAGACACCGAAGCCGCAATGGAATTCGAATTACTCGCACATATTGGTCGGTGGTCAGGCAATGGACCGGGGATTTACCGTCGAAGGCCTAACGGTGACTTACATGCCTCGTGGATTGGGAGTTGGTAACGCCGATACCATCCAACAACGCGCCCGGTTTTTCGGCTATAAGCGCCCATATCTAGGTTATTGTCGGGTTTTTCTTGAGCGCGCCTCGATCAGTGCGTACAGGCGGTACATCGAGCATGAGGAAGATGTGCGCCGTCGCCTTCTGGCTCACCGAGAAACTGGTGAGCCCCTCAGCAGTTGGAAGCGGACTTTCTATTTGGACAAGAAGCTCAAGCCAACACGAGCCTCGGTGCTGGAGCTCGATTACTTCCGAGGGAGTTCTGTCGCAAAGGAATGGTTTACTCCCGATAAGCCATACGCTGGTGTGGGTAGCAATGATGACCCTGTCGCGGCAAATCGCTCAGTCATCAAGACACTACGCGCATCTCTTCAAGGGAACCTTCGCGAGGATACCGGATCGTCGGATCGAACCGACTATCAGCGGCATTTCGTGGCTGAGGTCAAACTGCGACAGATCTTCGAACAATGTCTGCTACGACTTCGTTTCACGGATCCAAGTGATGCGCAAGAGTTCACCGTGCTGCAGATATTGTTGGCTGAGTTGCTAGACCGAGACGAAACGCAAAAATGCACCGTGTATTTGATGAGCAAGGGGTTAGCGCGCGAGCGTACCGTTGACGAAGACGGAAACATCAAGAACCTCTTTCAGGGGGCAGCTCCGTCGAAGCCTGAGACTGAAGTCGGCCGTATCTACGCCGGTGACCGAAAGCTGGCGTCGAAAACTGTGCCGACCCTCCAAATTCATTTACTGAATGTCTACGAGTCTGCTCCTCCAGGATCTCCGCGCGAGCAGGCTACTCTGCTCGCCAGCGAAGTGCCAACCGTAGCAGTTCATCTTCCGCTGGGGATCGCCGAAGATCTCTTAATACAGCCACAGCCGGAACAGCGCGGCGCAGGTGTTTGATTCCATCGCGCTCTTTGAAGCGTTGGAAGCACCTACAGAGGAGTCGCAGTCCTCGCGACTTCTGTTCGCTACAGTGCCCATCCCGAAGTGGCCGACTTATCACCTTGGAAGAACGGTGAATGGTGAGCCAGCGTTGCTCATCGAGACGCGAAAAGGGGCGGCCCAGGTTCCTCCACCGCTCCGATTGCAGTCGTTGGCCGTGTACCACGATGCAACATGTCGTCTGTGGAGCAGAGACAAGGGCTTTGAAGAGCGTGTTTATACTGTGCTGTGGAGCACGAGCTCCGATCCGCTCATTCGGCGCTATTTCCTTCAACTTCTCACTCCACTTGTAATCGCTCTCGGGAAATCACCAACTTCCGAACGCGTTTTCGAGACGGTGGACGGCTTAGCGGAGCTGTTTCGCGCGTTAGGCCGTCCACCGCGACGCTCGACGCAAGGACTGTGGGCCGAGCTTCTCTTAATATCGATTGCGCTCGACCCGATCGCCGTAGCAAGAGTCTGGCACCGGGACCCTAACGAGCGTTTCGACTTCAATGCTGGCGATCAACGCGTTGAAGTGAAGAGTGCGAGTGGGACCAGAAAGCATCACTTCTCGTTATCTCAGCTCGATAGCCCGCCTGGTGTTCGTATCGTGATTGCGTCTCTAATTGCGGTTCGCGCGACAGGTGGCTTGTCGGTTGAGTCAGTGCTAAATCGAGTTCAGGCCAGGATAGCCGCTGACCCGGAGTTGCAGTCACGCGTCTATCGAGTAATCGCCGAGACTCTTGGTGCAAGTCTGCCTGTCGCCCTGAATGAAGCATTCGATGAGCAGACCGCCTGCGAGTCTTTACGCTACTTCAAGGCAGATGACATCCCAACCGTCGGTCGCCCTCTGCCGCCTGCGGTGAGCGACGTCCGATTTGTCGCCGACTTATCGTCTGTCGGAGCCATTGAACCTGAGAGGCTGAGAGGTTCCGGGGGTCTCTTCCAAGCGCTCGTGGCGGTGAGCGGGAGTTACAACTCGCTGGCTGAGTTCTAGTCCTAAGCGGGCTCGGGCTATTCTTCGTCGCGCTTTTCCGGTATGGAGCCTTCCGAGTTGCTATTGCCGGGTGGGTGTGCACGGGTATCTTGCTTGCTTCCACGTTGAAGCTCGCCTGCTAGCCGCTCCTCCCCACGTAAATGGATTATGCTGCCAGCCATTGACTTATTTTCGGGGGCCGGTGGCCTAAGCATAGGGGCCACACTCGCCGGAGCCGATGTTCGCCTCCTTGTCGATTGCGATCGCGTCGCTTGCGATACCGTAGAGGCGAACTTGGCTTGGCACCCCGCTGCAAAAGTCCTTTGTGCCGACGTCACTGACTTAACCGGTACGTCGCTGCGATGCCTCGCGGGTTTAGACTCTCACGATCCACTCATTCTCGTGGGCGGAGCCCCCTGCCAGCCATTCTCGAAGAACGCGTACTGGCTGGACGATGGCGCGGAGTCGCGATATCGCCGCGCTCGCGCGAGGGGCATGAAAGGCCCGCGCCCCGCTGCCGCTTTGGAGGCCCGTCCAGACGACCGCCGCGACCTTGTGCAGGAGTTTTGGCGGCTCGTCGTAGAAGCGGAAGCCGATGGCTTTGTGCTTGAGAATGTCCGAAGCATTCTTCACCCGCGAAATCGACCGATAGTGGACGGACTGCTCGTCGCGGCAACACGCGAAGGCTATGACGTCCGTCTAGTAGAAGCCGACGCGACACATTACGGCGTCGCACAGCGACGACAACGCGTATTTGTTCTAGGAACGCGCGGTGCACGGCCCGAGATACCGAGACGGACACATTCAGATGAACCGGGATCGTCGAGACTGGCGCCAGTTGTAACATCGCGCGAAGTCCTAGCTCCTTTTCGCTCGAAGCATTTCTTCGAGCCGGAAGAACTTGTTGAGGGCCGTTGGGCGAAGCATCTCCAGGAGATTCCACCTGGTTGGAATTACAAGTACCACAGCGCTTGGGCGGGACATCCGACACCGACGTTCGAAGCAGAAACGCGTTTCTGGAATTTCTTACTTAAGCTGGATCCTGGCCAACCGTCGTGGACAATACCCGCCAGTCCGGGACCCTGGGTTGGACCTTTCCATTGGGACGGCCGGCGACTTCGAACCCCGGAGTTAGCAGCGCTTCAAGGCTTCCCGACTGGCTATAGGTTTATGGGATCGCGGCGTGAGCGGGTGAGGCAGATTGGAAACGCAGTGCCGGCACCCATGGCGCAGAGAATGGTGGAGGCAGTCCTTTGCCCGGTTGTTGGGGAGAGCTGATGGCAGTGCGCAGCGATGGTGATGACAATGCTCTCAAGTGCGTCAGCCTCTTCTCAGGTTGTGGAGGACTCGACTTGGGACTTGCACGGGCTGGGTTTCGCATCGTTCTCGCGAACGACATCGAGCCGAAGTGTACAGAGAGCCACTCGCGGAATTTCGCCGAAGTTCCTCTCTTTCTCGGGTCAATTTCAGAGCTGACGCAAGAGAAGGCGTCTGAGATCTCAGGTGGAGCAACTGCGGACGTTATCGACTTGCTTGCGGGTGGACCCCCGTGCCCGCCCTACTCAAAGAGCCGCTTCTATCGCAAGGAGCTGCCGAGAGCACTCGAGGATCCGGTAGGATGGGAGAGCCTGAACGGATATCTGAGAACGCTCAAGTGGCTAAAACCGAGAGCGTTCCTGCTCGAAAACGTCGCAGGTCTGGCTTACAAGGTTCACCGCGACGCGTTCGAGCTAGTGATCAGCACTGCGAACTCACTGGGATACAAGACAACCTGGCGGGTGCTCAACGCTGCTGATTTTGGTGTTCCACAGATTCGCGAACGCCTCTTTGTAGTCGGTGTTCGTGAAGGCGAATTCGTTTGGCCCGAGCCGACGCACGCGGAGCAGACGGGTGATGACCTCTTTGAGGCGGTTCGCGCACCATGGCGCACAGCGGGGGACGCGATCGGCGACCTGGACACACCTACGAACGCGGATGACAAGGGGCACTTCGCAGGGGGTCAGTACCATCACCTCCTACGCGAGATACCGCCCGGCGATAACTACCTGTTCTTCACTGAAAAGCGCGGACACCCTGATCCAAAATTTCAGTGGCGGTCACGCTACTGGTCGTTCTTGCTGAAGCTGAGTCCCGCTATGCCTTCGTGGACAATCCAGGCACGTCGTTCGAACAACATGGGTCCGTTCCACTGGCGTAACAGAATCCTTCGCATTTCAGAAGTGAAGCGCCTTCAGACATTCCCTGACGACTGGTACCTTAGCGGCACTGTCGAGCAACAGTGGCGGCAAGTTGGTAATGCTGTTCCGGTGAGACTCGCCGAGCGACTCGGCAACGCACTTACGCAAACTCTCTCTCGATCGAATGGGCAGCCGCAGAAGCGGCAGCGGGCAGAAGCCGTTCCTGGGTGAGACCTTGAGCGAAGCGTCTTCACTTGATGCACCAAGTGATAGTGGCGACGAGGAGGAGCAGCGCGCGCCAACTGGCGGAACGTTGCGCATCCCATCAGTTGAAGACTTCACGCCGAAGCAGGTCTCGCTGATCGCGAGTTTGGAGATCGCAGCGTTGCATGCGGGCGATGCGGACGCCCAGAGACAAGCAATTCGCCATCGATTCTTTGCAGCTGCTGGTGGCCAAAGAAGGGATGACTCAGAACGACTCGAGCAACAGCTGAAGCGCGCTTACAACGTGCAAGTTGGCATGCGTCATCTCGGGCTTCTCGACGCCACGACACATCGCCTAACGCCACTCGGCGAGGAACTTCTCGCAGAGCCGGAAAAGGAAATCCGTGATGCGAAGTTTGCGAGCTTTATCCTCCGCGAACGTCAAGGACTGAGAGTTCTCCACGCCGTTATGAGCTTACAGGAGCGCGGTGAGGAAGTCACGAAGCTCTCACTCCGAGACGAGTTGGTGACGTTCTTTGGCTACTCGCTATCCGACACATCGGCACACCATACGAAGCTACTGCAGTGGCTTCGTGAAGCAGGCGTCGTTGATAAAGATAACGTAATAAATGTCGACCTAGTTAAAGACCTGACAGGGGTATCGCTATCAACTGTGAGTGAGTGGGCAGATTTAGAGTACGCTCAAAAATGCCTGCTAAGAACCCTCCGCCGAAAGAGCATCGCTACCCAAGGCACACCTCTTCTTGCCAAAACCGTCCGGAAGGAAACTGTCAGCGAGTTCGGTCAAGTCTTTCGCAAAGCTGACCAGATGGCGGCGCATGTCTATCGTCCATTGCAAAGAGCCGGATGGGTCACGTACAGTGGCGGTGGTGGAGAGGAGGGCAGTGGCGGACATGGGGGTAGCTCGGGGTATCTCGCTCCGACTGCCAAGTTGCTCGATACGGACTTTGAGCTTCTGACTCGCTACCCTGCCATCGAAATATCGGCCGACACGCGACGCCATCTTAACACCCCCTTGGATCAGATCTACCGCGAGATTCAATCGGACGACACCCGAAGAAAGGGAATAGCGCTTGAGGTTCTCGCCCTCCGGATGGCCCTCGATCTGGCATTGTTTCCGAGAAGACTGAGAGCGCGAAATGAGCGCATCGTAGGCGAGATCGATCTGATCGCGGAGGGCGTACACTTGCACTTTTCACGCTGGCTGTTTCAGTGCAAGGCTCTCGCACCGAGGGGCTCACTTGCGCTCTCCGACCTGGCGAAAGAGGTCGGAATGGCTGTTCTAACGCGTGCTCACGTCATCGTTATGGCAACCACAGGACACATACCAAGAAGCGTGCGCTCTTTCGCAAATGAACTGGCTGAAAACGGCGTTCTTCAGGTGGTTCTCGTGGGTAAGGAGGTTCTCGACGGATACAAGCGCAATGGCGGCGCCTTGCTTGAATTCTTCCATTCGCAGGCCTCTGCCACAATGCGCCGGAAGCAGCCGCAGGTTGAGAGCGTAGTTCGAGTGGCAACTGAAGAGAACCGCGACTAGGCAACGGACAGCAGACCGTTGCGACCCAGCTTGCCTTGCGGCGGCCTGAACGCTCTCCCGTGAATAGATCAAGTCGCTGATTGATCCAAACGAGTTACGGCCCCAAGATGAGGATTCTTTAATCGCCGCTAAGAGTTCCGTGAATTCGGAATCTGTTCGGTTGCCGAAGGGCCCAAGCGCTCTAAACTTGCTTCCCGCCGAGGAGCCGTTTCCACGCCCTCCTAAGACCTAACGGACGCTCGGTCAACAAGATCCCCACCAAGCGGCACACCACACTGTCAGACGGCCAACCCAACTTGGGCTCCGTCAACTCGAGCAGTGCGTTCCGTCCGCTTCCCGGAGCCGGTAGTCCATGCAGTACCTCGACACTATTCTCATCTTCACGTTAGGCCTCGCCGTCGGCGCGGCACTCGTGTTCGTCATCTGTCAGCGCGCACGCGCAGGCGAGACGGATGTCCGAGCCGAGACGACGCGGCAGCTCGAGAACGCGTTCAAGGCACTGTCCGCGGACGTTCTGCGCGGCAACAGTGAGCAGTTTCTCCAGCTCGCGCGCACGGAGATCGAGCGCGGCCGAATCCAGACGCGCGTGGATCTCGAGAAGAAGGAGATGGCGATCGAGGGTCTCGTTGGGCCGATCGGCGAAGCGCTCGCGATGTACAACGAGAAGCTGGATCAAATCGAGCGCGCGCGCATCGGAATGTTCGCGCAGCTGGCGCAGCGGCTCAACGACACCAACGCAACGAGCGAGCAGCTGCGGAACGAGACGGCCGCGCTCGCGCGGGCCCTGAGCAGCGCCAACGTCCGCGGCACGTGGGGCGAGATGCAGCTCCGGCGTGTCATCGAGTTCTCTGGGATGATCGAGCATTGCGACTTCAGTGAACAGTGCACGATCGAAGGGAATGATGGACGGTTACGGCCTGACGTCATCGTTAGGCTGCCCGGCGAGCGCAATGTGCTCATCGACGCGAAGACGCCCTCGACGGAATTCCTCGAGGCGGCGAATACGGACGATGCCGGCGCTCGTGCAACGGCGTGCGAAGAGCTGGTTGACCGTCTTCGGTTCCACGTTGGCCTGCTTTCCAGAAAGCAGTACTGGGACCACTTAGATTGCACGCCGGAGTTTGTGGTGCTCTTCCTGCCGAGCGATGCCTTCCTCGGGCTCGCGCTGCAGGCCGATCCAACGTTTTTCGAATACTGCTTCACGCAGAACATCGTCGTTGCAACGCCAACGACGCTCATCGCGATGCTCAAGGCGGTCGCCTACGCTTGGAAGCAGGATGCGATCGCGAAGAACGCAAAGGAGATCAGTGAGCTGGGGCGCGAGTTGTACGATCGGAGCGCCAAGGTTGGTGAGCATCTTCGCAACGTCGGCAATAGCCTTGGCAGGAGTGTTGTTGCGTTCAACGAGGCGGTGAGGTCCCTCGAGGGTCGCTTCTTGCCTACGGCGCGCAAGTTCCGCGATCTTGGCGCCGCCGGGACGAAGACCATCCCTGAGCTACGCCTCATCGACGTCAATCCGACGGAGCTCGCAAGTGAGGAGCTACGGGAGGGGTCAACGGCTGAAGGCGGGGAAGCAGATCCTTCGTCGCTGGCGCTCCTCAGGATGACCGGAGGCGCGGGCGCAGTTGCACTGCAGGCTAACCAGTGACCGCGGGCGCCTTTGACGCTCGCCGCCTCTACTCTGCCAAGGATCTCCTCAACTTCCTCGGCTGCGAGCACTCCACTGCACTCGATCTAGTCGTCCGCACAGGACAGCTCGCAGTGCCTGAGCCTGTGGAGGACGAATACCTCGGCCTCCTCAAGAATAAGGGTATCACGCACGAGGAGTGTTATCTCGCGAGCCTGCGCGAGCAGGGCAAGTCAATCCGAGAGATTGCCCGCGTCGAATCACACGCAGAGATGGCCGAGGCAACTCGTGAGGCAATGCGTGAAGGAGTGGACGTCATCTACCAAGGCGCGCTCTTCCACTCGCCCTGGCACGGCTACTCTGACTTCCTCCTACGCGTCGAAAAACCTTCCCGTCTCGGTGCGCACTCGTACGAGGTGGCGGACACCAAGCTCGCGCGCTCGCCGAAACCGAAGCATGTCTTTCAACTCTGCCTCTACTCTATGCTCGTCGCGCTCGACCAAGAGCTGGAGCCTGGCCACGCGCACATCATCCTCGGCGACAACACTAGCGTCCCGCTGAAGCTGCGCGACTACGTCTACTATGTGGACGCGGCGCGCGAGCGCTTTCAGTCGTTCGCATCAGAGGCCGAGCGCGAGACACAAGCCGAGCGGTGCGCGCACTGCGGTTTCTGTCGGTGGGCCGAGCGGTGCGATGCAGAGTGGGAGGCGAAGGACGATCTGCGGCTCGTCGCACGACTCAGCGGCTCACAGGCGAGGAAGCTCATCGCGGCGGGAGTGGGCAATTTGCGACTTCTCGCTGAGCTGAATGGGCAGCAGATACCCGGGATTCAGCGTGAGGCGCTCGAGCACCTGAAAGCGCAGGCACGGTTGCAGCTGTTACACCGGACGACGGGCGAGCACAGAGTCGAGCTCTTGCCGCTCGAGGTGCAGAAGGGATTCGCTCGGCTACCGAGGCCTAACGACGGCGATCTGTTCTTCGACATGGAAGGCGATCCGGTCTACTCGGCAGACGGTTCGCTCGAGTATCTGTTCGGGTTCCATCATATAGAAGGTGGGGAGGGGAAGTTCACTGGCTTTTGGGCGCACGATCGCGTGTCTGAGAGGACGGCATTCGAGAACGCGCTCGACTTCATGACTGCGCGCGTGAGGCAGTTCCCAGACGCGTTCATCTACCACTACGCGTCGTACGAGGAGACAGCGCTCAAACGCCTCGCGCAGAAGTACGGCACTGCTCCGAAGAAGCAGGTCGACACGCTCAAGAGGCTTGCGCAGGAGTATGGAACGCGCGAGAACGAGGTGGACGACCTGCTGCGAAGCAGAAAGTTGGTGGATCTGTACAAGGTCGTGCGAGAGAGCGTGCAGACATCGGAGCCCGCGTACTCACTCAAGAACATGGAAGTGTTCTTCGCGCCGGAGCGCACGCAAGAAATCCGGAGCGGCGGGGACAGCATCGTCGCGTTCGAGCGCTGGCTCGTCTTACGCGACGACGCGATTCTCGAGCAGCTCGAGGAATACAACGCATTCGACTGCCGCTCCACGATGCAGTGCCGAGATTGGCTCCTCTCGCTGCGTCCGGAAAGTGTCGAGTGGTTCGATCCGAATCGCGAAGCGGCGGAGCAGGAGGCGGAGCAGGAGCAAAAGCGACGAGAGAGCGACGCTCACATTCTCACGATGCGCGGAGCACTGGTGTGTGGCGTTCCCGACGACCAGCAGGAGTGGCGGCTGATGCTCGGTCACCTGCTCGAATATCACCGGCGAGAAGCGCGTCGGGAATGGTGGAGGTTTTTCGAGCGGCTGGATGCCCGCGTCGAGGATCACATCGACGACGTGGAGTGCATCGGGGGCATCACTGTTGATCCAGACGTCGAGCCGCGTGCCGAGAAGAGGTCGAAGATCTGGACACTCCGCTTCCCAGAGCAAGAGACGAAGCTGCGCGCTGGCAAGAGCGTCAAGCGCGTCGACACTAAGCAATCGTACGACATTGTGTCGATCGACGAAGAGAATGGACGCTTGGAGCTAAAGGTTGGCCCGAGCAAGCAAGCGCCGGCCGGAACGTTCTCATTGATTCCAGAAGGGCCAATCAACGTCAGTGTGCAGCGCGACGCGATCGAGCGCTACGCACAGTGCGTGATCGACGGACGACAATCGGACTACGGCGCCGTCACGAGCATTCTGAGACGCGACAGGCCTCGTCTGCGTGATGGCGCAAGCCTGCTGCGGGGATCCGAGGACGTCTTGCCTGCGGCCGTGAATGCTGTGGTGCATATGGATGACACGCATCTCGTCATACAAGGTCCGCCGGGAACCGGAAAGACATTCACATCTGCTCATGCGATCGTCGAGCTGTTGCGGCTCGGCAAGCGCGTTGGTGTGACAGCATTGTCTCACAAGGCCATCAACAATTTGCTAGCGAGTATAGAAGCCGCGGCGCGGAAGAGTGGTGTGTCGTTCCATGGGGTCAAGAAATCGGGCGGCGACGACGAACGCTTCGCGGGCGAGTTCATCGACGACGTAACGGACAACAAGGCAGTTGGTAGTGAATACCAATTGATAGCGGGAACCGCTTGGCTCTTCTCACGGCCGGAGCTCGACAAGAGACTCGACCATCTTTTCATCGACGAGGCTGGACAGATCAGTCTCGCAACGTGCGTGGCCGTTGGCGGAAGTGCGCACAACATCGTGCTTGTTGGCGATCAAATGCAGCTCGCGCAGCCCGCGCAAGGCGCCCACCCCAGCGGAAGCGGCGTGTCGGTGCTCGATCATCTCATGCAGAGCTGGCCCACCGTGCCGCCAGACCGCGGAATCTTCCTCGCGCGCACCTGGCGCATGCACCCCGAGATCTGCCGCTTCGTTTCCGACGCGTTTTATGAAGGCCGTCTCGAGGCGGCAGAATGCACGGCTCAGCAGAAGCTCATTCTCGAGGGAGACCTCGATGGCGTTCTTGCGCCAACGGGCCTCCGGTTTGTCGAGGTCCAGCATGGGGGCAACACGCAGCGCAGCGAGGAGGAGGCCCTTCGGTTGAGCGACGCATACCGCGCGCTCATCGGGCAACAGTGGGTGAACGAGAAAGGCGAGACAGCCGAGATGGCCCCTGCGGACATCCTCGTCGTGAGCCCGTACAACATGCAGGTGAACCTGCTCAAGGACACTCTTCCGCCTAACGCGCGCGTCGGAACGGTGGACAAGTTCCAGGGGCAGGAAGCAGCGGTCGTGTTGATTTCGTTGGCGTCATCGACCGGCGAGAACATTCCGCACGGGCTCGAGTTCCTGTTCTCGCGCAACCGGCTCAATGTCGCGATCTCGCGCGCGCGTTGCCTTTCGGTGATCTTCGCCTCGCCGACGCTGCTCAGTACTCCGTGCAATTCGGTCCGTCAGGTACGCCTGGTCAACACGTTGTGCTGGACCAAGGCCGTCGCTGCGCAGCAACGCCTGGGAATGTTTACGCCGCCGAGCGTGCGAGCAGTACGTTAGGCGTATCCCCAATGGCGAAAAAGGCGGCTAAGCGAGGACGGGTAACCAAGAAGGCGGGCCGTGCCTCTGCGGATGCCAAGCTGCAGCGCTGGATCGATTTGCTCGCGGCACTTCTGACGCATCGCTTCGGCATAACGGTCGAGCAGCTGCTGCGCGACGTGCCCGCGTATGCGGCATCTGCTAAGATCACCTCCGAAGCCTCTCTTCTGCGCACCTTCGAGCGCGACAAGGACGAGCTGCGCGCCCTCGGCATCCCCATCGAGCGGCGAGTCAATACCGAAGGCGAGGAGCTCGGCTATTATCTCGATCCGCAAGACATCTATCTGCCGTTCATCGCGCTCGCTGGATCGACGAAGCGGAAGGCGCTGAGTGCCAAGCGCTTCTATCGTTCGGTCCCGACGCTCACCTTCGAGCCGGACGAGCTGCACGCCGTCTTCCAGTGCGTCGAGCTCGCAGGCGCCCTCGGCGATCCGCTACTCACCGCGCATTGCGAGAGCGCCGAGCGTAAGCTTCGTCGCGATCTGCCTAACGAAGTAGTAACGTCCGATGATGATGAAGCAGCACGCGTGGCGCCGCGAGAGAGTGTTGGCGGCACGCTCCGCGAACTGGGAAAGGCGATGCTGCGGCTGAAGCGCGTTTCGTTCTCCTACCATACCATGGGTCGCGACACGACTGCTCGGCGCACGGTCGAGCCATTCGGCCTTTTCTTTCAGAGCGGCCATTGGTATCTCGCCGGTCGAGACATCGAGAAGGAGGCGATTCGCAACTTCCGAGTGAGCCGCATCGGGGACGTTCAGGCGAACGTCAAGACTCCGCAGACCTCTGACTACGGCATCCCCGCGGGATTTCGTCTCTCGAAGCATGCCGGGTCGCGAAAAGCCTGGGAGCTTGGCGATGGCGACGCCGAGGTCGCGATCGTCGAGTTCCACGGACCCAGCGGAGCTGTGAAAGCCGCGTCGGCGTTAGGCGCAGCGGTACGTAACGCGGCGAGACAGCGCCGGTTCCTGGTGCGGCGCGTTGACGTCTTCGCGCGGTGGCTGCTGTCGTTCGCCGGCGACGCGCAGCCGATCTCGCCTCCCTCGCTGGTGGACGCCTTCGACCGGATCGTTAAGCAAACGCTCGCTTACTATGAGGCCACCTCCGCGTGACTGTCGACGCCACGGAGCGCCTGCGGCGGCTGCTCTCGATCTTCCCGCTGTTCGCCGAGCAGACGGAGGTCTCGCTTCGCGAGCTGCAGGAGTCCAGCGGCGTCGATGTGGCAACCCTCATCGAGGACCTCGCGGCGATCACGGAGCGTGGCGATGATCCGGGTGGGTTCGTCGCCAGCGTTGACGCGAGCATCGGACATTCGCACGTCGCGATTCGGAGCGACCACTTTCTTCGACCACTGCGCCTCAACGTCCCGGAGCTCTGCGCACTGGAGCTCGGCCTCGCAATGCTCGCCGCCTCGAGCGCGCCTGACGAACAGCGCACCATCGCGCGCGCGCGATCACGTGTCCGCGACGCGATCGTGGCCATGCCGGCAAGCGAGCAGGAGTCGGAGATGTGGCATGGCGTCGCCCCGACCGCCGCGAGCGCCGAGCTCCTAACGCGACTGCGTGACGCACTCAGATCGCGTCGCAAGGTACGCATTGCATATCGGAAGGGCGCGGGCGACGAGGCGCGCGAGCGAACGGTGCGGAGCTATGGCCTCATCCCGGCGAACGACACTTGGTATCTCGTTGGGCACTGTGAGATGAGCGAAGGTATTCGGTTCTTTCGCTTGGATCGCGTAGAAGCAGTTGCTTTGACGGATGACGCGTACCGACTCCCCTCGAGTGAGTCTCTCCAGAGGCTGATGTCGACGGGCAAACCGTTCTACTCCGACAAGAGCGATACGCTGACCGTTCGCTACTCACCGCGAATCGCCCGCTGGATTGCAGAGCGCGAGCAGGTTCCGGTCGCCGATGATGGATCGGTCACCCTCGAGCATCCACTGGCCGACGTCGATTGGGCCGTTAGGCACGTGCTGCAGTATGGTCCCGAGGCTGAAGTCATAGCGCCGCAGGCGGTGCGTGATCGGATCCGGCTGCGCCTCGCGGCGCTGGTTAGATGAGCGCAGGCTCACGGCACCTCGTCGGCGTCTGGAATCCAACGTATGACGCCGATGCGATGGATGCGCATGTCTCGATCCTTCTCCGCTGCGCCCGAGAGCTGCGCGACGGGAAGCGAGAGGAGGACGACGTGTTCGTCTGGTGGGGCAAGGTTCGGTCATCGAACCGCCAGCAGCCGCTCCCGCATCTAGATGATATACTCGCTCTCGACGAGTCGCTCGACCCCGAGGCGCCCGACGCACCCGAGCTGCACCTCTATCTCACGGATTATCGGTCGCTCTACGTGGCTCATCTTGCCGGTGTAACGACGGACGACATGAGTGACGACGCCGACCACGTACCCGGCTATTACCGGGAGAAGTCACTCAATTGCGACTGCTGGTTTCAGCTGTGGGATATCCGGCGGTTGGTACTCGACGACACGCCGACCGTTGTTCACGAGCTGGCGAAGCTGCGGAACGTTCGCTATAACGATCGGCCGGTGTCGCTGTACGGTGGCATGGTGGAGCTGCCGTTGATCGTCACGCGGTCTGACGATGCGCGCTTCTTCGATGAGGAGACGCGGGAGAAGTTGACGGATGACCGTTATTGGGTGGAGTTCGACGCGGAGCGGACGGGCACTGGAGAAATGCAGCAGGAGTTGCGGGAGAATCGGTTTGGCAATGCTGCTTGGAGTGCGCTCGATCCGGCCGCGAGGAGTTTCATCGCCACAGCGGAGGATCTCTTTCGGAGTCATCGGAGAGATACTGCATTCGATCTCTCGGCGGTGATCGTGAATCTCGCGAAGGCGATGGAAGTGCAAGTGAACGCCGTACTGAGGTCAGTGATGCGCGGCGCGGATCCAACGCTGCGGCATGAAAATGTCGAGGGCCGCCCAGTCGACCTTTCGCACGAGCGGTCATTTTCGCTTGGCGAGCTGGCGCGGATCATCAGTGGAGATCGCCGGCGTCTCGAATACTTGAAGAAGAGACTAGCGAACGGCGATTGGTTCACGGCATCGCTCCCGCCGATTCTCAAGGATCTCGCCCGATACCGGAATCCGGCTGCGCATGGCGGAGTCGTGTTGAGTGAGGATGTCGCGAGATGGCGGGATCGCCTAATCGGCGTCGGCTCGAAAGGAGACCTACTGGAGTTGGCTCAAGTCAGGCTCAAACAGTGAACATGGCGCAAATGCACTCATTCGCCGCTGACCTCTCTCGTGGCGCAGCCGACGCGTCCTACAGCACACGCATTCTCAATGGCGATGTTTGAGCGGGGAAAGACCTACAAGCGCGCGTACATCAGTGAGCGACTTGGCGGCGGTGTCCAAGATTACCTCCCGCACGTCGGAGGCCGTATTACCTACGGCGCGTTCTCACTGGATCTCAATCCACAAGCTCCGGCTGTTGTACTACCGGGTGACGGTCCAGAGATCATGAAATGGGCACGCGTGTTTGCCGATCAACAGCAAGCCATTCCGGTGTTCATCAAGAAAAGGTCGAACGAATGGACGTACATGGGAGAGTACCGCTGTGCGGAGCTTATTGAGGACGTCGAGGTGATCGCTGTGCACGCCCACAAAACTGGCCGCGACGATATCTCGATGGTTCTCAAGTTGAGGCGCGAACGCGATTCCCATGACCAACATTCGATGTCAAACGGGTGAGTGACTGACTGATCAGGTTGTCGTATAGTTCGGTATGGTTGCGAAACACGTCCCCGCAACGCCTTCGGTGATCGCATGGGCCATTCGCGAGTCTGGATACTCGCTTCAGGCCCTCGCGACGTTGCTCAATCTGTCCGAGCGAGAGATTGACGGCTGGACCAAAGGCAGTAATCCGGAGATCGCCAAGCTCGAGGCATTCGCTGCCGCCGTTGAGCGTCCGTTCTCGGCGTTCCTTCTACCTCACCCGCCGGCTTCTTCCGGTCCATCGGTCAGGTTCAGAAGCGCGAGCTCGGCGACGGCTCGGGACCTGAACCCCGAAGAGCGGCGTCGTATTCGCGAGGCTGCGCGCTTGCAGGAGATTTCCTCCTGGCTTACGCGACAGATGCAGCTGCCGGTTCCGGACATTCCATCGTTTTCTCCGACTGCCGACCCAGAAGACGTCGCACTGGCCCTCCGAGCGCGGTTGAGTGTGTCGGTGAAAGCTCAGCTCTCATGGTCCTCTGCCAGCGAAGCACTCCGAGCCTGGCGCGAAGCTGTCGAGGCACTCGGCGTCACCGTACTGATGCTACCGATGGGAGAAGAATCCTGTCGCGGTTTCTGCATCTGGGATGATGCTGCTCCGGTTATCGCCATTAACACCGCGTGGCTACCGGAGGCGCGAGTCTTCACGCTGCTCCACGAACTCGCGCATCTGGCAACGCGAACCAACTCTGCGTGCGCCGAGGATGCAGCACCGCGATCAAGTACAGCGGGCGACCGCACTGAGCGCTGGTGCGAGCGCGTTGCCGCCGCTGTCGCGGTGCCTTCTGAGGCTCTTGATACGATTCTATCGGAGATTCAGGGGAGGACGGCGGCGCGACGCTCGGTGGATTTGTCCGTCGCAAGTCGGGTCGCAAGTCGGTTCCGAGTAAGTCGCCGCGCCGCGGCACTGCGCCTAATTGAATGCCAGGCCGCCTCCTGGGCTCTGTTCAGGTCTATCCCACCTCACACCGACCGTCTGCAGAGCGGCGGCGGAGGTACTGGACGAACTCGCGCTGAACTCCGCCGCCAACGATATGGCCAGCGGACGATGGCGCTATTCCGCGAGGCCGTTCGCCAGCACGTGCTTGTGGCGGCCGATGTGGTTGACTACCTCGACATCTCTCCCGATGCACTGATTGCAGGGGCAGCACAGCTGGGAAATAACGAGGACGTGTGAGTGAATGACGACCTCCGACAATGGGTGGTGGACACCTCCTCTCTTATCGAGGTACGACAGGCTGGCATTTCGCCGGCAAAGCAGGCGGCGGTATTCCAAGCGCTAACCATTTTGGCGAAAGCGCAGCGCCTCGTTTTTCCGCCCCAGGTTCGCCAAGAACTCGAGTGGGCCGAGGCAGATCACCCGTCTGATCGGGCGCTCGCGTGGGTTCGCAGCGTTCGCGAAGACGCTGAACGCTTCGCCGACTTGGAGACTGTACAGCGCGTATTGGCCCGTGCGCCTCAGCTGATCGATCCTGAAAGCAAACGAGATCAAGCTGACCCGTATGTTATCGCACTGGCGCTGAATGCCGAAAATCTTGGCGGCGTTTCGATCCTGAGTAACGACCGGGTGGACCGTTTCGATGGTCTGGGTGCGCCGAGAAAGCTATCGGTTGCGACCGTGGCAGGATTATGGGACATCCCGGTCGTACCGCTGGCTGGATTTATCCTACGATTCATCGACTTGACTTAGCACCAACCGTTAGGCATGGACACATATCTTGGGCCGTCGTGCTCGCGCCCCACAATCGGCGCTGCAGGGAATGCGGCGAGCCTTGCCCGGTTTACTGCGCGAATGTTAACTGGCCGAACGGATCCTCTTCGGTCATCATGAGTTGCCAATGAAAGTCATAACGATCCTCCTCCGGCCAATCCGTCGGAAACCGAACCTGAAAGTATCCGCCGATGCCGACCGCAGTACCGTCGTACCTATCACCTGTTTTCCATTTGAGGTAGGATGCTGGCGCGAAGTCGTCTGTGTGAAACTGCGCAGACAACAGAACTAGTAGACCTGCGACGGCATCAATGGTCTGCTCGAGATTCGCCTCGTGAAAGACCGAGTATCGGTCATGCTTCGTGGCGTTATACGCACCATACCACGGCAATCCCTCTCCCGCGGACCACGCTGCAAACGGCTTACGGACACTCGACTGTCCGTTCCACACAGGCAAAATGATCTCGTAGGAAGAAAGACGATGGGTGGCGTTCAGCTTCCTATAGTCATTCATCGTCAAATTACGGTTTTGCTGATAGCCGTTTTCCGTAAGGATTGCTTTGCAGTTTGCTTCAACCTCGACGCACGATCTTAGAAGTAGCTCATGCGTGCGGAACGAGTATGCATTGAGATTCTTGTCCGCTGGCTCAATGAACTCGAACAACCGATGCAGGTCGTTCTGGATAAGCATGAACGCTCGGACGTATTGTCCCGGGGACACGGCGAACTTCGGATGGCGCGTGTAGCGCCACATCGCCCCGCCGGCATCGTCGTAGTGGCCAGAGGCGGATTGTCGACACGTTCTTCGAAACGGTCGGGAGACGGGCATTGACGATGTGAGTTTGGAGGGCTGTGCGCCGCCGTCCCATAGGCGCCTTGCAGACGTAGGCGTGAACGGGCCATCGGTCGCGGCCACTGAAGTTTATAACTTTGTAAGCGAGCGAGATCCCCACCGCGGCAGCAGCAAAGCAGACGGCGAAAGCCATTGAGACCCAAATGGCACGACTAAAACTCATCGAGGAAGCGTTGAGCAATTGGCCGAAGTGACTTTCCTCACTCGCTCTGTCGGGAGCCTCCAATGAATTCAACAGCTACTCAGTGGCTGACACTTTTCTTCCGACCCTCTCTCACGCTAGCGGTCGAGCAGAACAGTCCGGGACGAACGCTGACCGCAGACGGCGTCAGATATGAACCAGCATATGCTGGTGACCTGATCGCAACGTATGACCGGCTAGTCACGTCCGATGGACGATTGGTTGGATTCCAAGTATGGCCGGTTGCCGCGAGCACCGTCGGCATCTTCGAAGCTCTTCCGCGATTCTCGTATTTGCATGCTCATCCCGAGTCGCATTTCGATATTCTGCTCGCTCCTGCACTGGCGGATCAAGACGTGGTCAGCGCGGGGGACCAGAGTCTTATCGGGCAAATTTATCGCTCAGACTCAGGTGAGATGGCTATTGCGATCGATCTTGCTGAGCTGGCGTTGACTGCGGAAGATCTGAACTTGATTGCGACTGCAGCCGGACACTAATCGTGTAGGACTAATCGGGTAGGTAAGCCTTGGGATGGAAGAAGCCCGGCCAAGTCTCTGGCCGGGTTTCTGTTCGAGGGGCCTGCTGGGGTGCGATCAGCTCGCCTTGCCTTTCGGGCGTGATGGCGGAGTGGAGCGGCCTCGGGTATCGAGCATCGCATCGACGAGCGATGCCGGAGGCACGCGTGAGGCGTGACGCGGGGTGCGTGGTGGGATCGTGGGCGGGAGGTCCGTAGGGGCAGTCATTGGCAACACTGCCATTCGGTCACAGTGCCTAACGTCGCGAGGAAGCAATGGCAGTGTTGCGCATAGTGCCCCGAAGGATCTCCCGCCCGCGATCCCACCTGGGATTCGAAAGCAGATCCGCAACTGGTGCTGCCCGCACTCGGCGCCGAGCGTGCTTCGGGTAGAAGGTGGAGAGTAGAGGGCAGAGGGTGTGCGAGCGCCCTCTACCCATCACCCTCAACCCACTACTCTTTCTCTCCTTCCAACGATCCGGCGAGCGCGAGTGCCGCGGCGCCGCGGCCAATCACCTGTCCTGCTTCCACGTCGAAGCGATAGTGCAGGCCCCCGTACATCCGCGACAGGCCCGTCGTCGTGATCAGCGCTTCCAAACGATCACGCTCGCTCGGGAAGGCATCGATGGCGACCGTCATGAGCGCACTCGTCAGGCATGAGTGGCCAGACGGATACGACGGATGGTTCGGCAGCGCGATCGGCATCGTGATCAGCGGATCCGCCTGCGACGGACGAATGAACCAGTACGCGAACTTCGCGTCGTAACAGGCGATGCCCGCGTCGAAGGTCGCGGCATTGGCATAGGCAAGGATGCGCGCGGCTTCTCTCTCCGTGCGATGATGATCGACGATCAGCTGATCGACAATCAGATTCAGCTGACCCACCGTGAATGGTGCCGTTCCCCACGCGTACGTTTGCGCGATCAGTGTCTGCTCGGCTGTTCGCGTGTCGGAGATCATGCGAATCTCGGCCAGGCCGGCGAGGAATGCGGGCGAGCCGAATGCGGGCGGCGGAGCTGGACGGAGTTGATCGGCGGTCTTCAGGAAGAATGGCCGGGCACCGTACAGCCCGCGCACGATCGGCGCCGCAGACGATACCCAATAACCGGCTCCCACGGGCGGCACGCCAGGATTTCGGACGAAGTAGTTGTCGGTCGCGGCCTGCGCGAGGACGTCGGCAGCGACGTCCCGGCCAATGGCTTCACCGGCGGCGACGTCTTCGTCCTCGTTATGGTTGCTTTCCAACGCAGCCAAGTCGGTGCTCAACTGAGCTTCGACGCTCGCGACGTCGAGTGGAAAGAATGAGCTCAGTACGGCGGCCGAGGCACCACCGACGGCGGCGCTCGTCGAGGGGTGCATCGATCTCACCTTGCCATCCTTCGCCGCGAGCGTGGCGCGATACTGCGCGATGGAGAGATAGGTGAGCATCCGGCTCACGGCCGCTTGTGCGTTGCCAGGCGGCCGGAGGAAGAGCAAGTCGGTTGCGCGTTTGTTCCACGTCGTCGTGGCGAGAGCGCTGAGATCGGCCGCGGAATTCTCCGCTCTGTCCGCGAGCGCGGTCGCGCAACCGCCTCTGAGCTGGGCTGGCGCGCAGGTGACCGCGGTCGGCTGTTCGGCACACCCCCAGGTAGTCAGAGCGACGAACAGCGTGTAGCCCGCGAAACGCGTAGTCGAGATCATGAATTCCTCCGTCGAAATGGGCCAGTTGGCGCCAATGCGCCGTACGGCTGATCTCCCATGGGACGGACCGCGCGTTAATATTTGCTCAACTACGCCGGCTTTATTTGAGCCACGCCGCGTGAACGGCGCCGCCAGGTATGCTGGTCAATTGCCGCGGTGTTCCGCTTCCGTCAGCCAGGGTGACGAATAGCTGTCCCCGCGTCTGGAATACGAGAGATTTGCCATCAGGAGACCAATCCGGAGTCGCGTCCATCCAGGCAAAGAGTCCGGAAAAGTCGCTCGGGTTTCGGTTGTCATCATGGGACGCGCTGTACGCATGCGTGCCGTCCCGCGTCGCTACGGTGAGACCGTACGTCGCGCTCCAGTACGCGAGCTTGGTTCCATCCGGGGACCACGCTGGATCCATCTCGGCGCCTAACGTGCGGCCGCCGTACGTGCTCGTGGACGTGAGACGGCGGATGTTGGATCCGTTGGCGTTCATGAGATAAACTCGGAACAGCCCGGTCTCTCCATCGTCTGGTCCGGCACCGACGAAGGCGATCGTCGAACCGTCCGGTGACCACGACGGAGAGCCAAAGTAGCGAGTGAGGTCCAACTGTACGCTCGCCTCGCCCGATCCATCGGCGTTGACCACGCTGAATGAGTTGACGGCGAATACCGCAAGCCTGGTCCCATCCGGCGACCAACTGAAGCTCACGCCATCGTTTCCCGTCACAGCGCGAGCGCTGATCTCCTGGGCGTTTGATCCGTCGGCGCGCATCACCCAAAGGCCGCCGGACCAGTCGCCATTGGGTTGATGGGTATAGCGGCTGAAGGCAATGCGGCCGCGGTTTGGCGACCATTGTGGTGCGCGATCCCAGTCGGCGCCACTCGTTAGGCTCGTGATCGCCGAGCGATCCAGATCCAGCAAGAAGATGTCCGGCGACTGGACCGAGTACGTCGCGAAGAGTATCTGCCCTTTGAGCGACGGGTCCACCACCGAGCAGTGGATCTCGATGTCGGTCACGTCTTCCCCCGGCATGATGCCTTCGCCATTGACCACGAGGCAGAGCTGAGTGGGACGCGATGGCAGCGTCCTTACGGTGACGACGTAGGCAAGACCACCCAGGACCTGGTCTGGGAACGTGAATGCCCCATTCGCATCGACACCCAGATCCTCGCCGGTGCCATTGCCGGCCGACTGGGTGTTGTCTGCCACGCCGATGCGGAGCACGAGGCCATCGCCGGCCATACCCACGACTGTTCCGCCAACGGAATGACCAGCAGTGGAGATGCCGAGGCCCGTCGTAAACGGCACAGAGATTTGCGACTCGAGTGCGAGACCGTTCAGGCCGCGGACGGTTTGACTCACGATGAGCTGATAATCAGTCAATGGATCCAGCAGCGCGGCGGGCTGGAAGACTGCCCTGAGATGCTCGACATCGGCAAATCGGGTGGTGCCTTTCACTGGCACGGTGCCACGCAGCAGCGTGACGGATTCGCTGGTGACCGTTGCGGCGTCGATCGGCTCGCTGAAGACGATGACGATGATTGCGTTGAGGGGCACGTCCTTCTTTCGCGGCGGCGGGTCCGTGCGCACCACCACGGGTGGGCGCCGCGGCGTGACGACGCGCATGGCACTCATTACGTCAGCCGTGGACTTGGTGACATCGACGATCACGGTGTCGCCGACCGCGGCATGGATGGCAACTGGGTCGAAGCCACCGTTCAGCACGACGGCGGCCACCGATTTACCGCACGCCCCAACCCGGATCGCGGCCTTCACGCCTAACGGCACGGAACCCGGCGCCAACGAGACATAGACCACGCTCTCGTCGGCCGGCGTGGGACCGGAGAATGCCAGAGCGCCAGCCAGCGCGTTCGACATGGGCGCGGACAGCGTGAGGCCTGGAATGCCCGAATCGTCGGCGTCGTTGCGTGGGCCCGTGCTCTCCGAACACGCAGCAACCCATCCGAAAAGGACGAGAAGGAGGGCGCAAGTCGAACTGACCGCAACGCGCACGATGCCTCGTTTGCAAATGCTCAATGAGACGGACGACGTGCCGTTCTTTGCTCGCGACTGCCGCCGAGGTCAACGAAACCCGCCCAGTAGAACGGATGCGCCGTTGCCGGGGCGGCGAGCATCGCCCGCTGCGCGGCCGCCAGTGCGGCGGGAGCATCCGAGCCGGCCGCGAAGCGCTCGTAGAAGCGCGTCATCAGTTCCGCCGCGGCACGGTCTTCCACGCTCCAGAGTGTCGCGACAACCTGCGCCGCGCCCGCGCTGAGAAACGCCCGCGACAGTCCCACCCAGTCGTCTCCCGCGGGTACGTCGGCGAGCGCACCGGAGCCGAGCGCCGTTTGACAGGCCGACAACACCACGAGGTCCGCGCTCAGCGTGAGCCCGAACACTTCGTGGACCTCGAGGCGGCCATCGTGCCCGGCACCGCGAGCGAGATCGACGTACGAGAACATTGGATTTGGCTTGTTCAGGATGCCATACGTCGCGAGGTGCACGACGCGACTCCTCGGCGCCAGGCGCCGGAACGCCTCCTCGCTCGCGTCGGTGCCGATGAGCACTCGCACGTTTTCTCCCGGTGCCGTTAGGCGCGCGATCGCCGCAACCTCCTGCCTCGTTGCCGGCAAGACATCCACTCTCGGAGCGAGCGCGAGGACGCCAACGCCCGGGCGGCCCACGCGTCGGGCGCCGAGGGCGAGCCACACCCCTGCCGATGGCGTCTCGACGATCTCATAGCGCTGGATGAGGAATCGTCGTTTGTCATCGATGAGCGCGGAGAACGGCACATAATGCAGCTCGGCGTGCGGCACGATGACCAATCGGGACTTGCCGGCGAGGAGGCCGGCGTCTTCGAGCGGCGCAACGAGCACCTGGTACAGGTTGCGCAGCGGCCCGCGCCACAACGAATCGAGTTGGGGCGACCGCCTGTCGAGCGTTCCGCGCGCGAACTGCACGAGCCGGCCGAGGTCGCGACGATTCGCGACGAGGTTGACGATGACGAGCGTGTCATGGGTGACGACGAATGCCGCCGCGGCCGAATCGCCCACGAGATACTCCACGAGTGCATCGTTAGGCGAGAGCCGGGCCGCGACGTCCCGCCAGCTCACGATGGGCGGGGCGAGGAGCGCGGCATGTCGCGGCGCCTGCTCGCGCATCTCGAGCAAGAGATCGGCGTACGCCGTTTGCGCTCGCGACAGCGCTTCCGCCGCCACGTTGTCGACGCGAGTGGCGGCGGGGCCGCGCAGCGCACCCGGGCCGGCCCAGCCTCCTCGCGGGCCAGCGGACAGCTCGGCGATGCGGCGGCGCAGGTCCTGTTCACGAGTTATCAACTCGGCCGCGGTGTCGGCCGGAGCGACGCGGCCGCGCATGAGGAGCTCCACCATCTCGCGCGCGCGCAACCGCTCGCTCGCCTCGAACGCCGCGCCGGGGTGGCCGCGCATGCTCTCCGTGACGGCGAGCTGGGCGTACACCTCCCACTTGTCGGCGAGAAAGCCGGAGCGTCGCTCCACGAGCCGGAGTGAACGGCTGGGCCGCTCGATATCGGCGACCGCGGCCCGGAGCTCCCGCGCCGCGTCGTCAACGCCGCCGCGCCCGCGCCTAACGAGCGCGAGGCCGGCGTGAAGGCGCCACGTCACTTCCGGGGCGGGCCGCGTCGCCGTCAAAGCAAGAGCGGCACGGTACAGTGACTCCGCCGCCGCGGGCAGATTCGCCGCGGCCTCGAGAGCCGCCTGCTCTCCCGTCGCCGCAGCCGCGGCGATCGGATCACCAAGGCGGACGAGGAGAGCGGCCGCGCGCGCGAGCTGTCGCCGTGCCGTGGACGTGTCGCCGCGCGCGGCTGCCAGCTCACCGAGCGAGAGACGCGTCAACGCGGCCGCGCGCTGCTGGCCCGTTGCGAGCTGCGAGCGCAGCGCGCCGTCGAGGAGCGTCTGCGCCGCACTGAAGTCGCCTTTCTCCACGAGCAGCGATCCGCGCCCGTGCTGAGCGGCGGCGGTTCCTTCGGGCTCCCCTCCCTGACGGAACAGAAGCTCGGCACGCCCGTAGAGCTGCTCGGCGTCGGCGAGCGTATTCAGCTGCACGGCGAGATCGGCGCGCGCGAGCGCGATGCTCGCACGCATTGCCGGCGCAGCGATGGCGGAATCAGCGACGTGTTGTGCGTCGCGCAGATCGTCGAGAGCGCCCTGAAGATCGCCCAATCCGGCGAGCGCGCTGGCCAACGCACGGCGCGCCGCGAGCACGGACTGTAGTGGACCCGTGCGATCGTAGATGACGAGCGCTTCGGCGAGCGCGGAGCGCGCGGCCGGGTAGTCGCCGCGGCGGAGACCCAGCTGCCCCAGCCCCTGCAGCGCGTCAGCCGCGTCGGCCCACTGTTCGCGCGCGCGCCAGGTGGCGAGCGCGTCGCCGTACAGCGTCACGGCACGCGCAAAGTCACCGTCGAGCGTCGCAAGCCCCGCGAGGTTCACGAGGTTGGTGGCGGCAATCTCATCGCGTCCCTCGCGACGATTGAGAGCCAATGCGGCCTCGAATTGTCGTCGCGCCTCTACGACATCGCCCGCGCTCTCGGCGAGCAAGCCGAGATTATTGTAATCGGCGGCCGTGCCGCGCGTGTCGCCGATGCGCGCACGCAGCGCGATGGCGCGGGCGTAGCTGTCACGCGCGTGCGCGATGTCGCCCCGGTCCGCGAGCACCGATGCCAACGTGCCAACGGCATTCGCCGCGACGCGAACGTCGCCGATCGCTTGCGCCAACGTTTGGGCGCGCTGGAGATATGCCTCGGCGCTATCCAGTTTACCGACGGTGGAGAATCCCGCGCCGATGTTGCCAAGGACAGAGGCGATGGCAGCGGTGTCGCCGATGGCGCGTGCACGCGTGAGGGCGCGCTGCCACACCACGACGGCGGCGGAGGCACCATCTCGACCGTACACGGTGATCCCCGCCCGCCTAACGCTGTCCACCCACACCTTGCTCGCTTGCCGTTCCGGCGGCGACGCCGCGAAACGGGCCACTTCGCGCACGAGAAACGAGTCGCTCCACGCCACGGCGTAGGCGGCGCTGAGCGTTCGCGCGACAGCGAGGTCTCTGTGAGCGAACGCTAATGTCACGGCCTCCCGCACCGCGGCCGGCCGGGCCCGCGTTTCCGCGACGAGATCCCTATGCGGGAGCCGCAGCGCGAGCTGGCGCAGAGTATCGGCGGCGGGTGACTGCAGCGCGAACACGACGAGCAGGAATGGCGTCACCGTCGCGGGACCGCCACCACCGTGAACTGCGCGAATGGAGAGCTTGCCCACCGGTTCCACCCGACGCGCGCCTCGACATACCATAGATAGACCCGGCCTACCGCGAGCCTGGTGGTGTCGGGAAGACTGGCGACGGTGTCGGCGAGCTGCGCCTCATAGACCGGCTTTCCGCCCGTATCGAAGATGGTGACCCGGTACCGGTCCGCGCCGGGCACCGCCGACCAGCGCAGCACGCGCGCCTCGGCCACGGCGGCAACGGGCGAGAGCGGCACTGGCGCGGGAGCGGAGGTGATCGTTGGCCCCCGATGCCTCGCACCGTCGTCCACCGTGCCGCGAGGCCTAACGAGGAAGATGCCTAACGCCGCTGCCGCGACGGCGGGAAAGAGATAGCGGGGGACGCGGCGGCGTTGGCCGCGGTGGAGCTTCGCGATCTCGCCCGCGACTCTCGTGTCTGCCAGTCCTCTCACCACAGACGCCACGGCACCGCGGCAATGACCGCACGAGGCGACGTGTCGTGCGGCCGCGTCGCGAGCGGAGGCCTCGAGCGTGCCATCGACAACGGCGGCGATGGTTTCTTCGTCGAGGCAATCAGGGCCGGCCACACCCGAGTGGGCCGCGGTTGCACGCAAGAGCGCCGACATCTCGTCCCGTGGTTCAGTCACGGACATTGGACGGACTCGCGCGTCCCGGTTGCTCGCACGGTTATAGATCGCGGCCGCACACGCCCAATCGCTCGAGCCGCGCGCGGAGCTCGGCAAGCGCGCGGTACACGTGATTGTAGACTGCTTTGGCATTGGGAAAGCCGAGGATGCGCGCGACGTCCGCCGCCGGCAGCTCGTCGACGATGAAGAGCTGGACCGCGAGGCGATCGTCGTGTGGCAGCGACTCGAGAAGCTCGGCGAGCCGTGCACTCTCGTCGGCTTCGCCGAGCGCCTGTGCGAGGACGGCTTCTAATTCCGGCGGCGGAAGCGGTCCCCACAATTCGGCCATGAGCGCGCCTTTGCGCCGCCCCGCGATCGCGAGATACGTCGCTCGCAATTCCCGAAGAAAGCTGCCGAACGACAAGCCGGCTGCCTCACGAGTGGAGAGCAGCTCGTACGTCTCCACGTGCGACCGACCGTCCACGAATACGCATTCGAAGATTCGACGCCGCAGCAGCGGAAGGGTCGCGACACTCGCGCTGAGGCGCTTGCGGCCGTCGCGGTGGCGAAACCAGTCGACGGTGAGGTTACGAACGACGGCAACGAGCCACGTGGAGAAGCGGGCAGTGTGGCTGCCCTCGGCCACATAGCGGCGCAAGCGGGCGAGATCGTCGGAGCGCAGCGACTCGCAGACGAGGGCGAACACGTCCATCACCTCGTCGTGTTCCGTCGTGTAGTGGCGGATCGCGGCGAAGATGAAGCGACGGTACTGCTCGACGAAGAGATCCCACGCGCCGTCGGGATCGTGGTCGTGGAGCCTGGCGATCCAATCGCTCACGTGAATCCCGGTGAGGAGGCTCGGACCAAGGCGGACGGACCGAGGCTATCATGGCTGCGCGAGGGCGGGGAGGGAAGATCGGTTGCACGATGTTCGGCTTCGGCGCGCCGATTGGAGATCGGAGCTGATTCTTCTGGGAATGCTGGTCGTGGCGAGTCGGCACGCTTGGAGAGCTTTCCGCGTTGATTCCTCGCGCCGCGCACGCCTGGAGAGCTGTGTGGACGCGAATTGCGCGAATCAACAGCAATTGGCTCCTCTCCCTCTCTTGCCGTGACGGCCAGGGAGATCACATCGTTTCAATGATATGACATCAGTCACCACTGAACCCACCGCTCAGCTGCGCTATCCAAAGGCGCGGCTCTTCCCACGCTTCATCGCGTCGCTGATCGATGTCTACATCGGCGTCGGGCTGCCGATCATGGCGAGCTTCATTGGCTTCGCGATGTCATCGAAGAACGGGATTAGCGTCGTGAATCTCCTGCTCCTGATCTCGAGCGTCATCTGGGCGATCTATTACACGTTCACGAAAGACGCGCATAACGAGGGCCGAAGCATCGGTAAGCGCGCGATGAAGCTCATGGTCGTGAACGTGAAGACGGGCATGCCGTGCAGCACGGGCGAATCGGCGACGCGCGCGGTCATCGGCGGGCTGGTTGGCGCGGTGCCGCTCATCGGCTGGGTGGTCGAGCCGGGGCTCGTTCTCTTCTCCGACGACGGCCGCCGCCTCGGCGACAAGGCGGCGGGGACGCAGGTGATCGATCGAGCGGCGTACCTCAGCGCATGAGATTCAGGGGTTGAACGACAAGCGCAAGGCTTTGTCGAACACTGATCGTAGGTCATGGTCCTCGCGGCGGCTTGGACGCAACCTGCCGTGGGGCGTGCAGCGCGGATTGCGAGTCGCAGCGGGCTTCATGGTCCTGTCTACCGTAGGAAGGATTGTCTTTGGCGTTAACGCATTCGCGGATAGCCACATGACTTATCCCGTGGTCATAGTTGGCGAACTGTGTGCAGGGGTGGCCGGTGGGCTTGTCGTTGGCGCATTGAGGGATTTCTTGATAACAGGCCGAGGGGCCGCCTCGGTGGGCTTTCTGGCAGGTGTACCCGTTGGAGTGATCTCTCGCATCTGTTCTTTCGGCCTTCACCATTGGGGCTTTGACGATATCGTTGCGATCCTCTTAGTGAGTCTGGTGATGGGTGCCCCAGTTGGCTATTTGATCTGGGATCGCCTCAATCCATTGACCGACAAGCACAGGTGAGGTCAGCTGCGATCCTTCCGCCGGAACTCGTGTACTGCGCACAGTGAGAGCAGTTGATTTTTCACTAAAGCTTTAATGCTTGCGTAGAGACCGAGTGACAAAACCAAAATCTCGTTTGAACGCGGATGTGCGCTGGGCTCTCAAGGGCGCTTATACAGTCGCCGCAGTCTATTGTCTTTGGGTCCTCGGTGTTTACGTGATCCGCGGGGACGAGCCTTTTACGCAGCTCGGAGTGCCTTTTCTGAGCGTCGAGGGTTTCTACCTCGTAGCGGCGGGATTGGCCGGACTCGTCATCGGCGTAATGCGTCCATTAACGCGCTGGGCTGCTGGCGCGTACCTCGTCGGCTACGCAGCCGGAGCCATTCTAAGTTCGTGTCTGGCGATTCTGCTGTCTGGAAATCCCATGCATTGGGGCATCAGAGAGTTACTGCTCATCATTATCATGGGCATTTTCGGTGGATCCATAATCGGGCGGGAGCTGAAAAAACGCGGGTATCCTGATCACGACGCGAGGAAACCGGTGGAGCTCTGATCCGCGACAGGATCTGTGGCAGGAAAGCTCCGACGTAGCTGGTCGGAGCTTTCCTGCGTCCGCCTGCTGCCGCGCTCGACGGTGAACGCGGGCCATGAACCACGCTGCGGATTACTGCGCGCTCATTGCCGTGACGCGTCGGGCGAGTCGAGGGTTGAGCAGGTATGAGTCCTCCTCGTCGCGTGAAGGTTCACTGGCCAAGCAGCGTCGTTGTGCTCCTCGGTCTCGTCATCGGCGGTTGCCGTGCGTCTACCGAGCCCGCGGTGGCACTATTGCAGGGCACTTTCGTGCTGAGGACGCTGAACGGCGCGGCGCTGCCGGCCGATCTCTCGACCGAACCGAGCTATCACCTTTTTCTGGTCGCGGACACGCTGCGCTTCGATGGCAAGGGAGCAGCGACGCGCGGCCGGACGATGCAGCAACGATACGATGGCGCAGCAGCCACCATTCTGCACTACGACATCGATTACAGCTACAGGATCGCCGACCACACGGTCTATCTCGAAATACGCTGCCCAATTACCGCCCAGTGCGTTAGCAGTCCAAGCGGACAGGTTGTTGGTCGTGACCTTTTGCTCGTTCAGTTCGGCGATGCGACGTATGTGTTCGTGCGCGTCAAAGGGGCATGACGCCGCGCCGTCTCGCGACTGTACTCCTCGTCTTCGTCACTGTCTGCCGCTCGCACGTAATGCCGGCGTCAGGCAGCGACACTACGCTGGTCGCTCGAGGACCCGCGAGCAACAGTGCTCCGGCCAGACACATTCCAGACGAGAACGATCGCCGTGCCGAGTTGGCGCGCGGGTCGGTGCCCGGGTATGCGGGCGATATGGTCGAGGGATGCAATTACGTTGTCCTCCTCACCGACACACTTCGCCAGGCCGCGGCCGCACGCCGACACTTCCCTGGACGGAGGTCCGATTGCCTGGCAGGAGCACTGCTCTTGCGACAGGTGAAGTACGACTTTGCTCAACTGAATGATTGGTACGCCGGACCTTTCAAGGTGGTGTGGCGCGAGAAAGGCGTCACGTCTTCCTCGATTGCCATCCAGCGCAATCGCATCGAAGTCGGCGTGCGACCGAATGCGATGGCACGCGTTCGACAGCTCGTAGACAGCCTTCCGATCCCCCACGATGCAATCGCCGTCGTTCCCGGGATGTATGCTTGCGCGGGTACCGGCGGCCCGTCGGTTGTCGTGAGGGTACGAGACGAGCGCGGGCGACCAGCGGCTTTCGGAACGACGATCGTCATTCAAGAGGGCGCGTACAGGGATTCGGTGGATGGTACGCACGCGCTGAGCGAAGTTGACGTGGGCGCGGGTGAGAGGCGGCCGGGCACCTACGAGGTGCGTCTCTACAAGCCCGGCTACAGGCCGGTGGTGCTTCACGACGTCAAGGCACCAGGTGACACCCTCTGTCACTACGCCAAGCCGACGGATATCCGCGATGTAACGCTCGCGCTGTTGCCTAACGCGCCGCCGGTGCGCTCGATCATCGTGTCGCCACCGGGAATGGGCTTCGGTCTGCCGAATCTCACGGAGCAGATGCACGCGACTGTCGATGCGGATTCCGGAATCTCGACAGCAGTGGAGTGGTCGTCGAGCGACACCACGGTGGCAACTGTGTCGCCGAGCGGATTGCTGCGATCGCAGTGTCGCACGACGCCAGGTGAAGCGGTGATCACCGCGACATCTCGAGTAGATCGCACTGTTCGCGGGCACGCATCGGTGAGCGTGTCTCGTTGGGCGTCCGCCGCTCCTTGTCCCGCAAGCCGCTAATGGATGGCTCGGCGATAGAGGGCCAGCGTTAGACAGCCAACGAGCCCTCTGTACGTTTGTAGCGAGGACCTTCGCCGAGCACTCCATGGCTTCCGTTCGCCAAGCCGTCATACACCGCGATCCGGCGATTCTCGGCGGCACTCCGGTGTTCGTCGGCACACGCGTGCCGGCGCAGGCGTTGATTGACTATTTGAGGGGCGGACACTCGCTCGACGAGTTCCTCGATGACTTTCCGACGGTTACTCGTGACCAAGCCATTGCAGCACTCGAGCTGGCGCGAAACGTTGATTGGTCAAGCGCCGGCCGCCTAGCACGGTGCTAGGCGTTCGCATCGAAGGCGCCGCGCATGCTCTGGAGGTTCAGCTTGAGAAGCTCGCCATTGTATTGCTTACCATTGCTGCTGACTCTTGGGTGCTCGGACGCGAAGCCGGTCCATGATTCTGACTCCGCGCAGCATACTGCGGACACTGCACGCGCCAACATGGCTCAGCCGTCGCCGACAGTTGGAGCCAACGATTCAGGAGCGAAAGTGCGAGTGCCTAACGACTCAGCGGCGAGAGTCGCTATCGATGCATATCTCAAGGCAGCCGCGTATACCGCGGGTCCGATGCCGGATTCGCTGTCTACGTGCGACGAGGACTACTCACCGGACAATCGCCTTGCACTTGCATCGTACCAACTTCTCGCTGTGCAGGATGTCGGCGACTCCATCAAGGCGGCCGCGCAGATTGTGAGCGTTGCGAGGTTCGCACCGGCAAAGCATGGCAATCGAACCGATGTCATCATGGGTGTCCGCGTGGATACCCTGCACTGGACGCTCGGACCGACGCGCACCGGACGGTGGATCGTGTGCGGATATTCGAGTGAGGGTTTCGATCTCACGCATTTCTCCGATGATCCGAAGTTTCGATGGTCCCCGCCAGGCGCCTCGGCCCAAGCGGCGCGGCGTCTTGCCGACTCTGTAAGCGCTGCCTCTCGCTGAGCCATTCTCACGCAAGGCACTGTTCACCGAGGCCAACGTGGTTGACCCGATGCCCAAAAGGTGGTCGACTTCGCGCGTCATCGCATGCACGACCCGCACCGCAAGAAATACAATTTGCTCACGAACAATTGTAAGGACTTTGCTCACGATGCCGTCAAAGCGGGGCACTCAAAATAGCTAGCCTTATGACACACTCTCGCTGGATTGTCTTGCTTGTAATTCTGCTCATCCTTACCAATGGACTCTGGCTCTATCGCACCGTCGACACGGCCGTGACGCTGAGTCATCAATCGGACGAACGCCAGGTCGCCAGCGATGCTGCCACGCTGCTCGCATCTCTCGTCGTCGAGTTGCCGCGAGAGGGTGGAGTAAAAGAGGGATACAACTTCGTACGGCAGCATCATCCAGACGTACTCGCAAAAATTCGGGGAAGCACCGTCGAATTCGGAGAGCTTGTTCTTGAATATGACTCCGGTAGACGACTCTCGCGCGTCGCCCTCATGGGCAACCATAACGGCCCCCAGGAGAAGTAAATGCCACTAGGCGTTAGGTCTAAGCCCTGTAGCTCAAACCGTAAGGGAGGAAATCACTAAATGCGTTGTCATGGAGCTGCCGCTGCTTTCGTGATGACCGCGGTACTCGCCCCGCTCGCCTGTGGTGTGCAGGGTGACGGTCGGCAGAGCGTTCGCGACACGGCTGCCAGGAGTCCAGCGACATCTGTCGTCGACACCGGGAAATCACTGAGTTCGACTGGAGACTTGCCCGTCACGCTTCCTGTCTCTGAGAGCACGCCCGTTGGGGTCCGGATCGATAGCGTCACGATCTGGCTCGATTCGACGCGTATCGGAGCACCAGTGAGGTCACTCGGACTGAACTCGGCGCTTGGGAGATACGCGCCTGGCGACGACCTTATGGTTGCGTGTTATCACTTCGCGAATCCTGTCGAGACCTACCTTATCCTCAAAGCGGGATTCGCCGATACCGGACGTGTCGTTCATGCCGTTATCGGTAGAGAACGGGATAACACGAAACCTCCGTTACGATGTGCAGCACTTTCTCATCCTCCTGCGCGTCTTTCAAATTCGCTCGGCCTAAAGCTCGGGATGACGTGGGGCCAAGTCGAACACTTATTGGGCAAGTCCGATGATACGACGCGCGGGCCGGTACTGCAGTTTTCCAGCTACGTGTTGGCGCGCTTGCCCAAGGACACATCCGACGCCGGTGAGGAGCGCGCGATGCATGCAAATGTGATTATGGATCTCAAATTTCAGCGGGATTCGCTGATCGTCATGAGGATCGTTCGAGGCAAGCCAGTGCCGAGATACTTGGAGTAGCGCCATTTCTCCGAGGAGTGAAGGAGGAACAGAGCTTCGTACGACAGCATCATCCAGACCCACTCGCGAAGATCCGGAAAACACTATCGAATTCGGAGCGTTTGTCCTCAAGATGACTCCGGCGGTCGAGTCTCACGCGTCGGCCGTCTGAGCAACTTGACGAGCCACAGGAAGAATGAATGCCGATATCACCCACCCTCCATTGCCGATCCCGCTATCGATCGCATGGCTCCTTGAAGCACACTGCTGCGCGCGCCAAGCCAGGATTTACTCTGATCGAGATTCTCGTCGTCATCGTCGTTATCGCCATCGCCTCTCTCGTCGCGCCTAACGTCTTCCGTCATGTCGGCACGGCGAAGGACGCCACCGCGCGTGCGCAGATCGAAATGTTAGGCGCCGCTCTCGAGGCCTACCGCCTCGACAACGGCCGCTATCCCACCGGTGAGCAGGGCCTCGCTGCGCTCTGGCAGCAGCCCACCACCGAACCACGCCCGGCCAACTGACGCGGACCATATCTCCGCAAAGACGTTCCCCTCGATTTCTGGAACCACGCGTACGAGACTTTCTAACAGTCTTGGCCTGAAACTCGGGATGACGCGGACTGAACTCGAACGCTTGTTAGGCAGATCCAATGACACTACCGACTTTACACAAGCGCGCGGTGTTTTCGGTGCTGAGTACACCATGGCACGGATCGCGAACGATACGTCGACGGCTGGCGCGGAGCGCGCGCAGCACGCCACCGTCACTACGAACGTAGGATTTCACCGCGATACGCTGTTCAAGATCAGGATCCGTCGAGACAAGCCGTTACCACGTTTCGTGGAATAGCCATCCGCTGTTGTTAGGAACGTGCTCGTCCGGTCGCGGGTGGCATGGGCAAGGCCCAGATTGTGATCGCGTAGCACATCCGTATCAATGTCATAGGACTGACGCAGACAAAGAGAAACGCGCTCACCCTATCATTCCATTTTTGGAATGAGGTGCCGTGACCCAGGCGGAGGTCGGCGCGTCGCTGCTCTGCGAACTGCGCCACCCGTAGCAGAATTGCCAATCACACCATGGAAGTGCTTTCGACCAAGACGCCATTTTTGCTCTTTGCTTCCGCTGCGCTGCTGGGTTGGAGTGCCGGTTGCCAATCCCATCGATCGGCGCCCGCGCCGGCGGTCCAGCAGTCCTCAGTCGGTGACTCGACCTACGAGATCGTGCTGAGGAAATGGCTGCGTGATTCCACGGTCATCGACTCCTTGTCTCGACTCGTGCCCACGGATTCCGTGTATCGCATGTATCGCGGGCTGCTCGTGGCACAAGATCCGGCGCCGCTCATGCAGGACATCAAATGCGCGGAATTCGCGCTGCGCTGGCAATACGGTTCGCTGCCGGCTGGGGATGCGATCCGTCGGATGCGGGATACGGTTTACTCCAAGGCCGACCAGACGGCCGTGAACCGTACCGAAGACCGGTTTCCGCAGACGGGAATGTTTCTACTTAGCCCCTCGCGCTGCGGTATCACAGCCGAGCGTGCGCCAGCGGAAATCAATGGCACGAGCTTGTCCACCCGCGCCATACTGCGCCCGTGGCGTCGTAAATCGCAACCGTAACGGTGCTCGAGATGATCCCGCGTGTAACTGCTAAACTCACCTTCCCCACTTGTTCAAGAATGCTTACTGGGGCGTCCGGTGGGGGCGCGCCTTCGCGAGCCTCTTCTGCCTCTGGGCTCTCGTTCTGCTCCTCCTCGGAGGCGAAGCAGCATTTGAAAAGCAAGGCATCATCTTTCTGGAGCTCATAGGCTCGTACATCGTCGGTGGCGCAGGAGCCGGTGCGGTAGTGGGGTTCTTTAGACCTCTTCTCAAGTGGGGGTTGGGCGCAGCAGTCGTGGGAATATTGGCCGCGATACCTGTAGGGCTGGCATTCGACTTGACGACCGCGGGAAATCGTTGGATGAGTGTTAATTCAGTTCTGACGGTGGGGACCTTCAGCGTTTTACTGGGCGCAAGCGGTGGTCTCGCCTTGCGTGAAGTTATGGGAAAGCAAATCAAGAAAGGGTGAACTGACCCGCCGTTAGCCATTCGCTGGGGTGGCATCCTCGCCCTGGGCGGCGGTCCATAGGGCGCAATCGCTCTGAACCCATATGCCTCGGCGGGCCGTACGATGACTGCCGCGCTGTCGTCCAAGACTACCCCACCGGACCCCCAATGGACGCCTTCCTTCAGGACGTGCGCTACGCCGCCCGCACGCTGCGTAAGAATCCCACGTTCACGATCATCGCCATTGTCTGCCTCGCCGTTGGGATCGCGACCAACGCCACGCTCTTTTCCTGCTTCGACGCAATTGTATTGCGGCCATTTCCATTCACCGACCCAGATCGCCTCGTGGCACTCTGGGACTTCAACCCGAAGAACGGAAACCGGGACGGCATCTCCTACCTGAATTACCTCGACTGGCGCGATCAGTCTCGCTCCTTCGCTGGAATCGCCGCCTACACGGGGCGCAGCGTCGCCATCACCGAGGGCACCGAACCGGCGAGGCTGGACGGTCAACTGATCTCGGCCAACCTGTTCTCGCTCCTCGGCGTTCGGCCGCAGATCGGACGACTGTTCCGCCCTGACGAGGACACGCCTGGAGCGCCGGGAGTCGTGCTCCTCAGCGACGCGGCGTGGCGGCGGCTCTACGACGCAGACCCCGCGGTGGTGGGTCGCGTGATCTCCGTCAACGGCGAGCCGCACACCGTTCTTGGCATCATGCCACCGGATTTCAAATTTCCGAACCGGTCCGAGATCTGGCTGCCGATGGCGCCGCTCCTTCACGCCGATCATCGCGATTGGCGCGCGCTGGAGATGGTGGGCCGGCTCAAAGCCGGAGTCACGACTGCGCAGGCAAACACCGAGCTGTCAGCACTCACGAAGCGACTAAATGCTCAGTATGGCGTGACGAACAGCGACTACGTTGGCAATGCGCGGCCGCTGCGCGACGACTTCCTCCCTAACGATATAAAGCTCATCACGTCGGCCATGATGGGAGCAGTGACGTTCGTGCTGCTCATCGCGATCGCGAACGTCGCCAACCTGATGCTCACGCGCGCGGCCGGACGACAACGCGAGCTCGCCATCCGTGCCGCCATCGGCGCGGGACGATATCGGATAGCTCGTCAGCTCCTCACCGAAGCAGTCATCGTTGCCCTGGTGGCTGGAATCGTGTCCCTCCCACTCTGCTGGGAAGGGCTGCGCCTGATCGAGCTCGGGATCCCGCCGGAAAACCCGATGCCCTATTACATGAAGTTTTCGCTCGATGTCAGCACTCTCCTCTATGCGGCAGCGGTGTCGCTGGTGGCCGGCATCCTCTTTGGCCTCGCTCCGGCAGTGCAATCGTCGCGCGGTGCATTGACGCAGGCGCTCAAGGATGGCGCTCGGGGCGCGAGCGGCGGCGCGCGGCACAATCGCCTGCGCAGCGTGCTCGTCGTGGCCGAGGTGGGTCTCTCCCTGATTCTTCTCGTTGGAGCGTCTCTCTTCGTGCGCACGTTCGTTGGGCTGCGGCATGTGTCCACCGGATTCGATCCCTCCACGATCCTGACGATGCGCTTCTTTTTGCCGGGTGAGCGCTACGACAGCACGCTGGCGAAGCGGCAAACAGTCGAAGACATCATGCGTCGTGTCGAGGCGCTGCCAGGTGTGGACGCGGCGACGATCTCCAACACGATCCCGCTGAATGGTGGCGGGAGCGGCGATCGCGCGATCGTGAGCGGACGCACGGTGGAGAAAGGCAAGGAGCCGTTTCTCTTCTGGACGGGAGTCGCCGGTCATTGGCTCGAGACCTTCGGTGGCAAGCTCGAAAGCGGAAGGAGCTTTTCGGATGCCGAGCTACGTGACAGCACTCGCGTGGCCGTCATCGATCACACCATGGCCGTTAGGCTCTGGCCAACCGTGGACGCCTTGGGTCAGCGATTTCGCCTCGCGAGCGATACCTCGAACAAGTGGTTCACGGTCATCGGTGTGGTGCGAGACATTCGCATCCGGTCGCTGGACAATACGGGTCCGCCACCGGCATCCGCTTTCATGCCCTATTATTTCCTGCCGGTGCGCAACAACGGCTTGATGGTGCGCGTGCGGCGCGGCAGCGGAGCGGCATCCCCGACGTCGCTCACGAGCGGGGTGCGGGGCGCCATTCGCGCCACGGATGCCACGGTGCCTGTGTTCGCCGTGCAGACGATGGAAAAGGTGCGTGACCTCAGCTTCTGGCAGTACGGTCTGTTCGGGTCGATGTTCGGCGTGTTTGGCGGCATCGCGTTGCTCCTCGCCGGAATCGGAGTATACGGAGTGATCTCCTACGGCGTGTCGCAGCGCACGCGCGAGATCGGGGTCCGCGTCGCGCTGGGTGCCCAGCGGAGTGATGTCTTGGCGTTGGTCGTGCGGCAGGGCATGTCTCTGGCGGCAGTCGGGATCGTACTGGGACTCGTTGGCGCGGTGGGCGTGACGCGCGTCGTTAAGAGTCTGCTCATCGGCGTGTCGCCGACCGATCCACTGAGTTTTGGGGGCGTCGCGATCTTCCTCAGCGCGATTGCCTTCCTCGCCAGCGTGATTCCAGCTCGGCGAGCGACAACGGTCGATCCGATCGTCGCATTGCGTGTCGAGTAGCTGCGCGTTACGGCGACGTGCTCCTCCCCGCGTCTATTGCCCTTTAGTCCAAGAAGATTAGCAAACTCTCAGAATCGGCGTCGGCAGCGCTCTGGCGCTCGTTGCGGACGGTGGTAGGTTGAGCGATAGCACTCGTTAGTGCGATCACCGTTGCGCGAAGAGGTCGACTCGATGCCGAGCATTACGCAGTCTCTCAGTGAATCCATCTGGACGTCACAGGCGGTCAGTGATCTCGAGCTCGCCGCCAGGGAGCTGCACATTCTGCGGCGTGCGCTGCACGCAGGGGCTGGCGACGAGCTATGTCAGCGCCTCAGGGGATATGCCGCGCTTATCGAGGCTGCGCTTCGGCCGGAATCGCGCGACGAACTATTCGAGTCCACGAGTCCGTCACGGGATAACGATTAGAGAATACTGACGCGGCGAGTATCGAGCGTGGAAGGTAGTCGAGGCGGCGTCTCGCCATAGGACGTCCACAACGTCATGGCCTGGTGATCGAAGGTACCGTGCATGGCCGTGTCGGGCCGAATCACACATCGATTTCGGCCCTCAGTGAGATCGGTTCGCTGCGAATTCAGAAAAATCAGTGAGGGGAAGTATCCATCTGAGATGGCTCGCCCTTCCTCATTCACGCGTTCGTACGACGGTATGAGTGCGTACGGATCTGATTCGTTGAAGGGACGTTCAAGAGCTGAGATGATTAGGAAACTCTCTCGCACGGTGACATTGTGTTTGCCGACGAGCGTTCCGAGCACGCGCAGCCGCCTCTGCGCTGAGGCGTCGCCGCCGAGCAGCGACGTGAAAAGCACGCCCACCAGAAGTGTTCTCATGCCTCACCTCGATGTCGATCGAAGGAGAAGCTCTATCACAAGCCTAGTGTGCACGCCGGGGCGGGCATAGGTTGTTGCGCCCCTAACGCCGAGTTACGATGCAAGTTTCGCTTCGTGCGATCATCGCTCTCCTCGCCATCCTCGCGCGCGGCCCCGCGATGGGTGCGCAGAACACACCGTCGCGCAACTTCCGCGTGACGCTTCTGGGTACCGGCGCTCCCCCACTCAGCCTCACTCGCTTCGGACCGAGCATTCTCGTCGAGGCAGGCGACCAAACGCTGGTGTTCGACGCGGGACGCGGCGCGGCGCAGCGGCTCGCGCAACTCGGCGTTCCCCTCGATAAGATCGACGCGATCTTCCTCACGCACCTGCATTCCGATCACGTCGTCGGACTGCCGGACCTCTGGCTCACCGGATGGATCCTCTCGCATCGCACCACCGCGTGGGAGCTCATCGGCCCGACGGGGACAGAGGCCATGGCGGCGCATCTCGCGCAAGCCTTTGCGTTCGACATCGACATCCGGGTCAAGGAAGCGCATCAGAATCCTGCCGGTGCGCGGCTCGCGGCGCACGACGTTCAGCCGGGAACTGTGTACGAGCGCGGCGGCGTGAAGGTCAGCGCGTTTCTCGTCGATCATGGGAAGGTGGCGCCCGCATTCGGCTACCGTGTCGAGTACAACGGCCGCGCCGTCGTGCTCTCTGGTGACACGCGATTCTCGCAGGACCTGATCGCGAAAGCACGCGGCGCCGATCTGCTCGTTCATGAGGTTGTGCTCGCGCCGGTGGACGTGAGCCCGTCCGCGCCGTACTATCCCGCGTTCAATCACCACACGACTCCCGAGCAGGCAGCCGAAGTGTTCACTCGCGCTCGGCCCACCCTCGCCGTGTATTCACACATCGTGGTGTTCGGCGTCAGCGATGAGAGTCTGATCATCACGCGCACGCAACGTGGCTACGCGGGGCCACTGCTGCTCGGTCGCGATCTCATGAGCGTTGCCGTTGGCGACACGGTCGACACGCCGCGGCCAAATCCTTAGTGGCGCGGGGAGCGGGGCGCGGGGGTCACTCGAGGCGCATGCTCCGGCAACAAGCTCTCATGGCGTCCACCGAATAGATTCCGTCGGCAAGCGAACGATGCAGTCGATAGCGTGACAGGAGTGAATCATGTCGGACGTGGGCACCTTTCGCGTGAATATCGCCATCGAGCATCCCGCGCACCGCGGCATCGAGGAGCACCTCGCTGATGTTCTCGTCGATACCGGCAGCGAATTCACGTGGGTACCGGCGACGATCCTCGAGCGGCTCGGCGTGGAGCGCGAGCGCGTCCAGCGATTCATTGTTGCTGACGGCCGCGTTCTCGAGCGCAGCATCGGGATCGCGATCGTGCGCGCCGAGGGCACGCTCGCTCCCGACTGGGTCGTATTCGCGGAGCCGGGCGACATGGTCCTGCTCGGGGCGCGCTCGCTCGAAGGGATGAACCTGCGCGTCGATGCACGCGCGAAGCGCTTGGTGCCCGCCGGTCCCATCGTCACCGCCGCGGCCTAAAATCGAAGCTCAACAACGAGCGCTGGGCGATTCGCTGCCTGCGACGGAATCACAGTCACGCGAGCGGTCATGACGGGGCGCCAGCGCTCGACCGGCATTCCGACGCCGATCACGGTACCGAGAACCAATCCGAGCGTTCCGATCCCAATGCCACCGATAACGGCTCCAGCCACGGGGCCGCAGGGGTTCTCCGCGTCGGCGCATGACTGCGCAACCAAAGCACCCCAGGCGGCGCCAAGTGTCGCACCGCCGAGGAAGCCGATCCCTGCACCGGCGAGCGCGTGCTGGGCTCGGGACGCGTTTGGCAGCCGTCGCTCGGCGGATGTCAGTGCAGCCCTCGGAATCGCTATTCTTCGCCCTGCGTTGTCTGGCTCCAAGGCCAGTGTGTCGTCGGTGAGCGCCACGACTCGACCAACGAATTTGTAGAGCTGCGGCGCCGTTGCCGAAACGCGCGCGATGTCGCCGAGATGCAGCTCGCTGGTCTGCGCCGCCAGCGGACGAGCCACGACGAGCGCGCCAGCGCACACGAGGGCGCACCTTGCCGTGATCTTCCGACGTCGCGTGGAGATTCGATGATGTGTGTTGATCATGCTTCTAAACGCGTAATGGCGGTGGCGAATGGCTCACGGGTGTTCCGCGTTCGACCGGCCGACCGCCGAGAGGTTTCGGGAACTAACCTGGACAGGCGAATTCGGGTTCAACGGCCTTCCCCGCTCTGGGCGCGGGCGTGTTCTTGACTTTGTTGTTTGTTAATCGCTCTATCTAATCAGCGTTAGCTGGACGTCACAACTTGGTACGGGAATCCTATGAACTTCGGCGGCGCTGGGTTTGGAGATCTGGGCCTCGTCCTGCTTGGGTGGGCCGTGCCCATCGGGCTCATGATCTGGTTCGTTCGCACGGTTTCGGCGATGGCTGGCGCGTTGCGCGAAATCGCCGACCGGCTCGGGACACTCGAACGGGCGGTCCGAGAAAGCTCGGATCGCCGCCCCACCTAACGTTGACTTGCAGCTGCCGGCGACCGGCATCAGACCGAGGCTGGCGGGGCTCGCCTTCATCGGCGTGGAGCTGATAGCCCAGGCGGTCTTGCAGCTCCGGGGGCGCCCAAGCTTCTTCAAAGGGCTGGGCTAACGCGTGACTGAGCGGCGCCCCGTGATGCCTAACGAATGGTTGCAGCTGACAGGCGCTCGTCGGCGGCAGCACAGCTTTGGCGCTGCGGCCTCGCGGCTGAACGCGGGGTTAGCTTGCACGCACTTCTTGATCGCGAGAGCTTCATGTCGGTCGACCTCGAAGACTTTGAGTTCGCGGTGGCTGAACGCTTCCACCGCGTGTTTCCGCTCCAGGCGGCCTATTCGGCGCGGACATCTCGGGAGCTCGCAGCTGCCTTGGCGCCTGACGCCCCAGATCTCGAGAACCCAGTAAGCCTGACGGCGCGAGCATTCTACCGGATCCGGAGCTGGGTGGCGGAAGTCCTCGACATTGACCCGCGTTCGCTCAGTCCTTCGACGCGTTGGGCAGATGTGCTCCCGGACGGAGCGACGCGCCGCATCGCCTGGGCGCATTTGCGCGATCTACTCGCGATTCGTGAAGCTCCACGTTTGCATCGTCCGCGCGCGGTGACGTGGCCGATCGCCATCGTGACTAGCGCCGTCGGTCTCGAGGTCATCTTCGCCGTGACTGCGATGGGGCCGGCTCAAGGGCTGCTCTTCCTGGCAGCCGGGGAGATCGTGGCCGGACTCATTGCCTCGGCCCTCCTTCGACTAACGCGTGCGTGGGCCTATGAGTTCGTTCCGCCCGACCTCACTTTGGGAGCAGTAGCGCACTACGCCGTCGCGTATGGTTCGCCGATTTTGGGCGACCTGGCGCAACCGGCGACTCGCGGCCAAACGCTCGAAGTCGTCCAGTCGTTGGCGCGGCTCGAAATCGGTGCAGCGAGCGTGCATCCCGATGCTACGTGGGAACAGCTCGCCCATCTCGCCCGTGCAAGCTAACGATCGTTGGAGCTGACGAGTGATGGGATTGCGCGTCTTTCGGGGCCGCGGGCGACCCGCTCAGCGATCGCGGCGCTTACCGCGTGGGGGTTGCGCAGCCCCTCCCCAAACCCGACGCACCCGAGCAGAAGGACGACGGCGAGCCTCATCACGCGGCGAAGCATCATGGTCGCGAATCCTGTAGCGAGTCTAACGCGTGCAGCGGCGAGGCAAACAGCAACACCCAACTGCGGCAATGCATCGTTAGGTAGGAGGAAGGTCCTCGACCACGCGAAAGCTGACCCGCAACGTCACCATCCGGCATCCCTAACGAATTACTGCGCGCTCATTGCCGCGCCGAGTCAAGCCGCACGACCCGTCGCCCGCGCCCACAGAAAGTTGTAACCGCCCACTGGGCCAAACGCATCGAGGACTTCACCACAAATGTACAGGCCCGCATGACGCCGGCTCCATCGTGCGCGGGTCCAGTTCCGCCAGACTCACGCCGCCGCCGGTGACCTCCGCCTTTCGGTATCCTTCATCGCCATTCCATGGGAGCGCGGTTGCCACCAACGTCTCAATGATGCGGCGGCGTTCATCTCTGCGCAGTTCGGCGAGCGAACGCGTTGGGTCGACATGCGCCAACGTCAGGAGCATCGCGGCGAGACGATCGGGCAGAATCGCTCGCAGCGCTCCGGTCACCGTGCGATTGCCCCGTCACCAGGAGCTCGCCATCCACCAGCTCGTATCGAGGCGTCTGCAGCGGGCTCTCGGCGATGAGTTGGCGGACCTCGCGCGCGTCCAGCGGCGCGCTCGTTCGCGATCAGACGCGGGCATGGCCATAATGTGCTCGGCTCGGCGGGTGCCACACAAGCGGACATGCCGCACGATTGCGCCAACGCGAACTGCGTCCCGCATCAAGTGATTGCAGATTCGGCCAGAGCTACGCCACGCCGATCCGGCGAGGCAATGGCAGTAGTTTTGCCACAACCGCTCCTTCGGACCCCGCTCCTGCTATCAACAGATGTCGCTGCTCGATAGAATCACGCACCGCTTGACTTGGCTCGGCGCGATCGATGTGCTCGAGCAGGACGCGCGCTTCGCCTGGCGTTCGCTCCGCCGGAATCCTGCCGCCACGGCGCTGATCGTTGTCACGCTCACGCTCGGGATCGGCGTCAACGCCGCGACGTTCAGCGTCCTCGATCGCATCTATCTGCGACCGCCGGCAGCTGTCGTCGATCCGAACAACGTGCACCGCATCTGGCTTCGATTCTCGCGCCTCGAAGGCGGCCCACAATACGCGCCGTCGCTCTCATACCCCTTGTATCGAGTGATCCGCAGTGCGTGGGGCGACAGCGATCGCGTCGCTCTGATGCATCGCGTGAGCGACAGCCACATCGGCGGCACGCGACGAGGCACGAAGGCGGACGCGCTCTACGCGACCGCGAATTATTGGTCCATCCTCGGTCTCCGGCCGCAATTGGGCCGGTTCTACTCCCCCGACGAGGATCTCGTTAGGCAGGCCGCCGCGGTCGCGGTGCTGAGCGACAATCTCTGGCGCACGCAGTTCGGCGCCGATTCGTCGGTGATTGGCAAGCCGCTCCGGCTCGATGACCAGCGCTACACGATCGTTGGCGTCGCCCCACGCGGCTTCAACGGAACGGAGCTCGAGCCGGTGAGTGTCTGGATCCCGCTCGCCAGCTATCCGCAGCCGCCTTCGATGAAGGAGCCGATCTGGGAGTCGCACTCGATGTACATCTTCTTCGCCATCGCGCGCGCCGCGCCCAACTATGATCTGAACGCCTTCGCGCGCCGTGCCACGCGGGCCGTGCAGTCGTTTGCCCGGGCGAATGTCAGTCAGGGCGACGACACGTTGATGACGGTGAGCACAGGCCCGGTTATCTTCGCTCGGGGACCCGGACGTGAATCGCAGGAAGACCTCATCAGCACTCGGCTCAGCGCGGTCGCGATCATCGTCCTCATCATCGCCGCCGCCAACGTGATCAACCTCCTCCTCGCGCGCGCGACGCGACGACGACGCGAGATCGCGGTCCGCCTCGCGCTTGGCGTCGGACGGTGGCGGCTGGTGCGACTGCTCACTGCCGAAACACTGCTGCTGGCGCTCATCTCGGCGACGGCGGCGGTGCTCGCGGCGCGCTGGGGTGGAGCGATGCTCCGCACTTTGCTCCTGCCTAACGTGCACTTCATCGACGCCCCGATGGATGCACGCATCGTCGCGTTCACCTTCGCGTTGGCGATCGCTGCCGGTCTCGTCGCGGGCGTCGTTCCCGCGCTGCAGGCCAGCAATCCCGATCTCACGCGCGCTCTCAAGGAGGGCGCGCGTGAGGGTATGGTGCACCGGTCTCGTCTCCGCGGCGCGCTCGTTGTCGTGCAAGGAGCGTTGTCGGTGGTACTGCTCGCGGGCGCGGCGCTCTTCATTGAGAGCTTGCGCAACGTGCAGGCGATGGACATCGGCTACGACACATCGCGAACGGTCGTGGGCGACGTGGCCTTCGACGCCGGACAGGAGCCGCCGGCCGTCGGTGAGGCAGCGCGGATCGCCGAAGTCGCGAGTCGCATCGGGCAGCGTCCCGGCGTAGAGGCGGTCGCTCGCGCGACGCAGGTTCCGATGCGCGGTTATAGCTATGCGCCAATCTTCATGGGGAACGACAGCTCGATCCGTGCGACGAAGAGCTACCCCGTGCTCAATGTCGTGACGCGGAGCTTCTTTGCGGCGACGGGGCTCAGGCTCCTGCGGGGCAACGTCTTCGCCGATCAGCGCGGGGCACCGCCACAGATCGTGATCAACGAAGCGATGGCAGAGCAGCTCTGGCCTAACGATTCATCGATTGGTCGCTGCCTCCGCGTCGATGAGAGGACGAACGCCTGCTATACCATCGTCGGCATCGTGCAAACCGCTCGGCGCGACAACATCACCGAAGATCCCGTCCCGCAGTATTACGTGCCGATCGCGAATCTCCCCGCATCACTCGAGAAGCAATTCGGCAATGCGACGGCGCTGATCGTACGCTCGGCCCCGATGAATCAGGCACGCGTTGCCGCGGAGCTCACGAACGAGCTGCGACGTGCATTTCCCGCCGGCTATCCGGACGTGCAACTTTTTAGCGAAGTGCTCGAGCCGGAGTATCGGCCCTGGCGCGTCGGCGCCGCGTTGTTCACGAGCTTCGGCGCGCTCGCGCTGTTCGTCGCCATCGTCGGCATCTACAGCACCGTGAGCTATGGCGTCACACAGCGCATGCACGAATTCGGTGTCCGCATTGCCCTCGGCGCTCGCGTCGCCGACGTGCTGCGACTGGTGTTGGGCGACGGACTGCGCGTCGTCTCGCTCGGCGTCGCCATCGGTGTGGCGCTCGCGCTCGCGTCCGGGCGTCTGATCGCGGCGCTCCTGTATGGCATCGAGCCGACCAACCTGATCGTCATCGCGGTCGTGTCTGTCGTGCTGCTTCTGGCGGCGGCCATCGCGACGGTAGTACCGGCGTTGCGAGCCGGCCGAGCGGATCCCATAACGGCACTGAGGTCGGAATAGACGGACCGGGGCGACTTGGACTTTCACGATTTCTCGATCTCGACCTCGGACGGTGGAGCCGCCGCTGCCGAAGATCGCCTGTGTGCCGCAACCAAACGCTAGATCGCGTCCCAGGCGACAGCCAGCGCCAGGGCGTGATCGACCGCCCAGGGATCGAAACGATTAGCAAGGAGCGCTTGAATGAGCTCGACCTTCTCTCGATGGGGTGATGAAGCTCCTTTCGGCATGCCGGTCCTTGGTCCGCAGGTGGCCGCGCGTGCTGCACACTCACGCCTGGCACCTGCAACGATACGTTAGGCGTCAGGTCGTGATCTCAAGTCCCGCCTCGGCGGCTTTCCACGCCATTCTCGAGTGTAATGATGCTCGCCGACGGCCCGAATTCCAGTGAGCCGCTCGGTGTTATCCCGGTGACCCGGCATGAATTAGTGCGCGCTCATTGCCGCCCCGAGTCCCGCCGCACGACCCGTCGCCCACGCCCATAGGAAGTTGTAACCGCCCACTGGGCCAAACGCATCGAGGACTTCACCACAAATGTACAGTCCCGCATGACGCCGGCTCTCCATCGTGCGGGGGTCCACTTCCGCGAGACTCACGCCGCCGCCGGTGACTTCCGCCTTTCGGTATCCTTCATCGCCATCCCATGGGAGCTCCGTTGACACCAACGTCTCAATGATGCGGCGGCGCTCGTCTCTGCGAAGTTCGGCGAGCGAACGCGTCGGGTCGACTTGCGCCAACGTCAGGAGCATCGCGGCGAGACGGTCGGGCAGAATCGCGCGCAGCGCGCCAGTCACCGTGCGATTGCCCTGCGGGCGCAGTGCCGCTTCGCATTCGTCGGCGCCGAGTGCCGTCCACTGCACCGTCAGTCGCGCCAGCGAAGGCGATTCCGCGCGTGACCGCACCGCGACGTGCGACACGTCGAGTACCGCCGGTCCACTGTAGCCCTGATGAGTGAACAGGAAACCGCCGCTCGCGGTGGCGCCGCGTTTCGCCGCGTCATCACGCGCCGACAGCGTGACGCGGAGCGAGACGCCGCTGAGCGCGCCGAAGATCGCGTTGCTGGCCGTGAGTGGTGTGAGCGCGGCGTACACGGGATGCATCGTGTGACCCAGCCGCGCCAACTCGCGAAGGCCGAGGCCATCGCTGCCCGTGTTCGGCACCGAGAGGCCGCCCGTCGCGACGATGACGGCATCGGCGTCGATTGGCGGCACGCCGTCGCACTCCACGCGCCACCCCGTGTCATGCGGTGCGAATCCCGTCACGACGGTGTTCATGCGCAGCGTCGCGCCGGCGCGTGTCGCGTATGCGAGCAGTCCATCGCGCACGTCCCGGGCCTTGTTCGACACCGGGAACAGCTTCGCCGACTCCGGTTCCTCGGCGAGCGGCAGGCGAAGCTCGTCTTCAAAGAACGCGATCTGCTCGCCTAACGGCCAGGAACGCAGAATCTTTCGGAGCAGATGCGGCGAGGAATCCGTGACGAAGCGAGATTCGTCGACGCGCATCGGCAACACGTTGCAGCGGCCGCCGCCGCTGATGAGGATCTTCCTGCCGCCATCGCGAGTGCGCTCGAGGAGCGTGGTCGCGGCGCCCGCCTTGGCGGCAAAAATGGCGGCCATCGAGCCGGCCGCACCGGCGCCGATGACGACGACGCGCCGGGGCGAGCTAGTTGGCGGCATGCACACCATAAAAGCTCACGCTCGTGTCGCCGAAGCGCTCGAGCTCCGCGCCCGGTGGCAACGTGTGACTCGTCGCGTGCTCGGCGACCAGTATCTCGGAGAAGCGGGTGAGCTGCCACGCCTCGATCACGCGGTCCAGCATCCGCGACTCGTAAGGCGGGTCGACGAAGGCAATGTGATAGCTCCCTTCGCGGAGCGCGCCGGCAAAGGGAAGGGCGTCTTTCTTGAACACGCGGGTCCGGTCCCGCACACGCAGCAATCCAATGTTCGCCTTGAGTGCATGCAGACTCGATGCGCGGGTCTCGACGAAGTCCGCCGTAGCGGCTCCGCGTGAGAGCGCCTCGAGCCCCAGCGCCCCGGTGCCGGCAAACAGATCCAGGATGCGGGCCCCCGTCAGAACATTCGCCAGGCGGTCGAGCATTGCCGCACGCACCAGCTCCCCCGTGGGCCGGACTCGGAAATCGTTAGGCGACGTGAGGTCCCGTCCCGCGAACTTCCCACCCACGATCCTCATGGCGCCAGCGTGACGGCGGTGATGCGACGAATCATGTATGTGCTGAGGTGCTAGGCTTTGCGGGCTACGCCGCCGACGAGCGCGGTATCAGCGAGATCTGAAGATCCATACCAAGCGCCGAGGCGACTTTCTGCAACGTCATGAGCGTTGGATTGGTGTCCGGCGCTTCGAGTAAAGAGATCTGCTGGCGGCTCACTCCGGTGAGTTTGGCGAGCTCTCCCTGCGAAAGGCCTCGTGCATGGCGTGCCCACCGCAACGTCAGCCGCAGCGCCAGGGCCGGATTGACCGAGACCCGGCGGAGCTGGTCAAGCGCCTGTGCGCCTCGGACACGGCGCGCGGAGGGCAAAGGCGGAAGATCCCCCGTGACGAGATGGGTCTCGAGCCATCCTTCGAGTGCCTCACGTGCGACACTGTCGATCTCGTCGCGGCGATTGGCGAAGGTCTGGCAGCCAGGGCAATCCGGAAACGTGATTAAGGTTCGCCGGCCGTCCTTCCGCAGCTGCGCCATGTATTCCATCACGATTCTCCCCACGTCACGTAAGCTCCACTCCTGACGATCTCCAGTCGCGTCGGATGCTTGAAGCGGTGGTGCGAACTATTGACGCGGGCGAGCCGCCAACCATCAGCCTCGAGGCGGCGGATTACTTCACGGGAGTCCAAGCGCGGGTGCTCGAGCGACGGAGAGAAGCTTAGCAAGTCACAGCTTGTCGTCAAGCTATGACTTGCAGGGATTGATGCGTGCTCAGTGCACTATGAGACGCTGGCTCTGGATCGGCGGACCGAATTCTTGCGCAGCACACCAGACCCTTGCCGGTGAGGCAGACTTTGACCATTCCCGACGCGTGCGCACCGAAGAATCGGTCAATTGCGGCAGTTCTACCCGCCCTCTGCGCAATGCGCGTGGGCATTCAGCGCGATCGACGGCAGCAAGTTGCCCGCGCCGTATCGATTCTCCTTTCGAGTTGCGGGCCGCCGATTGCTCTACGCTCGTATCGCGACTACTACGGATGGACCCGCGAACGCCGCCGATCCGTCAGGATACTGTCCTTGCCAGAATGTTCTCATTGCTCGGAGTCTGTGAAATACAGATCGTACGGGTCGCGAGGACACCGCCATTCTCGCATATTTGTTCCATGAGCATCAACGATACGTCCACGGCAGCCCTTGGCGATCGCTGACGAGCGGGCGCCATGGATTGGCGATAATCAGCAGCCTGTCTAACGATGCGCCTTCCTCACTGTGTGCTCATCGCTGTCCTCGTCATCCTCGCGCGCGGACCCGCGATGGGTGCGCAGAACACACCCTCGCGCAACTTCCGCGTGACGCTTCTGGGTACCGGCGCTCCCCCACTCAGCCTCACTCGCTTCGGACCGAGCATCCTCGTGGAGGCGGGCGACCAGACGCTGGTGTTCGACGCGGGACGCGGCGCGGCGCAGCGGCTCGCGCAACTCGGCGTTCCCCTCGATAAGATCGACGCGATCTTCCTCACGCACCTGCATTCCGATCACGTCATCGGACTGCCGGACCTCTGGCTCACCGGATGGATCCTCTCGCATCGCACCACTGCGTGGGAGCTCATCGGCCCGACAGGGACAGCGGCCATGGCGGCGCATCTCGCGCAAGGCTTTGCGTTCGACATCGACATCCGCGTCAAGGAAGCGAATCAGAATCCTGCCGGTGCGCGGCTCGCGGCGCACGACGTTCAGCCGGGAACTGTGTACGAGCGCGGCGGCGTGAAGGTCAGCGCGTTTCTCGTCGATCATGGGAAGGTGGCGCCCGCATTCGGCTACCGTGTCGAGTACAACGGCCGCGCCGTCGTGCTCTCGGGTGACACGCGATTCTCGCAGGACCTGATCGCGAAAGCACGCGGCGCCGATCTGCTCGTTCATGAGGTTGTGCTCGCGCCGGTGGACGTGAGCCCGTCCGCGCCGTACTATCCCGCGTTCAATCACCACACGACTCCCGAGCAGGCAGCCGAAGTGTTCACTCGCGCTCGGCCCACCCTCGCCGTGTATTCACATATCGTGGTGTTCGCCGTCAGCGATGAGAATCACATCATCGCGCGCACGCGACGTGGCTACGCGGGGCCACTGCTGCTCGGTCGCGATCTCATGAGCGTTGCCGTGGGCGACACGGTCGACACGCCGCGGCCAAATCCTTAGTGGCGGTGATGCGCAACGTCTCGGCCTGTCTGAGTCAGAGGCGCGTCTGTCACCGAAGCAATGCGAACAGTATCATTGCCGTCATGCTGACATTTCGCGGAATACTGCTCGCGGCGTTAGGTGCTGGCGCCCTTGCGTGTCGACCCAGCACTTCGCCCCAGCCGCTGAGATCAGCCGACGCGAGCCGCTTCCCTGACTCGCGTCAATCGCGAATTCGATGACGCCGTCTGCACGTATCTCGCTCGGGTGCGATTCGCCAAGCCAACACCGGCGCGCCGAACACTCGCCGTTCTGCCATTCGAGTTCGCGCTCGGAAGTCCGCATCGCATACCGTCTGAAGTGGACTGGCGAGCGCTCGCGCGGATGCTCGACGCGTTACCGCGCGCGGAAATGGCTGCGCGACTGACAGCGGAGCGGCACTGCGGTTGAATTGGCCGTGCGGCAGCATGCGCTACTTCTCCATCTCGAGATTCTCGAAGTCGGGATGATGAAAGATTGCTGATCGGACGTCATGCCGAGTGAGTTGGTCACTCATCGCGTCCGCGAACTTCGCGACGACCCGATTCATCTCGTGGACCTCATCGATGAGCGTTGCCACCTTGCGCGACTGCCAGTAGCCGGTCTCGTCCCGAACGACGATGTCCACTCCTATCTCGATCGTTCGAAGCTCTCCTTGCTCCAGAGGCTCCTCAACTCTGAGCGCTCGCGCTCGAATTGACACAGTGGAGTCACGCGGTGAACTGGCAGCTCGATCGCAAAGCGGTGAAGATGCTGGAGTGTGTCGATGACCGCCGCAGGGGACCGACTTGGCGGGAGCCGGAGCTCGTAGTTGAGACACAGACCCATGGCGCTGCTCGAAGGCGAATCGAGCGTAAATAAAGACCAAAGTGAAGGAGCGAGGCTACCCGTTCGACATCGGTCTTGCAACCACAATGCCCCGCTAGGACGCCCCGCCCACTCGCGAGGACGCGTGGCTGAGCACGGCCAGGAAATGACACGTGCTGCCGGCGAGCACGAACAGGTGCCACACGGCGTGTCCATAGCGCACGCGCCTATCGGTGGCGTAGAACGCCACGCCGCCCGTGTAACACACGCCCCCGGCAAGGAGCCACGCGAGCCCTGCCGGCGACACGTGCCTGACGAGCGGGTTCGCCGCGATCAGGACGAGCCACCCCATGGCGACGTAGATCGCCGTCGAGAGCCTCGGAAAGTGAAAGCCCACGGTGCACTTGACGGCGATTCCGAGGAGCGCGAGCGACCAGATCGTTCCCAACAGCGTCCATCCCCAGGGCCCGCGAAGCGCGCCTAGCGTGAACGGCGTGTATGTCCCGGCGATCAGCAAGTAGATGGCGACGTGGTCCATCACCCGCAGCACGTGCTTCGCCCGGCAGACGGGGAGCGCATGATAGAGGGTCGACGCGGAATAGAGCAGCACCAGGGTGACCCCGAATACCGCGCCCCCGACGATCTGCCACGGATCGTGCCGCCCCGCAGCCACGATCACGAGCACGCACAGCGCAGCAAGGCTGCCAGCGAGCCCCAGGCCGTGAATGATACTGTTGGCGATCTCCTCGCCGAGCGATTGGGAGCGGTCAGCCATCGTGGATGTCGAGAGGCAAGGTGACAGGTGCATCGCAATCTACGATGCGTTCCCGACTATCGCCCTGGGCTGAAGCCGTGGGCCGGCCGGCTCGAGCGCCCACGACTTGGCTGCAGCCCATTTGTCATCCTGAGGGAGCGCAGCGACCGAAGGATCTGCTCTTCTGACGCCCTCATAGATGAACTGATATTCGTGCGCCGTCGCCAGCATCGGGAGCGCTGGGTAGCCGCTCTGATCGGCCTCGAAGATCAACTGCAGCGAGGCCGCTCAGCGATCTCCTCGGACATGAGTGCTTCCTCATCGAAGGAAAGCCAGGAGACAGCTCCGGTTACGGCTTATCGACGAGCACCTTCCACGTGCCATTTTCCTGCTTTCGCCACACCGCGACGTAGATGCCACGATTCGTAGTCGGCTTCCCCTCGACCACTGTCGTCTGCTCCCATTGGCCAAATGAGTACGCGAGGTCGCCCGATGCGGCAACCTCGACGCGGTCGGCCTTCCACGAGAGGTGATATCCTGGGGAGGAAAGGAGCTTCGTCCACAGAGCTCGTAGCGGTTCGAGGCCCACGGTCGGCGGATTCGTTCCGACGAATGCGGCATCTCTGTCGTAGAAAGACAGCATTCGGTCGACGTCATTCGACGACGCGGCTGCTGACCATGCGCTATCGGCCTGTCGCGCCGCGTTCTCTCGGGATCGCGACTGCGCTTCGCACGGCGCGGATATCGCCGCGACTAACATGCTGGCCAGTAAGGCAAAGCGTCGCATTGCTCCTGCCTAACGCTGCGGTTTACCAGCAGCCGGCGCCGCAGCGGGCAATGCGTTCTCTATGTATCGAGAAATCAACCACTGCCCCGACGGTGATCTCCGACGCACGATGCTATACCGGCCGCGATCGACCTTCGTCGGCGACTTGCCCTTTGGCGCCGACGCCCAGGTGAAGGTACCGCGCTCGTACACGGTGCTATCATACGCCTCGAACTCGGCAACCGTGAGGCGATGCTCGGCGACCGTGTTTTGCACAAAGAGCGGAGCGAGGATCCCCGCGACCCCATCGCGCCCGGTGATGTTGGGTACACCGATGAGAGCCAGGTTAGCATCCTGCGAGAAGAAGCCCGCGACGCGAGCCGCATCGCCAGCGCGAAACGCCGTGTCCATTTCGGCATTCAGACTATCGAGCGTCGCACGCGCGACCGCCGGTCGCGTCACCTGCGTATGGCACGCCCCCGCAACTGCGCAGAGTGCTGTCAAGATTCCGCGAGTGTGACTCGTCATTCGCGCCTCAGAGTGCCTTGGTCAGTCAACTCTCGATTTCCCTGACGATCTTGCCGTGCCGCACCTCGATCAACTCGAAGTGCTTGACCTCTTTGCCGTCGGGTGACCGAAGAACCCACACATTATTTACGAATTTGCCAAACACGTCGTGACGCAGCACCTCCACGCGACCGGCCCGCAGCATGCGAACGCTTGCGGTATCACTCTTCATCTTCGTCAGCCAGTCGGCACGGCGCACGCGCTGCGGACCGGCTGGATCTCCCAAGTATTCGTGTGCGAAGGTCGTGTCGTAGTTGGCGAAGGTGGCGTCGAGATCCTTCCGTATCAACGCCTCGAAGGTGCGTTGAACGACGCGTTCGGGAAGGGTGTCTCGCATGTCCCGCGAGGCACTCTGTTGTCGCACTTGTGCCGCTGCGTCGCGCGACGGAATGGCGAGAATGAAGACGGCGAAAAGGTACAGAGCGCGTCGCATCAGATACCTCCGGCGGGGGTGTGCACATGACGAGAGACCGGCTCGCGCCCACTGTAGTCCTTTTCAGCCGTCCGGGCAAACGCAAGTCGCCGTTACCGGTTTACAAAACTTTGAAGCGCGCGCTTCGCCTTGCGAGCGCCACGAGGGCGGCTACGTTAGCGCACTCATTCGAATGCCGAGGTCCACCATGCGCCGGTTCGCGTTGTTACTCGCAGCGTTCGCAACGCTCGCGTCGAGAGTCGACGGGCAAGACGTGCGACAGCAGGGCATGGCGCTGACGCTCCCCATATACGCGGATTCAGCGCTGTGGGAGGGCGCGTCCGGCAACCTGATTGCGGTGATCGTCGCCGGCATCAGTTACGGCAAGTCGTTAGGCAAGACGCCCGAGGACTTTGGCCGGTACAGTGCCAACCTTGTCGCGAAAGGGTGGGGACCGCCCAACTCCGGAACAGCAATTACATACGTACGCGGCCTGGCCTTCAACTTCGCCGGCCATCCCGGCTCCAGTGTTCAGATCAGCGCAACGAGTGACACCTCGGCGATGCTCCGCTATCGCCGTACCTACTTGTCTTTCTTCGGTTCCACGCGGAAGGCATTCGGTGTCACGGTCGATGAGTACGACCAGATGACCGCGGCACTCCTCGGCTCCATTGCGCGTCATCTCGGACTTCGCGCCACGGCGCAGTTCGATGGGGAATGGACTACGCTGACGGTGACGGGCCGAGGGAGCGCCGTTCCCGCGGCCGTGTTCCCCAGTGGGACGTACGTGGCCTCTTTCGACGAATCGGTAGTAAAGGACCATCCCGATCTCGCGGGCACGTGGGAGATCACCTACATGCCTAACGGTCACCATGTGCTGCGTCACAACGGAGCGCCGTTCATCGAGGGTGAGTACGAGGTGAGTCTCGATCAGATCGCGTTCCCGCGCGCCGAGACGGGTGCGGGGGGCATGCCCGCCTGCTCCACGCCGGCGGCGTATCAGTGGATGGCGGACGCACGTACGAAGGAGATCCGCTTCGCGCGGCTCTTCGACGATTGTGCGCCGCGAGCGGAGTGGGTGACGAACGTGAGGCTGACGAAGAAGTAGTACTTTGGCGGGAGAGACGTTATGCGAAGGGCTCTGGCTGCCGCCGTCCTGCTGGCGCTCATGCTGAGCTGCGACAAGTCGAGCGTGACCGGTCCCGCGCGCGGCATCGCACCGCTCGACAACGCGTCCGTCGGCGGGGGACACGGAGCGCGCATCAGCCTCGCCGATTACTGCAACGGCACCGACAACGTCGATGACACCACGTGCATCGACGCGTGGCTCGATGCCGGGCGAGCCGCGCCCGACCGGCAGCTCTACGCTCCGGCGGGAACGTATCTGTACAAGGCCAGCAGGGCACCGTACTCGAAGATGCATCTCGAGTGCGGCGGCGCGGGAACGATCTTCAGGAACAACGGCGGCACGGGAATATTCTTCTCGTCGTCGTCCGCGGTGCACGACGTGGCGATTGACAACTGCTCATTCGACGTGAGCGGGAGCACCGAGAACTTCCTCGCGGTCATTAGCATCAACCCGGCAGCCATAGAGACGTCCGAGGATATCCGGATCACCCGCAATCGCTTCTTCGACAGCGCGATTGCCGGCTCGATGTCGGCCGAGCAGCGTCAGTATATACTCATCATCAACTGCAACGACTGCCTCGTGGAAGGCAATCGCCTCAGCGAGGGCGGACGCATCAAGATCGGGCAGCCGGGCACGCATCTGATTGTCCGCAAGAACTACGTCGATCGGGCAAACGACAACGCCATCACGGTCGTGGATGCCGGCGCTGGTGTGTCGCGTGACATCGTCGTCGACTCCAACGTGATCACGTCGCCAAAGGGTATCGGCATCTTCTTTGGCGTGGATGGCGACGCGCAGAATGATCCCACGTTGGCGTCGCGGAAGATCACCATCTCGCACAACCGGGTGACCGGTGACTGGCTCACGTCGTGCATTCTCGGGACGCTGCCTAACGTCGCACGAGAGATCGTGGTCTCGGGGAACCGGTGCGAGAAGACAGGGACGTCCGGTCAGTTCGCGACGGGCATAACGATCCGCCGCACGTCCGCACCGCAGGCGCCGGCGGATGACGTGAAGGTCGAGGACAATCTCATATTTGCCTCTGGATCGGCCGCGAGTGGCAGTACGCCGGCGCTGGACGAGGGTGGGATCTTCGTGTCCGGGAGTTACGTGCGGCTCGATGTGAATCGGAATCGGGTGCTAAATGTTGGATCTCGGGCCATTCATCTCTATGCCATCGACGCGGAAAGGAGCTCCGTGGTCCACAACGTCATGGTTGGCGGTGGGCTGGTAATCGAAGGCGTCGTGCACGGCCATGTCGGGCCGAACCAAACGTCAGTGCCGTAGTGTTGCTGCCTAGCGCCTCCGCATGGACTTGCCGCAGTACTTCGCGGCGGTGTTCCGCGAGCGCTCGGCGAATCCCGGAAAAGCAGATCCCTCGCTTCGCTCGGGATGACAAGGTACGGACTAGCTGAACTGGCGTGTGAAGTCGTCGAAGCGCTCCCGGAGCGCCGCGAGCTCGCGACGCATCTCGTCGAGCGATGCCTCGAGCTCGGCGATCCGATCCCGTGACGGCTCGGCCGCGGCGACGTCGATCGGCGCTTCCGCCGGCCCGTCACTTGGTGGACCGGCGAGGAGATGTGCGTATCGCGTTTCCTTTTGCCCGGGCCGTCGCGCCATCTCCACCGCGAGCTCACGAGCGATCAGCCCGCGCACGGCGGCCTCCACGTCTCCCACACTCGTGAACTCGGCGAGTCGATTCGTGCGCGTCTTGATCTCGCCTAACGTCTGCGGCCCGCGAAGCATCAGGACACACAGCACGGCGCGCGCGGGCTGGTCGAGGTCGAGCTTCTCCGTCACCAAGTGTTGGAACTTCATCACCCGCGCATCACTCGGCTGAATCGCACGGACGAGTGACTGTTGGCGGAGGCTGTTCACGGCCCACTTCACCTTATCCTCTTCGAGCGACATCACCGGCTCGCGATTCGAGAGCTGATTGCACGCGTTGACGAGCGCGTTGAGCGACAGCGGATAGTTGTCGGGGGTGGTCGCTTCCTTTTCCATCAGGCATCCAAGGATGCGCACTTCGACGTCCGAGAGCTGCATCGTTGCTCGCTTAGGACAGGGCCAGGACCAGCAACGGTGTTGTCACCGAGTGGGACACTATGGAGAATATTGAGAGAATGACGCCCTGACGATAGTCGAGAGCTCGAGCGTGGGATGGCGGGCGTGAACTGGACTCTTGATTGATTTCAGCATCCATATTGACTCGGCGCTTGCGCCGAGCGTAGCATGCAAATGTCGCCGCTCGCACCGAGGCGCAATGATTCGGTGCCGGCGCGTGTGACGAGGCGGCGTATCCTCGACGCATGCTTCGCACTCATTTCGCGAGGAGAGGAATTCCGTGGCGATGTCGATGCCGGCCAAAGCGTGGACGCTCGAGGAGCTGCACCGTCTTCCCGACGACGGCAACAAATACGAGGTCATTCGCGGGGAGCTGTTCGTGACTCCGCCGCCTTCGGTCGACCACGAGGAGGTGCTCGCGCGCTTGAGCGCCATACTCACGGGGTACGTCGAGAAGCATGGACTGGGCAAAGTGTATCATCCCCGTGCGGTCATTCGATTCGAGGGCTCGGAAGCGGAGCCGGACCTCATGGTGCGCGCGGTGCCACCCGGCGTGCACGGGAATGCCTGGGAGGATCTGCCCGCGCCATTGCTCGTGGTCGAAGCGTTGTCGCCCACCACGCGGCGGCGAGATCTCGTCAGCAAGCGCGAGTACTACCTCGATGCTGGCGTGGGAGAATACTGGGTACTCGACGGCGATCAGCGTGAGATCCGAGTCATTCGCCGCGGAGACCAGGACGTGATTGCTCGGGAATCACTGGTGTGGCGCGCCGCGCCGGCCGAGGCACTGGTGCTCGACGTGGCGGCGCTGTTCCCGGTGCAGCGCCTGTGACACGCGGCGCGGTACCCGAAGCCCTCGCGGCGCTGGCTCGGCGAGGCTCGGTGACGCTCGCGCCAGAACAACTCCTCACGCAGCAGGATATCTGCCGGCTGATAGCTGATCTCGGGATCGAGACCACGATACTTCGTCCACATCGCCAGATTGCGTCCAGCAACCGTCACCTCCGCGTCGACGCCGAGGAAGCGCGCACCGTTGGGCGGGATTGTCCAGTGGAGCGCAATTTCACGAACCCTCATGAATGAGGCATCGGAGACGTAGCCGGTGCCGACGGAGCCGGATAGTCGCTGTGCGACGGCTGCTGCCTGAAGGTCGAGTGGCGCCGTGGGGTCCTGGGTCTCCCGACAGTTCTGAACCTGGCAACGAAGCTCCCCGGTGAGGTCCAGCGCCCGATTGCCGCGCCGATAGTCGAGGAGCGCGCTGAGCACGATGTGTCCCGGAAAGGTGACTGAGCTCTGAAATGCCGATTCGAGCGTCGGTAAGGGCGGGCCCGCGTACTCTCCATTGCCCAGCTGCACCTCGCTCGCCGAGATGATGCCGTCGTGGTTCGCATCGGCATACGAATAGGGCTGCGCGAAGGTGCCGCCTAACGGGTAGCCGCCGTCGATGAGATTCGAATTCGTCGTGAAGTACGGTGGCACCGGGAGGCTGCCGATGCGGTTGTGCAGAAGCGCCAACGAGAGGGTGCCGTCCCACCGGACCGCACGCACGTCCAACAGTCGCGCGCCCACCTGAGCCTCGACGCCGGTATTCGTCATCGTGCCGATTTGCGCGGCCGCGCCGCCAGGCTGTGCCGGTCCCACGGCCCAGATCCGACGCGCCGATCGCGAGCGGCTGGTCAGTCTGACGCGAATCGACGCGCACACCATCCACGATCACCATTGGCGCGCTCGGACCGATGAGGCTCGTTGGGCCGCGCAGCATAACGAATGCACCGTCGCTCACCAGACCGCCGGAGCGCAGCACCCTGAGTCCCGTATCGCAGTCACCTTGCCGGATGCACCTACCGAAAGCACGGCATGACGATGAACCAATCGTTGCCCGATTGTGCGATTCGGCGCAGCAGGGAGAAGTCCGTTCCATCGAACGAGATGTCGAGCTGCTGTGTCGGCCGAACCGTCTCGTACGCGATCGGGGCGTTCATGCTGTCGCTGACTGCGAAGAGACGCACCTTGTAGGGGCCATTGATCTTGGGCCGGCTCGACTCCCTGACCTGTCGCAGGCGGGCGACATACTTTGGGTCGTTCAAAGTTGCACAATTGTGCATCGACGGATGCTGCAGTGCGTTGATTGCCGCTTCATCGTTCGCGCGCATCGCGTCGACAAGGGCGGATGCCAACTGCTCGGGAGTACGACCTTGTGCTCTCATCACTGCCGGTGTCAGAAGCGCCAGCGTGAAGAGAGTGACTCTTGCTAGTGTTTTCACTGTGTCACCATCGAGGGGGTCTCCTTGATGACGATTCAGGCGAGCGTCTGCATCGAATGTCTCGAGGGAGTACAGGAACGGGCCGGACACCGTGAGGTGCCGGCCCGCCTCGCCTGCCTAACGGGAGTGCGTGTCAGGAGCCGTTCTGGGCGTGCTGCCGACGGTCGTGATCGAACTGGTCGTCCTTATCGTTGCGGTGATGGTCGCGATCGTGATCGTCGTCGACATCGTTGTCGTCATCGTCCGTCTTCCCGCAGCCTTCGGCGAAGCCGCGGCCGCCGATGTCCGAGCGCTTCGTCCATGTAGCGCGCCCCGCCGATAATGGTTGACGGCGCCAGCTCGCGCTGGCGGGCCATGGTCTCCTGAACCAGATGCACCCAGTGGAGATCTTCGCCTTCTCGCGATCAGAAGGCGCCAGCTGCATAATTGTTCGACTCGGCGAATCGGATGAAAGCCCACCCCGGAGGAAGCCATGTCGACCGCCCGTAGCACGGTCGTCGCGACCAGGGTCGCGCTCGTGCTCGTGTTCGCAATGCCAGCATCAACTCGCGCCCAGCACGACGGACATCGCGCCGGCGCGGCGCAGCAAGGTGCCGTCACCACGCTCGGCAGCGTGAGCTTTCCCAACTCGGGAAGCGCGGCCGCGCAAGCCAGCTTCCTGCGCGGACTCGCGCTGCTCCACAGCTTCGAGTACACGGAGGCGGCCGAGTCATTCCGGGAAGCAGAGAAGATCGACGCGCGATTCGCACTCCCATATTGGCTCGAGGCATTCACAAACTCTCATATACTGTGGAGCGAGGATGACCCGTCCGCCGCTCGTCAGGCGCTGGCGAAGCTCGCTCCAACTCCCGCGGCGCGGCTGGCGCTCGCGAAGACGGATCGCGAGCGCGCTTACGGCGCCGCGATCGAGGCCTTTTACGCCGAGACTACCCTCGATGCCCGTTCGCGTGCGTTCGCCGACTCGATGCGTCACCTCACCGCACGCTATCCCAAGGATCTCGAGGCCGCGGCATTCGCGTCGCTCGCGATTCTGATTGCCGACGAGCGTGGGGCCAATCGCGACGAAGCCATCGCACTCGCCGAGCGGGTGATGCGCGAGAGCCCGAACCATCCGGGCGCGGTGCACTATCTCATTCACGCGACAGACGCGCCCGCGTACGCATCGCGCGGGCTCGCGGCGGCGCGAGCGTACGCCAAGGTGGCGCCTGACGCCGAGCACGCGCAGCACATGCCGTCGCACATCTTCCTGCAACTCGGGTTGTGGGACGACGCGGTGGCATCGAACGAGCGCGCGTGGAAGGCGTCACGAGACTGGGTGAAGCGACGCGGCGCGTCGGGCGCCGATCTCGACTTCCACGATCTGCAATGGTTGCAGTACATGTACCTGCAGCAGGGTCGTTATGCACTCGCGCGCTCGATCATCGACACCGCGCGCGCGGTGTTGGCCGGTGTCGACCTCAGCTCGCCCGAGCACGCTGACGCGCAATACGTGATCGCGACGCTCGCGTTCCAGTACGGCGCCGAATCATGGGATTGGCGGCCGATGCAATCCGTGAGCGACGTGCCGATGCCTGGTGCATCCGCGTCCCGCCGCGCGCAGTTCTTCGCGATGATGGCGATGTATCAGCGTGCGTTCGCTGCCGCCGCTACCGGCGATACGGCTGCGGCGTCAAGAGGCGCCGCGCGCTTTCGTGCGATCGCCGACTCGGTGGGACCTAAGGTGCCGACGGCCAGCGGAGTGCGGGCGCGGGAGATCGAAGCGATCGCCGCGCAACGGGCGGATGCCGAGCACGCCATTCGACTCTTGCAGGAGGCGTCGGCGTTCGAGGACAAGTTTGTCTTCGTCGGCCCACCTCCAACGCTGGTGGCCCACGAGCTCCTCGGCGACGCGCTCGTTAGGGCCAAGCGGCCGGCAGAGGCGGAGGTGGCTTATGAGCAAGAGCTCAAGCTGACGCCGAACCGGTCGGGCGCGCTGCTCGGTCTCGCACGGGCACGGGCTGCGCGCGGAGACAGCACCGGCGCCTCCGAGGCAGCGCGTCGGTTGCTCGCGAATTGGCATTTAGCGGATGCGGATCTGCCGGCGCTAGCCGAAGCTCGGCGGCTTGCGGCGAAGTGACTGTCATCCTGAGTACCGATATTGTTGAGGGCCGGCCGAGGGAGTGAGCACAGGCGCAGGTGACACTATTGTCAAACGCGCTCGATTAACATGCGCATTGTGACGTTTATGAGCTCGATTTGACAGAAGTGTCACACTCGTGGTTTCTCCACCCCGGTACTGGCCCGCTCGCGGTGCCTGTCATGGGCAGGCGTCGATGAGAGATACCATTTGATGTGATGCGAGCGAAAACGATGAATGCCTCAGACGGAGACAGCGTATGATCGATGACATGGGCATCTTCCGCACGACAATCGATGTCGAGAACCCGACGCGGCCGGGCGTCACGATGCAGGTCGCGAGCGTCATGGTCGACACTGGCAGTGAGTACACGTGGCTGCCGCGGGCGGTGCTCGAGTCCCTCGGTCTCGTCCCGATCCGAACGGTTCGCTTCATCACCGCGGACGGGCGACAGATCGAGCGAGCGGTCTGCTTCGGCAACGTCTACGCCGGTGGCAGCTCGGCGCCCGACATTCTCGTTTTCGCCGACGCCGGAGACATGCTGTTGCTGGGGGCGCGCGCGCTCGAAGGAATGAACCTTCGGATCGACATGCTCGCCAAGCAGCTCGTTCCCGCGGGGCCGGTTCCGGCTGGCTTCATCGACCGAAGGCGTTTCACTCAGCTGGCGTCCCCGGCGAGATTGAGCCCGAGACCGATGGTGAAGAGCAGAGGCCGATAGCTCGTACCCGGTTGGTCGGACCGCATACGGGCCTTACCGCTCACTGTCTTCAGCCAATCGACGTGCAGCGTTAGGCCGAAGGTGGACGTCGGCGGAAGGCGGAGTGCAATACCCCCGCCGAGCACCGCACCGCTGCCGCTGTCACTGTAGGGCGGATCGTCACCAAACTGTGAGCCGTAGCCAAGGCCGCCGTTCAGCGTGAGTCCGGGTGCGGGCGAGTATTGCGCGAGCGCGATCGCGTAATTGGCCTCATGGCTATCCTCGAAGCTGAACTCCGCGAACTTGCGCAGAAGCACCGCGAAGCCAAAACGCGGGGTAATCGTGGCGCCGAACGACAGCGATGCGGCTGGGCCGCCCATTTTCTTCTGGTAGCAGCTGCCACAGTTGGCGGCCTCGCGTGAGGCGCCGAGTCCGAGCTCGATCCACGGGCGATGTGCTTCGAGGGGCGGTGCCTGCGCGGCGAGTATCGGGAGCGGGAGAAGCGCTGCGATCAGTACGGAGACTGCGGTGCGTGTCATCGGCCGGCTTCCATGAGAGATACCTGGAACGGTGATGGGGCGGCCGATTCAGCAGAATACGTAGAATCACGTAGTAGTCTCACCGGGGGCGCGGAGCTCACGATGACCTGGCGACCGACTCGGCGGTTGAGCGGGTATGCGTCAGTCGCGTTATGAGAAGCTTCGCTGGCCAGGCAGCGTCGCCGTGCTCCTCGGCCTGGTGATCGGCAGTTGCCGTGCGTCTACCGAGCCCGAGGCGGCACTGCGAGGCACCTTCGTGCTGAGGACTGTGGACGACGTGCCGCTACCGGTAGATCGCTCGAACCGACCGACCTATCACCTTCTTCTTGTGGCGGACACGGTGCGCTTCGACGGCAGGGGAGCAGCCACGGAGCGTGTGGCGATGCAGGAACAGATCGCTGGCCAACCGGTCACCAGCCTGAGCTACTCCCTCGATTATAACTACAGAATCGCCGACGACAGTGTCTATCTCGTAATACGCTGCCCCATCACCGCGGATTGCGTTGGCAATTTTACAGGAGAGGCTGTTGATCTTGACAGTCTGCTCCTGCAGTCAGGCGCCGAGAAGTATTTGTTCGTTCGCGTGAAAGCGAAATGACAAGAGAGAAGGGCCTGCCGATATCGGCAGGCCCTTCGAGCTAGCGAAAAGCAGATCCTTCGCTGCGCTCAGGATGACAACCGGGCGCAGATCCTTCGCGGAGTTTACCCTGAGCGAAGCGAAGGGCTCAGGATGACATTACCGCCTCACTTCACTGCACGCAACGTTGTTGCCAAGGTGCGGACTTTCGCGGCGTCGGTCGAGGTCTTTGCATCGCTATCGAGCTGCGTGGCGAGTTTCGTGAGTGCGGACCGACGCGCTGAGCCGCTCGCCTTCTCGGCGGCGTCGAGTGCCTGACGAGTGGCCGCGACGCGATCCGCCGACAGACCGCTCGTGCGCTCCAGCTGGTCGACGTACGCCCGCGCGACCGAGAACGATGGCGCCCAGGTGTAGTGCGGCTGATCCTGCACGTTCATGTAATCCAGATGCGCGGTCTTCGCGGCGTCGATCTCGTTTTGCGTGAGCAACGCGTTAGGCGTGAGCTCGAAGATGTCGAGCCCGCGCGTGATCTCGGAGCTCACGATGACGCCGTTGTACCAGTACGCCGACCAGGAGCCGCCGAGGACCATCTGATCGGGCTTGAGCGGACCACGATCGAAGAACGCGATCTCCATCGGATGCTTCGCGTCTGTCCAGTCGAAGACCGAGACGCCGCCCTGGTACCACGCCTGCGACATGATGTCGCGGCCGGGCACGGGAATGAGTGAGCCGTTATGCGCGACGCAATTCTCTTCCGGCGTCTGCGGCGCGGAGAGTTTGTAATAGCTCTGGAAGTGCAGCTTCTTGCTGGCGTCGATGGTGAAGATCGCGTCCGCGCCCCAATCGTGTGGATCCGTCGACCGGCACTTCGGCGCGCCGCCGCCGCCCCACTCGTCGCTGAAGAGGATCTTCGTTCCATCATTGTTGAACGTGGCCGAATGCCAGTACGAGAAGTTCACATCGTCCACGGCATCGACGCGCATCGGATGCACGGGGTCGTGAATGTCGAGCAGCAGGCCATGCCCTTCGCACGCGCCGCCAGCGAGGCCGAGCCACGGATTGAGCGTGATGTCGTGGCACTGCCGATACAGGATCGGATCGCCTTCCTGCTTCGCGCCGTTTGCGGCGATGATCTTGTCGACGATGCTTTGCAGCGAGACGCGCAGCGTCGTGCTGTCCGCGGCGGTCGGGGCGCCAGATCCGCCCCGCGCTTTCACGATACTGTCGAGCTGCGCCCCCACCATCCTGGGACTCGCGACTTGCTCATGGCCGAAGGCGGTGAACACGTACCCGCCCTTCGCCTTCGCGTCCGCGATCTCATTCGCCTCGGCGATGCTGTCCGCCGCCGTCTCGCCGTGGCTCTTGGGCTGCTTCAACCCTTGGAAGATTTTCGCGGAGCTCACGACCGCCGCCTTCTCCGGATGCGCGAGCGGAACCTTGATCACCTCGAGTCGCATGAGCGGGGAATTCGGGTCCTGGTCGGGCGTCGCGCTCGTGCAGCCCGGCAGCTCCTTTGGCGACCGAAGCTGCGCGGATCCGGAGATATAGATGTAGACATTCTCCTTGTCCTTCGGATCGACGAGCAGGGAGTGCGTGTGCGAGCCGCGACACGTCTGGACGTTCGTGATGTACTTCGGATGATCGATGTCGCTGATGTCGAACAGACGCACGCCGCGGATGCGCTCCGCACTCACGGTGTCCTTGACGCCCTGATCACCACAGTCGAGGCGGCCCGAGTTCGATTCCGAGGAGACGACGAGAAGGTTCTTGTAGACCGAGACGTCGCTCTGCGACGCGGGACAGTACTGCGACGTTCGGAGCGTGGGATGCGCGGGGTCCGCGATGTCCCACACCTGGAAGCCGTCGAAGCTGCCCTGGATGACGTAGTGGCCGAAGAAGGCGAGATCGGAGTTGATGCTTTGCGAAAACTTCTCGGTCGGCTTGGTGAGCGACACGAGTCGCATGTTCCAGTCAGCCTGGCCTGCGTCATAGACGCCCGGCTTGAGACCAACGCGCGGATCCGGAGACGGTGCGCCGGGCGCCGGCACTTGCTGCGCGCCAAGAGGCAGCGCGAGAGACGCCATTATTGCGAGTGCGGAAACGGACAATCGATGATGCATAGAGGGTAGAGGGTAGAGGGTAGAGGGTAGAGGGTAGAGGGGTGCTTGTCATCCTGAGCGCAGCGAAGGATCTGCTTTACCACGGGCGAGAAGCAGATCCTTCGCTGCGCTCAGGATGACCCGCTTCACTGTGGCGGAGGTGTGATTCCTAATTCGAGTTTAACGAGCATTCGCTGCATGCGGGCGATCTCCGTCCGCTGATCGACGTTGATGTCCGTCGCCATCTTGAAAATTGTTTCATCCTGGCCGGCGCCGTAGGTGGAGAAGAGCTGCTGGACCATCTTCACGGCGCCGGTGTGGTGCTGAATCATATAAGTGAGGAAGAGCCGATCGAAGACCTCGCCGCGCGCGTGGTCGAGCGAGTCGAGCTGGGCGTCCGACAGCATGCCTGGCATCAGCGTCTCGTGCATGTTATGCATGTCATGCATACCAGGCATGTTCCGCATCGACGTATCGCGAGTCAGCTGAGGCGCGACAAGCGGCTGGCCGCGATCGGCCAGCCATTGCTGCATGCGATGAATCTCGTCGAGCTGCGCGTTGATGACGCGGCCACAGAGGGTCCGCACCTCCGCGCTGGCTCCGTGGGTCGGCGCCCAGGTGGATATGACAATCGCCTGGGCATGATGATGGATCATGCCGTTCACGAAGGCGACGTCCGCGGCGGTGTACGGTCGCTTGATGCTGTCGGCACGCGCAGCAGCCATGGCGGCGGAGTCGGTATGGACCGGCGTCAGCGTCTGCGCGGCGAGCGGCGGGGCGAACGAGGCGAGGAGCAGTGAGCAGAGCGCGGGATGCAGGGAAGAGGAGCGCATCTTCTTACGCTAGCGGTTGGTCAGGCGCTCGGCTAGATAGAGCTTGTGAACGGCGCAAAAGCAGATCCTTCGCTCCGCTCAGGATGACAAGGAAAGCAGATCCTTCGCTCCGCTCAGGATGACAAGGAAAGCAGATCCTTCGCTCCGCTCAGGATGACAAGGAAAGCAGATCCTTCGCTCCGCTCAGGATGACAAGTTGGGATGTAGATTAGATCATGATTGGTAAAACCAGAGATGGAGTGTGGGAGCTATCCATAGGAGGAGCGGGGCATCGCTCTCCTGGGCGAAGGCGCGTGATCTTGGGCGTGCTCGCCGTGGTGTTTCTCTTCGTCCTCGTACTGCCGTCGCTGTCGCATTTCGCGACCGACTGGCTCTGGTACGACGAGATTCACTTCCAGTCGGTGTTTCGCACGTCGCTGATTGCGCGTTTGGTGCTGTTCGTTGGCACCGCGCTCTTTGCCTTTGCCTTCCTCTACGGGAACGTGCGCTGGGCGCGTCGCGGGGCCGACGTCCCCGTTCGATTCATCGAGCAGGGACATGGTGTGAGCGCGGACGTCTCCCGCGTCGTCGCCATGCTGCTGCTCGCCGGATCGGTGGTCGTCGCTCTGGTGACGGCGTTGGCCGTGGCCGCGCAGTGGATGACGTTCCTCATGTTCTCGCACGGCGCACATGTTGGCCAGACGGACCCGCTCTTTGGCCGAGATATCGGCTTCTATCTCTTTCGTCTGCCGGCGCTGGACATGACGCTGGCCACGCTCGTCGCCTTGACGTTCCTGGCACTCGTGGGCTCCGTGGCTGCGCACCTCACGCGCGGCGCCTTTGCCGCGGTTCCGCCGAGGCAGATAACGATCGATCCCGAAGCGTCGCATCACATCGGCGGCCTTCTGGCGTTGCTCTTTGTCCTGTTCAGCCTTCAGCTGTGGTTCGTGGATGCCGCGTCGCTGCTCTTCTCGACGTCGGGGCGGTTCGTGGGCGCGAGCTACGCCGACGTCCACGTGCTGCTCGCCGGCATTCGACTCTCGGCCGTCGACGGAATTCTCGCGGCGGGAATCGTGATTTACGGCGCGCTGCGCGGCCGGCTCGTTAGGTTCACCGTGATCGCGCTGGCGGGCTACGTTCTCTTCGGCCTCATCGGACGGGAGCTCGCGCCGGCGGCCGAGCAGCAGTTTGTGGTCGCACCTAACGAGCTGGCGCGCGAGCGGCCGTATCTCCAGCTACATATCGCGGCAACGCGGCGCGCCTGGCGGCTGGACAGCGTTACCACGCGTGAGCTCTCGGGCGAGGTGCAGCTCTCGATGACCGACATCCGCGCCAACGGTCCAACGATCGACAACGTGCGCCTCTGGGAGCGTGATCTTCTCAAGCAGACGCTCGGCCAGCTTCAGGAAATTCGAACGTATTACGACTTCCCGTCGGTGAACGACGACCGATACGTGATCAACGGACGATATCGCCAGGTGCACCTTGCGGCGCGCGAGCTCAACTCGGCGTCGCTGCCGACGCGGAACTTCATCAACGAGCGAATGACGTTCACGCACGGGATGGGTGTCGCGATGGCGCCGGTGAACGAGGTCACCAGCGAGGGGCTTCCGGTGTTGTTCATCAAGGACCTGCCGCCCGCGTCGACGATCTCCGTGAAGGTTACGCGGCCGCAGATCTATTACGGACAGCTCACGAACAGCTACGTCTTCGCCGGGACGGGACAGAAGGAGTTCGACTATCCGGCGGAGAATCAGAACATCTACACGAACTACCACGGCAGCGGCGGCGTGCCGATGGGGTCCGCGCTGCGACGCGCGCTGTTCGCATGGGAGCTCGGGTCGACGGACATTCTGCTCTCGTCGTACCTAACGCCTAACACACGCATCCTGTATCGCCGGAACATCGTGACGCGCGCGCAAGCGGCGTTGCCGTTTCTCACTCTCGACGCCGAGCCGTATCTCGTGGTCACCGACTCGGGCACGCTGAAGTGGATCATCGACGCGTACACGTCGAGCACGAACTGGCCGTACGCGCAGTCTGTGCAGGACGGCACGAACTACATGCGCAACAGCGTGAAGATCGTGATCGACGCATATGATGGAAGTGTCGATGCGTACCTCGCCGATCCGGCTGATCCCATCGTGCGCACGTACGCGTCGATCTTCGGCTCGATATTCAAGCCGCTGAGTGCAATGCCGGCGGACCTGCGCGCGCATTTGCGGTATCCAGGCGATCTGTTTCGTCTCCAGACGTCGCTGTACGCCACCTATCACATGGTGGACCCCGACGCATTCTATCATCGTGAGGATCAGTGGCAGTATCCCGGCGTGGAGCAGGGGACGCCTAACGCGAACCCCTTCATGCGGCACATCATCTTGCGTTTGCCTGGCGAGGCGAGCCCGGAATTCATTTACATGACGCCATTCACGCCGCGCGGGAAGGACAATCTCGCGGCGTGGATGGCGGCGCGCATGGACGGCGCGAACTACGGGAAGCTGGTCGCGTATCAGTTCCCGAAGCAGAGTCTCGTGTACGGCCCGAAGCAGATCGCGAACCGCATTAACCAGGATACGGAGATCTCGCAGCAGCTCACGTTATGGGACCAGCGCGGATCGAGCGTGATTCGCGGCGAGCTGCTGGTGATTCCGATCAAGGAGTCGCTGATCTACGTGCAGCCGCTGTATCTGCGGGCCGAGGGCGGCACGATCCCGGAGCTGAAGCGCGTGATCGTGGCGCACGAGAATCGGGTGGCGATGGCGGAGACGCTGGATGCGGCGCTGGCGTCGCTGTTCAGCGGTAGTGCCGCGGCGGCGCCGGCGGTTTCTGTCGATTCAGGTGCGGCGGTTGCGCCGCGGCCTAACGCGACGGCGGCCGATAATACGGCGGCGTTGGTTCGCGAGGCGGGGCAGCATTATGACCGCGCGATCGCGGCGCAGCGGGCGGGGGATTGGGCTGGGTACGGTCGCGAGATGCAGGAGCTGGGTCGGGTGCTGGGGCAACTCAAGCCGCGGCGGTAGTAGCGACGCTTGTCATCCTGAGGGAGCGGAGCGAACTGCGCGCTGCTCGCGCGCACTCCCGTTCCGCTCGCCGGTCGGAAGAGCAGATCCTTCGCTGCGCTCAGGATGACAAGGAGAGCAGATCCTTCGCTGCGCTCAGGATGACAAGGAGAGCAGATCCTTCGCTGGCTCCTCGTCAAACCGCCTCGCGAAAGACGGCGGCGAAGTATCGCGGAAGATCGAGACGAAACACATCGGTTTCGCCAGTAGGATGCCAATCCAATTCGTCGACGAGGATCTCCGGCTGCTGCGCATAACGAGGCCAACGTTCGACGATCCGTGCATCGAGATCCACGATCCAGTATTCGAGCAGACGTTCGCTGTAGAATCGGCGCTTCTTGACTCGATCCAGCTGACCACTGCTCGGTGACAGCACTTCGGCGGCAACCATGATCTCGCGGACCGGCGCTTCACGAAGGACTCGCTGCGCTTCGTGCGGAGGCAGCACAAAGACGTCGGGCTGAACGATCGTGCCCGGCGCGAGCTCGACGTCACTCGGCGAGACAATCGCGTCGCCGATTGGGTTGCGGCGCAGGTGGTCGTCCAATGCCTTCCATAAGAGCATGACCGCTCGCTGATGCGGCACGGTGGGCGAGGGGGTCACGAGGAGCTCGCCATCCACCAACTCGTAGCGCGGCGTCTGAAGCGGGTTGTCCGCGATGAGCTGGCGGACCTCGCTCGCGCTCCAACGACGTGCTCTCTCGGTAAATGCAGGCATTGCCATAATGTGCTCGGCTCGGCGAACGGAATGCAAGCACGCATGCCCCATGGTCGCTGTGGGAGCGTGTTCGGCCATCATCCTTTCGTCTCGCGATCATCCTTCGCCCGCACGCGCGTCGATTTGCCGTCACCGGTTTACGTTCCGGTGGAAGCCAGAACGTGCGAGATTGCGGTGATCACACATCGAGCGAGGGATATGTCTGACGAAGATATGAAGGCGGAGCTGGAGCGGCTCCGTCGCGAGAACGAAGTACTCAAGCAGCGCAACGTGCGTGGGGTGTCGCTCAAGGTCAGCGAGAAAGGCGGCGTGTCGGTCTATGGGCTGGGCCGATTCCCGATCACGCTATATCAAGAGCAGTGGACCAAGCTTCTCGACATGGCGGACCAGATTCGCGCCTTCATCGTCGAGAACGAAGGCAAGCTGAAAAAGAAGGAGTGACGGGGGACGAGGGTAAGGACGCTCGATCACTGCGGGTCATCGCGTGGAACATTCGCTCCGGCGGCGGCGAGCGAGGGCGTTCCATTGCCGACGCCATTGCGAAGCACGAGGCTGACGTCGCGATCCTGATCGAGTACCGTCCGAAGGGCAGTGCGCAACTTCTCAACCAAATCCAGAGCCTCGGCTACCCGCACGCGGTACTGAGCAAACCCGCGCCGAAGATCGGTGGCGTCGCCATCGTTTCGCGTCTTCCGCTCGTGGAAGAGCCGTGCGTGAGCGAGAGCGACCCGTTCGTGTCGCGCATCCTGATGGCGCGGGTTCCTGATGCCGGCTTCCTCGTGTGCGGCCTGTATGGGCCGCTCAAGAGTGAGGCGTTCGCTGAGGGTTGGGGCAGCCTGCTGCGGCCGGTGCGGGAGCGCGCGAACGAGGCGGTTCTCGTCGCGGGCGATCTGAACACCGGAGCGCCCACGCTCGACTCACCAGAGCGTCGCTTCTTTGGCTCGGAGTTCTTCGCCGAGATCTCCGCGGCCGGCTATACGGATCTGTGGCGGCGCGAGCATGGCGACGACGCACGCGAGCATAGCTGGTTCGGTCGCACGAACGGCTATCGCATCGATCACGCATTTGCGAGTGCGAGCTTGCTGCCGCGGGTAGAGAAATGCTGGTACTCGCATCTCGAGCGGGAGCAGAAGATGTCAGATCACTCGGCGGTGCTGGTGGACCTGACGACGTGACTCTCAAGCACCGAATTCAACCGTGGTCGCCTAGTGAGATCGTGAGCAGCATGTCGGACGATTCGAGGGCCGTCACGTCATGCACCACTTCCGGATCGAGCATCACGAGCTGGCCCGCCGGCAGGTTGTGACTGTCGTTGAGTGTCTTGACCGTAATGCGTCCGCGCAGCGTGTGAATCACCACGAACCCCGGCGCCCGGTGCGACGGCAGCCCGGCGCCCGCGTCGAAGGAAAAGAGCACGATGCGGAGGGGGCCTTTGTGAAAGACGGTGATCTGCCGGTGCCGCTCCGTGCTCTCATGCTGCTCGTCCTCGAGGCTGGCGAGCGCCGCGGCGAGGTCGATGCGGTGTTCGTGGCCGGCGAAGCGCTCGGACGGTGGAGGACGAAGTCGATCCTTCGGAGTTGACACGTCTTTTCTCTACCTCATTCCACTTCTGGAATAATCGGCGTGACGGCGATGCAAGCCAGTGCGTACCTAACGATTGCGCAGTCGTGACGCGAGCGTCTGGACACGCTCGTTGAGCCGTGGATTGGCGACGAGGTCGAAGCGCGCGAGCACGGTCTTGTTCGAGATATCGCGATCGGCGGCGAGATCGTCGGCGACGCTGCGGGCGAGGGTAGGCCAGTCGTCTTCCTTGATGATCTCGCGCGGCCAGCCGTTGTTGCGGGCATCGATCCAGCCGTCCCAGAACGCGAGGGCGATGTGGAGGCGGCCGAGCTCGGGTGCGGTCCCGATCGGAAACTCATGCTCGAGCCGATCGAAGCGGCGGCCGATGGCGTCGTAGCGCTGGGCTTCGTGATCGAGCGCGTTGGCGCGGAGCTCTTTCACGAGTGCGTCCCGGGCGGCGGCATAGGTGAGCTGCATTCCTAAAGCTATCGCATTGAGATCGCCACGCCGAGAATGAGGCGTCGATACTGGCCGAGCGCATTGCTGCGGGATTTATGTTTTAGCCGCGGCGCCGGGGTGCGCTGCCGTCCATAATACCGCGCCTGGAATGCCCTCGCATCCGCCTGACACGATCGTTCGCCGCGCGACGCTGGCCGACATGCCGGCGGTCGGCAAGCTTGGCGCGCTGCTCGTGCGCGCGCATCACGACTGGGACCCGCAGCGCTTCATGAGTGCGTCGCGTCATACGGCCGAAGGCTACGGCTCGTTCCTCGGCACGGAGCTGGACGAGGGGGACGTCGCTGTCATGGTGGCGGAGCAGGGCGGGCGCGTGGTGGGGTATATCTACGCGGCCGTAGAGCCGCGGGACTGGATGTCGCTTCGCGACGAGGCGGGGGTTCTCCACGACATCGTCGTCGATCCGGAGCATCGCGGCGTCGGAGTCGGGCGAATGTTGCTCGACGCGACATTAGCGTTCTTCAAAACGCGCGGCATGCCACGCGTGGTTCTGGAGACGGCCGAGAAGAACGAGGTTGCGCACCGGTTGTTCGCGAAGGCGGGGTTTCGGCGGACGATGATCGAAATGACGCGCGAGTTGTGAGTGGCGCGTGGCGCTTGATGCGTATCGACTCTTACCGCTTTCCTTGACGAACGACGGTGCGGATGGCTGAGACGACGAGATCCGGGTCTTCTATATGGATGTTGTGGCCGGACTGTTTGGCGAAGATCACCTTGCCATTGGTCGAAAGCGTTGCGAGATCCGCTACGAGGCGGCGGCGCTCGGACTCTAGGGTGTCGGCGGAGACGGTCATGTTACGCGGATATTCTCCGTTGGTGCGCGCCAGCACGACGAGGGGGATTGTGCCTAACGACCGACGGTTGTGTTGTCGGTCCTGGTGCATCCTTGCGAGCTCCTCGGGCGACCAATCCATCTCAGCCGCCCACGACATTCGGTAGAGCGGCTGGCGTTGCATGTAGCGCCAGAGTTGTCGGGCGTCGGCAGGGAGCTTGTCGAGAGGCGACGGCAGGGGCTCGTCCGCGGCGGCGATAGTGCTGTCGCGCGCCATTCTGACGAATTCCGTGTCGAGTGCGATGTGTGGCTCGGGGAAGGCGCGACCTTGTGCTTGCTCGCGCAGACGATGGGGCGCGCCGCCATAGACGATGTTTTCGTCTTCGTGAACGGCGTCGACGAGCACCATGCCGGTGACGTCGTGGGGATAACGCTTGGCGAAGCCGCGGACGACGAGTCCACCATATGATTGGCCGACGAGCACGTACGGCGGCCTAACGGCTGAGCGAGTGAGCGCCGTACGCAGCTCCAGCGCGAGTTGTGCGTAAGTGCGTGGGCGCGCGCCGGGATCGCTCCAGAGATAGCCGCCGCGATCGTAGCTGCAGACGCGCGTGAACCTGGCGACGCGGGGCTGCACGAGTGCCCAGACCAGCGACGGATCACCGGCGCCTGCCTCGAGGAGGACCGTCGGCGATCCGATGCCGCGGCAGTCGAGATAGAGGCGCTGTCCGCCGATGTCTACGATCTTGCCGCTGCGCGGTCGAGGCTGCGCATCGGCGACCTTCGAGAGTGTCGAAAAAAGGGCAAGTGCGAGCAGTGTGTCGCGGGTCACGCGGGAAATTGTCATCCGGGGATGCTGTCGGGTTTGGCATTCGAACGCGAACACTTGGGGACGACGGCCGAACCCGTCGTGATCAGCGGGCGCGGCATTGGGATTGCCTTACTTACGCGCCCAAAGCGGAGGAATCTCATGACGACATTCATCGGAACGATACGGCGAGGCGCGACGATCGCGTCAACGCTCCTTCTTGCCAGCGCCTGCTCGCAACTCGGCGGCCTTGGCAGTGTGCTGGGCGGAGGGCAGCCGCAAACGAGCCAGGTCTCGGGCACGGTGTCGGGCGTCGACACGCGCAGTCAGCAGATCGTCATCACGCAGCCGAACGGGCAGCAGATCGGATTGCTCTTCGATGCGCAGACGCAGGTGACGTATCAGAATCGGAGTTACTCAGTCACTAATCTCGAGCGCGGCGATCGAATCACGGCGCGTATTCAGCAGTCGAACAATGGCGGCTACTACACGGACTTGGTGCAGGTCGACCAGTCGGTGCAGACGTCGAATGGTGACGTGTATGGGAACACGCCGAGCCGAGTGCAGGGCGCGAATGGAAATGGGAATGGGAACGTGCAGCAGCTGCAAGGCACCGTGCGGCAGGTGGATCGTAACAATGGATTGTTCACGCTCGACGTTGGGAATTACAACGTGCTCACGGTGTCGATGCCGTACAATCCCAATCGGAACGACGTGAATCGGTTCCAGAATTTGCGCGTGGGCGATGTCGTGCGGTTGTATGGAGTTTATTTGAATAATGGGCGGGTGGAGTTGCGGCAGTTCAACTAAGGGCGGGGCATTCGAGCATCGAGACGCCAAGGCATCGGTGAGCTAACCGTCCATCATCGTTGACGTGTCGCTGTCGCTCGCAGCGGACACTGGGACCGGCAAGGTCCCGGCTGTCGCCGTGGTAAGGTGTTGCGACGTGGCAGCTTCGCTGAGGCCTTGCTCTGCGAAGGCGCGGGTACGGCACTGGCTCTCCACGACATCGAACCGTTAGGCAACGTTGTTCCCCTCACGCCAAACGAATCGATGTTGGAGGATCCGATGTCTCAGCTCTCCGTTTCCCGCGCGGCGGTAGCTGGTGTGCTCGCTACCGTATCCGTAGCCTGCGCCAGCACCCGCGTCACCCCGTTCGACACCGCCACGAAACCGTACCCGCGCACTCCGGCAGCCGACATCCGATTCTACGGGACGACGCCGCCGTCGTGTGCCTATGAGGAGATCGGGCGCGTGACTGCGCAAAGCAGGTTGTTCGTGACCTGGGAGCGCGTGGTGGAGGCGGTGCGCAACACGGCGCATGACCTGGGCGGCGACGCGGTAATCAATGTGCAGGACTCGTCGCACATCACGGGGGCGAGTGTGAATACGTCCGGTGTCACGATCGATGAGCGGTCGTCGCTCTCGGGGGTCGTGATTCGCTTTCGTCATGTGGACTGCATGGATTGACGGCGAAAAGCAGATCCTTCGTCGCTTCGCTCCTCAGGATGACAACCGCCACGCGGCCGCCGCCCACGAGCCTACCGATAGCGGCAGCTTCGGCGGTCGCGTCGCTGGACGTCTTGCCACCTGGTCCGACAATCGCACGGAGACGCGGGACATTGGGCGATAGGTCGTTGGGGAACGACCTCATGCCAATATTGGGGTTCATCGCGGAATTCCGGTAAAAGGAGGAGACAAAGCCGTTTCGAGTAGCGCCTCAGAGTTGTCGCCTCTCGTGGGCTTTTCGTGCAATTCGGGGAATGGATGGCCGCTGAAACCGCTGACACGGCACTGAAACCACTGACAAAATCTTATAGAGCGTTCGCTTTGATTTTGTTGTCGGCGTTTTTGTCAGCGGTTTCAGATAGTGTCAGCGTCGTCAGCGGCCTCCTGTTCTCGGTCTGGGAAGTTTCGCCGCTGAAACCACTGACAGGGCGCTGAAACCACTGACAAAATCTTTTGTAGAGCATCGCCACTCTTTGTTTCCTTCCCTGAGAAGAGCCGTCGCCCTCTCGACCAAGAGAGTTGTCCGTGTCAGCAACCTTCGCGGATCCCGGAATTCGGCGATGAGCCCAATATTGGCAAGCGGCGGTTTCCAAATCTGGCATGAGGGAGAGAATAAAGAGCGTGGTGAACAGAGAGCTGCTCGAGTTCTATGCTGGTCGCGGGCCGGACGACCGAAGGCGCCGGATCGAGGACATCTGGGCGTTCTCGAACGACGAGCTCGAGTCGGTGCACGACTATATCCAGTGGCTCTTTCCGCTCGCGGAGCGGAGTGCGTTCAATCCGCGTGCGCCGTTGCTTGATGCGGAGACGATCGAGCTCTTTCGTTCGGACGCCGTCCTACAGAAGAATGTCGAGCGATCATTGCGGGTGATGCTCGAGTTCTATGGATTGGCGATTGCCGGACGAGAGATTCTGCGGGTGCCGACGTTCGGGGAGCGGTCGAAGAACTGGCTGCGCCCGCAGAATCACAACTTCTTGCGCCTAACGCGCATACTACGATCGTTGACGATTCTAGGACACGGAGAGCGTGCGAGGCAATTACTGGACTGCCTTATCGCAATAGACGAGAAGGTGCCGGGGGTGATTGGGGATTCGACTTTGCGCTATTGGCGCGATGCGGTCCGAGTGTCATCACCGTCGGCGCCATGAAAAGCTCGGGCGCGGATTACCCGGATTCTTGCGGATTGCTCCCCGCGCCGGGAAATCTCCTCACTCCACGAGCCGTGATGAATGCTTGTGAACTACACACCCATCGAGCGCGGCGAGCCGGCACGTCCCGAGGTCGTGCCAAAGAATTCGATCCGGCTCGTTGCACTCGGAGTTTTGCTGACCTCGTGGCAATCCGGGACAATCCGGGTAATCTCGCATCAGCTTTTCATTGCGCCGGTGGCCATTAGGGTGGTAACAGCAGATCCTTCGTCGCTTCGCTCCTCAGGATGACAAGGGAGAGGAGGCGCTTCTCAGGATGACAAGGGAGAGGAGGCGCTTCTCAGGATGACAAGGGACAGGAGGCGCTCCTCAGGATGACAGAGGAATTCGAACGCGCGGCCAAGCTGCTTCGCGGCGCTGAGAGTGTGGTCGTTTTCACGGGCGCGGGGGTCTCCGCTGAGAGCGGGGTTCCCACGTTCCGTTCGGACGCGAATTCGCTGTGGAATGCGGTGGATCTGCGGAACTTCGCGTATCCAGACGGCTATCGGCGCAATCAGCCTGACGCGTGGCGGTGGTATGCGCAGCGCGCGGCCATGGCGAAGGACGTAGCGCCTAACGCGGGGCACTTCGCGATCGCCGAGATCGAGCGGCGCGTGCCGGAGTTTCTGCTCGTGACGCAGAACATCGATAGCCTGCATCAGCGCGCGGGAAGTGAGAACGTTCTCGAGCTGCACGGCAATCTGCGCGAGGTGCGGTGCTTCGACTGTGGCACGCGGTCCGAGTGGGCGGAGCTGGCGTCGCTCCCCGATCCGGTGTGCGACGCGTGCGGTGGATTGCTCCGGCCGGATGTCGTGATGTTCGAGGAGGTGCTACCGGCCGGCGCGATGGAACGGGCCCAGGAGGCCGCCCGGGACTGCGACCTGTTGCTTTCCGTGGGGACGTCCAGCCTGGTCTGGCCGGCGGCGGAACTGCCACGCTACGCCTTGAGGAGCGGCGCCGCTGTCGTCATCATCAACCCCGACATGTCGGGCCAGCCGCTGGGCGCACGCGTCATCCCCTTGGTCGGCTCGTCTGGCGCCATATTGCCGCAGCTCGTTAGGCTCGCGTGGCCAGAGGATAGATGAAAGCTATTGGACTGATACTCGTGGCCGTCGCGGGCTGCGCGTCGAGCGGGAGTAGCGCGTCGCCGACCACGGCGGTCACGCCCGCGAGCGCGCCCGCTGGCTCCATGAGGGAGCTCGAAACCAGCGACTTGCCTGCGTTCAACGTCTCGATGACGGTGATGCGGAACGAGCCGGCTGACACGATCGCCATGCCCGCGCAGGCGGCCTGGCGCGCGCTCGCCGCCGCGTACACGAGTGTGGGACTCAAGCTCCTCGGCTCTGACTCCACATCTCAATCAATCGCCTCGACAATGATGCGCGTCCACCAATTCCTGGGCCGCACGCCGCTGTCGCGCTACATGACGTGCGGCCGCACAGCGTTCGGTGACGCGTCGGACACGCAGGAGATCACGCTACGCGTGCGCTCCACGGTGGAGCCGGGAGCGAGTGGTGAAGCGATTGTACGGACGCTCGTACGCGCGGTCGCGACGCCGCAGGGCAGCAATGCGTTTCAATGCTCGTCAACGCGGGCCTCGAGCTGCGCATTGCCGGCTACCTGAAGGAGCATTCACAATCCACCTCGCGCTAACGATGACGATCTCGGAGACGCTGCTTCCGGAGTTCGAACAGGAGATGACGACGACGCGCAAGCTGCTCGAGCGCGTACCCACCGACAAGGGCACGTGGAAGCCGCACGAGAAGTCGTTCTCGTTAGGCCATCTCGCGCAGCTCGTCGCGTGGATGCCGGGATGGATCGGCCAGACGCTGCGTCAGCGTGAGCTCAATCTCAAAGGCGGAGGCGGCTACAGCTACGAAACGACAGAGACGCTGCTCAAGATGTTCGACGAGAACGTCAAGCAGGCGCGCGAGGCGATTCGGGCAAGCAAGGACGCGGATTATGAGGTTGAGTGGTCGCTCATGTTCGGGGAGAAGACGGTGTTCACTCAACCCCGACGCGTCGTGGTGCGTCAGCACATGAATCACCTCATTCATCATCGCGGCCAACTGACTGTCTATCTGCGGTTGGTCGACGTGCCACTGCCGCCGATTTACGGGCCGACGGCGGACGAGCGCATTCCTGGCTTCTGATTCGGGGACGCGGGCGCGGGAAAAGCAGATCCTTCGTCGCTTCGCTCCTCAGGATGACAAGGGAGAGGAGAGCGAAGGATCTGCTGTTACCGAAGCACCGAAACGGGCACTCCGCGATTGAATTCGAGATCCAGCGAGTAGCCAGGTAGCGTGTTCCACCAGCTCTCGAGCAGCTCGGCGCGGCTGGTGCGCACGCGTTCGAGGTCCTCGTCGCTGAGGGGGCGGACGCCGGTGAGTGTCGCCATCTTGGCTTTGGTGGCTTTGCGGGCGGCCAGGTAGCGAGTGACGTGCTCCCGAAAGGTGTCACTCGTTAGGGCGAGATCGCCGCGACGCTCGGTGTCGAAGAAGCCAACGATCAGCTCGACCTCCTGGGCCTCTGTGGGGATCGGACCCCTCGGCCAGGGCTTGGCGAAATCCTCGATCGCCCAGCCGTCGGCGATGAGGCCGTAGAAGCCGTGCCGGAAGCCGAGCGTTTGCTCCACGGCGTAGTGCGTGAGGTCGTGCGGCGGAAAGACGGCGCCGAGGCTTCCGCGTTGGCGCTGCCAGGTCACGCTGCCGTCGCGGCGCGTGCAGGTGAGTGAGGCGGTGTGATCGGGGTGTCGCTTGAGGCGAATCGTTAGGTCCGGCATCGGGCGTGTCCTCCGGGCTACAGCAATGTAGATAGGGGGCGGTGATCGTGCATCCCGGTCCCGTCCGGCATTGGGTTTGCCAGCTTTACCGGCCAGTTGTAGCCTGGAGTATCGATGCGTCTCGCCGCCGTTGTCCCCGCCTTTGCCGTTGTCGCCGCCGTCGCCGCGTGCAGCTCGACCGAACCGACGAGTCCTCTAACAAGCCGACCGCCCTCCGTCGCCCGCGCGGTCGCGTTCGCCGCCCCGACGCAAGCCGATGCCGACGCGATCTCGTCGAACATTCGGGGGTTGCACATGCCGTACGGCACCCTCGCGGATCCGGGTTTCGCGTCTGCTGATCCAACGTCCAGCGATTACACGACCGTCGTGAGCTACAATCGCACTGGGGATGGCGCGATCTGGACTGGTCATTATCTGGCTGCCGAGTCGTATCGTTATGCAGCGACGCAGTCGGGGGACGCATTGGCGGCGGTGCACAAGGCGCTCGATGGCGTGCAGTCGCTGGTAGACGTGACGTCGCCGCTCGAGCCCAACGTGCTCGCGCGCTCCTGGGTTCCGCAGAGCTCGCCCTACCTCGGCAAGATCATGGCGGACGAGGGGCATAACAAGTTGTACCCGAGCGTCTACAACGGCGAGCCGGTGTACTGGATTGGTGCGACGTCACGCGATCAATACGCGGGCGTCTTCTTCGGCCTCGCGGTCGCGTACGATTTTGTTTCGAACGCGCAAGTGCGTGCGCAAGCGCGCAGGCTCGCGTCACGGATGTTGGACTATCTGATCTTGCACGGGTGGAGCGTCCACATGCCGGACGGCACTTTTTCGACGACCTTCCTCGGCCGTCCGGATCAGCAGCTGGCGCTGCTGCAAATTGGCCGGCACATGAATCCGACGAAGTACGGCGCGCTGTACACGGCGCAAGCGACAGCGATGGCGGCGACGGTGGTCGTGCCGATCCGCGCGGAATGCTCGGATACGTACGGGAGCTACTACAAGTTCAATCTCGATTACATCACGCTCTATGATCTCGTTAGGCTCGAGCCGCCGGCGTCGCCCTATCTGATCTTCTACAAGACGGCGTACCGTGAGCTGCGGCAGTGCACGGCGACGCATCAGAACGCGCACTTCAACATGATCGACCGCGCGCTGCGGGGGACGAACGGCAAGCGCGATTCGGATACGCGTGACTTTCTTGGTCTATGGCTAGAGCGGTCGCGGCGTGATGGCTATACCGATGTCAGTAGCAAGTATCCGGCGTGCGGGACGAATCAGGCGTGCGGGATTGTCGCGGTGAACGATCGGCCGAATACGGATTTCTTGTGGCAGCGGTCGCCACAGTTGTTGTATGGTGGTGGAGACGGGACGATCGAGACGGCGGGGATTGATTATTTATTGCCGTATTGGATGGGGAGATACTATGGGGTGGTCGCTCAGTGATCGCTTGGTCGCGGCGCCGTGAGGGGACACCCTACACACAATCCTGCTTTCGTCCGACGGACTCGACGCGTGCAGGCTCGCATTCTACAGGCAACCCACGCGGAGCCACGGAATGCAGCTCGAGCGAATCGTCATTGGCGTCGACCTCACACTGCCGAGCACGCGCGCCGCGCTGTGGGTGGCGCAGGAGTTCGCGCCGGACGCCAGCTTCACGCTTCTCCATTGCCTGAGCTCGACGTTAATGGACGCAGCGCTCGTCAATGCGAAGAAGGAAGCAGACGAGTTGCTCGGCGGGCTCGCACGGAAGATCGGAACGTGCCGTTGTGAGCATCGGGTGCGCATCGGCGACGCGGCGCGGTGTCTCGCCGATCTCTCCACCGAGGTCGATGCCGACCTGATCGCTGTCGGGGCGCACGAGGCACATCCCGAGCGGCAGCCCGCGCTCGGTACCACGGCGCAGCGGCTCGTTAGGTGCGCGCCGGTGCCGGTGTTGCTCTGCTCGTCGTCGCCGTGTGGTGCGCCGAGCTCGGTGCTTCTTCCCATCGACGCCGTGGAAATTCCTTCCGAGCTTGCGGAATGGACCGGTGCATTGACCGAGATGTTCGATGCGACGCTGGCATTGGTCCACGTCGAGGAGCCGGAGGAGAAGCGTCGCCTAACGGCGCAGCATCCGCCGCGCGCTTCTAAAGTGCCGATGACACCGTGGAGTACTGTCGCTCGCGATCGTCCTTCGCATAGGGTCTTCGTCGATGCGGTCCTCGGCGATCGTGCCGATGCCCTTCTCGGCGAGGCGCGTCGGTTTCATAGTGATCTCGTGATGATTCAGGCGGCCGAAGACGAGCCGACTGCGCAGGACGGGGTGACGGATCGGGTGCTCAGGTCGGCGGAGTGTCCGGTACTGGTGATTCCTTCCGTCGATGTCGCTCAGTGCGCGGCTACACGGTAGGCAGCGGAGGACGAGTTTACTAAGGCGCCTCTCTACGTCGATTGACGTATGACATTGCGCGCCGCATTCGTCGATACTGGGCGCACATGGAGCGACGGTTTCCACCGTCAACCACACCCAGGCTATGAGACGAGACAGAACATTCTTGCTCACGCTGGTTGCGATGGGCAACGTCGTGGCTTTTGTCAGTGGAGGGGCTCAGCGTCCCGATTCGTCGGCAACGGATTCCTCGACTGCAGAACGTCTGGGCTATCGGCGGAGCCGGACGACAGCGAGAGTACTCGGGGCGCTCGTGCCGGGAGCCGGGCATCTCTACGCGGGCGAATGGCTGAAGAGCTATCCGCTCTTCGTTGGTGCGACGGGTGGCATTCTGTTAGGGCAGGTGTTCTACACTTTCGACCGGTGCACCTTTGACTGGCGCGCGAGTTGTCGGCCCGGTGTAGCTCTCAGCTCGCGCGTGGCTGGGGTTGCGATGATCGCCAGCGGTGTTGCGATTTGGGTCGCGAGCTCGGTTGACGCGGGTCGCGCTGTCGAGCGCCAGAGAGCACGGCGTGCACGGAATGCGTCACGCCGTGGTCTCGGCGTACTGCCGATGCTCATGCCTTGCGCACTCGATAGCCGCGCGTGGTGCCTCGGTGTCGGCGTCCAGCCTCCATAGCGCAAGCAAACAGCAGATCCTCCTCAGCACTCAGGGGTAACAGTCAGGCCTCGACGCCCGGCGTTCGCGCACGGCGATTGCTATTGAGCGAGGCCAATGCACGTTGAACGACTGCTCGCCAAGAATGACGATCCGCCATCGACCTACCTCTGGCCGCGTTGGCTCTTTATGCGCGGGCTGGGGCTGATCTTCTTCTCGGCGTTCTACTCGCTGGCGTTTCAGATCCATGGGCTGATTGGCGAGCGCGGGATTCTGCCGGCGGGCGAGTATCTCGCCAATGTGCGACGTTTCTTTGGCACGGCGGCCGGTGTGTGGTACGCGCCAACGGTGCTCTGGTTCGGGGCGGGAGATCGTGGGCTGACCGTTGTGATCGCGGCGGGCATCATCGCGTCGCTGCTGCTCACCTTCAACATCTGGCCGCGCCTAACGACGCCGCTCTGCACGATACTCTTTCTCTCGTGCATCGGCGCGCTGCAGGACTTCTCGTCGTATCAGTCGGACGGGATGCTGCTCGAGGCGGGGTTCATCGCCTGCTGGTTCGCGCCGCGTGGTGTACGACCCGGCCTCTGTGCGGGCGATCCGCCGTCGCGGTTCAGCCTCTTCATGCTGCGCTGGGAGTGGTTTCGGATCTACTTGGAGAGTGGCATCGTGAAGCTCGCGAGCGGCGATCCGCATTGGCGGAATCTCACCGCGATGGACGAGTACTATCAGAACGCTCCCCTCCCGACCTGGCTCGGCTGGTACGTGCAACACTTCCCGCACTGGTATCACGCGGGGACGGTAATCATCACGCTCGTGGTCGAGCTGCTACTGGTGTGGATGGTGTGGTTGTCGCGACCATTTCGACTAGTCTGTTTTCTCATCGTCACGGCCTTACAGATCGGCATCATTGCAACCGCCAATTACGCTTTCCTCAACTATTTCGTGCTCCTTGGCGGCGTGCTGCTGCTCGACGACCAGGTGCTCGCGCGGGTGCGACTGCACGTATCGAAGACCGTCCCCGTATTCGTTAGGCAGCGGCCGCTCTGGGCGCGACATACGGAAGCGGTCGTTCTTGGCGTCCTGCTCTACTCGAGCGTCTTCGCGTTCTTCCCGAGCGCGCCGGTGCTCGGCTGGCCGGTACGAGCGCTCGCGCCGTTTCGCATCGCGAACGCGTACGGACTGTTCGCAGTGATGACGGAGGCGCGGTACGAGATCGAATTCCAGGGGAGCCGAGATGGCACGACGTGGATGCCGTATCCATTCCGGTACAAGCCACAGGATCTCAACGAGCATCCAGGCATCTACGCGCCGTATCAGCCGCGGTTCGACTGGAATCTGTGGTTCGCGTCGTTAGGTCCGTGGCAGGAGTCGCCGTGGGTGGTGAACGCGCAGATGCGGCTCGTTCAGGGGAGCCCGAGTGTGCTCAAGCTCTTTCGGTCGGATCCGTTCAAGGGAACTCCGCCGGCGCTCGTGAGGACGGTGATCTATCAGTACTGGTTCACCGACATGGCGACGAAGCGGAAGACGGGCGCTTGGTGGAGGCGTGAGCTCATTGGGCCGTTCACGGGCGCTGTGGCGCAGCCGCCGGAGCGTTAGGCAGGACGCCGGACGCGTGGGTGTAGGCTTGGAGAGCTATGAGTACGCTAATGGCGCGAACGGAGGCGAATCCAACCTTGCGCATCTGGGCATCAATCGCGCGTGGATACTTGGAATTTGAAGTGGCCGGTCGAGATGTTCGCGCCCGTTGATGCCTCTCGAATTCCCAAACAAAAACACTAGAGACACGAACCGCTTGACCGAGGTGTTACGCCATTTGGTTGGATTCGCTTCGAATTGGCGTCGTTCGCGTCCAAAGAACCTGGGACCCGCAACGCCGAAGCTACCTGCGTAAGCGGCTTACGATTGCGGAGACGTGGAGGGCTGTCGTGTCCAAGGTTGGGAGGCCGCCGACGACTTCGTTGCGAAGGAGGAGTGGGAGCTCGGTGCCGCCAAGGATAGTGGCTTCGATGTGGTGTTCGTCGCGGAGGCGTTCGATGATGTGGACGATGCCTTCGCGGGTTTCGTCCCGGAAGTCGCCCTTGAGTAGTTGGCCGATATAGCGTTCGTGAATCCAGGGACGTTCGGTGTCGTTGGGCGCGACGACTTCGAGTCCCTGGCGAGCGAATACTTCTGGGTAGAACGGCGCTTCCATGGTGAAGCGGGTGCCGAGGAGGCCGAGGCGGCGGAAATGGCGACGCTTTGCTTCAGCGGCGCAGACTTCGACGATGCTGAGTAGAGGGACCGGCGACTTCGCCTCGAGCTCGTCGAACACGATGTGCGGCGTGTTCGCGGTCATCGCGATGAAGTCGACGCCCGCACCGGCGAGGCGGCGGATGGAGTCGAAGAGATACTGGATCAGTGACGCGCGATCGGTGGCGACGAGGCGGAGCGCGCGCTGGACGTCGAGGCTGTCGAGGACGATCGACGGCGAGGACGTCGGATCATCGAGCTGCCATTCCTCGAGGATCCGACGGTAGTAATCGATCGTGGACTCGGGTCCGAGGCCGCCGACCAGGCCGACGATTGTCAACGCGCGGGCGCGGCCATGGCTTCGGGACGACGTGCGGCCGTGGCGCGGGCCCATCCCGGGTCGTTAGGCACGGAGACCGAAGCGCGCTGCCGATAGAAGAGCCATGCCGTGGCGACGATTGCCAGCGCGAGCGCGGCGCCGAACTCGCTGGTGAGATACTTGGTTATGCCCGTGTCGACCGTCACCCGATCGAAGAATGCCTGCACGAAGAGATTGTGCGACGCGTGGAGAATCGCCGCGGGCCACACGCTGCCGGAGCGAAGGCGCAGCCAGGCGAATGGGAAACCTAACGCGACGACCATCACGACGAAGCAGAGGACCGAGTACCAGGACGGCGCGCCATTGTTGTAGTTGGCGAAGACGATGAGCGGGATGTGCCACGCGGCCCAGATCGCGCCGCTGATCACGGAGACGCGGGTGAAGGACATCGTGCGCGCGAGCGTGGGCACGAGGAAGCCGCGCCAACCCAATTCTTCGCCGGTGGCGGAGAGAAGACTCTGCGCGGTGCCGAGGAGAAGGAACGTCGCGATGCTGTACTTGAATCGTGAGAGATCGACGGCGCCGAGTTTGGTGAGCCAAACGAATCCGTAGGCGACCGTAGCGTAGGCGACGGGGAGCAGATACGCGATGATCGCGTAGCGCGTGGTCGACTTACGCCAGCCCCACCCTTCGCCGCGGACGTTGCGCTGGAAGATGAGTCGCGTGGCGAGCGCGCTCAGTCCAGGCGTCCACATGAGGTAGAGAACGAAGCGTCCTCCGTTCGTGCCAAGGCTGCCGGCGTGGACGATGAGCGTATACCAAATGATGCTCACGCCGAAGGTGAGGCAGAGATAGGTGATGAGCGAGGCGCGTGTGCGATCGAGGGACATTGGGACGCGGGGCGAGGGGCGCGCGGAGTGGCGCGTGATGCGTGGCGCGTGGTGTGGCGAGAATGTACCGCTAGGCGAGGCTGGCGAATAGACGCGTTCGCGCGCCACGCGCCACGCGCCACGCGTCACGCATCACGCATCACGCATCACGCGCCACGCGCCACGCGCCACGCGCCACGCGCCACGCCTCACCCGGCACTCACCACGAAGTGCGGCTCAGCGGTCGCGGGTCTCAGGAGCCGCCATTGCTCGCGGATGGCGTTCGGCATGGAGAAGGCGTCTGGGAAGACCTCGAACGCGTTGTCGTCGGTGAGGGTCAAGGTGAAGCCGGAGCAGCGGTCGACTTGGATTTCCTGGACTTCGAGCGGTTTTGTGGCGTGGGTGTTGATCCACCGTGCGAGCTGCACGTCGACGATGGATTGGCCGGGGCGGTCCCACCGAAAGTCCATGTCGTCGAGGTCGGGATCGATGGGGACGTAGATGTCGCTGCGGCCGGTGATCACGCCGGCGCGCGAGATGCGCCATGGGCAGAGCACGTGCAGCGCGTAGTCGCCGACCTCGCGATCGGGTGCGCGCTGCGTTGGTGCCGGACGCTTGTCGCCGAAATGGAGCCAGA
>JBJMNO010000015.1:0-151922 GCA_045804225.1 Gemmatimonadaceae bacterium
AGCAACGTCGAGGGTGGCCTTACTGACATCAATACCGACGAAGACGTCCATCACGTTTGAATCCCGGGCTGAATGAGCGATTTATCATCCTTCGTGAACACTGCTGATCGGCGTGGCCCATCCTTGCAGATCCGGGGTCAAGCCCCGCACAACTGTTCGGGCTCAGGCGATCGAGAAATGGGTAGCGCTCTAGCTGAGGATCGGTCTCGGGGACCACAGGATGAACGAGCTACCACCCACCCAATTCTATTTCAATTCACGATACAAGGATGACAGAGAGGCCTTACTGTCACCCTGAGCGAAGCGAAGGATCTGCTGTTCTGGCTGGCGCAAACGGCTTAGGATTTCTTGCGCCGCGACGGCTGCTTTGTCGCCGCGAACTGCTCGCGCCACACTCTCGTTGGATCATCGTCTGGGTCCGGCGTCTCCTGCGGCGGCCGCAAGTCGTTCGGCACGTTGCGCAGGTTGACGCGAATCCGCGTCCACGTCGACGACCGGCCGCGCATGGAGTCTACGAGCACGTCGTCGACAGCGAGATGCTTGGCAGCCTCCGCGTGGCGCGCCTTCCAGCGCTCGAGGCCCGCCATCGCGTCCGTCTTTTTTGGGGAGTTCGCGACGACAATGAGGGGCATTTTCGCCCGAGGCGCGGCCTTCTTCGCCTTACCCGCTCCCTTCGCCTTCGAGGGAGCGACTCGCTTCCCCTCCCCTTCCATTTTCTGGAAATGTGGCGGCCAGGGAGCATCGCCCAGCCCTGCCGCTTCGTCGCGTGCGGCAAGCTCCAGTAAGGCGTCCAGCGATCCGGGGTACTCGTCCATCTCGGCGTGGGGATTGCCTAACGACTTGAAGCGCGCCGGCATCGTGGCAACCGTAAAGTCCGCCGGCTCACACTCCGGGATCTCGCCCCATTCCAGCGGCGCCGACACCCGCGCGTCGGGCAGCGGACGCACCGAGTACGCCGAGCACGTGGTGCGGTCCTTGGCGTTCTGGTTGTAATCGAGAAAAACGCCGCGCCGCTCCTCCTTCCACCATTTGGAGGTCGCGATCCCCGGCGCGCGCCGCTCGATCTCGCGCGAGAAAGCGAGTGCCGCGCGCCGCACCTCCGTGAAGGTCCACCGCGGATGGATGCGCACGTTCACGTGCATGCCTCGCGAGCCGCTCGTCTTCGGCCATCCGCGCAACCCAAGCTCCTCGAGCAACGCCTTCGCTTGGGCAGCCACGCGACGGACGTCATCCCACTGAATCCCAGGTCCAGGATCCAGATCAATCCGGAGCTCGTCGGGGTGGTCCAGATCGCGCGCGGAGACGGCATGCGGGTGCAGCTCGATGCAGCCGAGGTTGACGACCCATGCCAGGCCAGCGGCGTCGTCCACCACTATTTCCTCGGCCGTTCGGCCGGAGGGAAAGGAGAGTGTAACTGTTCGCAGCCATTCCGGTCGCTTCTCCGGCGCGCGCTTTTGATAGAACGGCTCTTCCTCCGCGCCATTCACAAAGCGCTTGAGGACGATTGGGCGATCGCGGATGCCGCCGAGTGCGCCGTTGGCTACGGCCAGATAGTAGCGAACGATGTCCAGCTTGGTGAGCCTAACGGCGCGCGAGAAATACAGCTTCTCCGGATGCGTGATCCGGACCTCGCGGCCCCCGACAGAGAGTGTCTCGGCGGATTCCTTGGCTGGCATGTCGCGGTTGCGCGGTACGGGCCGGTGAATGCGAGGGATTATGCCCCTGTCGCGCACTCCGCGCAACCGATCACAGCCTGGTTCTCACCGAGTGAGGGCAAACGCGAATCGTTGCTCCACGAGCTGACGTACCGGTCGTCCGCGAACAACTGCCGGCAGATAGCGCGAGCGAAGCAGCGACTGCCTAACGGCTTCCGCGAACTGTGGATGGGTCGCTTCTCGGAATTGGATGGTCGCCGGTTCGGCGCGTCCGGTGGTATCGACCACAAAGGTCGCCAGCACCATTCCCTCGATTTGCGCTGAGCGAAGGGATGCCGGATACACCGGTACCGGATTGTCCGGCCGCGGCGCGGCCGCCTTATCGACGAGAGCCGGCGTGTATACCCCGTCAGTTGGGCTTACCAGGCTCGCTGGTCCACCAAATCCATATCCGCTCGTTAGGCTCTCACGAGTGGCATCGAAATCACCAGTGCTGGTTGGCGGTCGATCGACATCGAGCGCGGGATGGTGATCCGGAACCCGTATATCCGGGACAATCAGCCAGTGCTCGGGTACGACGATGTCGCGATACTCCCGACCTCTCGGGGACCGTTCTGCTCCCGGCGCAAGAGGAGAAGGCGGCGTCCAAACCACGATTGGCCCATCGCGATGCTCCGGCTGCCCCAGCGGCGTCGTTGCGTTCGCCGTCGCCACGATCGCGAGCGCAATCGCGCCGACGTGCACCGCGACACTCAACATCGTGCTCCCGCCGGGTCGTCGCGTCGTCGCTTGGGACTCGAGTAAGGTGCGCAGCATGTCGTCTCCAGGTTGATGTCTCCCGGACAACATGTCATTGCAGCTTCTCGACTGCATTGTGATTCGCTGGCGCGCCGATGAATAAGCGCTCAACGAAGGATGAAGATTTCGTGAATGCGGTGGGGCATTCTAGCCTGGATACGACTTCCCGTCGCCTAACGGGCTATCACCCTTGTCCGTTTCCCCATGCGTGCTGGCCGTGGGCGGCATCTCGCCGTCGAGCTTCGCAACGGGCACCACGGAGATGCCATGCAAACGCCAGTCGTGGTCCGACAATCGATGACACGCGTCCACGGCTTTCGCGAGCAGTTCCTTGGCGGACATGGTCGCACCGTCCCGTGGAACGACGAAGACTTCGCCCGTGAGCAGCCGGCCTTGTTCTCGCAGGCGAACACCAACGCTTTCGACCCAGTCCAGTTGCTGCGCGGCGGCGCGGAGCTTCTCGGGTAGCTCTTCGAGCTTGCGACTTCGGCCAAGGACCGTCGGCGATTCGTCCATGAGATCAGCGACGACCTGACGGAGGTTGCTCCACCCGTCGTGGAGAATACTCACCGAGATCAGCGCCGCGGCCAGCGAATCACCCCGCCAAAATCCGAACCCCACGAGAAGAATTCCGATGATGGCGGCACTCTGCGATGTCCAGTCGGCCTTGTTCATGTCGGCGTCCGCCTCGATGACTTTGTCACCGAGACGCTTCGCGAGAGGTCGCTTTACCAGTCCAAGTGTCAGGCCAACGGCGGTCGCATAGATCAACGCGATGATCATCGCCCATCCGGCCCAGAGAGTATGACCGAACACCTTCATCAAGCCGATCGGCGGCCGCTCCTGCTTCACGAGCTTCATCACCGAGTCGAGCAGCAGCCAGAGGCCAACGGTCGATAACGCCGAGGCCGCGGCGAGAAAGGCGATGGAGATGACGCGAAAGTAACCGTAAGGAAAGCGCTTCGAAGGCCGGCGGTTCTCGAAGCGCATCGCAACCAGCAGAGCGGTGGGCGGGATGAGACCGAGCAGATCTTCTGCCCACGCCGTTTTCATTGCCTGTGATTGGCCGAGCGTGATGAACATCAGCACGGCGGTAGTCAACAGCAGCACGATGGTGAGCCATGACAGCCGACGCGCGCGGCGAAGGTCGCGTTGCTGCTGTTCCGGAAAGTCGAACTGTTGTCCGATGTTCACGCTGGTCGTTAGGCCGGTGTACTCGTTCGGCCACGACGACGCGTGTCCGGCCGCGCGGTGAAGTTGCGCGGCCGGTGGAGTAAGGCAGAAACCGTGCGCGGCGTCCGCTGGACGGTGCGCTCGCTACAGCGACCTATCGCCGTCTTGTGTACGCTCGCTGACGTGGCTGGCGACCATGTGTTTGTCCTCAGCCCGCCGGCAAGGCAATGAGAACGCGAACAGGGATCCCTCACCATGGAACTCCGCCCAAGCGTGGCCACCAAGCGCCTCGACCGTTTCGCGCACGATGCTGAGACCCAAGCCCGTGCCATCGACGTTCGGCTGCGTTGATTCGTGGGCGCGAAAGAAGCGCTCGAATAAATGCCCACGCTTGGGCTCGGGCACGCCAATTCCGTTGTCGGCAACCATCACGACGATCGCCTTGAGATTGCCATCCGGATCATGCTTCTCCGCTGCCGTCACCTCGACCAGGCGATGAGATTTGTTCGGATCCGAATATTTGATCGCGTTCGACAGGAGATTCGATAGGCAGAGCTCGACGGCGGCAGCATTGACTTCGATCGCGGGCAGCTGGCCAATGCGTAGCTCGACTTGCTGTCGCCGCGCTGCCTCCCGCACCTGACGTGCGGCCTCGGCCACGGCAGCCGGAAGCGGAACGTGTCGTTGATGCCGGGCATCGGTCGCGCCGAGGCGCGACAGTTCGGCGAGATTGTCGAGCACCCCGCGCACGCTCTCGACGTTTCGGTACACGACGCCGAAGAGCCGTTGCCGTTCGCCTTCCTCGAGCTGCGGAATATCCCCCAGCATCTGCGCCGCGCCCATCGCCGCACCAACACGATTTCTCAGCTCATGCGTCAAGGTGCGATTGAACGCCCGCAATCGCTCCTCACGCTCGTGTATCCGCCCCTTCATACGCGAGAGATACTGTGTCGTGGTCGCCTGCTGGATGAGTGCCACGGCGTGAAAAAGGCGGTGCGCGCACGTCAGCAACTCGCTACGCGTGCAAGGGACGTCGATGTCGTCCGCGGTGCGCGAGAGGAACGCGTAAAGAATGCTGCCGAACAGCTCGTACTCCTTGAGAAGCTCGTGCTCGTCGAAGCCCTGAGCATATCGCAGCTCGCCCAGCTCCATCGCCTTCGCGATTACCGGTACATCACCGCCAATGGCGCGGCCTGGATTCTCGAGATAGTCGGCGACGCCCTCGATCAGCAACGGCACGTGATCGAGCAGCTCGTCAGTCGGAAAGACGCGGTTGGGATGAAGCCGCACACGGTCGCTGATGCGATCGAGCCAGCGCTGCGTGAGATCCTGACATGATCCACGCATGCGTTCCGCGAGGGTGGTCGCGAACGGGCAATCGGCAATCATCTCCATGGGCAACGACTCGGACTGAAGGCGGGGCGACCAGTAATACGTCTCGTCATTTCGTGCGGCGTACACGTGTGGAATCGAGCCACCGCGTCACAGCGTCCAGTACGATGGCGGACGCTGTGGTGTCGTACTCGAGCGCGGCGAACTTGAGCGCTTTGATGGACTCGGGAGGCATGTAGACGACGAGTGGCTCCCGTCCATCGCGCGTCGCGCGGCGCTTGCGAGTGGGCTTCGGATCGGGCGCCGTGCTCTCGCGCGCCACTTCACCATTCATTCGATCGGCAGCACGCCGCCCCCGACTGGCCGCTGGTTCATCGGTCAGCTTACGGCGATCGAACGTCGTGTTGGGCGAGGCACGACCGGCGCGCGGACTCATGATGCACTCGCTCCTTGGGCGACACAGGAGTGCCGTCATCGGTGACAAAGCAGAAATACCGCCGGGATCCAGGCGGTGAACGAGGGAAGGTTATGTCGCTGCTTGCGTGCGAACAAGGTGGAACGCTCACATGCTAGCATGCGAACGCTCAATGCTGTCTCAACTGGCCACGACCAGGCCGGCGTTCAACCCGCCTGGTCTCCTCGCCCTTCGCGGGACATTTTCTACTCTTCGCCCCGGCTCGCACCCTGGTCGCCACCGACATGGAACTCCGTCACCTCCGCTACTTCATTGCCGTTGCGGAGGAACTCAACTTCGGACGCGCCGCCGTCCGGCTGCACATCGCGCAGCCGCCGCTGAGCCGACAGATTCGCGATCTGGAACGGGAGATCGGGACACCACTCTTCGAGCGCGGCGCGCGTGGTGTGAGCCTCACCGTGGCTGGCCGCGCCTTCCTTCCCGAAGCGCGCCTAACGCTTACGCAGGCGGAGCGCGCCCAACGCACGGCTCAGCGCGCCGCTCAAGGCGAAGCCGGCCGGCTTCGCGTTGCCTTCGTCGACGCCGCGACGCACTCTGGCATTCTCCCGGACGTCCTCGCGTTCTTTCGTATGCATCTTCCTGGCATCGGTCTCACATTGCACGAGATGGACGCCCCGCAACAGGCCGATGCGCTGCGAGACGGACGCATCGATCTCGCAATCGTATTGAGCCCGCCGGCCGATGCCGATCACTGGTTACACCTCGACGTCGTTTACTCGGATCCGCTCCTCGTTGCGCTGCCGCGCACTCATCGGCTGGCTTCGCGCCCGCGTCTGGCGATGAGCGATCTGTCAGCCGAAGGCTTCGTCCTCTTTCCTCGGCCCGTCGCGCCGGCGTTGCACGACGAAGTCATCGCTCGTTGCCGTGCCGCGCGATTCAGCCCCCGCATTGTACAAGAAGCTGTCAGTTGGCACACGATCGTGAGTCTCGTGAGTGCCGGCATCGGGGTTGCTTTCGTGCCGCGCTCGATCCGCGAGCTACGTCAAGCCGGTGTGGTGTATCGTCCCGTTCGCGACCTTCACATCGACATGGAGCTGGTCGCAACCTGGCGACGCGACGAACGGTCCCCAGTGCGCGATCGATTTCTCACCGCGCTCAAGAGCGTGGCGCGGGCCAAGTCACGACGCCCAGGCGCACGCGCGCGCTGACGGCGCCTCAGGGCTTGCGTCGCGAACGTCTCGACACCCCAGCTGGTAGCGGCGGCGCCACCGTCGCGAGTTGATCCATCGGCACCGCGCCGAGCTGCGTGGCGACGTAAGCACCGATGAGGTTTGCGTTCCGCAAGGTGACGTGATCATCCGCACCATCGAGCAGCCCGGCAAGCAGCAATGCGAGAAAGGCATCGCCGGCGCCTACCGTGTCGCGCACCTCCACGTCGTAGCCCGACTCCTCGGTCCATCGCCCTTCGCGCCAGAGTACCGCGCCGTCGCGGCCGCGCGTGACGCACACCGTCTCACAGTCGAATTGCTCAGCGAGGCCCGCCGCACGCTCACGGAGTGTTCCCTCGAGCGCGAACCACTGGGAGATGGTGCCGAGCTCCCTCTCGGTGACCTTCACCACGTTCGCGTGCTTTAGCGACCTCCGCACGACAGCCTGATCGTCATACGGTGGGCGCAGGTTGGCGTCGAAGACCAAGAGCGCGCTGGTCTCCCAAAGTCGCTCGATCGTGTCGCGACTCGTCTTGTGGCGTTGCGCCACCGTACCGAAGACGAGCGCACGCGCGGCACCGGCGCGCCTAACGAGCTCGTCGCTCCACTCGATGGCATCCCACGCCGCCGGCTCCAAAAGCTCATACTCGGCATTTCCGGAGTCATCGATCACGGCCCTAACGAGTCCGGTGGGGCGCTCGCGGTCGATCTGGATAAGTTCGGTCCCGACGCCATACCAAGCCGCGCGCCTCAGCACCTCCTCGCCGAGCCGGTCCGCGCCCACGCGACTCACCATGCTCACGCGCCAACCGGCCGCGCGGAGATGACAGGCGACGTTGAAGGGCGCGCCGCCGAGAAACAGCCCGGCCGGCAGCGCGTCCCAAAGCACTTCTCCAACGCACAGAATTTCCGCGCTATCCATCTCGGTCCCGCATCGTCCCACGATTCTGTCACGACCGCTCTCTCGAAGCAAGCTGGATGAGTAACCCCGTCAGGCGCGTGGGCCGGGCCGCGCTCTCCTGATACTCAGCAGGTATCACGCATAACAAAGGATGTATTGGACTGGTTCCCCTTCCCGTGACTCATTACGTGCACGAACCAAGGAGGGTGAAGACAATGATTCCATTCGAGGTCATCGCGCTGAGCCCGCACATGCGGGAATTGGTCGCCGAGAGCGCGCGGCGGCGGAACGCGCGGCGGTTTCGCGACGAAGAGCGCCGCTGGATAGAGATCGACTCATTTCGCACGGAGGATTGGAGCGCCTTGCTGTCGATGTATGGCTCGCTCGATCCGGCGCAACCGGTCAGCAACACGCCACCGTTGAATGCGGAGCAACGAGCGGTGTGGGTGGACCAGCTGCTGAGCCGTGGACGAAGCGTGGTGGCGCGCAGCGGCCAGCGCGTCGTGGGGCATGCGGTGCTCGTCGCCGACGGCGACATGCAGGAGATCGTAATGCACGTCCATCGCGATCATCAGCACACTGGCATCGAGGGCGCCCTCAGCGATGCCCTACGCGGACACTCAGGACGAGAACGATTGCGCGCTCTCGGATCCGCCTTTCGGCTCGTGATGATTCCGGTGATCTGCGCCTTGGTGATCGCGCTCGTGAGTGAAAACCCACGCGGTGTCACGATCGCTCTCATGCTTGCCGCCGGCTTCGTTCTGTTCGGGCTCGCCGTTCAATCCAGGGAGATCCTGTTCGCACGGTCCCTGCCGCGCCGTTTTGCGCCTAACGACCCAGCGCAAGCAATGGGCACGCGGTGGATTCCATCAGGCGGCGGCGCCGGCATGCAGTGATCGGCGCCGACAGTAACGCGACCCTTCCTTACCTGGGAGTCAGCGATCCGCCGGCCGCGACAGTTTCTGCATGCGCAATTGAAGCGCACGAGACTTGGCAACGAGATCGCGCGACCGGGCACGCAGAACGGCCGACTCCGCGCGCAGCTTGGCCCATTCTTCCTGACGCGGTTTTTCGGCCTCGCGTCGCTTGTCTCGGTGATTCGTCGGCATCGCCCCGCCTAGCAGTCTCCGCCCGGGCGGCGCTGCCCCACACGTGTCATTTCTTACTCATCTCGTGGAGCGTCCGCTGCATCTCGCGAATGACCTGGTCTTGCTGTTCATGCCGCTCGTGCAAGATCATCGTCTCGCGCCGCGCTGTCTCAGCATCGCGACGCGCCACCTCCGCAATCTGACGTGCTTCCTCGGCGATGCGACGGGCTCGCTCGGCCGTAGCGCGCAGTTGCTCGGCGTCGATCCGCTTCAGCTCGCCCTTCGACCGCCCGACCTCGTCAAAACCGCGCGCCGTTTCCGTTACCCGCCGCGATGCCTCGGCGAGGCCCCGTTCCCGCTCCGCTGACACGCGACTCTCTTCGGCGACGAGCCGTTGCTCCTCGGCGGCGTCGAATCCCTCTTCGAGCTCGGCGGACCCGTTGCCACGGTGATCGGCGGGCGAGCTCGGTCCAATCTGGTCTCGTTGGCGCACGCTTTTTACCCCCAGTACCAGCTGAGCTAACCGATGACGGCGCTAGTCGGGCGTCGCTGCTTCGAAAGGTTGTCTCGTGCTCGGCTGGATGTCCAGGGTTCCTTTGGTTCATCCAACCTTTTCACCAGGCGACGTGCTGGGCACTTGAGCGAAGACACAGCGCGTGCATTGTCGCTCGGAGTCGTCACTGCGGAGGAGGACTGCAGCTTATCGGAGGGTTACAAACTCACGGAGGAAGGCACGTGCCGTCTCGGTGTCCGTGCGATAGTCCCAGCTCGTGGCTCGGCACACATCGTCGCCGCTTGTCACCGTAGCGTAGACGACACCTGGATTCGTGGTGAGGAACTTTGGACCGCCGGAATCACCGTAGCAGTCTCCTCCAAGCCCCGTGGCACTCGTATTCATCTGCAGACCGAGCCAGTTCTCATGTAGCGACATGAACTCGGATTGCGACATGTAGCGACGGCCATCGAAGCTGAACGTCGGGACGCCGGTTCGCGTGGCCGATGTTCCATAACCGACATTGTCGAAGATGGCGTCCATCAACCCGTTCTTCGCGGAGAGCTGGTCCAGCTCACCAAGAGTCGGCAATCGGTAGGGCGTGAGACCTTTCGTTGCGCCCGCAGGCAGAATGATCACCGCCTCGTCGTGAAGATTCGCTTGGTCGTGTCCGTACTCCGGATCGTAGACGTAGCTTACCGCCCTGATGACCTTGATGTTCTTCGCATAGAGATCCGACGCGAATGAAACGTAGAACTGTGAACCAGGCGGCGTGTCGGGACTAACGACGCAGTGCGCCGCCGTGAGAAAGACGGTGGGCGAGATGAGGCTTCCCGAGCAGAACAGATCGTCGCCGTTGATCACTCCGTTGTGGTCATAATCGAACAGGAGCGCGCCGACGCTCCCAAAATTGGACCCGGTATACGTTCCGTTGACGATGAAGCTTGGCCCGTTAGGCACGACGGCCGTCGGGGTGAGATCGCGTTGGTTGCCGCACGCGGCCAATGACGCGAGCGCCGCGAGCGCGACGACATTTCTCATGAATCGCATGCACGCTTTTCCCAGTGGGAGTGGATCGTCTGACTTACCTCCGCCGGCCGCGAGCGGCAAGGGCCCACGCGAATCGCTGCTCCTTCCAACTCCGTACCGCAATCCCACGCAATGGACATCCTTCTCGATCCGGCCAATTGGCTTGCTCTCGGCACCCTGCTGTTGCTGGAGATCGTGCTTGGCATCGACAACGTCGTGTTCATCTCGATCCTCGCCGGCAAGCTGCCGGCGCCCGACCGAAAGCGCGCCCGTATCGTGGGCTTGTCGCTGGCGCTGGTGACGAGACTGTTGCTTCTGTTGGCGATCAGCTGGATCATGCGCCTCACGGCGCCGCTCTTATCGGTATTCGGTCGCGCCATCTCGGGGCGGGACCTCATTCTCATCGCGGGCGGTTTGTTCCTCATTGGAAAGAGCACGCATGAGATGCACACGCGGCTGGAGGGCGACGATCACCAAGGCGATTCAGGGAGCGGCGCCTCATTCACCAGCGTCGTGGCGCAGATACTCGTCCTCGACGTCGTTTTCTCGCTCGATTCGGTGATCACCGCCGTGGGCATGGTGAACGAGCTCGCGATCATGATCGCCGCGGTCGTTCTCGCAGTCCTGTTCATGCTCGCGTTCTCCGGCCTGGTGAGCGGGTTCGTCGATCGACGCCCGACGGTAAAGATGCTGGCGCTCTCTTTTCTTCTCCTCATCGGTGTCGTGCTGGTGGCCGACGGTCTCGGCCAACATATCTCGAAAGGATATATCTACTTCGCGATGGCCTTTTCACTCTTCGTGGAGCTCCTCAACCTCCGCGTGCGAGCAAAGCGGCGTGCGCCGGTAAAGCTTCATTCGTCCACTCCGTAGTCGGTGTCCACTTGCATCCAAGCACCGGGGCGGCTTGTGTAACTGTGCGACGTCGCTCGCGAGGCGTTATCGTCCGCTAAACGCCGCTCGTGGGCGCATACAGGAGACGTGTCATGACATCGCGTGAGTTCTATCTGCAGCGTCGTCAGGTGGAGCAGCCGATCTTCCTGCGTGTTCTCCAGGCACTGCCCGTGGATCGCCTCGATTACAAGCCGCACGAACGCTCACCGTCCGCGAAGGATGTTTTGTGGACGCTCACGAAGGAGCTCAAGTCGTGCATCGACGTCGTGACGGACCATAAGGCTAGCTGGAATGCTCAACCCGCTCCCGCACACGACGAGATGCTACGGCTCTTCGAGCAGTGGTCGAATGAGCTCAGTGAACGCGTCGGCAAAATGGATGACTCGTCGTGGAGCGGCGTCGCGCAGTTCTACGTGAACGGCAAGGTCGTTTCGGAGCAGCCGATCGGTCAGTTCCTGTGGTACATCCATTTCGACGCGATTCATCATCGCGGTCAGCTCTCCGCGTATTTGCGACCGATGGGCGGAAGGGTACCGGCGATTTACGGGCCATCGGCGGATTCGCGATCCTGAACAGCTGGGCGCTGGCGCGCTGACCGGCGTCCCGGGGCCCGTCCTGCTCGTACCTAACGAGTCCGTTGGCCTGTCAAGAGGCAGTTGTCCGTTTCTCTTGACAGAGTGGGCCCGAGCAGGGCCAATTCCCCCTGACACCGCGACCGATATGGCACGCACAGGGTGACCGACTCCTGCCCAGCGTCCTGCTTAGCGTGACGGCGTGTGATCCAAAGTCGTGTTACCCGGGACGTACCCATGCTCCTCCACACGCCCACTTCAGGAAGCATTCGTTCGCATGAAGTTCGGTGCTCGCCGAATGACCGCTAAGCACTCTCCCGGCCGGAGTCGGAAGACCTATCGCGCGACCATCGCTGGATTGCTCGCGGGGCACTGGGGCGCGCTGCTCATCGGTCTCGTCGCCGTGGGCGTGGAGACGGCCGCCGCTCTGCTCGAGCCATGGCCCATCAAAGTCGTGCTCGACACCGTGCTTCACGCGAAGCCGCTGCCCGAACGTATTCTGCAGCTGATTGGCGCGACGGTTGGCACCAACAACGCGGCGATTCTCGAGTTCGCCGCCGGCACTGTGTTATTGATCGCTGCCATCGGCGCGGCTGCCAGTTACGCCGAAAAGCAGTGTATCACGGCCCTCGGGCAACGCGTGACACACGAGCTGCGTTGCCGTATCTACGCCCACGCGCAACGCCTCTCGATGGCGTACCACGATCGAAAGCGCACCGGCGACGTCATCAGCACCGTGACGGCTGACGTCGATTCGATGCAGGGCGCGATCTCATCCGGCCTCCTCGACACGTTGTATTACTCGATGTTGCTGGTTGGCATGGGCAGTCTGATGTTCTATCTCGATTGGCGGTTCACATTGATCGCTCTGTCGATCCTGCCAGTACTCAGCCTGGTCGTGTTCACGCTCACGCGGCGCATCAAGCGTGCGTCGCGCGACGTTCGCCGGAGAGAAGCAGATCTCATGTCGACGATGCAGGAAGTCCTGTCGTCGATTCGCCTCGTGAAAGCCTTTGGTCGCGAGGATCATGAGCGACACCGCTTCGAGCACGAGAGCGAGAAGATCGTCGCGTCGACACTCCGGGCGCGCGACGTCAAATCGAAGCTCGCCCCGGCCGTTGACCTCATCGTGGCGTTAGGCAGCGCGGTGGTGCTCTGGTTCGGTGGACGTCAGGTCCTCGGTGGTGCGCTCAGCGCCGGCTCGCTCGTGGTTTTTTTGCTCTACCTCAACAAGGTGTACAAGCCGATTCGCGAGCTGTCGAAGCTCACCGACAGCTACTCGCGGGCACTCGTGGCAATGGACCGGATCAACCGATTCCTTGCCATCGAGCTACACGTGCCGGACCTCCCGGGCGCCAAGCGCGCACACCGCTTCCGCGGCGCCATCGCCCTCGATCATGTCACCTTCGGGTATTCTCCCGAGAAGCCGACGCTCGTCGATGCGGATCTCTCCATTCCCGCAGGGTCCGTCGCGGCGGTTGTCGGTCCAACGGGTGCTGGTAAGTCAACGCTCATCAATCTCATCGCGCGATTCTACGATCCTCAATCGGGACGCGTGCTGATCGACGGGCAGGACGTGCGCTCCTTCTATCAAGAGTCGCTACGCGAGCGGTTTAGCTTTGTCTTGCAGGACACGTTGCTCTTCCGTGGACCGATCTGGCAGAACATCGCCTACGGCAAACCCGAAGCGACGCGCCGAGAGATCATCCGCGCCGCCGAGCTGGCGAACGCGGACGAATTCATTCGGGAGCTCCCGGAAGGATACAAAACGATGGTTGGCGAGCGAGGCGTCACCTTGTCGGGCGGTCAGCAGCGCCGTATCGCGATCGCGCGGGCAATCATTCGAGATGCCCCGATCCTCATTCTGGACGAGCCCTTGACCGGGCTCGATGCAGCCTCGGAGTCGCTCGTCCTCGACGCATTGCGTCTGCTGATGCGGGGCAAGACGACGGTGATGATCGCGCACAACCTAACCACCGTTCAGCATGCGGACGTAGTCTTCGTCATTGACCACGGTCGTGTCTGTGAGCGCGGCACGCACACGTCGCTGCTCGACGCCGGCGGGGTGTACGCTCGACTGTACGAGCTGCAAACGATGCGCGGCGTCGCGACACCGAGCTTCACACTCGGGGACCCTGCCTCCCAGCGACAGGAGCCGGCATAAACGGGCTCATTGGTGCGCGACGGTCCAATGCTGTTCCACCCGGACCGCGCCTTCAATAGCGCCCGTTGATGAGAGGCCAACGCGCAATTCCTCGGTCACGCGTTGACGCATACAACCGTCGCAGTCGATTAGGGCGGAGTCTGCGGAGAAGCGCTTGACGGTGACCGTGACGGGATTGCCATTGCGGATGTTGAGCGCTTTCACCTGCACCGTTTCGCCCACCGCGGGTGTATGAAGGCGAAGCACGTAGTCCATCAGGCCCATGGATGTGCCGATCACCGGGAGCAGATTCGCCGGGACGCGAACAACGCGGCCCGCCACTCCGGCTTGGCCGAGGCTTCCGGAGGGAGAACCGAAGAGGATTGTCCCGGTAAAGAAGTTCGGCGCCTCGTCAACTACATCCGCCGACTCCGTCGATCCGTCCGGACGCAGGTGCAGCACGTAATGCACATCCCTCTGCTCCACGAAGAGATGCAGATCGCCGGTCAAGGTGTTCGCGGTGCGAGTGAGGTGCTCGACGGCGAGGGTGTCTGTGTACGTGCGGATGACGAAGGTTTGCGTTTCGGACTGAGATTCCGCGAGGCCCATGAGAAGAATCCCGGAGACTGCCGCGATAATTGCGCGCATTGGAAGGTTGGGAACGGTTTGAAATGAACGAAGCGCTAACGTCACCGAAGCAACGAATGACCCGCCAATGTGTTCGCTGCCTCGTTGATCGGACACCATGTAAAACTTTCTTGATGATCAGGGAATAAACTGCTCGACCCGTCGGTTCTCGCTGGTGAGCCAACCACTGGGGCCAACCATGCTCCGAGGAGAGCCGACAGATGAGTAAACACGCCGACCGCGACGCCGGCCGCTTCGATGATCAGGGCAACACCCGGCCGACGGGTTCCAACTATATCACGAATGATTCGAGCGACGACGGCATCGATCGTCGCGGTTTCCTGCGCTGTATGGCCTGGGCCGGTACCGCCACCGTATGGGGCATGTCCGGCGGTGTGCCGAAGTCCTTTGCGCTGAGCCGACTGCCGTTTCTGTCCGACGCCGAACGAAAGAGCATCTTCTTCGCGCAGATCAGCGACAGCCACATCGGCTTCAACAAGGAAGCAAACAAGGACGTTGCCGGCACGCTCAGCCAAGCCGTCGCGAAGGTGAATGCCTTGCCGCAGAGCCCAGCCCTGGTGCTGCACACGGGCGACATCACGCAGCTGGCGAAGCCGGACGAATTCGACACGGCGAGTGAAGTGTTGAAGGGATTGAAAACAGGGCGTGTGTTTTATGTGCCGGGCGAGCATGATGTCGCAACCGACAACGGCGCGAGTTACCTACAGCGATATGGTAGAGGCACCAAGGGCGGTGGCTGGTACAGCTTCGACCACTCCGGTGTCCATTTCATCGGCCTCGTCAATGTGTTGAACCTCAAAGCCGGTGGACTCGGATCGTTGGGCGCCGAGCAAATTGGTTGGCTGAAGCGCGACGTTGCCGGGCTCGCGGCCAGCACGCCGATCGTGCTCTTCGCGCACGTTCCGCTTTGGACCGTCTATCCCGAGTGGGGCTGGGGAACCGACGACTCCGAGCAAGCGTTGTCGCTCGTCAAACGATTTGGATCGGTGACGGTGCTGAATGGGCACATCCATCAAATCATGCAGAAAGTGGAAGGCAACATCTCATTCCACACGGCGATGTCGACCGCCTTTCCGCAGCCGACACCGGGGACCGCTCCAGCGCCGGGGCCCATGAAGGTCGATCCGGAGCGGCTCAAGAGCGTCCTTGGCATTACCGATGTCACCTTCATTCCCGGCCGAAATATGTTGGCCGTGGTCGATGCGACCCTGTCCGGAGACCCTCCAGCCTTCGAGATGGCATCGCACGAAGCGATGATGCGGCAACAGACCAATAGAAAGAGTCTGGTGCTGGGTCCCAACGAAATCGGGATCGACAACTTCAACTTCACCCCGGGAGTGCTCACCGTGAAGGCCGGTACGACCGTCACCTTCATCAACAAGGATGACGTGCCGCATTTGATCGTGAACACGCAAAACAGGTTCAAGGCATCCCCGGTCCTCGATACCGATCAGCGCTACAGCGTCACCCTCATGAAGGCCGGCACCGACGACTATTTCTGCTCACTACATCCGAAAATGGTGGGGAAGATCATTGTCACGTAACACAACCGGGGATCATCGTGGCATTTCTGGAAAATCGCTGATCACCAGTGCGCCTACTGAACCTTGGGAGCCCAGAGTCGTAGGACGCGAATGACAAGCCTGTGTCGCTGGGAATAAATCCGCAGGAAATGCGTTTAGTACAGCGTGGCTACTACCGTCCACGACCGCTTCGAGCAACGCGTCGTCCCGCTTTTGGACGACGCGTACACGCTCGCGCGTCATCTCATGCGCAACGAGCACGATGCGCAGGACGTCGTGCAGGAGGCGTATCTGCGGGCGTGGCGGCACTTTGCCAAGTTCCGCGATGGAGATGAGAAGGCATGGCTGCTCACGATCGTGCGCAATTGCTGCTATACCTGGCGTCGCAGCCAAAAGGGCCAGGAGGCGGTGTCCTATGACGACGAGCAGCACGGCTTGCGCGAGACGGATCGTCTCGCGACAGACGCGCGAGCCATCGCCGGCTCGGAACGCCAGAGCCTCGCTTCGGCAGTCGCCACGCTGCCAACTGAATTCCGGGAGGCGCTGGTGCTCCGGGAAGTCCAAGGCTTCTCGTATCGAGAAATCGCCGGTATCACCGGAGTCCCAATCGGCACCGTGATGTCACGTCTCGCTCGTGGCCGTGAGCAGCTGCGCCGGGTCCTCAAGCGTATTGCCTAACGATTCATGCCAGAGCGCGGACATACAACCAATTCAACGCTCAGTGCCTACATCGACGGCGAGCTGCCACCGGACAAGGCGGTCGCCGTGTCGGAGCATCTTGCGACGTGCCTTCCCTGTTCCACGGAATACGAGACTATGCTCGAGACGGTCGGCACGCTGCGGGCAGAAATGGAACGCTTCTCCGCGCCCGACGTCCTGCGCGCGCGCATCCGGGGCGCGGTCGCGTCCACGCCGGCGGGCGACGGCTTCAGTAGCTCGTCAAAGCCCGGCCGGGAGGGTGCGACTCGAAAACTGCCTTGGTCGCACGTTGGGAGTTGGGCGGCGGCACTACTTCTCGCCGCCTCCCTGGGAGGCGTCGGAACGTTCGTCGTTGCCGGCGAACGCGGTCGGAACGACACCGCCCTCGCCAGCGAGGTCCTTGCGAGCCACGTCCGCTCACTCATGCCTGACCATCTCACCGACGTCCGATCGAACGATCAGCACAATGTGAAGCCCTGGTTCAACGGTCGCCTCGACTACTCGCCGAATGTGCCGCGGCTCGAAGATCAAGGATTTCCACTCATCGGCGGCCGCCTGGACTATGTCGACGGCCGTCCTGTCGCGGTCGTCGTCTACGCGCGTCGCCAGCATGTAATTAACGTCTTCTCATGGCCTTCCAGTGGGCCCGACCTGCCGCGGGAAACTTCGAGCAAGAACGGTTACACGATGATCCGATGGCGAAGTCAGGGCGCCGAGCACTGGGTGTTATCGGATCTCAACGCCAACGAGCTTCAAAGCTTCGCGAGGCTCCAGTAAGAGTGCCTTGCATGCTCGCAGAGCCACTGCGCGGGCCCCTTTCTTCGTGTTAGGCAGTACACTCGGCGCATGCCACAGGCAAGGCGATGTGACCCAAGGGCGCGCGAAATAATCCTAGTGCGGCCAACACCCCCCGCGGTCTTGCCAGGCGTCCTCACACGCCAGCTATTTCGACATAAGGATTATCGCGTTCCAGGGTCTCCGCATGGGCCCAACGCGGTGCTCGTCACCCCCGTCCCCCCACGGAGGCGAACGCACCATGCGCAGCGTACACAGATGGACGCCGATGTTCGCGATCATATGAGAGAGCGTCTCATGGATCGCCAACTCTCGGTGGCAGACGAGTCCGACCGAGCGTCACGCTGGGCCACGACGCTTCACCAGCAGCCCTACCTCTCGGTGGTCGTACCCGTTTGGAATGGCGCTGACCGCGTACGACGGACGCTATTCGCACTGCATCGCATGCTCGCCACTCAGCGCTACTCGGCGGAGCTCATTGTCGTCGACGACTGCAGCGCCGACGAAACGGAGCGCGCGCTCGGCGGATTTTGCGACGCGGTCGACGGAACCACGGCGCGCGTGCGGCTGCTGCGGAATGGCCGCAACAGCGGCAAAGGCTTCTCCGTTGCGCGTGGAATGCTCGCCGCAGCCGGTGCAGTGCGTGTGTTCATCGACGCCGATCTCGCGTATCCGCCGGAAGAGATCGAATCGATCGTCGACGCGCTCGAGAAGGGATACGACGTCGCCATCGCATGCCGCGTGCTGCGGGATTCCCGCTACGTGATGAGTCCCGCGTTCTTCCCCTATCTGTTCACGCGGCACGTACTGAGTCGCGCTTACAATAGCGTCGTGCGGCGTCTTTTGGTGCGCGAAGTGCTCGACACGCAAGCGGGGCTCAAAGGCTTCTCGCGCCAGGCGGCGGAGCTCATCTTTCCTCGCCTAACGATTCCGCGCTTCGGGTTCGACGTCGAGTGTCTCTACATCGCGCAGCGGCACGGACAGCGACTCGCCCAGGTGCCCGTGACGTTTCGATACGATGACGAGCCGTCCACGGTGAGCTTCGTCCGGGACGGATCACGCATGCTCACCGATCTCGGTCGCATCTTCGTGAATGCCCGGCGTGGTCGCTACGACTGAGACCGCGGCCGGTCGTCGGGCGCTCATCATCAACGCGGATGATTTCGGAATGTCCACCGGGATCAATCGCGGCATCATGGAAGCGGTTGCGGCAGGTTCGGTCACTTCGGCCTCCCTGATGGTAGCGATGCCCGGCTTCGACGACGCCGTTTCGCTAGCGCGGCAAGCCGGCGACGTTCTCGACGTCGGCGTCCATCTGACTCTGACGGTTGGACGACCGCTCACACGCGCCGCGACTCTCGTCGACGCCTCGACGGGCGACTTCGTTTCGCCGCGTACCCTGCTCCGTCGTGCGCTGTCTGGCCACATCCTTCCCACAGACGTCTTCGACGAATGCGCCGCGCAGATTGCTCGCGCCAGGCACGCTGGACTACCGATCACCCACATCGATGGCCATCTGCACGTACATGTGTGGCCGGGCATTGCGCACGTCGTGCGGCATCTGTTGAAGGGCGAAGGCATCGCTACGGTGCGCGTGCCCAACGAGGCGCTGTATGGCGTGCCCCTCTGGCGCCGCCGCCTTCCGGAGCGAGCGATCATTCGCGGGCTGACGTCCAGCGCGCGGATGACGCAGTGGCCGGTAGCGACAGCGGATCATTTCGTCGGCAGCACGCTGCTCGGTATGCGTGACTTCGAGTCTGGTCTCCTCCGCGTGCTGGATGCGTTAGCGCCGGGCACGACAGAGCTCATGGTACACCCAGGCTACGTGGACGGGCCGCTTCCCGGAAACGACGGCTATCGCGCGCAGCGCGAGACCGAGCTACGAGCGCTCACATCGCAATCGGTGCGCGATCGACTACGGCGCCAGGATCTTCAGTTGATCCATTTCGCCTCGCTCTCCAAAATGGCACGTGCCGCACGGAGCTGACTCGCAGCAGATCGCGCTGGAGCATGATCCATATCGCCAAGGTTGGCAACGTGAGACGATACAGCATGGCTGTCGGCGAGCGGAGCGCGTCGGGAATGGGCAGCAGCGTCGACATCAGAGGGATCGTGAGCATCGCCACGCCATAGAGTGCACGGCGCACCGAGATCCGGGTGCCACTGGCCGGACCGAGGACGAACCAGATGGTCGCCCCGACAAATCCGATCAAATAGCTCGACCGCTCTGCCTGGTGGTTGAATAGCGTCACATACAGCAAGACAGAACAGAGTAGTCCCAATCTGAAACGCTCATCCGTCCATCGGTCTCGTCGCAGCAGGATCGGCGCGAGGAGCACGAATGCTCCGAGGAGCTGAATTGGCCAGTTCGGCCAATCGACGCCCAGCCAGCGATGCGCAAGCTCCATCACCGAGTACCAGCGCTGATGTGAGTCGATCAGCTCCGTCTCGCCCCACCATCGGTATTGGGCGCGCAACACCTCCGGCGTCGTGACCATGAGCGGTGCCGTTATCAATAGCAAACTGATAAGGACGCCCGCTATGCCGATCGGCTTCGTTTGTCGTCGTGGGATCGCGAAAGCGAAAGCGGCGAGCGGGAAGATCTTGACGAATGCGCCGAGGACGGCGACCGCGGCTGCACGCCACGCACGCTCGCGTTCCAGCGCGAGGAAGGCGAAGATGATGAGCGCCGCGACGAGTGCGTTGCTCTGCGCATTCTGCATCGAGCGCAGCACCTCGGGGAGAAGACAGGCGAGGGCCACGTGCGCCGCGCGCGTCGGCAGCAACTTCTCGAGCCCAACGAACAACAAGAGCGCATTCACCGCGTGCCACAGGAAGAGCGCTAGTGGCCAGGGGAGCAAGGCGAGCGGCGTGAAGATGAACGCGAAGGTCGGGCTGTACTTGAACCGATCCTGGAGCTCGCCGGCGTACGACGCGTACAGATTCTGGCCAATGATCAAATGTCGCGACGCCGCACGAAAGATCTCGAAGTTACCGACCGGATGCTGTGCACTGTCGATGCGTACCGCGAGACGGCCGGAGACGTGCCGCGTGAGAACGCGGTTAATCGTCTTGTTCGTGGCGAGTGCCTTGCTCGCGACGTCGCCGAACGCGACGAGCAGATACAGCGCGACGAGGATACGGCGCGTTCGGGCCGCGTGGGCGGGAGGATAGGAGGAGTCCAGGTTCGTGCCGGTTTGCATTGTTTGCGATACTACCGAGAATTCGCGTAGAAGGTTGCCCTTTCGCCTAACTGACACCCGGCTGACCGCGATGCATCCTGCGATGGCCGAGTTGCGTCACGATACATCCAAGGACCGAAGAGGGCACCATGGCGACCGCAGCACACAGCACACGCCCACTCACCGAACGACTTGCCGATCTCTCGCGCAGAGCAAAAGCTGCGGAAGACTCCTTCGCCAACGCGCGCACGGAAACCAAGCTGAAGCTGGACTCCCGACTCGAGCAGGCACGCAGCTCGGTGGAGCAGCTCAAGCAGAAGATCCAACACGATGTTTCGTCCGCGACCGAGCAGACGGCCTTGGAATGGAACGAATTGCAAGTACGCTTCACCAAGCGCGTCGCAAAGATCAAAGCGGACTTCAACGCGCGGAAGGAGCACTTCGAGTCCGAGCGTGCCACACTCCGTGCGGAGTGGGCAGAGGACGACGCTGCCGCCGCCGTCGAGGACGCGATCGGCGCCATCGAGTACGCGCGCTACGCAGTACTTTATGCCGCCGCGGTGCGCCAAGACGCCGACATCGCGTCGCGCTGACCGAAGCTTGGGCACTTGAAGTAGAGAATTCGTTCCCCAGTTCGTCCAAGACGGGTTCGAACCTTTTCCGCACGCGCGCTGTCTCCTACCTTCAGACAATCTGAAGGAGGAGTCTATCGTGCCCGAGGAACGCCTCGAGCTGCTCCAGGGAACGCTGGAGATGCTCGTTCTCAAGACGCTCGCTCTCGAGCCGCTGCACGGCTGGGGCATCGCGCATCGCATCCAATCGATGTCGCGGGACGTCTTTCTCGTGACCCAGGGATCACTCTACCCCGCGCTCGTGCGCATGCGCCGCCGCGGATGGGTGAAAACGAGCTGGCGCATCACTGAAAATGGCCGGCGCGCACGTTACTACGAGCTCACTCCGGCGGGCCGACGAACGCTCACCACGCAGCATACGGCCTGGGAACGCGCTTCCGCGGCGATCGATCACATCATGGGCGTCCGCACCTGGGCGCCGGGAGGCGCGTGACAATGCTATCCGATTTGCTCGTGCGGCTTCGCGCGATCGTCTTTCGGCGCGCCGAGGATCGTGAAATGGACGAAGAGCTCCGCCTGCACGTGGAGATGGAGGAAGAGTATCGACGGCGGACAGGAGTGAGCCACGCCGAAGCACACCGCCAGGCATTGCTCGCCTTCGGTGGTGTCGAGCGCGTGAAGGAGGACGTTCGCGACGCGCGGAGCACGCGTGGCTTCTTCGACGGCGCTGGTGATGTGCGTTTTGCCCTTCGCACGTTGCGACGCAACCCCATCTTCGCGATCGTCGCCGTGCTCACGCTGGCGATCGGCATCGGAGGCGCCACTGCCGTTTTCAGCGCCGTCGACACGGTGCTTCTCGCGCCCCTTCCCTATTCGCAGCCTGGACGCCTCGTGCGCCTCTACAATACCGACGTGCACGAACCTGACGAGCACGGCTTCCTCACGCCGGTGCACTTTCTCGAATACCGCGATGGGATGTCGTCATTCGCGGCCATAGCCGCCGCCATGACGTACGACGCCGTCGGTGCCGACATCGGCCGTGGTGACCGGGCACGCCGTATCAGCACGCTGCCGGTGAGCGCAGAGTACTTCGACGTCCTCGGCGTCCGCCCGGCAATCGGCGGCGCGTTCTCGCGCGATGACGAGCACGGAGGTATGAATGGGACGGAACGCCCGTCGCGCGTCGCGGTAATCAGCCACCGGCTCTGGGACCAAGAATTTCGCGCGGCCCCGACAGCTGTTGGTGGCTCGATCGCGATGGATGGTGCCACTTATCGGATTGTGGGCATCATGCCGGAGAGTTTCGTCGATCCACTCGTGCCGCGCGCCGACGCCTGGACGCCGCTGAATCTCGACCCCGGGCGAGATCCATCGAACGCGACGAATCATTACTTGACCGCCATCGCGCGACTGCGGCCAGCAGTGTCGATCGGCGCGGCACAGGGAGAGCTCACCGCGCTCGCGACACGGCTTGGCGCCAAATACCCCGATGCGCGTGACACGCGCGGTCGGCTCGATCCGCTCAAAGACGACATGGTGGCGCCAACGGCGGTCGCGCTCGAGATCATGCTCGGCGCCGTGGCGCTGGTGTTACTGATCGTATGCGTGAACATCGCGACCCTCATGCTCGTGCGCGGGTCCCAACGGCAGCGCGAGTTCGCTGTCCGCGCAGCGCTGGGTGGACAGCGGGAGCGCATCATTCGTCAGGTGCTCGTCGAGAGTATTGTCATCGCGCTTGTCGGCGACGCTGCCGGTCTCGTCGTCGCCAGGCTCGGCATGGCGGCCATCGTTAGGCTCGGCGACGGCAGCATTCCGCGATTGTCGTCGCTGGCGCTCGATCCGCGTTTGCTGATCTTCTCCATCGTGCTTTCGACCCTCTGCGCGGTGCTCTTCGGTGCGGCGCCGGCCGTTCGCGCGGCTCGCACTCGGCCGGGAGAGGTGCTTCGTGGCGAAGGACGGGGAGCATCCACCGGCCGCCGACAGGTGCGGCTGCGCGGCGCTCTCGTCGCAGCGCAGGTCGCGCTCGCGTTCATTCTCGCCGTCGGCGCCGGTCTCCTGCTGTCGAGCTTTGCGCAGCTACGCCGAGTAGATCTAGGCTTTCGTTCGGCCGATGTCCTCACGTTCGAGGCGCACCTGCCTGGCAGCCGCTATGACTCCACGGCGCGCGCGGCATTCTATGATGATCTGGCACATGCGATCGAGAAGGAGCCCGGCGTTCGCGCCGTTGGTGGCACGTCACGACTGCCCGCGACCGGTTCTTACAACTCCTGGTTTACTCGTCCGCTTACCGGTCCATTGACGAACACCAAGCTGGATCACGCATCGCTGGAGCAGCGTGTCGTCTCCGGAGATTTTTTCGCGGCGCTCGGCATTCCTCGTTTGGCAGGTCGTTTGTTCGAGGCGGGCGACGATGCGCGTGTTCCTCTGCGCGTCGTCATCAGTAAATCGGCGGCGCGACTTCTCTTCCCTGGCGTCGATCCATTGGGGCAGCAAGTCCGGACCGGCGGCCAAACGTGGACAGTCATCGGCGTCGTTGCCGACGTCGCGCTCGACATCGAAGGCCGGGTCGAGCCGACCATCTACCACGCGCACCGGCAATTCGCCGGCGATCGCAACTGGGCGCTCACGCAAGTCGTGTCCACGACGGGCAATGTCGAAGCAGTGGCAGGCAACGCGCGGCGTGTACTCGAGTCGATCGACCCCTTACTCGTTATGTATCGGCCCGGGCCGCTGGACAATGTGCTCGGCCGCGGCAATTCGACCCGGACGTTCACGCTGCGGCTGCTGATCGCTTTCGCCGGTGTCGCGATCGCGCTCGCGGTCTTGGGTATCTACGGCGTGCTGGCATACGCCGTCCGGTTGCGCGCCCGTGAGTTCGGCATTCGTATCGCGCTCGGCGCTGGTCCATCGGCGATCCGCTCGATGGTGCTGCGACAAGGATTGACCGTGACGAGTGCAGGCCTAGCGGCGGGTGTGATCGGCGCGGCGGCGCTCTCGCGTGTCATGACCTCTCTGCTTTTCCATGTGAGGCCCATGGAGCCGTCGGTGCTCGTCGCGACAGCACTGCTCATGGGCGGCGCCGGACTTCTCGCTGCGTATTTGCCGGCGCGGCAGGCGACAACATCCGATCCCCGAACGGTCTTGTCATAAAAGCGCATTCCCGCTGGATGTTTCTAGTCTGTGAATGCGGGGCTTTTTGACCTTTCCCGCCGGTCGCGCGTCCTGAATTCGAATGGCACCTAGCGACAGCAGGTAAGTGGTGGCGTTAGCCCCATCTTCCCGCGCTGCCGTGACGTGCCACCGATCGATGTCGGAGCTCCGCCCGCACGGCCGCCCGCGGGGGCTCGATCATGTTGGGCGGCAAACTGAGGGGAGAACAATGCGAGTTGGATTCTTTAGCAGCTGCGCGATGGGACTGGCCATGGCCGCGGTGGTGGGCGCTGCGCCCGCTGCGCACGCACAGCAGAAGACGACGTCGACGAAGCGCATTCCCATCCATAAGGACCGGCCGCCAACCCCGGCACCGTCAGCGCCGGCTGCATCGCGCGTGAATCAAGATTCAATCGCGGCCGCAGAGCGCGTCCGGCAGGATTCCGTCGCTGCTGCCGCCGCTGCGGAGCGTGATAGGCAAGATGCCGTCGCTCGGCGCGATCAGATGCGACGTGACTCCATCGTGGTGGCGGAGCGTCAGCGCCAGGACTCCATCGCCGCGGCGGATGCCGCGCGTCAGGATTCCATCGCACACGCGCACGACAGGTCTCGAGCGGACGACCAACTCCGCGTCGCTCGCAGCCGTAACGGCGGCTTCTACATGGGCATCGCCGGGGGCAGCACGATGCCAATGGGTGAGCTCAAGACCAATGTGAATAACAGCTACAACCAGGGTTGGAACGTCACGGTCCCCTTCGGCTGGGATTTCAGCCACTTCCCCCTCGGGCTCCGCTTCGACGTCGCGATGGACAACCTGACAGGCAAGCCGAACTTCCTGGATTCGTTCGGCAATCCTGCCACGGCACGCAACGTGGCGATCTATTCGGCGAGCGGCGGCCTGAAGCTGAACGTGCCGCTGTTCCGGACCGCGAGCCGCTTCTACCTCATGGGCGGCGGCGGCGCGCACCGCATCACCGGCTATGCAACGAGCGCCGCCGGGTCGGACAGCGCCCAAACGATTCAGAATGCCAAGACCAATGTCGGCTGGTATGGCGGCGCGGGCTTCAACTTCCGCTTCGGAAAGACTGCGCTCTTCCTCGAGTCGCGGTACATCAACGTGGAGACGAAGCAGCCGGTCGGCTTCGCGTACGCCAAGGCGAACTACCTCCCGATCATTCTCGGGTTCCAGTTCTAAGAAGCAGCACACGAATGGGTTGACTCGGCGCCGCCTCGCGATCTGCGAGGCGGCGCCGAGTCTTTTGCGCGTCCCCGTACGCTTGACAGAGCGTGTTCCTCGTCGCAAATAGGCTTCCGCCTCGCAGTGACCGACTCAAGACGCCCCGTATGGAGGACAGGTGTCGCACGCCGTCCCACTAAGCGGAATTGGATCCGCCGGCTCCCTGAGCCTTTCCGAACGTCTCAACACGACTTGGCATAAACTCGCTCTGCAAGCCTTTATGGGAATAGTGCTCTTCCATTGGGTAGAGCACATCGTGCAAGCATACCAGGCCTTTGTGCTCCATTGGCCAAGGCAGATGGCTATGGGCTTGTTGGGTATGTACTACCCATGGCTCATGAGGACGGAAACGCTGCACTACGGCTTCGCGGTTGTCATGCTCGCTGGCCTCTGGGTACTGCGCAGAGGATTCACAGGTCGCTCGCAGACGTGGTGGATGGTCGCCTTCTGGATCCAATTCTGGCACCACATCGAGCACGGACTGCTCTTCTACCAAGCGCTTTCTCACCACTACCTCTTTGGCGGCAGCGTGCCGACGAGCATCGGTCAGATCTGGATTCCGCGCATCGAATTGCACCTGTTCTACAACTTCATCGTGTTCACGCCAATGGTGGTCGCGATGTACTACCACATGTATCCGCCGGCGACCGAGGTGCCGAGTATCGCGTGCTCATGCTCGCGACACAGGCACGAGCCGATCGGGGCAGCCGCCTAACGCTCGCGCTTCGAAGAGCGCTAGCGCGCTGACAGGAGCGCGCTTCGCAGGACGTGGCCATCCAGGAGATCCGTCGGCGTGACGGCACACACCCAGGCGAGCGTCGGCGCGAGATCGACGACGCGCGCCAGCTCGTTGTAGCGCCCAGGTCGGAACGGAGCACCGTACAAGACCAATGGGACATGAGCATCGGCGTCCCATGGCGAGCCGTGGATGCCCGTGGCATAGTCGCCCCACACGCTGCCCTGCTTCAGCGTGATGACAACGGCGGCGGGAACGTCGGGGGGCACCGCATGTCGCCAACGACGAGCCACAATATCGTGCACGGTATCGGCACTCAGAATCGAGGAGAACAGATCCGCACGCAGGACGCCGAGCTGCTTTCTCGCTCCGTCGGCGAACGCACGCGCAACCGAATCCCTGTTCACACCCGCGCGCGCGAATCCCTGCGGATCCAGAAAGAGAATTGCGTCCTCGAAATCGAATGCCGCTGCGTCTACTCCGCGCTGGACGACGGTTTGACGGAAGGTGTTCGCGAACTGGGACAGATCCACGCGCGCCGGTAAAGCTTCGCCCGAGGCGTGCCTAACGAGCTCGGGTGCCATCGTGACGCCGTGATCCGCCGTGAGCGCAATCACGATGTCCGACGAATCTCTGATTCTGTACAAGGAGTCGATGAGAAGCCCGATCGTGCGGTCGAGCCTGAGCATCTGATCGTGAATTTCGCGCGACGCCATGCCGAAGCGATGACCGATCGCATCCGTGCTCGAGAGCGACACCGCCAAGAGGTCCGTCGCGGGGCCGGTTCCCAGCCTCAGAGCACTCACTCCGTCCAAGGCGAATCGAACGGTGACTTCATCCATCCAGGGAAATGCGATGAGGTCGCGCGCCGCTTGCGCTGTGTCGGCGGACAGCCGGTGCGGAAAAGCAGGCTCGCGCCCAAGGTCCTCGATGTCGACCGTGTCACGTTCGGGATATGCCGACGCCGGCAAAAGCGGCTCCCAGGCTTTTCCCGCATACTGTTGCGGTAGCCGTCGCGCGTTGAACCGCCGCACCCATGTGGGCAATGTGTCGGCGTAATACTCACTGGTGGTGAAGCGGCCGTCGGACGCGTACCAATAGACGCTTTGGTGCGCGTGCCCCAAAGGCAAGATCGCACCCCGGTCCTTGCGGGAGGCCGACAGCGCGCGCGAGCGCGGATCCTTCATCCGCATCCAGTCGATGAGCGTCCCACCGCGGAAGCGAAATGGTGATGCGCCCGGCCCGCCGCCGCCAATCAGCTGCGCCTGCGGATCAGGTACGCCGACGGTGTTGAGAACGATGCCAGTTTGATAAGGTTCTCGCCCCGAGAGCGTGGTGGCATGTCCGGGGGCCGTCTCGGTGTTCGCGTGGTCTTGAAACGCGTTGGTAAATACAGCTCCGCCGCGCGTCAGACGTGCTACCCCCCCCTGGAACTGGCTCGCGAACCGTTCCAGGTAGTCGTAGCGCATCTGGTCGACTGTAATTAAGACGACGAGCCGCGGTGCGCGACCGAGGCTTTGCGGAGGATTGCTCGCCTGCGCGTGCAATGCTTGTACGGCGGCGCATGAGATGACCACTCCTACAATCGTCGCTTTGCCGCAGATACGCGAAATCTTCACTCGGGCGCCCCGCTACGAATCGGTAGACGACAAAGACCGCTGGATCACTAGGCCCTTCGTCTCCCAAAGATACGCCCGATCCTATCGGAACTTCAAACGAATTCGCGAGCCCCTTGCGTGCTACTGGATTGCACTAGGCAGTTGCGAGAGGCCGAAGATCCGCCTGATTGATGGACGTCGCTGACGCGTTCTTTGCCGACAACGTCCTTGCGAGAATCGCCTGTGCCACGTGCTCGGCGTCTCTCGACACGCCGTGGATCATCGAAGACGACATGGCGTAAAGAAAATTGAGGCCGAGGAAGTACAAGCCGAGCTCCGTCGAGGATACACCGCGCTCGTGCAGTGGCTCACCGTGCTCACCGAACACCGGAAGATCGATCCAGGAGAAGCCCGGCTCGAACCCGGTGCACCAGATGACGTTCGCCACATTCAGGACACGTCCGTCTTCGAGTAGCGGCATGCCGTTCTTCACGCCGACCGTCTTCGGCACACGTTCGACTCCCACACCAGCGAGGTCCTTTGGCTTCACGCGAATCAAGGGTGCCGCGTGCGGCAAGCCGCTGGGGCGAGCCTTGCGGCCAGGCTTTGTATCGGTCGTGAGGATGCGATGGAAGACGAGCTTCATCACGATCGGGCCCATTACGTGGCGGCCGACAAAGCTATCGATCGAATATGGAAGATGGCCTGTGTCGCGGCCGGAGATGCTCGTGGTGATGCCATGTCGCGCCAGCTCGAGGCCGATCTCCGCCGCGGAGTTCCCGGCGCCGACGAGAAGCGTTGGTCCAGCACGAAGTTGGGAGGGGCGGCGGTAATCGATCGAATGCATCTGCACGACGTTCCCATCCAGCTGCGCGGCGAACGCCGGCACCTTTCCTCGTTGGTAATTCGCCATCGCGACAATAACCTGGTCGGCTTCGATCTCGCCGCGATTCGTGGAAATGACGAACGAGCGGCCCCGCCTCGTTAGGTGCTCGACGGTGACGCCCGTCCGCACCGGAAGGTTGAAGTGCCGAGCATATTCCTCGAGGTAGTCGGCCATCTCGTCCTTCGTGGGGAAGCTGTGCTTCGCCGCCGGAAATGGCATACCGACGATTCCGTCGTACTGCGCCGGTGTAAAGAGCTTCAAGGAGTCCCAGCGCGTGCGCCACGAATTGCCGACTCGTTCGTTCGACTCGAGAATCACGAATGGAACGCCGGCATTTTTCAAATAGTAGCCAACGGAAAGGCCCGACTGTCCGCCGCCAATGACGACGGTTCCAATGTGCTCTCCAGCTGTCTTCGTATTCATGGTGCCCTCTGTCGGAATTGTGACTGGCTTCGCTCAGAGGAGCCTAAGGCAGTGGACGTGGCCCCGCTTCGGCTGAAATGCGTAGCGTTCTACGCGAAGAGCGTGAGTAATTCTATGTAGATGTCAGGCAGCGTCAGCTCACGAGCTCGTGCTGGAAGGCATATGCCGTCGCCGCGGCGCGGCTCGACAGGCCGAGCTTCGTGAAGATGTTGCTGACATGCCGCGCAACGGTTTTTTCGCTGATACTCAAGAGTTGCGCGATCGAGCGATTCGTCTTGCCCGTTGCAACGAGCCGGAGCACTTCGATCTCCCGCTCGGTGAGCTGCTCTGTCCGAGGCACGTCGTGTATCGTCTGCATTGCGGCCACACGATCGACGTCGGGTCGTGCGCCGAGCTCCTCGAAAATCCGCCGCGCGAGATCGAGGTCCATTTGCGCGCCGTCCTCGTCGCCAAGGGAGCGCTGCGCCGCGGCGAGCAGTACGCGAACGCGCGCACTCTCGTAGGGTGCCTCGAGCTCTCGCCAGATGGCACCAGCCGTCCGAAGCGCATCGATCGCGCGCTCCGGATCGCCCTCGGCAAACAAGAGCGCGCCACCCCAGTGCGCTGCCACAGCGTACAGGAATGGTGCATCGACGCGCTCGGCGATCTCCGAGAGCTCGTGCACACCTGCCCGCGCGGCATCGAGGTCGTTCGCCGCGAGCATGATCTCGATGTAACCCCCGAGCACGCGACAGCGAATGCGCTGCTCGCGAGCTTCGTCGAGGGCACGCCGAATTGCGGCGACCGCAAGCTCGAGCTGGCCCTGCGCGAGCCTAACGAGCGCCAAGCCCGGATGTGGCGATCTTCCCGTCTCGCTCGCCGCGCGATACGCTGTCGCTGCCGCGTCGAGATCACCTCGAAGGCGGCAAATTTCGGCGCGCTGATAAAATGCTTCGCCCGCTGCCGGTTGGGGCGGATTCGAGAGCCACTCGCAAGCGCTCGCCGCGGCGTCGAGTGCATCGGACCATTGGCCGTGCAGATGCATCATCTCGGCGCGCCTAACGAGGCAGTGCCCGCGAAAGGGTACGAGATCGGGTTGCGACGCGCACCACTCCGTAAGCGCCGCCGTCCATTCCTTGGCCCGGCGAAGATCGAAGATCTCGTGACACGCTTCGAGCACGCTGCAGTACAGCGCGCCGACCGATGGAGGTGAGACGTCGCCCGCCGTGGCGGCAATCATGATCTCGTCGAGAAGGGCAACTCCTTCGGCAATTCGACCCAAACGCACGAGGGCACGCCCCTGCCCTTGTCTCGCCAACGTTTGGAGCTCGCGATCAGCAAACTGCGTCCCGACCTGTAGCGCCTCAGTGAACGCGGCAAGCGCGCCGACCGCGTCGCCCTTCTGCATGCAGTCGATTCCGACCGGCATGTGTAAGTAGCCGCGGGTGGGCGAGTCGAGCTGTCGATCGTCGATAACGCGCCGGGCACGCGCAAGCCAGCCGTTTCCCTTCGCCCGCTCCCCGCCCATAAAGAGTTGGAAGCCGAGCCAGAACGCGGAGATTGCCGCCTGTTCATGATCATCGCGCTGCAGGAATTCATGATGCGCGCGCTCGAGCAGCTTGAATCCCTCACTATCACGACCGATCAGATGGCACGTCATCGCCAGAGCGGCGACATCTCCTGGTTCGAAGGTGCCTTCCTGATCCGCGCCACTGAGGAGCGTGTACGCTTCTCCCCACGCTTTGCGCGCAAAGGCGGCGCGACCACGATCGAGGGTGGTGGATTGACGTGGCAATGCGCTCGTAATACTCCGCCCACCTGGAACGAGAAGTGGCAGCCGAGGCGGCCGTGAGTGAGAAGGTATGATCGCGGGCCGCTCGTTGTAAGTCCGATCGCCGTGACAGCGAAAGAGCGCAGAACCAGAGGGAATGCGAATCGCTCCTCACGCAAACAACGAGAACAGCAGATCCTTCGCTGTCGCTCAGGATGACAGGCGGCACCCCTGATTTTGTCGCTCTTCTAACTGCGTGATCGTACGGATGTCGCCGAAGAATCGCGGCATCTACCTGGAGACTGGCCGCGCATAAAGATTGCCCTTGGGCGGGCCATGATCCGCACACTCAACGCGAGCGTCTTCATCGCGGCACTCGCCTCGGCTAGCGCAGGCACTCTCGGAGCGCAGACGCCGAGTCCAGACATTTCCAACCCGAGCCAGTCCGCGCTCCCTCCGGTTCCAGTCTTTTCAATCGGACAACCGCCGATCTGGCGACAGCAGATCAGTATCCAGGGAACGGCTCTCAGCCGCGGAGACCGATCCGGCGCCACGGTCACGTATGGCGTTTTCCATTCGCTCAACAAGCCGCCCATTCAAGCATTCAACCCCCTACTTGGCATCATCGGCGGCACCGTCGAGGGATACGGCACCATTACGGGCATCGGCGACCTTGGCCTTCGCGCGATGGCTACATCGCGATTGCTTGCGACGAGCATAGGCGCCGACTGGGATATCCGACATAGCCGCGTCAATACCATCGTGAGCTGGCAGAGCGCGATCCGCCGCGGTGGTCTCCTCGGCCACGGCACGATGTTGCGCATGGACTGGCTCCCGGCGCGCGGCCAAACCGTGCGCATCGGCGTCGCCGCGCCGCTCTTTCAACCACTTGCTGGTCGCACTCGACCTCGTGTGCCGTCGGTCACAATTCCTGATCCGCCGCGGCCGCGCACGCAGCCCGCCGCCACGCGCGACGCGATGGTGCAGCAGTTCGCGCATGACATCGAATCGGCGTCCAATACGATCGCCGCGTACTCCGACCTCTACACCGACGACGCGATTCGCGCGTCGCACGCGAGCACGTATCAGTCCGCGATGGACCGTTCGCGCATCGCGCTCGAGCAGCTCTTCGGTACGGTGCTCGATACCACGCAGCGCGTTCTCGCGGCGCGACGCGCCCGCACGGCGGTGCTCGATCGTATCGTCTTCCCCGTGGACTCGGTATTCGGACGTGTGAAGCGTGTGGACCTCGCTCGACTTGCCGGCGGCGCCACGGCGGATTTCGAGCGATGGGTCGATGACTCGTCGGGTATTTCGTTAGGCACGCGACGAGGCGCCGTGTCCGCATTCGCCGCCTGGCTCGACGCTGTCACGTCCACGATGCATGGCATCATCGACAGGACGCACGACTCGCGGCTCATCTGGCTGCCGATGGATCTCGCACTCACCTTCGACCAGTACGACGACCAGATCGAGGTGGACTCGCTGATTGGACGCATGGTTGGTCACCCGTTCACCGATCGCAACGCGCTGACGTATATGCGCAGCACGGATCTTCCGCTCGAGGTCGCGCGCTCCATCCTGGCCGCTCGACAATATCACGTACTCTGGACGCACGAGTTCATGGGGCGGCAGTGGGTCACACGTGCCATCGACAACATCGGCTACACGATGGTAGCAGACGCCTACTTTCCTGCCCTTACGGCAGCCGTTCGGCGCTACGACAGCACAGGCGTGATGCCGATGTATATGATCCTGCACGATCAATACTTCTACGAGGTCTCGGACGGGCGTCTCTGGCTCACGATTCTCGAGAATCCGCTCCATGGGTCGATGCGCATCAAAGGCGACGACGGGACACGCGAGCGGCATCTGGTCGAGCGGCAGAATGAGCTGCGCGCCGCCGTCGCGAGCTCGCGTCGTTTACAACAAGACGCAAAGGCCAGCGGCCACGCCGAGCAGTGGCTGCGCGACCTGATCAAGGTGAACGTCAACGTCGGTAACCAGTCCGATTTCTCCTACCGCAGTAGACACATCATCCCCGGTGTTCCGTTCACGCCCGACAACCTGATGCGCGATCACCGGAAGCTCGTGCTCTACGACGTGAATGAGGCCGATCCCGCTCGTGGTGCCGTGTTCGTCATGGGCATCGGCATCGGCGAGGTGTACTCCAGTGCGACGTGGGAAGACCGCGGGTTCCGTCTCAGCGGCCCGGCAACGCTGGAAGCGCGCGCTGCTCTGCGGCAAGCACTGCAAAGTAACGGCTTCTCGGAGAACGAGATCCCTCCCCCGCTGCGCGCCGTGGCGAGCAAGAAGAGACAGGAGCAGAACGCCAACCTCGGCGATTTTGTGGGCCGGGCGCTGCAGGTGCACAATCAGGTTGGCTTCGGCGACAAGAAGTCGTCGATCGCTCGGGCAATGTTGTACAACCTCACGCAGCCCGGCGCGATGATCATCGTGCCGGACCAGCTCTGGATGAGCGAGACGTGGGCCGGCATGCTTGCCGGCGCGGCCGCGCGCGGTGTGCGTGTGCAGATCATCGCTCCGGCTCTTCCGAACGCGCCGATTCCCGACGCGCCAGCGATGGCGCGAGCGCACGACGTGTTGCTCCGCCTGCTCGCGCTCCGCGACAGCCTAACGCCAGCCATTCGTCAGAGCGGCGGCGATTTGCACATCGGTCTCTTCGCCGCGAAGGCGACTGCCGACGACGCGACGGGTCGTCTGCGCGAGGTGCGCGAGGGGCTTGCGCGTTACCCGTGGATTCGCGAGTTGATTCCTTTCGACGACAAGACGCTCGCCGTACTGAGTCGGGTAGAGCATCAGATCGCGAACGACGGTCGAGATGCGACAAAGATCGCGAAGGACGAAAAGCCGCACCCTCCGCAACCCCACCGCAAGACGCAGGTCGTCGCTCGGCCTAACGCGATCGCGGCGCTGCTGCGCCAACCGGGATGGGACGTGATGCTTGCGGACGCGATGCGCGTGCAGTCGCAGCAGACGGCGACGTTCGCCGAGCAATTGGGCGATACACATCCCGCGGTGGACACTGCGGCGACGCGGCGTGCGGACGATATGATGCGCGGCTACGAAGCCAGCATTCCGCAGGCGGAGCGGAAGCGCGTGAGCTTCTACTTCGCCGAGGGCTCCCACAACATGGATCAGCGTGGGCTGATGTCCGACGGCGAGGCGACGCTGATCGTATCGGGCCCGCAGGCATCGGCCGGTCTCGTAGATCTCTTTTACATGATGGCGAGGACGACATGGATCGAGCGTCCGGGGGAGCTGGAGAAGCTGCTGCCGAGACGGGCGTCGATCATCCACCTCTTTGCGCGATGGGTGCGAGCGACGCTGTAGGGTGGCTGGTGGCGGGCGCTGGGTGGCGGGTAGTAGGTGCCGCTAACGCTCTGCGTATAGCGCAGGATGGCCTACGTCGCATGACGTATGTGCTCGCACACCTACTCCGGGACACCTTCGGCGCAACTACCTAACGCCAACCGGAGGACACAATGCGCATGGCCATCGGAATCCTTCTCCTCACGCTCGCCGTCGGATGTGGAAGCGACAAAATCAATGGTCCTGGCAACGAGAGCGTCGTTGGGAGCTATGCGCTGAAGACCATGAATGGCGCAACCTTACCCACCGTTGTAATTCAAACGCCTGACGACAAGCTCGAAGTCATCACCGGCACGCTGGATCTCCATACTGATGGCTCGTACCTCCTGGTATTCGACCTCCGCGAGACGCAGGGAACCGCTGTGACGGATGATCAGAGCATCGAGTCCGGGACGTACAGCCGATCAAATACAGCCGTCTCCTTTCACCCCAGCGACAATAGTGGTGTTTGGAGTGCCTCCTACGCCTCTGGAGGAATCCTGACAGTAACCGAGGCTGGCGTGACGTTCGTGTTCAGGCGCTGAGGCAGATACCAGCAACAGCTATTTCCAGGAGAAGCTGACCACGGACGTGGCCGGAAGTGTGTATCGAAACCATGACGAACCGTCGTGCACGGCGAACCCGCGCGCGGCGGTCGCCGTGTTCAGCACGATGAGCGCCTTCGACCTGTCGTCCACGTTCTGAAAGGCAACGCTCGGCAAGCCATTCACACTGGAGCTCGACGCGATGCGGTGCGCACCGGGCCTAACGAACTTGCTCACGTGCGCGAGCGCGAAGTATTCGATGTTTCGCGTGACGGTGCCTGACGTCGAGTTGATCGTCACTACGCCGCGACAGTTGCCGCAGCCGCCGGTGTGCGGTCCGTCGCTTTCGTCGAGGGCGAGGTTCCAGGTCAATACACCACGCGCCCAGTCGCGCGTCGCGCCGATGATCAACGTGCCGACGAAGTACTTGAGATTGTCGCTCCAGTTCGTCGCCCAATCCCCGCCCGAGCACTCGGTAAACCACGTCTCCTTGTCCGGGTGTTGATCATGTACCGTTTGCTGCGCTGATACGTCGCCGGCGTAGCAGTGCCAGGCCACGCCTGTTACATACTGCGCTGCCTGTGCATCGGCGAGGACGGTGAGGGGGGCGTTAGGCTCGTCCCAGTTATGGTCCCAATCCAGGATCTTGATGTTAGGCGCGCGCGATGCGAGCAATGGGCCGACATACCGACCGATGATCGTTGCGCGCGCCGTGTCGTCGAGCCGCATCCCCGGATAATCCGATGGCTCGAAGTGCGGCTCGTTTTGAATCGTGATCGCTGAGATCGGAACCCCTGACGCCTTGTATGCGTCGATGAACCGCGCGAAATAATTGGCGAAGGATTCGTAGTACTTCGGCAAGAGGGTGCCCGTGATCAAGCTGCCCGACGTCTTCATCCAGCCGGGTGCACTCCACGGACTCGCCATCAGCGTGAGTTCCGGGTTGATGGAGAGTGCCTGCTGAAGTGCGGGAATCTTGTACGCCGAATCGGGGCCGATGGAGAAATGTGACAACGTCGAATCGGTTTGATTCGCGCCGACGTCATCGTAGCTGTACTGCCGTAACGAGAAGTCGGATGCACCCATGGGCACGCGGACGAAGCTGAGACCTATGCCAGGGTTGCGGCCGAAGAGGTCCTGCATGAGCGCGCCGCGCTGCGTCGCGCTCATCTTGGACTCAATGAGGTAAGCGGATGCATCCGTCATCGCCGCACCGAAGCCGACCATCGTCTGATACGTCGTCGACGCGTCGACCGTGATGAGTGTCGACGACGTATCGTTGCCCGTCGCGATGGCGATGTCCGGCTCCTGGGAGAAGATGCGCGCGTGATCGCCCGTGGTGACCCACGCCTGTACCGCGGGACCATTGATTGTGGTGCCGGTCGTGTCGATGGAAGTGGTGCCAATCGAGGAATGCGAGCACCCCATCCACAGAAGTGCCGGCGCGCACTTCAGCATTCCCGAGACGACAGCACGCCTTGGCGCCCTTCTCATCGCAACGTCACCAGCCAGTATTCTGCGTGAGAAGGTGATTGTTGTTCAGCTCCGTCTGCGGAATCGGCATCACGAGACTCTTCGCGCCGTGCACTGTCGTCTCGCCGGGCTGCCAGGTCTGCATGGCCTGGGTCTTTGCCTGTATGGTGGCATCGAGCTGATTCCAGCGAACCAGGTCGAACCACCGCTGCCCTTCGAAAGCGAACTCGCGCCGGCGCTCGACCTTGATGGAGTCGCGGAGCGCGCTCTGTGAGAGAGCTGCGACCGTCGGGATTCCCGCACGCGTACGCACCAAGTTCAGCGCCGACGTCGCCGCGCCCGCCGTCGCGGTACCGCCCTCGTTCACCGCCTCGGCGTACATCAGCAGCACGTCTGCATAACGTGAGATGATCCAGTTATTTGGCATCTCCTGCCAGGCGCGCGCTTTCATATCCTTCGTGTTCGTCTCGTCGAGCCATTTATGGAACGCAGCGCCATTGGGCACGCCCCACGTCGTGGTGCGGCCCATCGCGTCCGTGTATGGCGACGTCATGAACGTCGCGCCGTTGCCGCGTTGATCGCCCGGCGCGTACAGAGCGACTAGATCGGGAGCAACGCGCATCAGCCCGTAGGAGTCACCGCCCGGAAAACCAGAGGGCAACGTGAACAGCAGGTGCACGCTGCCAACGACACCCGCCGTTTGATCGGGAGAGCCGTAGTTGATCTCGAAAATGCTCTCCGGATTCGCCTGCTCTACCGCGATGCGGAAGTTGTCCTTGAAGTTCGCGTTGAGTGAATAGCGTCCGCTGGAGATGACCTGCCCGGCCCACTTCGCCGCGTTCGCATAATCGTGCTGCTGTAGGTAGACCTTGGCGAGCAGCGACATCGCCGCACCGGAGGTCGCGCGTCCGAGATCCGACCCGGTGTACGAGGACGGTAATTGACTGCTTGCCGTGGTCAGGTCGCTTACGATCTGCTGATAGACTTGCGCCGCGGGCGTGCGCGCTTGCTGGGACTGCGAGATCGAGCTCACTTCCTGCGTGATGAGCGGTACGTCGCCGAACATTCGCACGAGCTCGAAGTACATGAGCGCGCGCAGGTAGTGGGCCTCACCGAGCACGCGATTGCGCTCCACCGTGTCCATCACGATCGAGGGCACCCGACCGAGCACGATATTCGCGCGGTTGATCGTGATGTATTCGTTGCTCCACTGGTTGTCGAGGGACCAGAGCGTTGGGTCGAAGGTGTACGATGCCAGCTGATGACCGTCGGTACCAAAGTTTGACGTCGCGAGCACGTCGTCGGTGGCGATGTCGGACTCGTACCAGTAGTAGAAGTACACCCACTGTGTCTGCGCGTAGACGGCATTCACCGCCGCGACCGCGTCCTCGGCCGACTGATAGAAGTTCTGCGGGGCGAGAACGTCGTTCGGCTTCGGATTGAGAAAATCATGGCACGACGCGGTGACCGTCAGCGCCACCAGCGCCGCGACCCCGCGCAGCGCCTGATTTATTTTCGTATGCATCTTCATATCTGCTGATCTCCGCGCCTCAGAAGCCGGCGCTGAATCCGATGGTGAACTGTCGCGTCTGCGGATACGTCCCGAAGTCGATCCCCTGCGCCAGCACGCTCGTCGCGTACTCGCTTACCTCGGGATCGAAGCCGGTGTAGTGCGTGGCTGTGAAGAAATTCTGAACGCTTGCATAAAGCTGCGCGTTCTCGACGTTGCCGATGCGCATCCGCGCCAGGAGACCGTTTGGCACGGTGTACGCGAGCCGCAGATTCTTCCCGCGCAGGTAGGATCCGTCCTCGACGAACAGCGTAGAGGGACGGGTGTCATAGCTATTGCCGATCTTCGCCTGCGGGATGCCATTCGCCCCGGAGTTGGCCGCCGCCAATACATCCGTCAGCTGGTTCGCATTCCCGGCGTTGTTCGTGAGCATCGCGCGAGTGATGTTGTAGATCTTGTTTCCCTGCGAGAACTGCAGGAACACCGTGAGATCGAAGCGGCCAAAGCTAAAGTCGTTGGAGAAGCCGCCCGTGTAGTTGGGCTGTGCGTTGCCGATGATCGTCTGATCGGCAGTCGTCACCTGACCATCGCCGTTCAAATCCTTGTACGTCGGCTGTCCGTTCGCGATGGAACTGTAGACATAGCCGTAGAACGAATTGATCGGCTGGCCGACCTTCAGCACGGTTGGGTTCTGGTTCGCACCGGCTCCGACACCTACTGGTCCGATCTGAATCGTGTCGGTGCCGATGTTGAGTACTCTGTTACGATTCCACGTCAGATTGAGCGACGACGTCCAACCGAGCCGGCCCGTGAAATTGACGGTGTTCAGGCCGAGCTCTAGGCCTTTGTTGCTCACGCTGCCGATGTTCTGGAGCTGCGACGTAAAGCCGAGGGTCGCGGGAACGGCGACATTCAGGAGCAGGCCGTTCGTGCGCTTGGAGTAATAGTCCGCCGTGAGCAGCACGCGATTGTGCAGCACGCCGGCGTCCACACCGGCGTCGAGCTGGTCCGTGGTCTCCCACTTGAGACCTGGATTCGGAAGCGCGTCGGGCGCGTAGCCGATCACCTTCCCGTTGTTGAACAGGTAGGTCGAGCTGCCTAACGTCGCGAGCGCCGCGTAATTTCCGATATCCTGGTTGCCGGTGCGACCGTAGCTCACCCGCAGCTTGAGGTCGTCGAAGTGCGAAGACACTGGATGCAAAATCGGTTCGTCCGTGAGCCTCCACGCGAACGCCGCCGATGGGAAGAAACCCCAGCGGTTAACCGCCCCGAACTTCGATGACCCGTCGTCCCGCGCCGTGACAGTGAACAGGTAGCGATCGAAGAAGTTCCAGTTCATTCGCGCAAAGAACGATTCCAGGGATGAGTGCGGCGCTCCCGTCCACACGCCCACGTACGTCGCGCCGCTGTTCAAACCATTCTGTGCCAGTGCATCGGTCACGAAGTTCTCAGCCGTACCCGAGACGTTGTCGCTTTGCGTGCGCTGGAAGGTCACGCCGCCCAGCAGATCGACGGCATGGAAGAACCCAACCTGGCCCAACGTGTAGTGCAGCGTGTTCTCGTTCAGCCAGGTCGTCACCTGAAGGGAGCCCCGGCTGCCATATCCGCCGTACGTGACTCCCGGAAACGTCGTACTCGGCGAATAGAAATCCTGTGTATCGCTCAGGTAGTCGCCGCCAAGCGAGGTGCGGAAGGTGAGGTTCCGCAGAATATCGTATTCACCGAACACATCGCCGATGAGACGGTTCTGCTGCTCGCGGTTGGTAATGAGATCCGCCGACGCCACGGGGTTTGCGAACGTGCGGCCGTTTGCCGTATTGAGTCCAACGAAGTACTGGCCGCCCGAGCCCTTGATCGGAAGCGTCGGCGGCGCGGTGAGCGCGTTGAGCAGAACCGACGACACCTCCTGGCCGCCGCCACCGTTAGGCATGACTTGACCCTGCGAACGCATCAGCGTGAGCCTCGTGCCAACGCGGAACAGCGGGTTCACGGTCTGGTCGATGTTGAACCGCACCGATCCCCGATTCATGTTCGTGTTGAGCACCACGCCCTGCTGCTGCAGCAGGTTCCCCGACAGGTAGTACCGCGTGGCGTCCCCACCGCCGGAGAACGACAGCTCGTAATTCGCGACGGGAGCGCTGCGGAAGATTGCGTCCTGCCAATTGACGCCGGTGCCGAGGGTATCGATGTCGGCCTGCGTGTAAAGCGCTGGCTGGCCGGCGTTCGTACGCGCCTCATTCGCTACTTGCGCAAACTGCTGTGCGTTGAGGAGCGACAACGTGTGCCGAACCTGCTGCTCGCCGAAATATCCGCCGAAGTGAACAGTGTTCGAGCCGGCCCGGCCGCGCTTGGTGGTGACGAGGATGACGCCGTTCGCCGCGCGCGCTCCATAGATCGCCGTCGCGGATGCATCCTTGAGAATGTCCACGGACGCGATGTCCTCGGGATTGAGCGACGCCAGAGGGTCGAGACCGCTCACGCCTTGCGTCTCCAGTGTCGTCGTGTTCGCGCCGTTCGGGCTCGATTGCACAGGGACACCGTCGATGACGTAGAGCGGCTCGTTACCAGCCGAGATCGAGTTACCGCCGCGAATGCGGACGGCCGCCGGAGCGCCTGGTTGCCCACTTGCCTCGGTAACTTGGACGCCGGGCGCCCGTCCCTGGATGGCCTGCTCCACGTTTTGCACCGGCTGCGTGCGAATCTGCTCGGACGACACTGATGCCACCGAGCCGGTGAGCTCGCTACGCTGGGCAGTACCATAGCCAATCGACACGACTGGGCTGAGCTGCACGCCCACTGCACGCAAGACGAAGTTTGCCGTGACGTTCTGACCTGTCGCGACGACAACGGTCTGGCTGTCCTGCGCGAAGCCAATGCGGCGCGCGTAAATCAAATGCGAGCCGTCCGGCACATTAGCAATCGTATACCGACCGTCGTCCGACGTCGCCGCGCCCAGGCGCGTGCCGGCGACAGTGACCGTTACACCGACGAGCGTCTCGCCGGTACCCTGCGCGGTGACACGGCCGGAGAGGATACCGTTCATCATCCGCCGCTTCTGCTCCGCTCGGGGCGTGGGCACCAGGGCCATCGTCCCCTCGGCAGAGATCCACAGCTCCACCTTCGCGCCGCCGAGCGCCTGACGCAGGGCCTCGAGTATTGACCCGTTGTCGATATCCACCGACACCGTGCGTTCGAGCGGCACGACGGCCCGACTGTAGGTCAGCGACAGTTTCCCCGCGGTCACAATTTCGTCGAGCGCTCTCTCGACACTGACGTCCTTCAGGTGAAGTGAGATCGGGGCGCGCAGCGACGCGGGCGCACCGGCCAAGTCCGGTGAGGCGTCGCTGAAGTGCACTACGACCGCCGATTGGCTCGCGACGAACTGCTGCGCCGAACCCGGTAGCGCGAGCAGTTGCAGCAGCGCGCCCGCCGCAAGGGCGCGTACGACCCAACACTGCATACGTCCTCCTGATTAGAAATCTTTAACGGTGAAACTGTCACTCATCGTTCCAGCACGACACCGATGCAGTCGCGCCGCACACGAAGGCCAAGAGTTGCGGCGACGCGGTCGATGACCGCGCCTGACGACTGCTCCGTCAGCACCCCGGAAAAGGGGAGCGCCGCGATAGCTGGTTGGGCGACGCGTACCTCGACGTCGTACCAACGATGTATGTCCTGCAGCACGTGGCTCAGCGGGGCATCACGATACACCAGCCGGTTGTCGAGCCACGCGAGCAGCGGGTCGTTCAACGCACCACGCCATCGCCGAGTTCGACCGTTGGACTGCAGCTGCCCTACATCGCCAGCGCGCAGCTGGCCAACACCGCTGAGCATGACGTTCCCCGTGCGCACACCCACTTGAACCGCGCTGTCCTCGGCGTACGCCCGCACGACGAACTGTGTCCCGAGGTCGAGAGCGCGCGCGTTCCCGGCAAGAACCGTGAACGGTCGCCTCGCATCATGCAAGACGTCGAAGTACGCGAGGCCGTCGAGGTACACACTGCGACGATCGACGCCGAAGTCAGCGGCAACCCGCAACTGACTTCCTGGTGCCAAGGTGAAATCATGACGCCAGCGGAGTGTCATCGCGATGCGGCGGCGCTCGGACACGCCCGACAATGCCCGGCTCACCCGTTCATCGAGCTCGTGCGCTTCGACCTCGGACTGTGGATCGATTGGCGCCGCGCCCATGGCGATGACCGGCTCGCGCAGCGCGACCTCCGCAACGACGCGCTCGTGGCGGAGGTGGTTCATCGCGCGGTTGCGAACCGCGCCATAAAGCCAGAGCCGCGGCGACCTGTTCACGTTCCAACTCGCACGATCGCGCCACACCGCGAGGAAAACGTCGTGCACCAGCTCCTCCGCCACCGCCGACGAATGCACGAGTGTGTACGCGAACCGCCAGAGTCGCTCGTGGTACTCGCGGTACAACCACTCACACGCACTCTCGTCGCCACCACGAACGCGCCTAACGACCCTCGCCTCGTCAGGCGCGAGTGCGTGATTCGCTGGTGTTCGGCGTAGTCCGCTGAGCAACGGTGCTTCTCTCTCCGACAACGACACTCGGGCCCGCATCGACCCGCGAGCGCAAGTTAGTCTCGGTGCAGCAAAGCAATTAGCTTCGTGCCAGCCGAGCCCGAGCGTCAGAACACGAGCGTCTGCAGAGAGTGTGGCGGGCTCTTCACCTCTGCCGCGTGACCAGCAAGCCAGAGAAAGTATGACACTGCGCTGTCGCCTGGGTTCATGACCACGGCCGCGACTTTGCCGTCAGAGTTCACGAACGCCGTCGACAGCAACGCGCTCCTGCTTGGCGAGCTCACGATACGTCGCGCGCCCGGACGCACGAACTTGGAGAAGTGACCGATGTAGTGATACGAGTTCGTATAGATGAGCTCACCCGTTTTCGTGTCGGCGTGAATTGGCGCGAAGCAGAAGTTACCGACATGGTTCGGTCCTCCCTGCTCATCCAACAAAACGTTCCAGTCGGTCCAGCCAACGGCCCCGTCGTTGAAGTCGTTGATCATCGAGTGGCCATAATACTCGCCCAGGCGCCAATTGCGGATGTCTTCCGGTTTGAAGGAATCGACGGTGCCCTCGGTGAAGAGCAACTTCTTATCTGGGAAGTTCTCATGTACCAATCGCACGTTGTCGAACATCATCGATCCGCCGCTCCAGGGCTCATACCAGTGGTACCCGATTCCCCACACGTACTTTGCGGCGTCCGGATCACCAAGGATGGTACTGACGCGCTGATAGATGAGATCGCGATTGTGGTCCCAGGCGATGATCTTTTTGTCGCCGAGACCGGCTCGCCGCATTGTGGGGCCGAGGAAGCCTTTGATGAAGTCGCGCTCGTCCTCCGCCGTGTAGACGCATGACTCCCACTTCTGCGTCGCCATCGGCTCGTTCTGCACCGTGACGCCCCAAATCGGAATGCCTTCGCGCTCGTACGCATGCACGAACTTCGCGACGTAGTTCGCCCACGCTTGCCGGAGCTCCGGCTTCAATTTGCCACCGTGGAGCATCTCTCCATTCGTTTTCATGAACGCCGGCGGACTCCACGGACTCGCGAAGAGCGTCAGCTTGCCGCCCGCGGTCGCGATTGCCTGCTTGATGAATGGAATGCGAAACTGCTTGTCGTGGGCGACGCTGAATGACGCGAGTGCTTTGTCGCCCTCGTCTACATACGTGTAACTCGCGGAGGAGAAGTCGCAGCTGTGAATGTTCGTGCGCCCGAGCGTATACCCGATGCCTTTGTCGCGATCGAAGTACGCGTCGAGGAACTCCCGTTGCTTGGCCGGCGGCAGCTTCGCGAATACCTCCGCCGACGCATCCGTCAGCGCCCCGCCGATGCCAATAAAGGTTTGCGCACGCTTGGTAGGATCGACGAAGACGCAAATCTGCGTCTCCAGCGGCTGCCCCATGGGCTTGAATGTCAGCTTGTCCGTGGGCGAGAGGCGGTACTCAGTCTTGTCCGCCGTCGTGTAGACGGTGATCTCTCGTCCCTGGAGACTCGCAACGTCGACCGATGCGGACCCTTCAAGCTCCGAGTCGAAGGTCGGAAGAGGCAGCCCGGCCTTGCCTAACGCGAGTGCGGAGGCGGACGCTGAAAGAAAAGCGCGGCGATCTACTGTCATATTGCGCGGAGAGATTGGCGGTTGACGTATGATAACAAATCATCCTACCGCGAAACTACCAACCGCCTGGAACGGAAACGCGAGGCCCCTGAGACCAGCATGCAGTCTCAGGGGCCTCTTGGTCGTAGAGCCGGGTTACCCGCCCGCGGCGATGCGCTCGTTCAATGGCAGCGGCATGCACGTCGTGGATCCATACGGCAACCCGTTCTGGTCGTTGCCGACTTTCCACGGAATCTTGTAGCGAAGCAGGTCGTTGTAACGCTGCCCGCCTTCCATGAAGAACTCACGGTTTCGCTCATCGAGCACGAGTGCGAGGATCGACGGGTCGTCCGCTGGTCCCGTGTACTGAGGTAACTGAAGCTGCGTGCGTCGCGCGTTGATGATTTGAACAGCCGTCGCGCCCTTCAATGCTTCCGCGCGAATGAGTTGTGCCTCCACGTAGCTGGCGAGGCGCATCGGATCGGCACGCGAGAAATTCTTATTCGTCACGACATACAGATCCGTCACGCCATCGAAGGCCTTCGGCGGCAAGTCCTTGCCGACGTCTGGCCCGGCCGCGACCTCGACCCGAGGATCGGGCTGCCCACCAACGGTCAGATTGCGATATTGAGGAGCAACAGAGCCGTGACCAAACTCTGACAGCGTGGTCCATGCATCGTTCCACCGTGTATCGGCATCGACGCTCCGCGTCACGACAAACTCGAATCCTGGAGTGACCAAGGCCGCATCGGCAGCCGCGCCGGTCGTGTTCCCGCGATCGAGCCGCACGCGTGCTCGACCCGCGTAGACGAGGTTCTGGAGCTCGGTCTTCGCCGTCCCATTTGCCATGACGTTTACGAGAGCCAGTGCTGCGTCGAACTTGCTCTCGGCGATCGCCAGCACCTGGGCCGGCGTATGAATGACCTTCTCCTTGTTGAAGCGCATTGCGCAGAACCCTTCGCCGAGCAAGGTGTACGCGTACGCACCTATCGCCGCGACGCGCGCACGCAACGGCGCCAGCGGAACCGTTGCTTGGGCATCGGTCCAGTTCTGCAGACGCGACAGGATGTCGTCGGCTTGGAAGCGAGCCGTCTGCAGTGGTGTGTACGCACCTAACGACCCAGAGCATGAGGTCTGCTCGTTGGTCGTGTCGTCTTCGTTGATTTTCTTCGTGCCCCAATTCTTTGCGCTCAAGTTCCCGGACGCGCCGAGGAATTGATCGGAAAGGATCGAGGTAGACGCGATGTAATTGCTGAATGCACATTCGAAATCCGCCACGACACTGGAGGCGAGCGTCGTCGCGGTGCTCGGGTCATCCAGCAAGTCGGTCGGAATTCGCCCAGGAAGCTCCACCTTGAGCACGTCGGAACATGCTCCGCCCAATAAAAGTGTCATTACCACGGTGGCCATCAGCAATGACGTGCGCATTGGCGCACCGGATCGATCGAAGATATTTCGCATGGTCGGCTCGATTCCTTGTCTGGTTAGTACGTGAACCGGACGGTGGCGAGGAACCGGCGGAACTGCGGCCAGGATTCCTGGGTGTATCCGTTGGAGAGGTTGGCATCCCCATAGAAATTGGGGGCGTTGAAGCGGACTTCCGGGTCCTGACCCAGCGCGCCAAACTTGCGGCTCTGTGCTCGCCAGATCGTTGCGAGGTTCGCCCCCGTAAGCGTCACCGAGGCGCGACTTGCACCGAACGAGCTCGCCCATTTTGCGGGAGTGTCATACGTCAGAGACACGTTACGGATCTTGCCGAAGCCGGCTTTCATGATACCGGCGGCGCCAAACGCGCCTAACGCCTGATGCGCGACAACGATCGGATCCGTTCCCTCCACCGCGGCCTTCGAATCGTTGAAGAACACGTGCTGGCCGCCGACGTTGCCATCGTCTACATAATGCCCACCCTGGAATTCGGCGACGCCGCTGAGCGTGAAGCGCCGCCAGGCGATGTCCGTTCCGATGGAGCTGAGCCACGTCGGTACCGGGCTGCCGAAGTACAGCAACGGCGCACCCGCGCACGGTACGACAGTGCCATTCCCTCGGCCAAAGGGCGTGCCGCCCTCACACATGATGTTGGTCACCTGCCCCGGTGCCGTCAGCGTTGCACTCACGATCTTCTGATAGAAAAAGGAGCCCACCGGATACCCGGCGACATTGTACGCTCCGGTGAGCTGACCGACACCGGTGTTGGGAATCGGAGTGTCCTGGCCCAGCACGTCGATTCTGTTTCTATTGGTGGCGACCGAGCCGCGCACGTTGACACGCAAGTCATTTCGCGTAACGGGCGTCGCATTGAGCGCCAGCTCGAGGCCGCGGTTGCTGAACTGACCGACGTTGATGAACTGATTTCCCGGGAAGCCGCTCGACGGCGAGTTTACGGCCGTGAAGATCCCATCCTTCGTGAGTTTGTTGTAATAGGTGAACTCGAGCGACAGGCGATTCTTCAGCAGACTGGCGTCGAAACCCGTTTCCAGCTCTCGCGTCACTTCCGGCCGCAGATCGGGATTGCCGATGCTCAGCGGCGTCACGGTCGGCGTGCCGCCCGCACCGACTGATGGTCCGTATGTCTGTATCGCCGCGAAGGCGTTAGGCTGCTGACCCGCTTTGCCCCAGGCGCCGCGCAGCTTGAGCGCCGAAAGGAATGAGGAGTGTGGGAAGAACGACTCGTCCGAGAGCACCCAACTCGCGCTGAACTTTGGATAGACGACGAAGTTGTAATTCACGCCGAACGCGCTGTTGTCGTCGCCGCGTACCGCGCCGGTGAGGAAGAGGCGGTCACGCCAGGCCAGCTGCTCCTGCACGTACGTGCCGAAGGTTTTGTTCTCCAGGTTGAAGTTCGGGTCCTCGAACCCCTGACGGAGACCACCGCCGCTCACGGTGTTCACGCCACGAATCGGGAAACTCCGCCCCGAACCGGAAATTTGAGTCAACTTCTTCGTGTAGTACTGAACACCACCCGACGTTTGAGAAACGAGATTCGCGAACAAATTCGCCGTCCCCGTCGCGGAATAGTCGGCGGTGATGAAGGACGATTGATCGTTTTGAACTTGCTTCTCGCCTTCAGGGATTCCGAAGTTGGGGTTGCTCCCCCGTGGGAAATAGAGTGACGAGGCGTCGTTGGTGAAATCGCCGCCTAACGTCAGCCGATGGTTGAGCCAGTGGGTGGGATGGTGATTGAAAGTGAGTCCGATCCGGCTTCGATCGACATCGTCCAGCCCTTCGATCTCGTCGAATGCTTCGGGCGTGACTCCAGCGAGGTAACCACGGCCCGCGTCGTTAGGTCCGAGTCCCGGCGCGGTGCACGAGTTGCTGGGACACGCCCATATCAGGTAGGTCGTCATTGGCTGCGTTGCCGACGCGCTCCGGGCCTTCGAACGCGTGTACGCCATGTTCAAGTCGACTTTGAGCTTGTCACCGGAGAAATAGCTCAGATTCGACGTGCCATTGAGCTTGTTGAGCCAATTGTAGGTGACGATGCCCTCGTCGCGATCGTAGTTGCCGCTGAAGAAGTACCGAATGGCGTCGGTTCCACCTTGGAGCGCCAAGCCCCCGCCCACGGGATGTCCGGTGGAGAATGGCGAGCCGAAGCCGCGCGCTTCGTCGTTCTTGATGAGGTTGAGATGCTGGACGACGTTGTTCGCGTCGCGGTAGTAAACGCCCTCGTAAAGCTTCTCGGGACTCGGGAGCCAGTTCGCTCCGCCACGCAGCTCTGCCGACCACGTCGGCCGTCCCGCCGCGCCTTTTTTCGTTATGATCTGAATGACCCCGTTCGACGCCTCGGTGCCGTATAGCGTCGCCGCCGATGGGCCCTTGAGCACCTGAATCGATTCAATGTCGTTCGGGTCGAGATCGTTGATTCGTGATGGCGTGTCGCCGCCACCACTGAATCCAATGCTGTTCGAGCCTGCGGTGTTGTCCGCGCGAACTCCATCGATGAAGATGATTGGCTCGGAGCTCAAGCTGAGCGAGCTGACTCCGCGAATGCGCGTGACGCCGCCTGTACCCAACTGACCGCTCGCGCGCTGAATCTGAAGGCCAGGAACCGAGACCGAGAGCGCCTCCTGTACGATCTTGCTCGGCATGACCAGCTGCGTGGACGACATGTCTACCATGCCGACGACGTTGCCGAGGGCTCTGACCTGTGTGTCGCCCGCCTGACCGGTGACAACAGTTTCATTGAGCCGCAAGACGCTCCTGCCAATCTGGATTGACACGTCCGCGGTGCCGACCGCGACGGACTGGCTCACCTGTTGATAGCCGAGGCGCGTGACGACGAGATTCACGGTCGTTCCCGTCAGCCCGGTGAGCGTGAACTGTCCGCGAATATTCGTCCGCGCTGATACGGACATGCCCGCGGCGCTCACCAAGGCGTCGTTGACGGGCCGCTTCGTCAGCGAATCGGTAACGACACCGCTTACCGTACTCGCCTGCGCGCGCGCTGACGTGTCTGGAACGAACAGCGCGAGCATCGCCAGAAAAAGAATACTGCCGAGATCCTGCCAACGTCGGGACACCTGTGCGCGTCGCATCCGATCACCTCCAAGCGGGTGAAACCGAGGCTGAACTTCCGCCTCGTCGCGGTCGTACCGTGGGGAACGAGCTCGATTGTGATGAAGAACTGGGCTAGTGGTAGGCGGCACGAAATTGCGACAATACGCGCGGACGGCAAGGGGGGCCACGCATAATTTGCGGGGATCAGGCGCAATTATGTCCTGACCAATGAGAGCCGGAGCGCGTAGACAGGCATATCTTGGAGCCAGGAAAGACACCTTGGACCCTTGTGGAATCAGCCGCAGACGTTGCGGCCGCCAGCGGCTCCAGTGACGCCTAACGACTCCGCACGAGTCCGTGCGCGACACTCGCGCTCAGTCGTTAGGCGCCGGCGCGCGGCCGGCGAGACGACGACGCCCTAGGGTGCCGGAACCGGAATTGCATACATGGAGGACCCGATCCCCGTCGGTCCGCAATGCGGAGCCCGCCGCGTTGATTTCTCCTCTTCGCGCCCTATGTCTTTCCGAGATGACATCGTCCGCCGCAACAACGTCGTCGTGACGGGCCGCGGCACCCAACCGCTCCTGTTCGCTCACGGCTTCGGCTGCGATCAGAATATGTGGCGCTTCGTCGCCCCTGCCTTTGAGAGCGACTACCGCGTCGTCCTCTTCGATTACGTCGGGTCGGGTCACTCGGACCTCGCAGCGTACGACGCCGAGCGCTATGCGTCTCTCGACGGATACGCCCAAGACGTGCTCGACGTGGTCCACGCGCTCGATCTGCATGGCGTGATCTTCGTTGGCCACTCGGTAAGCTCGATGATCGGGGTGCTCGCCGCGAATCGCGAACCAGACCACTTTGAGCGCCTTGTCCTGGTCGGGCCGTCGCCGCGCTACATCAATGACGCGCCGTACGTCGGGGGATTCGAGCGCAATGACATCGAGGGCCTCCTCGAAACGATGGAGAAGAACTACATCGGCTGGGCGAACTTTCTCGCCCCCGCCATCATGAAGAATCCAGATCGCCCCGAGCTGAGTCAGGAGCTCGAGGCGAGCTTCTGTTCAACGGATCCCATCATCGCCCGGCGCTTCGCCGAGGCGACGTTCTTCGCCGACAATCGCGATGACCTCGCGCAGCTGCGCGTTCCCTCACTCATCCTCCAGTGCACTGAGGACATGATCGCGCCGGACGCGGTGGGCAACTATCTTCACGAACATCTCCCCGGCAGCACCCTCCATAAGCTGCGCGCCACCGGCCACTGTCCACACATGAGCCATCCCGAGGAGACGATCGCCGCGATTCGCGCCTACCTCGAGCACAAGCCCGCGGCCGCGTGAGCGCTCAGGCGGGAAACCCGGGAACGCTCCTGGACTCGGCCCCGTGCGGCTGGTTAACGATCGCGGATAACGGCGCGATTCGCCTCTGCAACAGCACACTCCTCACGCTGCTCGGGTATGAGCGCGACGAAATTATCGGAAAGCACGTCGAGACCGTGCTTACCGTCGGCAGCCGGATCTTCTATCAAACGCACTTCTTTCCGCTCCTCCGGCTTCATGGTCGCGCGGAAGAGATCTTTCTGCTTCTCAGGGCGAAAGACGGCAGCGACGTCGCCGCGCTGACCAACGCAGCTCGCCGCGAGCGTGATGGTGAGTGGGTAAGCGATTGCGTGCTGCTGCCTATCGTGGAACGGCGCAAATTCGAGGACGCGCTGCTCCGGGCCAAGCGCGAAGCAGAAGAAGCGCGCGCCATTGCGGAGGCGGCGCAGCGCGAGTTGGCCAAAGCCAACAATGTGCTCGAGCAACAGGCGATGGAGCTCGAGGTTACACAAGAACAGCTCGAGCAACAATCCGCAGAGGTGGAGGCGCAGAGTGAAGAGCTTCGGGCCGCGAATGACGAGCTGCTCCTGCGAACCGAGGAGTTGGAGCAAGCGCGCGAGACGGCCGACCACGCGAACCGGGCGAAAAGCGAATTCCTGGCAACCATGAGCCACGAGCTGCGCACGCCACTAAATGCCATCGCTGGTTACGTGCAACTTCTGGAAGTCGGCGTTTACGGTTCACTCAACGATGAACAGCGCGAGACACTCCAGCGGGTACACCGGAGCCAGCGCCACTTGCTTCGGTTGATTAATGATGTGCTCAATCTCTCGCGGATCGAGGCAGGTCGGCTCGAGTATCGGTTAGAGAGCGTGCGGCTCTGCCAGCTCGTTGAGACAGTGATGCCGATGATCGAGCCGCAACTTTCCGCGCGGTCGCTCACCTGGTCGCAAGAGGTTTCGGGTGACCTCGTCGCGCGGGCCGACCGCGAGAAGACGGAGCAGGTGCTCCTCAATTTGCTCTCGAACGCGACTAAGTTCACGCCGTCTGGCGGCCACGTTCGCGTGGAAGGCGCGCTCGATCCGAGCGACCCAAAGCGGGTGCTCCTCCGCGTCGTCGATACGGGCGTCGGCATTCCACGCGACCGCCTTCCCGACGTCTTCGAACCATTCGTTCAAGTTGACACGTCACGAGCACGTCGGTCGGAGGGAACTGGGCTTGGCCTCGCCATCAGCCGCGATCTTGCACTCGGCATGGGGGGCGATCTCACGGTCGAGAGCCAAGAAGGTCATGGAAGCACCTTCACGCTCGTGCTGCCCGCTGCCTAGCGCACACGTCCACTACTGAACGTCATTTCGGGAGGTCGAGAGTTGGAGTCGCAAACCGGCTGGAAGCGCGGCGCATCGCGGGCGGTGCTTGCGATTGGCATTCTCGCGATCCTTGCCGTGCTTCTCTGGCAATCTGTCGTTGCCGGCGGAGTGCCCGACCCAACCGCCCCCGACACGCCGCTCGGTAGCGCCGTCGTCGACATCGGCGTGCTGGTGTTTCGCGAGGGACTCGAATGCATTCTCGTGCTCGCGGCGATCACTGCAAGCATGGTCGGAGAAAGCGAGTCGTACCGCCGACCGATCGCCGCTGGCGTCGGGCTGGCCTTTCTCGCTACGCTACTCACCTGGCGCATCGCGATAGCCGTCGTTGACGGCCTCACGGACAATGTGACAGCACTTCACCTCCAGGTCATCACCGGACTGCTCGCAATCGTCGTCTTGCTCGTGGTCATGAACTGGTTCTTCCACAAGATCTACTGGTCGGGATGGATCTCGCTGCATACGAAGCGCAAACGGCGGCTGCTGCAGGGCGCCGACAACGCCACCGACCGTCCATCGCATCGGCGTCTGTTCGTTGGACTCGTTATGCTCGGCTTCACCTCCTTTTATCGCGAGGGATTCGAGGTCGTTCTCTTCTTGCAGAACTACCGACTGAAGCTCGGCGGTCCACCCGTCCTGTACGGCGTCGGCGTCGGTCTGAGTCTCAGCACCGTCGTCGCGGCGCTTACCTTTCTGGCCAACCGGCGCCTGCCGTACAAGAAGATGCTCATTGTCACGGGCGTGCTGCTCGGCGGCGTCCTGCTGGTGATGGTCGGTGAACAAGCGCAGGAGATGCAGCTCGCGCACTGGCTTCCTACAACTCCCCTCCCCGCAGTCGAGCGCTTTCTGCCCGGATGGATGGGTGTATGGTTCGCTCTCTTCCCCACCGCCGAGACACTGACCGCGCAAGCAGTCGCGGCGCTACTCATCCTCGGCTCGTATTTTATCGTCACTGTGCAGCTGCGCAGGGCCCGGATCTAACCTCGCCGGACAACCTTCTCCGACCCAGCATGATCAGCCCGTACATCAGAAGAGCACTCTCCATTGGATGTGTCGCTCAGTTGGCCTTCGCGGGGCGCATTGGCGCACAGCAGACCCTAACGCCCTATCAGCGCTTGGGCCGCGACATCTTACGCGAGCTCGTAGAAACCAATACGGAGCATTCCATCGGCAGCACGACGAAGGCCGCCGAGCTGCTCGCGGCACGCTTCCGCACGGCAGGATTTCCAGCCGGCGATATCGAGGTCGTTGGGCCAGACACGGGCACGGACCGCAAAGACAAGAATCTCCTCGTGCGGTATCGCGGCGCTGGCAAGCGGCGGCCGATACTGCTCATCGGACACCTGGACGTCGTCGAGGCGCGGCCGTCCGACTGGGCGCGCGATCCGTTCACGCTCGTCGAGGAGAATGGATACTTCTATGGTCGCGGGACGTTGGACATGAAGGATGGCGATGCCTCCTGGGCGGCGGCGCTCCTCCGCATGAAGCAGGAGGGCGTCGTACCCGACGGCGATTACATCCTCGCCCTCACCGCCGGCGAAGAAGGTGGCGGAGGCTACAACGGCATCGAATGGTTGCTCGCCAACCATCGTGAGCTCGTGGGCATTCCTCTCACGAGTGTTCAGTATGTGCTCAACGCGGATGCTGGCGGCGGCGAGCTGCGGAACGGCAAACCGACGGCGTTCGACGTGCAGGCGGCTGAGAAGGTGTTCTACTCGGTGACTCTCACGGCGCGCAACCCCGGTGGTCATAGCTCGTTGCCGCGCAAGGACAATGCGATCTATGCGCTGGCGCGAGCGCTCGACCGTTTGGCCAACTATGATTTTCCCATTCAGACCAATCCGGTCACGCGCGCCTACTTTGCGCAAACAGCGGCGCTTGTTGGTGATGCCACGGTGGCGGCCGAAATGCGCGAGGTGAGCGCGGCGCAGACGCCAGACGCCGCTGCCGCGGAGCGGCTCGCGGCACGATCGGCATTTTACAACGCGCAGCTCCGCACCACCTGCGTGGCGACGCTTCTTCAGGGCGGCCACGCCGAGAACGCGCTCCCGCAAATGGCTCAGGCAACGGTGAACTGCCGCATGCTCCCGGGCACGAATCCGACCGACGTGGATGCAACGATTCGGCGCACCATCGCCGACACGTCGGTGACTCTGGTGTCAGTTCGACCTGCCATCGCCAGTCCACCCTCGATCCTGCCACCTGCCGTCCAGCGCGAGATTCAGCAAGTTGTAACCTCGCTCTGGGGAACCTTGGCTATCGTCCCGGATATGGAAACGGGCGCGACCGACGGACTATATCTCCGGAATGCAGGCCTCTCGGTGTACGGTGTGAGTGGCCTCTTTGCTGATCCCACCATCGATGCCGACAACCGCGCGCACGGCCTCGACGAACGAATCAGCGTACGGGCGTACTATGATCAGCTCGAGTTCACGTATCGGTTGCTGCGTCGCCTCTGAGCGCCTCACTCCTCTAGGTATGCGCACGGAACGACAAAAAGATCGTGCGCGGTTGTCCGGGCGCGACCACATCACCGGCAACGATCTCAGGATATGCGCGGTTGAACATGTTCCGAACGCCGAGATTCATCTCGACACTTCGGAACGCCCATGTAGCGCTAACATGCCCCATGCCGTAGCCGGGCAGCACTTCTCCCGGACGGTCGAACGGCGAGTACGGACCGGTCCAGTTACCGCCGATCCGAATTTGCCATGGCGCACCAGCAGACGTGAACTCCAGCTGGGCGGCACCGACATATTTCGATGTGTTGAACACGCGCAGGCCATTCAACACGATTGGGTCGCCGCCCTCCTCGGAAATCGACGTTAAGCTCGTGTATCGGGCATCGTTGAATGTCCACTCACCATCGAGCGTCACGGAGCGCTTCAGAACTGGTACACGCCAGTCTAGCTCCAGGCCCTGTCTCCGGCTCGCCCCACCATTCGACGATTCGAGAGTGATGGGATTGAACGTCTGCTCATTGCTTACGTCCATGCGAAAGAGCGCCGCGGACAGGCTTGTCGCCGAGTGATCGAACTTGACACCGCCTTCGTAGGCCCACGCCGTAACCGGCACGAGCGTCGGATCGACGATAAGCCCATCGGGAGAGCGGAAGCCCCGCGAAAAGTTGCCATAGATGCCAACGTCTGAGGTGACCCGAAACAGCGCGCCGAACTTCGGCGACAGAACACCGTGGCTAGCGCTCGTTTGAACGTCGGCATCTGGACGTGAGTTGCTGGCGAGAACGTCGTATCGCAGGCCAAGATCGGCTCGCAACCGCTCGGTGAGATTGAAGTGTGACTGCAGGAACGGCGCGCCGAGGAGCTCGCGACCGGTCACGAGCGCGGCGGCCGAGTCGCGCTGCCGATTGGTCGTGAAGTAGTTCTCGTAGTGCGATCGATCCCAGCGTGTCTCAGCCCCGAGGGTGATCTCGCCCGCTGGTAAGGACCACGTGAGCGCACTGGTGGCGCCCAGTCCAGCTCGTGAATCCTCCTCTTCGGTTTGGCTGCCCGAGCCTTCGAAGCGTCCACCCGCTGGCGGAATGGTGAGAAATAGCTGCCATCGACCCTGAGTCGCGTAAGCCGTCGTGCGCCAGAAAAGGTTTCCCGTTAACACGCGCAAGCTCACGCGCTCCTGCGCTCGCCGCTTATACCCACCATCCGTTGGATTCGAGACGATGTCGTATTCGTGCGCTGCGAACTCCTCGTTGCTCAAGAAGCCCGGCGAGTCCCAGTTGCCGCCGTACAGTTCCGCGCCCGCATCGAGCGTCACACCAGGCTTCAGATCGCGGACGAGACGCGCATGACCGTGGGCAATATCGTAGCGAGCATTTGGACGAAATCCGTCCTCCCGTTGAAAGTGCGCACCCAAGACGCCGCCGCCGTCTGTGCCATGGTCGAAGCCCGTCAGCGCCATGACGTCCGCGCGTCCGTACGACCCGACCGTGCTGCTGACTTCCGTACCTCGCATGCGTTCGATCGTGCGCACGTTGATGGAACCGGCGAGAGAAAAGTTTCCAAACAGCGCGCTGGTCGGACCGTGAATGACGTCGATGTCCTGAATGCCGCCCGGAAACAGTACGGTCCAGTCATTGAAGCCTTCCGCGTGACCGTTCATTGGCTCGTTGATTGGAACGCCGTCGACCCACAATGCGATGTCCGTGGAATGGTCCGAGCTGAAGCCACGCAACGAGGCGTTGGAGGCGAAGCCAGGCCCCTGCCCTTGCTCGTGTACTTCGACACCGGCGGTTTGGCGGAGCAACTCGTACGGACTATTTGCTGGTGTCGCGCGAACGGCCTCTACCTCCACGTGTTGGGTGGTGATGGGTTGGGACCGCTCGGCCGGCGTGGCAACGATCGTGACCGCATGGAGGCGGGCGACGGAATCGGCGCGCGCGTTGCGCTGGCTTGTGCGTGTGGTGTCTTGTGCGACGGCTCGTGGTGGCGCGACGGCAATCAAGAGCAGGATGAAGACGAACGCGGCAGCGGCGCCCTGCAGCCGCACGCGCGGATCTATGTACATGAGAATGGCCTCGTTAGGGAGAACGTCCGGGTTGGGACGCTCGATGCCGACTGCGACCTGGACTCCACAACCAAGTCGGCATTGCCGAGCCCTCGTAGGCTCTCGCTTCGCGCGAGGTATGCCTAACGCGGGCGCCTTCTCACCGCGAGGGAATTACCGTGTGGCCATTCGTCGCGGCGGGCTTTCGCCGACTTGACTACGCGCGAGTCGGCGGCCCGTTTGCGTAGGGAAGCGCGTACGACCGTTCGATATCGACGTGACGAGGCTCCGGATACCGCGTATCTGAAGCACGCCGTACTGTCGCGACTTCGACTCCCTGCTCGGGAATGGGGACAGCCATCGGTCCCATGCAACAACAGAGACCCAAGCACATGCAGGCTTGGTGTCCGCGGTGCGAATTCTCGGTGCCTGATGACGGTCCGTGCTCATGATGAGCAGCCGGGAAGTCCTTAGCGGCATGGTCGCCGTTCGCCGCGTGTCCCGGCCCATTCCGGTCGCCACCGCCATGGACTGGGCACGTATGGAGCCCTCCCGCTTCCGAGAGCGAAGCGGTGAACCAGAGTGCCCAAAGCAGCAGGATCGTGCGGAACGAACGGGAATGTGCCACGTTGGAAGAGTAGGTGTCCGCAACCGAGAATTCCAATTATACCGTCAAAGTTCCTTCTCTGGCCGGGGTTTTCGTTACTAGTAGTCGCCCGTAAAATCTCCTGAACATCTGCTCACGCCTCGATGTCGCGCCCTAATCTCCTCGACAATAGAGCCGAGCTGCTCACCCGCTTCGCCAGGTTACGCCGCGACACACCGCGGCGCTGGGGAAGGATGACTGCGCACCAAATGGTTTGTCATTGCACGGATGCTTTTCGCAATGTCCTCGGCGAACGCCCCACGGCTCCCGCGAAGCCGAATGGGCCCATGCGAGCGCGCTTGCTGAAGTGGGTCGCGTTGTATGGACCAATGCGCTGGCCCCAGGGGATCAAGACGCGCCCCGAGGCCGACCAGGAGCAAGGAGGCACGCGACCCGAGGATTTCGAGCGCGACATCGCGAGCCTCGCGCAAGCGTCGGATCGATTTGCGCGGAATCTTGCTTCGGTGTCGGCGCGCCCACATTTCATGTTCGGGAAGTTGAGCGAACGTGAATGGGCGCGCTGGGCGTACTTACACCTCGATCATCACCTGCGTCAATTCGATCTTTGATCTGTGGAGCTCATTTCCCTGTTGGCCCAAGCAGCATCAGGGCCGAGGTGTTGAGCTGACCGGCGCCACTCTTGTGGGCAAGAACGACGACGTTGGCTCCGGCAGTCGGTCGTGTTTGAGCGGGCGTGATCGCCGTGACGCTGACGTTAGGCGGAATCTGGATTGTTTGCTGCCCGCCCGCATACCGCACCATGAACGTGTTCGTGCCCTGCGTGCTTCCGACGGCGCCATTTGTCATGCGCGAGGGCGACGACACGGCACCATTCGTCATCGTGCTGCGCCCGCCGCTGCTGCTCGAGTCCATCAGGCGGCTTCCCTCCCCTGTCCCTCGCAACTCTTCCGGGAAGATGTGAATCTCCGTCGCCCTTTGCGATCCATCGGGTTGCGGTACCGAAGTAATGCCGACGAAAGCATTAGGAGTGACGTGCGCCAGGTCCGATGTGGTCCGCTGATAGACTCGCAGCGGTGGACTCACGTGCACTTGTTGTGTGCCGCCTGCCGTGGTGATGCTCAATAGTGTGTCACTCACGGCAGCGATCGTCCCGCGCACAGGAACCAATGCGGTGTCCAAAGGTGCGCCGCTACCCGTTGCGTTCGTGGTGGCTCCTGCGCGCGAGGCTATCGAGTCGTTAGGCGTGTTCTGCCGCGAGCTGCAGGCAGCCATGGCGAGGAACGAAGCGGTCGGGCCGATGAAAACGCGAGCGTTGCGAATCGATATCATTGGATTTTCCGGATGGCGGGTGCGACGCCGGTTCCCAGCTTTCCCACGTAGCCGAGATAGATAGTCAGCATCGCGAGCGGCTCGAGCAAACGAGCATTACGGAGCGGGCCGGCGTCGATCGGTTCGAAGTGCAGGCTCTCGATGAGCTGCCGCACGGTTGCCTTGGCCTCCGCGTCGTCGCCGGCGTAAAACACCTGCGTTTCTCCGTTCGCGGGCGCCGTGGCTAACACATTTTGGAATATGGTATTGAATGCCTTCACGATTCGAGCGCCGCGCAGCATTTTCGCGATTTCCTCGGCCGCGGACGTCGTATGTCCTACCACGAGTCCCGACATGTCGCCCTCGAGTGGATTCGAGATGTCGACAATGATTTTCCCCGTGATTTCGCCGCTTGCGCGAATAGCTTCCGCCTGCTGCGGATAGGGCGTCGCGGCGATGAGCACATCCACAGCTTTGGCAAGCTCGGAATGCCGCACTACCTTCACCTTCCCGGGCGGTGATTGAGCTACTTGGTTCGCCTCATCGATCTTACGGCTGGTTATGAAGACATCGTGCCCCGCATCACCCAGACGCTTCGCGAAGGTTGCGCCCATTTTGCCTGCGCCGATTACTCCCACTTTCATGTTGCGACTCCTAGCCCTTTGCTTTGGATGCACGATCGCTCGACCGAGAACGCATCTTTACTGCACACCGTACGCCTCGCCGCCGTCACAACCTTGTTCCATACTTGTGGCATGACAGACACGCGCAAATGGTATCGCGAACCCGAAACGTTCATTGCTGTCGCGGCGCTCGTCGTCAGCCTGACGGCGGTGGTCGTCGGTATCTACGAAGCCTGGCTCCAACGCGAGCATGATCGCGCGGAGGTCTGGCCGCATCTCGAGATCTCCACTTGGGTGTCCGACAGCGGCGTCAAGCTGCGTGTGGATAATACCGGACTTGGCCCCGCGGTAGTGAAGTCTGTTGGAGTAACCGTCGACGGAAAGCCAGAACGCGATTGGGATGCGGCGTTAACGGCGCTGTACGGACATGCGCCACCATCGCATAGTAGCGCTACGATCTTTCAGCATGCGGTTCGGCCCGGCGACAACACGGTGCTTGTCGGCCTCCGAGCGCAGGATATGCCGCCCAACCTTTATCGATGGGTAGGCCGCGTCACCGTCCGTGTGTGTTACTCGTCGGTGTTCGATGACAAGTGGACAGTTATCGACACACTGGGAAAGTCGAGTCGATGGCAGGTCGTGAGTGACTGTCCCGCACAGACGGCGAATACCGACCTTTAAGCCCAGCATTCTCAATGCTGGGAGCGGTGCCCTGTAGCTCTGCGGAATTACCCGGCAGCTTCACTGAGCGTCCTTGAGGCAAACGCCATCGCCACGATTTCTGCCGCCGGGAGCTTCTGATGAGAGTTCGGCTGAGCCGGTACCTCATTCTTCTCACGACCTTTGTTTGCGCCGCGTGTCAGCGTCCTTTCACCCAAGAGGATGCGCGCTCGGCAATCGAGCACCACGAGACCATGCGTCGTCTGCTTACGCCGGATAGCGTGCCGGTCGCACATGAGACGGTAGCGGATTGCCGCGCCATCTACAGCGACGATCCGCGTCTCGCGCAAATTGCCGGCGACTCGGCCTGGATTCTTCTGTCGAGTGCCGGCTGGCTGGACCTCGCCGATGTCGATGCACCGTCCGACCCACGGCAAAAGAAACATTGTCGCGCCGTGCTCACCTCAAAGGCAGACAAGCCAGCGTTCCACGAAGCGCAGAACTCGAGCACGAGTCCGTGGACGAGCTATTGGATGGTGGAGACGGCACACCCAAAGCTCGACCTGTTCGAGATTCCGTCAGGTTCGCGCCACAATGATTTAGCAGACGCCGACTTCGAAATTACGGAGGAACGGACGGCGCTCGCCGAGCTGCTGCATCGACCGTCCCGATCCGACTCTTTGGCGGGCCTGCTTTCGACGACCCTGACGGGGCACTTTCGTCACTACGACGACGGCTGGCACCTCGAGAGCTTTGACGCGAAGCAATAGCGCGACCCAGTGGTCACGGACGCCGCTGCCAACCAGGAGATTACGGGTCGTTTGCGGCTACCACGCTGCGACGTAAGGCGCTAGCATGGCTTCATGCCTCGCTCACATTCGATCCTCACCGTCGTCACGCTGATCGCTGGCGCAACCGTGGCGCTTCCGGCCCAGCAGCTTACGCCGGTCGAGCAGCGCATTCGCATGTATCTGCAGCAACATCAGACCGAAGAGATCGCACTACTCGCGAAATCGGTCGACATCAAGAGCCAGACGCTCGACTTGCCAGGCGTGCGCGCCGTCGGCCAGCTATTCGCAGACCGCCTAACCGCGCTGGGCTTTCACTCCCGTTGGGTGCCGATGCCCGCGTCGATGAATCGCGCCGGCCATCTCGTCGCTGAGCGCACGGGCCACTCCGGCAAGCGGCTGCTGCTCATCGGACACCTCGACACCGTCGTCGAAGGCGACAGTTTGAACTTCGCGCGCGTGGACAGCGCCATGGCGCGCGGTGCGGGCTCGAGCGACATGAAAGGTGGCGACGTCGTGATCATCGCGGCGCTCGAGGCGTTGAATAGCGTCGGGGCGCTCGCCGACAAGACGATCACCGTCTTTATGACGGGCGACGAGGAAGCCGCCGGCGACCCACTCACTGTGGCCCGCGCACCACTCATCGAGGCGGCGAAGCACAGCGACATTGCACTCGCCTTCGAGGGCGGCAACCCGCACGACGCGACGGTCGCGCGACGTGGCGCGAGCAGCTGGCTGCTCACAGTGCACGGACACGGCGCGCACTCGGCCGGTATTTTCGGGCAGGGCGCGGGGTACGGCGCGATCTACGAGGCGGCGCGCATCATCAACGAATTCCGAACGCAGCTCGCTGGTGAGCAGTATCTCACCTTCAATCCGAGCGTCATTGTGGGCGGCACGGAGGTGACCTACGATTCGACGACCGTGAGCGGCATGGCGAAGTCGAAGCTCAACATTATCGCCAGCAGCGTGACCGTGAGTGGCGATCTCCGGTTTTTGACAGAAGGGCAGAAAGATTCGACGCGCGCGCGCATGCGCGACATCGCGACACACAATAATCTCACCGGCGCTTCTGCCGAGATAGCATTCGCTGATGAGTATCCTGCAATGGCACCGACGCCGGCGAACCTTGCCGTGCTTGCAGTCTATGATTCGGCGAGTCGCGCACTGGGTTATGGTCCAGTGGCAGCGCTCGATCCGGGCCGCCGCGGCGCGGGCGATATCTCGTTCGTCGCGCCAATCATCACTGGTCTCGACGGACTCGGCGCCATTGGTGCCGGATCTCACACGCCGGCCGAGCGCGTGAACCTTGCGACGCTGCCAATGCAGACGGAGCGTGCGGCAATCTTGATGTATCGATTGCTGCACTGAAGCTCGGCACGGATCACGTTACTCGATCTGCGACGTACTCACGGGTTATAAGAGCAGGCCCTGCCGTGGCGGTTCGGGCCGGATCCGGTCTGGACATTGCTTAAGAAATACAGCCGGCAGCGCGATGCGGTGCGGGCGGAGCAATTCGTCGGCGTCGCAGGGGCGACTCGACGCGCACGGGATCTTGTTCATGGGAGGGAGTATGGCTGATCTCAACGACGATCTCACGACACGAGGCACAAAGAATTCCGTCGAAGGCAAGACGGACGACCTCAAGGGCAAGGCGAAGGATGCTTGGGGCGGCGCCACGGGAAACACCTCTGAGCAGCTCGAAGGAAAGGCCGATCAGCTCAAGGGCAAGGCGAAAGACGCCCTCGGCAAGAGCGAACGGGATCTCGATAAGTAGACATAGAACTGCGCGGGACGCCGCCCTTCGGCGCGCGTCCCGCGAGAGATCCATCAGCCGAATGTGAACGCAAAGGCCTCGATCCCTGGATCGAAGAACTCGATCTGGAAAAGACGATCAGCGATTGGTCCGGGTTGCCGCACTAGATGATACAGCCGTTGCTCGGACGCGACGCCATTGCCTTGCGCATCGACGTCGGCGCCGTGAGTGGTGGTCGCGGGCTTGCCATCGAGTAGAACTCGGAATCGGACGGGTCGCGCTCCCTTTGGCGGGCCCATAACGAGATGGAGGTCCCTGCTGTGAAAGCAGTAGGCGATCCGCCCGTTAGGCTCGTTGAGCGCGATCGCCTCCTTCTCCACCCTCCAATCGCCGGCGAGGGCCCATTGATTCAGGCGTAGCTCGCTCGGCAGCGTGTAGGCGTGGCGATGTCCCGCCAAGCCAGCGTCTGACGATGCAAATCCCTGGGTGCGCGCAGAGCCAACGTAATTCTCAGGCGATCTCACGTTGGGCCAGTCGGCCGGAGCTTCGATACCGTGCCCACTTGCTGGATTCAGCTCCTTCGGAACATTTGGCGCTCCCGCGTCCGTTAGCACTTGCTGAATCATGCGCTCCGACTGGGCGTACTCGCCCTCACCGAACTGCTGATGGCGCACGCGTCCCTGTGCGTCGATGAGATAGAGCGCCGGCCAGTACTGATTGTTGAACCCTCGCCAGACCGCGTAGTCGTTATCTACAGCGACCGGATACTCCACGTTCATCGCCTTGGTTTGTCGCCGTACGTTGTCCAGGTCGTGCTCGAATGAAAACTCCGGCGTGTGCACACCGATCACCACCAACCCGGCATTCTTGTATGCCTCCGCCCACGCCCGAGTGTATGGCTCGGTGCGCAGCCAGTTGATGCAGGTGAATGTCCAGAATTGCACGAGAACGACCTTGCCCTTGAGACGGTCGCCACTCAGCGGGACGCTATTGATCCAGCCCGTGGCCATCGAGAGGGCCGATAATTCGTCAGCGACGACAAGACGTTCTCGCCGATCCATCGGCTGCTCCCACGAGGGTAACATGTCGAACCTCCGAGCTGCGAGCACCACGCCAGCGGCTTTGAAGAAAGCGCGACGATTGGGCTGGTTTTGCCATGACATAGTCCGAGGAGCTGGCGAGACGCGTTACGGCTTTCGGGCGCTTAACGGTTGTGAGTGACGATCGACGTCCACAATCGCCTGCGCGAACTCCCGCGGTGCTTCCTGCGGAACGTTGTGACCGATGCCTTTCCAGACACGATGTTCGTACGGCCCAGTGAAGCGCTTCGCGTACGCCGCACCGTCCGCCGAGGCACCATCGAAATCGCTCGCGATGGTGATGGTGGGAACCTTGATCTCTGGGGCCTCCAAGAGTCTCCCCTCGAGTTCGTCGTAGCGGGACTCGCCGTTCGTGAGACTGAGTCGCCAGCGATAGTTGTCAATGACAATGGCAACGTGATCCGGATTGTCGAAGGCCTTCGCGGTGCGATCATATGTTGCATCGTCGAAGTGCCACGTTGGCGAGGCAAGCGTCCAGATGAGTTTATTGAACTCATAACGATTCTTGTCGTAGCCCAGCCGGCCGCGTTCCGTGGCGAAGTAATACTGATACCACCATCCGAGCTCCGCTTTCGGTGGCAGCGGCTGCTGATTGGCTTTCCGGTTCACGACCAGGTAGCCACTCACCAAAACGAGTGCCCTGCACCGCTCTGGCCAGAGCGCGCCCATGATGCCGGCGGTTCGCGAGCCCCAATCGAATCCGCCGACGATTGCCTGTTTGATCTGCAGCGCGTCTAGCAAACTGACCATGTCGACGCCCAGGGCGGACTGCTGCCCGTTACGTACGGTATCTGCGGCGCGAAACCGCGTCGTGCCGTAGCCGCGCAAATAGGGCACGATCACTCGATATCCTTTCGCGGTGAGCAGCGGCGCAACGTCACCGTAACTCTGAATGTCGTAGGGCCAGCCATGCAGCAGTAAAACAGCGGGGCCATTCGCTGGACCTGCTTCGGCATAGCCGACGTTGAGCAAGCCTGCGTCGATCTGCTTGATCGCGTCGAACGGTCGCGATGCCAATGGCCCTCCCGCTGTCATGGATCCATCACTCGACAGAGACGCGCTACTCTCGCCCGCGACAGGCAAACGCATCGCTGCAAGGGACAGTGCGGTCGCCCCCAAGAACCGTCGGCGATCGATGTCAGTCTCGTCCGACATGTCTTTCTTCTTACGTCGTTCGCAACGTTCTGAATCCAACGCGCAGATCGTCCGTGAGAAGCTGCGGCTGCTCCCACGCGGCGAAATGGCCACCTTTGTCGTGTCTCACATAATAGATCAGCTTCGGATACGCGCGCGCCGCCCAGCTGCGCGGCGCGGCATAGATCTCGTCGGGGAAGACTGTGACGACGACCGGAATGCTCACTCCCCTCACGTCGAAGAAGCCTCCCGCCGCCGGCAACTGCGCCGTGTCCCAGTACAGACGCGCCGAAGAGATCGCGGTATTCGTGAGCCAATACAACGTGATGTTGTCGAGGATGTCGTCCCTCGTTAGGCCCTCTTTCCCTCCGGCGAAGACGCGCGCGATGAGATCGTAGCTCGCCGCGTCGTGGTCGAGGATCCATGCGGCAAGGCCAACTGGCGAATCCGCGATGCCGTACAGCGTCTCCGGCCGAAGCGCCATCTCGTTTGCGTAACCCAGCCCCTTCTTGTAGAAGAAGTCGAGTTGGTTCCATGCGCGACGTTCATCCGCGGTGAGACTGGACGGCGGCGCTTCGTTCCCGGCGAGCGCTTTACTGATCTCCGGCGGAACGGTTGCCGCCATGTTCGTCGAAATACCCAACAATTCGGGGGGCGCCTGGAGTGCCATCACCTCCGAGACCGAGTTCCCCCAGTCGCCACCCTGCGCCACGAACTGTGTGTAACCGAGGCGCTTCATCAGCGTCGTCCATGCTTTCGCAATGCGCGGCGGATTCCAACCAGGCGCCGTGGGCTTTGCGGAAAACCCATAGCCTGGCAGGGACGGAATCACGATGTGGAATGCATCCGATGCGCTTCCCCCGTGCGCGGTGGGATTCGTGAGCGGGTCGATGATCTTGAGCTGCTCGACGATCGAGCCCGGCCATCCATGTGTGATGATGAGCGGGAGGGCGTTCGCGTGCTTCGACTTCACGTGAATGAAATGGATGTCGAGCCCATCGATCTCGGTGATGAACTGGGGATAGGAGTTGAGTTTAGTCTCACACTTCCGCCAATCGTGCTCGGTGGCCCAGTACTGCGCGAGCGCTTGCATCGTCGCCAACTGAACGCCCTGAGTGGTATCCGAAACGGTCTCGCGTTCGGGCCACTTCGTTCCCTTGATGCGACGACGCAAATCGGCGAGCTCCGCATCCGTGAATGTCACATGAAACGGACGAATGTCCGTGTGCTCGGCGCCCGTCTCGACTTCCGTCATCATATTGGTCATGGCGTTCACTCTCCTGGCGAGACCGAGAAGACCACTCCCACTCGCGGCAACGCCGGCCGCCGCGGCGGCGACGAATCCGCGGCGATTCAGGTTGTACGGTTCTGACATAGGAGTAACCTCTGGCCCAGCGACGATGAAATGGGTGCGATGGTGCGACCGTAACGCAGAAATGCAGTGCAGCTCCGACCCGACGTTACGCTAATCGTTTGAAGCCACAAGCGCGTTTAAGCACGTAGCGTTTTCATCGTACGCGTTCGAGTGATCTTCTCTATTGGACATTGGTCCCTTGACGTCTCCGATTCAGCGCGATGCTGTCGTCGACTTCACGCCGCGGAATACTCGATCGAAGAATCGCGCCGTCGCACTGTCGGCCGTCATCCACGACGCGTGCCGGAGAAAACCATGAATCTCGTCAGGCAGAACCAGCTCCTGGAATGGCACACCTTGCGCAGCCAGTCGGCGCGCGAGATCAACCGTCTGATGGAACCGCACGTTCCGATCGTCGTCGCCTTGAATGAGCAGCACCGGCGACTTCCAGGTCTTCACCGACGACACGGGCGACGACTGCCACGCCACCTCGCGCGCCCGATCGAGATCCGGCGGCTGGTTGAAATGTGCGCCCTCGCCAGCCGCCGCGAATCCACGTCCCGCGCCCGACTCCGGCGTCGTGAAGTCATGTACGCCGTGAAGATCCACACCGGCCGCGAAAAGGTCCGAGTTGCGGCCGAGCGCGAGCGCGGTGAGAAAGCCACCGTACGAACCGCCCCAGATGCCGATGCGCTTTGGATCGACTTGAGCGAGCGAGCGGAGATAGAGGCCGCCAGCCTTCACGTCCTGATACTCAGACGCGCCGAACGCGCCGGCATGCGCCGGATGATGGAAGTCGTGCCCGTAGCCGATGCCCAGGCGATAGTTCACCGCCAGAACTACATAGCCATTGCTGGCCAGGTACTGATTCATCGCGTACCCGTTCGTGTAGTAATCCATGTAATGCCAGCCGAGGAGCATTTGCCGCGGCGGCCCGCCATGCACGAAGACCACGGCAGGCTTTCGGGCCGCGCCACCCGGACGTTCAAAGAGCTGCCCGTGCACCGTCGTGCCGTCCGCCGCCTTGAAGACAACCATCTTGGGCGTCACCAACTGGTCCGTCGGAAAATCGGACGGGATATGGTCCGCGCCGAGGAGACGTGGCGCACCTCCCGCGGCAGGCATCACCTCCGGCAGCGGTGGACGCTTCGCGCCGCCACCGAAGAACACGATCGTCGAACCGTCGCCTGTGACGTGAGGTGCCCACTCCAGCCCATCACCCGGCGTTCGCTCGTTAGGCTCGGCGCGATCGACGGCCACAGTGAAGATGTGGCGCCGGTCGATGTCCTCCGCACTCGTTCCCGTGTTCGCGTTATACACGAGGTATTTGCGATCGGCGCTCGGCGCGGCGTATTCCACCATGAACTTGCCCGGGGTGAGCAGGAGGGGAGTGCCGCCGTTCTCGGCGATCGAATACAGGTGCGGCCATCCATCGAGATCGGCAAGGAAGGTGATCCGTCCACCGCTCATCCACTGCAGATTCGCCTGTCCTTCGCTGGTCGGATACGATCCGTGGAGCGTCTCCGGGCTTTTCCATACGGGGCGGCCTTCGCCGGTGCCTGTGTCGGCCGTCCAGATCTGCCATGGATTCGGGTGCAACGCCAGCATCGAATCCGGTGCACCGCCGGCGCCGCGGAGCCTAACAAATGCGACGTGCGCACCGTCTGGCGACCAGCGCGGCGAAAGGTCGCGATTGGTCGACGGCGCGAGCCAGACGATCGGCTCGGCGTCGGACGTGAAGATGCCGATGAAGCTGTGGTCGGCGCGATTCGACACGAAGGAGAGCCGGCTGCCGTCGGGCGACCACTCGGGTGTATGGCTCGTGCCGCGCGCGAAGAAGAGTCGTTTCCCCGCCGCGCTGCCGTCGATCGGAACAACGAAAACCTGCCCGTTACTTTCGTACGCGAGGCGATCGGACTTCGGTGAGAGAACAGGCGCGTCGCCCTGGGCGAGCAACTTCGCCTCGCCGCCCGCAAATGGAACAGCAAAGATCTCGACGCGCGGCTGCACCGGGCTCGAGGTCGGATCTGGTGCCAGGGCACCCTCGGCGGGCCAATTCGCGTCGTGGTCGCCGCCACGCACGTATACCACCCATTTGCCGTCGGCGGAGATCGAGAGGTTCGTCAGCTCCTGTCCGTCGTCGCTCGTGTAGGCGGTGAGCTTGCGTGGCTGGAAGTCCGGCCCCTCGGCGGCGTAAATGTTTCGCACACCGCGCTCATCGAACACCCAGGCGAGCCGCGATCCAGTGGGGCCAACCGCCAGCTCGCTGGGATAGGGGTAGCTGGTGATCTGCTCGATGGTGAAGGCGCTGCTGGGCGCCGCGGTCTGCGCGAACAAGGGCGCACTCGCGACCGCGAGCGCGTAGGTGGAAGCGACGATGAGCGCGACGCGCTTGGCGCGCCGATGGGGAGCAGTGGTGTCGTGCGACATCGAGTCCGTCCGGGAGCCGAGGTTCGAATCGATCGGGTTTGGGGATGCCTGATCGTCGCGCCCGGACGTGGGAGAAGCAAGGGGCACAGCGTGCGTCTCCCACGACGGCTTCGGCCTCGCCTGCAAGCGACTCGCTTGCGGTGATGGCGTTAGGCAGCGAGTACGAGGGACGGCGAACCGGGACCGGGTCGTTAGGCCGTGTGCGCCGTCCGTCGTCCCTGTCCGTCCTCCTCGTTACGGCTTCTGGTAGAAGAGATAGTCTGCCGTGTACGGTATGCGCGCTTCCTGCCCAAGCACGCCTGGCGTGGATGGTGGATTCCCGCCAACCGTGTTGAGACGTTGGATGAACGTGACCTTGGCGAAGAGGCCGTTGCCACTCGGCACCGCGGAGAGCGACAGCCACGCAATCGACGCGGCATCCGGCGTACAACGATTCACCACCGTGCCCACGACCAGGCTGCCGCTGTTGCTCTGCCATGAGGGCCCAGCGAAGTGCGTGGCCACTTGCCCATTTCCACCGGCATCGGCGTAGATCGTCGCCGCAGGCGTGGCGGCTCCCCAACTGGTGCCATTCCAATGATAGATCTGCACTCCAATGCCGAACGCGTGTAGCACGAGCGTGCTTCCCACGGGCGCTGCCAGAGCTGGGCAGGCAGTCAGGTCCGGCAGCCCAGTGTCGTCGCTCACGTCCCGGACCGCCGTCGCGCTCTGACGGCTTGGTGCGCTCACGGATGCGTCATTGGCGCATGCGCTCGCGAGAGCCGCCGAGATTAGTACTATCGAATGTCCAAACCACCGAGATACAGTCATCGTGTTCGTCCTCCTCGTGTGCGGCACTCGCCGCTGTGAAATCGCTCCCGTACGTTCGGGCGCTGCTGCTTGCACCGCGAAACGTCACGCACACGAGGACCTACGTCTTGAACGAAGCCGTTGCCGGCTTGAACGATTCTGCTGCGAATCGCTTCAGCCGTTAGGCAGTCCAGCTGAGCGCGAAGAGTGCGTCATCGGTGAGAGAGCGCCATTCGGCGGGGTAAGTCCGCACCCGGCGTACCGCGGTATCGCTCTCGAAAACCAGCGACGGCGCCGTGCGGCGGTCGAATGGCGTCGGCGGCAGCTCATAGACGAGCCAGGCCGCCCCCTCGACAACGAGTTGTCTGGCGGTCCGCTGCGCCTTCTGGACCCGGCTGGCCAAAGACTCGTGTTCGCTCATTGTGCGGAAGCTCGCTCGTGGCCGTACGTCGTTCAAGCGGCAACCGGTGGCGCCGTCGTTAAGAACGGCCAATGCAGGGGGTCTTGGCGGGGACCCATGCACTTGCCCAATCGTTTTTCTCCCCACAAGTTGGGCGCACCTCGATCGGTTGCTCACCCGCGTCCATGCTGAATAGCCCCAAAGTTCTCGCTCTGCGAGACAGCCTCGCACGTGCCAGCACGACACTCGGGACCTCCTCTCCCGTCGGCGACAAGGAGCTCCGCGACGAGGTGTGCGACGTCGTCGAGGAGCTGAAAAGGTTGGAATGGCCTCCCGAACGCGCGATCATCGCCGTCAAGGAGATCGCCGAAGAGGCAGGCCTCACTCAATCGCCGCGAGTGCTGCTCAAGAATCGCGAGCTGGATGCGCGCGACGCGCTGCTCGCCAAGATCGTCCGTTGGACCATCGAGTGCTATTACGACGCGCCGACGGTCGCGTGAGAATTCGGTATGTCGAGCTCACATTGCCTAACGAGATATCCAGCGCAAACGCCGTCACGAACATGATCCGCTGGCTCCACGCCGACGCGTTCGTGATCGAAGCCGCTCCCGCGGCTCGACCCGTATCGAATTCACTCACGGTCGACGCCGCTTGAGGGCGAAACTCGGCCCATCACTTGCGGCGATGAGTGGATATGGAACCCTCCCTCACCACCAACCTCAACACTGCCGCGGACTCGACAATCACCTCCCCGGAAGCACTCGAAGTTCCTCGAGAGCTCCTGCGGCAGGTCGCGGCGGACCTCAAGGCACTCTCGCGGGCCCTCCCCTACGATGAGTACGCCACCATCGTCTATCGCATTGCTCGGCTTCGCTGGCGCTGTGAGCTAGCCGATTCCGATCATCGCGCGGACTGAAGCTGGGAGCGAGTTGCTCGCCTAAGGCCGCCTTGTCACGGTATGCCAGTTGCGGTTTAGTGACCTCTGTCACGTCACACGCGAGAGGATCCGATGCCGCCATCGTCTGACGAGAAGTCCCGCACGGACCCCCTCGAGCCGGTGCTCCGCGAAGTCGAAGCCGAGTTCAGAAGTCGCTTACATGAGGCGTGCGCGGCGGAAGCCAACGGTATCTCAACGGAGAGCGCGTCCGAGATCCGCCGTCTTGAAGATTCCCTCCTTGCCGCTGCCGTTGCTGCGGAGCAGACCATCGCCCTTCGTCGACACATGGCCGCACGCAAGGCAGAACCGACGACAGAGGCGAATCGCGAAGGGGCGCAGCAAGGGGCCGCGATGCCTGGCGAGATTCCCCAGCTTGTATTGAAGGTGCGGGAATTCCGCGATTCCGAGGGGCAACTCTGGCGGGCTTGGCCCGTCACGCCCGGGCAGGCCCGGCAAGGTCGCGCTGCCGGCCGCTATCTCGGCGACTTTCACAAGGGCTGGATCTGCTTCGAGGCCCTGGAGAGCAACGCGCGCCGGCGTCTACCGCGTCAACCAGAGCGTTGGACTGAGTTGCAAGATCCGGATTTGTGCCAACTGCTCGCGGAAGCCATAACCGCTCCGCAGCGCAAGCGACAGCGAGAAGCGGGCGTTCGGCCTCCGGCTCCGCCCGCCCATTGAGTTTTCCACCGCACGGTTCACCCTCGAACGATTGTGATAAACCTCCGCTGCCGAGAGGGCGCCCGAGCATGCTGGTTGCGATAGAGAATCCCCCTGGATTTCCGCGGCCAACCAGTCTGAGAGCGCACCGATGGCAGTTCGAGAATTCCATGACGACCGTGGAAAGTCGTGGCGAGTCTGGTGCATTCTGCCGGAGGCGATTCACCCCGTTACACGCGCCGAGGATTATCTCGCGGACTGCTTTCAGCTCGGATGGTTGGTCTTCGAAACGACTTCGGGCGAGGAGAAGCGCCGACTCTGTCCCATTCCTCGTGACTGGGAAGAGGTAGACGAGAGCGCACTTCGCTCTCTCCTCGCGCAGTCCGAGCCGGTGAGGTCACGCAAGTCGTCAGGCGAAACGACGAGTGACCGAGCCGCCTCTCGCACCAAGGCGCCGGACATCCAGGTCGATGACCATAGCGATGAGAAGGCTGACCTCACCGATCTCACCGTCGTGCGGACCTTTCGCTACCCAGGCGGCAGAGTGTGGAGCGCGGCGATCGCACCGCATTCCGACGTCGCGGTAGGGCCTGTCCTTCGCTTCACCGCGGGTGCACGCAACATCGATCTGCCGCAGTTCCCTCGGGAGTGGCCCGATCTTCCCGATGAACAGCTCATCGACCTGCTCCGCCACGCCGCTCCGCGCGGGATTGGGAAGTACACATCGGAGACGCCGCGCCGACGCCACAGCGATCCCCCAGCCTAACGAGCAGGTCGCAGGTTTCATTTCTGCAATTGTGCAAGTGGCTCAGCCGCAGCCCACACCACCCGTCAAGGACGGTGCTCGTCGGGCCGCCGTGAGTCCGTGCCTTCTCGAACTTTGCGATCGCGGTCCGCGCGTAGCTTGCGCCGCAGCGAAACGGCCTCCTTTGCCGCTTCCGTCGCCAGCGCCAGCGTCTCCTCGACCCGAATCAACTCTCCTGTATTCAGCTCCTCGGGCGGTGGGAGCTCACAGACTTCGCCCAATGCACTCGAGAGTTTGCCCTCCATCTCATGCAGCTGCGGCTGAAGGCTCTCCGCCTCATGGGTCGTATCCATGCCACGATGGTCGGCGTGATCGACCCTCGCCTGCGCGGCTCTCTTTCTGGGCGCCTGTGACGGCGCCGAGGTGCACAGCGCGCGAAGCTCCTCCTCCGTGAGCGCTTCCCAATTCTTGGGAACAGGCGCGAGACGTCGCTTCTCGCCAGCGGACGACTCGAAGGACAGCCATCCTTCCCGGTATTCCTCGGGAAGATGATGATCACGCGCCACTAAGCGTGACGTGAAGAATACGACCCACTCTATCCCTGCATCATCGCGAAACTCACGCACAGCCCTTCACTCCTTACCGTCGTCTGAAAAAGCCTGCCATCCACGTGACGCAAGTCACGAAAGAATCATACCGCCCCAGTCTTTCACTCGATGAGACGACGAACCGGCGGCGCCGGGACGGCCGCTGCGCACCACGCACGAAGCTGCGCCAGTGACGCAGTATGCCAGCCATCTGGTGTTTGCGGGGTGGGCAAAAGGCGACGGCGCTCGCCATCTCTGGATTCAAACGCCAGCCAGCCCGCCGCCATATCCCGGCGCAGCGTCACGCGTTGCTCCACGTAGCGACGCCGCTCGCGCACTCCCGGCGGCGGTCCAGCATTGCGGTGCCGCCGCTCGGCCAGCGTCGGATATACGTCCCACACGGTCCAATGGCGACCGCCTTCGTCGTCAAACTCACGCAGGGCCATCGATGTCTCACTGGATCGGCCGGACAAACCCAGCAAGAGAGGTTAACGCGCAAACCTTACAGCCCGATGACACCAATCATCGACCTGGCTCCGGCCGCGTGTTCCAGATTTCACGGACGATCTTCCACGTCCCATCCGAGGCGCGAGCGAGCAGCACGAGGTCGTTCGAGCGCGACGATTGCGTCGCCGTACGCCCGTTCCTCCGGTAGCTCCAGCTCGACATGGCAATTCCACGCATGTAGGCGAGCGCGTGGGTTCCATTGATCTCCTCGATTCGTCGCTGGAAACCGAGAATTCGCGTTCGGGAGCTGTCCCGAGGCCACCAATACGAGCGGATCGCCTCGCGGCCGACGACCGGTATCCCGTTAGGCGGTACGAGTACAGCATCATCGGCAAACAGCAGCAATACCGCCGCCGTATCACGTCGCAGCCAAGCGTGGACGAAGATCGAGTCGAGTGTCGCGATCTGACCGCGATCTACATCGGTGAACGACGCGGGATCCGGCTCCTCGAGCACCGCCGGCGCGTTTCGGCGACGCACGTACGTCAAATCATAGTTGGTCTGCCACGTGCGCCCGCTGTCCGCGGAGATCTCGGAGTACTGCCGAACGCTGTCTTCCCCGAGCTTGAAGAATGTGAGCCGCGTTGGAATCCGACCGAGTTGCCCGTTAGGCGCCGGCGTGTCTCCCTCGAACACCATGTTGCCGCCGATGAGCCGCCCGCGGTAATCGTGCTGTCCGCCGATGTTATCCACCCACGTCTGTCGCCACACACCGTACGAACGATCGAAGATGTTGAAGCTCTGGCCCACCGAACCACTGGGTGCGCTCCAGTGTTCCATGACGACGCAGTCGTTGTCGTCGCGCGTGACGGTATTGCGCGCCGCCGGGCCGGCCGGCGGTTGGCCCGTTGGGCGGACGTCCCAGTCACCCACCCAGAAATCGAACTCGCGAAAGCGTGGATCGTGCCTGCATGGAAACACGGCGGCGTCGAAGGCGTCGAGCGTGACTCTCCACCGCAGCTGTCCTTGCAGCAACTTCAGGTGGGGATCCGACTGGAGCGCCTGCGGCGGAATCGTGAGGCCACTCCTCACGACTCTTCCCAGCTCGGCGAAGGCGGAGTCGATGTCACCACGGACCGCGAAGAGCTGAGCGAGCCGATATGCCGATTGGCCCGCGGGCATTCCGAGCCGCTCCCCTTCACGGAGGTTCCTCTCCGCGGCCTGCGACTCCCCCAGCTCGAGTTGCGCGACGCCAAGACGGAACCGCGGCACTGCCTCCTTCGAGAAACGGGTGGCGATGGCCTCATATGCGGCGCGCGCCTCAGCCCAGTCGCGCCGAGCAAAGGCGTCGTTGGCCCGCTGCAGCTCCGCGGCTGGGGGGTGCCCTCCGGCATTCCCGCTCTGAGCGTTCGTCACCGAAGACGTGCAAGTGAGCGCCGCGACAAGCAATATGGTTTTCCGCATCCTGATACGCACCGAGATAGGCTCCGCCAATCTCGAGCTGACCATTCTTCACGCGCTTTCACCTCATTGCTCGATCGAGATGCCAGACACTTTTGTCGATGAGAGCGTCTTCGAGACGCCAAGCGCTTCGATTGGCACCTTTCGGTGCCCCGTTCAGTATCCGTCGTTCCGTGATACAGGTCCCGCTGAGCGGGACCTGGTGGTGTTCCCTCGCACGGCCGTATGGATTCGTCACGAAGGGCGGCGCACCTTTCTCGCCGATCCTTCGGTTACCACGATCTACAACGCCGCGCAACGCTACGAGCGCTTCCCGGAATCACCGGATGGCGATCGCTGCGATTGGTTCGGTGTTTCCCATCATCTCGCGCGCGAGATCGTCAATGATTTCGACCCACGCGCCGCGAATTCGGATCGCCCTTTCCAATTCGAGCGGACTGCCAGTCCTGCCGCACTGTACCTGCGCCAGCGCGCGTTACTCCGTGCTGCGGTCGGCGGCGACCTCGATTTGCTCGAAGGCGAGGAACGAGTGATCGAGATCGTCACGCGCGTCATTTCAACGGCATACGGTTCGTCCCGTCGCCAACGGCGAGCGACGCGCAGCTCGGCGCGCCATCGCGATCTCGTCGAAGCTGCGCGCGCTGAGTTGACGCGCTCCGTTCGCTCCAACCAATCGGTATCAGACATCGCGCGCGCGATCGGAACCTCTGCGTACCACCTCTGTCGGATCTTCAGCGCTCTCACGGGCCGTACACTCCATCAACATCGGACCGAGCTTCGACTGGGCTTGGCGCTCGAGCGCTTGGAAGACCCGGCTACCGGGACCAACCTCTCGGCGATCGCTCACGATCTCGGTTTCTGCAGTCACTCCCACTTCGTGAGTGTGATGCGACGGTACGCTGGCGTTACGCCGAGCGAAGTTCGCGCGAAGCTGCGGGCGCACTGATAAAGAAGCGTTCGGATACTGTCACTCGACGCAACCCGCAACCAACAACCCTCTACCCTTCTGTCTCCTGCAGCATTTTGATCTCCGCGAGCGCCGACTGTAATTCAGCGACGAGCCGGTCGCGCTCTGCGTCCGCTTCCTTCTCGGCCGTAATGTCGCGCGCCACCGAATAGATCAGTTGCTGCGCACTGTCGCGTCTCGCGTTCCAGCGCAGCCAGCGGAAGGTGCCGTCCTTACAAAGATACCGATTCTCGAAGCTCAGCGCGTGACCTCCGCCTCTCACATCGCGGTTCTGATTCAGCGTGCGCGCGCGGTCATCGGGGTGTACGAACTCGAAAAAGGGACGCGACTGCAACTCTTCGATCGTGTAGCCGAGCGTGCGCTCCCAGGCTGCGTTGAGACGTCTGAAGTAGCCGTCGAAGCCGAGCACGCAGAGCATGTCGATCGAAAGGTCGAAGAATCGCTCCTCGATCGCGTGCGGTCGATCGCCACCCGTGCCGATCTCGTAGCGCAGCACTTGCTTCGTTCGATCAGTCATCGCGGATGCTTCGGTGGAAGGCAGGGCGCACAAAGCGGTCGGGCAAGACACCAACACTACAGACGGTCGGAAGTGCGCCGTGTCACGTCCTGGCGCGCTGGCCGTCGAGCTCCGTGCGCAAACGAGGCCGGACGAATGTCTTGGGAATTGCTGTTTTGTCGCTCTTCTATCCACCAACGTTTTCATGCTTATTCGAGCAACTCCAACCGCCGTTCCAAGAACCGCCTCTCCGGCGTCTGCCTGGTAAGCGCTAACGCTCGGCAATAGGCATCCCGTGCATCCGCGACCTTGTCGAGCCGCCGGCACAACTCGCCGCGCGCACTCCATGCGAGCGCATAGTCCGTCAATTCACCGCGCGCGAGAATCTCGTCGATCAGCGCTAGTCCCGCGGCCGGGCCGTCGCGCATTGCAACGGCCACCGCGCGGTTGAGCCTAACGATCGGTGTCGGTTCCGCGCGCGCGAGCAGGTCGTACGTTGCGACGATCGCGGGCCAATCGGTGTCAGAGGCTGTCGCCGCGCGCGCGTGCACCGCCGAGATCGCGGCCTGGAGAGTGTACGTTCCGAACGCGCGAGTCGCGAAGGCGCGTTCGAGCCAAGCGCCTCCCTCAGCGATCAGGGCGGCGTCCCACGTTGAACGGTCCTGTTCGTCGAGCAGGACGACATCACCATCCGGTGACGTGCGAGCGGCCCTGCGTGACTCATGCAGGAGCATCAGCGCGAGCAGACCCATCACCTCACCGTCTGGAAGCAGCTCGACGAGTAGGCGGCCGAGCCTGATCGCTTCCGTCGAGAGATCGGCGCGGGTCAACGAGTCGCCCGCGGATGCGGCGTAACCTTCGTTGAACAGCAGATAGATCACATGCAGCACGCCAGCGATTCGCTCGACGAGACGCGAGCGATCGGGCACCTCATAGGGAATGTGCGCGTCGCGAATCTTGGCCTTCGCGCGGACGATGCGCTGTGCCACGGTCGGCGCACTGACAACGAAGGCGCGGGCGATCTCCTCCGTGGTCAATCCGCATACTTCCCGCAGCGTGAGCGCGATTTGCGCGTCGAGGTTGAGCGCTGGATGACAACAGGTGAAGATGAGCCGCAGCCGGTCATCCTCGATCTCGTCGTCAGAAACAGGTGTGGCGCCGCTCCGATCGAGCTCGTCGACGATGTGATGAAGCGACGCATCGAATCGCGCACGGCGGCGAAGGCCGTCGATCGCCCGAAAGCGACCCGTCGAGACGAGCCACGTCCGCGGATTCTTCGGCAAGCCGTCCCGCGGCCACTGCTCGAGCGCCGCGGTAAAGGCGTCCTGCAATGCCTCCTCCGCCAAATCGAAATCCCCGAGGAGTCGAATCAACGTCGCGAGGACGCGGCGTGACTCGGCGCGGTACAGCGCGGCGATCTCGTCATGCAGATCGACGCTCTGTACCGCACTGGCCGTCGTGCCCACGTTAGGCAGTCGCGGTCGCGGCTCCCTTGCCGGCGCGCGGCGGCTCGGGCTGCGCCGAGAAGTCCACGACCGGGCGGACTTCGATCGTTCCCGTCTTCGCCGACGGAATGCGCGACGCGATCTGGAGGGCCTCGTTGAGGTCTCTCGCGTCGATGAGATAGAACCCGCCGAGCTGCTCGCGCGTCTCGGCGAACGGTCCATCGGTCGTGGAGAGCTTGCCATTACGAACCTTGACGCTCGTTGCGCTGCTGATCGGCTGCAATGCCTCGCCCGCAACGTAGCGCCCGCTCTTTTTCACGTCTTCGGTGAACTGGAAATACTCCCCCATGAACGAATCAGCGTCGGACTTGCTCATGCCAGCCATTTTCCTCTCGTCGTCGTAAATCAGGCACACGTAGCGCATAAGGCCTCCTATAGGGTTTTGAATCGTGGACGACGAGTAGTCGAACGGGAAGGGCCGATTTCGACAATCATCATTCACCCTCGACCCTTAACCTTCTACCGATTCAGCCAGTATGACATCTTCACGAGGAACGTATTCGCCGGATGCAGTGTCATCAGGTTCCGAATATCGCCCGTGAAGGTCGCCATGCCTTCCTGATCCGCGAACGCCTGCCGCCCCTCGTTCCACACGACGAACAACGTCGAACCCGGATTGTACTCCCACCGGAATACGATGTTCGATTGGAACTCCTTGAAGTTGAAGCCGCCTGGGTCGCTCGTCACAGTCGGATCGTCGAATGGCGCGTAGCGGGCGTCGTAGTCCTCGGCGCGCGGCGTGCTCGAGAGCTGCCTAACGTTCGTGTACGCTCCCTTCGACACGAATGGCTGCGCGTACGCCTGGAGGGAGATCGCCGGCGTGAACGTATAGTTCAGCCTAACGGTGGCCGCGGTGGTGGCCTGGTTCAGGCGCGCGAAGGTATAGTGCGGGCCCGTGGCGTCATGGTAGAAGCCGTACCACTGCGCGTCATTGATCGTGGGACCATAGCTCACCCCGAACGAGCCACTGAATCGGCCGAACAACTTGTAATCGAGTTCGGGGCTCACGTTCCACGAGCGATGCTTACCGCTCCCGCTGTTGTCGACGCTCAAGTTGAAGACCGGCACGAGGGCGCGGCGATCGTCGCCGACAACGATCACCCACGGCGCAACGTAGTGGTCCTGGCGGATCGCCGGGCCGCCACGCGCACTCCGGTCGTCGTACGTCGTGCCGAGCTGACCGAGCGCGCCGCCGAAATGGAGACCCCAGTTGTTCTTCAGCGTGAAATGAAAGTTCGTCGCGTACGCGGCTTCCAGCGGCAGGCCGTTCGTCGTCCAGGATTGCCACCAGACGCTGTTCCATTGAAAGCGTTGATAGAACAGCCTCTCATTCCGGTCGAAGAAGCCGAGCCAGTTGCTCCACGACGTTTGATCGGCGCGGCGCAGATATCCGAGGTCATTGATCTCGAATCCCGGCGAGCGACGTTGATACGCCGACTCGAACATCACGTGCTGGCCGCTGACCTTACCGAACTTGAGCTCCTCGGCGTCGCCGCCGAGGGCCGTGCGATTGGAGTCGAGGGGGAGGTACGTGTCCGGCCGCTGATAGTTGTGCACCCCGTTCGTCTGCTCGAGCAGCATAGCGGCGGGCGTGCCTTGCACTCGACTCTCGTCGAACGACCCCGAGATCTCGTACGTGTTCTTATAAAACCGATTGCGGAAATCCACCGCGGCAACGTACGCATTCGACGGCAAATATGGCGATGACCACCGATCGTCGGCGCGATTCACCGCCGTCAGGATGGCACCGACAGTCGAAAGGCCGCCGCGCAGATCCTGCATGATGCGTACGACCCCGTAGTTCGTGCGTGGCTCGAAGGTCGTGTCACCAGGCGTCGTTACACGCTGGGTAACGGCGTCGAGCACAGCAACCGTCATCCCGCTCGTTAGGCGTCCCGTGAGCTTCCCGGCCCCGAGGATCGTCGTCGGAGGCTGTGGGACGGTGTCGCCGTACGTCGCGGCCAACTGCGGTGTGCGGCCGATGCGCCTACTATAGTAGAGGCCTTCGCCGGCGCAGTTCGTGTCCGAGCAGTTCACGTCGAAGCGAAACAGTCCTCGGCTGGCGACGAAAAACGGACGCCGCTCGTCGAAAAAGCTCTCGTAGGTCGTGAGATTGAGCACGGCCGGATCGGCCTCAACTTGGCCGAAATCGGGGTTGATCGTTGCGTCCAGTGTGACGTTCGACGCCACGCGATACTTCACGTCGCCGCCAGCCGAGAAGGCATTGTGATTCGCGAACTCGTTATGAGCGATCGTCGACGCGCGCTTTGTCACGACATAGGGCATTGCTTCGAGCCGCCGCGGCACCTCCAAGTTCGCGAGGCCCTCGAGCGAGCCCAGTTGAGACAAGAGATCCGGCTTGGCGGGACTGAACAGTGGCCAGCTCACGCGCTCGTTGTAACGATAGATGTCGCGATCGATCGTGAATCCGAACGTGTGGACGCGGGCCTTGCCGTAGCGGAGCTGGGAGAGAGGTATTCTGAATTCGGCGGTCCAACCTAACGAGTCGACCGTTGTGGCGACGTCCCAAACGGCATCCCACGCGAAATCCTCGCTGCCGCCGTTGGACAGCTGACCATCCAGCTTCACGCCCCCGGGGGTCACACCAAACTCGTATCCCGTTCGCTTGTCGTGATACGAGTCGATGAAGAGCCAGATCTTGTCAGACGCCGCGTAGGTGTCGCGGCGCTCGAGGACGTTGATGATGCTATCGGGATGGGGGTCGAAGGCACGCACGAAGACGTAGAGGTCCGATGCGTCGTAGGCGACTTTTGCTTCGGTCCTGAATCGCGGCGTCTTCCCTTCCGTCGGCTGCCACTGGACGAAGTCGGTAATGGGCTTTGCGTCCTTCCACACGGGGTCATTGTCCCGTCCGTCGATGACTGGCGGCCGCGTCGCGTGAACGGCCACGGTGGCGATCCGCGCGGTATCGTTCTGCTGCACTCCCATCATTGCGACGCTGGCGAACGCGAGAGGCATCAGCATGGGGCCGTCTGTCTGGTCCGCGGTACCGGCTTACAGGTGTCGGACACCCGTACGGCCCGAAGCCCTTACGGGTTACGGCGAGTGGGTTGCGGGCCTCGGCAAGCCTACGTTTACCCGCCACCGATCAACCATCCTGCCGTAATTGCTGTCCTATAGGCGGACTGCGCGCCCACCGACAATGAGAACCGAGTGCTGACCCAACTAGCCCGCGAATTCGCCGCCGACGCCCGCCATGCCGTAAGACAGATCCGCAGGCGGCTTGGTTTCACGGCCACCGTCGTCCTCACCCTCGGCCTCGGCATCGGTGCCACCGTCGCCTTGCTCAGCGTGGTCAATGCGCTTCTGCTAAAACCGCTGCCTTATTCCGACGAACAGCGCGTTCGCGTCTTCTACATGCACGACGACTGGCGCGGCGAGGAGTATGATTTCGTCCGTGAGCGGCGAGGGGTCTTCGACAACGTCGCGGCGTTCTCCACCAATGGCGGGCCCTATCATCCGAGCGCACGGGCCGAAGGGAGTGCACAACTGCTCCCCTATGTGGTCACGACCTCTTCACTCTTCGAGGTCCTCGGCGCACACCCCTACCTCGGGCGAGCGTTGCAGCCGGAAGACGATCGACCCGGCGCACCCGCCGTCACCGTCGTCAGCTACGGCATGTGGAAGCAGGACTTCGGCGCCGATCCCGCCGTCGTCGGCCGGCAGATCCTCGTCGACGGCAAGCAGACGATGGTGGTCGGAGTGATGCCGAGCGGTTTCTACTTTCCAAGTCCCGATTTCCGTGCCTGGCTGCCCGTACAGCTCGATCCCGCGACGTCGTTCTATCACAACGTCGGCTATCTCACCCTCGTCGGACGTGTGAGGGCCGGCGTCTCGCCCAAGCTGGTGCAGACAGATCTGCAGCGCATCGCTCGCGCGTTAGGCGCACGGTACACCTATACCGCCGACGATGACAAGACCAAGAATGCGAGCTCCCAGCTTGTGCGAACGTACCTTCTCGGGAATGTTCGCGGCGTGCTGCTCTTGTTGCTTGGCGCGGTCATTTTGCTGTTGCTCATCGCGTGTGGCAACGCCGCCGCGCTCATACTCGCGCGCACCAGCGACCGCGCGGCGGAGCTGACGGTGCGCAGAGCGTTAGGTGCGGGTCATCGACGCATCGCTCGGCAGATTCTCACCGAGGCGTTCGTGCTCGCGCTCTGTGCGGCAGTAGTCGGAACGATGATCGCTGTCGGTGGATTCAGCGCTCTCGTGGCCAGCCTTCCGCTGCAAGGCGGATTCAGCGAGGCGGTGACGATGGGTTGGGTGACATTCATCGCCGCCTTCCTGCTCGTGCTCGCGGTCGCGACATCGATCTCGATGGCGCCCATCCGCAACGTCGTGCGCGGGCGACTCGATCCAATCGGGGCGCTGAATCGCGAGCGGAGTGAAAGCGGCTTGCGACGCGGCACGCGTCGAATGCACGGCGCCCTCGTCGCCGGTCAGGTGACTCTGGCCGTGCTGCTCGTTGCTGGCGCGATGTTGATCATTCGCTCCGTCGAGCATCTCCGCGCTGTGGACCTCGGATTCGACCCGCGCGACCTATCGACCTTCACATTGATACCCAGCGACAATGAGCCCGCGGAAGCGCGCCGGCAGTTCGTTCGAGATCTCGTCGAACGGGTGAGCGCAATGCCTGGCGTCACGGCGGCGGGCCTAACGAATCGGCTGCCCGTGCGTGATGGTGGCTTCGGCGGTCCCGTCTTGCCCGAGGGGCGCCCCGACCTCGCGGGAAGCAACCGCCCCAACAGTCTCTTTCGCACCGCGTCGCCGGCGTTCTTCCGCGCCATGCGCTTCCGTCTTCGCGAAGGCCGCGGCATCGACTCGTCGGACGTTGCCACCTCGTTGCCGGTGACGGTCATCAGCGCATCCTTCGCGCGTCACATCTGGCCTAACGAGAGCGCGGTTGGGAAACAGATCACTACGGGCTATTCCGGGACGCCAATCTCGCGAATGATCGTCGGCGTCATGGCCGAAACGCGCATGACGAGCGTAACCGGCGACCAGCCGTTCACGATGTACGTTCCGATGGAACAGCACGCGGCACCGGAGGGCGCTGTCCTCGTCGTTCGATCGACGGGCAATCCCGCGAACCTAACGACTGCCGTGCGCCGCGTGGCCGCCGAGCTGGACGCGCAGGTCGCGGTGGCGCGCGTCGCCACGATGGAGCAGGTGCTGGCGACCGCGCTCGGCCAGCCGCTTCGCCTCCGCTTCTTCCTCACCCTCTTCGGTGGACTCGCACTTCTCCTCGGCGGCATTGGAGTCTATGGCGTGGTGTCCTACGCCGTCGCGCGACGGCGCGCCGAATTCGCCCTTCGGGTCGCGCTCGGGGCATCACCCAATCGCGTCCTCGGCGAGGTGTTCCGTCACGGCCTCACTCCGGTGGCGTTAGGCATCGGGGCGGGAATCGTCGCCACGCTGGCGTTCGGGCGAGTGCTCGCGGGCGTGTTGTTTGGCGTGCAGGCGAGCGACGCAACGAGCATCGCCACGGCCGCCGGGCTGCTATTGCTCGCCGGCGCCTTGGCGACGTTCACGCCGGCGTTGCGGGCGGGCCGAACAAACCCGGCTATCGCCCTTCGGTCCGAGTAGGACTTTTCTGATAGAACAGCGACTAGAGCAAGGGGGATTGCGTCATTAGTAACTTCTGCCTGCTCCACCACCGCCTGCCGAACCGCCGCCGAAGCTCGAGCCGCCACCTCCTCCGGTTCCGCCGCCACTGAAGCTCGAGCCGCCTGACGACGCCGAGCTCGCGATGACACGCGGGATGATCTCGCGGCGCGAGTCCTTGAAGTCGCAGTTCTGACAGTTACGGGTAATGATGCGCTCGCCGGTGGAGACGGTCGTGGCAGCGCGCACCGTGACCGTAATAGTCTCGCAGGTCCGGCGCTGGCACTTCGGGCATTGCGAGTATTTGGTGAACCACTTCTTGTATGGGATGACGAGACGCTGGTCGCATTTCGAGCAGACCCACACGTCATAGTCTACGCTGCCGAGTCGTTCCTCGACGCCTTCGTCGCGGGTGAGCATCGCGTCGTCTTCGGCTTCGCTCAGGAGTCGCATCCTACCATGACCGGCCGGACAGCGGCGCGGTCGCCGACGCCACATTCGAGTGGCTCCGATGCCGCCGCCAACGAGTACGAGCGCCCCGAGCGGCACGATGAAGAACCACGAGCCATTGACGCGAGATTTCTTGACCGCGCTCGTCGCCCGACCGGGCGCGATGGTTGGAGGGCGCCATGCTTTCTCCTCCCGCGCCGCATCGGCAAGCTTCTGCACTCCCTGCAGCATCCCACCGTCGAAGTTGTTGGCGCGAAAGGATGGAAGCACCGACTCGTCGAAGATGCGCCCAACGCGCGCGTCCGGCAGAACGCCTTCGAGCCCATAACCGACGCTGACGTAGGTCTTCCGAAGCGCTGGTGACCAAAGAAACAGCATGCCATTGTCGCGCTGGCGATTGCCAACTCCCCAGCGGCGATGGAGCAGAAGCGCCCCGTCGGCTGGATCGAGGCCGTCGAGCGAGTCGAGGACAACGACGGCCATCTGGATGGACTTGTCGCGCTGAAGCTCGTCGATCGTGGCATTGATCGACTGCACCGTGGAGGTCGAGAGATGGTGCGCGGGGTCCGCTACCCAACTATTCGTCAGGCGCGGGTTGGGTACCCACGTCAACCGCTTATCCTGCGCAGTGCTCGTCGCGATCTGCAGAAGGAGCGCGGTCGCGAGCGCGATGGGAAGCGTGAGAGAACGAATACTCACCGCGCAAGGCGTCGATCGACGAAACCTGTGAGCAGCTGCGTATTCGCCTTTTGATAATCCGCAACGAGTCGTTCGTCCGAAATTGGGACCGCGAGCGGATGGCCCTCCGCGCGACGCCATGCTTCTTCCGCTGCATCAGCCAAGGTGTCGTATTGGGCGTCGCGAAGGCGCTGAATCACTCGTCGCTGCAAAACCGTGAGTTGTCGCTTCAGAACTGGCCGTCGTGGAATTGAGAGTCGGAGCGGAATCTACTCTTGGCGAACCCTCGCCGTGAGACGAGCAACGATTCGCTGGTGCTGAGGACCTCGCGCGCCAGCCCCCGCGTTTAGCGCCTCGTTGTCATCTCGGCCTGCAAAATACGCGTCGTGCAATGCCGCGCGTCCACTCGTCAGGCAGCGTAGCGAACCAACGCTCGAGGTGCTGATCTGCCATTGTCACCATTCCGTAAACGGGGTTGAGCCCGAACGGCCCCTCCATCGACGGACGGGCAAGACACGAGAGGTCATTTCAAGTAGGATTCAAGAGACTTCCCATCGGCCCATCCTTATATCAAAACGTCGAGCCACTATGCGTCCCTCGCTTCTCTTCACCGCCCTCGCCCTAGGCGTCGGCCTCGCCGCTTGTCGAACTACCGGGCAGTCTGCCACAACGAGCGCGCCTAACGCGACGGTCTCACCTTCCGGCAGTCAGGACCTCGTCTTGCGTGGCGACTTCAAGGGTCCACTTGGCGTACAGCTTTACAGCGTGCGCAACCCAATCAGCAAGGACGTTCCCGGGACGCTCGCGCGCGTACGTGCGGTGGGCTTTCGCGAAGTGGAGCTGGCCGGCACCTACGGCATGACCCCCTCGCAGTTCAGGACGGAGCTCGATCGCGCCGGTCTGAGGGCCACGTCCATGCACGTTGGGTACGAGCAGTTCCGTGATAGTCTGACGGCCGTCCTCGACGAAGCTCGCACGCTCGGCGTCCAGTACGTGGGCACGGCGTGGATTCCGCATAACGACGGACCACTTACGGAGGAGGCCGCGCACCGGGCCGCCGCGGACTTCAGCACCTGGGGTCGCGCCGCGCGGGAGCGCGGGCTGCAATTCTTCTATCACGTCCATGGCTACGAGTTCCATCCTGGTGCAAGCGGCGCAGTGCCGATGGACATCCTGATGCGGGAGACTCCAGAGGATGCCGTGAAGTTCGAGATGGACGTGTTCTGGATCTCACGTCCGGGCGCGGACCCGGTCGCCTGGTTGCGGAAGTACCCGACTCGGTGGCGCCTCTTGCATCTCAAGGACATGAAGAAAGGCACGCCCACGAACGTCAACTCGGGATCGGCAAACCCGGATGAGACTGAGGTTCCGGTCGGAACGGGACAGATCGACTATCGCGGCGTGCTGCGCACGGCACGCGAGATTGGCGTCGAAAAGTATTTCGTCGAAGACGAGACGGCCGCGCCGTTCACGACGATGCCGCTGAGCGTGCAGTGGTTGGCGACGGTGAGATACTGAGGGCCGTTGCTTAGGCGGCTACTAGTTCGCCGCCGGCGCTGAGAGTGACTTGTTCACGAGCCCGGCGATGGCGTGCGCCATCTCTTCAGGATCCGCGCCGGCAAGATTCGTGAGCACAACGACGGTCAAGCTGTCGTCGGGATAGCGGGCGATGTGGCAGGTGAAGCCCTGCCACGCGCCCCCATGTTCGATGACGCGATGTCCGTTCACGGCGGAGATCATCCACGCAAAGCCGTAATGCTCGGGATTGGGCTTGCCATCATTGAGCGGGTAAACGGTCCACAGCCGGTCGAGGCTGGACTGCTTCAGGAGACTCGTGCCGTACAGTGCCTCGTCCCACTTCGCGAGGTCGAGCACGTTGAAGTACAGCGTTCCGTCTGCCGTCGAGTTGAACGTGGGCGACACGAACTCCTGATTGCGAATGCCGCGCGCGCCGTTCGGCTCGTAACCCGCCGCACGATTCCGAATGATGTCTGCATCGCTGATCAAACGCGTCGCGGTCATACCCCACGGCTCGAACAAACGCTGCTGCAGAAACTCCGCGTAATGCTTGCCGGTGATCTTGTGGATCATGACGCCGAGCAGCACGTAGTTGGTATTGCGATAGTTCCACACATCGCCAGGCTTCGCTTCCATCGGGAGCGCTTGGATTCTCTTCACCAGCTCGTCTTCAGTGAAGTCCAGTCGTAGATAGAACGGGCCCTTCTTACCCGCGCGCTCTGGCGTCTCGTACTCCGCTAATCCGGACGTGTGCGAGAGCAGATTCCTAACGAGGATCGACTTCCACCAGTCGGGCGCGTCGGGGAAATACTGCACGATGCTGTCGTCGAGATGGATCTTCCCTTCCTCCACCAGCATCATCACGGCGGCCGAAACGAACTGTTTGCCCACCGATCCCGACTGGAAGATCGTTTGCGGCGTGACAGGAACGCTCAGCTCGACGTTCGCCAATCCGTATCCCTTGGCGAGCAAGATCTCACCGCGGCGGTAGACGCCGACCGCAAGCCCGGGCACATGGTTCTTCTTCATCTCGCCGGCGACGTAGCGATCGACGCTCGCGCGCTGGTCGGAGGTGAGGCCGCTTGCGCCTAACGGCGACGACTTCGTGAGAGGCGGTCGCGTCGCCGATACGATGACGAGGGCGTCGCTAGGCGTGTCGCGCTTCTCAAGCGCAAGTCCGAGTCGGCCGAGCGCGTCGAAGATTGAGAGCGCGAGCGTGTCGGCGGGAGCGCCGGCAGCCGCGGCGGCAACGGCCGCATCGTGCGCGCCTTTCGCCATCCAGTGGAGCTGGAAATCGTACGCGCCCGCGAGCCCCGTTCGATCGACGACGGAATACGCGATGTAGCCGCCCGCGATTCGCGGCATCAACGTCGCAAGATCAGACATCCCATACGAGCCACAGCCGACATGTAACTGTCGCGGAACGCCAGGAACGAGGTCGCACGACGGATCGCCTGTCGTCGCCGAGCGCTGAAGCCTGGGTCCACCGCTCGCGATTGTGAGAGCGTAGACCGTATCATGCATCGTAACATGTCGCACGTTGAGCTTGAACCGATCCGCCAGGATCGTCCGCAACCTGAGCAACACGCTTTCTCGTGGCGAAGGCGTGAGCCGGGCAACGATGTCGAACCGATCGGAATCGACCCACGCTGGGCCGCCGGTAACGATGCTGTCCGGCAGGCCATATGCGACGGCAACGAGCTTTCGCAGACTCGCGTTGCGCATTCGCACCCAGCCATTCGGCAGAATGCCCAGGCTGACCCACTCGCCCTGCGCTGCGACGTGGATGTCGCTCGCCTCGAGTCTTCGAGATGTCGCCGGAGCTTGAGCGAAGACCGTACCCGCCAGCATGACGAGGATAGCACCGCCGCCCAACGTCTGGCGCTGCCGCTTCAATGATGGGTTGTAGCGCATGGCTCCTCGCGAAAAACTGACACTGCTTGTTGATGCCGGCGGAAGGGCGAGAATTTCGCAAATGTTGCCGATTGCTGCTAGTCCGGCTTTTTCGCGAATGCAAATTGGCGCAATCGATCATCTCGCGAACGCAAGAAGCATTTCTCATCCAAACAAGAACAGCAGATCCTTCGCTGTCGCTCAGGATGACGGGCGGCACTCAGCCCCGCTGGTGTGCACTTCCCAAAGACATCCTCCGGGCTCGTTGGGAGCGGAGCTCCCCGTCGAGATGACTTGTATCAGCGCGGACGTCGAACCGCCCTCACCGTGCCACTCTTTCCCCCTCCACAATAGAATCGATCCGACCCATCGGACTCGAGCCCCGACACCATCGTTCCTTCCGGCATCTCGAGTCTCTCGAGCACCTCCCCACTCTTCGCATCGATGTGCCGAAGCTCGCTCTCAGCCCCCTCGGACGTGCCATGCCATAGCTCGCCCTCCACCCACGTCACGCCTGTGACGAATCGATTCGATTCGATGGTCCGCAAAATCTCGCCGGTACGTGGATCGACCTGATGAATTTTGCGCGCGCGATACTCGCCCACCCAGAGCGTGCCTTCCGCCCACGCGAGACCTGAATCGCCGCCGCCCGCGGGCGCTGGAATCGTCGACACGATGCGCCGAGTCTGCGGATCGATCTTCTGAATCTTCGCCTCGGCGATCTGATACAGAAACTCGCCGTCGAATGCCGTACCGGCGTGTGCCGGCACATCGATCGCGCGAAGTTCCTCACCGGTCGCGGGGTCGAAGGCGCGCATCGAGTCTCCAGCCGCAAACCACACCGACTCTCCGTCGTACGTCACGCCGCCAACGTTGGTCGCTCTCGGAAAGGGGCCGTACTCGCGAATGATCTCTGCTTTGGATTGTCGCATGACGTGACGTTATTCGATCGGCAGCGCGGCGGGGAGTAACAATGCTGTCGTGAATCCGACGATGGGCGGCATGATCCATCGGCGCGCGCGACCGCGGCCGAACGACTGCACCTTGCCCTCCCGTGCGAGCTCCTCCAATGACCGCTGCATGGTGCGCTGACTCGCTCCGACTGCGAGAGCGAGTGCAGACGTCGACCACGCTTCACCGTCGTCGAGCAGCGCGAGCACCGACGCGTGCTCCTCTTCTATAGGACGCGCCAGCACCACCACCTCGGCTAACCGATGTGGCGCGAGCGCAAAGCCGCGCTTCGTCGCACGGATGTCGGCGACATGACGCAGCTCCACGCGTAGCCGGCCGATCTCGACGCGCAGCCGTGCTCGATGTGAGTCGTCCACAGACTTCGCGCCGAATGCGCGCGTAAGGAGCACGTCGCGAGCAACGTCGTTAGGCCACGCTTCGCCGAGAGCGCGAGCAAGGGCGAAGAGCACGGGACGCGTCGCTAGCGATATCGACGCGCCGGATTGCCTAACGGCATTGCGTAGTGCGTCCACAATCAATGCGTCCGACGCCACAACGGCTTCGACCTCCTCGAGAAGGAGCGGCCGTTCCGCGCCCTTCCGAATGAGTCGCGCCGCCGGGGCTTCCAACGCCAGCGACGCCCGCTCGACCTCCGCCACGAGAGATGCGATGCCGGCAGCCTTTGCCGCGGTGGCGGCACGAGCGAGTGCGTCGCGCGCCGCGCGCGTGCGAAGGCGCCGCAACGCGATGCCCGCGACGACGAGCTCGAACGCTGCTCGCGAAGCAGGCGGAAACAGCGACACGTCGAGATCGGCGATGGCGCGCTCGGCGTCGTCCAACTGTCCAGTGAGAAGAAGCCGGCGTGCGGTGAGATGTCGCGCATGCGCGGCATTCACAATGTCGCCGTGATGCGCGAGCGTCGCTTGCGCCGCATCGAGCGCACTGAGAGGCCAGCCGAGGTCTCGCGTCACCAGAGCGATCTCGGTCTCGGCGACAACGCATCGCGCGCGCGCCACTGCCTCGCGTGGCCCAAAGGCTTTCGCCGCGCGCTTGAGCAGTACACGTGCGCGCTCGAGATCTCCGAGCTGTGCCATGGCGATCCCGCGCAGCGCGAGCGCCGCCGCGTCATCGCGCAGCGCCACACGGTTCAACGCGCCAAATGGGTCGCCGGCCGCCAGCAATCGCGCGGCGGCGAAGATCATCGAGTCCATCGGAATCTCGTCACACTTGTTACTCACACCCTCGAGTGCGCGGATCCTAATCTATCCCCCGTCCACCACGACACTCCACGATGTAACACTAGGAGAAACGACAATGACCGCGACATTGATGACCGGAACACAGGAAGAATGGTTGACCGCCCGACTCGAGCTGCTGGAAGCAGAAAAGGAGTTGACGCGCCGCGGCGACGAGCTCGCGCGCAAAAGGCAGGCGCTGCCCTGGGTGCGCGTCGAAGAGGATTACCAGTTCGACACCGACGAAGGAAGAGTGTCGCTCGCCGATCTGTTCCGCGGACGTTCGCAGCTCCTCGTCTACCACTTCATGTTCGGGCCGGACTACACCGCGGGCTGTCCGTCGTGCTCGAGCATCGCCGATGGCTTCAATGGCATCGCCATGCACCTCGAGAATCACGACGTGTCGCTATACGCCGTGTCGCGTGCTCCCCTCACGAAGCTGCAGGCCTACAGGCAGCGCATGGGCTGGACATTCCCATGGGCATCGTCGTTCGGCGGCAACTTCAACTTCGACTTCAGCGTCGCGTTCACGGAGCTGGAGCAAAAGAGCGGCGCCATCGAGTACAACTATCGGCGCGAAGCCGCGATGCCCGAAGCGGTGCTGAAGCGAACGCTCCCGGAGTGGAATCAGCTCGGCAGTGAGACGCCCGTCGGCCAAATCGCGGCATCCACCGGCACCGACGTCGCGACGTATCTTCGCGAGCGCCCGGGTATGAGCGCCTTCGCGCTACGCGACGGAGCGGTCTACCACACGTATTCGACGTTCGCGCGCGGACTCGATGGTTTGTGGGGGATGTATCAGTGGCTCGACCGCGCCCCACTGGGCCGCAACGAGCGCGGCGTTTGGCTGCGCCATCGCGACAAGTACTCGGCGCGGTAACCAGCTCTCATCCAGAGGGGCGAGCAAGTTGCTTCGGTCAACTCATGCAAATGACTTCTCCGCAAACGACGGGACTGATGACGGTGGCGATGATGGTAGCGATGATGCTACCATCAGTCGCGCCCACTCTCTGGCACCATTATTTCCATCTGCGCGCGAACGGCTCGCCGCGGCCTTGGCAAAACACGTCGCTTTTCGCCGTCGGCTACGCTAGCGTTTGGAGCGCGATCGGCCTCGTGTTGTTCGCGATAGACACCGTGCTGCCTCCCGTCACGCCATTAGCGTTAGGGATAGCGCTTCTCTGCGCCGGCGCACTGCAGGTGTCACGATGGAAGGGGAGGCAACTCCTTCGCTGTCGCCCAACGTGTGCAACGACGGCACGCTCGACGGTGAGGACGGCCTGGCAAAACGGCTGCCGACTCGGTGTTGCGTGCAGCCTGAGCTGCGCCGCGCCGATGGTCGTTCTCCTGGCGGCGGGTCTGATGGATACGCGCGTGATGCTACTCGTCGCAACAGTGATCACCGCGGAGCGTCTCGCACCGGCTGGCGGCCACATCGCACGATTGAGTGGCACGCTGGCATTGATCGCTGGATCGAGCATGGTTGCGCGTTAGGCTCACGCTCCACTGCTGCGCTAGTCGCGCAACGCTATTGTCGGATCCACGCGCGCGGCGCGCCACGAAGGAATGAGCGCCGCCGTCAGAGCCACGGTAAGTAGGGCGAGCGATACACCGACGAACGTCGTGGAGTCGCTCGCGGTCACCCGATACAGCATCACGCTCAGCATTCGCGTGAAGAGCAATCCGCCCACGACACCGAGCGCGATCCCGACCATCGTGAGCTTCGCAGCGCCGGCACCGATCTGCCGCACGATGTCGGCCGGACGGGCGCCGAGGGCAATGCGCACACCGATCTCACGCTTCCGCTGCGCGACGCCATAGGCGATCAGGCCATACAGGCCGACCGCCGCAATCGTCATCGTCACGGTTGCGAGGACGGCTAGCATACCGCCCATCATCGTGAACGCCGACACGTGCCGCGCCTGCATCTCGATCATTGTCCTCACGTCCCCCACGGCGACGCTCGGCTCGGTGCGCGCGACGACGCTCCGAATCGCGTCGCGCATCGCCGACGGGTCGCCACGCGTCCACACTGCGAGCGACGCGTACGGTGTCGGCGCCTGATAAAGGGACCGATACACGGCATAGCGGAGCGGCTCGTCGAGGCCTCCGTGATATACGTTTGACGCGACCCCGACCACCCTCCACTGCACATCGCCGATCACCACCACTCGGCCCAGGGCGCTCACGTGCGGCCATAGCGCGGTCGCCATATAGCGGTTCACGACGATCGAGCGTTGCGCCGCGCGCGACGCCTCATCTTGCGCACCGATCATTCGCCCTTCTTCTATGTGCATTCCCGCCGCGGCCGCGTAGCCCGGTGTCACGTGCTGATCGGTCGCGGAGAGGCCACGCCCGTTCGCCTCCGGTGGTCGGCCGGGAATCCTGAACAAGACGCCAGATGAGTTGTTGCTCAATGGCGTCGTCGTCGTTAGGCCTCCCGCCAGGACGCCTGGCTCGCTTTGCAGATTCGCGTCGAGGCGTCGATAGAACTCGATCTGAGCCGAGTCGGTCATCTGCGGCGGCAAGGTGAGATGCATCACGAGGGCATGCTCGAGCCGCACGCCCGCATCACCGCGAACCATGTTGCGCACGCTGCGCGTGAGCAGCGTCGCCCCGGTGAGCAATACGAGCGCGATGCTCACCTCGAGCACGATGAGTGTCGCGCGTGTCCGTGTGCTCCGCATGCCCACCGTGCTCGCGCGTCCCCCCTCGGAGAGCACACCGGCGAGATTCACCCTCGTCGCGCGAAGCACTGGCAGCGCCGCGAACGCCATCATCGCCAGCACTGCCGACGCGAGCGCAAAGAGTAAGGTGCGTCCGTCGAGCCCCAGCCTCGCCCATCCGGGCACGAACGCGGCGAAGTCTGCCGGAATCCCATCGCGTATCGCGTGCACGCCCCACCAGGCGAGCATTGTCCCGAACACACTGGCGACGACTGACAACATCAGCGATTCGGTGAGCAGGTGACGCGCGAGACGCCAGCGACGCACACCAAGCGCAGTGCGCAGTGTCAGCTCGTGACGGCGCGCCGCGAGACGCGACAGCGCGAGGTTCGCGGCGCTCATGCACGCCGCGAGAAACACGAGAAGGGCGGCAACCCCGGAGATCTGCACGAGGATCGCGACGTCATCGGTATGATAGTCGGCGATTGGCCGCGCCCGGAGCACCCAGCCGCTGTCGGTTTTCGGCGACTCACGAACCAACTGCGCGCCGATCGTGCGCACTTCGGCCACCGCCTTCGCGAACGATACCCCGGGGGCGATACGCGCGAACACGTCGTACTGCCGCGCCGCGTAGTCCACTGCCTCCTCGGGATGCAGCGTAAACGGTGTGTAGACGTCCCCCGCCGTTGGGAAAACGACTTCCGTTCCGAGCACGCCGATCACGGAGAACGGCTGCTCGCCAAGGCTTATCGTAGAATCGACTACTCCGCGGCTACCAGCGAACCGACGTTGCCAGAAATCGTAGGAGAGGATGACATACTTCGGCGCGCCAGGTTGCCCCGCATCTTTCGGGAATCCTCGTCCAACTGCGAATGGGGCTTCCATTGTCTCGAACGTGTTCGGAGAGACGCCGAATGCGTTGAGCGCCTCGCTTCCATTCGACGAACGAAGCGCGACGCTCGAGTGGAACGTGCCGATTGCCGTGATCGAGGGCGCGCGTGTTTCGAGAGCCGCGAGTGCCGCTGGCGACGCCTGCGTGCAGTCGACGCCGCACGACGCGTTCGCCTGCGTAATCCAAAGCAGGCGGTCCGACGGCAGCCGGGGAAACGGATCGTGGATGGCACGCGAGAAGCTGTAAACCGCCGAAACCGCGCCGATGCCCATCGCCAGCGTGATGACGACCGCCCCGGCATAGAGCGGACTGCGCCCCAGCGCGCGCATTCCATGGCGAGCGTCTTGCTCGAGCTGCTCGAGCCAAGTCCATCGCCATACCTCGCGCACCGCTTCGTTCACGTTGGTCACGTTGCCGAATCTCCGTTGGCTCATGAAGCGCGCCTCTGACGTAGCGCCAGACGATGTGAGTGACTCTGCATCGAGCTCGAGATGATCGCGCAGCTCACGCGCGATCTCATCGTCGGTGGGCGCTCCGCGTTTGGTGACACGAAGCATGAAGCGGCGCAGCATGGCTCAGCCCTCCGGCAAGGGATTCATGACGCTGCCAATCGCGCGCACGAGGTCCTCCCACTTCGATTGCTGTTTGCTCAACTGTCGCCGCCCCGCCGCGGTGAGGCGATAGAACTTGAGCTCCCGGTTCTTGTCGGGCGCTTTTTCCCATCTTGACGAAATGAATCCGTCACGCTGCAGTCGGTGAAGCGCGGGGTAGAGCGATCCGTGCTCCACGACCAGGAGCTCACTCGTCGTCTGCCGAATGAAGGTCGTTATCCCGTGCCCGTGCGCCGGCCCAAATAGGAGTGTCTTGAGGATGAGCATATCGAGCGTACCTTGCAGGAGCTCGAGCTTCTCGTCGTCGCGTCGCGGCATCGGTGCGATAGTAGAGTGTCTACCACTAATGGTAGACACTCTACCAACGGCCGCCTGCGGCGGCAAGTTTCAAGAGCTCAAAGCGGGCCAGGCAGGCTGGTCGCCACCTCGAATGAGCCGGAGCTGATGGCTCCTCTCTCGCCGCTCACCAAAACCTTCATCTCGCTTTTCCCGAAATCACCGCTGGGTTCCACACAGAAACAAAACAAAAGCAATCTCGTACGACACTCGTCCTCACGCGGAGTCGAGTCAGATGGATATCGCGCAACTGCTCCCACTGCTCATCATCGGCGGCAGCTTCTCGCTCGTTGGCGCCGTGCTCTATGGTGCATGGATGCTCGGCCGCTACCGTGGTCGCGATGAAACCACGCCACCCATGCTGCAAGCGCTGGACGTGCGTCTCACTCGGCTCGAGCAAGCGACCTTGAAGGCTACGGCTTCTATCGATCGGCTCGAAGCGGCACAGCGGCTCACCACGCGATTGCTTACGGAGCCTCAACCCACCACCAAGTCTTCCAGACCGGCCGTCACACCGCACTGATGCCGGCTCGCAAGCACTCGAGCTAAAGCACTACCGCGAGGATGAAGCCGTCGTAGCCCTTGCTCGACACTGTCTGGATCGCAGTCGCCGATACGCGCGGGTCGTTCGTGATGCGATCCACCCCACGCCGGATTCCACGAATACTTTCGTCGTCGCTGTCGGCGTCAATCACCTTCCCTTCCCGAGCAACGTTGTCGATCACGATCAGCGTCCCCGGACGCGAGAGCTCGAGCGACGCGTCATAGTACTGCGCCGTGCTTGCCTTGTCCGCATCGATGAACACGAAATCGAAGGGAGCAACGCCCTCCTGTTTCATCTGTGCTAAACTCTCGGCAGCCGGCGCGACGCGAATCTGCACCACGCTGCGCTGACCCGCTCGTTCGATGTTGCGTTTCGCGACCTCCGCGTGCTTCGGGTCGATTTCCAACGTCACGATCGTGCCACCGGGCGGCAGCGCGCGGGCCATCCAGATCGTGCTATAGCCGCCAAGCGTGCCGATCTCCAGAATGCGCCGAGCGTTGCGAATGCGAACGAGGAGCTGGAGGAATTTTCCTTGAGTCGATGTAACGCTGATGGGGGGCAGCCCTGCACTTTCGCTCTCCGCCAACGCGGCTTCCAGCGCCGCGTCGTTGGGTGCCAATCGCTCGGCGAAATACGCGTCCACTTCAGTCCACGTCGATTCCATGTGCGCCATATTCTTGAGTGATTGAATATTACTAGGGAGTCGGGCATCTCATGACCGTGAGCACAAACGCAGTCGTCAAGCAGTTCGGCAACATCGACATCTATGTCTTCGATCAGCTTCTGCGAGGGCGCATCACACCCGGCATGAGCGTTCTCGATGCCGGCTGCGGTGGCGGGCGCAACATCGAGTATCTGCTGCGCAGCGGGTACGACGTGTGCGGCGTTGACCAAGATCCGAAGGCGATCGAGGCCGTGCGCCGTCTCGCCGCGGAGGTTGCACCCAGGTTGTCGCGCGACAACTTCCGCGTCGAGTCGGTCGAGGCAAGGACGTTCCCGGACTCCAGCGCGGACGTCGTGATCAGTAGCGCCGTACTTCATTTCGCGCGCGACGAGGCACAGTTCTGGGCGATGCTCGCCTCCATGTGGCGCGCGCTTCGGTCTGGTGGAATGTTGTTCTGCCGCCTTGCATCCACGATTGGAATGGAAGGACGATTCCAACAGATCGATGGCCGGCGATACAGAGTGCCGGACGGGAGCGAGCGCTTCCTCGTTGACGAACGGATGCTGATGGACGCGACCCAACGCCTCGGTGGCGAGCTTCTCGATCCCATCAAGACGAGCGTCGTGCAGAATCTGCGCTGCATGACAACATGGGTCGTGCGAAAGAACTCCGACTAGCCACGGCGCGGAGTGATGCGGCGCCGGGCGATGATGCCTACCTCATATAGCAGGTACGGCGGAACCGCCATGGCAATCGTGGTGACCGGGTCGGCGTGGCGCCTGCGACCGGTGCTCTCATTCCACTTTCTTCAGTTCCGCACGGCAGCGCGCGATCGCCAGGCTATCGCTGTTCACTTCGCGGGTCGGGTAGTTACAGGTCTTTACCTTCGCGCACGTTCCCTTCCGGCTGGCATGGATGGTGGCGGTGATCGCACGCCCCGGATCGATCTCGGCGAAGTCGGACTGCGAGCATTGCTCCGTCAAGGTCACGTTCGTGTCCTTCGCACCAAGACGCGTGTGACAGGCCGGCAAGAGGGCGACGCTTCCAACCACGAGACCCGCGAAGGACAGCAGACAGAAACGAGTCACGGCAATCTCCCACAAAGGTGACAACACGTGCGCTGGCAAAGGTTCGCGCGTCGCTGTGCACCCGTGAATGTACAGATCATGATGAGACCACCGGCGGGTGCCTCCTCTATGTACGGTTTCCTCGCACCCCGCGTTTCTCGGGAGGTCAACCCGGCGCCGTCGTTCTGACGAGCCCATAGACTGCCGCGAGGTGTCGTTGGCGTCGACGTGGATGCGGCCGGAGCGCTTCCGCGAGCTACGCTGGCCAGGATGACGCTTTGCTCAGGAGAGCATTCCAATCCGGAACGGCAAACGCAGAGATGCGCGAGCCACTGCCGTAGGGCGGCACATTGATGTCAGCGCTGTGCGGCCGCGGCATTGACTCAGCGGCGAGAACTCTCAGCTCGCCTGAGCTCGAGCGAAAGGTGAATCCGCCGAAACCAGCGATATCGCGGGGAGCCGCTGATACTGGGTATTCCTCAGGCAAGCCGGCCAAGACCATCCAGGCAACACCTTGCGGATCGATAAAGTGCCAAGCGGGCATTCGGGGCGCTAGCTGTCTCGGTAGTCACTTCCGTTGTCGCCCGCCTCATCCGCTGAGAAGGTTTCCCGAATCTCAACGCTGATGCGGTGGCCATTCGCACATGCCCACACACGGTCTTCAACGGCGGGGCCGTCCGCGACGATGTCTCTCTCGAGATCGATCGACGTACCGCAAATAGGACAGGCGATGATGGCCACGTTTGCGTCATTGCTCTCAGTCATAACACAGAGCTCCGGCTACTCGATTCCGTTCCTCGCGATGCATTGTCCAAGATCGTACACAGTTACCGTGGTTGCGGCCGGCGCCGCCAGGACGGCAGCACCAAAGAAGCCGAAATTGAGCTGAAGGAATGCCCGCAGCGCTGAGTACGGCGCATAGCAGTTGCTGAACAACGACCCGCTGCAAGTGAGATACAGATATGAGACGTTCCCAAGTTGAGACATTCGTAACGATTCCCTCCAGCATCTCCCGCGCCCCGGCGGGCGATTTGTCCCTAGCTCGCGAAAGCGCAAAGGGATATTTTCGGCGAAACATTAGGCGCCCGTTTTCGCCTCTCATTCGAGCAGCCTAAGTTCCTTTTTTTGGAGGTCCACGTGCGAGCAAGCACTGATCTTCGGCTACGATGTGTGATCCTCGCGTCGGCCATCGCGCTGTGCGCGTGCTCGGATTCGGTCGGCCCGGGCATACCGAAAGGCAAGACGCATCCAGCCGGTGTCGTCGCCGCCACAGTTGCAATCGGTGCGCGACCGTATGGTATAGGCCTATTCGGTACGACCGGCGTCGTTACACAGCTGGACGCCTCACAAATCGTTCGCTTCGACATCGGCAGCGCGCACGTACTCGACTCGATCCGCGTCGGCACCGTTCCAACGGGAATCGTGCTGTTCGGCACTGGCACTTCTGCCGCGGTCACGAACCAGCAGGACGCAACGATCGGATTCGTGGACCTCACAGCAAAAGTCCAAACAGTGCTCGTGAGCGGACCGTCCAATACGTTCCGCGTGCTTACCTCTCGAGACGAGAAGCACCTCTACGCAACGGCGTCTGTCGGTAGCCTTGGCGTCATCGCGCTGCCAGGCCATACGATCGAGAAGTCACTGCCTGTCGGCGGCGGTGCGAACGGTCTCGCCCTCTCGCCAGACGGCAACAAGCTCTACGTCTCGGCCACGAGTGGTGTGATCACCGTCGTTGACACACGCTCGAATACCGTGGCGCGCACGATCAATCTGGGAGGCCTGCTGCAGGACATCGCGGTATCGGTCGACGGCAAGGAGCTGTATGTCGCCGACGAAGCATCCAATCAGATTCATGTCCTCGACGAGGCGAACGGTACGCTGAAGACCAATATCGAGATGGGTGCGCCGATGTTCGGATTGAGCCTAACGCCAGACGGAACGCAGCTCTACGCGACGAGTGCACTTGCTGGGATGCTCTGGGTTGTTGACCGCGTCTCGCGTGCCAAGGTCAGTTCCATCCCGGTAGCGGGCACGCCGCGTCGCATTGCGTTCGACGAATCCGGCGCGGTTGCCGTGGTCTCGAACGAGGGCGGGTGGGTGTCGATCATCCACTAATCGACGAGCCTGAGCGCCACGCCTAACGTGGAGCGAGCGTATAAGAGACGAGAACTCGCCTAGCTCCAGCAAGGCGCCGAATCATCAGATCGCGAGCGTATGGCTCGAAGAGCCGAGTGAGCTCATCGTCACTGAAAAAGTGCTTGATGACGCGATGGCGTGAGCCATCTGACAGCTGTCGCTCTTGGAGATGGTTCCCCTCGACATCGTACAGCCCCGTCCATGAGGTATCCCGTGGCGTTTGATCGCAGAAAGTGATTCGCGCCCCAAGCGACAGGTGGTCATGCAGTCCCACGAGAAAGCGGCTGAGGCGCGACTGCGGCACGTGAGCAAGCCAATCCACGGCGAATGCCGCGTCGAAAGAATCATTGATCGGCGAAAGATCGTAGGCGTCGACTCGCATGAAATCCACGCGCCCTGGCATCTCCTTCTTGTCCGCCAGCAGTAGCGTGGATTCGTTATAATCGGTTGCGAGAATCCGACGTGCGACACGGGCCACACGCTCGGTCCAGAAACCTGGCCCGCACGCAATCTCCAGAACGGTGCGTTCGCGCATCTCCTCACACAGTACCTCGACGACCGGCGCGATGGCTTCGACGATCGCTGGATCGTCGTAGCCCATCGAATGATCGTACACGGGCGCTCGCCGATCATAGTACTGTTGCATCTCTCTAACGAGATCGGTCGTCTCAGGTAGCTCGTTGGGCATTCTCGCACTACCTCCACATGGTGTGTTGCGTCGCGTTACAATGCCTGAGCGAGCGCGTGACCAGTCAGGCCGCTAGGGTCAGGGCACACCAGGCTGCGCCGGCGCTTGCGGCTCTTGCTCCATCTGCTTCGGGCGCAGCTTGAGCTGCTGGCCGAAGTTGCGCGAGAAGGTCAGATAGATGCCGCGCACGCCGAAGTTCCGAATCGTCTCCTGAATCACCTCGGGGTTCGCCGTCACCGAACCCCACTTCATCAGGCCGAATGGATCGGTCGCGCGAAGCGTTAGGCTTCCCTTGTCCTTCCAGAGCTTGTACCGAAGCCCGACATTCGAGAACACGAACGCCGTCACCGATCCACCCTCCGTCGCCATCGCCGAACGGTAATTACCCGAGAGCGAGGCATCCAGCATCGACGACAGCTTCCACGTGGCGTTGAAACGCGCCATCCACACCGACGTGCGCGTCGAAAAGTTTCCACCAGCGAGATTGCCCGCGTCACTCGAATAGCGATAGATGCTCCCACCGGTGAACACCGTGAGCGGCCCGCCATGATACGTGACGTTGAGATCCGTTCCCGTCTGCAACGTGCTCGCGACGTTATCGAAAGTGCCAACCGCCACGCCACTGGAGTCGACGGTGCGGATGAAACGCACCGCGTGCGCCGTACGGCGCACGTATGGCGTGAGCTGCAACGTTCCCCAGTTACGCGATTCCTGGAGCCCGAGCTCGTACGCGTCGGTGTACTCCGGCCGAAGCTCGGGGTTGCCATGGAAGATGTTTCGTGCATCCTGTCGGTACTCGGTCGGGCTGAGCTGAAATGGATTGGGCCGGCTGATGCGCCTCGAATAACTCAGCTTGAACGAACGCAGGTCGGTGAAATTGTACGACAGGATTCCACTCGGGAACGCGCTCGCGTATCGGTTGTCATTCCGGCTCACGTTAGACTTGCTCGCGGGCAGCGAGAACTGCGTCACGGCTTCCTCCAGCCGAAGGCCGCCCTGGGCCTGCACTTTTCCCAGTCGCTCCGACAGCAGTGCATATCCAGCCCCGATCTGCTCACGGTAATCGAAGCCGCTCGCCCGGCTCGGCGCCGGAACGAACAGGCCGCTTGCCGAGTCGAGATACGCTGCCGTGAAGTCGTCGGTGTTGTGGCGAAGAATCTCCTTGAAGCCGGTCTCCAGCTTACTCTGGATGCCTCGTCATTGCCCCCTCACCAGACACCGCGCGGGCGACGCCATTTTATTTCGATCAGCCAATCCCTCCGGCGCAGAATGTTCCGAAGTATGGCGGCCATACGGTGATGCTCATCGATGAGCGCACGATCAGTCAAGCGGAGCATACAGGTCTGTTTTTCGAGGCGGCGAACGGCACCACCTTCATCGGGTCGCCGACAAACGGAGCGAATGGCGACCTGACGACGCTTGCTCTTCCCGGAAGCATAACGATGTCGTTCAGTGGTCTCGACGTGCGCCACGCCGACGGGCGGCGCCTCCAACGAGTGGGACTCCAACCGCAGGTGGCGGTGACGCCTACAATAGCCGGCATTCGCGCCGCTCGCGACGAGGTGCTCGAAACGGCTTCCCGATACGTCGGCGGCACGGGTGAGATTCCGGCGGACACGCTGCGTGAGACGGCAGCAGTAGAACTGGCCGCGAAGGAGGATGAGCTGGTCAATGGTTGGACGCCGGCGGCCAGCGCGACCGGGGAGTACCGCATCGGTATCGACCCGAGCCTGGCACACGGTGGATCATCGAGCGGTCACATCTCGGCACGCACGAGCATGCCTAACGGCTTCGCGACACTGATGCAGGTCGTTCGTGGCGACAGCTTCCGCGGCAAGCGTGTGCGCTTCAGCGCCTTCGTGAAGTCGCGCGACATCGCCGACGGTGGACTATGGATGCGCGTCGACGGCAACGCACCATCATGGCCTTCGACAACATCGAATCGAAGTGAACTGCTCTGCGTGGAGAGTCCAATTGTCGAGCGAGCGTGCGGAGCGTCGAATCGCGCCATTCGCGAGCCGACAGAGCTCCAAGCCCGCACAGCAGTAAAATCTCTACGCCAAGATGAGATGTTTCACTTCCCCAACTGCGCTTTCTCGGCGGTGCTTCGTCCCTCTGAAAGAGCATCGGGCGTTGCTTCGCACGGAAGCTCGGCTGCCAGGAGCGCGTCCGTCAGTCGGCCAAGAAGACTGCCAACGGACTAAGAGCGTCGTTCTTTTCAGCGATGATCCGGATCGTAGCCAGGAGCGGGACCGCGAGGAACACACCGGCGATTCCCCACACCACTCCCCAGAACATCACGCCCGCGAGAATTGCCGTCGGGTTGAGCCGAAGGCTTCGCCCGTAGGCCGCCGGGCTCACGAGATTGTTTTGTAAAGTCGTAATCAGCAGATATGCCGCGGGAGCCAACAGCGCGTGACCGATGCCATTACCGGCAGCGATGCCCGTCAACAACAGGAAGCCAACCATAGCGGCTCCCCCGAAATACGGAATGAATTCGGCGATGAAAGTGAGCACGCCCCATAACACTGGCGACGGAAAGCCGAGCATCCAGACGATCGCCCCGACAAGAATGCCTTGCGCGGCATTGATGATGACGTTCACCAGAAGATAGCGCAGTACGACGCGTCGAATCTCATGAGTTGTATTGAGAGTTTGCTGGGCGCTCTCCGGCGACCGGCTCGCGAACCGCACCTTGTCGCGCCACGCGTCGCCCGCCGCCAAAACGAAGAACGCGAGAAGCAGGACTTCGACGAAAGCAAAGAGCGCCGACGCGGTGATTCCGAATGCCCGCGCGATGGCTGGGCCAATCCCCGAAGGAACCGATTGTCCGCCGCCTTTGGACCCCGCTGCGTTCGCCGATGTATCCGACGCCGCAGTAGAAGTGGAGGCCGGCTTCGCACGAGTCGAAGCGGAATCTTTGCCGCCGGGCAACGGGATACCCAACGATTGAAGTCGCGTGCGCGCTGTCGTGAGCGTCTGCGGAAGCTCGCCGACGGCGGCGCGAACCGGCGGCTCGAGCAAGCCGATCGCCAGTACGAGTATGACCAACGCGAAAAGCACGGCGATCGTAGCACCCAAAACATCCGGTATCCGAACCCGCCGTAGCGCGCCGACAATCGGGTGGAGCACCACCGATAGGAGCAAACCGAAGGCGAGCGGAACGAAGAACTGGCTGCCGAGTGACAACGCTACCATCGCGGCAATCACCGCGAGTACTCGTATTCCAATGGTCTCGCGCATGTCTGCTCGGGTGTGATGTCCGCGACGATGAAATGTCTTGGCGTGTCCTACGCGAGTCGTATGCCGTAGGTACGCACTCGTTGACCCAATCGCGGGCGTGAATGATTGTTGAGGCACTGCTGCGTCAGCTCGGCGCTATGTCTTCATGGAATTCACCTTGGTGGACACGCCCGAATGATTGTCAAATTGCTGCACCTAGATACTGTCGCTCTCCTCATCACTATGGCTCGGCCGTCGAGCGCGCAGGTCAACCCGCGCGAATTCCGAGGCATCGTCGACAGCGTATATACCGCCATCTCGCGCGGCGACAGCGCGGCACTGGGATGGCGCCTCGCCGATGATCTCGTGTGGCTCGTCGGAGCATCGGGAGACAAGGCGTCGAAGACGCAATTGTTGGCAGCCGCAAGCCATGTGCAGAACCCTGCGGTTCACTTCGACGTGGATAGTGTCGAGGTGCAAGGCTTGGGGAATGTTGCGCTCGTGAGCTTTCGCCGCGCAGATCATCGATCGGTTGGCGGCGTTGACTTCCCCGCGCGGTGGCGTGTCCTCGACGTATTCGCCAAACGCGCCGGTCGGTGGCAGCTCGTTCATCACATGCAGGCCTGGTACGTCGCGCCGGTGCAGGCAGTCGCCGCCGACTCGGCCGCGCTCCAAGCTTTCGTCGGGAAGTATGCGGCAGCACCTGGCATCGTTGACGACGTCCATTGGCAAGATGGACATCTCGTGGCAACGCTCACTGGATTTCCACCTGGTGCGCGCTTGGTGCCCGTCTCGGCGAGCGTGTTCAGTCCCGATGGCGTCGGAGCGCTCATCGCATTCGAGCGAGACTCCGTCGGTCGCGTCATCGGGTACGTGCAGGGTTATCCGGACGGTCGCATCGACCGGCGGCCTCGTTTGCCGTAAACGCTAATCCGCGCGCAGCGCCTCCACTGGATCGATGCGCGCCGCCCGACGCGCCGGTGCGTAGCCCGCGACCGTCGCGACGGCCACCAGCAGGACGCTCACGCCGGTGAGCGTCAGAGGATCGATCGGACTCACGTTGAAGAGCAGCGACTGCAGCAAGCGGGAGGCGGCAAGCGCGCCGGCGAGTCCGGCGATCACCCCCGCTCCGGCCAAACCGAACACCTGCCCGAGCACGAGACGACGAATCATGCTTGGCATTGCGCCGAGCGCCATCCGCACGCCAATCTCGTGCGTCTGCCGCCTAACGCCTGCCGCCATCACGCCATAGAGACCGATGGCCGAGAGCAACACGGCAATGACGCTGAAGCCCGACAGCAGGAGCGCGCTCAGTCGCGGCTGCGCAAGTGGCGCGTCGAGCAGCTGATCCATTCTCTGCGACTTCCAGAGAACGAGAGCTGGACCGATCTCGCGCGACGCGGAACGCAGCATAGGAAGCACGGTCGCCAAAGGCCGCGTGGTGCGCATGGCGAGGAGAGCAGGAAAGCCGCCGTCCGCCTGCTCCCATTCGAAGTACACCACCGGGCCCACGGTCTTGAGCTCCCGGAAGCGCGTGTCGGCAGCCACGCCCACAACGATGAATGCTGTGTCGCCAGCGTGGCCAGTCACTTGAACGAGTCGCTTCCCAATCGCGTTCTCGTTAGGCCAGAGCTGTTTGGCGAGCGTCTCATTCACGATGGCGACCAGCGCGGAGGCCTTCGTGTCCGATTCGGTGAAGGCTCGTCCGCGGAGGATCGGGAGGGCGAGAGTACGGAAGTAGTCCGGACCGGCGAATTCAAACGGAACGATTGGGTTCTGGATCCGATCCGCTGGCGCCTGCTCGACGCGCGCTACCTTCATGATGTACAGCGACTGTCCTATGAACGGCTCGCTCAGGATGGGCGTCGCAGCAACGACGCCAGGCACAGCTTCGAGCCTACGGACCAACTGCTTCGACACGTCATTGCCGGCAGCATCGGTCGGATACGCCTCGCGCGCGGCGGTAAACGAAAGTATCGACAGGTGGTCAGCGCGGTAGCCGGTATCCACCGACTCCAACCGCGCCAGCGTGCGAACCAGCAATCCTGCGGCGTTGAGCATCACCACGGCGAGCGCAATCTGCGTCGCAACGAGCCACTGGCGCGTGCGACGCGCCGACCTGCTCTCCGTGCCCGCTCGTGAATCGGAGCGGAGCACCACGTACGACTGAACTCGCGACGCCACGAGGCTGGGAAGGATTCCGCACACCACAAGGGCGAAGAACGTAACTGCCGTGCCGGCGGCAAGCGGGAGGACGGACGAGCCTAACGCGTCGAGTCTGGGAACTTGCGGTGGCGCCATGGCGCGCACGAGCTGCAGCGCGGTCGCCGCGGCAAAGAGCCCGAGTATGCCTCCCGCCACACCGAGGAGGGCGTTCTCGACGGCGAAGAGCCGCATCACGTCGAGGGAGCGCGCACCAATGGCGCGGCGCACCGCAATCTCCCGCATGCGGCCAATGAACCTAACGAGCGAGAGGTTGCCGATGTTGACGCAGGCGATGAGGAGCAGCAGCGCGACAGCGAGGGTGAGGGCGACGACGGAAGGCCGCGCGGCGCCGAGCACCGTGTCGGCGAAGGACTGCGCGCTCACGCCGGAGATGCGCCAGCGCTCCGGATGCTCCGTCACCGACGCCGGCGAGCCGGCGAACGGGTTCAGACGTTGCATGAGCGCGAAGAGACCCTTCTGTGCCGCGCCGATCGTTACATGCGGCGCCAGGCGTGCCACGATGTCCACCTGCAGGAATTTGCTCTCCGCCGGAATCACGAACCACACGTCCGTGCCGCTGGGATAGCCGAATCCGGCCGGCGCCACCCCAACGATTTGTGCGCGCTGCTGCGTGGATGGGATCACCAGCGAGCGGCCGACGACTGATGGATCGCCGCCGAACTGGCGACGCCACGAGGTATAACTCAGCACCATGACAGGCGGGGCACCGGTTTGTCCGTCTTCCGCCCGAACGAAGCGACCGACGACCGGCCGCACGCCAAGCACATCGAAATAATTCGTCGATATCCCGGCCAACCTGAGGACAACAACGTCGCTCCCATGCATGAACGGCTGCGGCCGCACGAGATGGTACACTCCTGCAGCGCCACGGAAGAGCGCACCGTCACCCGCAATCACGGAGAGGTAAGTCTCCGGCACATCCAGGTGCGCTCCGCCGCGATCGAGCGGATGCATGATCACCACGCGGTCCTGCGCCGCGATCGGCAGTCGATCGACGAGGACCGTCTTGAAGATCGTGAACATCGCCGTGGACATCCCGACGCCGAGCGCGAGGATGAGTAACACGGCCACTGTGTAACCCGGCGTACGTCGCAGCGACCGCACGGCGTACCGGAGATCGGCGAGGAGCGTGTCCATTGCCCCAAGATATTCGTTTGGGATTGCGAAGTAAGCTCAACTCTTTGAACGATCGCCGCGGCATTCAGCGAACGGCCGGCCGCTGATATCACTGACTCCCTCGTCAGTGGTTTCAGCGCCGTGACAGTGGTGTCAGCGACCCGCCGCTTCGGGCGTCGCTCTACCTGTTCGAGCGAAGGCTGCGGAGATAGCTCACGACACTCCAGATCTCCTCGTCCGGGATGCGGCCGTCGAACCCCGGCATCATGCTCGGCGGAAGCCCGCGCTTGATGACCCGAAAGATGTCGGCGTCACTCGAGCCATGATCCCATTGGTCGTCCGTGAGATCGGGTGGCTGTTTGCCACGCTGCTCCTCGATGACGGAGATCTTGATGCCGGCTTTCACCGCGCCTTGCGCTCGGTCGCCGTGACAGCCCGCGCAATTCGCGTCGTAGATTCGCTTCCCGGCCGGAGCGCGATCGTTCGTCACGATCGGTGACGTGGTCGTCACTTCTCTGGCGCCGACAACTTTTCTGATCATCCCGTCGCTCTTCGTGAGGATATACAGCTCTCCGTCATTATCCTCGGCGAACCGAAGATCCACGCGACCTCGGCCCGAGACCGCGCCAAATCCGGGCAGCGTTTGCCCCACACCGCCCCGCTTGCGAAATGTCTCCTCGGTGATGCGACGCATGTTCAAGTCGATCTCATGGATCGGCGCTATGGTGGCGGGGTTGCCGTCATCGGCCGCCAGCACGTCCGCTCGATTCGCGTACCAGATGCGCCCCGTTGTTATGTCGCCGAACACGAGCTTGTTCCTGAGGAGCGGAACGCGCTTGCCGCGGTAGATGAAGCCACCGGCAATGGCATCGCCCCCGGTCTCGTGATTGTGTGGATACTCGATTACTGGATATGTCGGCTTCACCTCGCCCTGCCTAACGGTATCCGAGATCTGCACCGGAATCATGTCGTGCTCGGGCAGCGCACCCATGCCATTCGCGGCCGACATGCTTTGATTTCCTTCACGCAAGGGATACCCATAGTTCGCGCCCTTGTGAATGACGACGACGGTTTCCCACGTGCCGAGCCCAATGCTGAACGCAAGGAGCTTGGGTGTGCGCGCGGAGTCTACGTCCCAGATGAGCCGGTGCGGATTGCGCAGGCCGTAGGCCCAGATCTCCTTGCGAGCACCAGTGACGTTCACGAACGGGTTGTCGTTAGGTATTCGGTAGCGACCGTTGTCGCTCACGGTACTTGTCGTCGTGTGCTCGTTGAGATCCGGGATGATGCGGAGGATCTTCCCGACGTACGTATCGAGGCGCTGCGGGTTTAGCCGGCGGCTGTCGCGCTGCTCCCCAGAGCCGGCGTCGCCCGAGCCAAGATACATGACACGCCAATCCGCATCGCCGGGTCGCGCTGTCGGATTGAATGTCATCTCGCCGAGCGGATGAATTGGCAGGGGAAGCTGGAGCCGCAGCAGCTCGCGCGCGGTGCCCTCGAAGGTGTTGTTCGAGAGGTCTCGATCTTTCCATTCGATGAGCACGGCCTCCCGCTCGATCCGCCCATTCACCGTTGGCGTTAGTATGGCCGGCGTCGTTGTGTAACCGGCGAGATCGAGACCGGGAACGACGCCACTCTTCGGACTCGACAGCGCGTCAATCGAGGGGTCCTCGGTATGGAGCGTGTAGAACACACCGTTGTGCGCGTAATCGGGATCGAAAATGAAGTTCGTCAGCCCGATCGCGAAGTTTTGCTTGTACGTGAACTTTCGAAACAATCCCGGCGCTCCGGCGGTGCCATTGAAGTCGAGATAGGTCGTGAAATTCTTCGTTCGCTTGTCTAGGATGTAGAGCGGCCCATTCAGGTCGTTTACGAAAAAACGGCGGCCGCCGGGCTCCTCGCGCATGTTGTTGACTCGGGCGAGCTCGGCGCGGGTGTTGTTGTTCGTATTGTCGGCCGTGATCGGGAGGGAGGCGTACTCCTCCAGCTCCAGCGTCAGGCGCGCCATATGGCGCAGTGCAAAGGGCCATGTCGCTGCCATGCTCGCGCAGAGCGTCGTCGTCACGATCGCGAATCGCTTCATCGGGTCACCGGATGTGATCGCCCACACTTCTCTGACAGCCGACGGCCATTGGCGCGCTGGCTTCGTTGGCTCTCGATGATCAAACTGTACGCATGACGAACAGGCTCGCAACGGCCATCCAGGATTTTCGGCAGGGAGCGAGATCGCTCCTTCGCGCGCCGGCGTTCTCCATCGTTGCGGTAGCGACGCTCGCCGTTGGCATCGGCTGTACCGCCGCCGCATTTAGTGTCCTCGACACTGTCGTGTGGCGAGGACTGCCGTATGCCCGACCAGAGCAGCTGCACACCGTATTCGAGCGGAGTGATGACGGAGGACTCAGAGTACCATCCTACCCGACCTTTCGCGACTGGCAGGCGCAAAGTGTATCGGTCTCCAGCGCGATCACCGGCATGGCCTTCGTACGCGGCGACGGTGTCGTGCTTCCCATGCCTAACGGTCCAGAGCGCGCCATCAGTGCGTATGCCACGCCGGGATTCTTCGCGTTGATGGGAACGAGGCCCTTCCTCGGTCGGGGCTTTCTTCCCGAGGAGGAGCAGCCGGGCGGCCCACGGGTCGCAATCCTGTCGTACGACTACTTCTTGAAGGAGTTCGGCGGCAGCGCGGCGACAATCGGAAAGATCGTGGACGTCGACAGCGTACCGACGACGGTAATCGGTGTCATGCCGCACGGATTCGCGTATCCGAACTTCGGCTCGGCGGGCTATCTCCTGGGACCGTCGGTGTGGCAGCCCATCGCCCTGTTCGAGGCAACGCACGCGGCCCTGAAGCTGCGCGGACTGCATGTGGACAGTCGCGCTGTGTTACGACTCCGCGCTGGTGTGGACTCGACTGGCGCCGCCACGACGATGCGAACGATCGCCAAACGCCTCGCCGCTGAATACCCAGTGGAGCAAGCGCACTGGGCGTCGATCGCGATTCAACCGATCGCCGACGAGATGTTTGGTTCGCTGCGTCAGACGCTCGTCCTCATCTCGGCCGCCATCGCTCTCGTGTTACTGCTCGCGTGCGCCAACGTTGCAAATCTTTTCCTCGTGCGTGCAAGCTCGCGGTCGCGGGAGCTGACTGTGCGCGCGGCGTTAGGAGCTGGCCGATGGCGTCTTGCTCAGCAGCTGCTCATCGAGTCGGTGCTGCTCGCTGCGGTCGCTGGACTGCTCGGTCTCTTGTTGGCAGCATTCCTCGTCGGCTTCGTGCGGAGCGCGGCAACCTCTCGCCTGCCCTTCGCGTCGGAGCTCGCCGTCAACGGGCGCGTGTTGGTCTTCGCCATGGTCGCCTCGCTCGTGACGGCAGTGCTCGTCGGTATATTGCCGGCGCTGCGTGCTGGCAGTGCGCGCTTGATGCACCAGCTCCGCGCCGGCGCGTCCGCGGTGATGGGTGGACGTCGCGAGGCACGCGCGCGCAATACGCTCGTCGCGCTGCAGTTCGCGCTCGCGCTCACGCTGCTGATGGGCGCCGGCTTGCTGATCCAAAGCTTCCGACGCATGGTCGCTACGCCCCTCGGCTACGACTCGAGCGACACGATTGAATTTGCTTTGTCGCCGCCGCGGCAACGTTATGTGAAGCCAGCGGAAGCCGCGGCGCTCTACAAGCGCATCATCGACGCCGTGGCAGCAGTTCCCGGTGTCACCAACACCGCGGCCGCTGGCGGCGCGCTACTTCCCGTGAAAGTGGAGACCGACGCGACCTCCGGTGGCCGCGCCGAGGAGTCGGCGATTTATCATACCGTCTCGAGCGACTATCGCCACGCCATGCGCATTCCGCTCCACGCAGGTCGTTGGTTCACGGACGACGACATGCGATCACCGATCGGTTTCGTCGTCAGCGAGCGCTTGGCGAAGAAGCTCTGGCCCGGCACCGTCGCGTTAGGCCAGCGCGTCACCGTGCGTCGTGCGTCGCAAGCACGCGCAGATTTTGGCGAGCCCGTAACGATGCCTGTGATCGGCGTCATCGGCGACGTGCGCGAAGGAGGTCCGGACGACGAGCCCGCGGCGGAGCTGTATCTGCCGTACACGTTGGAAGTGTGGCCGTGGATGCGTTTCGTCGTGCGCGCGCGCAATCCCTCTCGCGTAGTGGCCTCCGTGGAACGCGCGGTGCGCGGCGTAGAACCAGCACTCAACTTTCTCGGTAAGCCGAGTGTCGTCGCCACCGGCATGGATGCAATCGATGCGCAGCGGCGCTTCGTCACCTTCGTTGTCGCGGGATTCTCGCTCTGTGCATTGCTATTGGCGACGGTGGGGCTGTTCGGGACGATCACCTATAGCGTGGTGCAGCGAACGCGCGAGCTTGGCCTGCGCATCGCGCTCGGCGCGACACCCGACGGCATCGTCGCACTCGTTATGCGCGACGGATTGGCGTTTGTGCTGGCGGGAGGCATCGCCGGAGTCGCTGGCGCGCTCGCGGCAACACGAATCATCAAGAGCATGCTCTTCGAGACGACCACCACCGACGCGCCGACGTTGGTCTTCGTGGTTGCGCTCTTCACGTCCGTCGCCGCGACGGCCAGCTACTGGTCGGCGCGCCGGGCGGGGAAGACGGATCCGATGATCGCAATGCGCGGGGATTGAAGCTCGCTGAGCGGCTACCGTAGTCGCCCACTCCTGCGCGGAGCGGATCGCTGCGTGAGGACGCCCCGCTGCGGAGGATGCGGAGCGCTGCGTCGCCGGACCGACGGCCCGACGTGCTTCGCCATCGAGAGCGGCGGGCCAGGCAGGGCCGCGCCGAGTCGTCGCGCCAGCGTCGGCACGAACCCCGGAGGCTCGCCGAGCGCGTCACGAATGAGGCGGAACGGCATTACGTGCTCGCGTCCTGAGTCATCTCGCTGGGGAAACTGGATACGACAAGGATAGCCGGTACCCCGGCGGTCGGTTCTTCCCACGGTTCAGTCCGGCCGAGCACGAATTTGCAGCAGCCCACGTGATTTCGTTCTCACCACCCGCAGCCCCACTACGCGACGTCTTCCGAGGCGGCGGTATGCGCAAAGAGCCCGATCTGCCGGCTCACCACTCGTAAGGCACCGTCGCGTGCTGATTGGCGAGATCGAAATCCTGTCGCAGCAACGCATCCTGCTCGGTCACGGTATTGGGCAGGCTACACATCTCGCCCTGCTGCCAGGACGTGTGCGCCGCGTTGGAGAGGTCGTGATAGCCGGCGTGTGCCAACCGCTGAACCACCGCGCGTTGTAGGAGGGTCATCGAACGTCGCATAGTCCAAAGCTATACGTAGCCGTCAACTCCACATGGAGATTCATGCATCATTGCGAGGGAGCGAGCGGCGCTATGGGGAGAGAGAGCCCCACGATCAGCGAGATCGATCGCGCGTCGTCGAGGAATACCCGCTCGCCCTTCGGTATCTGATCGCCGGCCTTCGGAAGACCTGTCGCGACGAAGTCGAGAATGCCATAGACGCCAACGCGGTGAAGATATTCGCTCTTCGGCAGCTCACTGAACGGATGGAGTGTGCCCACCAGGTCCAGATCGAGCTTGTGCGAGTAGCTGCTCTCGTCATCCGGTTCGGCGGCCTGGCTGAATAGATCGCCGATGTTGCCGTCGAGCGTGAACCAGCCATGCGTCAACGTCGGCGCGAGTAGCGCGAGGCTCACACCCATCGTCACCGATGGCGCGTTCGCGCGGAGCTGCTGCCCCACGTCGCTTGCCGTGTAGAGCGTATATGGGTTCGCCGATTCCTTGGCGTTAGGCAGCCACTGCACGCTGGCGAACAGGCTCGCCCACGTCACATGGGTTGGCGCGACGAACGCGCCGATCAGCTCGAAGCTGGACTTCCCAGGCAGCGTCACGACCTGGTTACTCGGCAGCTCGCGAACTCGCGGCGCGCGGAACGCATGGGTCCTGATGACGCCGGGCATCAACGTGAAATCCGGCGCGCAAAGGATCGCGCACTGCTTGCTCTGCTGAGCCTCGACGGTCCCTACAAGCATCAACGAAGCCATCACGACGAGTCCGATGTTGTCTCTCATTCCAAACCTCCTTCGCCCCAAGCTTTCCTTCTCATTTGATCGTGTACAAGTACGCCGCAATGTCCCGCGCGCGGCCTTCCGTTACCCCGAGATTCGGCATCGCCGTACCCGGCTCGATCGCCTGCGGCATCTCGATCCATCGGACCAGAAAGTCAGGCGTGTTGGGCACCTCACCGGCGATGTAAGTCCGCCGACTCCACATCATCAGAGGCGGCCCGACCAGACCGTTCGCATCGCGAACTCCGGGTATCGTATGACAGGAGCCGCACCCATACATCTCGATGGCCGCCTTGCCGCGATCGGCGTCGCCACCCGATACCGCATAACGTGTTTCCCGTCCCGACGCCTCGTTGCATGCCGTGACACCGAGCGACAGCAGCAACAATGTCGTCACCATCCTACCTCGAGCGCGCATCGATCCTCCTACGGCATGCACATCGTGTTCGTCATCAATGGCACCGCGTTCATCAGAACGGCGAACAGAAACACGACGCCGAGCAGCACACCCGCGAGCCCCATGAACCGAGCCCGCCCTTCTCCCACCTCGAGCAGCTCGTGATGCTCGGCATCGTGGCCATGCCGAGTGGCGCCCCAGCTCCGCACCGCAGTCATCAGCGCGACCAGAACGACGGCGAGAACGATCACGCTCACCACAATCGCTGTTGCGCGAAGCGCCGTGAACGTTGGCGAGCCAACCGGCGCGTCGTCCGGAAAGCAGTAGTGCGAGACCAGCCCGTAATCCACGATTGTCTGCAGTGCCCAGGCCGCGGGTGCACCGAAGATTCCGAACCAGAGCATCGACACCGGCACGAGGGCGCGCCGGGGTGCGGGATGTGTAGAGGCTTCCATACGCTGCATCGTTTGGCCTACATAACGTGCGGGACGAGATACAACGATGTGAACACCACCAGCCACACGACGTCCACGAAGTGCCAATACAGCGCCGCGTTCGTCACCGCGAGATGGCGCTCCGCTGTGAAATGCCCAAGCCAGCCACGCAGCTGAACCACGATGTTGAACAGCAGACCGACGAACACGTGCGCGCCATGGAAGCCGGTGATCGTGAAGAAGAGTGACCCATACGCGTTCGACTGCAACGCGAAATCCTTTTTGCTGTACTCGATCCCTTGAATCGTGAGGAACACGATGCCTAACAACAGGGTGATGAGCATCCCGATGCGCAGCCGGCTCTGACTTCCCGCACGAATCCCCGACTCGGCCCACCACATCGTGCCGCTACTCACGAGCAGAATGATCGTGTTCGGCACCACCAACTTCAGATCCGGTGGCCCACTCGGTGGCCATGGGGTGTTCGACATCGAGCCGAGATAAAAGTAGGCAAAGAGCAGGTAGGCGAAGAGCATCGCCTCCGTCGCGATGATGAGCACCATCGCCCACCAGCCGGGATTGCGCCGCTCCGCCGGATTGATCGGTAAGACGTACGGGTTCGCTGCGGTCGTCACGTTAGGTTTCTCCCGCCATGGGCATCGAACGCTGCGGCCAGAACCAGCCGGCCACCGTGATCAGCAGCCCCACGGCGCCCACGATCGCGAGCCACACGAGATTCGTCAGCAAGCCATAGCAGATCACGAGAATCGACAGGGACAGGAAGAATGGCCACATCGTGTCCTTCGGCATGCGGAGGATCTCGTCCGGCTCGGCGTCGAGGGGCGTCGTACCGAAAGTGTCCCGCCCGCGGTCGAGCACAGGGCCACGGTCGAGCAGTGAACGCGACTCGCCTTCACCCAGACGGTCCTCCCAGAGCGGATGCCGGCTTCCGACCGTGGGGATGACCGCAAAGTTATAGGGCGGCGGTGGCGAGGGAGTGGCCCACTCCAGCGTCGGCCCATCCCATGGATTCGGGCCTGCTTCCAACCCACTGACGAGGCTCCAGATCACGTTGACGATGAAGACCACGACGCCTAACGCGAACACGTAAGCGCCAACGGTGACCCACAGGTTCTGCCAATCCCACCCCATGCCGGCATGGTACGTATAGATGCGACGCGGCATCCCGAGCAGGCCGAGCGTGTGCATCGGGAAGAAGCCCACGCCGAAGCCGATGAACATGAGCAAGAAGTTGAGCTTACCTAACGACTCGCTCAGCATCCGCCCGGTGATCTTTGGCAGCCAATAGTAGAAGCCCGCCATCACGGCAAAGACGTTGATGCCGATGAGCACATAGTGCAGGTGCGCAACGACGAAGTACGTGTCCGTGAGCTGCCAATCGAATGCGATCGCCGCCGTGGCCACGCCGGAGACACCGCCGATGACGAAGAGGATGATGAACCCCGCCGCGAATAGCATGGGCGTCTTGAAGATCGGCCGGCCGAGCCAGATCGTCGCCAGCCACGCGGCGACGGCGACAGCGCTCGGTATCGTGATCACCATGCTCGCCGCCGAGAAGAACGACGCCGCGGTCGCCGGCAACCCCGTCGCGAACATGTGATGTACCCACACACCGAAGCCGAGTATTCCGGTGGAGACCGTGGCGAGCGCGACGAAGGTGTAGCCAACTAATGGACGGCGACAGAATGTCGGAATCAGATCGGAGATGATGCCCATCGCCGGCAGCACGACGATGTATACCCATGGGTGACCGAATGACCAGAAGAGGTGCTGCCAGAGCAAGGCGCTCCCGCCCAGCGACGGATCGTAAAAATGCGTTCCCACGCGGCGGTCGAGATAGAGCAGCGCGCACGCCGCGGTCAGCGCCGGCGCGGCGAAGACGATCGCGAACGAGGTCGTCAGCGTCCCCCACACGAAAATGGGGAGTCGGTTCAGCGACATACCGGGCGCGCGTGTCTTGAACAGCGTGGCGATGAAGTTGATGGCGCCGACGGTCGTCGAGACGGACAGGAACGTGAGACCGATCGCGTAGAAGTCCATGTTCATCCCGGGCGAGTACGCGGCTTCCGTGAGCGGCGCGTATGCGAACCATCCGCGGTCGGGCATCTGGCCTACGAGCACGCTCGTGTACAGAAAGATCCCGGACATGAGGAACGTCCAGTACGAGAGCGCATTCGCACGCGGGCACGCCATGTCGCGGGCGCCGAGCATCAGCGGCCATAAGTAGTTGCTGAACCCGGAGAGGACGGGTGCCGCGTACCAGAAGATCATCGTCATGCCATGCATCGTGAAGATCTGGTTGTAGATCTCCGGCGACACGAGATGCATGTCGGGCCGAGCAAGCTGCGTGCGGATCATCGCCGCCTCGAGCCCGCCGAGCAGAAGAAACACCATCGAGGTCACGAGGTAGCGGCGGCCGATGATCTTGTGGTCGACGGTCGCGAGCACGCCGTAGAGCCCCGGCGCGGTCTCCCAGATGCGCGTCAGCCTTTCGCCTAACGGGACAGGTGCCGTGGTTGTCGCCAAGTTCCGTCTCCTATTTCAGCGTCTCGAGGTACGCGAGAAGCGCCTGCAGATCGTTCGGCGCGATCGTCATCACTGGCATGTCGTTCCCAGGCTTGATCGCCTGGGAGTTCCCGATCCAGCCGGCGAGGTTACCGCGCGTGTTTTCGAGTGTGCCGGCTGCCAGCGTGAGGCGGCTGGCGAGATGCGTAAGGTCAGGACCCACCCGACCGAGCGCATCGGAGCCGCGGATGGCGTGACAGGTCGCGCACGCCGATTTCTGAAAGACAGCGAGCCCCGATGCAGCCGCTGGGTCGGATGGTTTCGCGGCGCTCGCACGCTCCGCCTCCTCCCATTCCATGAACTTCTCCGGCGACTCGGCGACGACGATCGGCGCCATGTTCGCGTGTTGCAAACCGCAGTACTCCGTGCACGCGCCGCGATACACGCCAGCGCTGTCGGCCTGGAGCCACGCGAGGTTGGTTTGGCCGGGAATGACATCCGTCTTCCCCGCCAGCTGTGGGATCCAGAAGCTGTGGATGACGTCCGCGCTGGTGAGCTCGAGCCGAACGGGCCGGCCAACGGGAACGTGAAGCTCATTGGCGGTCACGATCGTCTTCGTCGGGTCCCGAGCGACGTACTTCACTTCCCACCACCACCGATGACCGATGATCTGCACCGTCGCCGCGGGATCGGCCGGCGGGCGCGCGGTGGCGTGCAGCGTGCCTAACGTGAGGCCGAAGCTCACGATCAAGATCACCGCGGGAATGAGCAGCCCGCCGAGGTAGATCCAGATCAAACCGCCATGCGAGCCGGTTCGCTCGAGCGCCGTCGCGTCGCGTGCCGGCGGACGATGCAGTGCTCCGAGCACTACCAGCAGCGCGACGACTGCGACGACGACGCCCGAGACGATCACGAGCCACCATCCCAACCGCGCCTCGCTCGACGCGACAGGGCCGTGTCCGTACATGTAGTTCATCGGCGCGCCACTGCACGCCGTAATCGCGAGCATGAGCGCCACACCCGGTTTATGCATCATGGCTGCCTCTTGTTGCTCGGCGTCGGCGCGTTGGCACCGGTCGTGTCGACCTTCGCCGCATAACGAGGCAGGCGGGGGCCGGTCATGCCACCGAGCGAGCGGATATAGGCGACGAGCTCCCAGATTTGATTCGTGGACAGCACGGCACCCCAGGCGGGCATCCCGCGCGCGCGGCCCTCGTAGATGGAGTTGTAAACGTCGGCGTCGCTGCCGCCGTAGCGCCAATAATTGTTCGTGAGGTTCGGCGCGAAGATGCCCGTCTTCGCGTCCTGGCCGTGGCACCCACTGCAGTTCATCGCGAGAAAGAGCTGCTCGCCGCGCTTCACGGCGCCGGTGTCGGAGCCGTACGGATTCGTCGCCGTCTCCTCGAGCGCGCTCACGGCAATTCCGGGATACGGCCCCTCCGGCAGCGCCGCGGCACCGCCGGCGGTCGGCAGTACCGGCTGCGGGACGGCGTCGTTCACGCTCGTACCGCGCGCGTTGCGGCACGCGCCAAGTGCAACGACGATGACGAAACAAGAGATGGCTCGCGCTGGCATCACTGTTCGCCGCCCCCCGTTCGCGGTCCGCCGGCGAACACCCACAGCGTGCCACCCGTCGGCGGCGCGTTGGGCGATTTAGCAAACACTCCTCCGATACCACCCACGCCGGCGAGCACGGCGATGTACTGCTTGCCGTCCGGACCGACGTAGGTCATTGGACCGCCGATGATTCCGGAGCCGAGCTGTGCTTCCCAGAGCACTTTCCCATTTCGGGCATCGAGCGCGCGCAGCGTCCCGTCGAGCGTCCCGTAAAAAACCAGATCACCGCCCGTCGCCAGCACGCCGCTATACAGCGGATAGGTCGTGTCCGGCACCGCCCACACCTGTCGCCCCACCTTCGGGTCCCAGGCGACGAGCGCCCCCTTGTAACCGCCCGGCGAATCCTTGCGCGGCGGATAATTAGCGCCGACGTACGGTGTGCCGGCGATGTACTGAACCGATCGCGCCGTATAGTCCATGCAGACGTTCACGGCGGGGACGTAGACGAATCCCGTGCGCGGCGAGAATGCCGACGGTTCTTCGTCCTTGCCGCCCGTGGTGGACGGACAGATGTCGCTCGTGGTCTTTCCTTCGTGCGTCTCCTTTGCTGGATCGCGCGTCGGCACGCCGGCCTTTGCGTCGAACCCCGTCGCCCAGTTCACCGGCACGAACGGATTCGCGACGAGCACCTCGCCGGTGGCGCGGTCGATCGTGTAGCCGTAGCCGTTGCGATCGAAGTGCATCAGCACTTTCCGCGGCTGGCCGTTGATCGGGATGTCGGCGAGAATGTTCTCGTTCACGCCGTCGTAATCCCACAGGTCGTGCGGCGTGAACTGGTACACCCACTTCACTTCGCCGGTCTCCGGATTCCGTGCGAAGACGCTCGACGACCACTTGTTGTCGCCGGGGCGCTGGTCGGCGTTCCATGGCCCCGGATTCGAGGTGCCGTGATAGATGAGGTTCAGCTCGGGGTCGTACGAGATCCAGCCCCACACCGTGGCGCCGCCATGCTTCCATGCCTCGTTAGGCCAGCTCGTGAGACCCAAGTCCTTGCCACGATCTTTCGGATAATAGGGGTGAGTGGCGGCGGTGATCTTGACGTCGCTGTCGGGGCCGGTCGTGTACGCCCGCCAACGCAACCTGCCGTCGTCGAGCGACAGCGCGGCAATCCACCCCCGCGCACCCATCTCACCACCCGAATTCCCGACGATCACTTCGTCTTTCACGATCACCGGCGCCATCGTCGTCGTCTCGCCGATGTTGACGTCGGCGACGCGCGTGCGCCACAGCTCGTGGCCGTCGTTCGCGTCGAGTGCGATCGTATGGCCGTCGAGCACATTGTAAATCAGCTTGCCGTCCGCGTACGCCCAGCCCCGATTCACGACGTCGCAGCAGGCGATCCCTTCGGCCCATGGATTCACTTCGGGCACGTGCTTCCACTTCACCGCGCCCTGCTTCGAGAGATCGAGCGCGACGGCCTCGTCAGGCAGGGGCGTGACGATGAACATCGTGCTCCCCACGACGAGCGGCGTTCCTTCGTGTCCGCGAAGCCTACCGGTCGAATACGTCCATGCCGGATGCAGCTGCGCGACGTTCTGGGTGGTGATCTGCGCGAGCACGCTGTAGCGCGTGAGCGCGTAATCGCTTCCCTGGTGCACCCATTCGCCCGGATCGCGGTCCCGGTGCACGAGATCGATCGTCCGTCCTCGCTCGGCCGCACAGCCGCCGGTCGCGGTGAGTCCGACGATGAGAGTGAATGCGCGTAGGCGAGTCATCTCAGCGGCTCGCACTGTTGGCGGAGGTCTTCCGCGTGAAATCCCGGTGGCTGCCTGCATAACGAGAGCCGGTCGCCCCCCCGAGTGATCGAACGTAGGCAACGAGCTTCCAGATCTGGTTCTCGGTGAGTACCGGTCCCCACGCCGGCATGCCCTGCGCTCGTCCGCGGTAGATCGTGTTGAACACGTCGACGTCGCTCGACCCGTAGCGCCACTGGTTGTCAGTGAGGTCGGGACCCATGCCGCCGGTGCCGTCGAAGCCGTGGCAGTAAGCGCAATTCATGCGGATGTAGAGAAAGCGCCCTTCTTCGACCGCCGCGTCGCTCGCGCCGTAGGGATTGTGGATCTGCGTTTGTACCTGACTCACGCGATATCCCGCGGCGGGACCTTCGGGGGTCCGGAGGACGTACGACACTTGCGGCAGTTTCGCGACCGCGGCTTGCGACACGGAGACGCTCGCGCCGGCAGGCTGCTGGGATTTGCAGGCACCTAACGACAACAACATCATGCTCGCCACGTTTCTCAGCCTCGGACTCATTGTCCACTCCGCGCCGCCAGGGGTGCCGCCCCGCCATTGACGACACCAAATCGCTCGAGGATCCCGTTCACCTCCGCGCGCCGGCGATCGAGTACACGCTGGATCGCGTCGCGGAGCGCAGTATCGCCTTTACGCACACCCACGGCGATGGGAAACTCGAAGCGCAGGCCGGTGCGCGTATCGATCGGTGACTCCAGCGGTGTCACCGTCAGCGCTACTGGCTCGCGCGCCGCGAAGTAGCCGGCGAGCGGGCCCCAGGCGATCGCTACGTCCACGTCGCCGTTGGCCACGGCGTCTATCAAGCGCGCCGGCGGATTGGGATCGTGGAAGTTGCCGTAGATGCTGTAGCCAACGACGTTGCGCACGATGCCGCGCGCGCCTAACGCGTGTGCCGGCGGCGGGTTGCTGTAATCGGTGCCGATAAAATGCAGGCCGACGCGCAGCGTGTGGAGACGCGGGTCATCGAGCGAATGCAGCTGATAGTGGCGATCGGCGCGCGACACGAACACGTACGTCGAATGGTAGTACGGCTCTGTCGTCGTGAGTGCATCGAACGACGCCGGCACGCCGATCGCCACGTCGCACTTCCCTTCACCGATGGTGTGCCGCACCCATGCTCTCCGCTGCGGCCACCAGTAGTACTCGAGCGTGTCGCCGAGCTCCCGTGCGATGAGTTGCGCAAGCTCGTTCTCGAATCCTTGTTGTTTCGCGTTGGAGAACGGGAGGTTGTTCGGGTCGGAGCAGACCCGTAGAGGGCTGTGGGCAGAGGGCAGAGGGTAAAATCCGAAGATCGCCAGCGCGACCACGAGCGCCGTGCCCCCTCTACTCGCAACCCTCTGCCCTCTACCAATTCGCCATCTACCATCTACCATCCACGCTCTACCAGCGTCAGAGCGAGAACACATATAGCTCTCCTCCCTCGCTCGGGTAGCCGTCCACATGTGAGTCCACACCCGCTGCGCCGCCGACGCCGGTGAGCACGGCGACGTACTGCTTCCCGTCGGGGCCGACATAGGTGATCGGCGCGCCGATCACGCCCGATCCCGTCTTGAAGCGCCACAGCTCCTGGCCCGTGCGCGCGTCGAGCGCCTTGAAGAAACCATCAACGGTGCCGTAGAACACCACGTCGCCGGCGGTCACGAGCGCGCCGCTGTAGACCAGAAACTTCTCGGGGATCGACCACACCGCTTTGCCAGTCGTTGCGTCCCAGGCGATGAACGCACCACGATTCCCGCCCGGGCCTGCATGGCGTGTCATCTGCGCACCCCAATACGGTGTGCCCGCGATGTAGCTCGCCTCGATCCCCGTGTAGTCCATGCACTCGTTATTCGTCGGCACGTAGAACAACCCGGTACGGGGCGAGAAGGCGGCCGGCTGTTGATCCTTGCCGCCGATGTCCGGCGGGCAGATGTTTTGAATCGTCACGCCTTCGTGGGTCTTCTTCGAATCCACCACGTTCGGCGCGCCCGTCTTCATGTCCACGCCGCTCGACCAGTTGAGGTTCGAGAACGGTTGGGCCACGAGAATCTCACCCGTGGCGCGGTCGATGGTGTACCCGAAGGCGTTACGGTCGAAGTGCACCAGCACCTTGCGCGTCGCACCGTTCACTGGCAGGTCAACGAGAATGCTCTCGTTCACCGCGTCGTAGTCCCAGAGATCGTGCGGAGTGAGCTGATCCGCCCACACCGCGTCGCCGGTATCCGGATCGCGCGCGAAGAGCGTGGAGGTCCACTTGTTGTCGCCCGGCCGCTGATCCTGATTCCACGGGCCGGGATTAGAGGTGCCGTAATAGATGAGATTGAGCTCGGGATCGTATGAGATCCAGCCCCACACCGTGCCCGCGCCATGCTTCCACCCATCGGGCGGCCACGTCGTTAGGCCGAGGTCCTTGCCGCGATCTTTGGCGTAGAAGGCCTTGAAGCGCGGGCCGATCTTCACCTCACTGTCGGGGCCAGTGCTGTACGCGCGCCACAAGATCTTCCCCGTGTTCTCGTCGAGTGCGGTGAGCCAGCCGCGCGCACCCATCTCGCCACCCGAATTGCCGACGAACACTTTGCCCTTCGCAACGAGCGGCGCCATCGTCATCGTGATGCCGTCGTTCACATCCGCGAGCTTCGTCTGCCAGAGCAGCTTGCCCGTATTCGCGTCGAGCGCGATGGTGCGGTCGTCGAGCACATTGTAAATCAGCTTGCCGGCGTCGTACGCCCAGCCGCGGATCACCACGTCGCAGCAGGCGACGCCCACCGCCCACGGATCGCTGTTCGGCTGGAATCGCCATTTCACCGCCGGTGGCTTCGTGAGGTCAATCGCGTACGCGGTGTTCGGGAACGGCGTCACCAGGTACATCGTGTTCCCGACGACGAGCGGCGCACCCTCGTGGCCGCGCAGCTCGCCGGTCGAGAACGACCACGCCAGCTTGAGATTCTTGGCGGTTGCGGTGGTGATCTGGGTGAGCGTGCTGTATCGCGCGAGCGCATAATCGTGCCCTTGCGTCGCCCATTCGCTCGCGCTCCCAACCACCGTACCCGCCGCAATCGCCCCGCGCGCGCTCCCTTGCGTGCTCCCCGGTGCGTGCGAGGGCGACAGACCGCGGTCCGATGTGCCCATACAACCCACGATGGCCACGGCCGCCACGAAGGTCGATCGCCTAACGAGCCGCAGCCGGCGCGCGCTCACGGAGTGCCTCCTGCCAAGCGGCTCGGCGCCGCGCTGTGAGCCATGTGGCCACCCGGCCACGGCTCGCCACGCGTTTGACTGATCGCCCACACGTACTTGGCGACGCTGGCCACCTCGGCGTCCGTCAAGTCCGACCGGCCGCCGCGTGGCGGCATCATCATCGGGCTGCGCGTGAGGGTTTGCGCGATGCCGTTGACGATTAAGGAATCGATTGACCGCCAGTCGTATTGTGCCCAGTTCAGCCCCACCGTCAGTGCATCTCCCGCGGCCGGCTGCCCCTCGGCCTCCATTCCGTGGCACACGAAACAGTTTCCCTTTCCATGGTAGATGCTGTCGCCGTGCACGATGTCGGCGATGGTGATTCCCGCCTGGAGCGGCGGCAGCGTTGCGGGTTGCAGGTCATCGTGGGTCTTCACCTTCGGACTGCCGCCACCAGCGCCCTGCGCTTCGTTCGGCTGCTGCGATCGCCGTCCCTGCGCATCGACGGGCGCGGCAAAGGCGATGGAGAGTACGAGGACGAGAAGAAGGGTCATCGTTTGCCTTTGGCGTTGCTGCTCCCACGTTTCGTCGCCGTATCGATTGCCGTGCTCGCCGGAGCAGCCGACTCCGGCGAACGCGACAACGCGAACGCCAACATCTCGTCGCCACGCGGCGTGTTGAGCGTTTGTATACCAGTGGCGGCAATGGCGACATACTGCACGCCGCCCAGCTCGTAGGTGATTGGCGGCGCGTTGACACCCGCGTCAGTCGGGTAGCTCCAGAGCTGGCGCCCTGTCCGTGCGTCGAGGGCCACGACGTGCTTGTCCGAGCTGCCAGTGAAGACCACACCGCCCGCCGTAGCGAGCAGCCCGCCGATGAGCGGCTTGGGTAAGCGCGTCTGCCACGCGACCGCCCCCGTCGCGAGATCGATCGCCGTGACCAAACCGTACGTGCCTTGTGTCGCGGCGGAGGTCGTCCCGCCCCACCATTGAGCCGGCGCTTTGAGCGGCTCGTGGCTCAGCCAGTACTCGAAGGGCAGGTAGTTCGCGTCGATATAGAGGTATCCGGTGCGCGGGCTGTATGCGGTCGGACTCCAGTCCGATCCGCCTAACGGGCCGGGCGCGGTGACGACACCATTGGTGTCGGGCGGCGCCATGTAGTTCAACTGCGGCGCGATCGGCGCGCTCTTTCGAATCGGCTTCCCCGTGGCACGATCGAGCACGTACACGAAGCCGTCCTTCCCTGCTTCCGCGACCGCCTTGATCGTGCCGCCTTTTCCGTCGGCGACGTCCACGAGCACCGGCGGTGTCGTCGCATCATAGTCCCAGCGGTCGTGCGACACCTCCTGGTAATACCATCGCAGCTTTCCGGTCCGGACATCCACCGCCACGATCGACGAGGTGTAGAGGTTGTCGCCCGGACGTACGCTGCCATCGTTGTCCGGCGCGGCATTGCCGATGTTCATGAACACTAAACCCAGCGCCGGATCATATGCCGGGTGATGCCACATCGGGCCGCCACCGTGCTTCCACGCGTCGGCGTACTTCGCGCTGTCCGCCTTCTCCCGGGCGATGTCGCGGTGGAACGACATGCCCCAGTCGTCGGTCGCGCGCCAATGCCCCCACCATCCCCCTTCGGCGGGGCTCGGAATTGTGTACCACCGCCAAAGCCGCTTTCCGGTTGCCGCATCGTACGCGTCCACGTAACAGCGGCATCCCTGCTCGCCGCCGCTCACGCCCGTGATGACGCGCCCCTCGATCGCGATCGGCGCACCCGTCATGTGATAGCCTTGCTCGTTGTCGCCGACCTGCACCTCCCAGAGGAGCTTGCCCGTCCTCGCGTCGAGCGCGTCCAGCCGCGCGTCCACCGTTGCCATGAACACCCGGCCGGCATAGACCGCGACGCCTTTGTTGTTCGTCGAGCAGCAGTCCACCACCGTGCGGCCGGCATACTCGTGCGCGAACTCCCACTTCTTCACGCCGGTGCGCGCGTCCACGGCGATGACGTGGTTCAGCGCGGTGGTGAAATACAGCACGCCGTCCACGACGATTGGGTTCGTCTCCGACGCGTGCGGGATTCCCGAATGATTCACCCACGCGAGCTTCAGCTCACCGACGTTGCTGTTGTCGATCTGGGTGAGGGGCGACCACCGCTGGTTGGTGTAATCGCGGCCGTAATCCGGCCACTGCCGAGGATCCGCCATCGCCGCGCGGAGCACACTGTCGGCTCGGCGCACGTCGATCGCCGCATTCGACGACGACACATCGCCATTCGTGCCGGCGCCACCGCGCTCCGACACACAGGCGGCGCTTGCGAGCACGGCTACTCCGACGCCCGCGCCAAGCCGTCGCATCGTGATGTCACGCAAAATCCTCATCCCTGCACCCTGTCCTCACAGCCCCCAGGCTGTTGTATGTTGTCTACAACAGAGCGGCATTTCGCGCAAGGCCGTTGTAGAATTCTTGTTGGTCGCGAGCGGACTCAGGCAACGGTGCGTACGCCAGCGCACACGGCCGCTCGTTAGGCTCCGACAGCGCGCATGTCCACAATGAGAGGTCGTTAAATGCCACGAGTCGGACGAGAGGCGGTCGCTGACGCGCTCCGCAGCCGCATCGTGACGGGCTTGCACGTCGGCCGGTACGCCGGCGGCGAGAAGCTACCCCCCATGCGCGCGCTCGCCACGGAGTTCGACGTCAACGAGCGCGTCATCCTCGCCGCGCTGCGTGCGCTCGAGTCGGAGGGCTTCGTCTCCCTGCGGCCGCGGTCCGGCGCCTACGTCACCCCGCCGCATCCGGCGAGCGGAGAATCGCTGCCCGATCTTGGACAATGGCTGGTGACGGTGTTGGTGCAGGCGCGTACTCGCGGTCTACCGCCACGCGATCTGCCGGACTATTTGCGACGCTGCCTCGAGACGCGCCGCATCCGCGCCGCCTGCATCGAATGCAACGAGGACTCGAGGCATCTACTCTGTTCCGAGCTCGAGTCCGATCATGGATTGACCGTGGAGAGCGTCGCCGTCGACGATTTAGGCGCCGCGCGTGTGTCGGGCCTGATGCGGAGCGATTTGCTGGTGACGACGAATTTTCATGCCGCCGCGGTGCAGCGAGAGGCGAAGCGGCTGAAGAAGCCGTGGCTCGCCGTGGCACTTCGCCGCGACGTGTTCGATGACATCGCCCGTCGCTTGGAGCACGGACCGGTCTACTATGTCGCTACCGATCCGAAATTTCGCTCCAAGCTGCGCAGCATGTTCAGCAGCCCGCGTCTTGGGCGCAACTTGCGCATGGTGTTAGTGGATCGCGACGATCTCGACGTCATTCCGCCTAACGCGCCAACCTTCGTAACGAGCCGCGCGCGCGAGCAATTGAAGGGACGCTACGGCGCCGGCGGCGGACCGGGCGTGCCCATCCATCCGCCACGGCTGTTGTCCGATGCGTCCGCGCAGGAGCTGCTGACATTCATGGTGCGCGCGAACATGGCCTCCCTCGCTGCGGGGCTGCGGTAGGGTGGTGGGTAGTGACTGTCAACTGTCATCCTGAGCGACGCGAAGGATCTGCTTTTTCGCTTCCACCATGGCTTTGCGTGAATGCGACGCATTTTCACAAGCTGCTGTGAACAGGTGATCGCCTGGACGCGCCGAGCGTGAGGTGCGAGCCCTCATGCCCACCCCGAGATCGATCAGACCTGCGTCAGACTTTGCCGTTTCGCCCGTTTTGCTTCCGATCGGGAGAATCGGAGCCGTGGGCTCTCCATTGTTCATCCAGATTGCCGGCGGTGGCCTTGCGCGAGCTACCGGCACGGCCACCTATTCTGACTCCTCGCGCCGGCGGCACCCACCCACTCGCGAGCCCCCCCACGAATGACCCTCGTCCCGGAGAGTTGCCCCGTGAAATGCCTAACGACCCTCATGCTCCTTGGTGCCCTCGCCGCACCGCGCCTCTTCGCACAGCAGCAAACGGGGGCAGCGAGCGTCGCCACGTCCACGAAGACGCTGGCGCCCGACGCCGCGATTCTCACGCTGATCAAGCACCGCGTCGACGAGAAGCGGAGCGCTGGCATCGTGATCGGCGTGCTCGATGCTGACGGGCGATCGCGCATCGTGGCGTACGGCGATCCGGGACCGGGACAGCCAGCGCTCGACGGGAGCTCGGTGTTCGAGATCGGTTCGATCTCGAAGGTCTTCACCTCCACGGTACTGGCCGAGCTCGTTCAGGAAGGCAAGGTGCGACTTGACGATCCAGCGCAGAAATACCTGCCGGGCTCCACGCACCTTCCCTCGCGCGACAATAAGGTGATCACGTTAGGCAACCTCGCCGAGCAGAATTCAGGTCTGCCGCGGATGCCCGGCAACTTCAAGCCGGCAGACGCGACGAATCCGTATGCGGACTACAGCGTCCAGCAGATGTACGATTTCTTGTCATCGTACCAACTGCCCCGTGATCCAGGTGCGGAATTCGAGTATTCGAATCTCGGTGTCGGGCTACTCGGTCATCTGCTCTCGCGCGCAACGGGAACCAGCTACGAGGAGCTGGAGCGGACGCGCGTGTGGGCACCACTTGGGATGACCAACACGGCCATCACATTGACACCGTGGATGAAAGCACACCTAGCGCTGGGGCACGACGAACAGGGGAACGTCGTCCCGAACTGGGATTTGCCAACGCTCGCGGGCGCGGGCGCCATTCGTTCCACCACCAGCGACATGTTGAAGTTTCTCGAGGCGAATCTCCATCCGGAACGCGGCGCCTTGCAGCAAGCGATGGCTTTCGCACAGAAGGATCGCGCACCGGCGGGCAACATGCGCATTGGCCTCAACTGGTTCACAACCTACGCCGGCACCGACACGATCATCTGGCACAACGGCGGTACCGGAGGCTACCGAACGTTCATCGGTTTCGAGCCGACACGAAAAGTCGGCGTTGTCGTGATGACCAACACGACTGGCGCAGGCGCCGACGACATTGGCTTTCACATTCTGAATCCATCGATGCCGCTGGCGCCCAAGCCAATCCCGGCGACGCAACGCACGGCGATCGATGTCAAAGCAGACGTCCTCGCCCGCTACGTGGGCACCTATCAACTCGCGCCGAATCTCATGCTCGAGATCACGCTCATGGACGGCGCCCTGTACGTGCATCCGACCAATCAAGCAACTCTCCGGCTCTGGCCGGAATCTGAAACCGACTTCTTCCTCAAAGAGCCGGACGCGCAGCTCAGCTTCGTGCGCGACGCACAAGGTGCGGTGTCAGCGCTGGTCTTTCACCAGGGTGGTCAGTCTGCCACCGCCCCACGGGTGCGCACGGGAGGATAGATCTGATAGCTGAGGCTCGAGATGATACCTCTTCTCTTGCCGCTCATAGTGTCCTCTCTCGTTCTTCGCTCGTCAGTGAGATAACTCTCACAGCGCGCGACCAATGACGCTCGACGTCTCGCTTCCTCAAGCTTTTCAGGCCGTCCTCGACAAGGACGAGAAGGTGCTCTGGGCTGGAAAGCCGGCGGGGCTGCCCTTTCTCATCTCGGGCATCCCCTTTCTCTTCTTCGGCTGCTGCTGGGGCGCCTTCGACTACTTCGGCTTCATCCGCCACATGGGCGGCAAAGGTGGCTTCCCACTCGGCATTGCGATCCCCTTCTTCGCAATTCACCTGATCCCGTTTTGGGGCAGCATCCTGAACATGTTCCGCCTCGTGCTCGTCGTTGGGAACACGTATTACGCGGTGACGCCGAAGCGGCTCCTGATACGTTCGGGCTTCTGGGGGACGGACTTTCGGTCGATCGACCTCGACCAAATCGCGAACCTCGAGGTGAGCGTCAATCCGATCGAGAATGCCAGCGGTGTCGGCTCGATTCGGTTCTACTCCAAGACACCCTCCGCCAACGGGGGACGCGTCAGCCTCGGCACCTTCGTCGGTGTCGGGAGCCCCTACGACGTATTCAAACTTGCTAAGCAAGCGCACGACGGGCTCGCGTTGAAAGTCGCGTAAGGGGGCTCGGGTCCGGGTTGTGGGTTGTGAATCCGAATCAGCCAAGCGCCACTCGATAATTCACGTTCTCCCACCTGTGTTCCGCCGGGTAGTTGAGCGTGAACTCCACCGCGGCACCAGGCCCCAGCGCGCTCGTCTCGAGGTCGGCAACCCAGACGCCCAGCAGTCCCACTTCGCGCGCGATCGTATCGTGCGTGGTGCTCCAGCCGTCTGCTGTCCAATGCACGAGCGCCGGTCGATCCGTCTGCACACGAAGGGTGCGTCCCAGTCGCATCATGCGCGTCTTGTTCGCGGCCGACCAGATCGCGTAACGCGCCTGCATCTTGTTCCGCACGTAGCGGTCGTACGGTCGGTCGGGCATGTCGAACACGACGCCGTCACGCAGCGAGCGCACGAGCTTCACGTACTCGGCGTGCGCCCACACGAGCGGCATCGCGCTCCCGCTCGGCCGTCCGTTGAACAGTTCCTTATCGGGCACGTCCTGCGCGTCCCACACCTGCTCCGGCAGCATGCCCCCGTCGCTCGTCTGCGCGCGCATCACGCCGAGAAGACGCACCGCCGCGTAGGGACGGCCGCGAGCCAGCTCGTAGTGCGCGCGCTCGCCGGCGAGGAGCGGCCATCCGCGGCCGATGCCGACGCCGTCGAACGGCGAGCCGTCTTCGTGCTCCCCATACCCGTCGTTGTTGTAACGATACCACACTGGCCCCGCCTTCGTACTCCGGCAGAGCAGCGCGTCGATGACGCGCACCGTGTTTACTATACGCTCATCGTTGGCATCGCGCAGGCCGAGCCGCACCAGCGCCAGCGCGTCCGGGCTCACGAGATTCTCGTAGTGCGCTCGATCCGATCCGGCCGGGCGATTCCGTATCGACACGTAGCCGGCCGGTAACGAGTCCATGCCGGCAGCCCCGTCGGCCGACTCCGGTGGCGCGATGCGCGTATAGTACCCGTCCACGCCGGCGAGCCGGGCGAACTCGGTGCCCGTGACGTAGGTCCACCGCTCGACGTTGTCGTTCCACGCATCTGCCGTCTCGCGCAGGAGCGTCGCGCAGTCGCTCTGGCCCGCGGCGTCGGCGAAATCCGCCGCCACGATCAGCGCCGCGATCTCGACGGCGAGCGTGAACGGCGAATAGCCGCCGTCTTCCTCCCACCGATCCTGTTGCGTCACCGGCCCGTGCCTAACGACGAACGCGGCCGCTTTCCGCACCATCGGCCACGGATCGATGTCCTTCAGCTCGTCCTCACGCCGCAACAGCTCCGCAAACAGGATCGGGAACGCCGTCTCGTCCATCTGAATGCCACGCCAGTATGCTCGTCCGTCGAGCCACATGTTCTGCGGCCACTGTCCATCCGCCTCCTGCGTGCTCATCAGATAACGCAGCGTGCGGCGCGCGAGGTTGCAATGCCCGGCGGCCATGAGGGCGCCCGCGCTCTCAACGAGATCGCGAGGCCACACGAGGTGATAGCCGCCCAGCTCGTGATCCCCCTTCGATTGTCCCCACGGAATCGAGAGGCTCGCAATCAGCGCTCCGATGGCGCGCTTGTCCTCGTGACAGGCGAGCACCGCGGCGCTCGTGTAGTAGAGATCGATCACGCTGGCGGGGAGCTCGGCCGGCGTCCGATCTCTCGGGTCTCCGCTTCCCGCGGTCGTCCCGTTATGCACCGCCCGATCAGCGCCGGTGGCGACCTCGTGCTCGGCCGACACGCGCATCTCGTCGGGATCGAGTGATTCGCTCGGCGGCTCGGGACCGAGGGTTCGCTGGTGATAGCTTTGCCACTCGCGGACGTACGTGTCGGCAATGGCGTCGAACTTCGACGCGAGTGTCATCCGTGCGCGTTGCGCCGCTTCCGCGGGGCCGGAGCCGAACCCGAGGGCGAGCACGAATTCGGCGACACGATCATTGCCGGCCGTGCGCGTCGTGGCAGCGAGATCCACCTCACCCGTCAACGCGATGTTGCCGTTCCGTGCCTCGGTGTACTCGATGAGAGCTCGCTCATCGCGGAGTTGGCGCCAACCGTCGCTCACGCCAACATAGCCACAGCTACGCGCACGCCAATCGCAGCTGCAGGCGAGCGCCAGCGAGACATCGGCACGCTGCGCAAACAACATCGGGATGCCCTTGTACTCGTCGCACCACGCGTCGTTGCCAAAGCCCTGATTGCCGATGTGTGGCGCGAGCAGAGCGAACACGCGGTAGCTCTCCAGTGTTCCCACGAGAGGACGAAACCGTATTCGCTGGACGATGACGTCGCGCTCCGGGTCCGTCACGATCGTTTTCTCGATCTGATATCGGCCGCGCGTGCAGGTGTTGATCAGCCGATAGCCCGGCACACCGGCGGCGAGCAGGTGCACGACGCTCCCCGCATCGCGCTTCTCCTCCGAGAAGAACGGCTCCTCATCCGGCCGACCAGCATCGGTGATGAGCAGGCCGAAGTCACGCGTGTTCGCCTGATCGACGCGTGGGTAGTAGACCTCGTCGAGAATCCCGTGCGAGATCGTGAACCACACGAGGCTTCGGCCATCGAACGCTGTGCCGACGCCGCTCTTCGCGCTCGACGTCCAGCGTGGCTCGAGCCCCGGGCCGCCTGGCGCGGGCAGATGCTTGAGTGGAGACATGTATGAGCTTAACCGGCACTGCTAGTCGATTGTGCGGCGGCATCTGCGGCCGCACCACTCGCGAGCGCTTTGGGTCAGGGCGCCCCTGCCCCGACGAAGACTTCGATCGGCAACGGATGGTTGATCACGTACGACCCATAATACGGATCATGGCTGTTCGGCTGCACGCTGCCATCCGTGGCCGTCGCGCGCGACATCAGCGTGTGTGAGCCCGACGTCGCGGGTGTGAGCCAGTCGAACGTCCAACGCCGCCACGAATAACGACGGGGCGGGTCGAGGAATTGCCCTTCCGACCACGTCGCGCCACCATCCGTGCTCACCGCGATACCCGACACGTCGCTCTCACCTGCCCAAGCAATGCCCTGAACCGTGTACCGCTCGTTAGGCGCGAGCGTCTCGTGGACAGTCGGTCGAATGATCTCCGATTTCACGTGCACCTCTGATAGCGCTCGCCTAACGGGCCTGCCATCCATTCGCTCCCAATAGCCGTAATCGGCCGTCTGCCAATATCCACGAAATGGCTCGCGAACTGGCTGGATATGCGTTAGCCATTTCACCGAAGCCATTCCGTAATGACCGGGGACAACGGCGCGCATCGGATAGCCGTGGCCCGGCGGAAGCTCGCGGCCATTCATCTCATACGCGATCAAGACCTCCTCTCTCGTCGCCTTTGCTCTCGACAAGCTGCGCGCGTACGAGATGGGCTCGGGAGGCGCCGACTGATGACTCGGCATTCCACGGTCGGCTCCTTCGAGCACGATCTCGCATGCATCGTCCTCCAGGCCAGCGCGCTCGAGAAGTGCAGCGAGCGGAACGCCGCGCCACTCCGCGTTTCCGACCGCACCGAGCTCCCACTGCATGCCCGGCACCGGGGGAACGAGAAAGACGCGACCATTCCCCGCACATTCCAACGTCGCCACGCGTGTCACCGCAGGCATGGCCTTCAGCTCGGCCAGCGTCAGCGAGAACGGATTTTTGACAGCGCCGTCGATGCGCAATCGATAGGATTCCACATCGATCAGCGGGGTCTTGAAGTGGCTGCGTATGTAAAAGAGCTCCGCCGGTGTCAGATACGAATCGACCTGACTGAGCGGAGTCTCCAGATTCGCGGGCTCTTTCTGCCGGATGATCATTCCCGGGGCATTGATTTGATTCGCCTTGGCCATTGCGTCCCATATTAATGGAACGTCGAAAGGGCTGCGCTCGGCCCGGACGATCTGAGCTATTTGCCCAATTCGACACGCATGCCAACGCCTGCGGCGATCGCGCGCTCATAAACCAACGCCGCTGCCGCCACGTCTTGCAGGGCCGTGCCCGTGCTGTCGAAGATGATGATCTCATCCTCGCGCACACGCCCTAGCTTCGATCCAGTGATCACATCCGCCAGCTCGGCCCGAACATCCTCACGACCCATGACCCCGGCGTCGAACGCGTGATGTAGATCGCCGATCGCGGCACACTGCTCCAGAATATCGGTGACGACGACATTCTCGGCGAGCAGCTCGGGCTCGATCTCCTGCTTCTCCGGATTGTCTGCACCGACAGCGGCGACGAATGCTCCGGGCTTCACGTGTGCACGACCAAGAAACCACTTCCGCGCCGGCGTGCAGGTGATCCAAATCGTGGTGTCGGCCGCTGCCTCGAGGGGATCGTGCGCGGTCACAACCTCCACATCGAGCTCCGGTGACAGCTCGGCGGCCAATTGCATCGATCGGTCGCCATCCACATCGATCGCGACCACACGCTCGATCGATCGGACATGCGCCACCGCGCGCAACTGGCTTCTTGCCTGATCACCACACCCACAGATCGTGACGACGGCCTTCTCGGGCGCGAGGTATCTCGCTGCAACCGCCGTGGCCGCAGCCGTGCGTAGATTGGTGATCTCGATCGAATCGAGAAGACACAGCACTCGTCCGTTGGCCGCATCGAAGAGTGCAATGACACCTTGAATTGTCGGCAGCCCGCTGCGCTCTCGATTACCGGGGAAATTCGCGTTGATCTTCGCGGCAAAGATCGGACGATCGTCGATTGCACGCCGGAGACCAGACGATTTTACGTGGAAGCCGCCGCCCTCGACGTGTACGCCGAGAACAGCGGGCGGTATCGACTCTCCCCGCGCATAACGCACAAACGCGCTCTCCACGGCTTCGATGCACTCGCCGATGGGAAGGAGCTGCTTCACCTCTGATCGAGTGATCAAGAGGCTGGTCGGGTCGCGGTGCATCATGGGCTGAGCGTGAAGCTCAGCCCCATCCGAATGAGGACGACGAGAATAAGCGTTAGAGGCCCAGGTTCATACGGAGCTGGATGCTTCGCGGACGACCAAGCGATGCACCGCTGAGAACGCGACCTTCAAGAGATACTTCTTGTTAGAGACGTTTTCAACATTGAGCTCCGAGCGCAGCACGGATGCGCCGGGGACGAGCGAGTCCAGTAACCGAGTAAACGAGGACCTGACGCGATCCTCCCGGCGCGCACGGACTATGCTAGATCGATCGGCTTCATTTCAAGGCGAGGCGGAGTGCCAGGGCATGATCTCATAGTCATCGGCGGGTCGGCTGGTTCGGTGGGCGCGTTACAAGCCATTGTCGAAGCACTGCCAGCGGATCTCCCCGCGACGGTGTGCGTCGTCGTTCATGTTGCGCCCTACCTGCCGAACACACTGCCGGAGGTCCTTCAACGCGTGACGGCGCTCAATGTCCGAGTGGCGAGGCATGGCGCCCCACTCGAATACGGCACGGTCTACGTCGCGCCCTCCAATGAGCATTTACTCATCGAGCCGGGCCGGCTCCGCCTGGCGCATGGGCCGAAGGAGAACCGCACCCGGCCGGCCATTGATCCGCTCTTTCGATCGGCCGCTCTGCATTTCGGACCGCGCGTAATCGGCGTGATCCTCTCCGGCGCGCTCGATGATGGGACGGCCGGGCTCTGGGCCGTGAAGGATTGTGGCGGCATCGCCGTCGTTCAGGATCCGATGGATGCGCTGGTGCCCAGCATGCCGAGGAGCGCAATCACCCACGTCGCCGTGGATCACGTGTATGCTGCCACAGCGATCGCACCGATACTGACGAAGGTGGTACGAACGCCACTGCAGCCGAGAGTGGTCGCGCCGCGCGCTGACGTCGCGGATCTCGAGCGTGAAGTGGGGATCGCTGCCGTGGACGAGAGCACACACTGGCGGAGTGAGCGCTACGGAGTGCCGTCGCGGTTCGCCTGCCCGGAATGCGGCGGAGTGCTTTGGCACGCCAGGAGCGACGGCCCACTGAGCCTACGCTGCGAAGTCGGCCACGCGTATTCGGGAGCGGCGCTGGCGGAAGACCAAACCGACGCGGTGGAGCGAGCCTTGTGGGCCGCGCTGCGCGCCCTCGAAGACAAAGCCGAGCTGGCGACATTGCGTGCCGCAAACGCGGATGATAGAGGGCAGGATGACGTCGCGACGCGGCTTCGCGTACAGCGCGACGCGTCTCAAGCCCATGCCGCGACAATTCGCCAGCTGCTGCGGATGAATGCGCGCTCCGAGCAGTCGCCCAACGAAGCAGCGGAAGCATCAGGGCTCGGGGAACCACCGATGGTTGGGTGACCCACATCACAGGCGGCGCTTTGCATCATACCCGCCAGCGGCATCGGCGAACGGCGTTGATCCTCGCCACTGCAGGTTGGGCCTAGTCGCTGTGTGCATGCTGGCTAGCGCCAGCATCACCCCGCAGCAGCGGCCACGATCTGGAGTCCGCGCTCGAACGTCTGCTTCACCGGGCAGCGCTCGGCCACTGCGAGAAGACGCTGGCGCTGCTCGTCGGTGAGCGATCCACTGAGGTCGATTTGCCGTTCAATGCGTCCGATCCCGACAGACTGTGCGTCGCAGTTTTCGCAATCAGCGGCGTAGGACCGCGCATTGCGCAATCGCACGATCACGGCGTCGAGTGGCCAGGTCTTTCGCGCGGCATACATATGAATTGTCATCGCCGTACAAGCACCCAGTGCGCCGAGCAGGTAGTCGTAGGGCGTAGGGCCGGTGTCGGCACCGCCGGCGTTCAAAGGCTCGTCGGCAATGAAGGTATGGCGGCCCGCAGTGATGTTTGTCCGGTAGGCGCCGGCCGACGTGCGCGCAACGACCCAGCCATGATCATCAACCATCGGCCCAGCGGAGATGTGCTCTTTTGAAGCGTCAATACGATTCATGAGGTTCCTCGTTGGCCGGGGACAATCTTCTTTCTCGCGACAGCTATCTTGGCAACGGATGGAAGCTGGATCCAGGTCAAAGGAGACGTGACCCATGACGACGCAGCAGCCGCTCACCGCCCGCATCGAAGGCGGCACACACGACGGTGAGGAATTTGACATCAGTGCCGAAACGGTCGGGCTATTGCTCAACAGTCGGCGCAACGCCACGATAGTCGAATACTACGAGCTCGTGCTCTACTTCCGCGGCAATCTGCTCAAGTTCGTGAGGGAGTACGACGTGGAGGAGCGGAGGGTTGCATTCGGTGGCACCGAGCGGTTTGGTCCCGAGCCATCAGGTGAGCCTTCCTAATCGAGGCGTCGTGCTCCTCAAGAGAGCAAGGACAGACGCGACGCCGATGAGGCATGCGAGCGACGCGGCCCGACCCACTATGGCGAGGCCACTCGCGAACGCATTGCCAGTCAGGATGCCCGTGCACGCCACCGCGATGAGCATGGCCACGCGAGAGGTCGCGTTATTGATGCCGGAAGCCAGGCCGGCGTGCGCTTCGCTCACCGCGCTCATTACGGTCGTCGTGAGAGGAGCGACACTGATCGCCATGCCAATGCTCGTCGTGAGCACGGCTGGCAGAACCGTAGACCAGTAGGGACCTGGTCGCACGGCCTGACCAAACAACATGAAGCCGATCGCCGCGATGGCCGGGCCTAACGAGAGCGGCAGCCTCGGTCCATACCGGTCTCTGAGCCATCCTGCCCAGCGCGACAACAGGGCCATGACGATCACGAAGGGGAGCATGGCGGCCGTCGCCTCGACGATGCTGTACCGATGAATCTGAATGAGCGTGAACGGGAGCACGAATGTCGCGGCGCCGAGCGCTGCGTAGAGACATAGTGTCAGCAGATTGACGCCCACGAAGGTCCGGGACCGCAAGATCGTGGGAGAAATCATCGGATGCCGGCTGGCTCGCTCGACGGCAATCAACGCCAGCAGCGAGCAGAACGAAATCGTTAGGCTGACGATGACGCGTACGGCCGCGAATCCATCCGTGGCGGCGTCGATCAGTCCAATCACGAGCGCGGCCAACATCGTGGTAGCGAGTAGCGCGCCCAGCCAGTCGATGCCTCCGCTGTCGTCATCGCGGCTCTCGGGGACCTTCGCCAGCGAGACAGCAACCACGAGCGCCGCGAGCGGAACATTCAAGAGGAATATCCAACGCCAGCTGAATCGATCGGCGAGCCACCCGCCAACGAGTGGTCCGATCCCCGCCGCGATCGACGTGAGAGCAGCCCAGGTACCGATGGCTCGTCCGCGGCGATCCTCGGGGAAATTCGCGCTGATGAGCGCGAGACTACCCGGCACGAGCAGCGCGGCGCCAATCCCCTGCACTCCCCGCGCGACGATCAGCTGCCCTACGTTAGGCGACGCGCCGCACCACGCGGACGCGAGAGCAAATAACGCGGTCCCGGCAACGAACACGATCCGCCTTCCGTATCGATCGCCCAGTGCCCCGCCAACGAGCAGGAGCGACGAAAGGAACAGCATGTACGACTCGACAATCCACTGCGCCGCGCCGGGGCTGGCGCCCAGTTGAGCGCGCACCACCGGCAGCGCGGCGTTGACGACAGACCCATCGATGAACGTCATGCTCGAGGCGAGAATCGTTGCGCCGAGCACCGCACGCGCCGTCGTCACTTCATGTCGGCGCGCGGCCATGGCGCATTACTCCTCTCAGCTATCGCGCAATTTGTGGGAAGAGTCGTGCCGGTGTATTGCACGAAGCTGACGCCAAGCTAGGCGTTGACGCCAATGATACTAGAGGAAATGCCGGAATGCGTAGAGTTGGATTCGCTAACAATTAGCGCCATTGGCGTCCTCATCGCTCTCCAAGTGCCGCCCGATTGACTGCTGCCACCCGAGCCTAGGACGGACCCTTCGACGATCAATCGCTGCGGAGCGCGATGATCGGGTCCACTCGACTCGCCCGCCGCGCCGGTATGAACGCCGCCGCTGCCGCCGCGGCGAACACGGCCAACGTTGCCGCGATGAGCAGCGACATGTCACGTGCCGCGACCCCGTACAGCATCGACCGAAGGCTCGGCGCGATGGCCACCGATACTGCGAGCCCCACCACCACACCGATGACTGCCGTGCGCAGCGAAGCGGCCAAGACCGTCCGCTGCACTCCGCCAGGTGTCATGCCGAGCGCCAATCGAATGCCAATCTCACGGGTTTGCCGGTTCACCGTCTCCGCGACGATTCCATACACCCCGACGAGAGCAAGCAGCCATGCAAGAGTGCTCAATCCGCCGAGGAGGAGCGCGCGAAAGCGGAACGCGGCAGCGGCAGCGGCGAGTCGGTCATCCATGGTGCGCACGTCGGTGAGTGGAACGCTCTCGTCCACGGCGCGCACAACCAGTCTCGCCTCGGCCATCAGCGTCGCCGGATCTCGAGAGGATCGCATGATGACGTAACGGTCGCGGCGCGCGTACTCCTGCTTGTACTGCTCAACTGGCAGATAGAGCATGCTGGGCGCGGGATCAACGAGACTGCCATCTTTCATGTCCGCGATGACGCCCACGATGCGCCGGTGCGGAACGGCGTTGAACGCAATCTCCTTCCCTACCGGATCTTCGCCGGGGAACGCCTTCGTGGCGAGCGTCTCGTTGATGAGCGCGACCGGTGGGCCTAACGAGTCGTTGTCGGCCGCGGTGAATGCGCGGCCGGCGATGATGCGCGCACCGATCGTCCGCTCGAAGCCCGGCGCAATGGCATCCACGTTCGTCTGCGTATTTGCCGGGCCGCGGTCGCCCTTGTCCTCACGAATGAAAACATCCCCGTGCCAGTTGCTGCCGAATGGGATGTGCCACGCCGTCGCCACCGCGGTCACGCCGGGGATGCGCGCGAGTGCATCGTCGAGGCGCTGATAATACGCTTGCGGACTCGTCTCACGGCCACGCGGTGGCGCAGCCATGAAGGTGAGAAGTCGCGATGGCTCGAAGCCCGGCCGAATGCGGTTCGTCTCCTTCAACGAGCGCACGAGAAGTCCCGCGACAAAGACCATCGTTAGGGATGCGGCGATCTGCGCGCCGAAGACGAATCTCCCAAAGCGGCGCGACTGTGATGATTCGCCGGCTCCAGCCGTCGCGCGCAGATCCAGTCCAGGTCTCGCGCTTGTCGCTTGGCGCATCGCCGGCAAGCTGGCGAGGATTGACGACGCAAGTATGCCGGCGAGCGCACCGAGTAACGCACGAATGCCAACGTGAATCTCCGCTGCACGCGGCAGCTCGCCTGGATAGAGCGACAGCAGCGTCCGCGTCAGGAGTGGCGCGAGCGCCAGCCCAAGCGCTCCGCCTAACGCCGCAAGGAGAAATGCCTCGGCCAACACCTGGCGACGTACGCGCCAGGGACTTCCGCCGATCGCGACGCGAACCGCGAATTCACGAGCGCGTGCCGTCGCGCGCGCGAGCAGCAAGTTGCCAACGTTCAACGAGGCGATGAGCAGCACGGACGCCACGGCCGCGGTGAGCAGCCCCAACATCGAGCCAATGTCGCCCACGACGGCATCGCGCAGCGGCTTCACGTGCATGCCGATCCCCTTGTTCGACTGCGGATATTCGATCTCCAGGCGATGCGCGATCGCTGCCACGTCTCGGCTCACGTCTTCCGTGGATAGACCCGGCCGGGCGCGCGCCACGGCAGTCGCCCACATCACACCGCGCCGCGCGAACAGCGAAGCGGGCCGGATCCGAAGTGGCTGAATGATGTCGGGCGAGACCTGCGGATACACGAACGGCCGCTCCTCGAGCACGCCGATTACGGTGGAAGCCTGACCGTCGAGGGTGATCGTCTTGCCGACAATCGAACGATCGCCGCCGAACTCGCGCATCCAGAAGCCGTGGCTGAGTACCACCTGCTCGGGCCCACTCATGGCAAACGATTCGGCGTCGAACATTCTCCCGATTCCCGCCCGCAGATCGAGCACGCGTACGAAATCCGAGTCGATTTGCACCGCTTCGATGCGGCTCGCTTCCCCGCCGTGCTCGAGGCTCATCTGGACCTGCTGGCCAATGCCAAGCCTCTCGATCGCATGGCTCGTCGCGCGCACGTCGAGCAAGTCGGGATAAGCCGTGGAGGAGATGTCCGTGCCGTCACGCAACACACCGAATAGCTGGACGGTGCGCGTGGACGCGGCGAATGGCAGTGGACGTATGAGAACGGCGTCGACGACGCTGAACACGCTCGTCGTCGCGCCCAGTCCGAGTACGAGCGTCGCGATGACGACGACAGTCGTGAGTGGCGTCCGTGCCGAGAGTCGCACGGCGAATCGGAGATCCTGCGCGAGGTCGTTCCACATGTGTTCTCCGCGATGCGACGTGATGAGAGTGGTGAGTCGCCGCCGCAACAGCGGCACGATCGAGCGAATGGTCTGGCTCCAGTACCAGCGAAGGGACGCGGCGCTGGACTGGGACGCTGCCCGCTCCCCCAGTTCCTCAGCGAAATCTTGCAGGAGCCATCGCACGTCGTTAGGCGGCGCAACGGATCGGATGATCCACTCGGCGAGTCGAGGCGGCCGAACAGGCGGTTGACTCATCGCTCGGCGCCGAGCGCGAGTCCGCGCGCTAGACGTTGAACGGCGCGGAGGGAATCGGTGAGCGCGATGCGACCGGCCGAGGTGAGACGCACCATACGTCGGGAGCGTCCGCCCTGGACCGGTGTCGGGTCGCTCACGTCGAAGACAACGAAGCCTTTGTCATGGAGGTTGCCGAGTGTCGCGTAGACCGACCCGATGGCCACGTCCCGGGTGGTGCGCTTTGCGATCTCCCTACGGATCGACGCGCCATAGGCGTTGTCGCCCAGCGCTTGAACGGCACCAAGGACGAACAGCTCGAGCTCACCGAGGAAGCGCTGGCCCATGCGCTAATGTACAATCTTCGCGAACATATATCGAGCAGGGGCGACATGCGCGAGCAGTCGATCGGGGTTACCGACACAGGCTTGGAGGGCTTTGGGGCCGCGAATGGCGCTAATACGAGCGAAATCGCCGCTTATCTACTTTTCAACCAAAGACACGACAGACGAAACCCGGCTCGACAGCGTCGTGACGCCCACTGGGTTGGACTCGCGTTCCTTCGCGTCATTTGCGTCCTACGTACTCTGGGCCCCAAGGTGCAGTAGCCCAGTGCCGATCACCGGCCTTTCTGCACGGTCCACGTGATGCCAAATTTGGGTTCATCGTGGATTGTCGGGAACGGCAGGCCGCTGATACCGCTGACGGCGCTGACGCCACGGACGTGCTCCTCGGCGACGACGGGTCCATGCGCCACGCATGCCAATGTGTCATTGTTCAAGTGCCTCGGGACACTTCATATGATCAAGGAAGCTTCCCGAGGCATTCACACGTTCAGAAAATAGTTCTTAGCGCCCGAAGCCCCCGCTCCACACGGGGCCCGTCAGTGGTTTCAGCGGCAGTGTCAGTGGTGTCAGCGGCCCCCAGAGATCCCGGACGTTTGGCGAGGAACCCTGCCTCGCGCGACCGCATGGCGCAACCTGGATGCGTACTGCGCGCGGGTATCGCGATGGCTCGGTCGCCGCGGCACTTCGACGCCTAACGTGGAGCATCGGACATAGCACTTTTCGTTTCTAAAGAGCGACGTTGGCACCGCAAGTGCTGCCAGGAGGTGATACTCGCCCTCGCAGGCTCTTCGTCCCCTCTCGCCAATGAGGCATGCCCGGTCTCACCCGCTCAGTCGCAAATCTCCTTCTCGTCTTCGCGCTTGGCGCGCCGACGCATACGGCCTCGCGCGTCGCCCCGCCTGATTCATTCGACGTTTACTTCGTGGGCGTTCGCGTCGCTGAGCTAACCGTCGTCAACGACTTCGGATCGCGGTCGTACACCATTCGCAAGAAGAACTTCGCGTCGAATCAGTGGCGCGCTGCCGTGACCGCCAGCGAGAGCAAGGCCGCGCGAGATACGGCCTTCGCGCTCGCCGGATCCATCAAGCGCGTGGTCGCGACGATGCCTTCGCTCCGCGCCGTCAAGTGGAGCTCGCTACGTGCTGTGCAATTAGCGAACGCTAAAGCGATGTACGCTCGGCACCGCGACCTGCGCGAAGACGTGAACGGCCGTACCGTCTCGGCTGCGTACTGGGCGCAGCGCGACGCCACCAATCCAATGGACTTGATCTTCACCGATGACGGCCAGCTCATCGCCGCCATCGATATCTCCAACGACTTCGTGCTCGTTAGGCGAGGCTACGAGAGATTCACGACCGTCGGCAGGTGGCGCGATCCGAACGTGTCGCAGCCGATGTACGGCTATCGAGAGTTGCCGCAGGTGATGGTCCCGATGTCCGACAGTGTGAAGCTCGCCACACTCGTCTACCTCCCCGAGGACAACATTTCGGGACGGTTTCCAGTCGTGTTCATCCGCACGCCGTACGGGATCTCGATGATCGAAGAGTATTGGCACTATGCGGCGCGTGGTTACGCGCTCGTGTTCCAGGCCGCGCGTGGTACTTCGTTCTTGGATCCGAAGCATAAGTCCGAAGGCGTCTGGGAGCCGATGATCAACGAGCCCAAAGACGGGGCCGAGTCACTCGCGTGGATCACCAAGCAGCCTTGGTCGAACGGGAAAATCTGCATGGCGGGCGGATCGTACGTCGGCTACACGCAGTGGGCGGCAACGATGGCCGCCAATCCCGCGCTCAAGTGCATCATCCCCGAGAGCTCGATGGGTACTGCATTCGCCGATGAGCCATTTTGGGGCGGCACGACGGGCGAGGCGCAGGACTACATCTTCTTCATGTTGAATCAGCCGGTTCTGAAGAATCGCACAAAGAGCGAGATTCTTCACTACCGTCCGCTGCGCGATCTGGACCGCTTCGCCACGGGGAAGGACCTCCCGCAGTGGAAGACGTTGCTGGACCATTTGCATAACGATGATTACTGGCAGCGCCAGGACTGGTACAACGCGAAGGTTCCGCGCGACTTCGGATCGCTCCAGATCAGCGGCTGGTTCGACGACGACTTCCCCGGGACGGAGAGCAACTGGGCGTTGACGCAACGCACCGATACGGCGCCTCGACACCTCATCATCGGTCCATGGCGGCACGGCACGAACAACGACCGCGCGCTCAATGGCTTCAAGTTCGGTCCCGACGCCTTGCGCGACGACATGTTTCTCCTCAAGCAACAGACCTTCGATCACTTCCTCAAAGGCATCGATAACGGCATCGCGCGCTCGCAGGTCGACTATTTCGTCCTCGGCGCCAATGAATGGCGTACGTCGTCCGAGTGGCCGCCGGCCGAAGTGCGGCCGCAGGCCTGGTACTTCCATATTAAGGCCGACGCGCAGCGATCCTCGGCGAATGGCTCACTGAGTGAGTCGCCACCCAGGGACGCCGAGCCGACTAACCGTTACCAGTACGATCCGAAGAAGCCGCCATCGATGCGGACGCGCCTCGCGCGGAAGAAACTGCCCGAGGACGTGGAGAGCTTCCCGCGTGACTTCCGGCAGATCGAGGCGCGGCCTGACGTCGTGACCTACACGTCGCCACCTCTCGGTGCCGACCTGACGATCGCGGGCGACGTCATGCTCGTCCTCTACGCGTCCACCGATGTGCGCGACACCGATTGGTTTGTGTACGTGTCCGACGTGGACCCGTTAGGTCACTCGATTCGGCTCACCACCGGCGCGCTACGTGCACGCTTCCGGGACGCGGAGGACAAGCAGCACCACGTGTTCGGCTCGAACTACCAGCATGAGACGCTGTTGTCCGGCGACCCGCGGGAAGTCGTGCGCTACGACATCAGCCTGCGATCGATCGCCAACACCTTCAAGAAGGGCCACCGCATTCGCGTCGGGATCATGAACGCGCTCGACGATTACTCATTCCCGAACTCGAACACGGGCAAGAACGAGGCAACGGTGACCGAGACAGTGATCGGCAAGATGGCGGTGCACCACAGCGCGGCTCAGGCGAGCCACATCGTACTGCCGGTCATGCCGCGGGGCGAGTGACTCACGAGACAACGCGTGCCGAAGGATGCAACAGCAGTCGACGACCCGCGGTCAAGGACACCCGTATCGGGGATCGCGCGCCCGGAGGCACTCCGGGGCATTATGGACAATCCTGCCATTGGCTTCGTGACGTGGACGCCTCCGAGCGAGGAATGGCAGGATTGCCGATAACTGCCCCTCCGACCCCCGGACCCGCGACCTACGACCGTTCGTCGCGCCTGCGGTCGGAAGCGGGATCAGGCGTGCCGGCTCGTCAGGCCGCACCGGCCGTGCGCGTCGTCCGGGACGTGCGCGGGAACTGCGCACGTCCTGGCACGCCGGTGCCTAACGGCGTACGGAGCCAATGGCAGAATTGTCCATAGTGCCCTGACGGATCCCGCGCCCGCGATTCCAGTGACGAGGACGAATCAACCAACCTCTCTAGCGGACTGTCAGACACCTCATAATGTTGTCTGGCCGCCAAACTGCCATCGAGAATGAGTATGCATATAACCCAGGCTACCGTGCTTGCGACGCTCACCACGTGGAGTGTCGCCACCACGCCGCAGAATACTCTTAGGCTTGGGTCGGCGCCCCCGATCACGACATCGAGGTCCACCGGGGACTCGACCACGCTCGTCATACTGGGCGTTGATCACTCGGCGCAACTCGTCGCCCGAGCATATCATCCAGGCTACTTCCGCGCGTTTTTCGAGCGCGTGCGGCCGGCGGCGATCTGCGTCGAGCGCTCGCCCGACGAGTTCGCACGCGGCGACTATTACGAGTTCACCTACGAGATCCAGCACATCGCCGTGCCGTACGCCCGGGCCCACGGCATCGATCTGTGCCCCATCGACTGGCTGCCGTCGAAGGACGACGAGCGCCTCGCCTTCGGCCGGCTCGAGATCGTGGATCCGCCAATCGTTAGGCCCGCGTCCGATTTCCAATCGTTTCTCACGATAGACAGCTCGGCGTTCTCACATACGCTCGCGATCGGTGAGTCAGAGGCGGCACGGCGGGAGACGCAGAGGTTCTTCGAGGGGCCGCGCGCTTCGGGCTCACGAGATTTCCCGCGGCGGCTCGACCTGTATCGCACCTTCATGCAGGCCATGCGCATTCGGTCAGCGTTGCGGGCGCATGCGGGTCAGACCGTTCTCGTCGTCGTCGGCGCGATGCACAAGGAGGACATCGAGCTCATTCTCGGCGGTAGCCCCGCACTGCGCATCGTTCAACCTTCCGGCTATGGATTTCCCACGGCCGCGGATGCGATAGCGCATGTCGAGCGCGGTGATCTCGCCGCCATTCTGTCGTTCAACTTGTTAGGCGTACAAAGTGAGGGAGGTCCCGTCGACTGGCCGTGGGTCGATCAGGTGCTCGCGCGCTTCACGTCGGGCCAGCCAGCGACGGCGGACATCACGCTCCTGCAAACTCGACACGACGTCCTGACCCATCGTCTCCCCGGCGACGCGGCGGCTGCCGCGTATGAGCGGCTCGCGTCTTCCGCCGATACGATGGCGGCCTTCACCTTCACCGGCGTCGAAGATGTGCGTCGTGTCGACTCGTATTACGACCCCTTCGGCAATCTGCGCGTGCGTCAGCGCGCGATGATCGAGGCAGCGCGTGAGTGGGTGCGCGCTGGCCAGCCGGATCGTGCACGCCACCTCCACGAGCAGCTCATCGAGAGCCGGAAGTGGTCGGCACTCCAGGAGGCGGAGCTCGCCGTTTATTGGGATCGGTATATCATGCGCGATCCGCATGCGTCCTGAGGCGCCAGCCAATAGCGAGCAGTGACGGCGTGCTTCACCGCGACTCTTTCGCGAAGAACGCCGCCGCTTTTTTTAGGAAGTCGCGCTCTTGCCGCAACCGCTCATTCTCGCGGCGCAGCCGGGCGAGCTCCTGCGCAGGACTCTCGTTGGGCGGGACGGCAGCCGGTCGGGCCGGTTGGTAGCCGCGCCGCTTGCCGGCTCCCGGGAGAATCTCCTCCGGCGTCGCCTCGTTAGGCGCAGCGGCCACCTCCTTGGCCCACGCGGAGCAGATCGGGATCGACATCCAATTCCTTGCTCACGCGCTCCAGCGTCAGCCCGGTGGCCAGCCGCTCATGCATCAGGCGCACGGCCTCCATCTTGAACGTGGCCGTAAAGCGTCGCTGTCGGTCTCGAGACTTCATGAACACCTCCTCCTCTCACGAGTATTTGAAGGTGTCCACCAAATCGGGCCAACTCCAGAGATCCGGGCAATCCGTGTAATCGGGGTAATCCCCACCATTGGCCAACACTGTCGCGATCTCCATTCGGTGTGCCTCTTCCGAATTGAGAGCTCGACCGGACAGACCAAGGGTTCGGATTACCCGGATGACCCGGATCGGTCCGTCATGGCGAGAGGCATCGCGTACAACGAGCCGTTGGAAGCTTTGTGAACTGCCCTGCTCCGGCACCACGCACGCCGAAGTCGATTATTTGCCGTTCACAAATCGTTCAATGACTGCCCGGCGGCGTGACGCCATTGCTGCCATCGGAGAGATCCGGGTCATCCGGGTAATCTCCACAGGGCTTGGCTTGTAGCCTCGCGATCTCCGCAAGGCGAGTGAATTCAGCGGTGTGTTAGGCGGGATGTCCTCACTGATCCGTGAGCCGCGTAATCACGACGGGAACTGAGAACTATTCAGCGCGCAAGGCTTCGATCGGATCGGCTCTCGTCGCTCGTCCAGCCGGTATTGCGCTCGCAACGATTACGACCAGCCCGAGCAGCGCCGCAACGGCACACATGACGAACGGATCGTGCGCGCCCGTCTCATACAGCAGCGCTTGCAGCACGTGAGCAAACGCTAGCGAGACGACGACGCCGAGGCTGATGCCGGTCGCGGCGACACCGGTGGCTTCGCCGAGCACGAGACGCATCAAGTCCGCCGCGCGCGCGCCGAGCGCGACACGCACGCTCATCTCATGCGCGCGCTGGCTCACCGCATAGGAGATGACGCTGTACGTCCCGAAAGCGGCGACGAGAAGCGCCAGCGCGCCAAAAGCGGAGAACAGCGTGAGCCCAGTGCGCCAGGGCCGAAGCTGCGGCGCGAGCCGCTCCGCTGCCGTAAAGACCCGCGGGACGGCGCCGCCCGGGAAGCTGCGCACGAGCTCGCGCCTAACGAGCATCACGGCACGCGCGCTCTGCCCTGGTCGCGCCCGGACGATCAAGTATCGCGCGGAAAGCACCTTCCGGCCACGATACGCGAAGCCAAACGGGGTGAGCAGCTGTGCGGTCGAGGGCTCGATCAGTTCCATGAGGCGGGCATCGTGGACGACACCGATCACGGTGGCGCAGGGCTCGGTGGGGCCGCCAAAAGCGACGCACTGGCCGATTGGGTCTTTGCCCGGCCAGTACGCCTCGGCCGCTGTCTCGTTCACAACCACGACCGAGGCGCCGCGATCGGCGGCGGCGAAGAAGCTGCCGTGCGTGAGGCGAAGCCCTGTTGTCGTCAGGTAGTTGGGGGTCGCGGCGATCCACGCTGGATCTCGCTCCTCGAGGCGCGGCACCGGCGACCCATCCCGGAAAAACAGCGCGGCCATGGTGTAGCCAAGCATCGGTCCACCACTTGTCAGCGCGACGCTCTCGACCTCTGGCCTCTCGGAGAGGTGCGCCGCCGCTTGCTCGATACCTAACGATAGACGCTGCGCCGTTACCGGCTCTTGGCCAAAGTCCAGATAATTGCCATCGGGCATGACAAACGCCGCCGTCGCGTAAACCAGTCGGTCGCGATCGAAGCCGAGATCCAGACTTTGCACCTTCCTGAGACTTTCCACGAACAGCCCCGCGCCATAGAGCAGCATGACGCAGAACGCCACCTGCGCGGCGAGCAGCACACGTCTCAGTCTGGCACCCGAGCCAGTAATCGTTCCGTCGCGCGCGCCGCTGCGGAGTGCGCTCGTGAGCTCCGGACGAGTCGCTTGCAGTGCGGGAGCAAGCGCTGAAAGGAGCCCGGTGCCTAACGCGACGAACAACGCGAAGACGACGACCCGCGTGTCGACGACAGGCTCCGAAAAGTATGTATCGGGCGTCACCAGGCGGCGAAGTGCCGCGCCCGCCCATGCACTGAGGAGAATCGCGGCCGCGGCGGCGACGAGCGACAGGAGCAGTCCCTCGATGACGAATTGCCTAACGAGCCGACCGCGCGACACACCGAGCGCAAGCCGGACGGCGATCTCGCGTCGCCGGCCGAGCGCGCGCGCGAGGAGCAAGTTCGCAACATTCGCGCACGCGATGAGGAGCACGATGAGTGTGACGCCAACGAGGCGCTCGGCGATGGCAATCTCGGGCGGCGGTGTGATCGATGGGCCCAGCGCCTCGAGAAGTGGTCCGGGCAGCACGACGGCGGCACTGTCGCGCACGATGTTCGTCTTCCCCATCCTCGTGCGTCGTACGATGGTCGTCGCGGCTGTCTCCACCCATCCGTCCGCCGTATTCGGCGACACGCGGCCGAGGACTCGCAAGAAGCCTGCTGCGCGGTAGCTCTTGTACCATGTGCCTTCGTTCGGCGCCGGCATCGTTGGCAGCGGCATCCAGATGTCCGTGCCTCCCAAATCCGGACCGTCGAAGCTGGCCGCGGCAACGCCAATGATGACGGTTCGCTGTCTGTTGATGTCGACGGTACGGCCGATGACGCTCGCGTCTTTGCCGAATGACCGCTCCCAGAGCGAATGACTCAACACCGCGACATAGACCGGAGCGCCCATCACCAGCTCGTTAGGCGCGAAGAATCGGCCCATTGCGGGCTGAACGCCAAGCACCGGCATGTATGTCGCCCCGACGTATGCGCCGTGCACCATCTTGGACGCGCCGCCCAGCACGAGCGGCATCGTGTCTGGCTTCGTATACGCCGCCAGCTGGATGCGGGGCCGCAGGGTGCTGTCGAGGAGCGTGACGGCGGCGAAGGTGAAGCGTTCCTCGATCCGCGGAACATTCCCGATCGAAAATGACGTGCGCAGATACAGCCGCCGAATGCGCGCTGGATCGTGCACGCCGGCCGGCTGACGCACGAACAAGCGGTCGACGAGCGAGAACATGGCACCATTCGCGCCGACGCCAAGCGCGATCGTCACCACGCACGCGGTGACTATGCCGGGCGAGCGCCGGAGCGTACGAACGGCGAATCGCACATCCTGCGAGCACGACTCGAGGAAGGACGTCAACTGGAGGAAGCGTCTCATCTCCACTCCTTGTTTGCGTTCAGGCAGCGCAACGCTAAATACTCGCACGGCAGCGCTCGGCGCAACAGCAGTGAGAGCCCAACCGCGCCTTTGCTAGCTTTCGTCTCATGACTCACGCATCAGCTGAAAAACCACGTGGAGCCGCCGCCGCGCCGGCGCGTCGGCAGCACGCGCGCGGCCCGCGCGAGTGGGCCCGCGCCTTCACCGGCTTCTATCCCCCGCTCGCCGAAGATCTCGTCGACCTCGATCCGATCGCGCGGTTTCTCTACTCCGCGCGCAGCGTCATCCTCGTCATCTCCTTCCAGGCGGCGCTGCTCGCTGGATTGCTCGCGGCAACGGATCGGCGATTCCACACGCTGCCGTTCGTGCTCGTGCTGGTCGGCTACGTGGTGCTTCACGCGATCAGCAACTTGTCGAACGACTACTTTGGCGCTCGCCGTGGGCACGATACCGACGACTCGCCGCGCCGCCGCTACACGGTGCATCCGCTGCTCAGCGGCGCCGTGACCTCGCGCCTGCTCGTCACGGGCCTACTCGTGCTCGTCGCGATCGCCGCCGCGATTGGTGTGTACTTCATCGCGCTCCGCGGCTGGCCCGCGGTTGCGCTCATTGTCGTCGGCGCGCTCCTCCTCTGGGCCTACGACGCCGCGCCGCGCGCGCTCAAGGAGCTCGGTCTCGGCGAGGTTGCCGCATTCATTGTGTGGGGACCGCTCATGATCGCCGGCGGTCATTACGTGATCACCGGGGTCCCCTCCTCCGCCGCGTTGCTCGCGTCACTCCCGTATGGTCTCGGCGTGATGTCGATCCTCGTCGGCAAGCACATCGACCAGCGCGATTTCGACGAGCGCAAGCATCAGCGCACACTCCCCGTGGTGCTCGGCGAGCGCCGCGCCCGCGTGCTCAATCGCGCGGGCGTGATCGCGATGTACGTGGTGATCGCGGTTGGCGTAATCCTCGGCGCGATCACGCCATTCGCCCTCCTCGTGCTCATTGCCGCGCCGCGCGCGCTGCGCGCCGTGCGCGTGATGTCGGTCCCGCCGCCGGCCGAGCCGCCGGCAGGCTACGTCGGCTGGCCGCTCTGGTACCACCGCGTGTGTCTGGTGCACAACCGCGCATTCGGCTGGCTGTACGTCGCCGGCCTGGCGCTCGGCGCAGTGCTCCCGACAATCCGCGCCTAACCATCACCCATTCACAGGAATTGAGATGGCTGCGACCACTTCAGAGCTCTATCAAGATCTCGATCTGGAGCTGGCGGCAACCCGCCGAGTGCTCGAGCGCGTGCCGTTCGAGCATTGGACCTGGCGGCCGCATGAGAAGTCAATGGCGCTTGGGCGCCTCGCGACACACCTCGCCGAGCTTCCGCGCTTTGCGCAGATGATCGCGAGCACGGACGAGCTGGACATGGCGGCCTCGCCGAATACACCGGCGAAGGTAGAGAACCGGGAGCAGCTACTCGCGCTCTTTGACGGTCACGCGGCCAAGATGCGGAGCGTCGTTGCATCCATGGACGCCGCTACCTTGAAGAAGCATTGGCGGCTGCGCATGGGTGACAAAGTGTTCCTCGATGCCCCGCGCGCGCTGCTCCTACGTCAGCATGGGATCAGTCATCCCGTGCACCACCGAGCGCAGCTCACGGTGTACCTGCGACTGCTGAACGTGCCCGTTCCGGGTATGTACGGGCCATCGGCAGACGAGATGTGAAGTTCTCGGTTACAGGCACCGCGCGCGAGCGGTGTTCCAACCCCGAATCGTCGTTCGGTGTCCAATCCGCATGCGTAATCTCCGCCTGGCCTTCCGCACGCTTTTCCGCACCCCGCTCGTCACGGGTGTCGCTGTACTCTCACTCGCCCTCGGCATCGGCGCCAATGCGGCGATTTACTCACTCTTCCACGAGCTCCTCTTGGCGCCGCTGCCGGTGCCACATCCCGACCAGCTCGTGAACTTCGGCGGCAACACGCCGTCACCCGGAGGACATCAAACCACGCTCGCCGGCGGGAGCTCCGAGTGGGTGTTCAGCTATCCGATGTTCCGCGATCTCGAGGCGGGATCGGGCGCATTCAGCGGCGTCGCCGGGCATCAGGATGCTAGCGTCAACGTTGCCTTCCGTGGCAACACGGCGAGCGCGAACATCGAATATGTCTCGGGCTCGTATTTCCCAGTGCTTGGCGTGCGGTCCGCGATCGGGCGTGTACTCGGAATCGACGACGACAAGGTCATCGGCGCGAATCCGTACGTCGTCCTCAGCCACGCCTATTGGACCAACCAGCTCGGCGGCGACGCGGCAGTACTCGGCCAGGTGATGACAGTGAATGGCCAGCTGCTTCGCGTCATCGGCGTTGCGGCCGCAGGGTTCGAGGGCACGACGCTCGGACACAAACCGGATCTCTACGTGCCGATCACGATGCGTGGCGTGCTCGAGGGCTTCCGGGGCTACGAGAGCCGCCAGCGCTACTGGATCTACATGTTCGCGCGTCTGCGTCCCGGGGTGACGGTTGTTCAGGCTCATGCGCGGGCAAACGTGCTCTATCATCACATCATCAACGACGTGGAGGTGCCGCTGCAAAAGGGCGTCAGTGAGAAGACGCTCAATCAGTTCAAGGTGAAGCAGCTGGCACTCACCGACGGACGTCGCGGCTCCAGCGACCTCCATGAGCAGACCGAGATGCCGATGCTCATACTGTTCGGCACGACGCTGTTCGTGTTGGTGATCGCGTGCGCGAACATCGCGAACCTGCTCCTCGCGCGCGCCGCGAACCGCTCCACGGAGATCGCGGTGCGCTTGTCGTTAGGCGCCACGCGGCGTCAACTGCTCGTTCAGCTGTTGACCGAATCCGTCCTGCTCGCCGCGCTCGGTGGCGTCGCCGGCATCCTCGTCGCCTGGACCACGCTGCATGGCGTCGTCGCGCTGCTTCCCGCGGACGTCGCATCCGGCTTGTCGTTCACCCTCGACGCGCGCGCTGTCGCATTCGCGGGCGCGCTGTCGGTCACGACGGGCCTGCTCTTCGGGCTCTTCCCTGCCCTGCATAGCACGCGGCCCGATCTCGTCTCCGCGCTACGAAGCGGTTCGGGCAAGACCTCGGCGACGCGGGGCGCATCGCGCTTTCGCACCACCCTCGTGACCGCCCAGATCGCGCTCTCGATGGCGCTTCTCGCGTCCGCGGGACTCTTCCTCAGAAGTCTCGCGAACGTGAGCCGCGTTAGGCTCGGCCTCGAAACCGACGGTCTGATCACCTTCGGCGTGTCGCCCGCAAGCAATGGCTACTCGGGCACCCGTTCGCAGCAGATCTACTCGGCGATCGAGCGAGAGCTCGGCGCGATTCCGGGCGTGCGCGCCGTGGCGGCGGCGCGGGTGCCTGTCCTCGCCGGCAACAACTGGGACAACGGTGTGAGCGTCCAAGGTTTTCCGAAGACGCCCGACACCGACGACGACTCGTATTACAACGCCGTGGGTCCGGCATTCTTTCACACGATGGGCGAGCCAATCGTGTCCGGGCGTGACTTCACGCCGAGCGACCTGCTTGGCACGCCGAGAGTGGTGGTGGTGAACGAGACGTTCACGAAGAAGTTCTTGCTCGGAAGCAATGCCGTCGGGAAGATGATGGGCGCGGGCGACAGCTTGACCCATATGATCATCGGCGTCGTGAAGGACTCCCACTACAGCGGCGTGAAGCAGGAAATGCGACCTGTGACATTCTATCCGTATAAGCAGGACACGACCGTTGGCGCGATGAACTTCTACGTTCGCAGCGCGCTCGAGCCGGCGGTGTTGATGCCGCAGATCCGCGCCGCGGTGATGAAAGTCGATCGCACCTTGCCGGTCGACGCGCTCAAGACGATGTCCCAGCAGATCCGGGACAACGTGTACCTCGATCGGGTGATCACGATGCTTACGGCCGGCTTCGCGATGCTGGCGACGCTGCTTGCCGCGATTGGCTTGTATGGCGTGCTCGCGTACTCCGTGGTGCAGCGCACCAAGGAGATCGGCGTCAGGATCGCGCTCGGCGCTGATGGAGGGAGGATCATGACGATGGTGTTGCGTCATGTGGGCATCATGACGATCGTCGGGGCTGTGATCGGCGTCGTCGGGGCGCTCGTCATCGGCCGCGCCGCGCAATCGCTGTTGTTTGGCGTCGCGGGCCGCGATCCCATCGTGCTAGTCGTGGCAACGATCAGCTTGTCGTTCGTGGCGCTGGCCGCGGGAGCGATCCCCGCCCGCCGCGCCGCGCGAATCGATCCCGTGAATGCCCTCAAGTACGATTGAGACGGTGGACGGTCGAGGGCGCGGGTTGCGAGAGATGCGGGACGCTATTTCGCGACGGGCCCTGAAGGCAGCTGGTCAGTGTTTTCCAGTCGCGCCGCGGCCGTCTAACCTTTATCTGCTGGTGGGCGGTGCAACGAGCACGGCACAGTGGGCGGAGCGCACCATAGCCTGGGCGACGCTGCCGAAAAGGAACTGATCGACTGCGCCATTCCCATGTTGACCGACCGCGATCAGGTCCGCCGCGAAGCGATCGGCGACGTCTAGGAGCACCGCCGGAGCGTGGCCTTGCAATAAGGTCGTTTCCACGCGGACATCAGGGTGCCCCCCTCGCAGCTCCTTCGCGAGCTGCGCCATGAGCGCCTCGGCCCCCGACTCATAGACCTCGGACCAGACACGCGGGTCGGTCGCCGGGACGTCGACCTCCGGGCAGACATGCACGATGTTCAGTATTCCCTCACCAATCACAGTCGCAGCCGTCCGCGCCGCCGTGAGGCTTGCTTCGCCGAAGTCGACGGCGACGATGCCATTGCGCGGGAGCGCGCCACGTCCGGATGGTACGGCAATCACCGGCGCGACAGAGTGACGAAGTGCTCGAACGACGGTGTCGCCCGTGAGTAGTCGCTCGATCGGGCCATGTCGGCCGGCCCCGAGAATGACATATTCCGCGTTCCATTCGCGGGCGGCCTCCGCGATCGTCGCACCGGGGCTGCCCACGAGCATGCACGTGACCAGCGGCGGCGTGGTCGAGGATGACAAATCGGCACGAACACGATCGAGAATGCTTTCGCCGCGCTTCATCTCGACTGTCATGTGATATCCAGCGTCAATCTGCTGTGTCGGCAGCGCTGGTAACGGCTCGAGCACTGTCACAACGCGCAGTACCAACTCTTCGCGC
>JBJMNO010000016.1:0-187517 GCA_045804225.1 Gemmatimonadaceae bacterium
GCTTCGAGCCCAATCGGCTTCGCATCCTGGCCCTCGCGCCGCTTCCCCTCTTTGCGGTGCTCGTGTGCGCCGTGATCACGGAGTTCATTTGGTAGCGCCCCCGACTCCCGTTCTCGTCCCCGGCGCGGCGATCGGCGCGCCGGCGGACTATCTCACACTCACGAAGCCGCGCATCGTGAGCCTCGTTATGCTGACGGTAGCGGCGGGATACGTCGTTGGACTACCCGCCGCGGCACAGGTCGGCTTCACGGGCAACGCTGGCACGTCGCCCTTGTCGGTGCAACTCTGGATTCTCGCGAACGTCCTCTGTGGTACGGCGCTCGTTGCCGGCGGAACGAACGCGCTGAACCAGATCTCCGAGCGTGACGTGGATGCGCTGATGAAGCGGACGCGAAACCGGCCGCTGCCGAGCGGCAGGCTGGAGCCTAACGCGGCACGCGTCTTCGCATGGGGCATCGCCCTGCTTGGCGTGAGCCAGCTCGCGCTACTCGTGAATGTCACGACGGCGGTTCTCGCCGCCCTGACGCTCGTGAGTTACGTGTTTGCCTATACGCCGCTCAAGCGCCGCACGTCGCTCGCGACGTTAGTTGGAGCCGTGCCGGGTGCTCTACCCATCGTTGGCGGCTGGGCCGCGGCAGGCGCACCGCTGGACGTTCGGGCGTACGTGCTCTTCGGCATTCTCTTCCTCTGGCAGATGCCGCATTTCCTCGCGCTCAGCTGGATGTACAAGGCGGATTACGCACGCGCGGGGTTGCGGATGTTGAGCATCGAGGACGAGACGGGTGCGATGACCTTCCGTCAGGCGGCGCTCAACGCTGCAGCGCTCATCCCGATCAGCCTCGCCCCGGCTGCGTTAGGCATCGCCGGACGTGTGTACTTCGGCGTCGCGCTGGTGCTGTCGGCGATGCTCCTGCTGTTGTCGATCCGCGCCGCTCGTTCGACGACGCCGCAAGCCGCCCGTCGCCTCTTTCTCTCGACGCTCGTCTATCTCCCCGTGGTTCTCGGGGCACTCGTCGCCAACCGACTCGTATGATCCCCTTTCACCGATTCCTCATCACCACCGCGATTCTCTTCTGCGTGGGCTTCGCGGCGTGGGCATTCGTGGCATACCGTGCGAATGGTACCGGTGCAGATCTTGGATTCGCCGTCGCCTTCGCGTTGGCCGGTGCCGCACTCGGCTACTACCTGAAGAACCTCAACCGGTTTCTCCACCGATGATGCTGCATCCAGATGCAATGAATGACGACGTGCTCTCGTTGAGCATGTTCTGGGCGGGGCTGATGATGGTGTTCACACCGATCATCTTCGCCGGCATCGTGCTCCTCGTTTGGCACCGTGGCCGTACCAAGGCCGCGGCTTTATCTAGCGAGTCTCCGAAGCCGTGAATTGTCAGCCAGAAACTTTTGTACGCGAATGACGCGAATTAACAGAGCGCCGTTCCCAAAGCATTCATCCCGGCTCGTGGCGCATGGCGATTCGAGCGCTCACGGAGCGATTCGCGCAGTCGTTCGCGTCATTCGCAGACAAAGGGTTTTGAGCAGCCGGGATGACAGTCTAGAGAAGCTGCTCTGCCCAGGTCTCGGGGTCCACGAGGCGGCCGACGTAGAAATCGCCGAACTCGGCGTACTTCGCGCTCGCTTCGTCGAATCGCATCTCGGTGACGAGCTTCTTGAAGTCCACCGGATCCTTGGCGAAGAGCGTTACGCCCCACTCCCATTTCTCGAAGCCGATGGCGCCAGTGATGATTTGTGTAACTCGGCCGGCGTAGCGGCGGCCCGTGAGGCCGTGGCTGTGCATCAACTTGCTCCGCTCGGTGAGCGGGAGCGTGTACCAGTTCTGGCCCGTGTCGCGGCGCTTCGACATCGGGTAGAAGCTCACGTAAGGCATGTTTTCCGGCACCGTTGGATACAGCCGGCGCAAAGTATGCGGGCTCTCGAGCTCGGCGCGGAGCCGCGCTTCGCGCTGCGGATCGTCCTGGCCGTGTGCGGCGAGCTGGTACAGGCCCAACTCGGTCACGCTCAGGAAATACATGGCCGGCCGCAGGTACTCCATGACGGGCAACCGATCGACCCGGTGCTGCACGTCACGCAGGTCGTCCAACGTGGGCCGAAAGTGCATGAACAGCACATCGGCCGTAGAGCCCACGAGCGACACGACGACACTCCAGCCGTCGCTCGCTTCCCGAGCAACACCGTTCAGCGATTCGGCCGTGGTGCAGCGCAGATCTCGCGCGGCATCGCTCGTCAACAATCGCAGAGCGCGGCGGTCAATGGTGTACAGCTGATGCAGCGCGTACCAACCCTCGAGTGTCTCCGGAGGAAGTGCGGGTGATTCCATAGCAGGAAGATGGCGACGCACCGCGCGCGGTGGCAGTAGCCGCGGTGTCATTCCGAAAGCCGAGGTGGCTCATGACAAAAGCTCGCGCAGTGGATGCGTTCGTGATCTGGACGTTGAGCATAGTGCTCGCCGGTCTCTTCCTACTCACCGGACTTCCAAAAGTCATCGGCGTGGGTGGGGTGGGATTTCAAGCATCGGCGATGCGCGACTTTCCGGCAGCGATGCGGGTGATCGTCGGCCTCGTCGAGTGTATCGGCGCGATTGGCCTGCTCATCCCGTCCACCGCGTCGTTCGCGGCGATCGCGCTCGCGGTGGTGATGATCCCCGCGTCGCTCACCCAATACGCGAGTCACGAGGGGCATGTCTGGGTCCCTGTGCTCGTGCTCGCAATGCTGCTGCTGATTCCCTGGCGCCGCAACGCGAAGGCGGTGAACGCGAGCTATCACGAGTTCGCGGATCATCCACATCCACTACTCCACGACGGCATCATCGCGGGATTGATCGGTGCGGCGGCGATCGCCGTCTGGTTCCTCATCATCGACTCGATCTCGGGGCATCCGTTCCGTACGCCGGCAATTCTCGGCAACGGACTGCTCGACGTCTTCGGGCCGGCTGATGCGACGGACAACATGCTGACGTTCGTCCTCGTCTACACGATCTTCCACTTCGGTGCGTTCATGTTCGTGGGCTTGCTGGCGGCGCTGATCGTTCATCTCGCGAAGCAAGAGCCGTCGATCCTGCTCGGCTTCGTCGTGTTGTTCGTCGCCACCGAGATCGGTTTCTATGGATTGACGGGACTGCTGCACGAAGCGAGCTCGCTCAAGGCACTCGCGTGGTATCAGGTCATGCTCGGCAATCTGATTGCCGCGTCAGCGATGGGTTATTACTTCTGGCGCACGCACCGCGAGCTGCGCGACGAGTTCCGGCATTCGTTGGACTGGGATACCCAGCTCGTTCCACCGGAGCATCGGGATGCGATACCGAGTGCGAAGGTGCAGTCGCCGTTAGGCACATCCAAAGATCATACGACTACCGCCCGGTAGAATCCTCGCGCCAAGAACTATTTCTGCATGTGTGAATGCCTCGGGACGCGCCTTTGATGGTAGGAAGCGTCCCGGGGCATTGAACAAAGACACATTGGCTGCGTGTCGCGGGGAGCCGTCGATGCTGAGGAGCAGGTCAGTGGTTTCAGCGCCGTGTCAGCGGTATCAGCGGCCAGCCGTTCCCAACAATTGTTAGGCGGGACTCTCGCCGGTCGCCGTATCTGGTCCCGACACGTCAGGCCGACGACTGACCCCGTCGCGACCCCGGAAGAGCCATGACGCCAACCGCCAAACCAACCAGATAGGCAGGACGACGAATATCGCGACTTTGAGGGCAACGACACCAAGGGAGAGCGCGGCGAAGAGCACGCCCATCGCAAGGCCGCCGGCGAGGAGCACGAGGAAGATCGGCAGCCCGAAGAGGAAAAGCAGGAACAGAACGGGCAACGCCAGCACGCCGTGGATGATCAGGAGCGGCAAACCGACGGCTTTGAGCAGGAACGCAATGGGCAGGAAGGCGAGCATGCCGAGCACCTTGAAAACCCAGCGAACGATCGCGAGCCGCATCGCCAGCCACTTGATCAAAGACCACATTGCGTTTCCTGTCGGTAAGAGGGACGCGAACCGTACGCGGCAGCCTGACGCCCCGTTTCACCTTCGTTAACAACTCCCCTCAGGACCCCGCGGAACAGCATCTGCAATTGTGTCACTCGACTTCGTCCGCTACCGCTCATCTGGCGAGCGCATCAGTCGGCGAGGGGTGGGGGACGCAGTTGGATGGGAGTCGCCGATGTCGCAGTGGGCTCGTAGCGGAGTGATCGGAATTGCGAGGCGAAAGGCGCGGTCGCAGAACCAGGGGGTGGAGGGACCGATCGTGACGCAGCCGCGCGCTGCGGACACCGGCTTCGTCCTACTGGATTCCCATGCCTTCCGGAACGCGATGAATGTTCTCGTCGCCCGGGCGCGCTCCCTCTTCAGCATCCTCGTTATTCGCCCCGAGCAGAGAGACGGAACGCTCGCACTCGGCGAGACGATATTGGGCCAGCTGCGGGGCAGCTCCGGAGACCTCATCGGCTATCTCGATGGAGCGATCGCGGTCGCTTTACACGCGACGGATCATGTGGGGGCCGTGGCATTCGCGGACCGTGTGCGCGATGCGTGGCGCCGATTGGGCCGAGGTGAGCTGTCGATCGACATCGCGGAGCACCCGTTCGCCGAGCAGCGCGTGATCGAGCTGCTAACGACGGACTGGTCGGTAGGGCCATGGGGCACCGTCGTCATCGACGAGCGTACCGAGGGCTTGGATCAGCCGCGGCGCGCCGACGGCGATGAGATACGGGCCGGGTTCGCGGAGCGGCAGTAGCGCTCCAGCACGGTCGGTGCGCAGTCTTCCCAATCGGTAGGGATCGGCGTCAACCGCCGGCGGTTCCCGTCGTGATCGAAGCAGAGCCACCCGTCGCGTAGCCCGCTCGTGAGCGGCGTCCAGCGTCCGTCCACCTGCCGGCGGTCCGCTCGACGGCGGTCGGCGAACACCACGTGCTCTCGTGAGACCCGCCGATTTGCGATCCGGCGGTCCACGGCCCTCGGCAGTACATCCCACGCCTGCCACTCGACGCCGTCTGAATCTATGAAGGTGCGATAAGCCATTCGTTCGACCTCGTCCATGCCATTCTAAAGCAGACTTAGTGCCAGTTTGTGCTTGCGTCCGCTGTCATGCGGCAGTATGCTGGCTGGGCGACGCGGCAAAGAAGGGCTGAGCCTGGGCAGGAGGCGTATGGCACGTGAGCGCGTACTGCTCGCCCATGGAAATGCTGACTGCCAGAAGATTTATGGCAGCGTGCTGACCTTTGACGGGTACGAGGTCGAGGCGGCGACGGACGTCCCCAGCACGCTGGCTCTACTCGCGAGCGGTCACTTCGACGTGGTCGTCTCCGACCTGTATCTCCCGAATGCCGGCGACGAATGTCTCATTCGCGTCCTGCGCGGCTCGAGCGAGACGGCGCATCTTCCCGTCATCGTAATCTCAGGTTGGACAACGGAGCAGCATCGGCGCCTGGCGATGGACATGGGGGCCGAACACTACCTTCCCCTCCCCATCCGGCCGCGCGAGCTGTCGGCGATCGTCGCCGCCGTTCTGGGACGCGGCGCTGTCGCGGCTTTGCCGACGCTGCCGCGCGGGATTGATATCGAACGTCCGCTGAGGAACGGCGTCTAAGCGACGCGCATCCGGACGATAACGGCACGTCCACTGCATTCGATGCAATCATCCATTCAGGGGTTCGCGCGTGCTCGTTCGTGCCATTCTGGTATCGATCGCAATCAATCTTTTTGGCAGCTCGATAGTCACCGCACGCGCGCAGAGCGCCAGCGACACGTTCTTTCGGCCATCGGACATTGCTTGGGCGGGTCTCTTCACGATTGGATCGTATGGCGTAAGTCGATTCGATCCCGCGGTCGCGAAGTATTTCCAGGAGCCGAGCCGGCAGCGGGATCCCACGATGCGTGGGCTCGCGAATGTGTTCACGCACGTGCAGGAGACGACGCTCACGATTGCCGGCATCGCGACGTATGGCATCGCCGCGCTGACGCGAGCGCGAACGGTAGAAGCAGTCGCGCTGCACGCGACTGAATCGCTCGTCGCGGCGAGCATAACGAGTCAGATCATTCGTGGCCCGTTAGGCAGAGCACGACCGAAGGACGCGACCCCAATCTTCGAAGACCAATACGAATTCCACTGGTTCAACGGCTTTCGGCATTTTCAGTATCGGGCGTTCCCCTCGATTCACTCGTCCTCGGCCTTCGCCGCCGCGACGGCGATCGTCGTCGAGACGCACCATCGGTCGCCGGGATCGGTATGGTATGTCGCGCCGATTGCCTACGCGTTCGCCGCGGGCCCGGGCTACTCGCGGATGTACCTCGGCCAGCACTGGGCGAGCGACGTCTTCATGGGTGCGTTCATAGGAGCGTTCTACGCTCAACGCGTGGTGAGCTACGCGCACGCGCATCCGGATAACCGCGTCGACCGGTTCTTTCTCGGCAAGAACGCCTCGTCATTGGCGCAAAAAGCGGGACAGCCGATTGGCTTTCGGCTTTCGATGTCGTTCTAAAAAGCAGATCCTTCGCTTCGCTCAGGATGACAAACGGTTGTAGCGACGAAGGATCTGCCGCCGGCCCTGTCATCCTGAGGAGCGCAGCGACGAAGGATCTGCTGTTTCGTTAGGCTTGCAGTGCCTGCAAAGCGCTGCGGAGCCGAGGTACTAAAGCCTGGATCTGCGCCAACGACACGGCTCCGACACTCAAGCGGAACCAACCCGACTCCTCGTCCGAGCCGAACGCCTGGAACTGCACGGCTGCCAAGCCGGCGGCTCGCAGCAGATAACGGCGAATCGATTCGTTCGTCTCGAGTCGCTCTCCTTCCGGCGTACGCATCCCCGCGACGTCGAAATGCGCGCTCAGGTAGATCGCGCCTTGTGGCGGTGTGGCGCTCACCGGCAACCCTTCGCTCGCGAATGCCGCGAACATCGACGAGAGGGCCTCGAGACGGTGCTCGACCTCCGGACGCATATGTGCATGGAACTCGTCCATACCCGCATCGTCGTTGAGCAGGTTCGTCGTTGCCATCTGCTCGGCGCGCGGCGCCCATGCACCAACGTGACCAAGCACGTCCGACATGCGCTTGATGACGTCGGCCGGTCCCACCGCCCAGCCCACACGCAATCCCGTCGCCGCAAAGGATTTCGATATCGCGTCGATGTGAATCGTGTACGGCTCGATCGCCGGTCGTAACGCAACCGGATTCACGTGCCGAATGCCACCGAAGGTGAGCATCCAATAAACCTGGTCGTACAGGAGATACAGCGGTCGCTCCATGCCCGCGCGCTCGCGTCGAGTGTTCTCCTCGATCACGAGATCGCAAATTTCGCCAAGAGTCTGTGCGTCGAAGAGGGTGCCCGTGGGATTCAGCGGCGAGTTGAGCACGAGCATGCGGGCGCGGCGTATCGGCCCAGCAAGCATCGCCGCCGTGGGCAGGAAGTTCGTCTCGGCGCCGCAGGTCACCATCACCTGCTCGGCCCCGATCAACTGCGAGTAGTAGTTGTTGTTCCAGGACGGAACCGGGAACACCACACGATCGCCGGGATCGACGAGCACGCGATACGCACCGTAAATCGCCGGTCGCGCGCCGCTGGTCACGAGCACGGACGGCAGCGGATAATTGATCTTCAGCCGCCGACTATAGAACTCACTAATCGCCCGTCGCAACGGCTCCACGCCATCCGATGGCGGATAGTTCGTTTGTCCCGCCTCGAGCGCCGCCGTCACGCCCTCGAGAAGCGATCGCGGAATCGAGAACTCGGTGGGGTTGAAGTCACCGACTGTGAGATTGCAGACCGGCTTTCCCGTCGCCGCGAGCGCGCGCACCTCGGCGCCGATGGCGAGAATCAGTGAGCCGGCGAGCTCCTGTGCGATCGTCGAGACGCGTGGCGGCGGCGCGTGCGCGACGCCGGCAGCGGACTGCACAGCGCCGCCGCTCGGACGTGGTGAGGCGGCTGTTCGAGGAGTGAGTTCGATGCCGGCTTCGTTCACGTCGACCTCGCAGAGTTAATGGTTCCTGAAGAATAGCTGAATCGTATTCCAGATCGACCAGCCCCCCATCGCCGCCATGCTGACGGCGACGAACGCGCCCGCGGCGAGGAGCCAGACCGGATGCCGATAGCTCCCGACGATCTTTCGGCGGCGCGATGCGATGAGCATCACCCCGAGTGAGATGGGAAGGATCAATCCGTTGAGCGTGCCGACGATGATCAGCGTCGTCACCGGCTGGCCGATGAGGACGAAGCAAATCGTGGAGAGCGCAATGAAGGCAATGATCGCCCACGTCCACTGTTCATTGATCCAGCTGCTGAAAGAGCGGAGAAAGCTCACCGAGGTATATGCAGAGCCAACCACCGAGGTGATCGCAGCCGACCACATCACCACGCCGAAGATCCGGTAGCCGATAGCGCCCGTGGCGTACTGAAAGACTGATCCCGCGGGGTTCGTCGTGTGCAGAAAGAAGCCATGCGACACGACGCCGAGCGCGGCGAGAAAGAGCAGGACGCGCATCAACGACGCGATGAGGACTCCCGTCGTGGCGGATTGCGTGACGCGGCTGATGGATCCTATGCCGGTAATACCTGCGTCGAGCAGACGGTGCGCACCGGCGAAGGTGATGTAGCCGCCGACTGTTCCGCCGACGATCGTGATGATTGCCGTGACATCGAACAGCTTTGGCGCCACGCTCCGGATTGCCGCTTCGGCGAGGGGCGGGCGCGAGGCGACGGCGACGTAGAGAGTGAGCGCGACCATCAAAAATCCGAGGAGCTGCGCGAACCTGTCCATCGCGCGCCCTGCTTCTTTCGAGAGAAAGAGCATGACAGCAATGGTGGCGCTGAGGAGCGCCCCCGGAATGATCTTCATGCCGATCATCGCGTTGAGGCCAAGCGCCGCCCCCGCGATGTTACCGATGTTGAAGGCCAAGCCGCCTAACGCGACGAGCGCCGCGAGCAGAGTGCCCAGTCCGGGGAGGAGCTGATTGGCGACGTCCTGCGCCGGTCGCTCGGTCACGGCGATCACGCGCCAGATGTTGAGCTGCGCGGCGAGATCGAAGAGGATGGAGATGAGGATCGCGAAGCCGAAGCTGGCCCGGAGGTGGTCGGTGTAGACCGCGGTCTGGGTGAGGAAGCCGGGTCCAATCGCGCTCGTCGCCATGAGGAACGCGGCGCCGACGAGGACGCTCCGCAAGCTGGACCGCGATTCCGGAAGAGGTGACTCGACGACGGTCGCAGCTTCGGCCATTACTTGGGGGCAGGAGGGCTCGGAAATTCGACGCGCGATAATGTGGCGCGTTGAGGTCGACGGCAAGGGCGCTCAGGCGGGGCGCGTGATGCGTGGCGTGTGATGCTCGAACACTTTTGTGCGTCGTGACGGGTGAATTGCGGCAGGTGAAGAGCAGATCCTTCGTCGCGGAGCCTGCCCTCGAGCGAAGCGAAGGGCTCTTCAGGATGACAACAGAGAGGAACGCTCCTCGGGATGACCGTTGGGTTGTCACTGCCGGCTCGTCATTGATCGCGATGGTGCAAGCCAAGCTTTGGGGATAACACTGAGGGTCCGGATCTCTCCATGTAAAGAAAGAGCGCCGCTCACCGAGCAGCGATCGATCGTTTTTGTGAACGGCACGCCAAGCGGGTTCGGTGCGCGAAGCGTCCCGAGGCCGTTCACAAAGACCCTAGATACGAGGATGGCGCGCGATCTCTCACGCCACGACGAACCGATCCGGTTCCTCCGGGTAATCCCAACTTTACCGGCCGAACTGGTCGAGCACTCGAGACGGCGAATTGAATCCCTCGCGCCTGAATGAAGATCGCGATGGTGCAAGCCAAGCCTTGGGGATTACCCGGATGAACTCGGATTACCCGGATCTCTCCATGTGGTGAAAGAGCGCCGCTCACCGAGCAGCGATCGATCGTTTTTGTGAACGGCACACCAACTGAGTTCGGTGCGCGAAGCGTCCCGAGGCTGTTCACAAAACCTCCTGATTTCTAGGCGCGCGATCTCTCGCGCCACAACGAGCCGATCCGGGTCCTCAGGGTAATCCGAGCTTTACCGGCCTGAATGGTCGCACTCTCGAGGCGGCGAAACTGTTTGAATCCGCGAACGGCGAGAACAGCAGATCCTTCGCTGCGCTCAGGATGACAATCCGTTCATCAACCCTCTACCCTCTACCCTCAGCCCTCGACCCGCTCGTTACGATCCGCGAACCGGCGGCGCTCGTTCTCGGCGTCGGCTAGCGGAGAGACGCGCAGGAATTCGCCGAGGGAGGCGCCGGTGCTACCGGCGAGGCGTTCGTATTCGTGGAGCGGAAGGACCACGACGTCGCCGGTGTCGTGATGAATGAGCTGCGGACCATCGACGAGCGCGCGACGAAGGACGTCTCCGAGTGAGCGCTGCGCAAGATGAAATGACCAGCGGAAAGAGCCAGGCGCGGCCATGACGGGGAACCGGGAATGGGAAATGGCGAATGGCGCGCGACAGGGAGTCGCGCGCGAGCGCGGAGACGAGACGCGAGGTGCGTGCCGCTGGAAATTCGCCTGTGGTGCCGCTCGGTCGCCTAACGAGGACGTTATGCCCGGAGCGCCGGCTCTCGCGTCCTGAGGCGCTGCGGTATGAGCGGCCGGTTCCACTCCTCCACCGCGAGATCGACAAATTCGCTGACGTTTCCCGCAGCGAGGAGATCGGCCGGTGTGTCGCCTCCGATGGCGGGCGTCGTGAGCCAAGCGCGCACCTCGTCGTCGCGCGGAAAGACATCGCGCAGCACGGCGATAGCGAAGCGCAGCTCGCCCAACTCGTTGGCATTGGCGAACGAGACGGAACGCCGTGACGCGTCGACGACGACGTGCAAGACATCGGCGATTTCGTCCAAGGCGACCGAGCGCGACTCCCCCTCGCCCAGCCACTGCTCGAGCTCATTCCTGTTCATAAGCGTCGGCCCAGTGCGACAGCGCGCATGATTCGCGCGACAACAGCTCCCGATCGCGACTCCGTTGTCGCGAGCAATTCGGCATTTATTCGGGAGGATCAAATTAGGGGAAACAGATGAAGCCACAAGTCGCTCACGCGGCTTCTTTGCAGGATCGTGACGATTGCGGATCAGAGGCATTCCAGGCACGACCATTCGCGTGCGCCACAACGCTTTCCCCTCTATGATGCGTAGCTTCTACGCCGAACCGGACAGCCATCCACCACACAGTTCTGGAGATCTCGATGCGTCGTCATTCGCTGGCGGCCGCCATTGGTACCGTGCTGCCGCTCCTCATTCTTTTCGCCTGCCGCGGCGGCACATCCACCGCCGCACCCACGGTTGGACCAGCACCCGCCACGACAGCCGGAGGAGGTGGCCGAGGCGGCCGCGGTTCTGCCGTTGACACGACGCGATTCGTCCGGACGTCGGCGCCCACCGATCCAGTGATCCAGGCGATGTACGAAGAAGGAATGCATCACTCGCAAACCGAGGCACTGTCCCAAGCCCTCTTCGATTCCATCGGACCGAGACTTACCAATTCAGACCGCTACAACGCCGGGCAGGACTGGCTCGTGAAGACGTACGCGGGTTGGGGCGTTACGGCGCGGAAAGAACCGTGGGGCACATGGAGCTCCTGGCGGCGCGGACCGACGCACCTCGACCTCATCTCGCCGCGCGTACGCTCGCTCGAGGCGATGATGCTCGCCTGGAGCCCAGGCACCGACGGTCGCGACGTCGAGGGCGACGTCGTGCTTCTGCCGGACGCAAAGACGCCCGAAGATTTCAGCGGCGCGGCGGGCAGCTTACGCGGGAAGTTCGTTCTGATCGGCGCCCCAAACCCATCGTGTCGCATGCCGGCGCAATGGATCGAGTTCGGGCAGCCGGGCGCATGGGCGAGAGACAGCACTGAACGCGAGGCGTGGCGCGTAGCGTGGCAAACGCGACTCACCGCGGCAGGCAATCAATATGTATGGCCGAAGCAGGCAGGCGTCGCCGGCGTGATCAGCACGAACTGGTCGCACTACCCCGGGATCGACAAAGTCTTCGGCTCGGCCAAGCAGCAAGTTCCCACCATCGACGTTACCTGCGAAGATTACAACTTGCTCTTCCGGCTCGCCCAGCATCACCAGGCGCCGCGTGTTCGCTTGAACGCGAGCTCGGAATACCTCGGCGAGCTGCCGGTGAACAACGTGATCGCCGAGATTCGCGGCTCGCAGAAGCCTAACGAGTACATCGTGCTCTCCGCGCACTACGATTCGTGGGACGGCGGGTCCGGTGCAACGGACAACGGGACGGGGACGATCACGATGCTCGAGGGCCTCCGCATCCTGAAGAAGATCTATCCGAATCCCAAGCGGACGATCATCGTTGGCCATTGGGGCGGCGAGGAGCAGGGACTCAACGGCTCGCGCTCCTTCGTCGAGGATCATCCCGACGTCGTGCGAGGCGTGTATGCCGGCTGGAATCAGGACAATGGCACGGGACGCGTCGTGAATATCGGCCCCGGTCCGTTCACGGCCGCCACCGATCGGCTCGTCAGCTATCTCCACGAGGTCCCGTCCGACATCTCGGGTTGGATCAAGATGTCGGCAATCTCGTTGCCCGCCGGTGGTGGAACGGACAACGCGTCGTTCCAGTGCGCGCAGGCGCCGGTGTACGGACTCGGCGCGTTAGGCTGGGATTACTCCTGGACCACCTGGCACACGAACCGCGATACATACGACAAAGTGGTGTTCGAGGACTTGAGGAACAACGCGACGCTCGTCGCGATGCTGACGTACCTCGCCGACAAAGATCCGAGCCCGCTCTCCCACCAGGCGGCCGAAAGTGCGACCAACTTCCGGGGCGAGACGCAGGCGATCACATTCAACTGTCCCAAGGCCGTGCGCAGCACGGCGGCATCCTCTCGTTAGGTGGCATGATGAACCTCTCCACACTCGCTCCCCTCCCTCTGCTATGCTCGATCGCCCTGGCCTCGGCCGGGCGCGCGCAAACGCCAGCCGGCATGGCGGCGCCGGATACTGCCAATGATCCCGTGCGGGCAATGGTCGCACGCCTCGATCTCGAGCGGTACAAGGCGACCGTGAAAGGCCTTACCCAGTTCGGCGACCGGCGCCAGGGCACTGATCGCAACCGCGCCGCCGTCGATTGGATCGAGGCACAGCTCAAGAGCTACGGCTGCACCAACACCGAGCGCATCACGTACGAGTACACCTCGCCGCCGCCGCGTACCGGCGCGCGTCCAGCGGGGCCCCGCCCGGTGACCACCGCCGCGCAGGGCGGCGGCCGGATTCGTGGCTATCGCATCCGCACGGGTGTGAACACGGATTCACTCGCACAGAAGGATCCAAAGCTTCGCAAGTTGAACTCGCAGCCGGCGACCGACGGGCAGCGACAGGAGGTGTACTGCACGAAAGTCGGCAGCACGCACCCTAACGAGATGTACATCGTTGGCGGTCACATGGATGGTCACGGCTGGGGCGAGGCCGCGAACGATGATGGATCCGGCACGGCGCTCGTCATGGAGCTCGCACGGGTCTTCAGCAGCCCCGATGTGAAGACGGACCGCTCGATTCGCTTTATCCTGTGGAACAACGAAGAGACAGGGCTCAATGGCGCGCGCGCATACGTTGCGCAGCGCGAGGCGCTCCAAGGCAAAGAGCAGCCCGCCGGATCGGGGAAGTATCCCGAGCCGAAGTGGTTAGGCATGATCCAGCACGACATGATGATGTTCGATCACGGCATGCCCCGCGCGGACGGCACGATCCCTCCTGACCAGCGCCCGGAAGCCGACGTCAACATCGAGTTCCAATCGACGTCGAAGATGGCGGACAGCGCCGCAAAGCTCGCGTGGTTCTTCCAGACGGCGAACGAGCGCTACGCGACGGACTATCCGGCGGCCGTGGGACAGCACATGACGAACACGGATTCGGCACCGTTCCAGGATCTGGTTCCATCACTCAGCCTCCGCGAGAATGAGCGCGGTTCGCAGATCGGTGCCGGTTGGGATCCGCAGTGGCATCAGGTGACGGACGTTTTCACCACCTACAGCGATAAGGACTTCCGGCTTGGCTTGAACGCGGCGCAAACGACTTTGGCGGCTGTTGCCTTGCTCACTGGGGCGAGCCTCTCCAAGTGACTGGCTAAAGCGCGCGGGGATGCTCACACTTGCCAACACAATGATGCCATTCTTTCATCGACTCAGCCGATACTCGCTAATCGGGTTCGCTCTCTTCGCCGGCAACCGATCAGTATTCGCTCAACAAGCGGCAACACAGTCGAGCGCCTCGCGGCCGGCCGATCCACGCATCGAACGCCTCAAAGCCGAAGCGCTCACGAAAGTCGAAGGCCGCGCGAAGCAGATCCAGGAGATGGTCGACATGGTCTTCTCCTTCGGCGAGCTGGGCATGCAGGAGTTCGAGACCTCGAAATATCTCACCGGCATTCTCGAGCAGAACGGCTTCACCGTGGAACGTGGCGTGGCCGGAATTCCCACGGCGTGGGTTGCCAAGTGGGGCTCGGGGAAACCCGTCATCGCGTTAGGCTCAGATATCGATGACATTCCGCAGGCGAGCAACAAGCCGGGCGTCGCATGGCATGATCCGATCATCGAAGGCGCGCCGGGTCACGGCGAAGGCCACAATTCCGGCCAGCCGCTGAACATCGTTGCTGCGCTCGTGGTCAAAGAGATCATGCAGCGCGAGAAGATGCCGGGGACGCTCATGCTCTGGCCGGGCGTCGCCGAGGAGCAGCTCGCGGGCAAGGCGTTCCTCGTTAGGGCTGGCGTCTTCAAGGACGTGGACGCGGTGCTCTTCACGCACGTCGGCGACGATCTCGGTGTGTCGTGGGGCGCCGGCGGTCAAAGCGCGCTCATCTCCGCGCAGTTCAGCTTCGAGGGCATCTCGGCTCATGCGGCTGGTGCGCCGTGGCGCGGGCGCAGTGCGCTCGACGCGGTGATGCTCATGGCGCAGGGTTGGGAGTTCCGGCGCGAGCACATCCGGCCGCAGGCACGCTCGCACTACGTCATCAAGGACGGGGGCGATCAACCGAATGTCGTGCCGAGTCACGCGTCGGTCTGGTTTTATTTCCGTGAACAGGACTACGACAAAACGATGGAGCTGTTCGAGACGGCGAAGCGCATTGCACAGGGCGCCGCGCTGATGACGGACACCAAGCTCGCCGACGTGCGCATCCTCGGCTCGGCGTGGGACGGCTACTTCAGCAAACCAATTGCGCAGGCAACGTACGAGAACATCAAACGCGTCGGCTTGCCGCAGTGGACGGAGGACGATCAAACCTTCGCGCGCGCGGTGCAGACGGAGGTCGGTGCGCCGACGACCGGTCTACGAAAGGAGGTCGCCGAGCTGCGTGGACGCGAGACGCTGGAGAATTGGATGGGCGGTGGGTCCGATGACATCGGCGACGTGTCGTGGAACGTGCCGACAGTGACACTGCGATATCCGGCGAACGTGCCGGGACTTCCCGGTCACATGTGGGCGAACGCGATCGCGATGGCGACGCCCCTCGCGCACAAGGGCACGCTCGCGGGCGCGAAGGTCCAGGCACTGACGTTGATCGATCTGCTCACGCAGCCACAAGTGATCGCCGACGCGTGGACGTACTTCCGCGAGGTGCAAACGAAAGATCGGAAATACAAGTCATTTCTCGCACCCACCGACCAACCCCCGACATTCTTGAATGCGGATATCATGGCGAAGTATCGCCCGGCGATGAAGGCGTTTTACTACAATCCCTCGAAGTACTCGACGTATATGGATCAGCTGGGGATCAAGTATCCGACGATCAAGCCGAAGCCTGCGACGAACTGAGTGGGGATCCTTTGCGGATGACGTGCGACGTCGCCGTTGATCAGTCTCCTCGTAGCGCCACGAGCGGATCAACGCGCGCCGCGCGGCGGGCTGGGAAGTACGAGGCTGCCATGGCGACGAGGAGGAGAGCAGCGATTACGGTGGCATAGATGCGCGGGTCGGCGGCGCTCACCTCGAAGAGCAGGCTCTCCAGCGAGCGGCCAGCAGCGAGCGCGACGCCCGCGCCCAGGAGGAGACCAATGCTCGTCGTGCGGAGGCCTTCGCCGACGATCATGAGCGTGATGCGACGCTCCATGGCGCCGAGGGCCGTTCGAATCCCGAGCTCACGCGTGCGCTGGCCAACGGAGTACGAGATTACGCCGTAGATGCCCACCGCGCCAAGTACGACACCTAACGACGCGAAGCATGCGAGAAGCAGCGTCACGACGCGGCTCGTTTCGGTGGATTCTGCAAAGATGTCACCGAGCGATCGCATCTCGGCAACGGGGACCGTTCGATCGAAGGAATGGACAGCGTTACGAATTTGCGTCGCAAACGACACCGCCTCGACATCGCCCCGCACCACATAGTGCATGAAGCGCAATTCCTGCTGACTATTCGGGCGATACGCTTCCTCGACGGCTGGCGCGTTTGGTGTTGCCGATCGCACGTCGCCTACTATGCCGACAATCGTTGCCCACTGGCGTTGCGTGCCATTCCCGAGCTTGATGCGCTCGCCGATGGGATCGCGATCAGGCCAGTAGTGTTTGGCCATCGACGCGCTGATCACGACGACAGCCGGAGCACCCTTCGTATCGGTGGCCGCGAACAACCGCCCACGCAGGAGCGGGATCCGCATCGTTCCGAAGTAGTCGCCGATGACCGATCGCCAAACGATGCTCGGACGTGAGGTCGTGCTCGCGACAGGGCGCGACTCGATATCCAGACTCCCTTGCCAATTGAATCCGCTCAGTGGGAGATGCTGGGCGGCACCGACGCTTCGCACGCCCGGAATGGCGGCAACGCGTCGCGCAACCTCGTCGAAGTACACCGCGGCCTGCTGGGAGGAGCGCAACTGTCCACTCGTGGGCTGGATGAGGAACGTCGTAACGTTCGTGGGATCGAAGCCAATGTTCACTCGATTCAGACGCCAGAGCGTCGTCGTCATCAGCGCCGCGCCGACCACCAGCACGACGGCGAGCGCCACTTCGGAGACGACGAGCGCGTCACGCAGTGCCGAGTGCGATCGGCTGCTCGACTCCGACGCGCCGGCGCGCAACGCGCTTTCGGGATCGACACGCGAGCCGAGCAACGCCGGACCGATGCCGAAGAGCAGACCGGCACCGAGAACGAGGGCGGCGCACGTGGCCAGCACGCCGCCGTCGATGCTGATCGCCGAGACCATCGGCAAGGTCGCGGGAAGAATCGCGGTGAGTGCGCGCGTGCCTAACGCGCCCGCGAGGATGCCGAGGGTGCCGCCCCCGATCGCGAGCAAGAGACTCTGCACGAGCATCTGACGGACGAGCTGACCGCGGGTCGCTCCCAATGCGCGGCGCACCGCGAGCTCACGACGCCGGCTCGCGGCATGCGCGAGAAGGAGATTGCCGACGTTCGCGATAGCGATGAGCACCAGCAATCCAACGGCGCCGAGCAAAACGAGCAGCGAGCGCCTGACACCGCCCACGAGGCTTTCGTGCAAGCTCGTGACCGTGACACCGCGCGCATAATCGTCCGCGTAATTGAATTCCGCGCGCATGCGTGTGGCGAGCGCCGCCAACTCGGCCGTTGCGGAGGCGAAGCTCGCTGGCGGAGCGAGGCGCCCGAAACCGAGGGATAATGCTCCGGTGTGAAATGGCGATGAGGGATGCATTTGCAGCGGCAGCCACGCGTCCACGCCGGACTGAAATGCCTCGAAGCCGGCGGGCATCACGCCGATGATTCGCGTCGGCTGCGCGTCCATGTCTACCACACGGCCGATGACGCCGCTGTCCGCGGCGAATTGGCTCACCCACAGATCGTGGCTCAGGAGCGCGACGTCCCATGCTCCCGAGCGCGATTCGTTAGGCGCGAGGTCTCGTCCAAACGCTGGACGCACTCCCAATGTCGAGAGGAAATTGACGGAGACACGCGCGGCGTGGAGTTGGCGCGGCTCGCCCGCTCCGGTAAGGGCGATTCCCCACCCCGGGCTGAACGCCGCCACCGCCTGGAAGGAAGTGGCGTGCTGTTGCAAGTAGAGCAATTCGGCATTCGAAATGGCGCGTCCGTGCCATATCGCGGCGAGGCGCGCGGGCTCGCGGTACGGCAGCGGCCGAAGAAGCACGCCGCGCACCACGCTGAAGATCGCCGTGTTGGCACCAATGCCAAGCGCGAAGGTGAGCATCGCCACGATCGTGAAGACTGGCTGGCGGCGAGCTTGTCGCAATGCATAAACGGAGTCGTGCCGCAGCACGCTCCACCATTCTCGAATCATCGGTGGCGCTCTCGTCGAGAGTCACCCAATAGACACGACGATCCGGAGAACGGTTCGGAAATACCGAGATTATTTCATCCCTGTCGCGTGATGCTCGCCGCGCTGAAACGCCATGAACTGGTGGATGGCACGCAGCGCCTCGGGGTCATGAGTACGGATTCGCAGCTCCGCCCCACGAGGGAGGTCATGGGCTTCGTAGGTGATCGCCGAGTGGAGGACCGACATCGTCTTCGCGCCCGGGACGTCCTTCATGTGAACGATAGCCGGCGTCGAGAAGTCGCCGGCCTTGAAGGCTTGCGCGATCTCGCGGATGTGGCTCCTGATCCGCGCAATGCCCGTTGAGTCATCGACGTCGCGTTGGAGCTCGATGCGACCGCCGTCGGGGAGCGCGTCGAAGTGATGAGTGCTGGTATACTGATCGACCCCCATCGCCTGCCGACCACGTTCCTGCGTCGCTCGGAAGGCGCTATCATGGCTGGCGCTCTGCGGGTGCTGCGCTCGAGCGCTATTGGCAGCGAGTAATAAGGAAATGACGAGGAATGTCGAGCGAGGCATAGGAATACCCTGTTGTGGGACTGCGGATACGATATGGTGCCGTGGCGCGCTTGGCTGGAACTCCGGTTCCATCGTGAGAACGGACAATCGATGACCAACAGCAGATCCTTCGCTGCGCTCAGGATGACATAAATTCGCAACCGCTCGATGATTTCCGTCCAAGATCTCATCAGTAAGATTCCCACGCTGGCCGGGTTGCCCGAGACGACCTTGCGGCGGATTGCGTCGTGTGCGGTGGAGCGGCGCTTCGCGACGAATGCGGCGCTCTATCGCGCGGGCGACGCAGTCGATGGATTGTACATGATCCTCGCCGGGCGGATTCGCGTATCTCGGGAGTCGGCCTCCCGCGTCGAGCTGCTGCACACCGAAGGTGTGGGAGGAGTGCTTGGGGAGATTCCGGTCTTCGGCGGCGGTCCCTTCCCGGCAAGCGCCCACGCGACGGCGCCGACACGCTGCGCGCATCTACCGCTTGCTGCAGTACAGCGTTTGCTCGATGAGGATCCAGCGTTCGCTCGTTATGCGCTGGCGCGTCTTGCGGAACGGGCGCGCACTCTGCTGCGTCGGATCGACGAGCTCACGGCCTCCACGATCACCGCGCGCGTGGCGGCGCACGTCCTTTCACGTTCGTCCACGTCTGGCGCCCCATTCACACTCGGGATGTCGCAGGAAGAGCTGGCGCGCGAGCTGGGCACGGCGCGCGAGGTCGTCGTGCGCTCGCTGCGTACGCTGGTTGCTGCCGGCGCGATCGGACGCGCGGGACGCTCGCGATTCGTGGTCGCGAGCAGAACGACACTCGAGGCCATTGCCGGCGCGTGATCCCGGCAGTTCAGCTTTCGTTCAATGCGACGATCGGCGGCACACGCATCGCGCGGCGTGCGGGGACATACATGGCGAGGATCGCGATCACGAGGAGCAGCGAGCCTACACCGCTGAGCGTGAGCGGATCGTGCGCCGTCACGCCGAAAAGCTGCCGCCGCAGCACGCTCGTCGTTGCCAAGGAGAGGGCGATGCCAACGACCAACCCGGCGACGATCGGCGTGAGACCGCGTCGCATCACGAGTGCCCAAATCGTTCCAGGCGTCGCGCCGAGCGCCATGCGTATGCCAATCTCGTGCACGTGCTGGTTGACGAAATACGAAACAACGCCGTAGATGCCGACCATCGCCAGCACGAGCGCAATGCCGCCGAGCATGGACAGTAGCACCGTGTTCATGCGCGCCGTCGCGAGCGAGCCGCGCAAGAACTCGTTCATCGATTTGGCTTCGGTGAGCGCCAGGGATGCGTCCACACGCGCGACGGCGCGAGCCAGTGGACGCGCGAGTGCTTCAACGGTGCCGCCGTCGTGGCCGCGCACGACAACGACGAGAGAACGCTGTACGAGAGGCCACATCAGCTCCGGCGTCTGCTCGTACGGGATGTAAAACTCGGGCACTGGCTTTTCATTCAAGGCGGCGTCGTGCACGTTGCCGACGACGCCGACGATGGTGCGGTACTTCGGCCCCTCCTTCGGAGCGACTCCGGCAATCCCTCGACCGAGTACCTCGCGGGGATCGCTCGAAGCCCAGAGCATACGCGCCAGGGCTTCGTTGACGACAGCAACTTGGGGGGCGCGCGCGTTGTCCGTGATGGCGATATCGCGGCCGGCAATGAAGGGGATACGCATGGTCGCGAAGTATCCCGCGCTCGTTAAGCGAAGGTTCGCCTGCGGGGATTTGTCGTCGGTCTGCCCGCCCTCGGCTGCGACCGATGACTGCATCGACGATCCCGAGAGCGGTACGACGGAGGTGAGCGCCGCGGACTGGACGCCGGGAATACGCGCCGCCTCGTCGCGGATAGCGCCATACGCACGCGTGATCGCAGCGCCGTCCGCGTATCGCGCTCCCGGAAGAATGAGGCGCGCCGTGAGCACGCCGCGCGGATCGAATCCGGGATCGACATGCTGCATCAACCAGGCGCTGCGAATGAGGAGACCGGATCCAACCAGCAGGGCAATCGCGAGCGCTACCTCGGCCGCCACGAGCACGGGCCGAAGGCGATCGCGCGTGACGGAGCCGCGACCACCTTCGCGCAACGTCTGTTGCAGTTGTGGCCGTGCGGCACGAAGCGCCGGTACCAGGCCAAATACGAGTGCCGACACGAGGGCGATGCCGAGGGTGAAGGCGAGAACGCGCCAATCGATGCTCGCTTGCTCGAGCCGCGGAATATCCTCGGGGCTGACGCTGAGAATCACGCGCAGCAGCCCGAATCCGATGGCGAGGCCGGCGATGGCGCCAGTGACACCGAGCACCAGGCTCTCGGTGAGCAGCTGCCTAACGATACGGCCGCGCCCGGCGCCGAGCGCCGCGCGGATCGCAAGCTCCTTGGTGCGCGCACTACCACGGGCGAGCAGCAGATTGGCAACATTGCCACACGCGATGAGCAGCACGAACCCCACGGCGCCAAGCAGCACGAGCAGCAGCGACTGATAATCGCCGACCAGGCTGTCGCGATAGCGGTCGATCTGGACACCGTATTCGCTGGGCTTGAGGGTTCGGAATGGAGTGCGACTCGCCACCTCGCGCTCAGCCACGGTCGTTGGTGCAAGCGCCTGCGCAGGCGTCACCCCGGCTCGCAGCCGGCCAAATACCTTGAGATAATGCTCACCGTATTTTGTCGCATCATCCGACGTGAGTGCGAGTGGCGTCCAAATGTCCTCGCTTCCACGCTTGATGTCGAAGCTCGGCGGCATGACGCCGACAATGGTGTGCCCCACCCCGTCGATGTCGACGACGCGATTGACCGCGCCGCGATCGCCATTGAAATGGCTCATCCACAGCCGGTAGCTGATCACGGCCACATTCGAGCGACCGGGCGTGTCCTCGTCGCGCGTGAAGGTGCGCCCGACGAGTGGATGCGCACCAAACACCGCGAAGTAGTCCGCCGTGACGCGGCCACCGGCGAGCATCTCCGGTACATCGCCAAGGCGCAAGGTCGTTCCCGCCTCGAGAACAGCGGCGGCGACGTGATCGAAGGCGGGGAGGTCGCGGAAGGCGAGGAATTCCGGTGGCGATGGATCCGTCTCCGCGCCGTGTCGCTTTGGATGGATCTCCACGATCCGGTCGGGATCGGCAAAGGGCAGCGGCCGGAGCGCGACTGCGTCGAGCGCACTGAAGACCGCGGCGGTTGCGCCGATGCCTAACGCCAGCGTCAACACCGCCACGATCGCGAATGCCCGTGTCCTCAAGAGCTGACGGACGGCAAATGCGATGTCCTGGCCTAGCTCGTCGCGATATTCCGCGCGCACGACACGCCGGTCGCGCTCTTTGCCATAGCGCTGGCACTCCGCGTTGATCGTGGCGCTATCGCCAAATCGCCGCTCGGCCTCGGCACGGGCATTCGTTAGGCTCATTCCCTGCTCCACGAGCTCACGGGTGGTCATCTCGAGGTGAAAGGCCAACTCGCCCTCGACCTCGTCCTCGACGGACGTGCGCCAGAGGCGCGGCCAACGACGGCGGCGCGTCACGACGGCAACAGCAGCGGCGAGACGGCGGCGACGAACGAGGCGAACTCTTTCGTCTCGGCACGCAGCTGACGCCTGCCTTTCTCGGTGATGTGGTAGAACTTCGCTTTTCGGCCAAGCTCCGAGGTGCCCCAATCGGCTTCGATCCAGCCGTCACGCTCCATGCGATAGAGCGCGGGATACAGCGAGCCTTCCTCGACACTCAGCGCATCATCGGTCTGTTCACGGAGCCAGCGGACAATGGCATAGCCATGTCGTGGTCCGAAGGTGAGCGTCTTGAGAACGAGCGCGTCGAGTGTGCCATGAAGGCGATCTTTTGTATTCGGCATCGGCCAGTCCTAGTAGTCTAGGCATTGATGTCGCCTGGAAGCCTAGATGTCAAGGGAAAGGGCTGGCACGTACAGTAGAGCGGGTTTCGGTTCGCCTTTTTGGGTGCCCTCTTCAGGTACTACTTTTTCCCGATGGCTCTCTTTCGACCTTCCGCCCAACTCGGCCGCTGCGAGCAGTGCCGCCTGCTCTTCGATCCGGTGTATGGCGGCGCGTGTAGCCAGTGCGGAAAGGTTCTCTGCGCCGTGCATCTGTACGGCGGGTTTTGGCGCCAGCTCGTTGGGCGGCTCGTGCCCCGGCGGTCTGTGGTGTGTGCATCGTGCCGCGTGAAAGGCAGCGCACACCCGGTCTAAAAAGCGAATTGCGAAGTCAGGCCCGTGGCCGAGTGAGCCGGACTAGCGCAGCACGCGATTCGCGCACGTATGGCTGCAGCTCCGGATCGGCGGTGCGCCAAGCGGCCACGACGAACGCGTAAGCGTTTCGCGCCTCTTCTGCGCGGCCGAGCTTTTCCGAGACGCGCGCTCGTTGGAGCGTCCACACGACGTCGTCGAAGCCGTTGTTGCACGCTGTCGTCCCGGGCCAGCGACGCGCCAGATAAGTCGCGGCGTCCTCATATCGCCCGCTGCGAATGAGCAGGTCGGCGATCGTCATTCGGGCGTCGTACCAGCATTCGTGCAGCGTGTCACGGATCGCGAGAAACTGCCGGAGCGCCGCGGCGGTGTCGCGTTTGGCGAGCGTCAGATACGCGCGACCCGCGGCGGCACTGGCATGGAGCATCGCCAATCCTGATCGGGAACGCAGCCTCCGCTCGGCGTCGCCGAATTGCCGCACGTACGTCTGGATCGCGATCGTGTCCCCGTCTCCCGCCCACCAACCGTAGAGCTTCGTCATCTTGGTACGCGGCGCGAGCGCGAGCACCTGACTGAACTCTGCGCGGGCAGTTTCGGCCGGCACCATTCCTACCCGCGCCATATTGTAGATGACCGTTGGGCGAAGCCAGTGCATCTCTTTCGTCGTTAGGCCATACGCGTCGCGCAAATGCCCGCGAAATTGGAGCGCGTTGGCAATCTCCGCCGAGGTGCAACTCGATCGGTGCGCCCGCGAGAGCGTGTCGGCCGGCTTGCTCATGATGAAGCGGCCGATGCGAAGCGCCATCTCGGAGGAGTCGGGGACGTGCCGCAGAAGACGCGAGACGTCACAGAGCACGTCACTCGGCAGCGTGTCCACCAGCGACGCGGCGTCGATCGCGGTGGCTTGACGCGGATCGAGCATCGCGTCGGCAATGCGAATGATCTCGGATCGTGGCCCCGAAGGGACGCGCTCGAGATAGGCGTGGATGTAGCGACGTGCACTCGACGGACCATCGAGGTACGCGGCGAGCGTAATCGGCGTGACATACGCCGGAGCGAATCCGGAATCGAGGGCGATGGCCCGATCGTAGCGGGCCAGCGCAGCCTGATCGTCCACTTCACCGATGGTGATCTCTTCGTCGAAGCGCGTGTGCGCCTCGGCAAGCAGGAACCGAAGCTCGGCGTCGTTAGGGAATTCCCTCACCGCGCCGTCGAGCGTGGCATACAGCTGATGGACCAGCGTATCCTGCGTGGCGTAGTTCGTGACATCCCGTAGCCCGTGACGCCAGGCGAAGAATGACTCTGCCGACAGCGAATCGATCTTCGCGAGCAGCCGCTCGCGGTCGCAAAGACCGGCTGGGAAGCGGCTGGGCCTGCGCATCAACTCGTATGTCACCGAGTCTGGTATATCACGCGTATCCTGCCAGCGGCGTACGGCGGCAAGGCGGTGATACGCCAAAGCGAACGTGGTGTCGACCGCAACCGCTCGCTCGAAATGCGTCTGTGCCGAATCCCAGAGCGCGGCACGATAGAATTGTTCGCCCTGGAGATACGCCTTGAGCGCGGTGAGCGACGTTTTCGGCCACGCCGTCGTTGGCTCGAGAGCAATGCGCCGCAGCCGTCCCAGCTCGCGAAGCAGTGCGACCGTGACGGAGTCGGAGAGCCGGTCCATTCGACTGGGCACGTCGCGCTGCTCGAGCTCCACCATCGTGCGGCCCGTCTTCGCGTCGAGCAAGCTCACGCTCGCGCGTACGGAATCACCCGCAGTGAGTAAGCCTCCGAACAGCACGAGACGGGCGCCGGTGGCCACGCCTAACGCGCGCGCCGTTTGCGCGTCGGCGCGTCCATGCCAGCGACGCACGACCTCCGACGCCGGTACCGTATGGAGAGGACCAGCGTCGTCGAGGCTGCGTGACATCACGTCGACGAGGCCTTCCTTCCAGAGCCCGAGTGTTGGTGCCTCGACGTCGAACGGTGCGATCGCGATCAGATCTGGATCGAGGGCCGGCGGGCGGCGCGCGGCCCAGATTGCGGCGACCGCCGCGACAGCCACGACTCCCGCCGCGACGAGCGCCACCCGACTTCGCCACCACGGCCGAGTAGTTTGTGGCAGCGCATTCTTCAGCGCCGTGGCGAGCTCGCCGCCAGTCGCGAAGCGGCTCTCCGGCACCGGCGACATGGCGCGTATCACGACGCTCGCCAGCGCCGACGACACGTGATGCGTGAGCGCGCCGGCGTCCGGGGCGCGATCGTGCGCTTCCCGCGGCGTGAACGGTTGCTCGCCCGTGATCAGCTCGTAGAGCACGCAGCCTAACGAATAGATGTCGCTGCGTCCATCGACGTCGCGCGAGCCGGCCGCCTGCTCGGGACTCATGTAGGCAGGGGTGCCGAGGACCATCCCGGGATGCTCACCGACATCGTCGCCGGCGCGCGAGACGGCGCGGGCTATCCCGAAGTCGGCGACGATCGCGTGTCCTTCCTGAAGGAGAATATTTTCCGGCTTGATGTCGAGATGGATCACGCCGCGGCGATGGGCGTAATCCAGCGCCAGCGCGATCTCACTTCCGAGATGGACGATCTCGTTCGGCTTGAGCGGCGGCTCACGCTGGAGCCGGTCGCGAAGTGTCTCGCCACCCGCGAATGGCGAAACGAAGTAGAGCAACGGCGGCTCGTCGCCCTCGGCGTGCTCCTCGCCGGAATCGTGCAGTGGAAGAATGTGCGGATGCGACAGTCCCGCGGCGATCTCGATCTCGCGCGCGAATCGTACGCGCCCGCTGCGGCGCGCCACCTCCGCGCGCAACGTCTTCACTGCAACCTGGCGACCGTGTTTTGGATCGTCGGCGAGATAGACGGTGGCCATGCCGCCACGTCCGATCTCGCGAACGATGTGATAGCGGCCGCCGAGGAGTGTGGGCGCTGGCGCCTCTTTTTCGACGAGAAGAGGTGCGTAGGCAATCGCCGCGGGCGTGTCGAGGATTCCCGCACCGGAGTCGCAGGCGGCGAGCAGCACCTTGATTTCCGCGCGGAGTGCGGCGTCCCCGCCGCATGCTTGGTCGAGAAAGGCAGCCCGCCGCGGCTGGTCGAGCTCGAGTGCCGCGTCGAGCAGCGGCTCGAGCAGGCGCCAGCGGTCGCGCGACAGGCCGCCTAACGATATCATGCGCCGGCGCGCATCTCCGGCTGCTCCCAGGGCCTTGTCAGATCGGCGCCGAGGGCGTGGTACAGCAGCCCGCGTGCCTTGATCCAATCACGACGCACCGTGCGCACGCCGATGTGCAGCGCCTCCGCTGTCTCCTGCTCAGTCATGCCGCCGAAGAATCGGCACTCGACGACGCGCGCCAACCGCTCATCGATGCGCGCGAGATGCTCGAGCGCCTCGTGCAGCTCGAGCAACGTGTCCGCCTGTTGGCCAGTTGCGGCCACATTGTCATCGAGAGTGACATGGCGCAGCGGGCCGCCACGCTTCTCGGCCGAGCGTCGCCGAGCGCGATCGACGAGAATGTGCCGCATCGCCACCGAGGCCACGCTCAGAAAGTGCGCCCGATTTCTCCAGTCGGCACGCTCGGCGCGGGCGAACTTCAGGTAGAGCTCATGCACGAGCGCCGTCGTAGACAGCGAGTCGTTTGGACGGGCGCCGAGCTCCCGACGGGCGACGCGATGCAGCTCGTGGTATACGAGCGGCAGAATCTGATCGAACGCCTCGCGGTGTCCTGCGCGCAGCTCGGCGAGCAGTTCAGTGACTTTGGTGGCGTCGTCACTCGTGGCATTCGAGCGCTCCAACGACAGATGTTGTTTCGACAATGCTGAAGTCATGTGAGCTCTAGTGAGAAGGTTGCAATGTCGAATCAAATCGCGTCGAAAATGGTTCCGCAAGAAAAAACGCAATTCTCTGACAACAACCGGCCATTCGGTGGCGAGAAGCAAGACGCTTGCCCTGTCTCGTTAGGTATGCTGCCTGGTCGACGCAGAGGACCTTCAGCGCGGCGATTGTCCTGACATTCACGCCGTCTAAGCCCACCCCGGCACGAGGAAAGTGTGGGAGTCGCCAAGCGCCCGCTATCAGCCACCGTCCTACACGCCCGAAACGTTCGTACCCGTCGCCGCGTAGGGCACTCGACCTCCACCCGGGCTACGATGAGTCTCCGCCAAAGCGTTACCTACGCCTGCCGATCGCTCCTGCGCGCTCCGCTCTTCAGCGCGGCCGTCGTTCTTACGCTCACCATCGGCATCGGCTCGGCCGCGGCAATTTTCGCCGTAGTCAATGCGGTTCTCCTGCGGCCTCTGCCCTACTCGCAGCCGGACCGGCTCGTCGGCGTCTGGTTCGACATGCCGCCTCTCTCGCTCTTCCATTCGCAACAGACGGCGGGGACCTATAGAACCTTCAAGCGATTTGCCCGGTCGATCGAGGGTATCGCGGTGTATCAGGACGGCTCGATGAACGTCGCCGATCCCAATGGGCGCACCGAGCCAGAACGCATGAACGTCGTGTGGCAAACGGCGAATGCAGTTCCCCTGCTCGGTGTCCGACCAATAATGGGACGGACCTTCACGGAAGAGGAAGACGCGCCGAAAGCGCCCTCCGTCGCGCTGATTAGCGAGCGCTTATGGCAACGGCGGTTCGGCGGACGGCGGGACGTCTTGGGAAAGAAGCTCGTCATTGCCGGCCAGCTCACGGAGATCATCGGCGTCATGCCGGATGGCTTTCGCTTCCCCAGTCCAACTACCGATCTGTGGCTGCCCGTTCAGCTGGACCCGAATGACCCCTATCCGGGGGGCTTCAACTACAGTTCCTTCGCGCGGCTACGACCCGGCTTTTCCATCGACGCGGCGCAACGCGACTTTGCGAGCGTGCTTCCACGCGCCGTAGAAGTTGCGCCGAACATGGCGCCTGGCATACCGATGACGATGGTGCTCAATCAGGCGAGGCCGATCCCTCGCATCGTCGCCATGCGAGACGATGTAATCGGCGACGCGGGCCGGACGCTCTGGATGGTGGCCGCAACCGCCCTTCTGGTGTTGCTCGTAACCTGCGCGAACGTGGCGAACTTGTTGCTGGTTCGCGCCGACGCCCGGTATCGCGAGCTGTCGGTGCGCACGGCGTTAGGTGCTACCAGAGGTCGGGTCCTCGCGCATTTTCTCACGGAAGCAGGCGTCCTGGCCGGGGTATCGGCGGTGCTTGGCATTGGTGCCGCCGAGCTGGCGACAAAGCTTCTCGTGCGCGCCGGGCCCTCTGGCATTCCTCGGCTGAGTGAAATTCGCGTCGATGGAGCGGTGATCGCCTTCACGGTACTCGTGGCGGCGATCGTCGCGTTCGCATGCAGCGCCTTTCCGGCTATTCGCTTTCTACGCGGTAATCCGCTCGGTGGTCTGCGCGATGGCGGCCGTGGCGGCACAGTTGGCGGGAAGCGGCAGCGCATGCGTGGCGCTCTCGTTGTGGCGCAGGTCGCCCTCGCGCTCGTCGTGCTCGCGTCGAGCGGCTTGTTGCTGCGAAGCTTTCAACGCCTACACGGCGTGCGTCCGGGATTCGACGCTGAAAATGTCGCAACGCTCTGGGTGGCCGCTCCAAATCTTCGCTATCCGAAAGACACGAACGTCGTGCGCTTCTACTCGAATCTCACCGAGCAGGTGGCACAGCTTCCGGGTGTGACCGCGGTAGGTCTCAGCTCCCGACTGCCGCTCACCGATCACGGCATGAATCAGAACCCGATGTATGTCGAAGGCGACGCGACCTCCGCGACAAAGATTCCACCACTCGAGACTTACGTGACGGTGGACAGCGGATACTTCCGTGCGATGGGCATTCCGCTCATCGCTGGACGTCTCTTCGATCACATCGGCAGACAGAACCCAAGCGATGCGATCATCAGCCTCGAAGCGGCGCGTGTCGTATTTCACGACTCGTCGGGCCGCTCGGTGCTCAACAAGCGCTTCCGCGAGCTTCCGAATACGCCGTGGCACACGGTTATCGGGGTGGTCGGCAGCGTGCGAGACACGTCATTGGCGGGTGGGCCCGGTCGCCACGTGTACTTGCCCGAGACAGTGGCCGCGGACTCGACGATGGGGCAATTCCAGCGCGTGCTTGCCGTCGTGGTGCGAACGCGTGGCGACGTCACGACCACGACGCGCGGCATGCAACGCGTTATCCACGATTTGGATCCAACGCTACCAACCTTCGACGTGCGCTCGATGCACGCAACACTGGAGCAGTCGATGGCGCTGCTGTCGTTCACGATGATCGTGCTCATGGTCGCCGCCGGCGTAACGCTGGTCCTCGGGATGATCGGTCTCTATGGAGTGATCGCCTACGTCGTGGCGCTGCGCACGCGTGAGCTCGGCGTTCGTATCGCGTTAGGCGCTCAGCCTGGTGCCATCGCGACGATGGTCACGACCCAAGGCCTCGCGCTGTGTGGCGCCGGTGTCGCCATCGGATTGCTGCTCGTCGCCATCGGTGGCCGCTTCCTTCGGTCCCTGCTCTTCGAGATCGGACCGGCCGATCCGCTCGCGTTAGGCGCGACGGTGGCCATCGTGGCGGCATTCGCGCTGTTGGCGAGCTGGATTCCAGCGCTTCGAGCGTCGCGGGTGAACCCCGCGGAGGCGTTACGAGCCGACTAGCCTTGCCGATTGCCATATCGGAGTGAGGCAGATTCGCGTGATTCGCGTCCCAAGAATTCTTGAGTCTGCAGGTGTCCGAACCGTCGCTGCCAGCGGCGCAACGGCCTGCGCAGGGCCGATTGACGGGCTGAATATCTTCTCTCTACGCGTCGCAAGGAGAGAAGATGGCCGACAAGCCTTTCATCGCCCGCGGCTTTCACAGCCGTCGCGGGCCGGCGACGCCCAATCGCTTGCCGCCTGGGCAGTACGAAACACGTGACTTCCCCGTGCTCTCGGCGGGACCCACGCCGCATACGCCACTCGCGAGTTGGGATTTCACGATCGCGGACTCGTCAGGCAAATCGATTCGATGGACGTGGGCCGAGTTTCAGGCATTGCCGCACGAAACGCCGACGGTGGACATTCATTGTGTCACGAAGTGGTCCAAGTTCGGCACCAAGTGGGAAGGCATCTCCGTCGATTTGCTCTTGAAGGCGGCGAGAGAGAAGGGCGTCGCGGAGGGCAGCTTCGTGATGGCATTCAGCGATGGCGGGTACACGACGAATCTTCCAGTCGCCGACGTTACCGATGGCAAAGCGTGGATAGCGTTCGGCTACGACGGCGCGCCGCTGCCTCCGGAGCACGGTGGGCCGGCGCGATTGCTGGTGCCACATCTCTACTTCTGGAAGAGCGCGAAATGGGTGCGTGGGCTGAGGCTGTTGTCCGGCGACGAGCCAGGTTTTTGGGAGCAGCTCGGCTATCACGATCGCGGGGACCCATGGCGCGAGCAGCGGTATCAAGGCGATCCCTGACGTGATGGTCGATCGCGCGCCCGCGGTGCCGGCGCGACTGGAGTGGCGCGTCGCCGCCGTCGTCGAGGTGCGCATGGAGACACCACACGCGCGCACGCTGGTGCTCGACGTTCCCGAATGGCCTGGCCATCGACCCGGACAACACGTGGACGTGCGCCTGGTTGCGGACGATGGATACCAGGCGCAGCGCTCCTATTCGATTGCCTCCGCACCCGAGTCGCGAATGATCGAGCTTACCGTCGAGCGGCTTGGCGACGGCGAGGTCTCGCCGTATCTGAGCGATGTGCTCATGCCGGGTGATGGGCTGGAATTGCGCGGTCCGATCGGCGGCTACTTCGTGTGGGACGTGAGCCACGGCGGACCACTTCTATTGATCGCCGGCGGGTCCGGGATCGTGCCGCTGATGGCGATGCTGAGGCATCGTGCGGCTGTGGCACCGCCATCTGGCGAACCTATTCCCGCGACGCTGCTGTATTCCGCGCGAAGCTGGGAAGACGTAATCTATCGCGACGAGCTGGCCCGCTTGGCGAAGGACCGAAGCGTACGCATTGAGTATACGCTCACGCGGGATGCGGCCACGAGCTGGACGGGCTATCGGCGCCGCATCGACCGTGCAATTCTCGAGGCGGTAAGTTGGCCAGCGACGGCCGGTGCCCACGCTTTCGTGTGTGGTCCGACACCATTCGTGGAGACTGCGGCAACGCTGCTCGTGGAGCTAGGATATGAGCCGGACCGGGTGCGGACGGAACGATTTGGGCCGACTGGCTGACTTGCGCGGGTCGCGTGGCGCGTGGCGCGTGGCGCGTGGCGCGTGGCGGGAGCGAACGCTAGCACCTAGCACCTAGCACCTAGCACCTAGCACCTAGCACCTAGCACCTAGCACCTAGCACCCAAGCCGGATAGCAATCAAGCAGGTTAACAGCTTCCAACAGGTACCCGCATGCTGCGACAGTCAGTTGCTCTGGTTGCATTCCTCGCAATTTCGGCGTCCCCAAGGACGCGTGTCGTGCCACGTACGTCGGTCGTTCCCGACACCCTTGTCCTCGGGCATTGGGACATCACCATCAATACACCCGAGGGGAATCGACCCTCCTGGCTCGAGCTCTGGCTCTCCGGGAACGACGCCGTAGTTGGCCGCATCGTGGGCATCGTGGGCAGCGCGCGCCCGATCTCGGTCGTCCAGATGACTGGCGACTCGTTGCACTTCGCCGTACCCCATCAGTGGGAGAATGGCGCTGGCGATCTCACCGTGGATGGTCGCCTAACGAGCAACCGTCTCGCCGGCACCATGACCTTCCCCGATGGCAAGCGATTCGGCTGGACCGCGGTGCGCGCGCCGGCGCTCCGAGGAGACCGTGCACCCACGTGGGGCGCGCCGATCACGCTGCTACATGCAAATGACCTCGCCGGATGGCGAACGGTTGGGCAACAGAATCAGTGGGTCGTGAGCAACGGTGTGCTCCGTAGCCCGCGCTCCGGCGCGAATATTCAGACGGTGCAAACGTTCAAGGACTTCAAGCTACACATCGAGTTTCGGTATCCGGCCGAAAGCAATAGCGGGGTGTATCTCCGCGGTCGATACGAGGTGCAGATCCAGGATGACTTCGGCCTCCCTCCCATGGACGATCGCTTCAGCGGCATCTACGGCTTCATCTCGCCAAGTGAGATCGCGGCGAAGCGCGCGGGCGAATGGCAATCGTACGACATCACCCTTGTCGGTCGGATGGTGACGGTGGTCGCGAACGGCAAGCGTGTGGTGTGTAATCAGGAAATCCCCGGCATCACAGGCGGAGCGATCGACAGCAATGAGGGGGAGCCGGGTCCTCTACTTCTTCAGGGCGATCATGGCCCGATCGAGTTCAGGAATATCGTTATCACTCCGGCGCGGTAGACTTGGAAAAGCAGATCCTTCGCTGCGCTCAGGATGACACATGGCTTTGCTCAGGATGACATTTGGCTTTGCTCAGGATCACCAAGTGACAAAACAAACCGACACGTTTCGTAAGCCGCTCGAGCGCGCGATGGGACATGCGCTGAATTATCTCGATCGCCTCGACGACGCTCCGGTTGCGGCAACAGCGACGCTCGCCGAGCTGCGATCACGATTGAGTCACCCGCTCACGGATGATGGCATCGATGCAATGCGGGTGATCGATGATCTCGCGGCGGACGCGGATGGGGGACTCATTGGCAACGCCAGTGGACGGTTCTTCGCCTGGGTCATTGGGGGCTCGATGCCAGTCGCCGTCGCCGCCGATTGGCTCACGTCGGCATGGGATCAGAACGCGGCGATCTACGCCTGTAGTCCGGCGGGGGGTGTCATAGAAGAAGTGTGCGGCCGCTACTTGAAGGATCTCCTCGGCTTGCCGCCTAACGCGAGCTTCGCGTTCGTCACCGGCACGCAGATGGCGCACGTGATATCGCTCGCCGCCGCGCGACACGCAGTATTGGCTCGGCGTGGGTGGGACGTCGAACAGCGCGGCCTAACGAATGCGCCGGCAATCAGGGTCTTATGCGGCGCCGAGCGACATGGCACCGTGGATCGCGCGGTGCGGCTGCTGGGCATCGGCAGCGACAGCGTGACACCGCTCGATCTCGGTGAAGACAACAGCATGCGGGTGGACGCGCTGCGTGACGCGCTTCGCGATCGAAGTGCCGAGCCCACGATCGTCGTCTTGCAGGCAGGTGAGCTCAACACGGGGGCGTTCGACCACTTCAGTGAGCTCATTCCGTTAGCGCACGAGCACGGCGCATGGGTACACGTGGACGGCGCTTTCGGGTTGTGGGCGGCAGCGAGTCCGAACCATCGGCACTTGATGAAAGGTGCGGCGCAGGCAGACTCGTGGTCCACCGACGGCCACAAGTGGCTGAACGTCCCATACGACAGCGGATATGCCTTCGTCGCCGACGCGAACGCGCACTTCGCTTCCATGACGCACCGCTCGAGCTACATGATGCACGAGGGCAATGCGCGCGATCAGGTCGACTTCAATCCGGAGTGGTCGCGCCGCGCCCGTGGCATCGCGTCGTACGCAGCCATACGCCAGCTTGGCCGCAGTGGCGTTGCCGATTTGATCGACCGCTGCTGCCGCCACGCCACGACGCTCGTCAAAGAAATCGGCGCGCTCCGCGGCGGCGAAGTTGTGTGGGAGCCGGTGATCAATCAGGGACTCGTGCGTTTCTGCGCCGAGCGTCCTCGCGCCACGGCGGAGGATCATGACGCGCACACCGATCGCGTCATCGAGCAGATACTCAATGTTGGCGAGGCGTTTTTCGGTGGCGTGACCTGGCGCGGGCAACGCTGCATGCGCGTCTCCGTTTCCAACTGGCAGACGTCCGAGCGTGACGTCGAGCGCGCGGTGGAGGCGGTAGCGCGCGCGATCGACGCCGCCGCGAATGGGTGAGGGCGCGCTACTCCGCTCGCATTGTGATGATGGGATCGACGCGCGTGGCGCGGCGCGCTGGAATGAACGCCGCGGCCAGCGCTACGACAGCGAGCACCATCGCGACCGCGGCGAAGGTCGTGGTGTCCGTCGCCTGCACGCCATAGAGCAGCGAGTCCAGCATGTGCGCGCCGAACGCTGCGGCGACGAGTCCGATGGCGATGCCGCTCACCACCAATCGTCCGCTTTGCCCCAGCACCAGCAAGAGGACGTCGCTTCGGCTAGCGCCGAGCGCCATGCGCACGCCCAGCTCACGCGTACGCTCGGCGACCGCGTAGGCGATGACGCCGTAGAGGCCCGTGCACGCCAACATCAACGCGAGCGCCGCGAAGATAGAGAGCACATTTCCCTGCAAGCGTTGGCGCCAGAGTGAGCCGGAGACGGCTTCGTCGAAGGTCTGAACCTGATAGAGCGCAAGCTTTGCATCCAGTGAACGGACGGCCGCTCGCAGGGCGGCGACGAGCGAATGCGGATCGTCTCGCGTGGTGCGAATGACGATCGTCTGCTGACGCCCTGGAGACACGGCGTAAGGATAGAACGCCGCAGGCCCCATTGGCTGTGGCAACCGATAGTGGCGATAATCCCGGACCACGCCGACCACTATGGCGAAGGGATCGCGTTCGCCACCGACACGAATGCGTTTCCCGATCGGATCCTGTCCGCCAAATCCACGGGCGACCATCTGCTCATTGACGAGCACCACGGGATTGAGCGAGTCGCGATCGGCACCGGTGAGCCATCGCCCGCGAATCAGCCTAACGCCGATCGCACGAAAGTAGTCAGGCGTCACATACTGAAAAAGTGAGATGAGCTCCTCGCCTCGCCTGCGAAGGGGCGCCCCGTCGATCACCGTTTCCGCCTGTACGTTCCAGCCGCTGAAGGGAATGCCCTGCGCCGACGCAACCATGGTGACGCCAGGCTCACGTCGCAGTCGTGCAAATAGCTCGTCGTAGAATGTCTTGGACTGCGCGGGAGAGTACTGCGCGCTCGGCAGCGTAAGCCGCGCCGACAGAATGCCCTTTACGTCGAAGCCCAACTGCGTGCCGGCCAGATTGCGGTAGCTGCGCACGAGCAGCATTGCACCGACCAATAAAACGACCGACATCGACAGCTCCGCGATGACGAGCGCGGCGCGAAGCCGCGAGCGGTGAACGGAGCTTCCGCCTCCGCGAGTCGCGTCGCGTAATGTCGTCGCGAGATCGGTTCGCGTGGCACGCAACGCCGGTAAAGTTCCGAACAGGATGCCGGTGACGAGCGTGAGCGCCGCGATGCCGGCGATCGCCGGTCCGTCGAGCGCCAGCGAGACGAAGAATGGCGGGGACTGATCGGGAAAGGCGAAGCGCAACAGTCGCACGCCCCACCAGGCAATGCCCACACCAATGATGCCGCCGAGCGTGGCGATCACCAGACTCTCCGTGAGAAGCTGCATGGTGAGACGCTGGCGGGAGGCGCCGAGAGCGCTGCGAATGGCGATCTCGCGGGCACGCGTTGTTCCGCGCGCGAGCATCAGGTTCGCCAGGTTCGCGCAGACGAGAAGTAGCACCAGCAGCACCGCGGCAAGGAAGACCTCGAGTGGTTGCGCGTAATCGCCAACGAGATCGTCGCGCAACGGCTTGACCTCAGCGCGCCAGCCGAAGTTTTCGTCGAGGAACTCGCGCGCGAGCACGGCGTCGATCGCGTGCAAGTCGGCACGCGCCTGGTCGAGCGTAACGCCGGACTCGAGCCGGCCAATCGCGCCCGCATAGCCACGATTCCCGTGTTCCTCCGTCGCGGGATTCGTCGCGAACGGCTCCCAGAGGTCCCCGCGTTCGGGAAAGTTGAAGCCCGGTGGCATCACCCCAACCACGGTGTAGCGTTTGCCGTCGATCGTTATGTGCTTGCCGACGATGGCGCTATCGCCAGCAAAGCGACGCTGCCACAGGCGGTGGCTGAGGAGGACGACGAGATCGCGGCCCGGTGTCTCCTCCTCGGGGGTGAATCCACGGCCGAGGAACGGCCGCACGCCGAGCGTTGGGAAGAGGTTCGCCGTGACCCACGCGCCGGCGACTCGCTCGGCCTCCGTCGTTTTATCGGAGAGCGTGGCCGTCGTCCACGTCCAGATACCTAACGACGATAAGGTTTTCGTGCCGTCGCGCCAGGAACGATAATCAGGCCAGGAGATGTTCGACCCATGATAGCCACGCGCTGGATTCTCCCCGTACACCGCGACGAGCCGGTCGGCATTCGGGTACGGCAATGGGCGAATGAGCACCGCGTAGGTGGCGGAGAGAATCGCGCCCGTCGTCCCGATACCGAGGGCGGCGCACAGCACCGCCGTCGCGGCAAAGGTCGGCGTCTTCCAGAGCGACCGCGCGCCGACGCGTACGTCTCGCCAGAGATTGTGCAGGAGCTCCGCGCGGTCGCCGCGTCGCAGCATGCGCTGGTCGATGGCGACCGTCTCGTCCCGAACAACGCCGGCGTCGCCGAATTCGGCCATCGCGCGCTGATGCGCCTCCGCGGGCGACGCTCCGCGTCGCACGAGATCGCCGACGCGCTCCTCGATGTGAAACTGGATCTCCTCATCGACGTCGCGGCGCGGATCACGCCGCCGGAGCTCGAGGTATCGCAGCCAGCGGTCGTTCATGCGGGCGCCTCCTCGGTCTTGAGTACTTTGTAAACGGCGTCGACAAACTGTGTCCACGCGCCGGCCTCGGCACGCAACTGCTGGCGGCCCTTGGTCGTTAGGCGATAGACCTTCGTACGGCGCTTGGTGCTCGAGAGCTGCCAACTCGACTCCAGCCAGCCTCGCTCTTCCAGTCGGTGCAGCGCCGGGTAGAGCGACCCTTCGCCAACTTGCAGCACTTCTCCCGTGAGCTGCTCGATCCACCGTGCAACGGCATAGCCGTGCGCTGGCCCCCACGAAAGCGTTTTGAGCACGAGCAAGTCGAGCGTGCCTTGTAGCAAATCCGTCGGACGCGTCATACACCCATCGGCGGTCGAGGTATCGCCAATTTACGCATGACCCATCGACCGTCAATGGGTGCGCGTGGCATAAGGGAGGACCGCCAATTGCGTGTCCCACGAAGACCAACGACGCACCGGCGTCGTTCAGACGTCACCAGAGCGGAGTTGTTGCCGTGAATGAGAGGACCGCGCTACACGGTTGTCATGAGTGCGATGGGTCGAACGGCCTCGCACTGTCGCCTATTGTCGAAGGAACCGATCTCACAGCTATCGGACGTCGCACTTTCCTGGTCCAGAGCGGCATTCTTGCCGCGATCACCGCTCTCTCGGCGTGCGGGCTGAGCGGCGGGGACATCACCGCGCCCAATGTACCGGTCAACAGCACGATCAAGGTGAGTGATTACGCATCGCTCGCCAATGTTGGCGGTGTGGCGATGATCACCCTTGGCAGCGCCCCTGTCGCGATTGTTCGCACGGGCACGTCGAGCTTCATCGCGCTATCGCGCATCTGCCCGCATCAGGGTGGTACGGTGCAGCTGTCAGGGAACAACTTCGTTTGCCCAAACCATGGCGCCACGTTCAATACGTCTGGGCAATGGATTGGCGGCCAGCGGACGTCGAGCCTTCACTCGTACTCGACGACATACGACAACGCGACCGGAACCTTGACGATCAATTGATCGGCTGAGACCAAGGAGACTTGATGCTGGGATCACTAGCGCTGCTGGCGCTCCTGCAGGCGCCACAGCTGGAGCCGATCGTTCCCCTCGAAAGCACACTCAGTGGCCGGCCGCCGCGCTCGGCGGTCATCGCGGAAACTCTCACCGTCGTAGCGCCGCGAACCATCGTCGCCGACACGCCCGTCGTGCGCCGACCCCGCTCGATCGATTATAGCGACTCGTACTACACTCGTCTCACGATTCACCGGTACGGCAGCTACGCGATGGTCCCGTTGTTCATCGCCGAATACTCGTTAGGCCAGAACCTCATCCAGGACGCCTCGCCCCCGTCGTGGCTCAAGCCGGCGCACGTCGGCGTCGCGAGCGGGATCGGTATTCTTTTTGGGGTGAACACGATCACCGGACTCTGGAATCTGTGGGATTCGCGAGAAGACCCCAATGGACGCTCGCGCCGCATCGTGCACTCGGTGCTGATGCTCGCGTCCGACGCCGGTATTGCCGCGGCCGCCGCGCTGGCGCCCGAGCGAGAGGGCGGTTTTACGAATGCCGGCACGTATCAACATCGCGTCAACGTGCACCGCGGTGTTGCGATTGGCTCGTTTGCGCTCTCTACCGTTGGCGGAGCGATGATGTGGTTTTGGAAGCAGTAGAAGAGCGAATCGTTCCGCGACAAGCGCGCGGGAGCGCGTTCCCCACAGCAGAGGCCGAATCTTCTTCACTACATATGGGTATGAACCAGTGCACCTCAGCAACCGATTCACATTGCAGCCTGTGCCGTTATGAGTAACTCCGTGAGTGAGACAATCGAAGAGGGTAGCCCCGGCGACCACTGTGAGCCCTGCGAGGTATCGAGCCGGCGCGAGTTTCTGCGCGAGGCGGCAGTCACCGTAGCAGGCATTGCTGCAGCGCTGGGTTTCGCGCGCACGGCCAGCGCGCTCCCCACGCACTTCACTGTCGGCGCCACTCGCGCTACCGCGCGTACGGGGGACGAACTGTCATATCCGATACCCGCCGCGGATGGCGCCCAGATCGACCGCGACGCGCAAGTCATCCTCGTTCGCTGGCAGAACGCGGTGTACGCATTCAACCTCTCGTGCCCCCATCAGAATACGTCGCTGCGATGGGACGACGCGGATCATCGTTTCCAATGTCCTAAACACCACTCGCAGTATCAGCCCGACGGCGCGTTCATCACTGGTCGCGCGACGCGGGGCATGGATCGGTTCACGGTTCGTCGGAACGGCGACAAGGTCGTCGTCGACGTGAACGCGATGCACAAACAGGACGTGGACGTTGCGGGCTGGAACGCGGCCGTCGTCAGGCTCGCCTAGTCAAACACCCACTACCCACAACCCGTTAGGCAGCCGTCGCTTCCGTGGCTGGCTCCTCGTCGGCGTGGATGAGGATCATTCCGCCGAGTGGGGCGCCACCGGCCAGCTCGCCAACGTCGCCGACGTGATACGCCTCCTCGCCATGATCGCTCGCGTCGAGACCCGTGAGCTCGTCGCTGAGCGAAGCGCGAACCGCCATCACTGCCCGTAATCCGAAAATGATCGCTCCCGTGAGCGATCCCGAGAGCACCATGGTCGCGAGCACGGCCACGGCCTGAACCCCGAGCTGCGCGGCATTGCCCGCGAGAAGCCCGTTCGCGCCAGAGGGATTCACGCTCGTCGTGGCGAAGACGCCGGTGAGGAGCGCACCCACGATTCCCGCTACACCGTGACAGGCAAAGACATCGAGTGCGTCGTCGATGCGGGTGCGCGCACGCAGATGCATCGCGGCGTAGCTGCTCGCCGAGGCGATGACACCGATGAGGAGCGCGGCGCGCGGCGTCACGAAACCTGCCGCGGGCGTGATCGCGACGAGACCGACCACCGCGCCCGTCGCCGCGCCGACGGCCGTCGTGCGACCGCTGCGCCAGAGATCGAGTACCAGCCAGAGGCTGAGCGCCGCGGCGGCGGCGGCGTGCGTCGTGACGAGCGCATTGACCGCCACAGCGTTCGCGCCTAACGCCGACCCCGCATTGAAGCCGAACCAGCCAAACCAGAGCAGCCCGGCGCCCAAGAGTGTGAACGGCACGTTATGCGGGACGAGCGCACCGCGCGCGATCGCTCGGCGTCTCCCGAGCATGATTGCGGCGACGAGTGCCGCCGTTCCGGCGCTGACGTGAACGACGGTGCCGCCGGCAAAGTCGAGCGCGCCTAGTGAGCGCAGCCAGCCGCCGTCACCCCACACCCAGCGCGCAAGAGGATCGTAAACGAAAGTCGTCCAAGCGAGCGTGAAGAGAAGATACGCGGAGAAGCGCAGTCGCTCGACGACGGCGCCGGAAATGAGCGCGACCGTGATCGCCGCGAACATCGCCTGGAACGCCGCGAAGGCGAGATGTGGCACGGTGGCGGCATACGCCGCGTTAGGCGCGGCGCCCACGTGATCGAGGCCCCACCAAGCAAGACCACCCAGCCAGGACGAGCCTGGACCGAAGGCGAGCGAATAACCCACGAGCACCCACTGCACCGTAACGATGCCGAGGGCGCTCAGGCTCATCATGAAGGTGTTAAGTGCATTCTTCTGCCGAACGAGGCCTCCATAGAAGAGCGCGAGGCCTGGCACCATCAACATCACGAGTGCGGTACTGATGAGAACCCACGCGGTGTCGCCCGCGGAGATCGCCGGCGTCATACCGGCTCCTCGATCTGCGCATGACGTGCACGCGCCTGCACCATGTCAGCTGTCACAGGAGTGAGCGCAGCGACGTCCGTCTCACCCGTGCGAATGCGAATGACGCGCTCGAGCTCCTGAACGAAGATCTTGCCGTCGCCGACCTCGCCAGTGCGAGCGGCGGAGACGATCGCGCGAATGGTCGGCTCGACGAACGGCTCCGAGACAGCCGCTTCGATCTTCACCTTTTCCCGGAACTCGAGTACGAGCGCCGATCCCCGGTAGTGCTCGACGATCTCGCGCTCCCCGCCATGGCCGCTCACCCGCGAGAGGGTCATGCCGGTAACGCCAACTCGAAAGAGCGCCTCTTTTACTTCACGTAGCCGTTCGGGACGAATGAGCGCCGTGATCAGCTTCATGATCGGATCGAAAGGGAAGCCGCGACCTGCTTCGTCATGGAAAACAACGCCCCCAAACTGGTCCGCCTGGTTCGAGCTGTCAAGAAAAATCTGCTCATCGAGCACGAACAAGGGTGCATTTGCTGATCCCGACCGTCAGAGAAGCCGAATTCGCGTCGCGACCTTGCGAATAGTGCAGCTTTTCCGCTACACTCCGCCGTCTATTCATCGAGGGTCTCATGCCGCCCAGCGTCGTACCCGATGTTGCAGCACCCTCCGTCTCGTCCGTCGCTTCCCGCCCCCTCCCCCTCCCCCTCCCGCATTCCTCTTCGACTCATCCGCTCGACCAGGTCTCGCTGGGCAAGATCGTTCAGATCCGCGAGCGACTGCTCGTCGCCCAGGCAGCAGGACGGCGCGTCTACCGCTTCGAGTCGGGTGATCCCAGCTTCTCCCCGCCGGCGCACGTCATGGATGCACTGACCCAGGCGGCGCACGCGGGCAAGACACATTACGTCCCGAACAACGGAATACCGGAGCTGCGTCGCGCCCTCGCGCAGAAGGTCGTGGCGAAGAACAGCCTAACGAATACAAACGCCGACGACATCTTCGTCACGAACGGCGCAATGCACGCCCTGTTCGTGGCCTTCGGCGCGCTGCTTTTGCCGGGCGACGAAGTCATCATTCCCGACCCCATGTGGACCGAAGTGGCCGAGAACATCCGGCTCGCTGGTGGTGTGCCGGTGGGCGTTCCACTGCGCGCCGAATTCGACTACGCCTACCGACCGGAAGACATCGAGTCCGCGATCACGCAGCGGACGGCCGCGATCTTCCTCAACACTCCGCACAATCCCACCGGCGCCGTGCTCTCGCGCGAGGTGCTCGGCAATATCCTGGAAGTTGCACGACGCCACGATCTGTGGATCGTCTCGGACGAAGCGTACGAAGATGTGATCTACGCGCCGCACGTCCATCACTCGATCGGATCACTCGCCGGCGCCAACGAGCGACGCGTCGTGAGCATCTTCTCATTCTCGAAGAGTCATGCGATGGCCGGTTTGCGCACCGGGTACATCGTGGCGCGCGACCCCGTGCTGCAGGATCGGATCCCGAAGCTTCTCCGATGTACGATCAACGGTGTGAACAGCGTTGCGCAGTGGGCCGCGCTCGCCGCCGTCACGGGAAGCGACCGGCACATCATGGACATGCGCGAGGTGTATCACGAGCGTCGGGACGTGATGCTTCGCGCGCTCACTGGAATTCCAGGGGTGACGCCGTTCGTTCCGCGCGGCGCCTTTTATGTATGGGTCGAGCTCGACCCGTCGGTGTACGAACGGCTCGAGGTCCGCGATGCCGACGCCTTGTCAACGCTGCTCGCCGATCAAGGACTCGGCTGCGCTCCCGGCGACGCCTTCGGTGAAACGTGCGCCGACGCCCTTCGATTTGCCTACAGCTGCGATACGACGATGGTGAAGGAGGGTTCGGTGTTGCTGAGGGAAGCCCTTACGTAGAGGGTAGAGGGGTAGAGGGTGATGCTGACGCGGAGGAAGTCTTGTCACGTATCACCCTCTACCCACAACCCTCTACCCACAACCCTTTACCCTCTGCCTTTCAAAGTTTCCTCGATCTTGCGCAGATCCTCTTTACTGAGCGGCGGCGCGGAGACGACAGCCAGATTCTCCTCCAACTGAGAGACGCGGCTCGCGCCGACAAGTGCTGAGGTCACCGTCGGACTCCGCAATACCCACGACAGCGCTAGCTGCGCGAGGCTTTGGCCGCGGGCGACGGCGATGTCTTGGAGTGCGGCGATCTGGGCGCGGCGCTCGGGTGTGATCTCGTTAGGCTTCAGGAACCCGTACGACTTCGATGCGCGCGAGCCGGCCGGGATGTCGCGCAAATAGCGGTTGGTAAGCAGTCCCTGCGCGAGTGGTGAAAAGGCGATGCAACCAATGCCGCGCTTCTCGAGCACGTCGAGCAGGCCGTCCTCGACCCAGCGATCGAACATGCTGTAACGCGGCTGGTGAATGAGGCACGGTGTGCCGAGATCATCCAGAATCTCCGCCGCGCGACGCGTGTCGTCCGCGGAGTAGCTGGAAATTCCAACGTAGAGCGCTCGGCCGCTGCGCACGGCGAAATCGAGCGCGCGCATCGTCTCCTCGAGCGGCGTGTCTGGATCCGGACGGTGCGAATAGAAGATGTCCACGTACGGAAGCCCCATCCGCTTGAGGCTCTGATCGAGGCTCGCGATGAGATATTTGCGCGAGCCCCATTCACCGTACGGTCCAGGCCACATGCGATAGCCTGCCTTCGTGGAGATGATGAGCTCATCGCGATGCGTGTGCAGATCGCGCGCGAGCACCCGGGCGAAGGTCTCCTCCGCCGATCCCGGCTCCGGCCCGTAGTTGTTCGCGAGATCGAAGTGCGTCACGCCTCGGTCGAAGGCGTGGAGACACATCGCGCGCGATTCCTCGAACGGGTCGACGCTCCCGAAGTTGTGCCAGAGGCCCAGGGAGATGATCGGCAGCAGAATCCCGCTGCGCCCGCACCGGCGGTAGGTCATGGTCTCGTAGCGAGACGCTGTCGTCATCGCGGGCTCCCGAAGTGGCGGTGTAATGTCCAGCGCACGGAGAAACTAGCGAAGCCGTGGCTTGGTGGTCAGCGATAGGCGGCCGCTTGAATACCATACAACTCCTCATAAAGGCCGCCGCGCGCGATGAGGGCCTCGTGCGAGCCGACGTCCACGACATGCGCGCCTTGCATGACGACGATGAGGTCGGCCATCCGGACGGTCGAGAAGCGATGCGACACGAGAATCGTTATGCGACCCGCGGAGCTGCGTGCGGCGGCCGCGTAACGCTCGAAGAGCGCATGCTCGGTCTCTGAGTCGAGCGCGGAAGTCGGTTCGTCGAGAACGAGTACGAGTGGCCCGTCGCGCATGAAGCCGCGCGCGAGGGCGAGCTTCTGCCATTGCCCGAAGCTGACGTCAATCCCTTCCGGCCAGGTGGGGCCAAGCTGCGTATCGAGGCCCGCGCCGAGCCGAGCGACGACGTCGTCAGCGCCCGCACGACCGACAGCCGTTGCGACAGCAGGCTCGCTCTCGTGACGCGGGACGTCGCCAAGCCCCACGCTATGCAACGCGCGAAGCTCGAACCGAAAGAAGTCCTGAAAGGCGCCGGCCATTCGCTCGCGCCAGGAATCGGCCGTGATGCGCGCGAGCGGCGTTTCGTCGATGAGAATCTGGCCCGATGTCGGCTCGTACATTCGCGCCAGCAGCTTGACCAGAGTGCTCTTCCCCGCGCCGTTCTCGCCGACGATGGCGACGACGGCTCCCGCAGGAAGATCGAGCTTCACGTCCTCCAGCACGAGACGCTGGGTTCCGGGATATGCGAAGGACACGTGATCGAAGCGAATGCCGCGCTCGAGTCGCGTCGGAGCCGTTAGGCTCGCCGCCGAGGTCGAGGAAGCGGCGTAGTCCTCGAGCCAGGCGAGCCGACGCGCGCCGTAGACCCAGAATCCGCGGAGGAAACCCAGCTCGCCGACCGTCGCGCCGACGTACCAGGAAAGCCGGGCCCCCGCGGCGAGAACGAGCAAAACTGCGCCGACCGACACGTGGACGACGGCAGAAACGAAGACAACTGACGCCACGTATCCAGCAGCGAAGATCGTCCAGGCGCCAACATACCACGCCATCGATCCCCAGCGGGCCGCGGCGATCGAACGGTGCCCTGTGTCCCAGGCGCGCCGGCGATCTCGCGTCAAGCGATCGGTGATGCCCGTTAGACGCACCTCTTTCGCGGCAGGCGCCGTGGTCCCGATCGTGAAAAGATGGCGCGCAAGCCGGTTGAATGGAGCGGCACGCTCTTGCGCGGCACGCTCCACGGCAGGCCGCCAGCTCGACGCGAAGACTGTCGGCAGCGCGAAGGCACCGAGGAGTATCAGCGCTGGATGGACCGAGACGAGCAGTGCGATCGTGATCACCAGGCGCAGAATCCATCCCGCCATGGAGAAGACCGCCATGTACATGTGGTCGAGCACGAACACCTGGTTGCGCAGCATCGCGATGCGATCGAGATACTCCGGCACCTCCTGATGGGCGATCGTCGTTATGCTCGCCTGGAGCCGCGCCACATGGGCCTCGAGGGCGATCGTCACCTTGTCACGGAAGCGCCGCTGCACACGCGTGCTCACGGTGCGGAGAAACCAGGTTCCGGCCGCGGAAACGCCGAGTGCGAGCGTCGTTAGGCCCAGTCGAGTGCGGTCCCCGGCCAGAGCGGCGTCGGCCATGAGCTTGAACCAGAGCGCGAGCAGTGCGTCTGGCAGTGCCGAGAGTAACGCGAGCGAAAATGCCCACGTCATGAGGCCTGGCTCGAACCGCAGTCCAAGGCGGCAGAGCCGCCACATGGACGAGAGCGCGGGCGGTAGATCGTCCGGCTTACGAGAGGACGACATGCGTCACGCCCTCCTCGTCGCCCGTGCCAAATCGCTGCGCCTGGAGATCGAACATCGTACGGTAGCGACCGCGCCGCGCCATCAGCTCGTCATGCGTACCGAGCTCCACGACTTGGCCTTTCTCGAGCACGCAGATGCGATCGGCAAGCCGCACCGTGGAGAAGCGATGTGAGATGAGAATGGTCGTACACTGGCGCGTCGCCAAGAGGATGCGCTCGAAGATCTCCATCTCGCCGCGTACGTCGAGCTGCGCGGTTGGCTCGTCGAGAAGAACAACGCGCGTTCCCATCTCCACGGCGCAGAGAGCCCGCGCGAGCGCGACCCGCTGCCATTGACCGCCCGAGAGATCCGTTCCACCCGCATACGCGCGAGAAAGTGTGGTGTCGAGATCCGCGAGCGTTGCTGCGCCCGCCGCGGCGAGCGCCCGGCGAACGACGTCGTCCGGCGCACCGTCGGGCGCGACATTGTCGCGAAGCGGGAGCTCGAACCGCACGAAGTCCTGAAAAACCGCCGAGATGCGGCGCCGCCATGCGGCGAGATCCAATCGTCGGAGATCGATTCCGTCCACTTCGATGGCACCCGACTGCGGATCGTACAGACGACAAAGGAGCTTGGCGAGCGTCGTCTTCCCCGCCCCGTTCTGACCAACGATTGCGAGCGACGTTCCCGCGGGGATGGAGAGATCGAAGCCATCGAGCACCGCGCCATCGTCGCCATGTCCGGGGTACGCGAATCGAACGTTGCGAAAGCGAATCTCTCGGGCTGGGAGCGACGCCGGCGATCGGTCACCGGAGGTGAGCGCACCCGCGGGCGCCATCCTTTGCTCCAGGCGAAGCACGGCAGCGACCGGTGCCGACGCGCCATCGAGCGCCCAGCTGAAGCCGCCGAAGGCCATGAGCGACACGCCAACGGCGCACTGCGCGAAGACCACGAGACCGCCAGTCGTTAGGCGGCCCGATGAGGCGGCAGACGCGAGCGCCCAGAATACGATGACGTTCCCGACGACGACGAGCAGCAGACTCCAAAGCACGGGCCGCTCGCGGAGTCGCGTCGCCTGGTACTGGAGACGGTGTAACGTGGTACGGTGTGCGATGAAGCGTTCCAGCGTCCAGCCGGCCAGCCCGAATAGCCGAAGCTCCTTGCTCGCGGGCGGATCGACCGCCAGTCGAAATGCGTAGTCGGCGTGACGCTGCGCAGCTCGGACCTCGGGCGTGTTGCGATCCCACCAAACGGCGCTCTCGCGCAGGAGCCAATGCGTTCCCAGCCAGGCGCCCGCCAAGATGATGGGCGCCCACCAGGCAAACCCGGCGAGGACGACGGCCGAAGCAACGCCGCCGATCATCTCTGTCATTCCGCTCGCGATGAAATCCATCGAGAATGCTCAGCGGAGGTCCGGTCATGCCGAGGTCGAAGTCGCGCGCCGCCGTCAGGTCACTCGTGAGCTCGGGATCCTCGAGATGAGCGATGCCGGGCGGCCGCAGACAAGTCTCCATTAACTGGTCGTTGAGCCACGCGGACGTTCGATCGCCGAGGTTGGTGCCGACGGCTGTATTAATAGGAGGAAGGATCTGCAGGAGAAGAAAGACGACGCCGGTCGCCGCGAGCGGACCCGTGAGACTTCGTCCGCCTTGCACGGCTCCGACGAGCACGCCCATGAGAATGGAGAAGACGGCCGGGAGTATGCCCCGCATAACGAGGACGAGCCACCAGACGCCGGCCAGCGTGGCGTCCGCGCGCGGAAGCACAGCGAAGAACTGCCACTCTTTGCGGTTCGTGATGGAGCGCGTCGTCGTCACTTGGTGACCTGGCGCAAGGCGCCGATGCGGTGTCCCTGGGCCGAGTCTTTGATAAGCAGCGCGAGCCGTCGCGTTCGCGTCTCGGCTCGTTTCGCGCTGATCACCCACCAGGTGGCGAGACGGCGATATCCTGGGGGCTGAGCCTGAAAGAACTTCCACGCCGCGGCCTTCGCGCGGAACTGCTTCAGCTCCGCCGCGGTGAGCTTTGGGTTGTCGCGCTGCTCGAACAGATAGATGCCGGACTTTTTCTCGTCGCGTGCCTCGTAGGCCCGTACGCCAGCGGGGTGCATCCGCTCGCTGCGTCGAAGCGCCTCGTAGCGGGCGATGTTGACGTTACTCCAGATGCTGTCGCGCTTGCGTGGCGTAAAGCGAATGACGTATGAGTGCTCGCCTAACGACTTGCGGATGCCATCGATCCATCCGAAGCAGAGCGCCTCGTCGACGGATTGCGGCCAGGTGATGCTTGGCTTTCCTGAGCCTTTCTTGTGGAAGCCAACCCAAAGCTCGCGCGCCGACTCGTGAAACTCTACGAGCCACGCCCGGAATTCGTCAGGCTCGGCAAAGAAGCGGATCCCGGTAGGCTCGGGCATCCGCCAATTTGGTCACGTTGCTGTGAGGGATGGAAGAGGCTGCCGAACAAGCCCCTTTTAGGATGAGGCCCTTTGAATCGGCGGCGCCGTCCACCGGCCGCTGAGGATGCTCTCGGATGGCCAATACAGTCGCATCATGACGTTGAAGGCATCGGGCGGCGCGGGAAGCCAATTTCGCTCTCGCTCCCCAGCGGGTCGCTCATGTTGGATCAGGATCGTCAACGAATCATTCGCGTCGCGTAGCAGGTCGTCGCGGCTGCCGATGGCGTATCGGTTAATCGGATTCTCGACGAACGTCTGCTTGTCGTTGTACATCGTCATCGACCAGAAGGCATTCACCGGCGGTGTGGCGCCTTTCGGAAAGGTGATCGTGTATCGGTTTGCGCCATTGAGCGGCTTACCGTCGCGGTCCGCGATCGCTCGTGGGCAGATCGCCTCCTCGCGCAGACTGGCTCCGAGTGAGACCATCGCGATTGCCGCCCGGAGTAGATAATTGGTGCCGTAGCGGCCGATCTCATTCGGGGCGCCCTCCCAGCCATTCACCGCAACACCGAACGACGCACGGGATTGCTCCAGCAGCCGAGTGCGTCCCGTGCGTACGGCAATATTCAACTCATCGAGCAACTTGTCATCGTTATCGTCGAGGAGTGATCCGGGACGCAGGCCTATCGACGCGAAGCGATCCATCGCGCGCTTGTCGGCGGCGCTCGGTGGATTGTCCTTCATGAGCATGTTGACGCAGTCGAAGAACGACCGTGCGTCCATTCGAGCGAGCTGCTCCACCGGAGCCATTCGCAGATCGAGATTCGCCGGCCCTGGATGGCAGATCGGAGCGCGATATGCCGTCCCCCACTCGCTCAATGGTGTGAGACGATACTGATCCTGAAGCCCGTGCACTTCCCCGAGATCACGAGGTCCTTTCGTCTCGGTGCGTCCGATAATCCAGACCATGTTGGTCGGGGCGTTGATGCTCGGAAGCGTCGGCGGGAGAGTGCCTTTCCAGTCGGGGCCAATGAAGGCAAACTCCTGCGCCTCACCTCCCGTGGCGCGAGTACCGGGCGCCGCAAACACATTCGTCCATGCGTCGAGGCACTGCATCAAATAGTAGCGACGTCCCATCTCAGGCAGACGGAGCACAATCGGCTGCTCCGTGAGGTCGAGCCACGCAACGGAGTACAGCGTGTCCACATCGGAGCTCACGACGCTTGTAAACGACGGGTCGGGAAACTCGCGAAGATGCGCGAAGCAGTTCGTTGGCGCGCGCGTCGCCGTCGGCGTCGCCGTTGCAGTCGCGATTTGCCGCGTCGCATCCATCAGGACCAGTGGATAGCCGAAGATGTAGGCATCGGCCGCGACACGACTGATTTCGCCGCCACTGGTCGCGCGCGCGCCTTGGCCGGCCGGCGGTCTACGTAACATCCAAGGCGGCTACGGCGCCTTGACGACGACGTAGCTGACCGAGGTTCCGTAGAAGCGCGGCTGATACCAGGCCGAACCGCACTGCTGATAACTCACGCCCTGGACCACTGTGACGGTACACGACGATGGAAGCGAGTACACGACCGAGCCAATGGCTGCCGACGTGAGCGCAGCGCCGGCTGCAAAAGCGGCACCGGTAGCTACTGGATGCCAGTTTCTATCGACGTCGACATCGAGGTCGTAGTTGTGATTGACGTTGACGTTCGTGCGGTTGACGTTCACGTCGGCGCGATTGACGTTCCGCGTGGTCGTCGTGTTCGTGACGCTGCGACCGTGATTCAGATCCGTGCTGCTGAAGTCACGGTTGACGCTCGTACGAGCAGCCCCTCCGCTGCCGCTTGCGCGGCTCCCCCCTCCGCTACTCATACGAGCGCCTCCCGTGCTGTGAGCGCTACTTACACTTGCACGTGCGCCCCCTCCACTTGCCATTTTTCCACCGCCGCCTCTTCGCTGCGCTTCGCTCTGTCGTGATCCTGCCACGAGCAATCCACCCACTCCAATCATCAGCGCCATGCGGCGCGCCACCCTCGAGCCTGCGACAGCCATCGACATCCTCATTTGACGCGTTACTTCGGCGCCGCGTTCACCGCGCCCGTGTTTGGCGCGAAGACAATCCGTGAAGCATCCTGGGGCGGCGTGAAGGTGAACATCGCGTCACTCACCGCCGGTGTAAGATTCCATTTCAGACTCGCGACATACTGCGGTCGCGCGGTCTCGTCGGTCGTCGTGATCACCAGCTTCCGTGGCAGCGGCGTGTTGCCACGCTGAACCCACAGCTGCCAATCGGTGCCGCCCTGGCGATATGCATACTGATCGGTGTCGATGCCGTCGACGAATGCCGGGCCGATATAGCGCGCCGACGTGAGCTCATCGACACCGTCACGCGAGGTGCCCCAGAGAAAGAGATCGGCTAGCGGCATCTCGATGCCGTATCGGGTGCGTGCGCTATCGAGCGTCGCGCCGATCGTCGAGGGTGCGGGCGCCGAGGCATAGAAGTGCATGCGCGGCGCGTACACCGTGAGCGTTTTGCCATCGTACAACAGCTGGCGCTGTTTGCGATCCGTACGAACGTCGGCGCGGAGGCGGTCGGGTAGACGCGCGAGATAGTTGACCGTCCCCCCGATCGTCACCTTCTCGCCGTCGGGCAACAGCTCATCGCGCATCGTTTGCGCGTCGACACTGAACCGACTGAGGCTGCGCAGGTAGCCGCCCATGTACCGCAGCGCCTCCAGCGCACGCGGCTCGATCGCCGATGTCGGCTTGGCCACCGACGTCGGCTTCGCCACCGACGGTTGCGGCGGCACGATCGCAGCCACCGTGGCCCCAGTGCCGAACGCTGTTAGGCACGTCGCGACCAAGGCCGTTGGCCGGCGAGACGAGCGATTTGGCGTGGGTGACTGGGACATCGCGAGCTCCGAGACGTTGCTGACGTGACTTCGTGCGGAACAAGGTGGGATTCGCCGATGGTGCCAAACATTGGACGTTAGGGCACTATGCCTCGCGGTCTCTTGCGAGAGGGCGGGGCCCGCGAGTAGAGCGAGCAGCGCCACCACCGCGGCAATGAGCCAAGCACGGGGATCAGGACCGCGTGGGCGCATCACAATGCAAGGGCGATGGGGCGCTGTGCTCTACGCCGGCCTATTTGACGCCGCCGCCGCTCGCGATCTCGAGATGCTTCTCGTTCTCGCGCGCCTTTTCGAGCGCGTGACCGATGCTGAAGCTCGCCGGCGACTGCCGCGGTGGAAATTCCTCGAACGTCTTGAGGAACTCACCCACGAGTGCCTGCGCGGGAACAAGCAGGAACGCCCGATCCACCATCCACTTGTCGTAGAACATGCTCGCGTCGCGATCGCCGCGCTCGAAGGGATCGCTGCGCAAATTGTAAATCTTCGGAACGCGAAGCATCACCAGCGGCTCGCGCCACACGCCTAAGCCATGCGCCCGCTGCTCCACGAAGGTCGCCTTCCACTGACGCACGCGCAGCGCAAACAGATCGCCGTCGTCGCTCCAGTACAGGAAGCCCTGACGCGGATTCTCCGTAACCTCACCCTTCACGAGCGGCAGCAGGTTGTATCCGTCGATGTGAACACGGAATGTCTTTTTTCCAACGGTGTGCCCCTTCTTGAGCTTCTCGACGATGTCGGGATCACCGGCCACCGCGACCAGCGTCGGCAACACGTCGGTGTGCGAGAAGATCTCGTTCGATACCTTGCCCGCCTCGATGTGGCCTGGCCACCGAATGACGCATGGCACTCGCCAGCCCCCTTCGAAGTTCGTGTCTTTCTCCCCTCGGAAGGGCGTCGCGCCGCCATCCGGCCAGCTCATGACTTCCGCGCCGTTGTCCGTCGTGTACATCACGAGCGTATTGTCGGCGATGCCCAGCTGATCGAGCTTGTCGAGCAATCTTCCGATGTGCCCATCGTGCTCCACCATCCCGTCGGGATACACGCCGAGGCCCGTCGTGCCGACAGACTCCTCCTTCAGATGCGTGAAGATGTGCATGCGCGTGGTGTTGAACCACACGAAGAACGGCTTGTCGTCTTCTACGGCGTCATCGATGAAGCCGAGCGTGGCCGAGAGAAACTCCTCGTCGATCGTCTCCATTCGCTTCGTCGTGAGCGGACCGGTGTTCTCGATCTTTTGCGTTCCGTCTGCATTCGCCCAGCAATGCAGCACGCCGCGCGGCCCGAACTTCTCCTTGAACTCCGGGTTCTTCGGATAGTCCGGATTTTCCGGCTCCTGCTCGGCGTTGAGATGATAGAGGTTGCCGAAGAACTCGTCGAAGCCATGCGCGGTCGGCAGAAACTCGTCACGGTCGCCGAGATGGTTCTTTCCGAACTGACCCGTTACGTAGCCTAACGGCTTGAGAAGATCCGCTATCGTCGGATCCTCAGGCTGCAAACCTATTTTTGCGCCCGGCAGTCCGACCTTCGTTAGGCCGGTCCGAATCGGCGATTGCCCTGTAATGAACGCGGCCCGGCCGGCGGTGCAGCTCTGCTGCCCGTACCAATCGGTGAAGAGGCAGCCCTCTTTCGCGATCCGGTCGATGTTTGGCGTGCGATACCCCATGACCCCATGGTTGTACGCACTGATGTTGAACCAGCCGATGTCATCGCCAAAGATGACCAGGATATTCGGCTTCCGTCCCGCGTCGGGGTTGTTCGTCGCCATCTGTCGCGCCTCCGAGTGTACGGTCGCACACTGACCGTACCCCAGCTTGAGCGCGGACCGCCGCGGTGCCTATTGGCCGAAGGGCCACCGGATGTGCATCGCGCTCGCGATGAGCTGCACGAGATCGACGCGCCATTCCTCGAGCGGAAGCGATTGTTCCGTGGCGGGGATGCGCGTACCGACGTGCGCATACGGGAACGCGGGGTCGAAGGGCGCATCGAGGTCCGACGGCAAGACACAATGCGGCTGCACGTACACATGCTCGGCTTCGCGCCAGAGCGCCCACATCATGTGTGGCGCGTGGCCGACGCCACGGTACTTCATCATCAATACAGACGACTCGGCGCCACGGACCAACCGCATCAGCCCGGATTTCCATTGATGCTCGTAATCGGCGACACGCCAGGCGCGCAGGTCGAGCGCGAAGTGAAGATGTGCCTGGCCGATGACGAGCTCACCGAGCGCAGTAGAACCGTCGAGCGCCATCGCCGATGGCGGCACGAGAGTGCGAATTCTGAACATCGAGGCTGTCCGACGAGGAGGGTGTTCTAAAAGTGCTACGCGGCGCAGCCAAGTGAAAGCGTCTCGCCAACATTGATGCGACCAAAGTCTAGCTGTGCCGAGTCCCGCACCGCCTGTAGCCTGCGTGAAGCTTTGCGACTCAAATGGAGGTATTCATGACGGGCAAACGTGCACTTGCGGCGCTAGCGGTCGGTGGATGGCTGTGCGCCTGCACGAACTCGACGCAGTACGTCTCGTCGTGGAAGGACCCGACGGCGCCGGCGTTCCATCTGACGAAAACACTTGCCGTCTTCATGACCACGGACGCCGGGATGCGGCGGATGGTAGAGGATCGGCTCGCCGCGCGTCTGCCAGGCGGCGTGCCCTCGTATCGGCTGATTCACGACAGCGAGATCTCACAGCTCGACTCGGTGAGATCACACGTCGCGACCGGCGGCTTCAACGGTGCGGTGGTCATGCGTTTGGTGAGCGAACAAACGGCAGTGAGCGCCACGTCGCGCGACTTCTACGGATACTGGGGATACTGGAGCAGCGCGTACGACCCCGTCTACTACACGACGGACAAGTTCTACACCATGGAGACGTCGCTGTATTCACTGCCGGACGACAAGATGGTATGGATGGGCCGGAGCCAAACGGTCGATCCAAAGAACGCGAATAAACTGGCGGATTTTTCGGTGAACTTTGCCGTAAACAACATGAAGAAAGACGGATTCATCCCGAAGTAAGGCCAACCTGTTTCGACTGAACGGGCCGTCGCCATCGCGACGGCCCGTTTTCGTGAGGCGACTGTGACACTACCTCTGTTCGTCCAAATCGGACTGCGCACGAGCATCCCGCTGACGGTTATTGCGATCGGCCTGGCGGCGGAGCCGGGCGACGCGACGACGCTCTTTCGTCAGCCCGCGCGACTCCTCCGCTCGCTCTTGGCGATGATGGTCATCGTGCCGACGTTCGCGGTCATCGCCGCGCGTGGATTCGAGCTCGAGCCCGCGGTGAAGATTGCGCTTGGCGCGCTCTCCGTGTCACCTGTGCCACCCTTCTGGCCGAACCGCGTTCGGAAGGCCGGCGGTGACGAGTCGTACATCATTGGCCTGCTGGTGGCGACGGCGCTGCTGTCCGTCATCATCATCCCGCTTGCGCTCCAAGTTTTCGAGGCACTCTTTTCGATTCCGCTGAGCATCACGCCGTTCGCGGTCGCAAAGATTGCGTTCACGACAGTGCTCATTCCGCTCGTGATCGGCATTGGGCTAGCTCGTTATGCACCTCGCTTTGCTGCCCGCTCCGCTCGGCCGGTGGCTCGACTGGCGCTGATCGTCCTCGTCGCGAGTGTGCTGCCGATCCTCTTCAAGTCCTGGTCGGCGATCACGTCGCTGGTTGGTGATGGCACACTGCTCACGATGCTGTCGCTCGCCCTTGCTGCTCTCGCCGCCGGCCACCTGCTCGGCGGACCGGACGCGGAAGACAGGACGGTCCTTGCCATGGCGTGCGCGACGCGCCATCCCGCGATCGCCCTTGCTATCGCGTCAACGAACTTCCCCCACGAGAAGCTCGTCCCGGCGGCAATACTTCTTTATGTGCTGGTGAGTGCTGGCGCGACGACGCTGTACGTCATGTGGAGTAAGCGCCACCCGCGCCACGGACACCGTCCCGCGCTGGCGGTGCGCTAGAGCGAGTAGCAAAGAACTGGAGGCAGAGTCTCCTCTGCCCCCAGTTCTTTGACCAGCACTTGCGTTACCTAACGATGATCCTCGGCCAGTCCTTTGTTCACGAGGACGCGTACCGTCACGCGGCGGTTCATCGCCCGACCATCTGGCGTGGCGTTGGAAGCAATGGCGTTGGCGTCGCCGAAGCCCGTGGGATTCAACACGCGGCGCATGGGAATCCCCTTGTCCTCGATGAGATACCGCACCACCGCCTGCGCGCGCATCTCGCTCAGCTCGAGGTTGTGCGGCGTGCTGCCTGTGGTGTCGGCGTACCCCTTCACCTCGACGATATAGCCCTTCAGCGCCGACGCTTTACCAGCCAGGTCATCCAGCTGACCCTTTGCGGCCGGCAACAGCGACCACTCGTTGGATACGAAGTTCACCTGCGTCGCGAACTTCTCCTCGTAATTGTCGAGGTTCGTGACTCTCGCATTCAAGTGCGTGATGCTGTCGGTGTTCGCAGCGACATTTCCGCGAATCACTTCCGACCCGACGTTGATCTGTTGGGCGGTCTTCATCGAGCGCGTCGAGAAGTGAATCTCTTTCGCGACGATCGCTCCGTCCGAGCTGCCGGTGCCCTCGACCTGTAGCATGAGCCCTGGCAATAGATCGTCCACGCCACGGCGCTTCCGTTCCATCTTGAACAGGCCTTTCGGTGTCGAGATCTTCGTGTCGTCCGTGAGGAGCACCACGTGCAATGCCGTGTTGCCCTCGCGCACGCGAAGCTTGTCACCCTGCCGGTCGACGAGAATTCCCGCGAACTTCGCCTTCTCTCCGTCCGCCGTTATGACAAGCGGAGGAAGTTGTGCTGCCGCCGCGTCTTGTTGCGCGGAAGCGGCCGCTGGCGCGAAGGCCAGCGCTGCCAGCAACAGGGGTTTGAGTGGGAACCGGCCTTGCCGGCGCGCGATCAATTGGTTGCGTTGCATCGATCTCCTCCATGGATACGGCTCTCGAGGGGAAAGGTCGAATGGGCAACGGCACCTCGACATTGGACCAACGGGCTGCGGCATTAGCCAAAGGTCCACACGCCCGAGCCCGGGAGGGAGACGTATGCTGCGCAATGGCCTCACTACAGCATTCACTCATCATGGTGCTGGCGTTGGCGTCGGCCCGTCTCGTACGTGCGCAAGATCCCACCCCTGGTGTGGATCTGCCGACGGACGGCCATGCGCCAATATCCGCCACCACCCACGGCCTCCTCGCCATTCCTGTCGTGGTCTCCGGACCAACGATCGGCACAGGGCTTGGCGGCATCGCTGCGTACATCTTCCGCTTCGACAGCTCTCGCGCGTCGTCGATGGCTGCGGGCGGGATCTATAGCAATACGCAGAGTTGGCTCTTTGCGGTCGCCGCTCACGTACCCTTCCATGCCTCCCGGCGCCAAGCCTTGGGCGGCATCGAGATCTTCAACGTGAATTACGACTTCTTCGGGGTTGGAACGGCTGCCGGCCGAGCCGATCAGTCCATTCCGATCTCGCAGAACGGCGATGCCGAGATGGCTGAGTTTCTCGGGCGGCTTCCGGGCGCCGTGTATCTTGGACCTCGATACTTCCACCGAGGTCTCGTCACGACCTTGAAGGCCGAGAATGCCAATAACGCACTGACACCGTTAGCGCGGACAAATAACAATTACGACGTCTCGGCGTTAGGCATCGGTGGCGAGTTCGACACGCGCGACAACCAGTACGCGCCGCATCACGGGAGCTTGTCCGATCTCTCGGTAATGTGGGCCGAAGACTTCTTTGGCAGCGCCCAGAACTTTGCCTTCTATAAGTTCTATTTCAATCAATATTTCGCACTGACCTCGCAGCAAGTCTTGGCGCTCCGGCTCTCGACCTGCGGGGTTGGTGCGGGGGCGCCGATCTGGGAGTATTGTTTGTATGGAACGCAGTCGGACCTCCGTGGCTATCAGGCTGGGCGCTATCGCGATCGTGCGATGTTCGCGCTGCAAAGTGAGCTGCGATCGCCGATTGTCGGCCGGCTGGGCGGCGCGCTGTTCGGCGGCATCGGGAGCATCGGTAACTCGTTCGGCAACAGCTTCAGCCAGCTCATGCTCCCGAGCGGCGGATTAGGCTTGCGCTACCTTGCCTCCGAGTCGTATCACGTCAACGTCGGCGTGGACTACGCCTGGAGCCGCGACGGTGGCGCCTTCTATCTTCGCTTCGGCGAAGCCTACTGACGCGATGCCCGACTAGCGCGGCGGCGGTACACGCCGTCGCGCGCCACGCGGCACGAGCCCGCCGAGCTTCACGCGGCAGAGAACGAGCGCCGCGAGGATGAAGCCGCGAAATACATATTCGCTCATCGTTGGATTCGTCACGATCCTCATGGCCGTCTCCTTCGTGCGTCGTTGTGGCGCGCTTCGTCGCGATGCGCATGATTAGCGATCGGACGACCGATTGAGACAGTGGACTCTCGGCCAAGACGAATGGTGCGCAGGAAGTGCACGCTTGCTTTCGCCGCGGTCGCCCTATGGTTGCTCACAAGACAACGCCCGCCGCACTAGCGACGGGCGTTGCCTTGTCCACGACTCGTGCGGGTCAGCGTGGCGACAACAGCAGATCCGCTGAGCGTGGCAAGAACGATGGAATGAGCGCCGTGGAGCACGGATCCGGCGGCGGTTGGCTCAAATCGAGCAGAAACGCGTTCGCAATCACGGCGACGCAGGATCCAGTGACCAGACGCGAGTACGCCAAGTGTCCAATCCCGCGGAAGAGAATCCGATAGTTATGCGAGAGCGTGCGGGCGGCATCTTCGGCCATGTCCGGCGGTGTCTGGGCATCGTACTCCGACGAGAGCATCAACGTCGGCACGTCACTCGTCACCGGGGCGATCACGTCGGGACCGCTGAAGGGAACGCCTAACGCGTCACAGACGCCACGTCCGCCAGCTTGTAACACCCCGGACGGAATGTCTCCGCAAAGGGTCGCGTGATAAATGACGGGGTAGTTCGGGCCCGCGGTTCGCGTGAGGGCCAACTGGTGGACCACGTGCAACACGAGCTGCGGCGAGATTGGACGCCGCACCGTGTCGCCGCGGGCGAAGTCCTCGAAGACTTGCGGCAACGCGCGCGCGAAATCGGTACCGGCATAGGCACCGATCGCGCTGAGCAGCTCACGACCGGGGAGCTCGAGATTGAACCATCCCGTGCCCGTCGTGGACGGTAACTGTACGATGAGGTGGACGAGCGGCAAATCGGTGCGGTCGAGCGCGGTGGCGTACGATCGCAGCTCCCGGTATTCCGAGTTACATGTCGCGGCCTTCTCGCAATCCTCGACCAGGCGGGCCGCAACCTCGCGGCGGCGCTCATCGAGCATGCGCGGATCGAAGGAATCGTTACGCTGGGGCGGGGCGACGCCGTCGAGAATCGCCGCCTCTACCATCGTTGGATGGACGCGCATGAACTCGAGCGCCACACGGGTGCCGTAGGAGGTGGCGAAGAACATGACTTTCTCGTAGCCGAGCGACCGAAGGACGTCACGCGTGTCCTCGACCGTCGCCAGCGTCGTGAAGTTCGAGAGTACGATGCCGCGCTCTCGCAGACGCGCCGACGTTTTGGTAGCGGAGTCGACGAGCGCCGCGATCGACTCCTCGCGGCTCGCGCGCCATTGATAGCTCAGCGTGCCGAGATCGGGCGATCCACCGCTCGAGTCACTCGTTATGCCACGTTGATTGAAGGCGATGATGGGACGTTGGCGCAGCATGAGCTGGCCGACGGGAGACGGAAGAAAGATCTCCGTCAGGACGTCGATACCAGGCTCGCCGGGGCCGCCCGCCAAAAAAACGAGCGGCGACTTGGATTTGGTCGCCGGCGATTCGTACAAGACCACGGGCAACATCACGGGCGTCAGCTTCGCCTTTGGCGTCGCCCGATTTTGCGGTAACGTCACGGTGCCGCAGCGGATCCATGAGGTATCCATTCCACTCACGCGGCGCACCGCCGCGGGACATGGCCCTGGAACGAAAACCGGATCGAGCGGCTCTCGCTGGTGAAATTGGCCGCCCGTCATCGATACAGCGAGCGAGACGATGAGCAACGCACGACCGGCGCTGCGCGACAAGACCTGTGCAGCAAGCATCTTCCACCCCAACATGCAACGAGTGACGCCACGGCGCCCGCACCGCGGGTGCGTAAAGGCGTTCGCTGCATGATGTCCGGCGCGGCGATACCCACTCCATTGGCCCTAGAGCCCACGCTGACACGCGCTTGCGTGCCTAACGAGCCACGGGCGCCACGACGATGCGAGCCATCGACCAGATGCAGAAGATCAGCGCGATGAGCAAGATTGGACCTTGGGTCCGCATCGCGACGAGCGGCCGCACCGCCCCGGCGAAGAAGAGCACGGTCGCGAGTAACACGGTGACGTAGACGTATTGGTCACTCACTTCGTTGGCGCTGCGGGCTGCACGCTGCGCTCGCATGGCGGCCGCGTGCAGGCTATCGGAGTCGGCAGCCCGCCATATGTGATACTCGCTCATGTCGAACGGTGTCGTCGAGCGCTTGATTGTCGAGTCGCTGCCGAGCCACGCTCGGAACGCGGGACGAAACTCCGGCCGAAAATGTTCCTCATAGACAGCGCTCAGCTTCGCATTGCCGGCAACGGACGCCTCGAGCCACCTGGAGAACATCCCGATATCGAGCAAACGATAGCGCGCCGCGTCGTCACCGGCATGAGTCGCCAGGGCGCGCATGTCTGTCGCGCGATCGTATTCCGCGTCCTGAATGCCGCCCCACTTCGCGGCCTGGTAGCTGCTCCACGCCGTGGCCAACGCGGCGAGGCCCAGCAGAATTGCCGCAGCGTCTTCGACGTGTCGCAGCCAGAAACCGCGCAGCCCGCCTTTCGCAGCGAGCGCGCTACTTCGCGCCACGCTCCGTGGGTCGGATGATGCAGCGAAATCCGACATGCGACGTCGACGTATCGATGGGCTGGGGAAAGCGCGCCGCGGGCCGATAGCGACGGCAATAGTTCGGCGCACACAAATGCGATCCACCCTTCAACACCTTACGCGGAATCCGAATCGACGGCAGCGCCGGATCGTAGCTGCCCGCCGCGGACGCGGCGCAACAACCGGATCGTTCCGGCGCATGCCGTGCTGCGAACCAATCGGACGTCCATTCCCAGACATTCCCGATCATGTCCTGCACTCCATAACCGTTAGGCGGATATGCATCGACCGGTGACGTCCCTTCGTATCCATCCTCGAGGCGATTCTCGTAGGGAAACTGTCCCTGCCACGTGTTCGCCATGTGACGGCCGTTAGGCGTGAACTCGTTGCCCCACGCGTAGACGGCATTCTCCAATCCACCACGGGCCGCGCGCTCCCATTCCGCCTCGGTCGGAATCTCCTTCCCTGCCCATGCCGCGAAGGCTTGAACGTCGCCGTACGCGACATGCACGACGGGATGATTGACGAGGTGCTCGGTGCTGCTGCCCGGCCCTTGCGGGTGGCGCCAATCGGCGCCGAGAACGAAGGACCACCAGTTGCAGATGTCGTTCATGCTCACGGGCCCTGTGGGCTTCGTGAAGGCCAACGAACCAGGATGCAGCATCTCCGCGAGCGCACCAGGGTAGTCACCAGGGTCGGGCGCAAGCTCCGCCAATGTCACGTGGCCAGTCTCGGCGACGAATTGCGCAAAGCGTTCGTTCGTGACGGGAAACTGATCGATCCAGAAGCCTTCAACACGGACGCGATGCGCGGGCCGCTCCTCCACGTAATGTGCGTCGGAGCCGATCACGAACTCCCCGGGCGGAATCCACACCATGTGCGGTGCGGGCGGCGTGTGCGGTGGCTCCTGGTCGACGGCCGTTCGCTCGAGGACCTGAGACCTAACGATTGCCATTCCACTCCTCCGATCGTGGAAAACCGCGGCGCCCGCGCGACGTCATGGCGGCGCGCGCCGTCCGGCGGAGGAGGATCGGTTGTGTCAGCCAGCGAAGCTATTGCCCTTTGGTACCCGCGCTTCGCTCGGGGAGCGCCGAGATGATCGCGTCGAGCTGCTCGAGCCCTACGGGCTTTACGAGATAGTGGTCGAAGCCAGCGCTCGCGATGTAGTCATCATGCTCGGCGTTGCCTCGGCCCGTGACCGCGACGAGCACCAGGCCATCGAGCCGCGGCTCCTCGCGAAGCCACTTCGCGACGGTCACCCCATCGGCCTCGCCCTTGAGCCCAATGTCGAGCAGCACGAGGTCTGGCTGAAATTCGACAGCGAGCTGCATGATGTTGTCCGCGGTGTACGCCGTGGCGACGGTGTGGCCGACAATCCGCAGCAGTTGAGCAATCGCTTGCGCCGCCGGCACGTAGTCATCGACGACAAGAATCCGATGGGGCTGCATCACATCGTGTCCTCACGCGCCAAGGTCAGGATTCCGCAGCGCATATTGAATGAGCTCAGCTGTGCTGCGCACGCCGAGCGACTCCATCATTTCGTACTTATGGCTTTCGACGGTGCGCGGCGACACCCGAAGAATCGCCGCGATCTCCTTCATGCGCTTGCCCTCAGCGATCAGGCGCAAGACCTGTCGCTGCCGAATCGTTGGCCGCGGGGTTTTGGCACTGAGATTATGAATGGTCGAGCCCATCATGTCGCGCGTGATCAGCGGCGTGAGGTACGCACGACCGGCGAGCACCTCACGAATCGCCGTGATCAGCTCTTCCCCGGCGGAGTTCTTGAGCACATAGCCCCAGGCGCCGAGGCGAAGCGCCTCGGTGGCGAGATGCACGTCGGCGTGCATCGTGAGCACGATGACGCGCGACCGCAAATCCATCGTGCTCAGCTCGCGAAGAACGCCGAGGGCATCGAGCCCCGGCATGGCGAGGTCGGAGACAATGATGTCGGCCTGCAGACGCTGCGCCGCGTCGATGAGCGACAACCCATCGGTCACGCTACCAACGAGATCGAACTCCTCCTTGAGTAGACTGCGTAAGCCGTCCGCGACGATGACATGATCATCCGCGAGTAAGAGCGTCGGCCGTTCCATGCATCTCTCCATTGGGAACGCGGAGCGAAATACGAGTGCCGCGACCCGGCGACGTGTCGACGTGCACTGATCCACCCACAAGTCGGACGCGTTCGTCCATACTCGTTAGGCCGAGCCCGCCGCGCCGACGCGCTGCGGCCTCGTCGAATCCAATTCCATCGTCTTCGATGTCCAGCTCGAGCGCGTCAGCCGTGTTGCGCAGTTGAACATGTACCGTCTGCGCGCCCGAGTGCCGGGCGGCATTCCGCAATGCCTCTTGCGTAACGCGGTAAACGCAGAGGGCTACCTCGTGCGATACGCTTACCTCCCGCTTCGCGTTGAGAATAGCTCGAATCGATTCCCCACGCCCGTACTGAGCGCATAGTTCGCGCATGGCAGGCAGGAGACCGGCATGTCGGAGAGCGGCGGGATGGAGCTCGTGAGAGAGAATGCGAACCGTGTCCGCGGCGTGCATGGCCTGCCCCTGCAGTCGAGCGACTTCTTCACGCAGTGCGCTCTCGGCCGGCATGTGCCGCTTCAGTGCGCTCAAACCGATTCCGAGCGCTGCAAGCTGCTGGTTCACATCGTCGTGAAGCTCGCGAGCGATCCGCGTGCGTTCGACCTCCGTCGCCGAGAGGAGCCGGCCCGCGAGATTGCGAATCTCGTCCAGGCTATTGCCGAGCGCGTGCTGGCTCTCCGCGAGATCGCTCGCGGCACGTTCGCGGTCTTGAACCACCGCGGATAAGCACAAAACCGGAACAGCGATGGCGAGGAGCTCGAATTGCAGCGTCGGCACGACTTCCGTCGCGACCTGAAGCGTTGCATGGCCCATGCCGCGCATCGTCATCCACGTCGTTAGGTACGCTAGCGCAATGAGCGTCATGCCCGTCATCGAGACGCCGAAGCGCACCGCCGACCAGACGACGAAGACGAGAGGCAGGTAGCCCAGCGCCGCGCCACCCATCGAGCCGGGCGGTCGCGAAAAGGCCAGAAGGGCCGTCGCGGCCAGAGCGAGGAGCATGACGGTGGCTTCCCGCCACCTCGTCTTTAATTGCTTCCACAGCGACGGACGCTCGCCAGTGAGGACCGCCACGGCAGCCGGGACGAAGATCACGTTCGTCAGGACGTTGGCGCGCGCCCGTGTCGCGAATACCAACCAGAAATCTCCGCTCCAATGCGTGGCGACGGTGATCGCCGCGTCAGCAAAAGAAACGACGATCGTCGGTAATGTCGCGCCAAAGGCGAGGAAGACGAGCATCGAGGGCAGGCCGGACGCTCTGGGCTCGTCAGGGGACAGCGCGCGCCAGATCGTTGCGCCTAATGCGGCATCCGCGCAGTTCGTGAGGAAGATCAGCGAGATGGACAGCAGTGGCGAGTGGCTCTGCCAACCGACCAGGAGCTGGGCTGGATACGCCGCCAGGAACATCAACGGCCAACGACGCTGGGGCGTGACGATCAGCGCGGCGAGCAGAATCGAATTGGGCAGCCAGAGCACCGACTGCGGCACCAGGGGCGACTGCAGTACGAAGCCGAGACGCGCGCCGACGTAGTAGGCCAGCGCGAGCATAACGAGCTGCACGCGGCCATCGCTGAACCGCTCGCGCAAGGGTATTGGCTGGGAACGCGCTGTATCCTCGTCGCTCGGAAGCGCGAACGTCGTGTCCGCCGTTAGGCGACCGGCGGTCGGTTGTCGCACTTCCGTTTCAAGTGCCATCGGTGCTCGACTTCGGATTCTCGCCACGGTCGTGAACGCGTATCCCGCCCTTGGCTTATCCGACGATTGTACCGCCGAGTGCTCTCCGACTCAACCCGTAGTTTTCCGGGTAGACGGATGTATATAAGAAATTTTAAAGTGGCACATCAACGCAGGAACAGCCAGATCAGGCTCAAACCGGCTGCAAACACGGTCGCCAATGTAAGTCCCTCGACGAAGCGCCGTTGTGGCCGGTAGTCGAACCGGTCGATGGCCCGTTCCACGCGAAGGTACCGATGCAGAGCCAACACCATCAGCCCGAAGCCATAGAGGACCATCCCAATCCCCAGCTGCGCTGTGTTCCGGAGCAATGAGAGCGGCCGCAGTCGTTCGAGTTGCTGATCCACGAGAAAGTATTCACTCACCCGATTCATCGTAATGCCGAGAGTGACGAGCGCGAGTGCGGTGCGAAGATACGCGAGGTGCGTTCGCTCGTTCGACAGATACTCGGTGTGCTGATAATGGCGTATTGACGCATCGTCGCGTTGGTCCGTTGCTGTAGCCTCGGGACGCGCGTCGCGGCGCGTCGGCGCCTTCATGAGAGCTCTCCAATCTCGCGCGGTGACTTCGGCCGTCGTAACGGCGGTCGGAAATGTGGCGGTTCGCTCGCCAGCGACATCGTTGCGCTCTCCAACCCTTCGCGGGCCTTTCCTTCCTTAGCACCCGACGACGCAAAACCGACGAGGGAGATCCAGCTGAGCGGATCGGTCTCCTTCTCTCCCCATGGCTCGTCTCGCGAGAGCGACCAGCGCAAGCCACAATGATGAAATTGGAAACGATGACTCCGCTCATTCGCGAGACGCAGTACGCCGTCACCACGCACGATGCTATCTGGCAACGAGTTCACCCACGTGCGGAATGCGCTCCCGTCGACACTGGAGCGCGTGGTCAGCAGCCAGGCGCGATAGTCCTCGGGATGACGAGGCTGCAGGATCCGGTTGCGCCGCGATTCCGTCTCGATCGAGAAGCCGGGCGACCATTCACCATGGATCGCGTGTACGGGCGCCTTCTGCAGGCTCGCCCCGAGAATCATTGCGGCGGGAATGCAGGACTTTTCGCTCTCGATCACGCGCGCGCGCGCCGTCCGTTGCTGCAGCCAGCGCCGAATGATAGGCCGCATCACCACCTTTACACCATCCGTGTGGTTCAACACGACCAGCTCGGCCTGCTGCAGCTGCGCCTCGAGAGCGCTGTCGGGCTCCGCCCCGTCTTCACGCAACTTTGCAACTTCTGGCGCGCTGACCATGGATATCAATCCGCCCGGTTGCAGACCGGGAAGAAATGAGTATCCCGACATGCGCACCAAGCTCGCCGATGATCCCGCTTCGACGACGACGTGATCCGGCAATGTTTCGCCGCGAGTGGCATGCAGCGACAACAATGCCGTCCCGATGTCACCATCGAGCGCGAGGCACATCGAGCCGTTATGTAACTCGAGTGAATTCCCGCGCACTCTCGAGATCGCCGCTGAATCCAACTTTAGCGCGGACGGATGATCGAGGAGGACCGCAATGCGACGGCCATCACTGCACGTGAGCAGCTGGCGCAGCAATGTCGTCTTCCCGGCCCCCTCGGGACCGCCGACGATCGTAAGTGGTATTCGCTGATGACCGCCACGCGCGAGCACGAATCGATTCATAGGACCTCTCCCGTCTGCATCACATCGCGACGTTGCCGTTACGCGAATCGACGGGAAGCATCACGGACAACGGTGCTCCGATTCAATTGGCCCAAGAGCCAGCGTCGACGAGCCGTCCGTGGTAACGGCGCCGTAACAATCGCGCCGATGGGTCCTTGGTCCAATCGAAACGGTTTCGCAGATGCGAATGCTTGTGAAGTAGTTATTGAAGCGCCTAACCGTGTAGCGTCGACGCGAGCGGTATGACAATGATCGACCTCAACGCACTGAGACTCACATGAGGCTCCGCAACGGTGTCCGCGCACTCCGTACTTCCACCACCAGTGGTGGCCTTTCCCAAAAGGACATCGTCGCGCTCCAGAGCAGCGTTATGCCCTTGGCGGCCACGCGCAACTACGTTGGCGCGGCGCCACACCAGGATATCGATGCCGATCCCGTTGCCTGGGCCCACCGCGTCATCGACGATCTGTCGCACGACCTTCGGCAGCCGCTGACCGCAATCAGCATGAACCTGCAGTGTGCGATGCGATTGCTGCAGGCGCCCACGCCACGACTCTCGCCGGCCGTCGAAGCATTGTCCGATTGCTTGAGCACAGAGGCGGCGATCGTCGATCTCGTGGAGCATGCGCAACGCCGGCTCAATGCACTGCTCGGTGAAGACCGAACGTTCTCACTCAACTCACTGGCAGACGACATCGTTCTGACGGTGAGGTCATTCGAACCGCTCTGGGCTGACCGTTTGGAGCGGCGGCTGGGGCATCCGGCGCCGCAGGTCGCCGCGAGCGCGCCGCACGTCCGGATGGCGTTGCTGGCCATGCTCCGGCGGTTGTTGCTGCTGGAGGAGTTCGAGGCGCACCCCCTCAATCGCCTCGTCATCGAGACCCGTACGGTCGCACCGAACGCGGAGCTACTGATCACGGGTATTCACGCGTCGTTTGCGATCGGCCCGTTCGTTCGACCATTGATCGAGCTCGTCGGGTCCATTGCACGACGGTTTGGAGGTAACGCGCGGCTCGATGTCGAAGATCGACGCGCCTGTTTTGTCGTCGCCCTTCCCCTCGCGGGCGACGATTCGAGCTCTACATACGGAGGAGGGGATGGAGAATGACGCATTGGTTGTCGTGGTTGACGACGACGACCGCATCTGCCGAGCGGTTCAGCGAACGCTCATTAATGCCGGCTACCGGGCCCGCACCTTCAACACCGCTCGTGGTTATCTCGCCGAGCAGGACGGTATGGAACCGTCTTGTCTCGTCATCGACATCAAGATTCCGGATCTCGATGGCCTAACGATGTTGCGAGAATCGCGCGCGAGCGGCCCGGACACCCCGGCGGTGTTCATCACCGGCAGCGCCGATCTCGACGCCGCGGTCAAGGCAATGAAGCTCGGTGCCTACGATCTGCTCGAGAAGCCGATCGACGAGCAGGCGCTGCTCGATGCCATCGACGGCGCCATCCGACACGGTACGCACGAGCGTGTCGAGCGCGAACGGCTCGCGGCACTGTGGCGTGCCGCCGAAACCGTCACCGCGCGCGAAGCCCAGGTCTGCGCCCTCGTGTCATCGGGACGCCTCAACAAGCAGATCGCGGCGCTCATCGGCACTACGGAGAAGACCGTGAAGGTCCATCGCGCACGTGCCATGACGAAGCTCGGCGCGCATTCCGTTGCCGAATTGGTACGATCAGTCGATCAGCTCCTCGCGCCAGACGCGCCACTTACCATCGTCACCGCGGACCATCGCCTCATACACCGCCCACGCGTGCTCGACATCATGGCCTCGGCACTGCGTCATGCGGCCGGTGGTGAAGTGATCGCTAATCACAGCGATAGTATTCGCGTACACTCCACAGAATCATTCGGTAGTGTAGATCATCCGCCGGCGTCCTAGTCGCACGGAGGGCGCCGCGCGCGGTCGCGCTCTTCAACGCGATAATCATCCGCTCGGGCGCCACACCGCTGTCGCGGCAATCTGCCGCGACGGCGCGAACCGTGCGTTGGAGCTCGCCGAATAGCGGCGACGCGTCGCATGGCTCGACGGCCAGGACGCAACGCATCAGGAGATAAAGGCGCGTGCTCGACGCGGCGGGCGTCGACATCGCGGCTGGTGTCGGCATCGTCGGGGACGATGTCAGCGGGCGCAGTGTGAGCATGTCGCCAAAGCTTCACACTTCAGCTGTCGCAGCCATTGGACCTTCGCTGTACGGCCTCGACTTTCTCATCCGCTCATGCGGCGAGGTCTTTGGTCCACTGTGTCGCATAACGCCGTGAGTGGCAACCTCCGCGCACAGAAAGTGGAGGCAGCCGATGGCGAGCAGACACGTCGCGCAGACAAGCGACCGGAGGACGCGCGAACGGCGCGAACCCAGTAGCGCCGACGGCGTAGCGCTGGGTGCGCGGCATCTCTCGTGGCTGCCATTGACGCTCGTCATCCTGTCGCTTGCGGGCCTCGCCATCGCTCCGCTCGTGCTGCAACAGCGCACCGAGAACTTGCGCACGGATCTGCGGAGCGCGGCGGAGCCAGGCCGCATGATGCTCGGTGAGCTCCGACTCGGCCTTGCTCACGAGCTCTCCGTGGCCCAGCGTTTCGCGCTCTCCGGGGCGAGCAGCGATTGGTTCGCTTATCATCGCGCCGTGGCGAGCGATGATTCTCTGCTGTCACGACTGGATGTCATGCTGCGCGGACTTGGTCTGCCGGCGCGCCAGTCGCTTGCGGGGGTGAAGGAAACGGTGTTCCGTTGGCGGCGCATGTCGGCGGTAGAGGATGGCGCCTCGTCACCCTCGCTCCTTCGCGACGCGGTGCAACGGGGCGTGAGTTACGAGGACTTGCTATCATCGACGATTCGCGTGGACTCGGCGGTCGCCAATGCGATGCAATACCGGCGCGCGCGCATCGAGCACGCCGAGACACTCGAGTTACGCATCGCCATCACCTTTGTCCTCATCGGCGTCATCGCGTCGGCCGCGGTGCTCGTGCTCACGCTCCGCGACCGGCACTTACGGCAAGTTCTCAGACGCCGCGCCGAGGAAGAAGCATCGCTTCGGCGCCTTGCGGGCTCGCTCAGTGGCGCCTTCACAGTCGACGAAGTGGGCGCGCTCACCGTGGCCGCGGCGCTGAACTCGAGTCGTGTGGGGGGAGCCTATCTGACCCGCGCCATCGATGGCAATCTCGTCACGGTCGCCGGCCGGGGCACACTAGCCCCGGTAGCCGGCACTCGCTCACCACTGCCGCCTTGGCTCGACGAGAACATCGACCGCAATCATCCGCGCATCTTCACCACCGAGGTGAGACCGGCTCCGGATCCGCTCCACGCCGGCAACGATCGCCGCAAATCGGGAACCCTGCTCGTCGTACCGCTTCGTCATAACGGCGATATCATTGGCACGTTAGGCATTGCCTCCGCTGGTGGCCGGCGGCAGCTCGGAGAGTCTGCGCTCCGATTTGGTCGCGCACTCGGCGATCTCGCGGCCGTCGCCCTGCATCGAGCCGAAGCGCTGGAGAACGAGCGACGCGCGCGCGCCGTAGCAGAAAGCGCGGTGCGCACACGGGACGCCGTGGTTTCGATCGTTTCACATGACCTGCGAAATCCCTTGATGGCGATCCTCGGCAGCGCGGATCTCTTGCTCGAGTTCACGCGCGAAGACCAGAGCGAGCTGGCGCGCTCCCAGCTCATGATGCTCAAGCACGCCGCGGACACGATGAACCGACTGATTCGTGATCTTCTCGACGTCACGCGCTTGGAGTCCGGGCCGCTGCCAGTGCAACGGCGACGGCTGAACTTGATCGAGGTCGTGGATGACGTCCTCAGTATGTTCCAGGTCGTCACCCGGGCGCGTCACTTGTCGCTCGTGCGCGAGATACCCGCCGAAGCCCCGATCGTCCAGGGCGACCGCGATCGCCTCGGTCAGGCCCTTGCGAACCTCCTCAGCAACGCGGTGAAGTTCACTCCGGAAAACGGACAGATTCGCGTCTCACTGGACGTCCAGGCGAGATGCGTACAGGTATGCGTTCGCGACACCGGCCCGGGCATACCTAACGACGCGATCCCGCACCTTTTCGACCGCTTCTGGCAGGCGTCGCGCCATGACGCGCGCGGGCTCGGCCTTGGGCTCACGATTGCCAAGGCCATCATCGATGCCCACGACGGTTCGATCGCTGTCGAAAGCGCACCCAATCGAGGCACGACATTCCGCGTGACATTACCGCGTGGCGAGACCAATGTCGCCGCGATGCCGGTGAAGCAGCAGAGCATTTTGCTTCCGGCTGAGCCGGCGAGCCCAACGGCCGAGCAACTGCAGATGGCATCGATCTTCGCCGGTGTAACGCCGCCGCTCCAGTAAGACCAAGCCGACCGCTGGTTCTCGGCGTCTTGTCCGCCGGCGCTGCTAATGACGGGTTTTCGATCGTGATGAGGCCCGAAGGACGGTGCCTTCGTCCAATGACCGCAGCCCGCGCACGCGCGACATGTCGGTCGCGCTGCCTCACGAGCGTCACATGACATTCGTCCAATGGGCTCGGCCTCCGCACGACCGGTAACCTCTGACTCGAGAGCCACTTGGAGTCACGAATTGGTTGCCTAACGATGAGGTCGAATGATGCGAGCGAAACCGTTCATTTGGCGCGCGCACGGTGGGCACGAAGAGTACGCCTTCGTCGGCGGATATCCGACGCGCGAGACCGTGCAGAACGCGTACGACGACGCCGACCTCAATCGAGCGATTCAAGCGTATCGATTCTTTTTTCCCACCGTTTCCGGACTGGCCATCTACGAGGGCAATGAGGCGAGCGGCCTCGTGCCGAATCAGATCTTTGGCATTCTCGACACGCAGCCGAAGCACGTCACCCTCACTCCCATTTCCGACACGCCGTACGGACCGATGCTCATCGATCTCCGCATTGGGGGAATGGTCGTGGAGCTGCCGCCTGGTCCGCTGAGTGGAATGGCGATGGACATCAATCAGCGATGGATCGGCGACATCGGCCTTCCCGGCCCCGACGCCGGCAATGGGGGCGCGCACCTTTTTCTGCCACCGAAATTCTCCGGTGACGTGCCGCCGCGTCACCACGTGTGGCATTCGACATCGAATCGCTTGATCATCGGCGTGCGCTCGATCCCTGTAGACGGCGACATGCGCGCGGCGATGGATCGCCTCCGCGCGATCAACGTGCGGCCGGTCAAAACCAGCGCCAGTTGGGGCGAGCCGCGGTGGATCAACGTCACGGACAGACCGCAGGATACGACGCCGGCAAAATGGGAGTCGAACATCGGATTTTGGGAGGCGCTGCACCGGGCGATCGACTCCGAGCCGCCGATAGAGGGGTATCTGAACTACTATGGCGAGCTCGCCGCGTTAGGCATCGCCAAAGGGCGCGCCTTTGCACCGGACGACCGAATGCGCGACATCCTTCAGGTGGCGGCGCGCATTGGGAATGCACAGCTGCGCGTGCAGGCCTTCGCTGATCGTCGCCCGGACCGCGTCGTGTGGCCGGACCGTAACTGGGAGTGGGTGGGCTTGCGCTGCGAGAATGCGGATTTCGCCACCCCCTCTTACACCGATCTCGACGCCCGCGAGACATGGTTTTACCAGGCGGTTGGCGCATCGCCCGCGATGTTCCGTCGCAGCGAAGGCGTCGGCTCGATCTGCTGGCTCACGGCGCACGACCACGGGGGTGCTTACCTCGACGGCGCGAAGACCTATCGTCTGGCGATCCCTCAGCCCGTGCCCGCCCGACTGTTCTGGTCCGTCACCGTATACGACGCGCTCAGTCGCAGTGAGATCCAGACGGACCAACGTCGCGCCGCGCTGCGGTCGCTGTTCGAGCTCCGCAACGAGAAGGACGACTCGCTTGCACTGTACTTTGGGCCAAAAGCGGCGAGCGGCGCGGAACGACGTTGGGTAAAGACCATTCCTGGGCGAGGATGGTTCGCCTACTTCCGCATCTACGGTCCGGAATCCGCCGCCTTCGATCAGAGTTGGAAGCCTGGTGATTTCGTTGCCATCCGCCGGGACGATACGGATTTGCTCATCCTCTGACCAACTAGCTCATTGCCTGACTGTCATTGGGAGATAACCCACCATGCAATCACTTCATGAACATCTCGCGGACCTGTCGGCGAGCGCGAAGCGCGCCGAGGAAGCAGTGATGGCGGCGCGTCGGGAAACACGCGACCGCGTGGCGGTGCGACGTGAGCAGGCGCGCGCTTCCGCCGAAGCCATGGCCGATCGGGTCGATAAGGAGCTCAGCACTGCCAGCGAGACCTTCACGACGCAATGGCACACATTGCAGGCAAAGGTTGCCGCCGACATCGATCGCTTGCGCAACGATCACTCCGAGCGACAGCGTAATCAGAGCGTGAAGCGCGCCGCGGATCGCGCGGCACGCTTGGAGACTGATGCCGGCGTGGCGATCGATTACGCTCTGGCCTCCATCGAGGAGGCAAAGCTCGCGGTGCTCGACGCGGTGCTCGCCGCCATTGAAGCGGCTGAGGCGGAGGTTAGTTAGGCGCGGGGAATGATTGCATGCTATGGCGAGTCGTCGAGTGCGCGCCGCTGGTCCGCCGGTAACGGCACCACGGCTTCCACGGCGCGGACGATGTCGCCGATCGCCACCGGACGTCGCAGCACGACGCGCCACTGCCCCACCGGCTCGGCGACGGTTGCACGCGCAACGAGGATCAATGCGGAGTCGTTGGGAAGTGCGTCGAGGAGCGAAGTACGCCCGGGGGCGAGAGCGTCCTGATCGATGACCGTCGCGCGCACCGGGCCGCGATCCACGTCACTGAATGGCACGAGCGCCGCCGTGCGCAGGCTTGGAAATCCGATCGCGTCGTAACCCTCGGCCCGCAGCGCGGCACGCAGCCCGGCGCGCCGCCATTGATCGGCCATGACGATCAAGACGCGTGGTGGCGGAAGTACTTCTTCGTTAGGCATGGTCGTAGCGACCGCTTCCTCGGACCGTTCATTCAATATTACTTGAATAATCGCCACCCGCCCGGAGTGCCCGATGCACGTCCCCACTCTCATCGACGTCGTCTTCGCTTTTCTCCTGCTCGTCATCGCGTCGATTTTCGAATATGTGTACTTCTGGCCGCGCTTCCGCGCCGACACCGCCGCCGACCGCCCTGGTGCGCGCATACGGGGCTATCGCCGAGGCGTCATCGGACAGTGGGGCTTTGCGCTGGCTGCCCTGGTAATCTGGAGAATGATGTCGCGGCCCTGGTCGGCGCTCGCATTTACGACGCCGCACGGATGGCGCGCCGTCGTCGCCGCCGCGATTGTGCTCGCGGCAATGTCGCTCCTCAGTTTGCAGCTCTGGTCCGTGTTGCGACTCCCCGTTGCGCAACGCGTCGCGGCACGGCCGCAGGTCGGCGACGTTGCTTTCATGTTGCCGCGCACGCGTACGGAGACCTCGTGGTTCCTCGTGCTCTCCGCGACGGCGGGCTTCTGTGAGGAATTGCTGTATCGCGGCTATCTCCCTTGGTTCTTCGCGCCGTGGCTCGGCATTGTCGGCGCCATGACGCTAGTGGTCCTCATCTTCGGCATCAGCCACATCTATCAGGGTCGCCGCGGTGCGATCAAGGCGACGATCGCCGGTGCCGTGATGGCGGCAATTGTCCTCGCGTGCGGCTCGCTTATTCCGGCGATGGTTCTCCACGCCCTCATCGACGCCGGCGGCGGCAGCGTCGGCTACCTTCTGCTTCGCAACTATCCAAACGTCGATGCCGCATCTCCAGCGGCGAATCACGCCAATGCGACTACCGGCTGAGAGCTCGACGAGCGAGATCGAAACTGCTTTGTCCGAAATTCCGCAATTCAATTTGGCATCATCGCTTGGATGTGCTTGGGCTCCTCACCCAACCACTCCGGATGCGTCACCGTGGAATCGAAGATCGACGATGTCTTGAAGAGCTCGAACTCTCCACGCGACGCCACGCTCTTGGTCTTCGCCAGAAGACTCTGCACCGCCTGCGAATTCATAGGGCGAAAAGTGCGAACGGCCGTGAGAGCCTGATCGAGGACCTCGAGGCTGTCGCACCCGGTGATCACGACCGACGTCGGGAGGTTGAGCGCGTAATGCAGACACTCGGTTGGTGTCACCGTCTTCGACTTGAGAATGATGCCGTTCGCCATGCTCTTCATCCCGAGCACTCCGATGTTGTCGCGAACGAGCTCGGGCACGACCATCTTCTCGAAGCTGCGGTAGTGCGCGTCCATGACGTTGAGCGGCATCTGCACCGCGTCGAAGGTGAAGTCGTGCTCGCGCGCTACTTCGAGGGTATGAAGATGGATGCGTGGATCCTTATGTCCCGTGAAGCCGATAAAGCGCAGCTTCCCCGCCCTGCGTGCTTCGATGAGCGCGGCATTCGCGCCCTCCTCGTCGAAGATGCGATGCGGATCGTCGAAGCGAATGACTTCGTGGTGCTGCACGAGATCGATTCGATCCGTGCCGAGCCGATTTAATGACTCGTCCAGCTGGCGCGCTGCTTCCTTCTTCGATCGCCCGTCGATCTTCGTCATCAGAAACACGCGTTCGCGATATCCGTCTCGCAGCGCCTTGCCCATGCGCTTCTCGCTCGCGCCGTCGTTGTAGTCCCAGGAATTATCCATGAAGGTGATCCCTTCGTCGATGGCGCGGCGTATGATGCGGATACTCAAGGCCTCGTCGACCTGAGGCAGGCCGAGATGCCAGCCGCCGAGTCCGATCGCTGAGACGTGCTCGTTGGTTCGACCGAGTTTGCGCTGCGGGACGGAGGATTCGGAACGCTCGGAATTCGACATACCACGCTCGATTCAAGGGCCCTTGGACGCCATCCTGAAGACGACGGACAGCATGCAATGCCTGCGCCCGCGGCCGAGACTACGGACGACGCAGCCTACAAAAGGGCGCCTAACGACTTGTTGACAAAGCAATGCGATGCGCCAGGAGGGTGCACGACCCGGTCAAGATTGCCGCATTACGCCCTGGTCCGGGCCGGTCCAAGGCTCATCTCCAGGAAGAGTTCGCGCCAAACTGCCGAGTTAGTCGTCTATTTAACGGCTGTTTGTCACGCAACACCCTGGCGTCACGAACCGAGGAGGCCTCATGGCCGGCAATCGCACTGTAACCGATACCGAAGGGCGCGTCTGGACTTGCATACCTGGCGGCAAGGGTGGCGACCGGCGCGGGCAGGACATCGTGCTTACCTGCAGCACACCGGACCGTCCCGAGCCGGTGACGATCACCGTCGGCTGGCAGTGGGAGAAGATGGCGCCGAAGGGCTTGGCGCGGCTGATTCTCGCCGCCGCGTAGACCTCAGGATCCAGACTTGCGTCGCGCGAGCGCTTCGTCGAGCATTTTCACGAGCGTCTCGCGATCGAGCGTGTACGGCTGATCGGCGTTCAGCTCGACCATCTCGTCGATTAGCTTTCGCATAACGAGCGTCGCCTGGTTCGCCACCGGGACGACGAGATAGCGCCGTTTCGGCTGCGCGCTCGAGAGGGCGTCGAGTACCGCGTCCGCCACCGCGTCCGGCGGCGGATTGTGTTCGAACGAACCGAGGCTCGTGAGCGCCGAGCGCCACTGCCGCTCGAAGCGTGAGCCATTCACCAGGGACGTGTCGGTCCTCGCGAGCATGTTCTTGCCGATCGACGACGCGTAGTTGCCCGGCTCGATCATGCTCACACTCACATCGAACGGCGCGAGCTCGGCGCGCAGCGCGTCGCTGTACGCTTCGATTCCATGTTTGCTCATACTGTACGCGCCGATCATGGGACTGGCGACGATACCGTTCAATGAGCTGATGTTCACGACGCGTCCCTTCGACTCGAGCAGCAACGGCGCGAACGCTTTTGTGATGCGATATGGCCCATAGAGATTGACGTTGAGCACGAAGTTGAGCTCTTGCTCACTCATCTCGATGAGCGGCGCCACGCCAACGACACCAGCGTTGTTCACCACGCCACGCAACGGGCGATTGCCATCCCGGATCACCGCCACCGCAGCGGCAATGTCCGTTGGCGAGGTAACGTCCATTCGCACCGCCTGAACGTTCTTTATCGCGTTGAGATCGGCCATCTCCTGCGGCGTGCGCGCCCCGGCATACACGAAATAACCTTTCGCGGCGAGACGCTCCGTGATTTTTCGACCGATACCACTCGGCGCGCCGGTAACGACGACCGCGCCGAGAGACGCGCTCGTTTGAGCGACGCCTGACTTCAATGGCGCGCACAGAGCTGCCGCGGCAGCAGCCAGTAATAGAACCTGCGTTCCGTGCATGCCGCGGCTCGCTCCTTGAGGTTTCAGCTTATCGCGACGTCCCGCCCAGCTCGCGATCGAGCTCTCGCATCGCCGCTTCATAGTGCGGGTCAACCGGCGGTAGCTCGCTGACTCGTACCGTGGATGTCTTGGCCGGTCCGCCCAGCATCCGGCTAACGAGGCGGAAAACGCCCCAGCCGACGAACGCGAAGAAAGCAATCTTGAGGGCGAGAATCGCAATGCCAACTAGCGCGCCAAGAATTCCGAGCGCCGTCGCCAACATGATGATCGAAATGGGAATCGCGATGGCGAGAGCGAACACCACCTTCACGAGTGTCCAAAGCAGTCTCATTGGTACTCCTCCTGTGGGGCTTACGTGGCTAACGAGCCACTCTGTACTACGGTACAGGTCAGCCGATGATTCACAAGCCATCAGGCCGGCTGCCGGCCCGCCTTGAGGGATAACGTCGGCGCGCGCTGTGCAAGAGGGGGGTTGTGGCCGCTGCCGGCCACCAGGCGTGCGTAGTTGCCTCGACAGGAGATGCCAGGGCCGCAATGAATTTGAACGAACCCTACCGTCGAGTCATCCTCGTCATCCTCGACGGCTTGCGGGCGGACGCCATCGACGTGTTCGGGCTCGATACCCTTCAGCGCCTACGCAAAACAACCGCTCACACGAGCGCGGCAAGGACCGTCGAGCCCAGTGTGACGTGGGCGGTGATGACATCACTCATGACCGGCGTTGCACCGGCCGTCCACGGTGTGGTGTCGGAGAGGATTCATTTGCCGCGACCGAAGGCAAAGCTCCATCCGTTGCCAGCCACGCTCGACGACGCTGGGCTTCCCAGCACGGCCGTCCTCTGCAGCATTCCGCGGCTGTTCCGTCCTGTCGCATCAGCGATCGGTCGAAAGCTCGGCGTGGGTCATCTTCGCTTCGTTGGCGAGGGAGCCGAAGATATTCTCGAGTCCGCGCGCGATCGCCTCGCCGACCAGCGCCGTGGCCTGATCTTCCTGCACTGGCCCGATGCCGACGCGGCCGGTCACGACCATGGGTGGATGTCGCCCGAGTATGCCAACGCGTGCAACACTCTGGATAGAACGATGGCTGCGCTGCTTCGCCTGATCGATCTCGAGAATGACCCTGAGACACTGCTCATCGCCCTGGCCGATCACGGCGGCGGCGGCATCGATCCCAAGGATCACGAGAGTAGCCATGCGTTCGATCGACTCGTGCCATTGTACTTCATGGGTGCGGGCGTGACCCCAGGCGATCTCGGGCCGAACGTTTCCCTACTCGACGTACCAGCCACGATTCTCTGGTCGCTCGGAGTGGAGCGGCCCACGACTTACTCCGGCAGGCCGTTGACGGAGCTCATCGCGGGGATTCCGCTGTCGCGCGCGAGTTAGGGTTTCTGCTTCCGCTGGCTGGTCCGACACATCGCGATGGCAGACGCCGGGCACGCGCTCTGAAATTCCTCGGTCGCGCGAACTTCCGCCGGCAGCTGGTCACGTGCGATTTGCTGAAAGCCGAAGCTCGGGAAGTAGTGTTCGGCGGTGGTGGTGAGGAGGTACAGTGCGCGCAGGCCCCGTGCTTCGGCATCGGCGATGACGCGGGTCACGAGCGCGCGACCGAGGCCGCGCGAGCGCCACTCCGGTGCCACAGCAACGGACCGCAGTAGCGCGTTGTCGCAACAAACCTCGATAGCCGCCGTGCCGACAATGGTGTCGTTGAATTCCGCGACGATGAATCCCGGAAGCGCCTCGGCGACGCCGGCCAGCGGCAGTTGCGACGACGTGAGCAATCGCTCTATCGCTGGAAGATCAGCGCGCTGCGCCGAACGGAGCTCGGCGCCTTGGACGACAGTGGCTGACATGTGAATGCTCCACTATTCGAACGCTCTCGCGTCAAGAGGCAGCGGCGCGGCCCGTTGCGTCATCGACGTGGATGCGAAAGGCGAGATAGCGAATTGGCGCCGGATCATTCGCGCTCAACGCTTCCGGTACGAGCTCCCGCACATGAGCCAGCGTACGCTCGTACGCATCGCGCTCCTGGGGCGATCCGTCTGCATCTGGCAGATCGACGACGCCGTGCACGACCACGCTTCGCCAGTCGAAGAGGCCCTCCACTTCGTCGACCTCGAACGCGACCCATGGGTGATGACGGAGCACCGAGAGCTTGGCGCCGGGCGCAGTGCGGCCGTGCAGCCAGCCATTCGCGAACACGTAATGCACTGGCTCGATGTCCACGTGGTCGTGGAAGGTAAAGGCTACGCGCCCAACGTGATTGCGCGCCAGAATCTCGTCGCACTCGGCGCGCGACAACTCGCGGAATGTCGGCATCGATGCCGGCGCATTACGGCGCACTTTAGCGGGACTCATGAAATCCTCTCATCGGCCACGGGTTCAACCTGCTGAATTTGTCATCGAGATCAATCTCCGCTTTCCGAGAGTTGCATCTCAATGATGCGTCCCGCTGCCACGCTACACCGTCCGGCAATCTCCGAACCGAGGTCAGTGATCGCCCGACATGGACGCGCCAGCGCGCACGTGCGGTCGCACGAGCGACAGAAGCGCCTCTGTACTGAAGGGCTTCCGGAGGAACGCGCAATCGCGGTTGCCCCTCTGGAACTGAGTCGCTGGTATCTCGTCGTGCGCCGTTATGAAGATGACGGGTCCGATAGACGCTCGCGACGTCACGAGACGATCATGCAGATCGAATCCCGTCATTCCGCGCAAGTGCACATCCACCACCATGCACGACGGCGGCGCGTCGGCGATGCCTCGTTCGAGAAATTCCTCCGCGGAGCTGAAGGTCGCGAACGGAATGTCGTTCGCATGAAAGACGCGAGCGAGGGCGAGCCGAATCGACGCATCGTCATCGACAATGCCGACCCAGCCGTCTTCCGAGAGGTTCGCCACGTTTGGCAATTCGGTGTACCGGGGCCAAGTGGGGCTGCACGTAGGACACCAAGGGCTTCATTTATTGGTGGCCGCCACTACCTAGAATTGGACTTTGGGCCAATCGAAGGTGTCGGTGGGCCCGACAATTGGCCAGCTCTCTCCGCTTGGGCAGCGAATCGGCGGTCCCTCGCGTAAACTTGGCGTTCGGTCCCTCTCCACCGCCAGTAGGCCACATGATGACTCCGCCTCGCCACCACCTTAGGCGTGGCCGCGCGCTTTTCCTCTCCGGCGCGCTGCTCGCCGCCGCATCGACAGCACTCGCCCAAAAGCCCCCGGCCATGGATCACAGCCACATGTCTCACATGGACATGGGCTTACCGCCGGTCTCCATCCCCAGGGGTGCCCTCTTCACAGAGGCTGACGTGCGCTTCATGCAGGGGATGATCGCGCATCACGCTCAGGCGATCTACATGTCTCGCTTGGCGAGCGGACACGAGGCCAGCCCGCACCTCACGAAGTTCGCCAACAAGATCGATCAGTCGCAGCAGGCTGAGATCAAACTCATGCAGGAATGGCTGCGCGCCAACGGCCAGTACACGCCCGACACCTCGGCTTGGCGCCACATGAGCATGCCCGGCATGCTCACCGACGACCAGCTCGCGCAACTCAACGCCGCCAAGGGCACCGAGTTCGACAAGAAATTCCTCACCTTCATGATCCAGCATCATGAGGGCGCGCTCAAGATGGTGGACGACCTGTTCGCCACCGCCGGCGCGGCGCAAGACATCGACGTCTCTGTGTTTGCCAACGATGTGCAGACGGTGCAGACCGCAGAGATCGGCACGATGCGTCAGATGTTGAACATACTCTAACTATCACTGGAGCTCGATTCGATGCGTATTGCTCGTATTCACGTAGTCAGCTTGGCGACTGCGTTCCTCGTCGGTGTCGTGCCGGTCGTGCACGCGCAGACATATCCCACCGGGAATGATCCGCGAAATGGCCTGAAGCCCGGGATGTACGACGCCGGCGAGGCAGCACAAGGACTTCGCCTCGTCTCGTTCTCACGTAAGCCGGCCGAGTTCGACTCGGCCCGCGGCCTCGCGTTCATCAACTCCGATCTCGCGTTCCGCGATCACATCGTTTACCAAGGCAACTTCGCCGGGTTCACGATTTGGGACGTGAAGGATCCCTCGAAGCCGCAGATGCTCGCGGTCGTTCCCTGCATCACGTCGCAAGGTGATCCGTCGGTCGTTGGCAACCTGCTCTTCATCTCCGCAGAAGGCCAGGGCAATCGAAACGATTGCGCGAAGGGCGGCGTGCAGAACCCCGCTGATCACATGACCGGCGTTCGCATCTACGACGTGTCGAACCCGTCAGCGCCGAAGCTGATCAAGAACGTGCAGACGTGCAAAGGCTCGCACACGCACACAGTCATCCCTGATCCGAAGAACAAAGACATCGTCTACATCTACGTCTCGGGAAACCAGGGGGCGCGTCCGGCCACCGAGCTTGCCGGATGCAACAACGGGACTGATCCGGCCGATGTGAACAATTCGCTCTATCGCCTCGACGTCATCAAAGTGCCGCTCAAGCATCCCGAGCAGGCAGAGGTGGTGACTGGCGCGCGCATCTTCACCGGGCTAACGCCGGCGCCGACGAGCGCCATGCGTCGTGAAGCACAGGCCGAGCGCGCCGCGCGCGGTGCAGGGCGTGACGGCGCCGCACCGGGCGCCCGCCAAGCTGGCGATCCGCAGACCCCGACGGGTCCACGCAATTGCCACGACGTCACCGCATATCCGGCGATGCATCTCCTCGCTGGGGCCTGTGCCAGCTACGGCCTCCTCGTGGACATCAGCAATCCCGAGAGGCCGGTTCGCCTGGACGCGAGAGCGGACACGAACTTCTCGCTCTGGCACACCGCAGTGTTCAGCAACGACGGCTCGAAGGTCGTGTTCACCGACGAGTGGGGCGGCGGCACGCAGCCGATGTGCCAGGCGACGAGCATGATGGAGATGGGTGGCAACACCATCCTCACGATCAAGAACGGCAAGATGACGCAGCACTCGTACTTCAAGATCCCCTCGGCACAGACGGCACAGGAGAACTGCGTTTCTCATAACGGCGGTTTGATTCCGGTCCCGGGACGCGATCTGTTCGTTCAGGGATGGTATCAAGGTGGTGTCGACGTGAGCGACTTCAGCGATCCCGATCATCCCTTCGAAGTCGCCTTCTTTGATCGCGGTCCAGTGGATCCGCCACCGGCGGCGGCTGATACGGCGTCCGCGACGATTAGCCGGCAGCGCGGAACGATCGGCGGCTCGTGGGGCGCATACTACTGGAATGGCTACATCTATTCATCGGAGCTCGCCCGCGGTTTCGATGTGCTCGAGTTGGTGCCGAGCGACAAGCTGTCTGCCAATGAGATTGCGGCAGCCAAGCTCGTGACGATGGAAGAGTACAACCCGCAGAGCCAGCCGCACTACAGCTTCCCGGCGGCGTTCCCGGTCGTGCGCTCGTATCTCGATCAGCTCGTGCGCAACAACGGTCTGTCGAGCGATCGCACCAGCGCCATCGCCAAGGCACTGGACGCAGCCGAGCAGCAGTCGGGCGCGGCGCGTGCGAAGTTGCTCAACACGCTCGCATCGCAGGTCGACCGGGACGTGAAGGGCGCCTCCGACTCCCAGCGCGTGAAAACGATGGCTGCTGAGATCCGTCGGCTTGCCGCGGTGTCAAAGTAAGGCAATGCCGCTATTCTGACCGCAGCTCTTTAGTCTTTGCGAATGGCCCGCCGTTGATTCGGCGGGCCATTTTCTTGCTCGGCCATGCGAAACACTCGCGTCCGTCGAAGACGTAGCCTGTTCGACAGGTACGGGAAGGCAAGGGATTCGTATGAATCGCAGCAATCGGTCGCCGGCTCGCCCGGAAGGCCTTATCGTAGCGCATGATTGCAAAGCTGTTCATAGCCGCTCTGTTCTCCGCGGCCACGTTGCGCGCTCAGTCGTACAATGGGCCCAAGCTCGACAGTGCCACCAGACTCAAGGCCATCAACGCGCGAACTGAGTGGGTCGAGCACGGCGGACGTCGCGCTCTGAAGCTCGCTCCGCTCGCGGGCCACGAGCAGGATACCGACCAAGAGATGATCGCCGTTCTCGAGGACACCGATTTTCGCGATGGGGTGATCGCGGTAGATGTGTCGGGCGCGCGGCGAGCCGGCTACGCCGCCGACAGTAGGGCGGCGCACAAAGGACACATCGGCGTCTCCTTTCGCGTTCACGGCGACACAGCGGAGCGCTTTTATGTGCGCCCAGAGAATGCCATTCTAGACGACCAGTCGTTTCGCAACCGTTCGACTCAATACGAATCGGACCCATCGTTTCCATTCAATAGACTGCGCCAGGAGTCGCCCGGCGTCTACGAGTCGTACGCCCCGATGACACCCGGCACGTGGACGCGACTCCGGATCGAGGTCACGGGCACGACAGCGCGCCTCTTCGTGAACGGAGCGAGCCAACCGTCGCTGACCGTGAATGACCTGAAGAACGGCGCTGGTCATGGCAAGATTGCGCTCTGGGCCCGCATCAGCACCGACGCCTACTTCTCCAATCTTCGCGTCGAGAGGAAATCGTAGCCCATCGATCGCCAACATCCGCCGTGCGTCTTGCTCGGCGACATTCGTCCGATACATTTTGGCCCGTCGGCGAGCTTGCCGACCGCCAACTGGTGGTGCGATGAATCGTCGGCGCCGCGACGTGACGGGCGAAGCCAAAGAAACAGAGCTAGCAATGGCAAACGACCTCGGTGCGCTGCGCGCACTGATGCCGGAGCCATTTGCACCTCACGGGCAAACGCGGGACGCCGCGAAGCATGCGAAGGCGCAGCTCGAGGACGTGCTCGACAGCATGTCCGACGCGTTCTACGCGTACGATCACGAGCTCCGGTTCATTCGCATGAATCGCGCGGCACGAGAGATCATGCTCGAGTGGGGCGTCGATCCCAACCAGGTGATCGGCAAACACGCCACAGAGGTCTTCCCCGCTCTCGGTGAATCGCCCATTGGCGAGGCGATGAGGCGTTGTGCGGCCGCTCGTGTTGCGGTCACCATCGAGGATGTCGGTCCGCTCACTCAGCGCTGGCTCGAGATGCGCCTCTATCCCACGGCGGATGGCATCACGGTTTATGTCCGCGACATCACCGCCCGCAAACGCGCCGACTTCAATCAGCAGCTCCTCGCCGACGCAGGCAGACTGTTGTCGTCATCGATCAATCGCGGTGCAACGCTGGCCGCGGTCGCCGACCTGGTCGTGCCCGCGCTCGCCGACTGGTTTCTGCTCCACTTGTTCGACGAGACCAACAGGCTCGAGCCCGTGGTCAGTAAGCACTTCGACCCAGCCAAGCGAGAGATCGTCGCCGCCTATCACGCGCGGTATCCAGCCTATCGCACGGGGTCGACAGCTTCGGTTGTCGCAGAGACAGGCGTCTCGCGTATCCATGCCCATCTCAGCGACGACGCGTTGGCAAGCATGGCGCGCGACAGTGAGCACCTGCGCGTGCTTCGGTCGTTAGGCATCCGATCGACGATGACCGTTCCGCTCACCGCTCGCGAGCGACGGCTCGGGGCATTGTCTTTCGTTAGGGGTGAAGCACAACGGCGTTACGACGAGAGCGATCTCGCCCTCGCCGAGGAGTTGGCGCAGCGCATCGCCCTTGCGCTCGACAACGTGTCGCTGCTGGACGCTGCACAGAAGTCCGCCGATCGAACCGAACGACTGCAGCTCGCCACCGCCGCGTTCGCGCAGGCGCTTACCGCGGAAGAAGTGGCCGAAATCGTGTTGAGTCAGGGGCTCGCGGCGCTCAAGGCAGGCGCCGGAGTGGTCTACCTCATGGATGAAACCGGCAACACGCTTCTCGCCACCGCATGGCATGGCATCGCTGAAGAGGCATTTGCGCAGTGGATGTCCACACCGGTCACGTCTTCGATGCTCGTCGCGGACGCCGTGCGTCAACGCGTACCCCTCTACGCCCCCGATCGAGAGCGAGTGCTCGACCAGTATCCAACGGCGCGCGAGGCAAACCGGCTCATCGAACAGGACGCCTGGGCGGCTATCCCGCTCATTCATGGCGATCGACCGTTAGGCGCTCTCGCCCTGGGATTCAGCACACGTCGCGAGTTCTCGTCCGAAGACCGTGCGCTGATCGAAGCAATGGCGCAACAGTGCTCGCTGGCGTTGGAGCGCGCACGACTCTTCGAGTCGGAGCAGAAAGCCAGGCGGGCGGCGGAGCGACTGCAATCCCTGACGACGGAGCTGTCGGAGGCGACAACCGTCGCGACGGTCGGCGAAGCAGTCATGGAGCATGGTGTCAGCGCCCTCGGCGCATACGCGGGCGTGCTCGCCCTGCACACACCAGCCGCCGACGAGCTCGAGATCCTGAGCTCCATCGGATACCCAGCAGCAGCGTGCATGTCGGCGGGCAGGCGCTGGTCGGCGACGGCGACGATCCCGATCTGCGAGGCTGCGCGGACGGGCGACATCATCTTTCTCGGGTCACCGCAAGCGTGGGGCGATCGGTATCTCGGTGGCTACGCACCGCCGCATAGCAGGAGTGCGGCGTGGGCGGCGATACCGTTCACTGTCGAGGGACAGCGCCGCGGTGCGCTACTTTGGACGTTCGACGACCAGCACGTGTTCGATAATGATGAGCGTGCGCTCATGGTCGCCATAGCTCGGCAGTGCGCGCAGGCGCTGGAACGGGCACGATTGTTCGACGCCGAACGCACGGCGCGCACCATGGCGGATGAGGCCAATCGAGCGAAGACGGACTTTCTCGCCGTGATGAGCCATGAGCTGCGCACTCCACTCAATGCGATCGCCGGGTATGCGGAGCTGCTCGAAATCGGTGTCCACGGCCCTCTCACGAGTCCGCAGCGCGAAGCAATCGCATCGATCCAGCGCAGTCAGCGCGATTTGCTCGGCTTGATCGATAACGTACTGCACTTTGCGCACATCGAGGGCAATCGGGTGGAGCTCGACGTGCAGCCTGTGCACCTTCATGCCACACTCAGAGCGCTCGAGCCATGGGTGACGCCGCTCTTACCGAAGAAGGCTCTGCGCTATCGGTACGACCCGTGTTCGCCCGATCTCACGGTGCAGGCCGATAGCGACAAGCTGCGTCAGATCTTACTCAATCTGCTCTCGAACGCCATCAAATTTACCGACGTGGGTGGCGCAATCGTCGTCTCGTGCGTCGTGGAGGAGCATTTCGCTAATGTGCGCGTGGCGGATAACGGACGAGGCATACCACCCGACAAACTGGAGCGAATCTTCGATCCCTTCGTGCAGCTCAGCGCCGGTCGTACACGCACACACAGTGGAGCTGGCCTCGGCCTCTCGATCAGCCGAGATCTCGCGCGCACGATGGGCGGCGATCTCACGGTCAGGAGCGTCGTCCTTCACGGTTCGGTATTCACACTGAGACTGCCGCGGAAATAGCCGCGATACGGCAATGAGCGTCAACGACTCACAAAATCGTTGACGCTCATTGTCTACCTACAGCCATTTTGGCTATTGAGGCGGCGGTGTTGTCGACTCCGGAGGTGCGCCCTCCGGACTCTCCACCACGATGTAGTTCGTCTCCGTCCCCTGGAATTGCGGCTGATACCACGTCCCACCGCAATGATTGTAGGTCACGCCGTTTACCACACTCACTGGGCAGGTCGGTGGCAGCGCCCATACGGTCGATCCGATTATCGCGCCTGTCACCGCGCCGGCCACGAATCCCGCGCCTACTCCACGCCAGCCGTAGCCGCCGTAACAGCAGCCGCCGTAGTTCCCGTGGTAGCCACCGCCGGCAATGACGTCGTTGTCCTGAATGTTGATCGGTCGGTCGCTGCTGATGTTCGTTCGGTCGCCGCTGCCGACATTCGTGCGATTGCCGCTGCCAACGACTTCACCACCACTGACGCTGGTGCGATTACCTGCCGCTCCGGCTCCCGCACCCGCGTTCGGGCGGTTCGCGAGGTTGCCACCCGCACTCGGCCTATTTGCTGGGAGCTGTCCCGCACTCGGACGATTCGCCAAACCCCCGCCGCTGGGTGACGACGGCCGCGAGAAGCTACTACCGCCACTCGGACGCGAGGACGGACGCGACGTGACACTCGATCGCGCGCTGCTGCGCGACATACCGCCGCTTCCGCGAGACATACCGCCACCTCCGCCGCGCCCACCGCCACCACCGCGCATGCCGCCTCCTCCGCGCCCACCACCACCGCGGCGCTGAGCGTCCGCGTGCCCGGCCACGGTTGCGATCGAGAGGCCGACGAGAAGAATGGTCAAGTTGAGTCTTTTCATATTCTCATGCTCCTACTTTCGATCGGGCGAGGATGATGACGCGGCGACTTGCACCTCAGCGAATGGAATTCGCTTCGCGTCACTCGGCGCTTGGAACGCGAACGTGGCATCGCTGAACGACGGCGCGAGGTTCCATGAGTAGGTCGTCGTGTTCTGAGGGCGCGCTTCATCCGTGAGCGTCGTGATCACGATTCGGCAAGGAAGCGGCGCATCGCCACGCTGAATCCAGAGCTGCCAGTCGATTCCTTCCTGCCGGAAGCCGTACTGCTCGCACGTCACACCGTTGATTGCGCTCGGGCCGAGATCGACCGCGCTTGTGATCGCGCGTTCGTCGGCTTCTGGTGTGCCCCAACGAAACAGATCGACGAGTGGGAGCTCGATGGCGAACTTGTCTTCGAGCGCGTCCGCGAGCTTCTCGATCGACGACGGCGCAGCGACTGTGGCGTAGAAGTTCGTTCGCGGCGCAAACAGCGTGAAATTGCTGCCGTCGTAAAAGAAGAGACGCTGCTGCCGATCGCTCTCGATCTCGACAAAGAGGCGGTCAGGCCGCTTGGCGACGAGATCGACGTTGCGCTCGATCTGTACTTTCTGGCCGTCCGTGCGAACGTCTTCAGTGATGACGTTGGCCTTGAGCTGGAATGTCTTGAGGGTGCGCAGGTACGAACCCATACGATCGAGCGCGGCGATCGCCGAGCTGTCGAACTCGCTCGCAGGGTCCACGACCTCGCCTGGTGCTACTTCGGTGTGGCTGGCGACGTTTCCCGCGGGACGCGGTTCGGACGATGGGCGCGATCTCGCAATCGCGACGAAGACGGCTATCGCCGCCAGCACGCCGATGGCCGTGATTGCGATCTGACGTGAGCGTGTCATCAAAGTCTCCGGGTGATGCTTACCCGGAGTATTGATCAGTGACGAATGGCGGCGTTATGCGACTTTGGCCGAAGATTTACCAGCCGAGGTGGCTACAAGCGAGCCAAGAAGCAGCGACGGGAAATCGCGGCCGCTAGGCCGCGCTCTTGCGAGGTGAACCGCCCATTGCAGTGGCCGCCATTACTAGCATTTCGAGGACGATCATGGCATCGCACGCACGCAAGCTGACGAAGCTCCCTTCGACGAACGAACAGGATGGTACCGTCAACGTCGTCATCGAGACGAGCCGAGGTGCGCGCACGAAGCTGACCTTCGATCCTGACAATGGTCTCTTCACGGTGAAGAAGATACTTCCGGTGGGGATGAGCTTTCCGTTCGACTTTGGCTTCGTCCCATCGACGAGAGGGGGCGACGGCGATCCGCTCGACGTTCTGCTTCTCATCGACGAGCCTGTGCCGACTGGTGTGCTCGTACCTTCGCGACTCATCGGCGTCATCGAAGCGACGCAAACCGAGCGCGACGGCTCCACGGAGAAGAACGACCGCGTCATCGCCGTGGCGGAGGCCACCGAACTATTCAAGGACGTCAAACGCCTCGACGATCTGCCCAGCTCCGTCATTGAACAGATTGAGCATTTCTTCATAAGCTATAACGCGCAGGCCAACAAGGAATTCGAGCCGACCGGCCGCGGCAATGGCAAGCGTGCGCATGCGTTGCTGCGCGAAGCGCACAAACGCTTCACTCGTCGTCGGAAGTGAGTGGCTCAACGGCGCGGGAGCGACAAAACCAAGAGGGCTACGAAGGCTCAGCATGACAAGTGGGCTTTCTCATTTACCCGACGCATGCCACGCGGCCAGTACCTCCTGTTCGCGCTCAGGCGGCAGTCCGGCGCCCTTCAGCATTTGCGCTTGAGCCGCAGCTGGCGTCGAGTTGAACCACGTCAGGGCCTCGACCGCCGATGTCGCCAGTGGACGAAACGTCAGGCCCGCCGCGACGGCGCGCGCGTTCGCGACGTGCGTGCTCGCGTAGTCCGAGTCGCCCTTCGGCACCCACGTCGGCATATCTTGCCACATGGAGACCTTGTGCGCCTCGAGAAAGTCCGCCGGCACCCAAGTGAACTTCACGTCCTTGTTTCCGTCGAACGCGCCGCGGATTCCATACAGCTGCTCGGCCATCGTTAACGCAGATCTCGGTCCCGCGGCGTTGAACACGCCAGTCGTGCCTTCCTCCACCAGCCTTATCGTCCACTCGGCCACATCACGCGCATCGATGATTTGTATGAGATCGTTCCCATCGCCGGGAGCCAGGATCTCACCGCCTTTCGCGATACGATACGGCCAATAGGTAAAGCGAAACGATCCATCGCCCGGGCCAACGATCAACGTTGGTCGCACGATCGTCGTTCGATTGCCGAACCACTTTACGGCCTCTCGTTCCGACGCGGTCTTCATCGGACCGTACAGGTCGTTCATGTTCTTGAAGAACTGCTCATCGGTCATTGCGAGCGGATCACCGCCGTGATACTCGAGCAGCGGTGACCGCTCGTCGATCGACGTCTGACCTTTGGTGTCGTAGACCGAGATCGTCGAGATGAAGACGTACTGCTTCGTGTGATCCTCGAGCACCTGGGCCGCATCGCGCACCCAGAACGGAAGTGATACTGGATTGTCGATCACCGCATCCCAGTCGCTGCCGCGTAGCGCGTCCGTCTCGTGCTTATTGCGGTCGCCAATGAGCTGTGTAACGCCGGCGGCCAGTTTGTCGTTGCGGCGGCCGCGGTTGAACACCGCGACCTTGTGCCCACGCGCCAGAGCGTACCGAACCTGATGCGGACCCGTTAAGCCGGTGCCGCCGAGGATGAGGATCTTCAGCGATTTGGGCGCGTGGTCGGTACCTAACGACGACGCAACCGACCGAAGTATGGTTGCGGGCCGCCCTGCAACGAGGAGCGCCGCGCTGCTCGCGGCCGATCGCTCGAGAAACTCACGTCGGGTCGTCATCTCGTGATGGGCTCATGTGATTCGTGCTGGCGGTCTCGGCGTTGTCGTCCAAGCAGCCAATCGCCACACAAGCTCTGCCGCGAGCCCCGACGCGTCCATTAGGAACAAGCAAGGAATTCGTACGAAATCGGCGGGGTGCAAGGGCGCTCTCCGCATTGCGCAAGCGCATACCTCTGGGCATACTCCCCGCACCCCCGTGCGAGGCCCAGTTACCACGGGCTTCCCGCCGTTCTTGACCCAGAAGAGGATTCCGATGCGCCGATTCATCCTTGGCGTGGCCGCGTTCGCGCTCACTGCGCCCGCCTTCGCGCAGGACCCCGGTTCCGCCGTTCCGTCGTTCGAGGCGAAGCGGGGCGGAAACGAGAAAGTGCACATGCTCAGCCACGTCGTTGCCCATCCGGGCGCCTGGAAGGCGGCCGACATCGAGATGGAGCAGGAGCCCTCGCGTCCATACGTGTATCTCTGCGGCTTCGTCAACTTCGACGTCCAGATCTACGATGTGCGCGACGTGGGAAGCCCCAAGAAGGTTTACGACTGGACGATCGAGAATCCCGAGCTGCACCGCGGTATTGGAGCGATGGACGGCAAGTACTTCAAGATCGGCAATCGCTACTACTACGCGCAGTCGTATCAGTTCATGCAGGGCAGCCCGGATGCCGATCTCGGCGCCGTGATCTTTGATGTCACCGGCTTGCCCGACGCATCGAAGGTGAAGGTCGTCGCTCGCATCAGATACCCGCAAGCGCCTGGCGGATTCCACAACACGTTCGCCTACAAGCACTCCGATGGCCGCGCCTTGTACTTCGCGACCGTCAACGCGCAGAAAGCCATCGTGTATGATCTTGCTAAAGTCGTCGCCGGCGGCGATCCGAGCACCTGGCTCGTTGGCGAAGTGCCGAATCCCACGCCGTACAAGCAGATCGGTGCTGGCGGCTATCACGACTTTTACGTGGGCTACGATCCGGCGACGCACCAGGACAAGTTCTACGGCGCAGGACTCGGCGGCTATTCGACATGGGACGTCACGCATCCCGAGGCGCCTCGCCAGCTCTTCACCATAACGAGCATGGGCATGGATATCGCCCACACGTTCACGCCGTCGCCCGACGGTCGTTACGCGGTGACGGAAACCGAATATCAGTACACGCCGCTGCGCATTTGGGATCTCGAGCCGGGCCAAACCGGGAAGACGCAGAACATCGACATTCCCATCAGCGCTTGGACCGCCGATTGGCGCGATCTCTCGCACAACCACGAAGTGCGCTGGCCATACGTGTTCGTGTCGGCATACGAAGATGGCCTACAGGTCTTCGATCTCACGGACCCGAAGAATCCGAAGACCATCGGCCATTGGTACACCTGTGAGTGCCAGCACGAACATGGCTTCGGCGGCTCGCCGGACAACGGTTGGCAAAGCACGCAGAGCGTCGAGCAGGGCGCCTTCGGCGTCGACGTACGCAACTACGACGGCTTGGTCGTTCTCTCTGACATGCGCACAGGCCTCTGGCTCTTCCGCGTCGATGGCTTCAAGGGCTGGAATGGACATGACCACGGCATGCCAAACATCTCGAGCGTGCAGGATTGGGATCGTGGCCCCGAGGGCGCGAGCAAGGGCAACGTCACCACGAGCGACGGCGCGCGGTGAGTCGCGTTAGGTATCTCCTGGCTGTCGCCACGGTCCCGCTGCTGCTCTCGGCGGGACCGTACGACATCCCACTCTTTGGAACACCGAAGGCGCCCTCGGCGACTGGGAGTGCCCGGCTCGTCTATGCGTCATCCCCGTTCGGCGTCGCCGTCACGGCGGACGGGCGAGCGCAGTACGACATCCAGGTCACGAGCGCAAATCTGCCCGCTCCGTCGTCGTTAGGCTCGTACTCGGCGTACGTGGCCTGGGCAACGACGCCGGATCTCTCGATCTGGGTGCGGCTGGGCACAATACGAAATGGCACGTCGAGCGTTGGGCATGTCGCGCTCAACAAGTTCCTGCTTGTGATCACCGCGGAGGCGGATTCGCTGCCACGCCAGCACACAGGACCAACTGTCCTGCACGGGACGTCGCCCAGTGGTTGGCTTCAGTCGTTCCTCAACCACCCGATGTTCCGGGGGATCACGGGGTGAATCGGCGGGCATTGATCATTGCCGCTCTGGCGTTAGGCGTGGCGCCGCGGCTGGCGACTGGACAGCAGAAGAAAAAGCCCACCGCGCATGACATGGACGACATGCCGGGAATGGTGCACGACTCAGCACGCATGGCGATGCCCATCCCCATGCCGCCGGGCATGCCAATGATCCCGGGCCTCGTTGGTCTCACACCGCCGGTTGCAACGTTCCTTCCCGGCCGGGGCACGGATTCCACGATGCTACCCCTCGCGAAGCCGACGCGCGTCGTGCGGCTCCGCGACGGCGACACGCTGGATCTGACCGCCGGGCTCGTTAGGCGCAGTGTAAATGGACGCACCTTCGTGATGTACGCCTTCAACGGCGAAGTGCCGGGACCACTCATTCGCGTACAGCAGAACGCGACCATCAGAGTGCGCTTCCACAATCGCATCGATCTCGGAAGCACGGTCCACTGGCACGGCGTGCGCCTCGACAATCGCAACGACGGTGTCCCAGGAATCACTCAGGACACTGTCGCTTCGGGCGGTGACTTTCTCTATACGGTGCATTTCCCCGACGCCGGCATCTACTGGTATCACCCGCACGTCCGGGAAGACATCGAGCAGGCGTTAGGCCTGTTTGGGAACATTCTTGTCGATGCTCCGGAAGCCGACTACTACTCGCCGGCGAACACCGAGCACACGCTCGTCCTCGACGATCTGCTGGTGAATGGCGATACCCTGATTCCCTTCGGCAAAGAGCAGCCTGACTTCGCGCTCATGGGCCGAGTCGGGAACGTGCTCCTTGTCAACGCCGAGCCGCAGTACACCTTGCTGGCGAAGAAGGGCGAGGTCGTTCGCTTCTTTCTCACGAACGTCTCCAGCTCGCGGACGTGGAATGTCTCCTTCGCTGGCGCGTCGATGAAGGTCATCGCCAGTGACGTGAGCCGCTTCGAGCACGAGGAGCGCGTGTCGAGTGTCGTGCTTGCTCCGGCCGAGCGGTACGTCGTCGAAGTGCGGTTCGACAAGCCGGGCCGCTACGCCCTGGTGAATTCGATCCAGGCCATCAACCACTATCGCGGCGAGTTCGAGCCCGAGGTAGACACGTTAGGCATCGTAACGGTGACGAATGAGCCGGCGCGTCCGAACTATTCGCCCCAATTCGCGACGCTACGCGCACATGCGGCGGTAACGAAGGACATCGAGCGCTTTCGGCGGTACTTCGACAAGGCGCCCGACAAGAAGATCACGCTGACAGTGCAGACGAGCGGGTTGCCCCTGGCGACGGTGCAGTTCATGACCATCGACACGGCGTACTTCGCGCCTGTCGAGTGGGTGGACGGCATGCCCGACATGAACTGGCTCTCCACCAGCAAGCAAGTGCGCTGGATCCTGCGCGACGACGCGACGGGTAAAGAGAACATGGACATCGATTGGCACGTGCCGCGCGGATCGGTGGTGAAGCTCCGCATCTTCAACGACCCGAGGTCCTTTCACCCAATGCAGCACCCGATCCATCTCCACGGCCAGCGTATGCTCGTCGTCACCCGCGACGGCGTGCCGATGCGCAATCTCTCATGGAAGGACACCGCGCTCATTCCCGTCGGCTCGACCGTCGATTTACTCATCGATGCCGCGAACCCTGGCGACTGGATGCTTCACTGCCATATCGCCGAGCATCTCGGCGCGGGAATGATGATGGCGGTCCATGTGGGAGGGTAGAGGGTAGAGGGTAGAGGGTAGAGGGTAGAGGGTTGCGGGTTGCGGCTTGCGGGTAGAGCGAAAAGCAGAGCCCTCGTCGTGGAGCCTGCCCTCGAGCGAAGCGAAGGGCTCCTCAGGATGACAGGTTCGGTGTCATCCTGAGCGAAGCGAAGGATCTGCTGTTCGCGCCGCGCCGCGCCGCGGCGCCACACGCCACACGGCCTTGCGCCGCGCCACACCCCACACGGCGCGCGCTACTGCGGCCCGACGATCTGACCCGCGTCACCCGGCCCTTTGTGCGCGAGGAGAAAGCGATCATAGTCCGCGTTGAGCTGCGGATCCTTCGGGTACAGCGCGTAGGCCGTCGCGAACTCGTGCCTCACGGAATCCGACGACGCGCCTCGGCGCAACTCGAGGGCCAGCATGTAGTGGCCTCGGTAGCCTCGTGGATCGGCGGCGATCATCTGCTCACTGAGGGCGCGATGACTGCGCCATGCCGCCGTTCCGCGCTGTGAAACCGCCGCGAATCGCAGACAGACTGGCACGATCACGGCGAAGCAGATCGAAGTCGCGAGTGGTGCCGTTCGCGTGTGCCTGTTCCACCGCCCGCGACGCTCGATGACGGCCGTTAGGCGATCGAGGTTCCAGGCGAGCAGCATCGCCATGCCAATCGAGGGCACGTATAGTGTCCGCTCGGCGAGTATTTGCCCCGTTGCGACGAACAGATTCGACGCGGGGAGGAATGCCAGGAGTGTCCACGTGATCGCGGCCAGCGGTCGCGCGTCCCGCGGCGATGTATTTGCCGGCTGGCGCGCGAGCCAGATGGCACCAGCGACTGCGAGCGTGAGGACGCCGACCGTCGCCAGCACCGCGACCATCGCGTCGGAGCCAGCCGGAAAGTACGACGGGCCATAATATGGATTGTGCATGCTCGGCCAGACGAGCAGTCTGAGCACCATCGGCCCGAGCGAAAGCATCGCCGACGCGCGCTGCAACGTGCTCATGTGCTCGATGCCAACCGCCGCCATCGACGCGCCGCCATGCAACGCGCTCCCGAGAACCAAGAGTCGCACGACGCCGATAATCGCCGCGGCTCCGAGCCCAGCGATCACCACACGCCGCCATCGTCGCCAGAGAATTGCTAAAGATTGAAGCGGCGAATCGTTCGTGTCCGGCGCCTGTGCAGATTCGTTAGGCTCCCGCCATGCCTCGACCGCGAACAAGGCAATCGCCAGCGTGAGTGCCCCCGATTCTTTCGAGAGCATGGCGCCGAGGAATAACACCGCCGCCAGGAGCGCGTCGCGCCACCGTACGTGGCGACCCGCCATTCGCGCGAGCACGAAGTAGAGACCCAGCGTGCACAGCGCCACGAGTGGCTCGGCGCTATTGCTGATGTTCGCGATCGCTTCGACATGCACGGGATGGGCAGCGAACCAAAGTGCTCCCAACACCCCCGGCCAGCGCCTAACGCCACGGTCGAGGAGCCGCCACACGAGCAGGGTAACGGTTGCGTGGAGCAAGAGCGCATAGAGATGGAACCAGATCGGCCAGCCGCCGCTGGCGTTGCGGACTATCGCAAGTATCGCCGTCTGCATCGGCCGATAGAGACCCGCCTGTACCCCCTCCGCGTCCATCCAGTACGGATGCTGCCAGAGCGTGAGCAGCGATCGCCAGCCGACGATCGCCGGATTGTGCTGGACGATCCAGACGTCGTCGTACACGAAGCCGAAGCCGAGGGCGCGCACGAAAGGCACGACGGCAACGAGTACCAGCACCGTGGCGATCGCACGGTGCTCCCGCTTCGACGCCTTTGGCAGTGCTCGGGACTTCGGATCCGGAAACTCCATCAGCAAATTCGACGATGGAGGATCGGACCGGGTCACCTAATGGAGCAATTATCCTCCGTAGATCTAATGGCCGACGAGAGTAGTTTCCTCTCATGCCAATCCCCGAAATCATCGAGCAACGTCGGTCCATCAAGAAGTTCACGGATCGTGCGGTGACCCGTGCAGAAATCGAGACGCTTCTCGACGCAGCCATCCTCGCTCCCAATCATCGACTCACGCGACCGTGGCGCTTCTATGTGCTCGGCCCGGAGTCTCGTTATGCCTACGGCCTGGCCCTTGGCGAGCGGAAGGCCCGCAAGCTCCCAGACGCGGAGGCTGCGCGCAGGCTGCGCGAGACCATTGCCGCAGAGCATCGCGCCCTGCCCTGCATGATTGCGCTCTCCGTCGTGCACAATGACAACCCGGAAACGCGCGAAGAGGACTACGCCGCCGCGATGATGGCCGTGCAGAACATTGCTCTCACGGCTGTCTCCCTTGGCCTTGGAACCCACATCAAGACCGGTGGCGTGATGGGTGACGACGCCTCACGCGTCGCGGTCGGCGTGGGCCAAACGGAGCGCATCGTCGCCATCATCAACGTCGGCAAGCCCGCCGAGCAGCCGGGGCCAAGAAAGGCTGAAGCGGCGACGTCGTTCACGACGTGGAGACCGTAGGATTGCCTGGCGCCTGGTGAATCGTGATGCGTGATAAAAATCGAATACTTCCCACTCCCACTCCCAGGAATGGATCTCGCCGCGCACTGGAACGCGATCTATCGAAAGCTCGCCTCTGAGGAGGCAAGCTGGTTCCAGCGCATGCCCACAAAATCCATCGAGCTCCTACGGGAGTATGGAGCAAGAACAGACGATGCCATCATCGATGTCGGTGGCGGTGATTCACGCCTGGTCGACGCGCTGCTTGACCAAGGCTTCGATCGCCTCACCGTGCTCGACGTCTCGTTGGCCGCGTTGTCACGAGCGCGCAAGCGCCTCGGCTCACGAAGCGATTCTGTTCGTTGGCTTGAGGCGGATATAACGAGCGCTAATCTCGGCCACGAAGCGTACGCCTTCTGGCACGACCGCGCGGTTTTCCATTTCCTCATCGATGCAGCTCAACGGCGACGCTACGTCGCGACGGCGGCGAATGCCTTGCGCCCCGACAGTACTTTGATCGTCGCCACGTTCGCGCCCGATGGCCCCACGGAGTCCCATGGTCTGGAAGTGAGACGATACACTCCGGAGCTGCTGGCGTCCGAGTTCGGCCAGGCCTTCAGCTACGTTCACGGCCTGAGCGACACGCATCGGACCCCGCAGGGTGATCACCAATCCTTCAGCTTCGCCGTCCTTCGCCGGCGCCGCCTACAGGGTAGAGGGTAGAGGGTAGCGGGTAGCGGGCAGCGCGAAAAGCAGATCCCTCGTCGCGGAGCCTGCCCTCGAGCGAAGCGAAGGGCTCCTCAGGATCACAGGTTGGGTGTCATCCTGAGCGAAGCGAAGGATCTGCTGTTCGCGCCACGCGCCACGCGCCACGCGCCCCGCGCCCCGCGCGCCACGTCCCGTCCACACATCACGCATCCCACGCCCATGCTATGGTCGGATCGTCAGCTGCGCATGCAGCTCGGCGCGCGAATCCTCGCCCACCCACACGTCAAAAAGGCTCGGTTCCACTCCCCACCGTTTCGTTTGCGGACTCCAGAACTCCAGCTCTTTCCTGCCTAACGTGAAGTGAAGCGTTTTCGTCTCGCCAGGTCGCAATGCGACACGTCGAAAGCCTTCCAACTGTCGCACCGGACGCGACGCCGAGCCGTAGCGCTGATGAATGTACAGCTGCGCGACCGCGTCGCCGGCGACGGCGCCGCTGTTCGTCACGTCGATCAAGACGTCAGTGCTGTCACCAGCCTTCATGCTCGTCTTCGACAGCCGCAGATTAGCAAACTGGAATGTCGTGTAGCTCAGCCCGTAGCCGAACACGTAGAGCGGCTTGTTCGTGAGGTCCCAGTAGCGCGAGGTGAACGTCGAATCGCTCTCCGGCGAATGGGTGAGATTGTGGTTGTAGTAGAGCGGCTCCTGCCCTGCCGATCGCGGCCAGCTCACCGGAAGCTTGCCACCTGGATTCACGTCACCAAAGAGCACGTCGGCCACGGCATTCCCTCCCTCCACGCCCGGCAGCCAGGCTTCGAGAATTGCGGCAGCGTGGTCCGCGACCCAATTGATCTCCAGTGGCCGGCCGTTCTCGAGGACGACGACGACTGGCTTGCCTGACGACGCCGCCGCCTCGAGCATCTGCTGCTGAATCCCAGGTAGATCCAGCGTTGCGCGAGAGGAGTTCTCGCCGCTCATCGCCGCGGGCTCGCCAACGACGGCGATGACCAAGTCCGCTTGCTCAGCGGCCGTCTTCGCTTTGCTCGTCCAGTCAGCCACCTCCGTCGGTGTCGGCGCTGGTCCTGGCTTATTCCCGAGAAACATGTCCAGCAAACCCGGATAAACCTTTGACATTGCTGGCCCGCCGACATACGTGATTCGTGCCTCGGCGCCGAGGCGGCTCTTCAGTGCGCTCAGCACCGTGACTGCCGGGACATCGCTCGTTCGACTGAACATGCCCGCGGGCGTCGGACCACCGGTGATGTCTATGGGCGAGTCCGCGAGCATGCCGATCACCGCAACGTTCTTCACCGCTTTCGAGAGCGGCAGCGTGTGATTCTCGTTCTTGAGCAACACCATCGAACGGGCGCCGAGCTCTCGCGCGAGCGCGCGGGCCTCGGAGTTCCCATCGCTCGCGGTATTTGCCGCGCCCGCGTAGGGATGATCGAAGAGCCCGATCTGATATTTGACCTCGAGGATCGGCAGCACCGCGGCGTCGATCTGCGCTTGCGAAACTTTTCCGGCCGCCACGAGCTGCCGCAGGGTGCGCGGGTACGTCTGACTCGCCATGTCCATTCCCGCGCCAGCAAGGATCGCCTTGTACGACGCGTCCGCAGGGTCTGACGCGAAGCCATGCACTTGCAGGCTCGCGACTGCGAATGCGTCCGACGTTACGAAGCCGCGAAAACCCCAATCTTTTCGGAGCACATCCGTCATGAGCCACTGATTCCCGCTCGCCGGGACGTCGTTCAAATCCATGTACGCGGACATGATGCTGCCGACGCCCGCCTCGACCGCCGCGCGAAATGGCACCAGGTAAACATTTCTCATCAGCTCTTCGGGGACGTACGATGCGTCGTAGTCCCGACCACCTTCAGCTGCGCCGTAGCCGGCGAAATGCTTGACGCACGCGACCACGCTATTCGCGCCGAGCGTTGCCCCTTGAAAGCCGCGCACCTGCGCGCGCGCCATCGCGGCGCCGAGATAGGGATCCTCGCCTGCCCCTTCCTGGATGCGACCCCATCGTGCATCGCGCGCGATGTCCACCATGGGTGTGAACGTCCAGCGGATACCCGCGGCGCTCGCTTCCTTCGCCGCCACCGCTTGCGCCTCTTCCTCGACCGCCGGATCCCACGATGACGCCATCCCGAGCGGGATTGGAAAGAGCGTGCGATAGCCATGGATCACGTCGAGACCAAAGAGCAGCGGGATGTGCAGCCGGCTTTTCTCGACGGCCAAATGCTGCATGCGATCGATCTGTTTCGAATCCGCGAGCCAGAGGATCGCGCCAACGCGGCCGTGAATGATGTCGCTGTCGGACGCGGCGGCCATCGGCCCACCTAGGGCAAAGCCCGGCGCCAGGTTGAGCTGGCCGATCTTTTCCTCGAGCGTCATGTGGTTGAGGAGCGCCGCCGCCCATCGCCGCACATTAGCATCCGCTAAAGGAACCTGGGATGAGGCCTTAGTCGCCGGTGGGAATTGACTTGCGCTGAGCAACGAGAGAAACAAAAGGCCTTTCTTGGCAGGGCGGCGCATAGACGGTGGCGGGTGGCGGGTGGCGCGTGGGGTCGCGGTTGACAATAGCGAGGCAATGATCTCTACTCTGGACCCAGAACCCACAACCCACAACCCGCTACGCTCAACCCGCAAAAGCCATGAAAAATCTTCAAATGCTATGCACGGGAGTCGCCGTATTCGTCATCGGCTGTGGTGGAGATGCTGGACGCGTCCTCACGGCTCCGCCCTCTCCACTCGGCGTTGCCATACACGTCGCGGCAACGGCCGCCGAACCTACGCAAACGTCAGGGACCTTCGACGCTAACGTCGATTTCTCGACGGTGACGCTCACGCCGAAAGGGGAGAACTGCCTGCTCACCGTACAGGGCCAACTGGTCTTTCACGGAACCATCGAGGGAACCGCCAAAGGGACCACGAGCGCTCTCGAGTTCGGCCCGTGCTCAGTAGTTGCCGTGAATCCGCCGGGGACGTTCCCCGACGTCTTTCAGTTCGACGGGGACTTCGTTGGCACCATCGCCGGACAGCCGGTTCAATCGAACGTGCGCTACAACGGCCGCGTGGCGGTTGGCGGCGCGATCGATGGCCGTTTCGAATTCTCGAAAGGAGCAGCCGGAAAGCTCGATGTCGCCGCAGTAGTAGCCGTCGGCGGCAGCTATCAAGGTCAGGTTGTCGTACTGCCGTAAGAATGATGGGTTGGGGCCATCGACATGATGCCTGACTCGCCACTGGCCAGCGGCCAGTGGCGAGTTCTACGCTTCGTTCCGCGCCACGGGCCACGCACCACCCCCCAAGACTCCACATGGCGCGTGTCTACTCTCGATAATAGGTCGCGTTGCCCATGCCGCAGCCGCTCGCGCGATCACGCTCGAGGAGCGTCCGATGGTACTGCAGCTCCTCGGTGAGCTCCGCGCTCGATCGTTCGCGGTGGAGGCGGTCGTACAGTCGCGCGCCGAGCTCGCGGAGACGCATCATCGTCACACCGACCGCAACACGCGGCGAATGGCGTCGAACATCTCGGCGAACGTCGCCTCTTCGATGCCGAGCTGCTTTCTGCCGGCAGTAGTGATCGTGTAATAACGAGCGCGCTGGTTGTTTGGCGTTCGTCGCCATTCGGCGGCAACCCAGCCACGTTGCCGAAGCCGCTGCAGCGCGGGATACAGCGATCCCTCGTCGATCTGCAAAACCTCGCGCGACCACTCCTTGATATGCGAGGCGATGCCGTAACCGTGTTGCGGCCCGGCCGTCAGCGTCTTGAGAATCAACAGATCGAGCGTGCCAGGTAAAAGACTTTGCTTGCCCATGCCCTAGATCACTTATGGGATAGGCAGTCTGTGGCTTTGCCACGATGGTCGCAAGCGAAAAGTTCGGTGTGTGTCGCGTGGGGCGTCACGCGCGGCGCGTGGCGCGGCGTTGGAGAGTCGATAGATTGAGAGAGAGCCTCGAGATATTTTTGTCCTTCGGTGACCCCATCCCTGTCATGCAGACCTCACTCCGTCGCTCGCTTCCGATAGCCGCCTGGTTCGCCACGTCCTTTGCGCTCGCACCACACGACACGCGTCACGCACCACACGCCACGCCGCCGGCACCGCACGCCACGCATCCCCCGTCACTCGAGTGCTGGATTCGCGGTAACGCGAGCGATCTCCAAGCGCGCCCAAGTCCGCTGGACTCGACGTCCGTCGCGCTCGATGCCGGAACAGTCAAGGTCTGCTATGGCCGTCCCAGTCGTCGCGGTCGGGAGGTACTGGGACAGCTCCTCCCCTACGGTACGCCCTGGCGCTTGGGCGCCAACGAGGCAACGACGATCTACGTACCTTTCGCCGCGCGAATCGCCGGCACTAATGTCGCGCCGGGATGGTACTCGCTCTACGCAATTCCGGACGAAAAGCAATGGCGCGTCGTGGTGAACAGCGATGTGCAACGGTGGGGCGTTCCGATCGACGATGAGGTGCGTACGAAAGACGCCGGTGCAGCAGTGCTTCCGGTCGAGCAGCTCGCGAATCCAGTCGAGATGCTGACGATCACGCTCCGCCGCCGCTCGAACAGGACAGCGAGCATGGACGTCGAATGGGAGAACGCGCGCGTCCGCATCCCCGTGGAGCAGCGGTAGCAGTGGGTTGCGGGTGCGTGGCGCGTGATGCGCCACGCATCACGCATCACTACTTCAGCGCAGAATACACGAGCACCTTGAACGTGTCGCCGAGATTGACGGGCACTCCGAAAGTGTTCGTATAAATCAGCCCAATCAGCCGCTCGTGCGGATCCGCCCAATACGTCGTGTTGAACGCGCCGCCCCATGAGAAAGAACCGACCGACAGCGGTGACTGGAAATCGTTCGCCGGCGTCTCCAGCGAGAAGCCGAGTCCAAAGGCGAATTCGCCTGCCGGCAACTGATCGGTGAGCATCATCTCCACCGTTTTGCGGCCGAGCAGGCGCTGGCCATCGAGCGCACCCTGATTGAGAAAGAGCTGAAGAAAGCGCGCGTAATCGGTGATCGTCCCCGACAGGCCGCCGCCCCCCGAGAAGTCGGTCACGTGCCGTGCCGGGAAGTCCGGATGCAAGGCGAGTGTCGCTTCGTGCGTAGGCACCAACCTGTCACCCTTCAGCGTGTGCAGTGCGACGAGTCGCGCGCGCTTTGCTGGCGGAAGCTCGAAGTACGTGTCGCGCATGCCTAACGGCTCGAAGATCCGCGTCCGAAAGAACGCGTCGAGCGGCATGCCGGACAGCACTTCGACGAGACGGCCGAGCACATCCACCGAGAGAGAATACCGGAAGCGGGCGCCCGGCTCTTGGGCGAGCGGTAGCTTCGCGAGCGTGCCGACTCGTTGCGCCAACGTCTCTCCTTCCCGGCCAAGCGGTGTCACGCCCGCCTTCGCATAGATCGCCTTGAACTCCTCACTCCCGATAGCGGCGTAATCCAGCCCCGACGTGTGCGTGAACAACTCGCGGATGGTCGTGGCATGCTCGGCCGGCTTCGACTCGTAGCTCGAGTCACGCGCGTTGAACTTCGTGAGCACCGTCTGGTGCTCGAACTCGGGGAGATAGCGCGCAACGGGGTCGTCGAGTGCGAACCTCCCCTCCTCCCAGAGCATCATCGCGGCGAGCGACGTGATTGCCTTGGTTTGCGACGCGATACGGAAGATGTCGTCGGTATGCAGCCGCTCGCCGGTGCTCACGTCCCGCACGCCGAACGCCTTGAAGTACTCGACGCGTCCGTCTCGGACGATGAGGGCGACGACTCCGGGAATCTTCCGCTGGACCACGAGGCCCTGCAGCCAGGTATCAATCCGCGCGAGACGCGAAGGGTCGAATGACGCCGAGGGGTCCGCCGAGCTCCGTGCGCTCTGCGTGATGATCGAAGTGGCGGGCGGTCGCGGCGTCTGCGCACCAATGACGACGGGCGCGGCAACGAGCCAGAGGCTGATAAGGCGAAGTCGCATCATGACGTCCCGAAAAAGGAAGGAAGCGGCGGTAAACTACGCCGTCGCGCCGTGCTCCGCAAATCTAGCCTAACGACGCAGTGCATTCCGCTGGGCGCGACGTGTGGCCGCGTGAGCCCGTAGCGCCTCGAACTCCGTCTCCAGGCGCTGCAGCTCTGCGTCCGACAGATGCTCCATCCCAACCAGCGTATTCCGCGCGCCAGCGACGGCTCGAATCAACTCGTCGAGCTTGAGGTGCACGACATAAGCGTCACGGTTTTGCGTGTTCTGAATGAGGAACACCATCAGAAACGTGACGATGGTTGTACCGGTATTGATGACCAGCTGCCAGGTATTCGAGTACCCATACGCCGGCCCGACCACCCCCCAGAGCACGATGACGACCAGCGCCGCGATGAATGCCCACGCAGACCCCGTCGCTCGGGCCACCGCGGCTGCCAATCGATGAAACTTTGCAATCATGGCTCATCCCCTCGTTAAGTAGATGTCTCTCATGTCATCAAGTAGATGTCTCTCGCATCCTGAGTGACGTCTCTCATGTCATCCTGAGCGAAGCGAAGGAGCTGCCGCCCGCAAACCTATGTAGCCTGTGACTTGGGTCACGAGCTGGCACGAGAGCAGGATTCTTGCGTCTGCCGAAAACGATGACCCAACCGGAGCTTCACATGATGCATCATGGACGGTTTACAACTTCAATAATCGCGAGCGCCGCGTCGCTGCTCCTCGCAGGCTGCGCGACACGGGGCGCCTTACAAAAAGCGATGGCCGAGCAGCGCACTGCGATCGGCGCCGAGCGCACCGACCGAGTAGCCGCGGATAGCGCCGCTCAGCAAGACATTGCGTCGCTTCGCAACGATCAACAGTCGCTCCGCAACGAGCTTCAGTCGCTCCGGACCGATCTGCAAGGCCTGAAGACCGAATTCGGCGCCAAGATCGCCATGGTCGAACAGGGCATGCAGTTCGCCCTGCCGGTCAACTTCGACTTCGACCAGTCCATGGTTCGCGATCGTGATCGCGCCGCACTGGGCCGCTTCGCGCAAGTGACCCAGCGCTACTATCAGGGTTCGCTCATCACCGTGGAAGGATTCGCCGATCCGGCCGGTGGCGCGCAGTACAACCTCGAGCTGTCCCGTCGTCGCGCGGAGGCTGTGAAGAGCTATCTCGTCGCGCAGGGTGTCCCCGACCAGCTCGTGAAGACGGTCGGCTACGGCAAGACTCGGCTCGTTGTTCCAGGTGCCTCACGCGATCGCACGGGCGCGGAATCGAACCGCCGCGTGGTCTTCGTCGTCGAGTCGAAGGGACAGGTTCCGGTTCCCGTGGCGCTACTGGACAGGTAGGGGCGCGTGATGCGTGGCGCGTCACGCGTCACGCACCCGCAACCCACTACCCTTTACCCACAACGATCGGAGCCGTCCACCGAAACGGACCCCACTCCATCGCGAGCGTCCCATGTTTGTGGTCGACCCCCACGATGGAGATCGTGAACCGCTCGACGGGGGCGCTCGCTGACTCCACATGCAGCGGTGCGGTGCCGAGGTCGCGCGTTTCGTCGTAATCAGTTCCCCACTGGCCAAACTGCTTGTTCACGATCAGATCGGCACCGCCATTCGTGCGTGGAATCGTCCACAGGGTGTACGTCCCCGCCGGTAGCGCCAATCCGGCGAGCATGATCGGCGCTGACGTGGTGAATTGCGTGGCCGCGTTGGCGCCCGTGCGCCACACGTAGTCGAACGGCACGACGTCCCCGAGCAGCTTCCGTCCGCGCGCGAGCGGACGTCCGTAGTCGACGGCAAATGTGGCGGTGCCGATCGTGGCGCGTGCCGTATCACGAACGCTCAATTGTGACACCCCTGTTCTTGTCTCGCGCGCTGCGAATTGCGCGGCGACCGCCGGAAGGTTCGCTGTTTCCGCCGTGCGCGTCACGTCCACTTTGTACGTGGTCCGCGCGCCAGAGTAGGTGAGCAGCTTGTGGCTCGAGTCGAGGGTCGCTTGGCCAACCCCCGAGAGCCAATCGTGCCACACCTCGGCCTTGTTGCCGGGCAGGCGGCGCACGGTGGCATGGCCTAACGGGAAGCGATCAAATTCCCGATCGAGGTAGACCTGTCGCAACGGGACGGTGTCAGCCGCTGGTGTCGCCGACACTGGCGGGCGTGCGAGGGCAGCCTCGAAGTAGAGGTCATACAGGCTGTACATCTGCGGTACGTGTGCCACGACGGGCACGGGCCCGTGCCCGAACGCCCAGCGCCTGTAGCTGGCGCTGTCGCGCTTCGTCATGAGCACCGAATCGCGAGTCACATCGACGACGACGTGCAGCGCTCTCTCCTTGGTGGGAGCGCTCGGCGTGGTGATGTCCATGACGAGGCGGCGAATGCCGCCTTCGGGTGCCAACGTCACAGTGGCGTGCCGCTGTCGCACACGCGGAAATCGGTCGACGCCGTCGATCATTAGGGTATCGCCCCGTCGAGCGACATTTTCTACGGAGATCGTGTCGTTCCCGAGGCGCGTGATGTAGCCCAAATGTTCGGCGGGCTGACTCGAGCTGCAGCCAGCGAGGGCGAATGCGAGTAGGAATCGTTTCATGCGCGAGACATTCCCATTTCAGCGGGCACTGCGCAATACGATTCCGTCAGATGTATGTAAGGATTCGCTAGCGCGCCACGCATCACGTATCACGTATCACGTATCACGCATCACGCGCCACTCTGAAACGCGGACACCAGCTCCCGCAACGCATCCGCCTGCGCCGCAAGCTGCTGCGACGTCGCCGCGAGCAGCTCGGCAGAGCGTGCATTCTCGCGCGCCGTAGCCTCCACCTCGTTCACGGCCCGAGATACCTCGCCCAATCCCGTGGATTGCTCGGCCGACGCGCTCACCGTGCGCTCCACCATCTGCGACGTCTGACGGATGGAGGGTCCGAGGCGCGCGAGGACCTGCTCCGCGTTGGCAGTGACAGCACCGCCCGACTCGGCGAACCCGATGACCTCGCGCAGCACGTCTCGGATGTGGGTGGCGAGCCGGCGCACCTCGTCGGCCACAACGGCAAAACCCCGCCCTGCATTACCCGCGCGCGCGGCCTCGATGCTGGCATTGAGCGCCAACAGATCCGTCCAATCGATGATCTTGTCGATCTCGGCGACCTTCGTGCCGATGCGCGCGAGCACGGCGACTGCTTCGCGCATCGCCTCACCAGCCGCGTCCGCGTTCGTCGCGCTCTCTGACGCGAGAGTCTCCATCGCCCTGCTCTCTTCCACGGTGCCAGCGATGTACTCCTGCACCTGCTCGACGATTGCCGTCGTCTCGCTCACGGCAGACGCGGCAGACCCGGTGTTGTCGGACAGCTTTTGCGCCGAGGCGGAAACCGCCGCCGACGCTTGCGCCACGACGTCGGCTGTGGACTGCAGCTCGCGCATGAGCCGAGACAGTGCGTCGCTCATGGAACCGAAGGCGAGAGCGAAGCTGTCGCGATCGGAGCGCGGCGACACGCGACTCGTTAGGTTTCCGGCGGCGATCCGATCGGCAGCGGCAGCCATGTCGCCGAGGTACTGCACCATCCCGTTGAAGGCATTGCCGAACCGGTCGCCCGGCGCCCGCGGTGTCACGCGGACCGCGAGGTCACCGTTGGCGATGGCACCCGCGTGAAGCGCCATCTCGTCCATGTATGACGACAGCCGTCCCATCGCGCGCAGCAGCTGGCCGATCTCGTCGTCGCTTGCGTCGGGAATGGCGAGTCCACCTTCGCCGCGTGCGAGCCGGTTGGCGACCGCGGCGGCAGCGCGAATTGGCTCGGTTATGGATCTGCTCATCGCGTTCGCGAGAACGGCGAGCGCACCGATTGCGCCGAGCGTGATGAGGGCGATGAGCAGCCACGACGCGCGCTGCAGCATGCGCACGCGGTCGATGGCCGCCGGACCGTCGAGGTGCGCCATGCGTGCTTCGGTAACGAGACCGAAAGCGACCGTGAGGGCGAGGATGAGCAGGAGCGCCGCCGCCGCCACCGTGGGCAGAAGGCGGAGCTTCTGCTGAACGTTCGAGACTCGAAGAAACCGCTCCAGCGCTTCCGGCAGGGGCGGCGGCTCCGCTTCAGCGGAGCCGACCGCGCGTACGTCTGGATCGACGACCGCCGTCACGCCGCCTTGCGGGTCTGCACGTCGCGCTGTTGCGGTGCGGGAGCGAACCACATGGCCCAGAAGCCGGCACCGGCGAGGCTCACGGCGAGGACGAGATGGAGGACCACGTCGTAGCCGCCGATCGGAACCATGCCGAGTAGCGAAGGCGTGAACATCCCGCAGACGGCGAGGACAAGGTACGCCGCGCCACTGCCCAGGGCGTAAGTCACCGCGCGACTGGCGCTCCGGCCGGCCCAGATGCCCCACAATCCAAAGAGCATGTGGACGACGTTATGGAGCGAGTTCACGGGGAAGACACCGAGAAGCATGTCCGATGACATGTTCATCATGTGGTGACCGCTGGCGTCGGCGGCAAAGCCGAGAGCGGCCACGATGAGGAAGACAATTCCGGACACGGTAGCTACACGCTGAATCGACGTCATCGTCAACCTCTGCTAGGGGGCGATCAGCACTGGCGTCGCCTGCCGAAGCAGGCGCGCTTTGGAGTTTCAAGAACGACGGATGACGGGGTCCCATAGTCACGCCTCCCACTCTGCCGACGCGAGAAGATTCTTTTGCGTGCTCGGGTTCTGGAATCGAGGCGCGATGAGGCCAGCCGGCGGCGCCCCGCATGTACCAAAGAAGTGAACCGTTCACCACCGAAGGCGCCCGATCCAACACTGAAGGCGCCGGGAGCAAAAACCTCGGCGCCGATACTCTTCCGGCCGTATCACCTGGCAACCTTGTCGGCGCCCGCGACAATCCCGTACGCGACGGGAGCAACACCGGAGTTGACCGCGGCAAGTCCGAAGGCGACCCGTGCAATCCCGAGGTCGACGCGAGCTCCAACGGAGTGTACCGCGGCATTCCCCGACACGACCGGCGCTTTCCCGGACACGACGGGCACGTCACCCGACGCGACCGAGACCTCAACCGAGACGACCGGCACTTCACCCGACGCGGCCGCTGCTTCGCCCGACACGACGCTCGCTTCCCTCGACACGACCGAGGCTTCCCTCCACTCGACCGGCGCTTTCCCGGACACGACCGCTACTTCGCCCGACACGACGCGCGCTTCCCTCGAGGCGACCGTGACTTAACTCGCCAAAACCGCGGTTCCCCGGGCGAACCGACTCGCTAAAGCGCGGTGACTAGGCGCTCGCGGCGTGGAAGACCATCAACGGGATCGGAAAGGGGAAGGTCGTGCCGATCGAAGCGACGATTCCGGCTCCAGCGACGCCTGAACTAAAGGTGGCGTAGGTACTGGACGAAGGTCGGGGCGGCGGCCAGATCTCGGAGTAGGGATTACAGCATGTCTTGTGAGCAACGGGAGGATTCGCTAGTGGCCACGCAACCGAAGCTGCCCGAGCCCATTCGGCGATCCATCGACGTGCCATGGAGCCAGCGAGCGGCGTTCGAGCGATTCACGTCCCAGTTCGGCGATTGGTGGCCGCGCTATTCGCACTCGATAGGCGGCAGGCGCATCAAGCGGCTGGGGTTCGAGTGCGGAGTGGGAGGCCAAATTTACGAGGAGCACCACGACGGCACGCGGATGCTCTGGGGAAAGGTCACGGCGTTCGATGCGCCACATCGCGTCGCTTTCACTTTTCATCCATCGCAAAAGGAGTCAGACGCGCAGCTCATCGACGTCCGCTTCCTTCCGGACGGCGTTGGTACGGGCGTCGAGCTCACTTCGTCGGGTTGGGACGCGATGAGCAAGGCCGCGCAACGTGCGTACGGCGCGTACCGACTCAACTGGGGAGCCGCCCTCGCTCGGTTCGCCGATCGATTCAGTGGAGTTGTCGTCTTGTTCAGCGTCATGTCCGCGGGCATCGATCTGCTCGGGCAGCGAGGGAAATTCATCCGAAATAGTCACGGGAAAATGCCCGCAGACCAGGAATCAGCGAGCGCGCGGACCGCGGCGACGCATTGAGCGCTCCGACTGACATGTCTGACGAAGTCCTTACCGCCCTCAGGCGCGCCAAACGGCGCGCGTGTAGTCCACGATGGCGACTGCCGACGCGAGAGCAACGAGCGCGACGAACGGTATGAGCGGTTGGGCACCGAGGGCGAGTGCAATGAGCGTCACGAGTTGAAGCACAGTAACGATCTTGCCGGGAAAGCGCGCTTTGAACTCGACGGCTCGCAATGTCGGCACGATGCGAGCAACGACGAACCCCAGAGCCGTTGCAATGTCGCGCAACAGAAACAAGAGCGACTCAAGAACGGATAGCTCGCCGTTTAACACATACACAACAATCGCGACGAGCACGAAAATGCGGTCCGCAATCGGATCCACCAGCGCTCCCCACCGCGTGGTACTATGCGTCCGTCGTGCAAGCCATCCGTCCAGGAAGTCGGTGACGGCGGCGAGGCAGATCAGAGCGATGCGACCCGAGCGTCCCGCTGGAACGAACAGGACGGCTAAGAGAACTCGCGAAAGAGAAAGGACATTGGGAATCGTCCTTCGGCCAGCGTATGAGTCAGTCACGGCGAGCAAGTTAGACCGCGTTGCGAGTCAGGAGCGTCGAGTCCAAGCTCATGGATGCCCCAGGACCCTTTGACGGAAGACCTGATTACTTTCTTCCTTCGACAAACTCCCTCGGTTGCTCAATGAGTGTACGCAGGATCATTGGCATCGCCACCGTGGTGCTTTCCATAGTCGGCGTGAGCGTTGCGGCGAGTAGCGCGGCCGATCTGTCCGTCATTGCAGCGTCTCACGCGCGGCTCGCCGAGAAGAATGTCGATAGCTCGGCGACGGAGCGCGGCGAGCAGATCTTTCGCTCCACCTGCGCTGCCTGCCACGGCTCGAACGGAGCAGGCGCTCCGCAATCGACCGTCGGCTTCGCCGTGCCGCTTCCGGATTTCACAGATTGTCGCGCGACGAGCCCCGAATCGGCCGTCGACTGGATGGCCGTCATTCGCGACGGCGGCCCGGTGCGCGGCTTCAGTCGCATCATGCCCGCCTTTCGCGATCTCCTCACGCCCGACCAGATCCGCAATGTCGCGGCGTACATCCGGAGCCTGTGCACCAACCGCGCGTGGCCCCATGGAGAGTTCAATGTCCCCCTTGCTGACATCACTGAAAAGGCATTTCCGGAGGACGAATTCGTGCTCACCGGCACCGTCGAGACAAGCGGTCCAGGCGCTGTTACGAATCATCTAATCTACGAGCAGCGGTTTGGCACACGAAGTCAGCTCGAGGTGGACGCGCCGTTTGGATTCATCAATCGCCCGAGCTCTGCCTGGGCTGGCGGGTTGGGCGACGTATCGGTCGCCGCGAAGCACGTGTTCGTGGCCAACCCGGCCAGTGGCACCATTCTGAGCGGCCTCGCCGGCATCATCTTGCCCACGGGGGATCAGAGCCTCGCACTCGGCAGTGGGACCACTTCCTACGAAGGCTATCTGCTCGGCGCGCAACTCCTGCCGGCCAACAGCTTCTTCCAGTTCCAAGGCGGCATCGAGATCCCGAGGGATCTCGCGTTGTCTCCACGCACGATCTCGTTCAGCGGAGTGCTCGGGAAAACGATTCCCTTCGGACCGATCTCACGTATCTGGACCCCAATGATCGAGCTTGCCGCCACCCACGATATCGTCAGTGGCGCGCCGGTGGAATGGAGTACGGTACCGCAATTCCAGATTTCGCTCAGCGCATTGCAACACGTTCGCGGAAGTGTCGGCGTGAACATTCCCCTCAACGAACGAGACATGCGCCACGCGCAGATCCTTGCCTACCTGCTGTGGGACACGGCCGACGGGCCCTTCTTCACGGGATGGAAAGGGTGGTGCCCGGGATGCCAGCGTTGAATCGCCTCGCCTTCTACCTCGCCGGCTTTATCGCCCTCGCGCTCGTGGTCGCCGCGACGGGGTACGACACCGCATCCGCTACTGCCGCGCGGGTGAGCCCCGCACACTTCCTCACTGCGGATCGGTGCATGCCCTGCCACAACAGCCTAACGACGGAGTCGGGGCAGGACGCGTCGATCGGCTTCGATTGGCGGGCGTCCGTCATGGCAAACTCGGCGCGTGATCCGTATTGGCAGGCATCGGTGCGCCGCGAGACGCTCGATCATCCAACGGAGCGCGCCGAGATTCAGGACGAATGCTCCACCTGCCACATGCCGATGGAGCGGTTTACGGCGAAGGCTGCCGGCGGACGTGGAACTGTCTTCGACCACTTCCCGACGATACGTGGCACGGATCCGCTCGACAGTCTCGCCGCCGACGGGGTGTCGTGTACCACTTGCCACCAGATCCAGAGGGACCGACTGGGCGATCGCTCGAGCTTCAACGGTGGGTTCGTGATCGACACGACGTCGCCAATCGGTCGACGGCCGATCTTCGGGCCGTACGTCGTCGATCGGGGGCACACGACGGTCATGCACTCGTCGAGCGGCTTTGTCCCCACGCAAGCGGAGCATATTCGGCAGTCGGAGCTGTGCGCGACGTGTCATACGCTCTACACGCCGACCTTCGATTCGTTAGGCAGGCGTGTCGGGACGCTGCCGGAGCAGATGCCCTTTCTCGAGTGGCAGCACAGCGCCTATCGCAACGAGCAGAGCTGCCAGTCCTGTCACATGCCCCTTGTCGTGGCGCCGGGCGATAGCACGCCGATTACTGCCGTGCGCGGACCGCCGCGCCCCGACCCGCGGCGCCACTGGTTTCCAGGCGGCAACTTCCTCCTGCTCGGCATGCTCAATCGCTATCGCGCAGAGCTCGCCGTCGAGGCGTTGCCGCAGGAGCTCGACGCCAATACCGCTCGCACGCGCGAGATCCTTGCTCAGGCGGCAACCGTGACGCTGACGCCATCGCCTAACGGGAACGGACACATCGTCGTGGATGTCGAGGTCCGAAACCTTACGGGTCACAAGTTGCCGACCGCGTATCCGTCCCGCCGCGCCTGGCTGCACGTCACGGTGCGCGACTCCGCCGGCGCAACGCTCTTCGAGTCGGGAGCGCTGTTGCCGAGCGGACGCATCGTCGGTAACGACAACGACGACGACCGATTGAGGTTCGAGCCGCACTATCGCGAGATCACGCGCTCCGACCAAGTACAGATTTTCGAGGCAATAATGCGTGACCCGCAGGGTCAGGTTACGACGGGCCTGCTCTCCGGCATCGCGTACGTGAAGGACAACCGCATCTTGCCCCGCGGCTTCGACAAGTCCACCGCCAATCACGACATCGCCGTACAAGGCGATGCCGGGGCGGATCCCGCATTCGTGAGCGGCGGCAATCGCACCCACTACGACGTCGATGTCGGTCGAGCGCGCCGACCATTCCGCGTCGCGGCCGAGCTACTGTATCAGCCAATCGGATTCCGCTGGGCGGAGAATCTTCGTTTGCGGCCCTCCGAGGAATCAATGCGATTCCTCGGCTACTACGAGGCGATGTCAAACGCCACCAGCATCGTGCTCGCCCGTGATACGCTCACTCTTCATTGAGGCGCGCAGCAGGCTGAATTTCGCCGAGTCTCCTACAAACGTCGAAAGCCAAGCAAAAGACCTGATTGAGGGAGCAACTGGCCCGCTCCGTGCACCCGTGAGGCGTGCGGTGTCCTATGAGGGATTGATGGCGCATGACTATGACCGGCGAGACTGGCAACAACGGCAGCTAGATTCTTTGAAGGAAAAGATCGCGCAGCGCCTGCGCGCCGCATGCGACGGTCTGCCTGACGAGGACTTCGAGCTACTCGTCGACCAAATCGCGCGGATTCAGCATAAGTACGAACAGCAGGTGTCGGACGAGCGCCCGACTACCATCGAGCCACACGATTCAGATCCTCCGGCCTGAGGCCAACGCTGCGTGCTCAGGTGGCACGTGGCAGATGGATGGTAAACGTCGTGCCTTCGCCGTTCCTTGACTGCACTTCGATCCGCCCTTCGTGCGCGGCGACGATCTTGTCGACGATGTACAAGCCCAAGCCCAGATGTCTCCGGTCGTGTATGCCGCCGGGCTGAATCTCTTTCATTGCGTCGAACAGACGGTCGATGCGGTCCTCCCCGATCGGCTCCCCCTCGTTATGCACCGAGACAACCACTTCGCGCTCCTCGCCGGCAGCCCTGATAGTGATCGGCCCGTTGGTTGTTCCGTGGTGGACGGCATTGCTCACCAGATTGACCAGCGCCTGCGTCAGTCGTTCGCAGTCCCATGCCCCACGCAAATCTCCAGACTTTCGCACTTGGACTGGGTGCGTTGGATAGGACGCGCCTATCTCGTTCGCCACGTCCTGAAGCAGCTTGCCCATGTCGAATGGCGCACGAGTGATGGGGATGCTGTCCCCCATGCGCGTTCGAGTGAGCTCGATCAAATCGCCCACGAGCCGATTCATTCTCCGAGCGCTGTTCCGCATTTGAGTGACAAGGCTCAATTGCGTATCCTGGAGGTTGCCGACGTCGAGAAGGAATTGCGTCGACGTCATGATCGCACCGAGGGGTGTGCGGAGATCGTGCCCGAGGACAGCTAAGAACCGGTCGCGAGATTGGCGCACGCCACGCGTGTACGTTGCGATGGACTCCGCAATCGCCTGGTCGATCGACTCGTTGAAACGCGTGAGATCTTCCAGATCGTTTGCATCCGCGCCGCCGCGCTCGCGACTCCATAGATGCAGCACGCTCGCTCGCAGCGCCCGGAATTCCGACACCATCTGTTCGACGGTGAAACCGCTCAGTGCGCGGCCCGCGCCATGTTGTTGCGCGGCAGTGGGCCGTCCCTCCGGATCCGCGTCGCGCTTTCCCTGCGCCTTGTCCACCTGCTGTCGCACCGTCTGCGGTCGATCCAGGTCATCCGCGACGACACTCAACATTTCCTTGGCGTGATCGCGCAGCGCCGCCCTGTCCAGTGGCGTTTCCGTTTCGAGCGTGCCCGCGAAGGTCTCCCACTCGGAGATAATCTGATCGATATGCTCGCGAATGAAGGCCGGAAGACGGAGTAGAGTCATGGACTCAGCGACGGCAACCGCTTGTGTAGCGCGATCAAACGGGCGGCATCGACACGGTTTGGCAGTCGAAGCATTTCACCGCGAGCTGGATGGTTCCCATCTCGATGTTCTCCAGAAGCGTGCGCTCACACTTCGGGCAGAAATAGTCGATGCCCTCCATGGCATCTTCCGTTCGAATGGTTGCAGCGGAAGCGCTCATGAGTATCGTGGCAAGCCGCAATCCGCTTGGGACTGGAACCATCGGAACTCTCGGACGTGCAGCATTCGTCATGACTTTTTTCATTTCTGCTCGAATTGCATATGGGAGACTCACCTCGATGGAGATCACTCTTCGTGCCCAGAGGCAACGACCAGCGGGAAGGCCGCGCATTGTGACGCCGCGGAGTACGCAAGAGAGCAGCCCGGTGGCTGTTCACCAGCTACTTGAAAGCTAACACCGTCTTTGCGGGATTCGTTACTTCAATATCTTCGGGAGGTCACCGCCTGTCGCGGCAACATGATCGAGCACATCGAGGTGCTGTGCCCGCAAGATGCGCTTGCCATCCGCGGAGATCAGATACGCGACAAACTTCTCGGCAAGCGATGGGTTCTCGGCGTTCGTAGGAATGGAGAACGCGAATAGTATCGGCGCGCCTCGCACAGTGACCGTATCGCCCTCACGTTTTCCGAGCACGCGCGTCGATGCGCGCGCGTACGTCGCGCTGTCGCTCGGATTTCCGAGGTCGATCTCGTCAGGCAGCTTCACGAACTTCAGTCCATCGTCCTCGGCGAGATTCTGATAGGTCCAGATGTAATCGAGCTCGCCGGTCTGCAGCAGGGCGACCTGGTCGGCTTCGCGGGGTCTGACATTCCGCTGCGGTGCCGCCGCCAACAACCGTGCGAACAGCCCCGGCTCGTGGTAATGCGCTTCCGCGAGCTGCATCGCGAGCAACGTGCGATAGCCCGACGGATCGGCATTCGGATCGGCCCGCCCGACCTCGATGTTCGATCTTGTAATCACACGACGCCAGTTCCTTCCGTTGATTTCCTTGGCGCCGCGCGAACGCTCGGTGTAGGCAAGAACGATGCGGTTGCGTGCGAAGAGCGCATACCAATGCGCGTACTTCGGCATGAGCAACTGTGGAAATACTTCCGGATCGGCGAGGAACAGAGCGTCCGCCGTTCGATTCAGCTCCGTGAAGCGGCGCGCGATCTCCAGACTGGCGCCCGGCTCTTGTTCGTACTTGACCCCGGTGCGAGCGCTGAAGCTGTCCAACACGGCGCGCACCGGCCGCGTGATTGACGCGGCATTCATGATCAGCAGTGTGCCCGGTCGATGACGCTCGGCATGAGCTCGCGCCATGAACGCACTCGTGGTCATTCCCATGAGCGCGATAACCATGGCGACGTTTCGGATTGTCGAGAGCTGCTTCACGGCGCGTCAGGCTTGAGACGGATTGCTGGGTGGCCCGGCCACAAAGTACGGAAAGCGAAGCTACCCGGACGAAAGCGGGTTGACGACGAGCGACTACTGAGCGCAATTAAGCGCAGCTTGGCGCCGGAGCCCATGGCGGCCGAGGTCAAGGGCTGACAACCTGCACTCAATATCACTGCGCAAGGATCGAGCATGCGACGCGCTACCATCACTCTCGCTCTGTTGACGGTCGTTGCACAATCGGGGTCTCTCGCGGCGCAAGCTACCGCGCCTTCGAGCGCGAGTCCGGATTCGCTCATCGTTGCACGAGAACGCGCGCTCTGGAGCGCGTTAAAGGCGCAGGACACGCTCGCCTTTGCGCAGGCGATGGGCGAGGGCGTCGTGGACGCCGATGTGTCCGGGGTGCGCCGTGCAACCGCGGCGTCAACGGCTCAATACGTCAAACAATGTCGAGTGGCGACGTATGCTCTCAGCGGTTTTCGCGTCGTGCAGGACTCGCTCACGGTCGTCGTGACTTACAAAGCCGAGCTTGACGAAACGTGCTGGGGACAGAAGGCCCCGTCGCCGCTCTACGTGATGAGTGTTTATGAAAAACGCGGGACGGGATGGGCTCCCGTCGCGCATTCCGAAACGCCCGCCGCACATTGGTGACAAGCGCTACTCCGACCCTCTGCATACCTTTGGACTTTCGGCGGCGAGAACACTTATGAAGCAGTATCGTGAATTCACTGACTCGAGAGGGGTAGTATGGAAAGTCTATCGAGTCGAACCGCAATCCATTTCGGACTCGCTGGCGCGGCTTCGCCAACGTCTGCCCGACAAGGAATCGGAACGCCGTCGCCCCTGGCTGCTCTTCGAATCGCGAGCAGGCGAGCATCGCCGCCTTACGCCAGTCCCCGAGACATGGGACGGCAATTGCACGGATGCGGACCTGGCCGAGTGGTGCGGCGCAGCCGAATCGATTCCGCCCGCACCAGCACGGCGTGCGGCCGAGGATCCATGAGGGGTGTGGGTTGGGTTCTTGACGGCGCGTGGCGCGTAACAGATCGCGCGCCACGCATCACGCACCCCGCTATGGCGTCTTGAAATTAGGATTGGCGTTCGTCTCCTGCGGCGGGATGGGCGCGCAGAAGGTGCTGCCGAACGTCGCTGCCTTGCTCGGCGCGTAGAAGGTCGAGCCGTTCGGGTCGGTGAGTGTGGACGCCAGCGCAACCGACGGATTGCGACGCAGATCGCCCAGCTTCTTCCCCTCGAGCCAGAAGTCGCGGGCCCGCTGGTTGAGTAACTCCGTAACTACAGACAAGCTGTCCGTTGCACCGCCGTATGCGCCCTGCCCGCCCACTGTACGTCGCGCGTTGATGAGAGTGATGGCGGCCGAAGTACTATTGCTGCCGTGGATCGCGGCCTCGGCGGCGATGTACTGGGCCTCGAGCCCCGACGCGAGACGAATCTGATCGCCGTACGCGTTGTACTTCGCCTCGACGACGTATTTGAGTCCATTGAGCGTGCCGCCCGGCCGCGTGCTGTCGATCGGTATCCGCGGGTCACCGATGCGATACCGCGCCGGCGCCACGATCTGACCGCCCACCGTATTACCATAGAACGCGTTACCTAACGATCCCTGCGTGCTCACGTTCGCGCTCGTGATTACGTTGGCAACGAAATTGGCCGGCACCAGCGCCGCCGTCTGGCCGGCGTGTGCGTAGTCACCCTTCTGGAGGTAGGCCCGCGCGAGCCCGACATTGGCTTCGTTCAGGATCGCCGTCCCGGCGCTCCCTGCCGCCGTCGCGATGGCTACCGCACTGGTGAACCGCGTGATGGCAGAATCGATCAGCTGCGCATCGCTCAACTGTGGACCGCCCTGGATGACCCCGGCGCACATGGTCTCGGCCATGAGCTCCAGCGAGAAGCCGAGGTTCATCGACGCACGCGCGAGATTGAGATCCGTCGCCGCGCCGGGACCGCCTTGAAGCGCCCCAATCGCGTTCTCGTTCGACGCGATGGCGAGACTCAATGGCGCGAAGAAGTTGGTGTTGATGTCGTCCGTCGACGCGAATACGCGTGCGCCGAGGCGATTGGTCTGCAGCCGCGCGGCACCGCTCCAGAGCTCATCCGAGATCAGCCCGCCGTACATCGCGACGCTCTGGAATGCGATGAAGAAGTTGGTCTGTGACGAGAGCGCGAGCGTGGTGCCGTCGGCGTTGGGGTTGAAGGTTGAGGCGTCGATCACGGATGGATTGACGACATCGAGGCTGCAGCCGGCGACGCCAATGGCCGTTAGGCAGGCGAGGCTCGCGGCGCGCGCGGTACGAAGCATAGTGGTGGTCATGTCTCGTCTCCTCAAAACTGGAGGTTGAGGCGAACCAACCAGCGCCGCGCTTGCGGCACCGTGAACTCCTCGAGCGTGGCGAACTGCGTCTGACCAGTGAGCGTTGTGTTCGAGAGCACCTCTGGATCATCACCCTCGAACGATTTCTTCTTCCAGAGATGGAGATTACGGCCGCCGACAACGAGCGACGCACCGGCGGCGTGGAGCCGCTGCGCGAGCGTCGTCGGGAGGTCATACGTCGCCGAGAGCTCGGCGAGCCGGACGAAATCCGTGGGCTGGAGATACCGGTCGAGCACGAGTCCCACCGGCGTCCCGCTCGCGGTCTTGAAAGGCCCCTCGTGCTCGATCATCTCCTTCTTGCTATAGCCGCCCTGACCCGCAGCCTGATTGACACCGGCGCTGATGCCGACGAGATCACGGTACAGCGGCGTGACGTTCAGGATATGGCCACCCTGCTGATGTGTGAGCAAGCCATAAACCTTGAAGTTGCGGAACAGCGTGACGGTGTTGCTGAAGTTCGCGGTAAGAGTCGGGAACTGCGGGCCGGCGAAGACGGGCGACCCCGTAACGGTGGCAAACCCCGCGGTCGTGTCGATCGCGATGATCTTGCTCGAGTACCAAGACAGCAGCGGTTTGCCGAGCACATAACGGAGCGTGAGATCCGGGCTGATCTCCGACTGAGCCGGAATCGATACCGAGCCCAGACTGATCAATTTGTTCTTGAGCGTACTGCCCGTGAGCGCCGCATCCCAGCGGAAGTTGCGGCTTTCGACTGGAGAGCCGTGGAGAGTGAACTCGAGACCGCGGTTGTCCACGCTGCCCGCATTGATGTACGGGTTGGTCGTGTACGCGAGCGACGGCGCGAGTGGATTCCGGAGCAGCAGATCGGACGTGTGCTTATCGAAGTAAGTGAGCTCGATGCCTGCGCGCTCGTGGAAGAATCCGGCGTCGAAGCCGCCCTCGAACTCCGTCCCACGTTCCGGCTTGAGATTGGCATTGCCCGGGCTCGCCTGGATGACGCCGGGACCCACACCTCCGCTCGGCGTCACATAGGAGAAGGGCGCATAGGTCTTGAGAGATGCACCGGGATCCGGAGAGCGGCCCGTTGTCCCATAGGCGGCCCGCAGTCGCAAGGTGGAGATTCCAGCGAAGTGGTCACGCCAGAACGGCTCCTGCGACACGACGTATGACGCACTCACTTTCGGCAGGACCAGCGAACCGAACGCCGAGCCGAATGCCGAGTTGCGATCGACACGCGCACCGCCCTGCACGAACAGCGTCTGCCCGAAGGAGAGCTGCTCCTGCGCGAGGAGGCCCAGCGACTTCGATTGGCTGTACACCTGGTGTGCTTCGTTCGTCGCCGCGGACGACACAAGGTTCGACGAGTTGGTCGCGAGCCCGATGCCGATGCCGGCGAGATAGTTATTGACGGTATTGATGTACTGGCTGCCGAAGGAGAAATCGGAGGTGATCTGACGCGAGCTGCTCAGCATCGTGTGGATGTTGCCGAGATAGTCCACGGTGTAGAGGTGAACGGGATTCTGCACGTCCTCTACGTAGCCGTTCGCCTGGTCGCCCGCATACCAGTTCTGGCTGTTCTTCGGATAGAACGTCACGCCATGCGTGGACCCGATATCGGCGCCAAGCGTTAGGCGATTGGTGAGCCAGGTGAAGGGGCTGTAGTGTACCTGCGCCGACGGGGTGAATCGGACCGTCGTTAGTTCGTTCTGAACCGCCTCGAGACCGGCAACGGGCGTGCTGAGACCACCGGAGCGCGTCCCGTCCTGAGCGACAGTGACACTGGAGATGCTCGAGAGCGCGTATTGCTGCGTGAGGAAGCCGTAATTGGCGTCGTCGCCGTCCGGCAGTCGATAGTCGTTCCGGCTCATGCCGATCGTTGCGTCGATGCCTAACGCTGGCGTTGCCACCCAGTTGAAGCTCGCGCGTCCCGTGCGGCGCTGATAGTAATTGTTGGTGGTCGTCCCCTGCTCGTCGCTGGCATCGGCGGATACGTAGTAGCCGAAGTTGTCGCCCCCACCCTGCGCATTGTAGGCGAGCGATCCGAGGTGCCCATTGCGGAATACGTCGGAACGCACGAGCGGGTTGTCGCTGACCACGGCGCCGGCGGTTAGGCCAGAACAGAGACTCGTGGGAGAGGTGGTCGCCGCTGCCGAGCATTTGCCATAGATCGGCAGCGGCGTGAAGTTCGGCTGAACCTGATTCCACTCCAGCGCCGCATTCTGACGAAAGCTGCGCGAGCCGAGACGGCCTTTCTTCGTGATGATCTGAATGACGCCCGCTGAGGCATCCGCGCCATAGAGCGTCGCCGCCGCCGGGCCCTTCACGACCTCGATGCTCTCGATGTCGTCGGGGTTGATATCGTTGAGTGCCGTAACTGCCTGGCCGCCGAGCCCTTCGAGGTTATGGTAAGAGCCGACGTCGTTGCGCTGGCCGCTAAAGGTGCGCACGCCGTCGATGAAGACGAGTGGCGCGTTGGAGAGCGAGATCGACGTCGCGCCACGAATGGCGATGCGCGGAGCGCTGCCGGTCGTTCCGGAGGACGTCGTCACGTTCACGCCAGCGACGCGCCCTTCGAGCACCTGCGTGACCGTAGACACGGGCGCCTTCGCCGTGACGTCGGTCGCGTTGATCGTCGAGACCACCGCGCCCTGTGCCGCGCGCGTCTGATTACCGGCAGTGCCGGTGACGACGACTTCTTGCAGGTTCACGGCCGACGTTTGGAGCGCAAAGTCGGCGATGACAGTCTGCCCGTCGCCCGTGGTCACAGCGCGCGTGCCGGCGCCATAGCCAAGACGCCGAGCCGCGAGACGATGCGTACCATTCGGGACGCGGGTGATGCGATACGTACCGTCCGGTCCCGTAATCGCCGCCAGCTCCGTCCCCTGGATGGCGATGGTGACTGCGTCGAGTGGCGCGCCGGACTGCGCGTCGGTGACTCTGCCGCTGATCGTGCCATTGCCAGCAGGTTGCTGCGCGTCGATGGCCCGTGCGACGCTGACGCTTGCCGCGAACACGAAGGCCGCGAACACCGCGCGACGTCTCATCCTTTCCTCCCGTTGATGATATCGGCGTGACCGATTGGTACGGACAAATTAGAGTTGCGGCCAGAGGCCGGTAAGAGGGTGCCGAGCGATTGGAGCGGCGCGCCGACGAGAAGGGCAAGCAGCGGAGCGGCGCGCGATACCGGCGCACTGGTGAAGAAGGACCGGCGCGCCCAAGTTAGCATTTGTCCGGACCAATGTACACATTGGACGGACGATCCGCGCAACCCGCGCCCACGCATCCCACCCACCCAGGAGCAGCCGTGCCGAGTCTGATCGCTCGCGCCACACTCGCCGGATGGTCCTTCACCGCGATAACGCTCACCGGCGCGCCGCTCCGCGCGGTAGCAGCACAACTCCCCGGTACGCCCGATTCGTCACGCGCAATCGCCGGCGCGCCTACGCTGGACTCGCTCGCGCGGCTTCTCGCGGCGCGTTTCACGACCGGCAGCGCGGCGGCTTTCGACAGCGTCTACACCGATCCTCTCGGCCGACGCGTGCTGCACGCCGCCGTCGATCGCAAGAGGCAACGCGCCAGCGCCCCGGCACGCCTCGTGTGGACGAGTGGAAACGCGTCGGTTCTGCTCTTCACGCCCACCGTGAGCGGCGGCCGCGAACGTGGGCTATCGAGCGGCGGCGATGAGACGAATCAGGTGCGGCGCCTCTCCGGCTTCTATGAGGCAGCACGCCTCAACGGTGAGTGGCGACTCGGGCGGCAGGTTCCTCTCGACAGCGCGTCCTACATCCGTGCGCAGCGCATTCACGTCACGATCGATCCCGGTCACGAGACACACATCGTCGACACGCTCGACATTGCCGTCGGCGCGCCCTTTGGCTTTGCGGCGCGCCTCAATAATCACGCGCAGATCGCCCACCTCTCACTCGACGGTCATGACGTCGCTCACCAACTGGTGGGCGGCGTTCTCTGGATTGCGTCCACCCCGCGGCCTAACGCGAAGCTCGCGATCGAATATGCGATCGCCGAAGACGAACACACGTCGATCGACAGCGCCGCGGCGAGCGCGCCGCCATCGTATGGAGCACTCGAGAACACCGACGGCTGGCTTCCCTTTTTCGGTTATGACAGTGGCAACCACTTCGCCGACATCACCATCACCGTCACGATTCCCGCAACGTATCAGCTGACGACGAGCATTCCGCAAACCGAGCAGGTCGCTCACGGCATTCGCACCGTACGCGGCACGAGCATTCATCCGCAATTCATCCTCAGTCTCATCTACGATAAGGATTGGAGGGTGACCTCGACGCCGATCGGCAACTTCCGATTCGAGTCGTTCCTCACACCGACGTTCCACTTCACGCACGACTCGCTCGCGAAGATCATCACCCGTGAGTACGGATTGCTCACGCCCCGCTTCGGCGATCCGCAGCCACCTTCACGCTATCTCGCCGTCGTCGAGAGCCGCGTGTTGAAAGGCGCCGGGTTCACCGTGCGAATGAACAACGCCGTGGTCTCCGGCGACAACGTGACGCGACTCGACGAGCCAGTGCTCGGACCGTCCGCTGCTTTCGTGCACGAGGTGGCGCACGGATGGACGATGGACGCGAGCGGGCCGGCGGCGAATTTCCTCCAGGAAGGCTGGGCGACGTACTGTGAGTCGCTCCTTCTTGGCGAGCTCTATGGTGCAGCGGCGCAGCAGGCGGTGTGGGAGCGCATCCGTACGTCATACTTCGGCGGCCAGGATCGAGCGGGCTTTCAGGGCGGCTTCGAGGGACGTCAAAGTTTGCTCGGTGATCCGGACAATGGGCGCATTCATTACTACAAGGGCTCCTGGATCTTTCACATGCTGGAGCACGTGCTCGGCCCCAGCGTATTCGATCGAGGGATGCGGACGTTCGTCGCGCATGCCGGCTACGGGCCTAACGGCTATCAGGAGCTCATCGCCGACATGAGCGCGGCAGCGGGACACGACATTGGCCCGTTCGTGATGCCATGGCTCACCGAGAAATGGGTCCCGGACGTCGATGCGCGGGTGGACGGACAATCAGTCATCGTCACCCAGAGCCAGCCGACGCGCCCCTTCGATCTGCCGCTCGACGTGGAGCTGCACACGAGCACGGGGTTCGTTAGGCGCCCTGTTCATCTGACGGGGCGCGCCGACACCCTCGACGTGGGTGCGCTCGGCAGCGTGACCGAGGCGCGCGTCGATCCCGATCATCACTTTCTTCTCCGCAGGCACTGGGGTGACAGCGCTCTCTTCGCGCTGCGCGCACCGGCGGCGAAGAAGGTGGAGCTCACAGGAAACTTCATCGCCGAGCCGATGGCGGCCACCCGCGAAGGCGATCTCTGGACCGTGAAGCTCCTTCTGCCGGAGGGCCGCTACGTCTTTATCTGGCGTGTCGACGGAACGACAACGCCTGATGAGGACGCAGTGCGCGACGCGCAGCGCGCGCCCGGCGCTCCCGAGTCACGCGCCGGAGTGCTCGTCGTGCGACCCGTTATGCATATTCCCGATCGATGAGAAGAGCGACAACACCGTCCATACTTCCCTCCTATCAATGCCCGAGATTCCTCCGTCCCAACCCTCCCCTGCCCCGGTGCGCAATCTTGCGTCGCGTGCCTATGTCGTTGGCGCAACGCTCTTCGGCGTTCTCGGCATCGCGGCATTCCAGCGCGCCACGCAGAAGCCACGCTTCGCGGAAATCGACGTGGAGCGGATCAACATCATCGCGCCTAACGGGAAGCCGCGGCTCGTCATTTCGAACGCCGAGCGCGCGCCCGACGTCATCATGAATGGCAAGACCTATCATCGATCCGGCAGCAACGAGGCCGGGATGATCTTCTATAACGAAGAGGGGAACGAGGACGGCGGTATGGGCTTCAGCGGCCGGAAGCACGACGGCCATGTCAGCGCCGGCGGATCGTTCATGTTCGATCAGTACGGACAGGACCAGACCGTCGGCATCACCTACGACGAACAGGACGGCCGTCGCTCGGCGGGCCTTCGCGTGTGGGACCGGCCGGAGCAGCCGGTGACGGTCCTCGCCGATATGGTCGAGCCCATCAAGCTGATGCCCGATGGTCCGGAGAAAACCCGGCGCATGGCGGCTGTACGCGACTCCATCGTAAAGATGGGGCTGGCCGGCGCACAGCGGGTGTTCGTCGGCAAGCAGAGGGACAAGACCGCAACCGTTACTCTCGCCGATGGCAATGCCCGGCCGCGGCTCCGCCTCGTCGTCGATTCCGCCGGCACGGCACGCATCGAGTTTCTCGACGACGCGGGCAAGGTTGTGCGCACGTTGTCCGCGGCGAGCGATCGCTAACCAACAAGAGGAGATATGAACGAGGAGCTACGCAGAGAGGTACGGCGTCTGCGCCGAACGACGGCTGCGGCGATCTGCCTGCTCGTGCTCGTGAGCGCGAGCGCGTTCGTGCAGAGGCGCACACCCACCACGTTCGATGAGATCGACGTCCAGCGCATCAACGTTCGCGAGCCCGATGGCAAGCTGCGGCTCACGATCTCCAACCATGCCCGGCTGCCGGAGGTGGTCGTGGGTGGCAAGTCGTATCCGCTGCGCGGCGGGACAGGCGTGCAGTCGGCTGGACTCATCTTCTTCAACGACGAGGGGAACGAGGATGGCGGCCTTGCATGGGCGGGCCATCGAACCGGTAACGACTATCAAGCGTCAGCGGCCTTGACCTTCGACCAGTTCGATCAGGACGAAACCGTCTCCATCGAGTACAGCGATCGGAATCGGCTTCGCACGGCTGGCTTGTCCGTGCTCGATCGGCCGGAGGAGCCGATCCAGATCTTCGCTGAGAGCGCGATGGCAATCCGGGCCATGCCTAGCGGGCCAGAGCGGGACGCGCGGTCGCGGCGCCTCCAGCAGAGCATGGCGGCGCGGGGCGCCATTCCGGCACAGCGTCTTTTTGCCGGCAAACAGCAGGACAAGTCGTCGGTCGTGATGCTCTCCGACCGCAAGGGCCACCCGCGCCTGCGACTCGTCGTCGACTCGTTAGGGTCGGCGAAGATCGAATTTCTGGACGATACCGGCCATGTGACGCGCAGTGTCACTGGCACCGACTCGCGCTGACGGCGCGCTCTCTGACTACACGGAGGATTCATGGATACGCTTCGCCGCGACGTACGACTGCTTAAGATCTACGCGCTGTGCTCGACAACAGCCTTTTTCGTCTTCGCGCTCGCCGCCTTCACACGGCCCATGCTGACCGCGTCCAAAGCCAAGTTCGAGGAAATCGACGTCGAGCGCATCAACGTCGTCGAGAAGGATGGGAAGCTCCGATTAGTGATCTCGAATCGCGAGCGCTCGCCCGGCCCGATCGCCTACGGGAAGCCATTCGGTTACCCAGGCGGCAGCCGTCCCGGCATGATCTTCTTCAACGACGAGGGGTCGGAGAACGGCGGCCTCACCTTCACCGGCCAGCAGGGTGCCGATGGCAAGTACTCGTCCACCGTACACATGTCCTTCGATCAGTTCAATGAAGACCAGGTGATAGTGCTGCAGTACGCGGACGAGAATGGCGTGCAGCGCAAGGGACTGTCGATTCTGGATCGCGCGAACGTGCCGATTCTCGAGCTGGTCAAGCAGCAGGAGGCCTTGCAGAAGATGCCCGCTGGTCCGGCGAAAGATTCGGCGATGAAGCGCTTTCTGGAGCCCAAACCCGGCGAGCCGCTCGCCGCACAGCGTCTCTTCTTCGGTCGCGATCCGAGCAAGGCGGCGCTCGTCGTCCTTTCCGACAAGATGGGCAAGCCGCGGCTGCGGATGTCGGTTGATTCGTTAGGTAAGGCGAGTCTCGATTTCCTGGATGCGGCGGGGAAGGTCGTGAAGAGCATTGGAGAGCAAACGCCCTGAGGCTTCTTGTGGGCGAATAAGCTGTGGTCGTAACGGGCACTACTTGTTGCTAAAATCGAAACGGCATGAAACAGCTTGAAAGCCGGTTCAGGCTCTTGCATGCCTTTTCATGCCGTTTCGAAGTTCAAGACAGTTGACGGCTACGCTCGCATGGGGCAATCCAATGCACCCGGAAAAAGCCCGGCGATCAGTAATTCCAGTCCGTAGCCTCGCCAGCCGGCGCCCTCGTCTTGAGGAAAGCGCCGGCGGTCCGCGCGAATCCCGCCCACGTCCAGTTGTGCCACGAGTGCCCTTTCATCGGGCGGCCAAAGGTGAACTCCGCCTCGTAATGCGGGTTCGTGGATGACTTGAGCATCTCCTGAAAGTCGTAGACCGCGAGGTTGAGATAGAAGTCGTCCATGTCGCCGGCGAAGAAGTGCAGCTTGCCGACGAGCTTCGGGCCTAACGTGGGCCAGTTGCGCTGAGCGTACTCGCGCAGATCGAAGCCGTGCTCGCGCATGTAGTTGGCGACATCGTGATCGATCTTTCCGGTGAGCTTGTCCCAGAGCGGCCGCGGATACCCATCGGCGCCGACGGGACCGTACACCGCTTCCCAGGCCTCGAGTTGATACGAGGACCGCCCGTGACTGCCGAGAACTGCCTCGAAGCGGCTGAGCTGGCGCGTCGTCCACAACACCTGTCCCTGCGTCGTGCGACGAAACGGACGCTCGGCGCTGTTCCATTGACCGAACGGCACCGAGAAGGCGTTCGAGTCGCTATAGATGTTCGTCTGCTGGTAGTGCCGGAAGTCGATCGGGTCTGGCTGCAACACATACGCGCCGCCGAAGAAGTCGGGGTGTTGCAGCATCATGGCCAGCGTCTGCCAGCCACTCGTCGATGCGCCCTCGAGAACCCGCGCCCACGGCTCGTTGATGATGCGGAACTGCCGCTCCAGCGCCGGCATCACCTCGTCGACGATCGCGTCTCCATATGGGCCGTTGTTGGCCGAGTTTACAGAGTATGAATCAGGAAAGTAGGGCGTCTGTTGCTCGAGGCTGATCGCGATGAAACGCGGCATCGAGTCGCTCACCCATTCTTTCTGGAAATCGTAACCGCTCTCTGTGCCGGTGACGGGACTGATCGTTCCGCTGTTGCGCGACGGCGTCGTCGTGAACTGGAACGGCGTACCATGGCCGAGGGTGTAGACGCTCGGGTAGCGAACGTTGGTATGCTCGGCGTAGCCCTTCGGGAGAAGCAGCGTCGCGTAAACGTAGATTGGCCGGCCCCAGAACGCGGTGAGCTTCTGACTCTGGACGCGGACGTGTTTCACCCACTCCGTGTCCTCCTCGCCCTTCTGCGCGGGGATGACGTGCGTGACGTTGAGCGTCACCGCTCCGCCGTTTCCGATGTGCACACGCTGCACGTCGCTGTAGAGATTGCCCTCGGCCATCTGGAACACTTCGATGTGGCCGTCGTTGAGGTGCACCCAAATCGTGTGTCCATCCGCTCGATGGGCCTGGGTGTACACGTCGATCACTGCTTGCACGTAGTAGTCACCGGCCGGAAGCTCAGCGAGCTGCGTCGGATAGCCGACGGCATTGTTGTCGACGACCGCGGTCTGCGCTGGTCGCAGTTGGTCGAGATCGAGGCCGAATACGGCTGGCCCTTGCGGCGACACGAGTAGTCGCGGCTCCGGCTCCGCCGTTTTCGAGACCACGACGATCAGGCGCCCAGTGACGGGCGCCGCATGCGCGGCGGCGCTGAAGCTGACGACGAAACGCGTCGGGGCCGGCGCACGCGGTGGTGTGACCAGAGCGGAGAGCGGCGCGGCGTGGAGCGTGGTCGCGGCGGCCGACAGCGCGGACGCGATGAGGAGAAAGCGATGTCTCATGCGGGAGCTCGAGGAGGAAGGCCGGGCGCAGCCGCAGATTGCCACGCCCATTTGTCCGTACTAAATAACAGCTGTGTCGCGCTGGTGACTAGGGCGACCCCGCTTCCTCGCTCCCCTCCCCTCAGACCACCGCGATGCGCGCCCTCCGCTCTTTGCCAATTCGCACGATGCTCTGCGTCGCACTCGTCGCTCCCTGGATGCTTGCCGCGGCCCAACAGTATCCGCTGCTCGATTCGCTGCGAACGAATCTCATCACCGCCGAGATCTCGGGTGACGCGGCCTTCGATCACATCCGAGCGCTGTCGCCCTATCATCGACCGCAAGGCTCGGATACGCTGTACCTCGCCGCGCAGTACGTCGAGCGGATGGCCCGCGCTTTTGGCCTCGACAGCGTCGCGCTCATCATGCAGCCGTCGAAGCGTGCGACGTGGAATCCGGGGACTGCCGATCTCTGGCTCGTTGGGCCGAGTGGCGCGCTTCTCGAGCGCATCGCCAGCTCGATCCAAACGCATCTGCACCTCGCCGATCGAAGCCGGCCCGCGGACGTAACCGCTGAACTGATCGACGTTGGCGCCGCAACACCCGCGGAGCTCGACTCGGCACGCGTCGCTGGCAAGATCATCTTCGCCCGCGGTGGCCCAGGTGATCTCGCGCGCATGATGGTCGAAGGCGTGCAGCGCCGCGGCGCCGCTGGCGTTATCTGGTATCCGGATCCCTATACGCCGTCGAGGGGCTTCTTCAGCTTCTCCGACCAGCCGACAATGATACCATGGCTCACGATCCCCACCCAGGCGGTAGACGGGAAGCTACCCACCTTCGCGTTCGTGCTTTCACTTCGTGAGGGAATCGCGCTGCACAACCGACTCGCCGCCTCGCCAACGCTGGTGAGAGCGCACGCAATCGTTAGGTCACAGCTCGGGTCGACTGTGCATCCCCAGCCGTGGATGCCGATGGTCCAGGCGGTGATCCGCGGCAGCGATCCTGGCGCCGCGCAAGACGTGGTGCTCACCGCGCACCTGCAGGAGGGTCAGCAATCGGTGAACGACGACGCCAGCGGCTGTGCCAGTCTGCTCGAGATCGGCCGCACGATCACGAAGCTCATCGCCGATGGCCATCTGCCGCGGCCGAAGCGCACGATCCGATTTTGGTGGACGACGGAAAACAACAGCGAGCCACGGTACTTCGCCGACCATCCCGAGATCCTCAAGCGTCTCTGGGTGGACGTGAATCAGGACATGGTCGGCGCTGACCAATCCATCGACGTCATGCGCACGCAGAACATTTTTCGCGTTCCGGCATCGCGCTTTCATTTCCTGAGTGACGTTGCCGAGTCGGTGATCGAGTACATGGTCGCGGGGAACACGGCGAACATCACTCAGTACCGCAACGGCTACGGGCTTTATACGCGACCACACCTGGCGCATAACGGGAGTCAGCAGCGCTACAATGCGCAGGTCGTGTGGTTCGAAGGCGACTCCGACCACGATTCCTTTCTCAATGCCGGCGTGCCGGCGATCGGCTTCGGCAATGAGCCCGACCGATTTATTCACTCGAATCTCGACGATCTCTGGGGAATCGATCGCACCCAGCTTGGCAGGAACGCGGCGAGCGCGGCCTTGATTGCCTATACGATGGCGAGTGCCGATCGCACCTCCTTCGACGCGCTCGCGGGCGAAGTCGTGGGCCGTGGCGACGCTCGGCTCGCGCGTAACCTCGGTATCGCGCTACAGCTCATCGCCGGATCGACACCGGATGCGGCCGCGTACTACGCCGCCCTCGATCAGCTGCAATTCGCGACAGCGCGCGAGCAGCGCGCCATCCGGTCGTTAGGCGCCGTCGATACGGGAGCGGCGGCGCGTGTCACGACGCTCCTGACGGCACTGCAGCGCCATGTCGACGACGATCGCCGTCAGCTCACCCTGGCGTACGGCGCCTCGCGACACATGGATGCGGTACCACCGCGTGTGCTGACCGCAGCCGAGCAGGAGCTCGCGTCGCTCCGGCCGGCCGTGGTCGGCACACCCGCGGATTTCTATGCGCGAAGCGACGACATTGCCGACGGCGCTCTCAATGGCTATCTCGCCCAGGAGATTCTCAATGCGGTGGACGGCACGCGCACTGGCCTCGATCTCTACCACCACGCCGCGTCGATGATCCGTGAAGCAGGAACGCAATACTACGGCGTTGCGACTCCGGAGGCTGTTTTACTGCTCCTGCGCAGTGCGGAGCAAGCGAAGTTGTACCGACTCGATCGCGTGAGCAGATGATTGATTGTTCATCCTGAACGCAGCGAAGGATCCCACAACGTCATCCTGAGCGCAGCGAAGGATCTGCTTTTCACACCCCTTCCGCTGTCGCCCAATATGACTAGGCCTCAACCCGTGTTGCAGTTCACAAACACATCGTCCGGGCTCGTTGGGAGTGGGCGTCTCATTACACGAGGACAATTCGTTCAATTCGCAAGATTCGTCAAATTCGTATCCCGTTTGGTTTTGTCGCTCTTTTACACTGACCGATGATGAGTATCAACAAACACCGATTTGCCGTCGCCCTCGCCTGTCTTCCCTCCGTCGCCGCAGCACAGCATGCCGGCAGCTGGCCGGATTCCGCGTGGCGGTCCATCGGGCCCGCCGTGTTCGGCGGACGCGTCGACGACATCGAGGCAGTCGCGGATGACCCGCGGACCATCTTCGTGGGCACGGCATCGGGCGGGGTGTTTCGGAGCCTCAATAACGGCACGACGTGGGAGGCAGTCTTCGACGCCAATCGCGCGCTGAGCATCGGCGACATCGCCATCGCGCCGAGTGACCGCAACGTCGTGTGGGTCGGCACGGGGGAAGCGAACAACCGGCAGAGCTCCACGTGGGGAGACGGTGTCTATCGGTCGCGCGACGGCGGCACCAGCTGGCAGTACATGGGGCTGCGCGAGACTCAGAGCATCGGACGCATCGTCATCGACCAACACGATCCGAACACGGTCTTCGTTGCCGCGGTCGGTCATCTGTTCGGACCTAACGACGAACGCGGCCTGTATCGGACGCGAGACGGCGGCGAGCATTGGCAGAAAGTTCTCGGGGTGGACAAGAACACCGGCGTCACCGACGTCGTGATGACGCCCGACGGGCGCACGCTGGTTGCCGCGACCTACCTCCGCCGGCGACGAGCGTGGGGCTTTGTTGGCGGCGGCTCGACCGGCGGTCTCTGGCGCTCGACGGACGGCGGCGACCACTGGCGGCGCCTAACGCGTGGCCTCGGAGAAAACGACATCGGCCGGATCGGTCTCGACATCGCCCGCAGCGATCCCAATATCATCTACGCAGTCATAGAGGCTCAGAAGGGCGGCGGTGTCTTCAAGTCCATCGACGGCGGTGCGACCTGGGGCAAGCAGAGCGACTTTGATGAACGTCCCAGCTATTTCAGCCAGATCCGCGTCGACCCGAAGAACCCCAACGGCGTCTGGCTTCTCGCGACGAGCCTGTATCGCTCCATTGACGGCGGAAAGACGTTCAGCAACGACTCGACGGCCCTCAACGTTCATCCCGACCACCATGCGATGTGGATCGATCCCAACGATCCGCGGCACATCATGCTCGGCAACGATGGCGGAGTCTATTTCACCTACGACATGGGACGCCGCTGGGGCTTCACGGCGAATCTTCCCATCGGGCAATTCTACGACGTTGCCGTGGATGCGCGGGAGCCGTACTGGATCTACGGCGGCACGCAGGACAACGGCACCTTCGCCTTCCCGGGCGGGACCTATTCGCGCGGCCCGCTCACCGACGATCAGGTGATGCACATCGGCTTTGGCGACGGCTTCCAGGTCGCTCCGGATCCCACGAACCCGCGCATCGTCTACACCAACTCGCAGAATGGGCGGGGCTACGTCCTGGATCTCGCGACGCGTGAGGAGCGGCGCATCACTCCCGTGGCGACGGAGCGCGGCCAGCGCTACCGATTCAATTGGAATACGGCGATTCTCCTCTCGCCTAACGATCCTCACGTCTACTACTACGGCGCACACCGGCTGCTCCGCACGACCGACCAGGGAACCACCTGGCAGCCGATCAGCCCCGATCTCACTCGTGCCCAAGATTGGCGCAATCTCTCACTCGGCGACGGCATCCCGGCGCGCGGCCGCGGTACCCTCTCGCGCGACGACGGCACGAGCGAGTACGGCAACATCACCACGATCAGCGAATCGCGCCGCGCGCCGGGCACGATCTACGTCGGCACGGATGATGGCAACGTGCAGCTCACGACGGACGCCGGCGCGCATTGGACCAACCTGACGCCGCGCTTCCGACTATCGACGCCGCACACTGTCAGCAGCGTCGTGGCGTCGCGCTTCGACGCCCGCACGGCTTACGTAGCTTTCGATGGACACACCGACGACGACCTCCGGCCGTACCTGTACAAGACAACGGACGGCGGCGCCACCTGGACATCACTCACCGGTGACCTACCGACGGACGCACCGATCAAAACGATCACCGAAGATCCGCGCAATCCACGGCTTCTCTTCGTCGGCACCGAGTTCGGTCTCTACTGGAGCGTCGACGGCGGAACACACTGGAGCTTCCCCGGCGGCTCGTTGCCGCACGTCATGGTGGACCGTGCAGTCGTCAACGAGCGCACGAATGACCTCGTTCTCGGTACGCACGGCCGCGGCATCATCATCCTCGACGACATCGCCGCTCTCGAGCACTCGAATCCCGAGGCGCGTGGGGACGATGTTCAGCTCTTTCCGCTACGTGACGTCACCGAGGTGTACCAGTGGCGCGATCAACCGCCGCGCGGCGGCGCGCTCTTCACGGCGCCCAACGTGCCGGTAGGCTCGCTCATCACGTATTTTCTGGCCGACGGAAGCGACAGTGTGGCGCGCATTCGCGTCCTCGCGCCTAACGGCACACTAGTGCGTGAGCTCTTCGGGCCTGGCACGGGCGGCATGCACCGTGTCGAGTGGGATCTACGCACTCAGTTTGCGTTCGTTCCGCCACCGGAAGATTCGGGATTCTATGGCCCGCCCAAATCACCCTACGTGCTGCCAGGCGACTACACGGTCCAGCTCACCGCGCGCGGGAAGACCGTATCGGCGCCCGTGCATGTCGGGATCGACCCACGGACGCTGGGCACCCCGGAGGCACTCCGCGCGCGATGGGCGATGATGCTCGAGATCGACTCGTTGAGCCGCCTCTATCGGGACGAGCGCCAGCGTTTCGTCGCTGCCGACAGCGAGGTAAAACGAATCGTCGCCACGTTAGACACCACGCGCTCACCCGTCGCGAATGACATCGTCAAGCGCGTCGATTCCCTGGTGACCGTCTTCCGCGCTCGGATGAGCTCAAGCTACTCGGCGCCACTAGGCCAGGCATTCGATCTCCTCGGTGGCCTGGAGTCGTCGTCGATGCCTCCGACCGAAGCGGAGCGCCGCACTCTCGACACGGTTACCGCTGATCTTCGCGAGACCTTCACGAAGCTCGACAGCTTTCTTGCCAGCGACCTGCCGGAAGTTAGAGCGCTGAAGCCGCGTTAAGGGTCATAGTTGTAGGTGCGTGAGGTGTGGCGCGGGGCGCGTGATGCGCATGCGGGACAGATCCTCTCGACCCAACGGTATCAGCGGCCGGCTGTTTCCGTAAATTCCACGATGAACAAGCCGAGTCCACGCGGTTAGCTCTGCTTAACGCGTCCCCCACTCAATCTCCGCTCGAGCCACAAGCCGTACCGCGACACCAACGCGCTGCCGGCGAAGTAGACGCAGCCGACGAACACGTAAGCCTCGGTGTGAAATCCGAGCCATGCCGGGTCCTGCGCGGCAAGACGGGCCGTATTGAGCAGGTCGAAGAGCCCGATGATGACGATGAGGCTCGTGTCCTGAAAGAAACCGACCGCGATCGACACGAATGACGGAATCACGATGCGCAACGCCTCTGGCAGAACGACAAGGCGCGTGGACTGCCACCAACTGAGTCCGAGGGCGCGCGCCGCATCGACGCGTCGTGCCGGGATCATCTGCAGCCCCGACCTCACAGCCTCGGCGAAATAGGCGCCGGCGAAAATCGCGAGACCGGCCTGCGCGAGAAGCAGCTTCGGCGCTTCGACTCCTTTTGAGAGGGTGAGTGGTACGACGAGCACCGCCAGATACAACACGCCAACGAGCGGAACGCCGCGAACGACTTCGATGATCGTCGCCGCTGCGCGACGTGGCAGTGGAGCACGTGACCGTCGGCCGAGAGCGAGCACGACACCGATCGGAAATCCGACGCCGAGCCCGACGATGGTGAGTAAAATCGTAATTGGCAGGCCGCCCCAATCTTGCGTTGGTACGCGTTCGAGCGTCGCGCCGCCGCCGAGAAGCCAGAGCGACGCACCGAGGCCGATGATCCAGAAAGGGATCAGCCACCGTCGCCAAAAACGCGGCACGAGCGAGGCGATCACCAGCGCGACCATCAGTGCCGTTGCCACCGCCGGTCTCCAGCGCTCCGTCGCGGGATAGAGTCCAAACAAAATGAACGGGAGCTTGTGGCCGATGAACGCCCAGCAGGCCCCCACGCCCGGCGCGTGACAATCGGCGGCGGTGCCGGTCCATAGCGCGTCGCCGAACGCCCACCGGCCAATCGGGATCAACGCCGCCGCGGCGATCGCGAGCACGACAAGCGTCAACGCTGCATTGCCCACGCTCGCGAAGGCGGAGCGGACCGTTGTGCGCGCGCCACGGCGCGAGACGTCGAACACCGCCGTGGACACGATCAGCCTCCCGTCGCGAGGAGCCGCGTGTTGTACCGACCGATCACCCCGGCTACGAGCAGGCTGAGAGAGAGGTACACCGCGATCATGATGAGCATCGTCTCGATTCCATGACCCGTCTGGTTGGCGGTCGTGTTGAGGATGCTCACGATGTCCGGAAACCCGATCGCGACGGCGAGGCTGGAGTTCTTCGTTAGGCTCACGCAGGTCGTGGCAATGAGCGGCAGCATCGCCCGCAGCGCCTGCGGCACGATCACGTAGCGCATTGCCTGCCATCGCGTGAGCCCGAGGGCGAGTGCCGCGTCTCCCTGCGCGCGCGAGACGCCGAGAATTGCCCCGCGCACGATCTCGGACACGTGCGCCGTGTGATGAAGCACCAGGCCGCCCACGAGCGCCGCCAGCTCCGGTGACAGAGACACACCGCCTACGAAGTTGAATCCAACAAGGCGCGGACGCTCGAAGAGGGGCAACACCAGCCCACGGTCGGAGAGGAAAACTCCCGGCAGTGGCTCAAAGGCATTTCGCGGCGAGGGCATGGAATGCAGCGTCGACGCCAGGAGCAGCAGGATCAACAACAGCGGCGTGTTGCGCATCACCTCCACACAGGCGCGCACCACGCCGCGCAGCGCCGGATTGTTCGACAAGCGAAGCACGCCGAGTATGAAGCCGAGCACGATCGAGACGACGCAGCCAATCGACGCCGCCCGCGCCGTGTTGGCGAGTCCCACGAGAATGGCTCGACCAAAGCTGTCGTCGGGATCGTAAGGGATGCCTGACGTGTCGCCGATGTCGAAGTTCGCCGGCTGTTTGAGGAAGCCGAAGCCTAACGAGAGACCGTGCTGCGCGAGATTTGTCTCGGTGTTGTGCGCCAGCCACCACATGAGCGCCGCGGTGGCGCCGAGACCGAGCGCCTGTGCGATCGCCGCTCGCGAAAGTGCAGCGCGTCCCGCCGGCTTCACTACCGGAAGGGCGGCGAGTACATCAAGCCGCCGCTCGACCAGAGCTTGTTGAGTCCGCGCTCCATACCGAGCGGTGTGGCCGGGCCAAGATTCCGGTCGAAGATCTCGCCGTAATTTCCGACGGCGGCGACGACGTGCGCCGGCCATTTGGCGTCCAGTCCAAAGCCATCGCTGATACCCGGCTCGGCGCCGAGGAAGCGCTTGATCGTTGGATCGGACGACTGCGCGAGCTGAGCGACATTCTTCGTGTCGATCCCCAGCTCTTCCGCCTCGACCGGCGCGCGAAACACCCAATTCACCACCTCGAGCCACTGATCGTCGCCAAAGCGAACGACAGGCGCGATTGGCTCCTTCGAGATGCGGTCGGGAAGGACGACGTACGCATTAGGGTCGCGCAGCATCGTGCGCGTCGTTGCCAACCCTGCTCCATCCTGGCTGATGACGTCGCAGCGTCCACCCGCCAGCGCGCTCACCACACCGCGAAGATCCTCCAACACCACTGGTTTGAAGCTGATGTGATTGCGCCGGCCGAAATCCGTGAGGTTGAGCTCCGTCGTAGTCCCCTGCTGCACGCACACCGTCGCGCCATTCAGCTGCGTGGCCTGGTCCACTCTCGACGACTTCGGCATGAGAAAACCCTGACCGTCGTAGAAGTAGATTGGCCCAAAGTGAAAGTTACGCTCCAGTGCCCGACTGCTGGTGATCGACGAGCCGTTCACGAGCAGATCCACCTCTCCGGACTGCAGTCCCGCGAAGCGCTGCTGCTGGGTGTACGACACGAGCTGCACCTTCCGCGGGTCGTCGAGAATCGCCGCGGCGAGGGCACGACAGAAGTCGACGTCGAACCCGTGCCAGTGACCGGAATCGTCAGGCGTCGCGAAGCCTGCGCCCTGGGTGATGCCACACTTCACCGCGCCGCGCGATCGAATCGCCGCGAGCGTCGATCCCGCGCCATGTGCACCGCTCGCTGCCGAATCGTGCGCCGTTCCCGCGGATGCGCCACCCGAGCATGCGGCGACCAACGAAGTGAGAAGTACGAGCGTCACACGCCGGGCGGCATTCTCGTTAGGCAGCATCATGACGCCGCCTCGCGCAGGCAGGCGAGCCCCCGCTCGAGATCCGCGACCAGGTCATCCGGATCCTCCAGGCCAACGTGCAGCCGGATCAGCGGGCCGTCGTGCGTCCAGCGCGTTACGGAGCGATAAGGACGCGGGTCCAGCGGAATCGCCAGGCTCTCGAATCCGCCGAAGCTCGCTCCCATCCCGAACAGCTCCAGCGCGTTCAGCATCGCGTCCACGGCGCGCTTCGGCACGGGCCGCAGCTCGACGCCGAAGAGCCCACTCGCGCCACGAAAGTCGCGCTTCCAGAGCGCATGCCCAGGCGCGCTCGTTAGAGCGGGATAGGTGACGCGCACCACATCCGGCTGTTGCGTCAACCATTTGGATACGTGGAGTGCGTTCCGCTGATGCCGCTCCAAACGCAGCGCCAGCGTGCGGAGGCCGCGCAACGCGAGGTACGCGTCGTCCGAGCTGACGCAGAAGCCACTCTCCGCGACTGCAGTGCGAATTCGCTCATACAACGGCTTTGTCGTCGTGATCGTGCCCATCATGACGTCAGAGTGGCCGCCGATGTACTTCGTCGCCGCGAGAATGGACACGTCCACGCCGTGCTCCATCGCGGGGAAGTAGAGCGGCGTCGCCCAGCTGTTATCGAGCAGCACGTGGATATTCCGCGCATGTGCGGCACGCGCAATCGCTGGAACGTCCTGGATCTCGAACGTCATCGATCCCGGCGACTCGAGAAAAACGAGCCGTGTATTCTCTCTGCACAGCGCGCCAATTCCCGCGCCGATGAGTGGATCGTAATACGTGACCTCCACGCCGAAGCGCCGCAGCGTCCCGTCGCAGAAGATCCGCGTCGGCGGATACACCGTGTCGGCGACGAGGATGTGATCGCCGGACCACACGAGTGCCTGCAGCGCGACCGTCACGGCCGCCAGCCCGGAGGGCACGAGCATCGCGCGGTAGCCGCCCTCGATCGCGGCGATCGCCTCCTCGAGAGCCACCGTAGTCGGCGTCGCGAGCTGCCCATACCGAATGATGTCGAAGCGACGCGCGTGCTCCCGCGAAGCGTCCCACTCCGATGCGGTCTCGAACAGAAAGGTCGACGCGCGATACACAGGAGGATTCACGGCTCCCTGTCGGTCCGCGGGATCGCCGCCGAGGTGGGCGAGTAGCGTATCCATGGCGTAGCGCCGCCCCTTCTCTGCTCCATCGCTCATTTCCGTCGCAGCCTCTCGAGCGTGCGTGCGGCCGGCACTGCCTCGGCGCCGCCGAGATCGTTCAGGACGGCGACGTAGTGCTTCCAGCCCCAGAGGTTGCCCGGCCGTCGGGCCGTGCGCTCGGCGAGCAGATCGGCCGCGACGTCCAATCGGCGGCTGCGCCAGGCCGCGTCAATGAGCAACTGGTCGAAAATGTCGCGCTGGGCATGACTGGCACCGATGCGGCGGAATCGCGACCGCACCGGCATCAGCAAGTCGACGACTTCGGCGTACGCGCCGTGGCGATGGGCAACCACCGCGCGCGCCAACGGCAGGCCCACTTCAGCCATCACCTCGGCCTCCGTCGCATTTTCGCTGGCGAAGCGCTCGCACGAGTTGAGGAACCGCTCAACAGCAGCGGTGTCACCATCGGCGGCGAGTGCCATCAGATAGTGCAGATCCACGAACACCAGCGAATGGTCACCAATGTGGCCGCGCGACCGATCGGCGAGCTCACGCCACCGGTCACCCACACTCACGTCAGTCTGCTCCAATCGCCACAGGAGCGACACCGCATTCGCGATGTCTAGATACTCGTCCGTGCACTCTCTCCTCACCTCGCGATCGTAGACGTCGAGGACGCGCTCGTGCTCCTCGAGATCGAGGCGAAAGAGCGCCTCGTGCCATCGAAGATGGAAGGAGAAGTTGTTGCACTCGCGCCAGTAGTCGCTGCCGTTGGTGATCCACGCCAGCCCCTCCTGTCGCCGACCCTGCATCTCGGCAACATGCGCAACCGCATGCGCCGCCCAGATGTCTGCCGGATTGAGATCCACGGCGCGCCGGCCGAACTCGTCGGCGCGCGCGTAGTCACCGGATTCCTCGAGGCCGTAGGCATAGCAGCCAAGCAGATAGCCATAACCTGGCACGCCGTCATCCCACTGTGGAAGCGCGGCAGCGACGGCGTCGCGCATGCCTTGGCTTTCTCCGAGATAGGAGAGAACGAACTGCGACACCTTGATGGCGACGAGATCACGCGGTGCGTCGGCGAGAATCGCGCTCCATATCGCCACCGCGCCGCGCATGTCTCCTGACGTCCACGCAGCGAGCGCGTCGATGTGGCGCGACTCGCGTTCGGTGACGAGCTCCATGCGCGCTGCGCTCACCGCGCCGATGTGCGCCGCGATCGCCTGCTGGCGTCCCTCGCGCTTGCTCGAGAGCATTCGCAAGTAGCCATCGACGCAGTGAGCGAGCGCGCAGGTCGGGTCCGCGGCGAGGACCGCGTCGAGGCGACGGCGCGTGTCAGTCCGCGCCGCGAGGTACGACTCGACCGCTTCATCGAGCAGACGCACCGTCTCACTCGTTGCGGCGGTCACCTGGAGCCCGCGGACGTCGCGAAAGCGCGGCACGACTGTTTCGTTAGGCAGGTTCGGTGATCCAGTACCGCAGGATTGGATCACCAGTGTTCACTACCTTGTGCGCCCAGATCAGGCCGACGATTCCGGAACCCGTCGCGCAGACGCGCTCGACGACGTCACCGAAGACGTCGCGAATCTCGCCCAGCTCGTCACCGACGGAAATCTCATCGCCGGTGCGCGCTCGCAGCGTGAGAAGGCCGGCTCGCCTGGCGCGGATCACCGTCCGATCGCGCGCGGCAACGCGACGGCCATTGCGCGGTGGACCGCCATCGATCATGCCGAGATAGCGCATCACGTTCATCGCCCCGTCCACATGCGTGCGAACATCCTCCTCATCGAGCGTCGAGTTTCCCCCTGCCTCGGCGAGAATCGACACCACGCCCTGACGCGTCGCAGAGTAGTTGAGCGACCCCGCGAACGGCGGGATCGCACTTTCCGGCGTGGAGAGAGAGATGAGGAGTGGCGTGAACGCTCGCGCGACGGCCTCACCGCGCTCGTCCTGCTCGCGCTTTCCAGTCATTGAATACCCGGCGAACGGATACAACAGCTCGCCGACGTCGCCCGCGTGAAAGTCGATGTGATACTCCGCGGTGCCGATCACCTCGCGGAGCAACACGTCGGCGAGCATCTCGGAGAGCGAGCCGTCGGCGCGGCCGGGCGCGATCTTGTTCAGATTCAGTCCGTCCAGCGGCGACGTGAAGCCGGTGCGATGCTCGAACATTCGCATGTTCGCAATCGGAACGGCGACGATCGCGCCGTGCAGCGAGGACGGATCCACCGTCTGCACGAGCCGCATCACGGCGGCGATGGGTGCGTACTCGGTGGCGTGCACGCCAGCCGTTAGGCAGAGTCGCGGTCCGTCCTCGGCGCCGTTGATGATGACGAGCGGTACGCGGAGCGGGCCGCTGGCCGTCTCGCCGATTGTCAGCCAGCCGCGCGTCGCCGTCCCACACGTCGCCCGTACATCACGGATCGCCAGCGGCGCACGCATCGCCGTCGCTAGCGTCCGGAGTGCGCGATCGCCGCCGAACGGCTCGCGACGCTCGCATACGCGGACGCAAGCCGTCGCACGCCTTCGTCGATCTCGTCGTGATCGGCATGGCTGAACGCGAGGCGGAGATGATTTCGCGGATGCCCTACGTCACCGCGGGCGAAGAACTTGCTCCCAGGAATCACCGTCACGCCCGCTTGATTGGCGCTTGCCGCCAGCTCGTCCGTATCGATGCCTTCTGGGAGGGTGAGCCAGAGATAATACCCGCCGCGCGGCATCTCGAAAGACGCGTCGGGCAGCTCACGCCGTACCGCTGCGGCCATCCGGTCGCGATTCGAGCGGTATCGCTCCTGTACGCGCGTGATGTGCGGCGTCAACTTGCCCTGCCGAAGAAACTCGAGGATCGTGCGCTGAGTGAGCGGACATGATCCAGCATCCGTTTTGAGCTGCGCCATGCGCGCGACGAGCGATGGATCCGCGGCGATCCAACCCACGCGCAAGCCCGGCGCCATGAGCTTCGCGAAGGTTCCGAGCTGGAACGCCACGCCGCGCTTATCGAGCGCCTTGAGCGACGGAACCGGCTCGCCATCGAAGATCACGCGGCGATACGGGCTGTCTTCGACGACGGCGATGCCATGCAGCGCCGCGAGCTCCAGCAGCTGCACTCGCCGGTCGAGCGACATCGTCACGCCCGTGGGGTTATGAAAATCCGGAACGTCGTAGATGAACTTCGGCCGCGGCTTGTTGTCTCGCTGCCGCTGCTCGAGCATCGCCGCCAGCGCGTCCACGTCGAGACCTTCGGTGTCCTGAGGCACCTCGATGAACGTCGCGCCATAGCTGCGAAAAATTGGGATCGCGCTGAAGTACGTCGGCTCTGTTACGATCACGGCGTCCCCATCATCGAGCAGCACGCGACACACCAGCTCCAATGCGTGCTTCGCGCCATTCGTGACGAGCACTTCGTCGGCGCCAACGGCGGCGCCATCCGAAGTCATGTAGTCGGCGATCCACGCGCGCAGCTCCGGTAGTCCCGCGCGCGGGGCGTACTGGAGGGTCTCGTGTCGGTAGCGCTCCAGCGCGGTCGCCGCTTCCGCCGTGAGGTCGGGGAGCACGCCGGGAAACGCATGGCCGGAATCGAAGGCGATTTGGCCCGCGGGCGCCGAAGCGGGCAGCGCTGGCGACAGGTGTGACGCGCGGCGTGCGAGGGCGGGCGACGGCATCGCGGAGCTCCAGCGAACGGGCGAGACTATTTGTACGGACAATACAGGCGCGCCCCATATCTACGGGCCGCCGTGGCGTGGGTCAAGCGCCCCGGGTCAGCCCCGGACGAGGCTCGTTACATACGTGAAGCGGTCGCTCGGATGAATCGCTCTCGACAGCTCGATGAGCGTGCCGTCCTCACGATAGTATCGCCGTGTGGCGAGGAGCGCCGGCTCCCCGGCCTCAGCGTTCAACAGTTTCGCCTGGCGTTTGCCAAGGGCGATCGCCTGAATCGACTGCTCGATGCGACCGATGCGGACGTCATACACCCGCTCGAGCATCGCCGAGATGGGGCCGTGGTTTCCCTCCAGGTGTTTCTCGAGATTCGGGAGTCGCGCGTCGATGTACGCGGTCGTCATGCAGATCGGATTCGCGTTGTTCGGCATGCGTCGCAGGCTGTCCACGCGCAGCCAGATGCGCCCCATGCGGCACGACAGCTCTTCGGCGAGCGCGGCGTCGCAGGCAATGCGCTTCGTAGAGAGCGTGTCGACACGCGTATCATCAGCATACTGTAACAGGTCGCTGATCGAGTTCGTCGGCTGGTTGTAGCTCGGCGACGGCACGCGCGCGAGCACTTTTGTACCGATACGCCGGCGACGCGAGATCAGCCCCACGTCGCGCAGCTTGCGCAGCGCTTCGCGCACCGTCGACCGGCTAATCTCGTACACGTCGCACAGCTCCAGCTCCGTGGGCAACAGGCCGCCGACCGGATAGACGCCGGTGCCGATGTCGTCGATCAGCTCATTCGCTACCTGCTGATAGCGCGGCTCTTCGACGGGCCGGCCGTTGGCCGAGCTCCGGAGGGGGCCTGCGCGTCGCTTCTGCTTCGTGGCTCTCACGCGGTGGTGAGATCGTGGTGAAGAATCTTCGACAGGAACTCGCGCGCGCGATCGCTGTGCGGCTCCTCGAAAAAGGCGCGCGTGGCACGATCTTCAACGATGCGCCCACGATCCATGAAGAGCACGCGATCCGCGACGTGTCGCGCGAACGCCATCTCGTGCGTCACGACGATCATCGTCATCCCGTCCTCGGCGAGCGCCGTCATCACTGCCAACACCTCACTGATCATCTCGGGATCCAGCGCCGATGTGGGCTCGTCGAAAAGCATCGCGATCGGATCCATCGCCAGGGCGCGCGCGATGGCGATGCGCTGCTGCTGTCCGCCGGAGAGCATCGCCGGATATTTCTTCGCTTGGTCGGCGAGTCCCACGCGCTCGAGCAGGATCATCGATCGTTCGGACGCTTCGCGCGGCGTTCGCCCGAGCACTCTCACCTGCGCGAGATCGACGTTCTCGAGTATCGTGCGGTGCGGAAAGAGCTCGAAGCTCTGAAATACCATACCGACTCGCGCGCGGAGCGCGTTGAGGTCTGTGTCCGGCGCGCTCACCGACACGCCATCGACAAGGATCTCGCCACTGTCGATGCGCTCGAGACTATTGATGCAGCGAATGAGAGTGCTCTTCCCCGACCCCGATGGTCCGCACACGACGACGACCGATCCCTTCTCGACCGATGCCGAGCAGCCGTCCAAAACACGGAAGGCGCCGAACGACTTCGTCACGTCGCGAATCTCGATCATCACAGAGTTTGACTCAGTCTTGGCAGTGGTGTCAAGCGGGAATGACCTTGACACCCTCGCGCCGAACGCGCAATTCCCGCGCGGCAACACTTGGAGAACTCACATGCAGCCTGCCATCGCGCTCGTCGCCGCCCTCGCCGTCATCGGATTTCCTGGACTGACGACGCGCGCCGCCGCGCAGATCGGACCGGCTGATACGTCGGCGATGCTCATTGTGCCGTCGCGCGTCTTCGACGCACCGGCGGGCCTCGATCGCGACGGCTGGGTCGTTCTCGTTCGCGGCGCGCGCATCGTCGCCGTCGGACCTCGGGCCACGGTCGCCGTCCCGGCGGGAGCGCGCGTGGTCACGGTGCCTAACGCGACGCTGCTGCCCGGGCTCATCGACGGCCACTCGCATCTGTTCAGCCACCCATACGTCGAAGCCAGCTACGCTGATCAGGTGCTGCGTGAGCCGCTGGCGCTTCGCGTCGCCCGCGCCACCGTCGCCGCACGACGAACCGTCGAGGCGGGATTCACGACCCTGCGCGATCTCGGTACTGAGGGCGCAGGTTACGCCGACGTCGGTCTGGAGCAGGCGATCGATCGCGGCATCATCCCTGGTCCACATCTGCTCGTGGCGACTCGCGCCATCGTCGCTACGGGCTCATACGGGCCAAGCGGCTTCGCGCCGAGCGTCAACGTGCCTCAGGGCGCCGAGGAGGCGGACGGGGTGGATGGTGTTACGCGCGTTGTTCGGGACCAGATCAAGCACGGTGCGCAGTGGCTGAAGATCTACGCCGATCAGGGCTGGGGACCGGATGGCGAAGTCGAGCCAACCTTCACGCCGAGTGAGCTGGCGGCGATCGTGGATGCGGCGCACAGCTCGGGTCGCGGGGTCGCGGCGCACGCCCGCTACCCGTTAGGCATCGAGCGTGCGCTCCGCGCGGGCGTCAACACCATCGAGCATGCCGACTCGGTCACAGCTGATGTGATCGCACTGCTCCTCCAGCGACACGTCGCCGTGTGTCCAACACTCGTCGCCAGCGAGGCTGGGTTCGTTCGCAATGGCTGGCGCAAAGGTGTCGATCCGGTACCGTCCGACATTGCCCTCAAGCACCGGAGCTTTCGCGCACTCCTCGCTGCCGGTGTTCCGATCTGCAACGGGAGCGACGTCGGCGCCTTTCCGCACGGCGAGAACTATCGCGAGCTGGAGGCACTGGTCGAGTACGGGATGACGCCGGTGCAGGCGCTGCAGTCCGCGACGGTGGTCGACGCCGCGGCTCTTCACCTCACCGATCGCGGCGCGATTTCGCCTGGATTACGTGCCGATCTCGTGGCCGTGGACGGCGACCCGACTCGCGATATCACGGCGCTCCGCCACGTTCGGCTGGTGGTGAAGGACGGAGCGATTGTGATTCAAAGAGGCTCGACCGCGGCGCCGGATTGAGCGAGCATCTCGGGCTCGTTAATGCAGTCGCGAAAACTTAGCAGTTCCCACTTCCCACTTCCCACCTCTTCACTGAGAGCCATCGAGCCCCGCGCGCCGCGCCCCGCATCACGCACCACACATCCACAAGCTGTCAGCCGCCGCCGGAGCCCGTCAGCTCCACGTGAGTGGGCCACACCCACCCGATGAGCGCACCGGCGATGGCACCACTCACCGACCCGATGAGGATGTTGCGCCCTTTCGAAACGCCGCGCTTGAAACAGCCGTTGAGGTTGTTGAAGTCGTTACAGCTGTCATTCACCGAGTGCGCGCCGAGATAGGTTCCCGCGAGAGTGCCTAACAAGAGCCCCACGCCCGCGTGCATCTCGCGCTGGTAGCGCGTCGCCGCGATCACGGCGCCAGGGGGCACGACCGGCATCGCTGGGGATTCCGGATCGAGGATGAGTCTTTGCAAATCACCGACGAGCCGCGTCACGGCTTCATCGAAGTGGCGGTTCGCGACGGGCCGGTCGTTGGACGGCTCGATGTGCTCGGTGATCGACCAGAGGGCGAGCCCCGTGTGCGGATCGTTCATCGACAGGTTGAGCTGCGGATCGTAGATCCAGTCGTGCGGCAGGTCGCTGCTTCCGCCCGGGTTCTGTCGATCGACCGCCGGATTCGTGAATCGGATCACGAGCGCCAAATCGGCGAAGTCCGCCGAGCCAACGACGTCATAGTGCCCCCACTCCTTCACCGCCGAGTAGAAGGAGTTGTAGGCGCGATCGGGGCCGCCGTCGAACTTCGTGAGACGATAGTACGTATCCGCGCCATAGCTGTCGCCCCCGCCGTTGCCAATGAAGACCGTCTTCGCGCTGAGTACTTGCCGAGGAACGGGTGCCCGACCCTGAGGCAGTTGCTGCGCATTCGCGACTGCACCAAGCACGATGACGGCCGCCAGACAAAGAACGCCCGATTTGATCCGAGACATGCTTCCCCCTCTTTTTCTATTGCCGAAGCTGCTGCAACTCTCTTTGTATACAATACGAGGAAGCCTTCTCAGGTGTTGGTGGGGCGGCGCGTGGCAGATTGGCACTGCGCAACACGCGCCACTCATAGCGCACCCCCCGCGGCCCTCGCCACACGCCGCGCATCCGCGTACGCTTACACCCATGAAAATCAGATCTCTCATCGCCCTCGCGGCGCTCGTGGCGTCCGGCGTCCAGGCGCAAACCGTCGACCCACGCGTCTACTCCGCCCTTACCTGGCGTAACCTCGGACCCTTCCGCGCCGGACGTGTGGCGGCGGTGAGTGGAGTCATCGGGCAGCCCGGCACCTTCTATATCGGTCTCCCATCGGCCGGTGTATGGAAGACAACGAGTGCCGGCGAGACGTGGTACCCGATCTTCGACTCGATTAAGGAAGTCTCATCGGTCGGTTCGATCGACGTCGCTCCTTCGGATCCAAATGTGATCTATGTGGGCATGGGGGACATCATCACCGGCGGCTCGATCAACGAGGGCAACGGGGTCTACAAATCGACGGACGCCGGGCGGACTTGGCGACACCTGGGACTCGACTCCACGAAGCAGATCCCGACCCTGCTCATTGATCCGCATGATCCGAATATCGTGCTGATCGGCGCACAGGGCGACATTCACGCAAGGAGCAAATCGCGCGGCGTTTTCCGCACCACAGACGGCGGCGCAACCTGGACGCAAACGCTGTTTATCGACGACAGCACGGGCCTTCAAAAGCTCGCGCGGGCGTTCGACGTCCCGAGCGTGATCTTCGCGACGAGCGTTGCCCACTACTCGCCACCGCCCGCGCAGACCGCCGGCGGTGGCCAGATCCAAGTTCCGGGCGGTCGCGGCGGTCCTACCACGGGCCCCACCAGCACGAAGCTCTTCAAGTCCATCGACGGCGGCGTTACGTGGAAAGAGATCGTCGGTAGCGGGCTGCCTCGCCTCACGGGCAAGGCGTCCGTCGCCGTTGCGATGCACACCAACGCGCAGCGCGTGTTCGTCATCGGCGATTGGTGGTTGTTCCGATCGGACGACGGTGGCTCGACATGGCGCCAGATGGCTGCCGACGATCAGCGAATTCGAAACGGCCAAGGTGGGTACAACTGCGGCGTCTACGTCAACACGGAGAATCCGGACATCGTCTACACGCTGAACACGTCGAGTTACAAGTCCACCGACGGCGGCGCGACGTTCACCGGATTCCGCGGCGCGCCTGGTGGCGACGATCCGCAACAATTCTGGTTCGATCCCACCAACAGCCAACGCATCCTCGCCGGCTACGATCAGGGCGCGATCGTCACGCTCGACGGTGGCCAGACCTGGAGCTCGTGGTACAATCAATCCACCGAGCAGATCTACCACCTTTCGGTTGACAACTCGTTTCCGTACTGGGTGTACGGCACGCAGCAGGACGCCGGCGCGGTCCGCACCCGCTCGCGCGGCAACCTCGGCGCCATCACGCCAATGGACTGGAGCCCGGTTCCCGGATGGGAGTGGGGCACGATCATTCCGGATCCACTCGACGCAAACACCGTGTATGCGAGCGGCAATGGCATAGTGAAGATCACGTATCCCAGCGAGCAGTGGATCAACGTGAGTCCGGCCGCGGACCCATCGCGACGTCTTCTCACGACGAGCTCACAGCCCATCGTGTTCGCGCCGTGGAACAAGCACATGCTTCTCGCGGGATTTCAGTCCGTGTGGTCAACGATCGATGGCGGCGCGCATTGGACACCGATCAGTCCTGATCTCGGCCTTCGTCCAGGAGCTCCGGCTGTTCAGGCAGGCGCACCCACTTCGTCGCGCCCGCCCGTGCCATTTGGCGGGACGATCGAGTCGATGCGCGGCTCGACCGTCGGCAGCGGCATCATCTGGGTCGGCACCAATAATGGCTTGATCAAGGTCACTCGCGACGCCGGCAAAACGTGGGAAGACGCGAGCGTCCCGGGGCTGCCTAACGGCAATCGCGCCGAGGTCCTTGCGGTCGAGCCGTCACACTTCGAGGCCGGTGCCGCGTACGCGGCGATCGCCTTGCAGCGCATCGGCGATTACACCCCATACCTCTTCCGGACGCGCGACTGGGGCAAGACCTGGACGAAGATCACGACTGGCCTGCCCGAGCATCAGCCGAGTGGAAGCTTCATGCGTGTCGTCCGCAACGATACGAAGCGGAAAGGGCTGTTGTTCGCTGGCAGCGAAAGTGGAATGTTCGTCTCATTCGACGATGGCGATCATTGGCAAACGCTCATGCAGAACTTGCCGACCACATCGTATCGCGACATCACGATTACCGGCAACGATCTCGTCGTCGCGACCTACGGCCGCGGCTTCTGGGTGCTCGATGACTATTCGGCGCTTCGTGAGGCCGCTCCGGCCATCGCCAACGAGGCCGCTCATCTCTTCAAGCCGGGCGACGCTTACCGCGTTAGGCGCAACGTCGGAGCGGACACGCCCTTTCCACCCGAAGTTCCGCACGCGCTCAATCCGCCGGACGGTGCGATCATCGATTACTGGCTCGCGAACGCGCCAGGGACCGACATCACGCTGGACGTCCTCGACGCCAACGGAACGGTCGTTCGTCACATGTCGAGCGCGCCGATGCAGCCCGTGCCTGAAGCGGCCCGTCCGCCGCACCCCAACTTCTGGGTAGCTCCGCCGACGTCGGTGTCGAAGGACGTGGGTGGCAATCGCACGAGCTGGGATCTGCGGTACGATCCACCGAAGGCCTTGTCACACAGCTTCGAGATCAACGCCAATCCGGGGCTCACGCCTCCTTCCCCCGAAGGCTCGCTCGTGGTGCCGGGCACCTATACTCTCAAGTTGAGAGTTGACGGTAAGTCGTATTCGCAAACGCTAACGATCAAGCCCGATCCTCGTTCACCGGCAACGCTCGCCGATCTCACCGCGCAAAGCGCGCTGCAGCGGAAGATTTCGCAGGCCGCCGACGCTGCGTTCGAGGGCAACCGCACCGCGATGTCGCTGCGGGACGCGGTGCGCAATGCAACAAGTGGCGCACCTGCGGAGCTCGCGAACGAGGCAGCCTCGCTCGAAGCACGCCTCGATAGCCTCGCCGGCGCACAGGGTGGCCGCTTCCGCGGACGTCGCGGCCAGGAAGGGCCACCAAGCTTCGCGTCGCTCAACCAGACGTTCGTCGCCCAACTGGAAGGACAGGAGTTCGGCGATCTGGCTCCGACAGCTTCGGCGCGCTCCGCCTGGACAGCAGCATGTCAGGATCTGTCCAAAGCCACCTCCACATTGCGGCAGATCATCTCTGATGCGAATGCTCTAAAATCGAGGGTCAAGGGGACGCTCGATGTCCCGTCGGTGGCGTTGAAATCTCCGAGTTGCTAACGGGGCGCGGGGCGCGGGGCGTGAACGAAGCGTAGAACTCGCCACGTCCCACTCCCCACCTTTGCACTGGCATCTTTCGATTTCATTCGGTTTCTCCGACCAGCTTCGTACGACGAGCGTGCGGCTGTGCATCGATAGAGGACACCCACAACCCCGCCCGTGAGCCCCCGAGTGATCTCGCTAAACGTCGGTGCACCACGACGCGTCGAATGGCGTGGCGAGGTCGTGGTCACCGGCATTTACAAATCCCCCGTAACCGGTCGGGTGGCACTGCGCGGCGTGAACTTCGACGGAGACGATCAAGCCGACCGGAGCGTACATGGTGGTCCCGACAAAGCCGTCTATGCGTACGCGCGCGAGGACTACGATTACTGGCGCCACGTCGAAGGCGTCGACACCGCACCAGGCTTGTTCGGCGAAAACCTCACGCTCGAAGGCATCGACCTCTCGGCAACGGTCGTGGGCGAGCGATGGAGTGTTGGTTCGACGATCCTCGAGGTGGCACAACCGCGCTTGCCCTGTTACAAGCTCGCGATGCGTCTCGATGACCCTCGGTTCGTGAAGCGATTTCTTGTCGCCAAGCGAGCCGGCGCCTATCTGCGCATCATCCGCAAAGGGGACGTGGGCAGCGGTGACGAGGTGCATGTCGTATCGACGCCGCAGCACGGTGTCACGCTGCGCTCGATGATCGAGGCGCTTCGCGATCCCGTGAAAGCAAAAGCGCTTTCAAGCGTTCCGAACCTTCCAGAGTTCTGGCAGCAAGTCGATGAGGCGTGACGCGTGGGCGTGATGCGAATCAACGTTGTCAAACGAGATGCAACGTCCCTGTCAACGCGTCAATCGCGGCGTCATCTGCCGGCCCAATGCCGAGACACGTTACGGTGCCGGGAGCGACGACGGTGCGACCCGCATCACGGATCAACACTGCGGACAGCCGCGCGTCGGTTGCTTGACGCCCCAGCTCCACTAACTGTGCTTCGTCATCGGCCCGGAGCACGACTTTAGGCATTCCCTCTTCGAGCCATTTGCGGAGATCGTCGTGCCCCGCGCCCAAGAGTGCCGATACCGATGCGTGCGCAACCTGTGCCGACAGCTTGCCGCGCGGGAGTCGCAGCGCTTCGTTCACGACAATGACCTGTTTCATGGAACCGAATCTCACTGCTCGAGCAAGAACGTAAAGGGTGAGCCCCGATTTCAGGTTGCGTGTTGTGAGTGTCACGCATCACGCGTCACGCGTCACCCACCCCGCATCGCGATCGTCGGATCGATACGCGACGCGCGCAATGCAGGCGCAAGCGCGGCGATCAACGCCACCGCGAGCAGGAAAACACTCGCGCCTCCCAGCGCCACTGGATCGCGCGGGCCAACACCGAAGAGCATCGCGCTGAGACTCTTGCCGCTCCAGAGCGCCAGCAGCACACCGATGCCCACGCCGCCAGCGGCCAGTGCCATCGCCTGCCCCACCACGAGCCTAACGACGTCGCCGCGCTGCGCGCCGAGCGCTACTCGTACACCGATCTCGGTGGTGCGCTGCGTGACATTGTACGAGATCACGCCGTAGATCCCCATCGACGCCAACGCCAGCGCGATACATGCGAACAGCGTCAGCAGCAGCATCGACGTCCTCGGCCCCTGGAGCTCCTGCGATAGCACCGCGTCCATCGTTCGCACGAGCTCCAGCGGCACGTCGCGGTCAACCTCGCGCAAACTCGCCCGCAGCAGGCGTGTAATCTGATCGACAGGCAGCGGACTGCGAACGAACAGGAAGCCGCCACGCATCTCCTCCTGCGCGCGCGGCAAATACACGGTGCCACGTGGAGCCTCGCTGAGCCCGTCCGTCCGCGTATCCTTCACGACGCCAACGATCGTGCGCCATCCACTGCTGGCTGTCTGCCCAACTTTGAGACGCTCGCCGATTGGGTTCGCGTTGCGGAAAAACTTCCTGGCGACACGCTCACTGATCACGACTACTTGTGGCTGACCGAACGCGTCAGACGTTGCGAGCATTCTCCCCGACGCGAGTGGAATGCCGAGCGTCTGGAAATAATTCGGCTCTACAACGGCCACGTTGAGCACCGGCGGCTTGCGCGCGTCGGCCTTGGCACGCGACTGAAAGGACACCCCCGACTGTGCGTGCGGGCTGATGGGCGTGCTCGAGCCTAACGACGCGCTCTTTACGCCGGGAATCGCGCGCACCTTCGCGAGCAGCTCGTCCAGCGCCGCGCGCGTCTGTTCGGCCCTTGGATACCTGGCGGCCGGCAGACGGACGCCCGCGGCGACGACGTGCGAGGGTTGGAATCCGGGATCCACCGCTGAGAGCCTCGCGAAGCTGCGCATCAGCAGTCCCGCGCCCGTGAGCAACAAAACGGCAGCCGCCACCTCGGCTACGGTCAGGATGGTCCGCGTGCGTTGCTTCGAGGCGCCGCTCGTTCCGCGTCCGCCCTCCTTCAGCGCGTTCGCCAGCTGGGCATGTCCGGAATCGATCGCTGGAGCGAGGCCGAACAACACGCCCGTGACCACCGACACGACGAACGCGAACACCAAGACCGTCTGATTCACGGCGATGTCCGCCATGCGCGGTATGCCGTGCGGATGCATGGCGCTTAGAAGCTTCACGCTGAGCACCGCGATGCCAACGCCAAGCAAACCACCCGCCATCGCGAGGACGACGCTCTCCGTAAGCACCTGTCGCACAATGCGGCCACGCGCGGCGCCGAGTGCCGTGCGTATCGCGAATTCGCGCTGACGCGCCGCGGAGCGCGAGAGTACGAGGCTGGCGACGTTGGCGCACGCAATGAGCAGCACGAACGCCACCGCTGCCATCAAGATCTGGAGCGCCGGCTTTATGAAGCGCACCACCAGATCCATCATCGGCACCGCCGCGGCGCCGAGGCCCACGTCCTCAGCGGGATACTCCGCGCGCAGCTCCCCGCTCACTCGCTGAAGATCCGACAGCGCCTGCTTGACGCTGACGCCGGCCTTGAGACGACCCACGCCAAAGAGAACGGGACTATCTCGGCTGTACATCGGATTCTTCGTAAAGCCGCGGAGCGGGAGAACGACATCAGGATCCGCGTCGCCCGCGCGGTATGAGACGCGCGCGTCCGGCTGCACGACGCCGACGACGGTGTACGCCTCGTTGTCGAGCAGGAGCGTACGGCCAATGATTGAAGGATCGCCGCCAAAGCGCGACTGGAAGAAGCCATTGCCAAGCACCACGACACGCGCGGCACCTAACGAATCGTCCATCGGTGCGATGAGTCGCCCGAGCGCCGGGTGGATGCCGACGAGCTGGAAGTAGTTCCCGCTCACCAGCGTGCCGTCGACGTCCTCCGCATCGCCCTGCCCCGTCATGGTGAACGATGCGAAAGGATTGTAGACTGCGACGTCCTCGAAGCCGCGCTGCCGTTGGCGCCAATCGAGGTAATTCGGGTAGGACATGAGCGGACGGTCGCCGCCTGGCCGCGTCTCCCAAAGCATCACGAGGCGGTGCGGATCACGATACGGGAGTGGCTTGAGCATCACGCCATTGATGACACTGAAGATGGCGGTATTGGCACCGATGCCTAACGCCAGTGTGAGGACGGTAACGGCGGTGAAGGCCGGGGTGCGTCGCAGCGAGCGCAATGCGAAGCGAAGGTCCTGAGCGAGCACAGCGAAATTCTCCTGGCGCTGCGCACGCCCTATGCGTCGTTCGTCCGCGGCACGGCTATCGCGCCGGAACGCGTCCACATCACCAAACCGGCGAAGCGCGTCGTGTCGCGCCGCCTCAGCCGACCAGCCACGCGCGACGAGGTGTTCCACCTCGGCGTCCACGTGAAAACGGAATTCCTCATCGAGGTCGGCGTCGACGTCGCTTCGCCAGAAGCGGAGATATCTGCGCCACGAGGGAGGCGCCATCGTTAGGCCGGCTGCGTGGTGAGCGTGAGGAGTCGAGTGACCGACTGCGCATAGCGCTGCCACGCCGCGATCTCACTCTTGAGATGCTGACGCCCCGCGGCGGTGAGCTTGTAGAAGCGCGCGCGTTTGCCCTTGTCCGAGAGTCCCCATTCGCTCTCCACGAGTCCGCGCTCCTCGAGGCGATGCAACGCCACGTAGAGCGACCCGTCGGTGACATCGAGCGTGCCGGACGTGGTGTCGCGAATGACGCGTGCGACACCATGGCCGTGGCGAGGTCCCCACGAGAGCGCCTTGAGTACGAGCACGTCGAGCGTACCCTGGAGAACGTCGACCGGCGAAGCAGGCATGTTGTTCCCAAAAATGTCTAGGACATGCTATCGAGATCTCCTAGAATGTCAAGGGAATGGACTGCTCGCTTCGCCGGGCACGTCAACGCGGTGTGGCGCCGTGCTTCGTCGTAATCTCCACTACCCCGTTCACCCCTCGCGGTCCGTATATCGCCAAGTCGGCCGGATTCTTCACCACCGTGATCCGCGAGACCTCCTCGGGCCTGATCCAATCGATGCCGTGGTTTGGGTCTACGATCGTCGGTCGCCCATCGATCACATAGAGGGGCGCGCCGTCACCGACCAGCCCACTGTGAATACGAACCGCGAACGCTCCGTGGTTGAGAGGAACGAGATCCACGCCCGGAAAGTGAACCGGAGTGAGGTCGGTTGTCGATCTCGGTGCCGTCCCAGCTGGCGCCGCCACCACCGGTCGGGGCTCCGCAGATGGCGCTCGTGCGCAAGCTCCAGATGAGAGAGCCAGAGTTGCACAAATTAGAACGTCGACTGAGCGGAAACGCGGAACCCTGCGCGATATTACGGACATAAGGCCTCCCTGAGGATGAAACGATGTGCTCACTTCACCCTCTCAGAAACGAAATCGCTCCTCGGACCGGCTCATTTTGCTTGCCCCACGCGAGGCGAACGCCTATCGTGGGATGCCTTGCCAAACCGAGGAGGGTCGGATCGCATCTGCCTCGACTGAAGTCACCGGTCTGTTGCGGAAATGGAGCGCTGGAGATGAGAGCGCTCGCGATCGGCTCATCCCTCTCGTGTATGAGCGACTCCATCAGCTGGCCCACCGGCGGCTCGGGGGAGCCGCGGTTGAGAGCTCGCTCAACACCACCGGCTTGATACATGAGGCCTATCTACGCCTCGTCGACGCGCCGCGAGTGGATCTCCCGGACCGCGCGCACTTCCTCGCGCTCGCCTCGGAGATCATGCGCAATTTGCTGGTCGACCGGGCTCGTTCCCGTCTCGCGGCAAAGCGCGGCGGCGGTGTGGCGCCGTTGGAGCTCGAAGACGTGGCATGGATCGCGGACGAACACCTCGACACGATCTCCGACCTCGACGACGCGCTCAAACGCCTCGAACAGCTGAGTCCTCGCCAGAGTCAGCTCTTGCAATATCGTTACTTCGGCGGCCTGTCCCTCGAGGAGAGCGCGTTGGCGATCGGAGTTTCTCTCGCGACGGCAAAACGCGAGCTGCGGGCGGCCCGGGCTTGGCTCGCGCTCGAGATCAGGGGCGAGCCCCTTTTGTGAACGCACGACGGTGGGAAGAGATCCAAATCAGCTTCAACGATCTGCTCTCGCAGGACATGAGCGACCGCGCTTGCCGTCTTGCCACAATCGCGCGCACTGACCCGGAGCTGCATCGAGCGCTGGAAACGCTCTTGGCGGCGGACGCCGACGCGAGCGGCGAGCTCGCACCTATCGAAGCGGCGTTGCTACCAGATCGCCAATCGGACCCGATCGGCCTCGCGGGCCGCGTGGTATCGCACTTCGTGGTACGCGAAGCGCTCGGAGCAGGTGGCATGGGCGTCGTCTATCGCGCCGAGGACACCCGCTTGAAACGGGCGGTCGCACTGAAGTTTCTGCTGCCACACTACAGCTTCGATTCGACGGCCAAAGCGCGTTTTCTTCGCGAAGCCCATACCGCAGCGGCGCTCGACCATCCCAATCTCTGCGCCGTCTACGAGGTTGGAGCAACCGACGAGGGATGGATGTTCCTCGCCATGGCGTTCTACGAGGGCGAAACGCTTCGCGCGCGCCTCACCCGCGACGGCGCGCTCAATACGCGTGAGGCGCTCGATATCGCGCGACAGATCGCCGAGGGATTGCAAGCTGCTCACGCGGCGGGGATCGTTCACCGCGATTTGAAGCCGGCGAACATCATGCTGCTACCCGATGGCACCGTACGAATCCTCGACTTCGGGTTGGCCAAGGCGCGAGATCAGAGTGTCACCGAGACCGGCGCGCACTTCGGGACGGTATCCTACATGTCGCCCGCTCAGATCCGGGGCGAGGAAATCGATGGCCGGTCTGACCTGTGGGCGCTTGGCGTCGTTCTTTATGAAATGCTTACGGGTCGTAAACCGTTCGCCGGTGCCGAAGAGATCGCGATAGCACATGCGATTCTTCACGATGCGCCCGAGCCGCCGTCCACGCACCGCACCGATCTCTCGGCGACACTCGACGGTCTGGTGCTTCGGCTTCTGCACAAGGAACCGGCGAAGCGACAGGGGAGCGCGGCTGAGCTGCTCCGCGACCTCGCACGAATGCCATCCCGCGCCGAGGGCCGCCTCAGCCGCCTGGGGGTCCGATGGCGCCGGCAGCTCATGCGCCGTACGACTAGCATTTGGCGTTCGGCGACTGGCCGCGCCGTTGTTGTCGCGGCTTGCCTAACAGTTCTCGCGGCGTGGCCTGGATTCGTGGCCTTACGGTCCGCGCAAACGAGCCCGCCGGTTTCACGCTCAGGGATGATGTCGGCGCCTGAGCGTTCACCGCAGACTACCGAGGCCTCTCGCCTGAATGTCCTTGGACGTTTCTTTTTCGAGAAGAAGGATTCTGCAAGCTTTGCGAAGGCACAGGACTACTTCCGCCTCGCCATCCGCAGTGATTCGCTGTATGCCCCGGCGTACGCGGGGCTGGCCGAAGCATACAGCCAGCAGGGCACGTACGGATTTGCTCAAATCGATAGCAACTTCTCGAATGCGAAGGCGTACGCGTCACGCGCGGTTGCGCTGGACAGCACGCTCGCGGAAGCGCACGTCTCGCTCGGCTTCATTGCGTTGTTTTACGAATGGGATTGGGCGCGCGCAGGACGAGAGTTCAAGACCGCCCTTCGTCTCGACAACCGCAGTGCAGCGGCGCATCTGTTCCGCGCCTGGTATTTCATGGCGACGGACAGCACGAGCGCGGGGATCGCCGAGGGGCGGCAGGCGGTCGACCTCGAGCCGCTGTCGCCCCTCAATAACGCCCGACTCGTCGGCTTTCTGTTCTATGGAAAGCGATATGCCGAAGCACTCGAAAAGGGACGCGAGGCATTCGAGCGAGACTCGAGCTTCTCGACATTGCGACAGGAGCTCGCTCGCATCTACGTGGAGCTCGGGAGGTGCAGCGAAGCAATCGCCGTACTTCAGGCCTCGACGGATCAACATGTTGCGGGAATGGGCGGTATTCGAGGATACACGTACGCGAAGTGCGGGCGCCGAGCCCAGGCCGTGGCCGAGCTCGCGCGGCTTCGCGCTCAGGCCCGCGCCACCGGGCACGTGTCTCCCTACGCGCTCGCGGTGATCGATGCAGGACTAGGGAACAAAGACGACGCGATCGCCGAGCTGGAACGAGCCTATAAAGAGCGGGTCTGGGCGATGTACATGATCAGGCTGGAGCCCGCATTCCTCATGCTGCGCTCAGATCCGCGCTTCATATCGCTCGTTCGCAGGATGCACTTCGTGGCGTGAGCGTCTTCCCGTTAGGCTACGACCGAACGGAGTAGCTCAAGAGAATGAGACGCCGCGCGAGGCCGCCACCGCCAGGAATTCCCGCGGCCGCGTCGACGAAGCTCGGGCGGAAATTCATGTACGCACGTACCGGCAGGCTGAAGGTGATCGTGTGCGCGCCGCGCGTAATCCCGATCCCCGGCGACACGTATCCCGAGATTGCCGGCAAGCGCTCGCCATTGTCCCGTCCACCGAACACATCGCGCCGCGGCGTTCCGTATGCCAGCACGCCCAAGTTCGCGGACAAGCCTAACGCTGAAGAGAGGAAGGTGCTCAGTCCAGCGCTCGCGTCCCAAGTATCCGGCGCCGCCCAGTGCAGCGTGGAGCCCGGAGCCTTGACGACGTCCGTTGTCAGCCGCGGGTTGAACGTGTACGAGCCACCACCGTACAGATAGCTGCGCTCGAAGATGGGAAGGAAGCCCTTCGTGCCAAGGACGTAGCCCCACCCGCCGTCACCCAGCTCGATGGCCGGAGATACAGGAAACGAGACCGTAGTGCCGTCGGCTTTCCAGAACGTTCCCGTGACGTCGTTCCTCCCGGTGGGTGCCTTGATCCCGATTCCGAACGCAAGGTTTCCACCTGGCTGCAACGGGTGCGCACTCTTCAGCCAGTAGCTCGCCGAGACCGACATCTCGCCCAACCCGGCCGCCGTATTCTGGTGCCGCTGCAAATCAGGATACGTAGTCTCGAGACTCCCCCGCGCGAATGGCGTGTTGAGCGTCAACGTCAGTTGATCCGTCACGCCATACACGAGACTGACGTTCAGCAACTGTGAATGGACGAACGACGGAACGCCGCCTGGTGCGAGGTCATTGCGCGCTTGATGACCGACAATGAGTTGATTCGAGTTCACGTAACGATACGCAAACCCAACCTGCCATGTCCCGCTTGGAACGTAGATGTCGCCGCCCGCGGCACCCAATGAGCCAAGCGCTGGACTGGTAAATCGACTCGGCAAACAGCCTTGCGCCACGGCGATTTGATCGCCAAAGGCAACAAGGCCCAGAAGGCCGGCGAGTGAAATTATTCTCGTGCGCGAAAGGCTCATCAACAACCGCATAACTGCCTCGCTGAAAGGGGGAGCGACGCTCGGAGCAAGCGGTGGTACTCAGACGTACGGTGGATGCCCTCGCACGGCAAGAGCTCGGGCGGTTTTAAACTTTCTCACAGCTATCTCCTGAAACGGAATCCGGGGTCGAAACGGCTCACGACTCGTGAGAAAGCTTCATTTCAGCGCTACCTCATCGCTCCGCGCTCTTGTAGACCGCTTTCCAGAAGGCCACGGCTGGACTGGCTTCGTCCAAGGTGCGTTGCGTCATGAGGATCACGACCAGGTCCTTTGCGGGGTCATTGTACCACGACGTGCCGAAGGCACCGTCCCAGCCGTAGCGGCCGGGAGCCGAGGAGATCTCGTCGGAACGATTGATCATCGTCAGGCCGAACCCCCAGCCACGGGTGACAAAAAATCCGGGAAAGAGTCCCGACCTTGCCTTTTGGGCCGTGGTCAGCTGGTCGGAGGTCATGAGGTCCACTGCGCGCGCCGACATGATTCGCTGGCGCCCATACGTGCCTCGCGCGAGCAGCATTTGTGCAAATGCGAAATAATCGTCGACCGTGGAGACGAGGCCGCCCGCGCCAGAAGGAAACGCCGGCGGATGACTCATCACACTCGGCCCCACCGGATCGTAGACCGATAGCGTCTTCGTGGCGGGATTCTGGAAATAGACAGGCGGCAGGCGGTCGAGTTTGGACGCTGGGACGGAAAAATCGGTATCGCGCATACCGAGCGGTGTGAAGAGACGCTCTCGCAAGAAGCTATCGAACGGCGCGCCCGACCCGCGCGCCACCAGTACGCCGAGGACGTCGGCGCCTGTGTTGTACAGCCATCGCTCGCCGGGTTGGTACATCAACGGGAGCGTACCAAGGCGCCGGATCCACTCGTCAGGCCGTGGGGGAACTGCGGGCTGCGGCGGTATCCGACTGATCTCGAGCGCTGTCGCTTCCTTCTGGATCGGGAAGGTGTCAAGCGGAAAGATGAGACCGAAGCCCCAGGTAAAGGTGAGCAAATCACGCACTGTAACTGGGCGCTTCGCCGGGACGGTGTCATTCAACGGGCCGTCAATTCGCCTGAGGACGCGGCGGTTGGCGAGCTCCGGAAGAAGGCGATCGACTGGTTCGTCCAGATCAACCTTTCCCTCGTCGACGAGAATCATCACGGCGGCCGCGGTGATTGGCTTCGTCATCGACGCGATTCGGAAGATGGTTTCTCGTTGCATCGCGCTGCTGGCACCGAACGCCATGTTGCCGACGGCGTCGATGAAGGTCTCACCGCGCCAAGAAATAAGGCTTACGGCGCCTGGCAACAGGCCGCGCTCGACCCACCCGGCGAGAACACCGCGCGCGCGCCGGAAGGGATATCCGCGGTGGCCGGTGTCGTTAGGCGTGACACCGGCCAGCCCCGTCTTCGCGCTCACGCAGCTCGTCAGCCCAGCCACGCTGACAAGTAGTGCGGCGTCCGTACCGCGCCTAACGAACGTGCGGCGGTCGATAGGAGTATCGATTGGCCACCTCAGCCGATGAGACCCACCTTCTGCACTAGTGCCACGAAGCGCCGGTCGGAACGAAGCGCCGCGAACGCGGGCTCCAGTCGGATCAGGTACATCGCCCAAACGCGCTCGGTGTATCCTTGCTGCAATTCGGCGATAGCCTGCTCGCTGTCGCCCAGACCCGCCGCGATCACGGCCAGTCCATAGTGCGATACGTACTCCCCGCCCTTCGCCAGATTGTGCAGACGTTGCAGCTCGGCGAGCGCCTGCGCACGGCGGCCGCATTTGGCATACGTGTATCCGCGTGTACCACGCAGGATGCCGGCGGGTTGATCCACTGACTGCTCCAGTGTCGCCAGCGCTTCGGCACACCGGCCCATGTGCACGTACAAACGAGCCAATTCTTGACGCAGGCCGCCGTAGTTCGGGTCGCGCTCCAGCACCTTGCGCGCTTGCGTCAGGGCTTCGGCATAATGTCCGGCGAAGAACAAAAAGCTGATGAGCCGCGTGTTGTTCAGAGGCGAGAAGGGGTCCAGCGTGACCGCGAGACGACCCTCATTGACTGCTTCCTGCAAGCTGTCCGTCGCGAGGAGATACCAAGCGTGGAATACATGCGCTGGCGCATAACTCTCATTCAATCGGAATGCTTTCTCGAACTCCCTGCCGGCCGCCGGCCAATTCCAGTCGTAGAACAACGAGATAAACGCCAACGAAGTGTGTACCTCCGCCAACGTGCTGTCATCCGCCAGCGCGTGTTCGGCATACTGCTTCGCGAGGGGAATGTTGTGGGCTGGCAGAACGAAGCCGAAAATGGCTTGATGGCTGTACGCGTCACTCAGCCCAGCATACGCTGCCGCATAGGAGGAATCGAGCTTGATCGCTTGCCGAAAGTAGTCCTGTGCCTTGGCAAAGCCGGCCGAATCACGCTTCTCGAAGAAATAGCGACCTTGGACGTAGAGGTCGTGCGCTTCAGGATTCTCCGTGCCGTGTTGCACCGACGCGGCAACCGCCAACGCTGAGATGCGCGGAAGCAATCGCCGGACGATCGACCGCGTGATCGAATCCTGCACAGCGAACTCGTCGCGCGCATCATTTTCGAATCGGTCAGACCATACTTCGCTTCCGCTCGTGACGTCAATGAGGTCGACGCCCACTCGCCGCCGATCCTTGGATCGCGTTACTCGCCCCTCGAGCACGTACCGCACCCGTAGCTGGCGACCGATCTCCCGTGGGTCAAGGCCTTTGCGCCTGAGATTGAACGTCGAACCTCGTCCCGCCACGATGACGCCGTTCACTTTTCCTAACGCCGTCGTCAGTTCGTCAGCCATGCCATCGCTGAATGGTTCGTTAGCCGGATCGGCACCCACGTTGGTGAACGGCAACACGGCAACCGAAGACGCCGCAGTAGGGGACGTCCGTCCTGAGCTGTCGATTTTCGTGGGACGGAACAGCACGGCGGCGCCCGCGCCCACGAGCACGAGCGCGGACGCCGCTGCCACGATGCGGGCCCTTCGACTCGAGATCATGCGCCCGATACGACGCAGCCGCCGGCGTATCGTCTCACGCGGACCCATAGTCACTCCGTCTACGCGCGCAAGCTGAGCGAGCACTTCCCCGGCGCTGGCGTATCGGCGGGCTCGATCCTTCCGTAACAACGCCAGCACAAAATCCTCGAGCGGCACCGAGACCTCGTCGCGCTTTGTCGACGGAAAGGCGGGCTCATTGTTCAGGATCGCGTGTGCGATCGCGATCTCTTGTGCGCTGTCGAATGGCGGGCGGCCGGTGAGCATTTCATATAGCACTGTGCCGAGGGCCCAGAGGTCGGCTCGGCCATCGATGTCGTCGCCTCGGATCTGCTCCGGCGACATGTACGAAACAGTGCCAATCAACACGCCTGACTCGGTGAGACTCTGGTCACGCGCCTTGGCCAAGCCGAAATCCAGGATTCGCACACTGCCGTCAGGAAGCAACATGATGTTGCCGGGCTTCAGGTCACGGTGCACGATGCCGACCGCGTGTGCGGCCTCCAGCCCTAACGCGATCTGACGCGTGATGTCGAGAGATTGAGCAATGTCGAGCGGCGCATCGCGTGCCAAACGTGCGCGCAACGTCTCGCCTGCATAGAGCGGCATGGCAAGGAACAGCCATCCGTCTTCAGTCGTGCCGACTTCATGGATCGCGCACAGATTCGGATGATCGAGCGATGCTGCCGAATGTGCCTCGCGGAGGAACCGCGATTTCGCGACATCGTCGAAGTTGTACTGCGGCAAGAGGAATTTGAGCGCGACGGATCGGCCCAGGCGCGTGTCCTCAGCGCGATAGACGACGCCCATGCCGCCGGCGCCGAGCGGTGAATGGATCTCGAAATGAGACACGGTGCGACCGGAGAGTCCGAGCGCGTCGATTGGTGCGTTTGCGTCCACGAACAGAGCAGCGTCCAACCGCGCGAGCTCCGCGGTAGCGGTGGGATCTGACCCAAGAAGAGCCTCGATTGCGCGACATAAAGCGGGATCGGCGTCGTTGAGTGCTCTGAGACGACTGGCGCGGTCGCCCGAGTCCAGCTCGATAAGCTCTTCGAAGCTGGCCTGGATTGCCGCCCAGCGTTGCGCGTTCACTCGAGTCGCTCATTCTGGCGCACGAGCCAGTAGCAGAGTCGCATGAAGTGCGGCGCTTGCTTCGCGGTCGGCAGGACGATGCTCGATCTCGCGCGCACAGACACTGTCGTCCGTCGCAGAAAAGGGTACGAAAGCCGTGAATCAACCTACCCTCCCCGGGGATTGGCCGTCAGATGAGGTCTCGGCTTCGTTTGTGCGACGGCGCTCTCTACAGAGTCGTTAAGCCCAATCGATTAGATTCGCTTCCCCTTCGGGTCATTCGAGTCCAAAAAGCTCTGGACTGTCTAGGCGCGACAGGCTTGGCCGACGAGAACAGCGCGAACATCGTTAGGCGCGTGATCGAGCGCCCGCATGCTTTCCGAGAGGCCACGGAGCCGTGCAACATTCAGCTCCGTGGCCCTCGATGTGTTAGATGCGTTCTCGTCAGGGGCACTGCTCGGAGCCCGGAGGCGCCGGCATGTCCACTCGCAATTGCGAGATTTGGGTGCCCGGTGGCGCGAGGTAGATCGTAACGTCCTTCGCGGGCGCCCCGCTGAGGTTCCGGCCCATGTGCCCGTTGCCGGAGTCCAGATAGCCTTCGCCCGCGTGCACGGTAATTGGGGTGCACGGATGGTCGGCCTCGTAGAATGTCACGGTTCCCTCGATGATCGAAATGAGGACTGGCCCCCGATGTTGGTGCCATCCCGTATACGAGTCGATGCCGTACGCGAAGCTGCGGACCACGACCTCGAGTCCCTTCTGCGCCTTGAGTTGAACCTCCCAGTCTTTGGCAACGCGCTTCACGTTGAGGTCCGAATACGTGCCCTGGCCGATGTTGCTGGGCGTCGAGCCCATTCCCATGGTAAAGCTTGGATCGGCGACGCTCGTTTTTCCTCGAGGGGCGGTGGGGCGACTCTGCTCGTTGCACGAGCTCGCGAGTACGATTGCACCTCCCACGAGAATGGCTGTCGCGGTGTAGCGAATTGCAAGACCTAGCGTGTGTCCTCGAAGCATGTGAGCTCCTTATGCCTGGCATGAGGGTTGGCGGGACCATATGATTGGGTCCCCGGCGAGCCTGAAACCGCCCGTCACTAGGATTCACAACGAATCGCGCCAATACCCGACATGGCGTCCGCACGCAGCCATCCCGTAAGCCGATGACCGCCTCGGCGGAATCATCGGCATTCTTGAGTAGGCTACGCGGCGGTAGCCCTCAGTCGGTTGAGCGTCTCGTCCCCCTTCTATATGAAGAGCTTCGCGCCATTGCTCACCGGCAAATCGCGCGGCGACCGAATGCTGCGACGCTCGATACCACTGGCCTCGTGCACGAGGCCTACCTCAAGGTTGTCCTAAACTCGCGCGCGGAGATACACGGACGAGAGCATTTCCTCGCCGTCGCATCCTTGGCGATGCGTCACGTGCTCGTCAATCGCGCCAAGGCGCGCACACGCCTCAAGCGCGGCGGCGTGTTTGGCGACATCACGCTCGATGAAGACCGCATCGCCCTCGACGAGCAGAACGAGGCACTTCTCCACCTCGATGAGGCGCTGTATCAGTTGGCCGAGCTGGAGCCGCGCCTCGCACGCGTGGTCGACTGTCGCTTCTTTGGAGGGTTGAGCGAAGACGAAATCGCCGCCGCGCTCGGAATCACGGTGCGAACCGTGCAGCGCGACTGGGCGAAAGCACGCATGCTGCTTCGGCGCGCGCTCGAAACGTGAGCGCTGTCAATCGGTGGGGGAATCGCGCGTCCTCTTTACCGTCGCCGGATGAATGGCGTCGGCTCGCTCCGCTCGTTGACGCACTGCTCGACGCTCCGCTCCATCGCCGCCCTGCTCTACTGGTGGAGCTGAGCGCCGGTGATACAACGCGGCAGGGCGAGCTCCAGCGGCTGGTTGCCGAGTGCGAGCGCGCGTATCCGCCGCTCGAGGGCGTGGCGGCTGATCGCTTTGCGGCCGTATTCGCCGATGAGGCGCTCCCGCTGCCCGAATTGCTCGGTGGGCGCTATCGCCTCGGGCGCGAGGTGGGCCGCGGCGGCATGGCGATCGTGCACATCGCTCGGGACCTCAAGCATGGACGGGATGTCGCGGTCAAGATCGTGCGACCGGCGTTGGCTGCTTCGTTAGGCAGAGCGCGCTTCCTGCGGGAGATCGAGATTGCCGCTCGGCTGCATCACCCCCACATCGTACCCCTCTACGACTCCGGCGAAGAGATCGTACACCTCACTCCGGAGCTGGGAGAGAAAGAAGTCTCCTTGCTCTTCTACGTCATGCCATACGAGCCAGGCGCGTCTCTCCGCGAGCGGCTCTCGCGAGACGGTCCACTCCCGTTGAAGGACGCGGTGCTCATCCTTCACGACGTGTGTGAAGCGCTCTCTCACGCGCATCAGCAGGGGATCGTGCATCGCGACATCAAGCCTGACAACGTTCTGCTTTCCGGGCGTCATGCGATGGTCAGCGATTTCGGCGTCGCCCGAGCCATCAGCGAGGCGGCGGAAGCAACTATCTACGGCCGTGGCTTGGCCTTCGGGACGGCCGCGTACATGGCACCGGAACAGGCGGAGAACGATCCGCACGCCGATCACCGGGCCGACATCTACGCCCTCGGCGTGATGGCATACGAGCTCCTGGCGGGCCGACCGCCTTACGGCGCAAAGCACCAGATGCCTAACGAACTCATGCCGCTGGTGAGCATTCGCTCTGATGTCCCCGAGGCACTGGCCGCAGCAATTACCAAATGTCTGGCCGAGCAGCCAGCCGATCGCTGGCAAAGCGCTGATCAGTTGCTCGAACGACTCGATTCGTTGGTGCCTCGAGCCTCCGCAGCGGAGGAAGCTCGGCATCGCTGGGCTAAGCGATCAATGATACTCGCGGGAACCGCTGCCAGCATCGCCTCGATCGCCGCCATTGTCGCGGCGCGCGACAATCGGGAGCCTCGCGCGCTCTTGGTTGGTCACGCCAGTCAGCTGACTTCCGATCCCGGGCTCGAGGTGCAGCCGTCGATCTCTCCGGACGGGCGATACGTTGCCTATGCCGCTGGACATTCGCTGCGCATGCACACCTTCGTGCGGCCAGTGTCTGGCGGGAGAGCAATGCCACTCCTCGCCGATACCAGCGGGAATGAGTGGCTTCCACGCTGGTCGCCAGACGGAAAGCGCATCCTCTACCTCTCGAATGCCGGCGTGTTCAGCGCGCCCGCGTTAGGCGGAGCGGCACGGATGGAAGTCCCAAGCCGATCCGGCATCGTCATCACGTCCGCCACGTGGTCGCCCGACGGCCGTGAGATCGCTTTCGTGCGCGGCGATTCGCTCCTGGCGCGAGGGGTGGGAACAGATCGCAACCGTTTCGTGACTACCGGATTCGATCTGCATTCTTGCAACTGGTCTCGCGACGCGAGTCGGTTGGCCTGCGTATCGGGCAATCACTTCTACATGACGGTCGGGACGACGTTCGGCCTCGGCCCGATGTTCGGCAATCTCGCGCCGAGTCGGATCGTGGTGATTCCCGCGCGCGGTGGTCCGGCAGTGAGCGTGACAGACAGCGGCTGGCTGCACCAGAGCCCAGTCTGGTCGCGGGACGGCAAGACGTTGTACTACGTGTCCGATCGCGAGGGTCCTCGCGATGTGTATGCGCTCAGGATCGGTGCGAACGGGCGGGCTCGTGGCGAGCCAGTGCGCCTAACTACTGGCATTGGGGCGCAGTCCATCGACTTCTCGCCCGATGGGAAGCACATCGTGTATGCGGTGTACGCCAGCACCGCGAATATTTGGGCACTCGCGATCCCGACAAACGAAACCCAGCCAGCCGCTTCCGCGGTGCAGATTACATCCGGCAATCAAACCATCGAGGGCGTTCGTGTCTCTCCCGATGGCAAGTGGCTCGTGTACGACTCGAATGTCGGCGGCAACTCCGACGTGTACCGGGTGCCGGTCGCCGGCGGCGACGCAGAGCGTCTCACGCGCGGTCCGATGGACAAGTTTCGCGGTGTCTTGTCGCCGAGCGGGAAAGAGCTGGTCTTTCACACATTTGAAACAGGATCCCGGAACATCTCGCTGTTGCCGCTGGATGGCGGTCCCCTTCAACAGCTCACGAGGTCGACCGGTCAGCTGTCCATGGCCACGTGGTCGCCAGGTGGCAACGCCCTCGCGTTTTTCGATATGGTCACGGCTGACGTACTCGTTATGCGCCGCGATCAACATGGTAACTGGGGTCGCCCGCGATTCATCGGCGGACATGGGTGGCGTCCGGAGTGGTCTCCTGACGGGCGTGAGATCGTGTTCGTGTCGCCTGCAGACGGCCGCATTGGCATGGTGTCGGCCGACTCGGGAGCCGAGCGTGATCTGTATGTTCCCGGCCGCAAGGGGCCGCCAGCAGAACTGGCGATCTTCTCGGCGCAGGGGCGAGAGCTGTACTTCAAGAGCCATGACAACCAGGGCCGCGCAACGTTTTGGTCGATACCGGCGATGGGCGGACGTCCGCGGCTTCTCGCACGCCTTGACGACCCGGCGCACGCGTCGAATCGATTCGAGTTCGCAAGCGATGGCCGCCGGTTCTACTTCACCGTAGAGGACCGACAGAGCGATATCTGGGTCGCTGAGATTGCGAGGCGCTGACCGGCCCGCGTTAATCGATTCTTAATCGAATCGACGGACACCAGTCATCATTTGCCAGTTGACGCCGGTGAATGGCGCGCCAGTATATGTGTGAGTCCCACATATTGGACTGCCATGCTCACCGACGAGCTGAAAAAGGGAAGCGCCGAGTTTCTCATCCTGTCGCTGCTCGAGGCGGAGGCCAGGCATGGCTATGACCTCCAAAAGCTGATCGAGTCCCGCTCGAGGGGAGTGCTGATCTTCCACGTTGCGACACTATATCCCCTTCTCTACCGCATGGAGAGCCGGGGTTGGATTGCCGGACGGTGGATAGAGAAGGCTGGGGAACGCCGACGTCGCTTTTATCGCCTCACACCGGACGGCCGCGATGTGCTCGCCGCCCAGCGCGACAGTTGGCGCGAGTTCGTCAGGGCCATCAACCGGGTTTCGGGGGTGCGTTATGTATGACTGGCGTGCCGACGTGAGAGCGCGATTGTCCTCGGCCAAATTGCATCCGCAGGACGAGGTCGAGATTGTCGAAGAGGTCGCGCAGCACCTCGAAGCGCAGTTTGCGGAGCTCGCGCCGAAGATCGGTCTCGCCGAAGCCCGCCAGCGTCTGCTGACAGAGCTTCGCGACAAGGCGTTCGACGACGCCCTCATCGGACGCCGACGACGGGCGGGCACGCGGCCGCCCACAGTCTGGCACTCGGGATCGCTGCTGCGCGATGTGCGCTACGGATTGCGCACCCTGCGTCGTAGCCCAGGTGTCGTCGCAGCCGGGGTCTCAGCCCTGTCACTCGGCATCGCGCTCACGACGGTAATGTTCAGTGTTATTTATGGTTTGCTGATCAAGGGACTTCCGTTTGCGGAGCCCGACCGGATCGCGATGATCTACCGGGCCGATCCGACAGGACGGGGACAGGAAGACCTCATCCCCCTCGCGGATTTTCTCCGCTATCGGCGTGAGCAACGATCGTTTTCGAGCTTCGCCGCGTACGACCAAATGACCGTGAACGTCAGCGGAGGCGATCGGCCGGATCGCGTGTCCGCGGCGCAGTTTACGTCGGGTGCGTTCGAGGTGACGGCGGTGCGTGCGCTCCTCGGCCGCACGTTCACAGTTGACGATGTCGCGCCTGGTGCGTCGCCGGTCGCCGTCATCGCATACGCTATGTGGCATGACCGCTTTAGCGGCGATCCCAGAGTGCTCAACAAATCCGTGCGCGTGGACGGACGGCCGTACGCGATTGTTGGAGTGATGCCGCAAGGTTATGCGTTTCCGCGTGCGCAACAGCTGTGGCTTCCACTGCCGCTCGACACGATCGCCTTCCGTCCCGGCGAAGGGAGGCCGCTGACGATCGTTGCCCGCTTGCGGAACGGCGTTCAATACGGCACCGCGAACGCGGAGCTCTCGACGATCGCGCACCAGTTGGCGCGCGAGCCCGGGGACTCGGCCGCAATACGCGACTACGCGCAGCCCTTCGTTCGCGCGACCATGCCGGCACGGGTGTACGCACTGCTGTACGCGATGCTTGGTGCCGTTTTCATGGTCCTGCTGGTCGCCTGTGCGAACGTCGCGAACCTGCTGCTCGATCGTGCGGCGAACCGTACGCGCGAGGTCGGGATCCGCGTCGCTTTGGGTGCGTCCCGGGTGGCGGTCGTCCGTCAGTCCCTCGTTGAATCCGGCATTCTGGCGCTGCTCGCGGCGCTCGTCGGCATGGCATTGGCAGAGGTGGGCATGGTGGCGTTCAATCGCGCCTTGGTTGCGCTCGAGGCGGAACGGCCGTTCTGGATGGACGTGCGTCTCCATGTCCCGGTGCTGCTGTTCGTGCTCGGTGTCGCATTCATCGCGAGCATCGTGTCCGGATTGTTTCCCGCCATTCACTCGGCGCGACTCGACATCAATACCATCCTCAAGGACGAGTCTCACTCGGCGTCATCCCGGCGTGTCGGAAGGGCGAGTCGTGTCATCGTCATCGCCGAGATCGCACTGTCATCGGCAATGCTTCTCGCGGCGGGATTCATGACGAAGAGCATCGCCAACATCCGTACCGTTGCGCCACGATTCAGCTACGCTCATGTCTTCACAGGCCGCGTCAGCCTCACGTCGACGGACACCGTTAGGCAGACACAATTCTTTCGGGCTGCGGAGCGGGATCTCAATGGCATTCCAGGAATCGAAGGCGTCTTCCTCGGGAACGGCTTCCCGGGAGCTGGATGGCGCGGCGATCGCGTTGCGATCGAGGGACAGATATATGCGCGCGAACGGGACTATCCAATCACGCGTTGGCTCGCGGTGAGTCCCGGATTCTTTCGAACCTTCGGCGTCGCGGTACTTCGTGGCCGGCCCATCAACAACGCTGACCGTCTCGGCTCGATGCCCATTGCAATCATCAACGAGGCGTTCGCCCGCCGCCATTTCGGGACCATCGATCCCATCGATCGTCGCATTCTCATCGGGGACCCCAAGACGCAGAAGTGGCTGACGATCGTTGGCGTCATCCCAACTCTTTATGCGCTCGGCATGATGAACCCTGGCGACAACCACTTCCCGCCCGAGGTGATCACCGCGTTTTGGCAGCAACCGAACACGGCGTCGGCGAGCATCGCGATTCGTGGCCCGGCGAGCATTGCGAACGCAGCGACAGTGCGAAAGACGATCACGGCACTCGATCCCGACGTCCCGATGTACGAGACAGCAACGATGGAGGACATACTGTATCGGCCGACCTGGCCGCTCAGACTGTTCGGTACGATGTTCGTGATATTCGGCTTCGTCTCGCTCGTGCTCGCGGCGATTGGGCTCTATGCAGTGATGGCGTTCTCGGTGAGTCGGCGCGTTCGGGAGATGGGTATTCGAATGGCCCTTGGGGCCAGCGCGGCGAGTGTCATCCGCTTGGTCTGCCGTCAGGGTGCGACACAGGTCGTCCTCGGCATGTCTCTGGGGCTACTGCTCGGTGCGGGACTCGTGCGGACCGTGCGCATGCTGCTTTTCGAAGTGCAACCGAGCGATCCAACGGTCTTCGTGATTGTCGCGAGCGTGCTCGGTGCCGCCGCCTTCGTGGCGTGCATCATTCCGGCAGTACGAGCGACCCGAGTGGATCCGTTGGCGGCCTGCGCACTGACTGAAGGAGCTGGCTCCGGTGACGACGAATCGCCGACTACTCCAACCGCAGAGCTTCCAACGGTCCCACTTTGGCCGCGCGCCTCGCCGGCAAATAGCTCGCGACCACAGCCGTCGCCACGAGCACAACAATCGCGATGGTCAGCGACGGCACGTCGATCGTTCCCACGCCGAAGAGCTGCCGGCGTATCAACCGGGTTACGACAAGCCCCGCCGGCAGGCCGATTAGAACTCCTACAATCGCCACGCGCACTGCCTCGCCGAGTACGATTCTCGTCACATCGCCCGGTTCCGCCCCGAGCGCGGCGCGCAGTCCGAACTCACTCGTGCGTTGGCTGGTCGAATACGCGGTGACTCCATATAGACCCAATGCCGCGAGCACCAACGTGACGAGGCAGAAAAACGTTGTCACTTGCACGAGCAACACGTCCTCCGATACAGTGCCGCGCACGAGATCGTTCACCGGATCCACGGAGACCGGCAACGTCGGATCGATCTCTTCCACCGCACGACGAATTGGGCTCACCACACTCGACGGATCCCCTCGAACGTGCACCGAGAGCTTGGCTCGTCCCGTGCTGCCATCTTTGGGGTCACTGAACGGCACATACATCTGGCGTACCGGCTTGTCGCGAACGTTGCTGCTCTGAAAATCACGCACCACGCCGACAATGCCGTAAACGACACTGTCGAGGGTCACCGTAGCACCGAGTGGATCGCGAGCACCGAAGTAACGCTTCGCCATCGTCTCGTTGATCACTGTCGCGTGCGGCGCATTCTCGAGATCACGCGGCTCGATGTCGCGGCCGCGAATCACGCGCGCGCCAATCGCATGGAAGAAGTTCGGGCCCACGCGATCGATGGAAACCGCGCGCTCCGAATCGGCTTGCGGAACGAAACCCGACACGTTGACGTGACCGGTGGACTTACCTCCGCTGAACAGTCCATGGTCGGCAAACGCGACGGCATCCACACCAGGCACTCGGCCGATGCGTTGCACAAGGTCGCGACGAAGCTGCCCCAGGCGCTTCCCGAGATACTGCGAGCGCTCCGTCCGCACGCGTACGGCGACTAGGTGATCGCGATCCACTCCAATGTCGCTATGTAGGAGCTGCTGCATGCTGCGCACGAGCAGGCCGCCGCCAATGAGCAGCAGCGTGGACAGCGCAATCTGCGCCACGACGAGCGCCCGCCCGAATGGAATGCGGCCAACGCGTGCCGCGCCCATCAGGCTGCGTCCCTGCGACCGCAACGACGTCGCGAGATCGACGCGCGTCGCGCGGAATCCGGGCAACAGGCCGAAAATCAGCACACACGCAAGCGTGATCGACGCAGTGAAGGCGAGCACGCGAGCATCCGGCGTCGTATCGATGGCGATCGGGTTTGACGCGCTCACAGTCGCCAACAACACCCGGGTGCCCCATGTGGCCGCGCCAAATCCCAGGACGCTGGACACCATCGCGAGCAGCGCGCTCTCGACGAGCAATTGCTGAATCAACCGTCCACGACCCGCGCCGAGCGTCATCCGCACCGTCATCTCACGACCACGAGCCACGGTGCGTGCCAGCATCAGGCTCGACACATTCGCGCAGACGACGAGAATGACGAGTCCCACCGCCGCCATCAGTACCCAAAGGGCTTTTCCGTATTCGGCTCGGCGTTCGGAGAAGCCGCGCGCGCCGGACACGACCTGAACGGGAGCTTCCTTGAGATCATTGTCGAATTGCGACAGCAGTCGGCCGGTGACATGTTCGCGAACCGCGTTGGCCTCGACCGCGGTGAGCTGAGCGCGCGCCTGCTCCAGGGTGACGCCGGGCTTGAGTCGTCCCATCATCACGAGCCACGACCACGCGCGGTCGTTGAGCAATTGCATACGTGGTTGAATCGCGGGTTGCATCATCATCGGCAGCCAGAAGTCGATCGCCTGGCCAACGATGTCGCCTCGGAAGCCCGGCGGCGTGACGCCGATGACAGTCACCGCGACGTCGTTCACGCGCATGATACTGCCGATGGCCGCGCGCGATCCCGAGAAGCGGCGCTGCCAGTAGTCATAGGTGATGACGGCGACGGGGTCTTGCCCCGGCGTCTCATCTTCGGCCGCCGTGAAGGTGCGGCCAACGTAGGCAGGCACGCCAAGCACGGAAAAGAAATTCCCGGTCACCAGTCGTGCAGCCGGGTGCTCGGCCGTTGCATCAGAACCAGCTCCGATGGTGACGTCGAGATCATCGGCGTCCCCATTCGCGTACACGTCGGTGAGCACCGTGTTGCGTGCGCGCACGTCACGATAGAGCAGGAACGACACGTAGTCGGTGAGCGGGGAGCCAACCCAACCCTGATTCACCGCGGCGGGATCGCTCACGATCACGAGCTGCTCGGGATGCGGAACCGGAAGAGGGCGCAGCACGAGCGCGTCGACGAGAGTGAAGATCGCCGTATTCGCGCCGATGCCGAGTGCAAGTGTGGCAATGACCGTGAGCGTGAAGGCGGGCCGGCTTCTCAGCGATCGAGTCGCGTAGCGTAGATCGCGCCCGATGGACTCGAGCCGCGCGGTCCCGCGCATGTCGCGGCTCGCCTCTTTCATCTGCTCTACGCCTCCGAACTCGAGGCGTGCGCGACGCAGCGCCGCCTCGTGCCGCATGCCCTGCCGTTCGTATTTCTCTGCTTCGCGCTCGATGTGGAAGCGGAGCTCATTGTCGAGCTCTTGCTCGACAGAGGCGCGCGAGAACAGCGCGCGCAAGCGGTAGCGAAGGTCGCTCAGGAGCTCAGTGAGCACGATGAGAGAGGTCGAGGGTCCCGTCGATCACCTTCCACTTGCACTTCTACAGGTCGGGAGAAGTATGTCACCCTTCCTGTAGAAGTACAAGGGGTCAGTCAGCGTGCCGTCATTTGCCAATGCGTTTCGCCTCCATGATCCCGGCGTCCAGCAGCCACGTCTTTCCGCCATCACTGCTGATGTCGCTGCGCCAGAGGAAGCGGTCCGGCGCGATGGCCAAGTATCGAATCCGTGAGAGGACGCCGCGATTCCATTGAATCGCATAACGACTCGTGCTGTCGGACCAGGTGTATCCCGGTTCTACGGGACCGCCAGTGGCGTTACTGCCATACATCTGCCACACCTTCCGCTCCGGATCGAACGTGCGATACGTGTGGAGGCTCTGCGCCATGGGAGTTCTCGGATTGTCCGGTCGCCACCGATCGTCGATGATCCCGCCGCCCGCGAGCTTCTCGAAAGTCCAATGCCCCGTAAACGTCGGCCAGTATGCGCCGTCGGCGCGCCGTGATTGGAAACGAAACTCCCACGTGCCAACGAGTGCATCATAGTCGTTAGGCGTGCCGAGCATGCGCGAGCTGTCCGCGATCGCGAAGTTCGCGCCAAGCGTATCGGGCAGCTGGATCTCGCGCTCCGCTCCGGTACCCGGCTCGAGTTGCCAATAAGGATTCAGCCAGGTCATTCCCTGCCGCACGAAAAGCTCCGTCGCGCGTCCAGACGCCGTGTCGATTCGACTACCCGCGTCAATTATCACGGCATAGTTCGATCGCACAACGGCGGTGTGGCCGGTGAGGCTTATTCTGGTATTGCTGAACTTCACGTCAACGAGCCGCGACTTCGATTGCGCAAAACCGCGCGATCCGTTCATGATGTCGGCGCGCGAATTCCACCGGCCGGCACCTGGACCCTCGAGCGTCGCCGCGGCGGGCGGAATGTATCTGCGCAAAGCGGCAGTATCGTAATGGAAGAAGGCGCGCCACACGGTGTCCCGAGCGGCGAGGATCTCGTTCTCAGCGGATTGCGCGCAGACGGGTCGCGCACAGGCGAGAACTGCGCAGAAGTACAGAATTTTGTTCATGCGCAACAATGTTCGTCGCCCGGCCAGGACGCGAAACGTGTTTGCCGTGAGCGGCGTACCTCGAGCAGCGAACGGGCTATCTCGCCCGCACCGACGCGGCAAAGGCAACTCGGCGACGCCGCGACACAGGCACTTTCGCCCCGGACGCCAGCATGGCAAAGAGATCCCCGGCCTCGTTCACCCGCAGTGCGCGCACGCCGTCGATACGCACGAGCGCCTGCCGGTGAGCGCGCACGAATCCATGCGTCGCAACGCGCCGCTCGAGCTGAGCGAGCGATTCACGCAGCAGATAGCTGCGCCCGCCGACCCACACTCGCGCGTAGTAATCGGCCGCTTCAATCCAATCGATCTCGCGTAGCGGCAGCACGAGCGCGCCGCGTGCCGTGGAGACGACGATGCTCTGATCGCGCGCGCTGTCAGCACCCGCGTGGAGTCGCTTGGCAACGCGCTTGATCGTCGCCGCAAACCGCGTTTCGCTCACCGGCTTCACCAGGTAGTCCAACGCCTCGGCGTCGAAGGCGCGAATAGCGAATTGGTCGTACGCTGTGAGGAAGACGACCACCGGCATGCGATCAGGGGTGCGGCGCCTGATGACCTCGAAGCCATTGAGCTCGGGCATTTGGATGTCGAGAAAGACCACGTCGGCCGTGATCGCATCGAGCGCCGTGAGCACCTCGTGCCCGTTGCGGCACTCTCCAACAATCTCGAACTCCGGAAAGGCTGCAAGCAGCTGTCGTACGCCGCGTCGCGCCGCTGGCTCCTCGTCGGCGACGAGCACGCGCCATTTATGGTTCCCGCTCATGCCGAGCCTCGAGAACACTCTCGCGATATGGAATGCGCAACCGCGCCACTGTTCCGCCGCCGGGAATGGGCATCACCTCCAATGAGGCATTCGTTCCGTAAAGTGTCAACAGGCGTTCGCGCGTGTTGTCGAGCCCATGGCCAGCGACATCGGCAGCACCCGCCATGAATCCGCCGCCGTCATCGCTGACCGAAAGCTCGAGCATGTCGCCGTCTCGCCGCGCCGTGACGGCGATGAGCCCCGCGTTCGATCGGCGCGCGATACCATGACGCACGGCGTTCTCCACGAGATGCTGTAACGCGAAACTCGGTACCGCTGCCGAGAGGAGCGACGGATCGACGTCGAACTCGGCGCGCATGCGATCGGAGAAGCGTGCCTGCTCCACAGCGAGATACTGTCGAACGAGCTCCAACTCGTCGTCGAGCGACACTTCGCTGTCGCGGGAGCGACTCAAGGTGCTGCGAAGAACATCGCTCAACTGCTCGATCACGCGCGTCGCCATCGTCGCATTGCCGTCGCGCACGAGCACCGCGATGGTGTTCAGACTATTGAACAGGAAGTGGGGATTGAGCTGCGCCTGGAGAGCGGCGAGCCGCGCGCTCGAGAGTTGTCCGGACAACCGTGCAACCACTGCGTCGCGCTCGCGCGCTTCGACGAAATACCGGATCGCGTGCTCTATGCCGACCATCGCGAGATACACCGCGACGCCGAACGGTAACGTCGTGAAGATCCAGCTTGTGTAGAATCTCGCAACGCTGCGTCCAAACGAATTCGGTTGTAGAGCGACCTTCAGCAGCGTACCGATGCCAGCCCACACGGCGCAGAACAGTAGCGCGAATACGATTTGGATTACGACATGACGCCGGACGTTCGGGCGCGAGAGCGGGAATCGTCGCGCGAGCAGAAAGACGAATGGCGTGAGGAATCCATAGATCAGCCAATCGAGCGCGGTAAACAGAATCGCGCGAACGTCGAGCGTGTTGCCCCAGATGCTTTGCTGCGCCATCGCGTCCAAGCCGCCGAGTATTGCGGGGACGATCCACGCGGCGGAGACCAGCATCCATGGTCGAACGCGCCACGCTGCACCCGGTGCAGTCGACGGTGATTGCATTGCCGCCACTCTACGTCTCGACTGATTCGCGCGCAACGCCCCGCACCGTTCGCTGCGTTCAGCACGCCGTTGGCGGCTTACGGGGGAGGGCGAGTATTCACGCTACCTCTATGACCACCTTGCCGGTCGCGCGGCACTCGGCCGGGCGATAACCGCTGGCCACTCTCATCGCGCACCTCGCCCCCGCTCCTTCACAGACCCTGGGTGGCTGCGACCTCATAGTGCGCAGCCTCCGCATCGAATCGCGTGAGATATTTGCGGCGCTCCTCTGGAATGATGGCCTTCTCGTAGTCGTCGTGACCCGCTGCCGTGCGGAGGTCGGCGATCGTGTCCCAGAGCAGGATCGTGATAAACTCGACTTCGCCGCCGAGATCGCGCCGAAGGAGATAGCTCCCTTTGTATCCTTTCTTCGTGCTGATACCAGGTAGGAGCTCTGGCTTCAGCATGTCTTCATAGCGCTGTGCATGCTCAGGCTTCGTGTAGCCGTGCCAGACTCGCGCAATCATTGGTTTCTCCGTGCAGGTGTTAGCAAACCAAAGGTGCTTCGCAGGAGACTAGTCTACCTAACGAGCCGTCCCGACCTGCGCCGAGCCGTCGAGAGGAGCGAGGCGCCAGCGCCCGTAGGCAACATACGCTGTGAGCAGGCCGACGATCACCGGCATCGGCAGCGCTACGGGCAGCAGAATCGCCGTGCTCACGACTGCGCCAATCATGATGACGATCAGGCATGCCGCGGCAATCGGCGTCAACTGCTGCCGCACGTGGAACAGTCCTGGAAGGATGAGACCCAGTGCACCGAGAATCTCACAGACGCCGATGAACTTCATGAACATCCCGGGCAGATGCGACTGCGCGGCGAGGACCTCGGTGGGCATCGCTAACTTCGAACCGCCGGTGAAGAGAAAGATCACGGCGAGCAATACCTGGACTATCCACAGCCACAGGTTTGTTCGGTTCCGACGAGGCGATGCGGAGGAAAACATGAGAGAAGGGGTCGGGTGATGGTGTCAATCCCGAATTGTTCAAGGATTGTGAAGTTCGGTACTCGCTTGAGTATAGTGCGCGTTTACGCATGCGCCGCTTGTGACGCGCCACGGGTTCGTCGGTGAACGGCGTCGACGAGCGCTAGCGGAAGCTTACACCGCGGGGTGCTAGCTATGGGCAGAGAGCTGACCAAGCAGCTGACCACGAGGAGAACGACGTGCAATACATGATCATCGAGACGTACGTGCAGGGCCCGGCCGCGGTGTACCGACGCTTTCGTGAGCGTGGGCGTATGGCGCCGGACGGCCTGCGGTACGTGAGCAGCGTCGTCAGCGAGGATGGATCGCGCTGCTTTCAGCTCATGGAATGCGATGACCGCGCGCTGTTGGATGTGTGGATGTGGGCGTGGAACGACATCGTCGCCTTCGAGGTCGTGCCGGTGATCTCGTCGCCTGACGCGGCACAACGCTTCGCCGGATCCACGTGACCGCGTCGCGTCTTTACTTCTCCGGCCGCTGATCGATCACGGAGCCGCCACTCGCCTCGCTTCCCCACCCAGCGCTGCCGCGGCTATCGGAGCCAGCAGTGCTATCTGGCTGCGACGTTGGATGCGTGTTCTTCGTCTCGGTGCCGCGGCCTCGACCATGGGCGCCGTGCGCCTTCGCATCGGCCGAGTCGTTCGCAGTGATCTCCTCGCCACCGGTTCCCTTCTCCGGGTGCTGCGCACCTTGTGCTGCGGCCTTCGCCCCAGCCGGATTGTGATCGGCACGTCCGACGTTTCGTTCACTCTCTCCCATTGCGTCCTCCGTTGAAGGGCCGTAAGGCAACGCAACAGGTGTTCCGTGATGTGTCGGCGGCCACCGAAACCGGCTGTGCGTGCGCGTCAGTGCCGCTCGCCTACCGGGCATGCCGCTAGCTTCCGTACGTGTCAATTCCTCTCAGTTCTAAGCTTTCGTCGCGGCTGTGGGGCCGCCTCGGTTCGCGGTCGCTGTCGCACGATAGCGGAGCCACGGACCCCCTGCTGCCCGGTCCAATCCGCGGCGAGTTACTCGGTGTCGAGCAACTCGCCGAGCGCTTTACGGCACTCGCCCGTGGCCAGCGCATAACGACGACGCCGCGCCGGCATGCTCGTCTGCTCGCGCGACTCACGGAAAGCCGCCGCATTCTCGAGGACGCGCACGCTCGACTCGCCGCGGTCGCGAACGAGGCAGGCGACACAGTCGACGTCGGACCAGCTGGAGAGTGGCTGCTGGACAACTTCCACGTCGTGCGTGAGCACATCGTCGAAGTCCACGAGAGCCTCCCGCGTGGCTATTACCGCGAGCTGCCGGAGCTCGAGAACGGGCCGCTTGCCGGATACCCACGGGTCTATGAGCTGGCGATCACGCTCGTCTCGCACAGCGAGGCTCGCATCGATGACGAGAACATCGATCTCGCGTTGACGGCGTTTCAGCGCGTCACGCCGCTCTCGCTTGGCGAGCTCTGGGCCGTGCCGGCAATGCTGCGACTCGGTCTCATCGAGAGCGTGCGTCGAATCGCGCTCCGTACAGTGCAGCGGCTCGACGAGGTCGAGGCGGCCGACCGAACCGCGGCGCGCCTTCAGGCGGCGAGCGATCGCGGGAAGCGCGCCCTCGGCGCGGCATTGAACGAGTTCGTCACCGATCCGCCCCCGCTCACCCCGTTTTTCGTCTCACGCCTTCTACAGCAGTTGCGTCGCGCGCGCGGCGAATTTCCGCCGCTCGTTTGGCTCGAGCAGTGGATTGGCGAGGACGGACCCAGCGCCGAAGAGGCCGACGCGTGGTCCGCGCAGCGACAGGCGACCACCCAACTCATCATCGCCAACAGCATAACGAGTCTGCGCGCCATCAGCCGCGTGGATTGGCGAGCGATCGTCGAACGGCAGAGCGTGCTCGAAGCCGTGTTGCGTCAAGATCCATCGGGATTCTACGCGCAGATGACGTTCGGAACGCGCGACCACTATCGCCACGTCGTCGAGCGCGTCGCGAAGCGCACGCGTCGCGAGCAAGCCGACGTCGCCCAGATCGCGATCGACCTCGCCGGGTCACACGACGCCAATGGAGGCGATGACTCGCGGCGCGGACATGTTGGGTATTTTCTCATCGACCAAGGCCGCGCCGATCTCGAGCGAGCGGTCAGTTATCGCCCGGCGCTCGGAGAACGCGTATATCGCTGGGTATTGCGTCATCCGTACGCGGTGTTCGGGGGCGGCGTCCTCTTGGCGACCATCCTCCTGCTCTGGGTTACGTGGCGGGTGGCGGCGCCACTCTCGTGGGCAGCGGCTGCCGTCGCCCTGCTCATCGCGTTCATTCCCGCGAGCGACGTCGCGGTCAATGTCGTGAATCAGCTCGTGACGACATTCCTGCCTCCACACACGCTGCCAAAGCTCGACTTGAGCGAAGAGGCAACTGGTGGCGAGGGCATTCCCGCGGAGCTTCGGACGGCGGTCGTGATTCCGACGCTGTTCTCGAGCGTCGACGTCGTGCACGAAGCACTCTCCACGCTCGAAGTCCAATTTCTCGCCAACCGCGAAGCGAACATTCACTTCGCGCTGTTGAGCGACTTCGCGGATTCGGCAATCGAAACGCAGCCCGAGGACGCCGCAATCATCGATGCCGCCGCCGCTGGCATCCGCGACCTCAACGCGCGTTATGGCAGCAATGGCGGTTCGAGCGACCGGTTCCATCTCTTCCACCGACCGCGACGATGGAATGCGCAAGAAGGCGTGTGGATGGGTTGGGAGCGGAAGCGCGGCAAGCTCGCGCAGTTCAATCAATTCGTGCAAGGCCGCGACGGCAACGCGTTTTCCCTGATCGTTGGCGACGGGACACCGATCCGCGGCGTGCGCTACGTAATCACACTCGACGCCGACACGGTGCTCCCACCTGGAAACGCCGCACTGCTCGTCGGCACCATGGCACACCCGCTGAACCGCGCGCAGTACGATGCACGACGCGGTCGCGTCATGCGCGGCTACGGTGTCATCCAACCGCGCGTCGGCATCTCACTGCCGAGCGCACACCGCTCGCGATTCGCGACGATCTTCTCGGGTCATCCCGGAGTGGACCCGTACACGACCGCCGTATCCGACGTGTATCAGGATCTCTTCGGCGAGGGCAGCTTCACCGGCAAGGGTATCTACGACGTCGCTGCATACGAAACGGCGACGCATGGCCGGTTTCCGGAAAACGCGCTGCTGTCGCACGACCTCATCGAAGGGAGCTACGTCCGCGCCGCCCTCGCGACGGACATCACCGTCTACGACGACTACCCGAGCCGCTATCTCACCTTCGCTCGCCGCAAGCACCGCTGGATCCGCGGCGACTGGCAATTGCTCCGCTGGCTCACGCTCCAGGTACACGGACCGCAGGGCCTCGAGCGCAATCGTCTCTCGCTCCTCTCGCACTGGAAGATCCTCGACAACCTGCGACGCAGTGTCGTCGAGATCGCACAACTGCTGCTTCTCGTCGCGGGATGGACGGTACTCGCCGGCTCGCCCTTTCGCTGGACGGCGCTCGCACTCGCCGCCATCGCCGCGCCTTGGGTCTTCTCGCTGCTGTTGGCGCTCCTTCGTCCACCGCTCGACAAGTCGTGGCGAGCGTACTACGGCGCCGTCGCGCGCGACGCCATGACGAGCGGACAACAGCTCGCGCTGGCCCTCGTCTTCCTCCCGCATCAAGCGCTCATCTCCGCCGACGCCATCGGCCGCACGCTCTGGCGGCTGGGCCTAACGCGAAAGCATCTCCTCGAGTGGCGGACGTCGTCTCAGAGCGAGCGTGACATCGCCGTTGGCGCCACCGTCGTGTGGCGAGCGATGTGGCCAGCGGTCGCCCTGGCTCTGTTCATCGTGCTGCTCGCGACGTTCGCCGCGCTCACGCATTCGGATCTCGATCGTCGATGGCTCCTCGGCGCCATCGTGGTGCCGCTCGCCGCACTGTGGAGCGCCTCACCAGCTATCGCGTACTATCTCAGCAAGCCCACGCCCCCGCGACGCGCTCAGCTTTCACGGGAGGAGCGAAGTCTCGCGGTGCGATATGCGAAGCTCCACTGGCAGTACTTCGACACGTTCGCCAACGAGAGAGCGAATTGGCTGGCACCAGACAATTATCAGGACGATCCGAAGCCGGAAACGGCGATGCGGGTGTCGCCAACGAACATCGGTCTTCAGCTGCTCTCCACGGTGAGCGCGTGTGACCTCGGCTTCATCACCGCCGAGGACATGGCGCGACGGCTCGAGCTGGCGTTTCGCACCCTCGAGCGGATGCGCCGCTTTCACGGCCATTTCTATAACTGGTACGACCTGCACGATCTGCGGGTTCTCGAGCCGGCCTACGTCTCCACGGTAGACAGCGGCAACCTCTGCGGGCACCTCATCGCCGTTAGGCGCGCTTGTCTCGAGATGCGCGGGGACGGCCAGCTCGCGCCGCGCCTCCAGGCCATTGCCGACCGCGCGTATGACTTCGCGATGGAGATGGACTTTCGTTTTCTCTTCGACAAATCGCGAAAGCTGTTCTCCATTGGCTACCAGCAGAGCGCCCACGCGCTCGATCCCTCTTCGTACGATCTCCTGGCATCGGAAGCGCGGCTTGCCAGCTTCGTCGCCATCGCCAAGGATGACGTTCCTGTGGAACATTGGTTCCGACTGGGACGTACGCTGACTCGCGCGACCGGCGAGACGGCGCTCGTGTCGTGGAGCGGCAGTATGTTCGAGTATCTCATGCCGGCGCTCGTTATGCGCTCCTATCCATTCACGGTGCTCGGCGAGACGTACGAGAGCGCGGTTCGCCGGCAGATCGCGTACGGCGCGGAGCGCGGCGTGCCGTGGGGCGTCAGCGAAAGCGCTTACAATATCCGCGATCGCCATCTCACATATCAGTACCGCGCGTTCGGCGTACCCGATCTCGCGCTCAAGCGGGGGCTCGGCAGCGACCTGGTCATCGCGCCGTACGCGACGGCGCTGGCGTTGATGGTGGAGCCCACTCGTGCGATGGCCAATCTGCGGGTCGAGGAAGAGCTTGGCGCGCTCGGGCCATATGGATTTCGCGACGCCATCGACTACACGCGGCCCGACCCGGGTGAGCGCTTCGCCCTCGTCAAGAATTACATGGCCCATCATGTGGGCATGTCGCTCGTCGCACTTACCAACGTGCTCACCGGCGACGTGTGGCAGCGGCGCTTCCATGAGGATCCACTCATCCGCGCCGCCGAGCTGTTGTTGTTCGAGCGCGTGCCTCGGCGCGTCGTGCTGCAGCAGCCGCAAGCCGCTCACGCCGAGGAGGCGCTGCCCGATCCCGATCTCGAGCGTCCCACCGTGCGGGAGATCGACGACCCCAATACGCCGCAGCCGCACGTCGCGCTGCTCGGACGCTTGCCGTATACGATCATGGTGACTCATTGTGGCGGCGGCTACAGTCGCTACGAGGACCTGGCGGTCACGCGCTGGCGCGCCGACGGAACGCGCGATGCAACTGGCCAGTTCTGCTACGTGAAAGACCTGACGCGGCAGCACGTATGGTCGGTGGCGCATCAACCCGTGTGCGCTCCCGCCGATTGGTATCAGGCACTCCTTGCGACCGATCGCGTCACCTTCCATCGCACCGACGGTGGCATCGAGACGAGAACCGAGATCGCGATCGTTCCGCAAGACTCGGCGGAAGTTCGGCGCGTCACCCTCACCAACAGCAGCACCGAGCGCCGCGAGATAGAGCTGACCAGCTACGGTGAGGTCGTCCTCGCGCCGCCTAACGCCGACCGCGCACATCCCGCGTTCGCGAACCTCTTCGTGGAAACGGAATGGCACGAATGGTGTTCGACGGTGACCGCCACGCGCCGGCCTCGTTCGGCGCAAGAGCGGCGGCTGTGGTGCGCGCACATCGTGGCCACGGGTGGCGAAGGGATTGGGTCCGTCAGTTGTGAGACCGATCGAGCGCGATTTCTCGGCCGGGGCCGCACGCCACAAGATCCGCTCGCACTTCTGACGGATGGACCCTTGTCTGGCACCACGGGCGCCGTCCTCGACCCGATCTTCGCTCTGCGCACGCGCGTGGCGCTGGAGCCGGGGCAGTCCGCCGCCGTCGCGTTCACGACGCTCGTCGCAACGTCGCGCGAGCAGGTGTTCGCGCTAGCGGACCGCTACCATCATCCGAATGCCGCGCAACGTGCCCTCGATCTGGCGTGGACATCGACGCAAGTGGAGCTGCGCGAGCTTGGCATCACACCAGCCGACGCCGCGGTGTTCCAGGATCTCGCCGCTCTCCTCTTTTTCGGAGAACCCGCGCTCCGCGCCCCGCAGGAGGAATTGCGGGAGAACCACGGTTCCCAGCCGATGCTGTGGGCGCAAGGCGTCTCCGGCGATTGGCCCATTGTTCTCGCGACGATCGACTCGAAGGACGGATTGCCAACGCTGCGGCAGCTTTTTGCCGCTCACCGATACTGGCGGCGGCGTGGAATGACTGTGGATCTGGTCATCTTGAACGACCGTGCGCACAGCTATCTCCAGGAGCTCAGCGATTTCATTTCGTCCGCGATGTTCACCGCCAGCGACTCCGCCCTCCTCGACCGACCAGGGGGCGTGTTCGTGCGTCGTCGCGACACCGTGAGTGAGGCCGATCTCGCGATGCTCCGCTCCACCGCGCGGCTTCTGGTACAATGCGATGGGCGCTCGATCGGAAAGATTCTCGACGAGGCGATGGGTGCGTCCGATGAATCACCGCCGACTCCGGAACCAGTCCCGATGCTGCCGCGAGCGTCCGGACGCTACACTCCGGTCGCGACGCAGCGCGTTCGGCCACTTAGCCCCAGTAGCGGGCTTGCTCCCCTCGTTCCGGCGGCCGTAACAGCGTTAGGCAACGGCCGATACGGCTCTGCCGCCGCAACGTCGATGCATCGCTCGTCTCCGCCTAACGAGACACTGCGATTCGACAATGGCCTTGGCGGAGTCACCGCCGATGCCGATTATCTCGTGCGCGTTCGCGGAGACCGCGTGCCCCCTGCCCCATGGGCGAACGTCGTCGCGAATGCGCGCGGTGGGTTCCTCGTGAGCGAGCGTGGTGCGTCGTGTACATGGGTGGAGAACAGCCAGTTCTTCCGTCTCACGCCCTGGCACAATGACCCCGTGAGCGATCCGGTGAGCGAGGTCTTGTATCTCCGCGACGAAGCGACTGGTGACTGCTGGACGGCCACGCCGGCGCCGATACGGCGGGACGCGCCGTATACCGTAATTCACGGCGCGGGGAGCTCCTCGTTTCAGCACGAGGCGTTCGGCATTGCCACGCACCTCACGCTCGGCGTCGCCGAAGACGCGCCGATCAAATTGTCGCTCTTGCGCGTCACGAATCGGGGCACCCGCGCGCGGCGCATCGCCGTGACGTCGTATGTCGAGTGGGTGCTCGGCAGCTTGCGCGAGCACACGCAACATCAGGTCCATACGTCGTTCGCCGCGGACACGGGCGCGATTTACGCGCGCAACTTCTTCGATCCGCAATTCGCGTCGTGGGTCGCGTTCTGCGCGATGAGTGAGCCGCTCGCCAGCCACACCGCCGACCGGCGCGAATTCCTCGGGCGCAATGGAACGACCGCCGCTCCCATAGGTCTTCTCCGTCCGTTAGGCGGAACCACGGGCGTCGCCCTCGATCCATGCGCCGCGCTGCGGTGCGTGTTGAATCTCGCGCCTGGTGAGACACGCGAGCTGGTCGTCGTGCTCGGTGCGGCTCAGGGCGAAGACGCGGCGCGGGCGGCCGTAACAGAGTATCGTGACGCTCGGCGCGCCAGCGCGGCGGTCGAGCAAAACGTCGCGCGGTGGCGAGAGCGGCTTTCGGTGATCGCCGTGCACACACCGGAGCCCACGTTCGACATCATGCTCAATCGGTGGAGCTTGTATCAAGCACTCGCTTGCCGCATGTGGGGCCGCACGGCGCTTTACCAGAGCAGTGGTGCGTACGGTTTTCGCGATCAGCTCCAGGACTCGATGGCGTTCGTGTACGCGGAGCCGGGCGTGGCGCGCGAGCACATCCTTCGCGCCGCGGCACGTCAGTTCGTCGAGGGCGATGTGCAGCATTGGTGGCACCCCGAAAGCGGTCGCGGCATGCGCACGCGATTCTCGGATGATCTGGCCTGGCTCCCCTACGTCGTCGATCACTATCTCCGCGTCACCGGCGACGCGACACTGCTCGACGAGAGCGTGCCATACCTAACGATGCGCGCCTTGGAGCCCCACGAGCACGAAGTCTACGAGCTGCCACGAGTGAGCGACGAGCGTGGGACCATCTACGACCACTGTGTGCGCGCCCTGCGGAAAGCCTGCACGGCTGGCGAGCACGGATTGCCGCTCATCGGTATTGGAGATTGGAACGACGGCATGAACCGGGTTGGCGTCGAGGGGCGGGGCGAGAGTGTGTGGCTCGCCTGGTTTCTCATCACGACTGCTCGTGCGTTCGCGGTTCGCGCCGAGGCGAGAAATGATACGGCGGTGGCCGCTCAGCTTCGCGGGCAAGCTGACACGTACGCCGCGGCGGTGGAGGCACATGCCTGGGACGGCGCATGGTACCGGCGCGCGTACTTCGACGACGGTACGCCGTTAGGCTCGCGCGAGAGCGACGAGTGCCGCATCGACGCCATTGCGCAAAGCTGGAGTGTGTTGTCGGGCGCCGGTGCACCCGAACGACAAGCTGAGGCGATGCGATCGTTCGAGGAGCATCTCGTGCGCGAAGATGCGCGTCTCCTCATGCTGCTCACGCCGCCATTCGATAAGACGTCGCACGACCCCGGGTACATCAAGGGCTACGTGCCCGGAGTGCGCGAGAACGGCGCGCAGTACACACATGGCGCGCTCTGGTCCGTGCTGGCAACCGCGCTTCGGGGTGACGGCGATCGCGCCTTCGAGCTGTTTCAAATGCTCAATCCCCTCACCCACGCGTTGACGCCAGAGGACGTGGCAGTGTACAAAGTCGAGCCTTTCGTCGTCGCCGCCGACGTCTATACAGCCCCAGGTCATCTGGGACGGGGTGGCTGGACGTGGTACACGGGATCGGCGAGCTGGATGTACCGCGTAGGGCTCGAGGCAATCCTCGGCTTCCAGAAGCACGGCGACGAGCTCGAGATCCGTCCTCATGTTCCGGCGAGCTGGCCCGAGTACTCGCTGACCTTTCGTCATAGGGCAAGTACGTACGAGATTGTCGTCCACGATCCTGGCGCGATACAGGGTGGTGATGTGGAGCTCGTCGTGGACGGCAACGCCATTGAGGGAGCTCGCTTCCCGCTCGTTGACGACGGCAAGAGACACATGGTGGACGTGCGGCCGGTGCGCGTGACGGGTCACGCAGGGCGGCCATTCAGCGTGAAGCGCGTATAAGAACCACAAATCCCTCGCGATACTGAGATGAGCTCTCGGGCAGACTGGCTCACGGTCATCGGTGTCGCCGTCGTGACACATGGCGTCGCTGTCGCGGTCGTACACGAAGGGCTCGGCCACGGGGGCGCGTGTTTGCTGGTTGGTTGTCGGCCGCAGCTGCTGACAACGATGCAGTTCCGGGGCGACGAAGGGGCGCTTTCGGCCGCGGGCATCAAGTTCATCGCCGCAGGCGGCACGCTCGCCAACCTTCTCGCTGCGGCGATAGCTGTCGCGCTGTTGCGGTGGCGTGAGCGCGCAAACGCGGGAGCGTTGTTTCTTTGGCTTTTTGCCACGGTCAACCTCCTGCAAGCCAGTGGTTACCTCATCTATTCCGGCGTGAGCAACATCGGCGATTGGGCGGTGGTGGTGCGCGGCCTAACGCCTGTGTGGATTTGGCGCGGCGCCCTGTTACTAGTTGGTGCCGTGACGTACTGGCTTTCGGCTCGGTGGGCGATGGGTCAGCTCGGACGTCGACTCCCTTCATCGGGCGCCGCGCGCGTTGCCGAAGCCAATCAGTACGCACTCACGGCGTACGCGGTTGGCGGGCTACTCTCGCTTGCGGCTGGACTATTGGAGCCGGGTGGCGCGCTCATCGTGCTGATTTCAGGTGTGGCGGCCTCGCTGGGAGGAACGTCGGCCTTGGCTTGGGGACCGCAGCTATTGAACGACTCGCGTCTCGGCGAGCCTCGGGGGCGGGTACTGAACATCACGCGCGATTGGGTTTGGATTGTGGCCGGCGCCGCAGTTGCGATCGTGTTCGTGTTCGTCCTTGGACCCGGAGTAACGCTCGCGGAGTGACGAGTCCTTCCCCAGCAATGCTTCTCACCGGTTGGCCGGTGGCCCGCCTATTGCTGGCAACGCGCCCTCAACTCGATCCGGAGCTCAGTCAGTATGGCTGCGTTGGCCAGCAGACCGCGTGTGAGAGGGCTGGATGAACCGCGCCTAACGGCACTCGCCCGTCAGCTCGTCACCGCGGTGCATGTTGGTGCTCTCGACGCGGAGATGGTCATCGCCCAGCTTCAGCAGCTGACGCTTCGGTTACGCGGTACCGCTGCGCTCGCAATTCGCGGGGGGGGGGCGTTACGTCAGAACAGCCTGGTACGGCATGGAACGACGCGGGGCCGCCTGATAAACGACCGGTAGTCTCGCTCTCGATTCGAGAGTAGACAGTGTCGCAGGTCACCGGTCTCGCCCGGTCACGCCATGGCCACCGTTAGGCGTCCGCGCGCGCAGCCGGCGGGCGTTCCGAATCGCCGATGCGTCGACTTCTCCCAACGCATCGCCCGCCATCAGATGCCTAACGAGCAAGACACCCGGCGGCTCGCTCAGTGCGAGCGCGACAAAGCAAAGCGCCAAGACGGAATGATCGAGCGACGCGCCGAAGTATTGCCACAACGGCGCATGCGGCCCGGGATAATTCGAAGAGAACAGGAGCGCGAGCATGTAGATCGCACCGCACACGCTGGCGGTCCGCACGAGAATGCCTGTCACGAGTGCGATTCCGATCGCGAGCTCGCCATACGCGACCAGGAAGGCGATCGCTGTCTGGTGTGGCAGTACGAGCCCTTGGAGCACCGGCAGCATAAAAGGATACGCACTGTGACCCGCGATGAAGCGTTCGATCCAGCCCTGGAATCCGCCACCGAGCGTGAACTGGGTCCCGAACACCTTGTATTCGCCGAAGATGAGAAAGAGAATGCCGACGCAAATACGGAGAATGGCGACGGCGCGCCGGTTGCTCGGCGTCAGGCGATGCGTCGGCTTGGTCGACCTGTTCATTGCTCACTCGGTCTGGGACGTTCTGCGGCGCACCCTGGCGAGCTGTATTCTACTCCACTGAGCGCCGTACAGGCGGTGCCGGCTCGGAATCGGATAGCCATCCACGTAATTGCTCGAAGGATGCTTGCGACCAACCGGGAGGGATAGGAGCGTAGCGGCTGACTTGCGGGTTTCGAAAGCTGTCACGCAACTGCTGGAACTGTTTCGCCACGAAATCGCGTATGGCGTTACGATTTTCATCACCCGGGCATGGTGACCGCCCGTCGCGATCCTATCGCAATCAGGCGGAGCGAGTTACCCTTATACTCGTGCCGCGGGAATCCCGCACCAGCCCGCGAACCAGGCACGTGGCGCTTCTGGCGACGCCTCACTTTCTCGAGGCGTCATGGCTCCAGCGAAGGGCTCGGCCCAGCGCTTTACGCTCCGCGACATTTAGTAAATGCTCGACGCGACGGCGTTGATCGCGAGCCCATCGACTGTCCCATAACCCGCGGGAACAATGACCTCCAGTAAACGTGGCCTCTCGCACGTCGCTCGGCTTCTCGAGCATGTTCTCATAGAAGCCGAGATCGCACCATGGCGATTGGCGCAACTCTTGGGCATTGCCACCGACCAGCTCCAGGCGTACTGCAGCGGCGCCGAGCGAATGTCTACCGATCAGCAGATCGATCTCGCCACGCTCGTTCTCGTTCAGTATCCAAACTGCTCGCGCCTCGCGCACCGGGTGGCTGCCCAGGCGAAGGCTGAGAGCGCCTTTCACTCCAAGGTTACGGAGACGCACTCGGGTGGCCCGCCATCGCGGTTTAGGTGGTAACGTACGATGTCGCGATCGGCTGGACCTTATTGGAGAACCGAGCATGCGAAAGACGATAGCCGCGGTGCGCCCCGTTCCGGAGACATCTCAGCGTACGTGGCTCGACCTGGACGAGCTGGCGCAAGTCGAGGTGAGCTCGGAAGACGCGGAACATCCAATCGAAGCGGCTTTGCGGGCCGCGGATGCCGACAGTCTTGGCTGGCGTGCGAGCGAGCCGGGCGCACAGACGATTCGACTTCGCTTCGACGTCCCTCAGCGGGTGAATCGCATCCGGCTGGTGTTCAATGAAACCGAAACGAGCCGCGTGCAGGAATTCGTTCTACGCTGGGCACTGAGCGACGACACGACCTGGCGCGAGATCGTGAGGCAGCAGTACACGTTCAGCCCCCCCGGCACCACGAGTGAGGTCGAGGAGTATGTCGTGAATCTCGACTCCGTTGGTGTGCTCGTGCTTCGGATCGTTCCCGACATCTCGGGCGGCGATGCACGCGCGAGTCTGGCGGAGTGGCGGCTCGCCTGAATCTCCCGGTGCATGAATGCACGGGATTGAGCGATCGCATTTATCCGTCAAAGACTGAGACGACGCCGGGTTATCGCGTCTGTTTCGCCGCTCGTCACCAGGTCATTCCGTCGGTCGTGCTGCAGCACTCACATTAACCGCTCCTCGATCGCGGACGCTTCATGTGCGTGCTGGGTGCTGAGTTTACTCATCATCACGCATCACCCGTCACGCGCCGCGCGCCCGCGCGCCACGCGTCGATTGATATCCGCCGTTATCTCCACGAGCTTGCGCTTTCCATCCTCTTCCTTTAACGAGGAAGCCAATCCACGCAGCCTCTTTGGAACGGTTCGTGCGCGCGCCTCACAGCTAGGGTACCGATGATACCCACGGTAGTAGCGGAATCACCGCTGCAAGCGGCGGAGGTCCAGTTCTTGGAAACCTTTCGGCTGCTGAAAGAGAGGACCGAGGTGATGCGGCAACATGTGCTCGCGCTCGAGCAGGAGGCGGAAAAGGTGAAGGAGGTGCGGCACGGCGTGATGGCGCAATCACCAGTGCTCAGGAACGTTTCCGAAACGTCGTGGAGAGCACTGCAACGTATTGGCGAATCTCGTGCATGTTGTCCAAAATGTGAGCAGTTGCTGGAGCCCTTCCCGCCCACAACGAATGTGCTGCTCATTTGTACGAGCTGCGGCTTCGTCGCGAAGTCGCTGGACAACCGGCGAACCCGCGTGACGCTTACACGTTAGGCGGGGTCGAGGGCAGCGGTGGCCTAACGGCTCCAGCTCAAGGCGTACAGCTCTCCATCCGACAGATCGCGCCAATTCGCGTCGTATTGCCGAACGCGGCGGGCGACGGTGTGGCCCCGAAAAATGAGAGTGGGCCTGTGTGTCACCGGGTCCATTGCCTCGCAAACGGTCCACGCGTGACCATCGACGACAATGGTGCGTTCGGGACCGATCGCCTGCACGAAGACATTGAAGGTGGTGTCTCCGGAATTCGAGCGACTCGATGGCACGCACGCCTTTGGCTGTGGGATGGCCTGCACGAGACATACGGCTGTCCGCCGCCGAGCGTTGGCCGCCGGAGCCGTGTCACCAACCTCGACGCGGCGCTAACTACTCAGCCCGCTCACCACTCTTTCGAAGCTCGCGCGGTACGGGGTTCGGGTAATGGATGTACTTCTGTTCGAGTCGCGCCATCTGCTCCACGAGCACACGGAATTCATCCTCTGGCATGTAAGTGCGGACGGGTGGCGGGTGGCGGGTGGCGGGTGGCGGGTGGCGGGTGGCGGGTGGCGGGTGGCGGGTGGCGGGTGGCGGGAA
>JBJMNO010000017.1:0-33709 GCA_045804225.1 Gemmatimonadaceae bacterium
TGCGCACCGTGCTGTACATGGGGGCGTTGGTGGGCGTGCGATACAACCCGGTGCTGAAAGCGTTCTATCAACGCTTGCGAGCGAACGGGAAGCCAGCGAAGGTCGCGCTCGTGGCCTGCATGCGAAAGCTCCTCACGATTCTCAACGCGATGGTCCGAACCAACACGCCGTGGTGCAGCACGACGGCGTCATCGTCTGACGCACCCGTTCTCCTTGTTTCTCCTACTTGATGTCCAAGACAGTTGCTGAGGAGCGAAGCGACAAAGGATCTGCGGTTGGGCCCCTTTGTCATCCTGAGGAGCGAAGCGACGAAGGATCTGCTGTTCTGTTACCTAACGAGTAGCGAAGATCGCCGCGAGCTCGTGGGGCGGAACGACCTCGAGCTGCTCAAAGGTGCAATCCCGAGGCGGTTTGTCCGAGCGCCACCGCCGGAACTGCGCCGTATGGCGAAACCGACCTCCCTGCATGTGGTCGTACGCGACTTGCGCGACGAGCTCGGGTCGAAGCGGCTCCCAGGAAAGGTCTTTTCCCTGGCTCCAGCGGCTCTGCATGCCTGGCCGGCGGTGGACGGCATCGTCGTTAGGCTTCGCTTCCGCCTCCGCCCATGCCTGCCACGGGTGTCCATCGAGCGCTCGTTCACGATACGGGGTCAGGAAATCGACGAGCTCGCGCCGCTTGGCCGCGGTGAAGCTCGCGCATACGCCGACGTGCTCGAGATTCCCGGAGTCGTTGAAGAGACCGAGGAGGAGCGACCCGATCGCAGTGCCGTGCGCGTTCTTGTGCCAGCGAAAGCCGGCAACGACACAGTCGCACTCGCGCTCGTGTTTCACCTTGAGCATGACACGCTTGTTCGGTTCGTAGACACCGGAATCCGACTTCGCGATTACGCCGTCGAGCCCCGCTCCCTCGAAGCGCCGGAACCAATCGGTCGCCAAGGCGCGATCACGCGTCGCCGGCGTCAGATGGAGTGGCGGCTCCGTGTCGCCAAGTAATGCCTCGAGGCGCGCGCGTCGAGAGCCGAATGGCGTGGCGCGCAGATCGCGATCGTTCTCGCAGAGAATATCGAAGAACACTACGGATGCGGGCGTCTCTCGCGCGAGAAGCTTCACACGCGACGCGGCGGGATGCAGTCGCAATTGGAGCGCCTCGAAATCCAGCGCGTCGCCTAACGCGATGACGATCTCGCCGTCGAGCACGCAGCGCTCGGGAAGCTGAGCTTTGAGCGGCTCCGCCAGCTCCGGGAAATAGCGGTCGAGTGGCTTTTCGTCCCGGCTTTGAATCAGCAGCTCGTCGCCGTCACGAAAGATCAACGTGCGGAAGCCATCCCATTTTGGTTCGAAGATCCATCCCTCACCCAATGGAAGCTCGCCGACACGGTTGGCGAGCATAGGCAGCATGGGAGGATTGACGGCGAGGTCCATTCCTCATCCTAAGGGCAGCATGCTGGCACGCGCCAGGTTGAAAAGCGTGAGGCGCGGACTAACGGGAGCGCGGACATCGGCAACAGCAGATCCTTCGCTCCGCTCAGCATGACAGATGACAGACTCTAACGGGCAACACTTCGCGCTCGAATTGGTGTATCTCTTTCGAGATCGAACGTGAACCCATACTGAAAGACATTCAGCTCGTGCCCGAAGGCGATGTTGTAATAATCCTGTCCCGTATGCAGACGGATGATCGGCCCGAAGCCTGCCCAACGCGAGAAAGTCCACGCCAGCTCCGACGTCGTCGCGACGCTAGAGACGCCTACTGGATGCGTGGGGAGATACTCGGCGCTCACGGAGGTGCGCACGCGACCGTTGCCACAAGGAATCCAGGCGAGGAGAAACGCCGACGGACAGCCCCACTGGCTGCGTCGCATGACCTCCGCCCCACCAAAAGGACGAAGCCGTCCATAGACCGCGGCAAGCGACGTATCCATGCCGCCGATCGGCTCGAGAAACGCCGGATGCCAGTCCACGCCACCATGTATGGTGAACGTGAAGAGCGGCAGCGAGTCCGTGTAGTGCGCGAAGCGAATGTGCGCTTGCGCCTGGAGATACCACGTCGAGAAGCTCCCGTCCAAAGTGTTCAGTGTATCTGAACCTGGAGATGCGTTTGGATCTACAACGCAATCGCCGCCCACACCGGCCTTCTCGTTCGCGCGAAAGCAACCAGCCTGGCCGTTCGAGTAATGGCCGAACGTTCCGGCGAGACCAATGATCATCGCCGACAGCGGGTATTCCGCCTCCGAGGCGTGGACATACCCGCCGATGCGCCGCGCCGCGACGTACTGGGCCGTGAGCTTGGGCATGAACGACGGCGTGCGCACGGGTGAAGAGGGCGCCTCCTTATCCGTGAGTTGGCGAATCCTGAACTCCGGTACGAGGACGAGCATGGTGCCGCCTAACCAGCTTGGATCTGCGTCTCGGAGCCCGGAATAGAGGTCGCGAAGGCCGTAATGGAGGTACAGCGGCACGGCGGGCTGTGCCTCGTACATCAATCCCAAGTCGGGGTCCATCCGCACCACGTAGCTGCGATCGAGGAAGAGCGCAGATTGGGCGCGCAGCGGCAGCGCGAACGGAGAGAAAGCGGCGAATGCGAGACTTATGGCGACGGAGCGCATCATATGGGGTGCGGGCTGAATGCCGAATTGTCGGTTAGACAACCGGAACGCGATTGGTGTTGTCTCCAACCTGGGCTCTGCTCGGAATCCTCGCTTGCACACCGGCGCCGGCAATGGTCAATTGGTCCCAATGACGACTCGCCGCGACTTTCTCGTTCGCCTCAGCGCCGGCCTCGCCGTGGCCATGCCCTCGCAATCTCGCCAGCGTGCCTTCCTTCCGTTGGCCGAAGCTGACGCTATTCGCTTTGGATACGCCGCGATTACCTGGGGCGGCGAAGACGAAAGGGCGATCGAGGACATCGCCGCCGTTGGCTTCCCCGGTATTCAGCTGCGGGCGAGTGTGCTGACCCGTTTTGGCGACCGGCCACGCGAGCTTCGCGACCTGCTGGCGCGCAGACGGCTCACCTTCGTGGCTCTTTCGAGTGGAAATGTCTCCATCGACCCGGCCGTCGAATCGAGCACTATCGCCGAGCACGTGAGCCACGCGAAGTTCTTACGCGACGCCGGGGGACTTTATTTGCAGCTGATCGACGAGCGACCAAAAGGCCGCGCCCTGGAATCGGCGGACTACGTGCGCCTTGGCAAGGTCCTCACCGAGATAGGGAAGCAAACGTCAGCCCTCGGCGTGCAGGTGGCCTATCACCCGCACATGGGAAGCATAGGCGAGAAGCCTAACGACATCGATCGCGTGCTCGACTCGACCGATCCCCGCTACGTGCACCTCTTGCTCGATGTCGCGCATTTTCAAGCGGGAGGCGGTGACCCCGTCGCCGCCGTTCAGCGATACAAGGACCGGCTGCTCTTTCTGCATATCAAGGACGTGCGACGACCGCCGGGAGGTGGACCGTCGTCCTATCAGTTCGTTGAATTGGGGCGCGGCGGGGTCGATCTGCGCGGTGTCTTCGCTGCGCTGCGTGACGTTGGCTTCAAGGGCTGGGCGGTCGTCGAGTTGGACAGGGTTTCCGTTCCGTCCGAGTCGCCGAAAGAGGCCGCAGCCGCCAACAAGCGCTATCTCGAGCAAGCTGTCGGCGCGCACATCGCCTAGCTCCGACACTACATAGGCAGCCACCAGCTCGCCTTGACGAGAAAGATGTTATCGGGGCGGGACGTGAACATCGCATCGCTGTCACGCCAGAATTGAACGTCGCCGAACGAGGCGTCCGCTGCACGCGTATGCGTCCAGGCGACGTAGAGCACCGAGCCCGGACGATACTCCCAACGGAACACGGCGTTGCCACGTAGCGAGCCCTCGGTGAAGTCAGGATTATCGATCGTAAATCGCGCGGCCGGACCGGCGCCATCCGGATCGATTACGTAGCGCACCGGTACTCCATCGACGCCAATTGCTTCGGAGATAGTGCCTTGCCCGCGACCGTAAACACGCAGCGTCGTCGTGCGTGGTGCCGCGTACTCCTTGAAATCGTAATAGTGAGCAGCCGCGAAGAACGGTTGCATGTACAGCTCCAGGCTCATCGTGGGTGAGTATGTCCAACTGACGCGCGTGTCGAGGCCGAGCGTTTGCTGGCTGAGCGAAGACATCACGTACCGCCATCCATAGAACGCCACCGCCGTTGGGTCGCTGACCGCCGTCACGTATTGCGCCCGAAGGCGCGACCAGCTGACTGACGGTGTGAAGGCGATACTGAGATTGGACGCGGCGCGGAGCGTTGCGCCGAGACTCACCGACGGGCTCTCCCCGCCTAACGCGTCCGCGTAGTACTGCAAGCCCCCGTTCGCGCTCACCATGTGACGTGAATCGGTGGTGACGTCGAGCTCACCAATGCGACTCGCCGGCGCTCCAACCAGCGGCCCGCCCCGGAGCTGCTTGTCGTCCATCGTCCCCGGGCGAATCATCACGAACTCATTGATGTTCCAGAACTGTCGTGTCGTGATCCCTCCGTACTCGTGGAGTTGCAGCGCGGTCTGATCTCCCTCGTAGTTGCGCTGACCCTGAGTGCCCACGATCGCCATCAGGCTCTGGTACCACGAGGTCTTCTGCGTCCAGAAGTGAGCGATGTTGGCGTTGTACCAGATGTAGTCCGCGTTGCGTTGGAAGGCGTAGTCGTTCGTCTCGTAGCCCGGCGTCCGGGTGTTGAGCGAGGCATCCCACGTCCAGTCACCGGTCTCCTTGGCGAGGCGCGCGTAGGCGCCGAGCCCTCGTAAGGCGGTCGCCGTGGAATCCAGTCGGTTCGAAAGAAATCCCGATGACTCAGTGGTGCCTCGATCGGGGCGTTGGAAGTAACGCGCGCTGGATTGTTGGCGCGAGAGAATCATGCGTGGGTCGCCGGACACATTGGTGAACGCGGCGTTGGTCGTGAGTGAATATTTCTTGTCCGCCCAGTGATAAACGAGATCACCGCCGACCATTTCCGCATGTGTCGCGAGACGCGACGCGAAAGTGGTGTCGATGTTGCGCGCCACCCCTGAGACGATGCCACCGACAACGAGATCGCCGGCCAATAGGTCGCGCTTGAGGCGGCCGACGAAATAGTTGGCCAGCGGTTCCACCTCCTGGTTGAATCGCTGGCCTGTCAGCGTCTGCACGCGGGCAGCAGCTTGTCCCGTCACGGCATCGAGCAGACCGATGGTATAGCCGTCCGATGTGCGTCCGGTAACTTTCGCCGCGCCGAGGATCGTCGTCGCGTCCGGCACGTCAGCAAACGCGAAACCATTCGTTGCCAACGATCCGCCGCTGGGTGCACGCCCCACTCGTCGCGTGTAGAATGCCTGCATCGCTTCGGCATTACTGCAGAAGTAGCAGCCAGCGCTGCCGAAGTCGAAGACCTGTGCGCCTTCGACGAAGAAGGGCCGCTTCTCCGGAAAAAAGGTCTCGAAGGCCGACAGGTTGAGGACCGCGGGATCGACCTCGACCTGACCGAAATCCGGGTTCAATGTCGCGTTCAACGTGAGATTCGACGTGACGCGGTAACGCAGATCGAGGCCGGCGCGCATTGCCGGTCTCCCGCGCGTGTCGAACGGCGTCCCCACCGAAGACGCGAGCGCCGCGGATTTCGCGCTCGCGTAGGGCATGAGCTCCAGGTGTGATGAGGAAGTTGGAATCCGCAGCCCCTCGAGGTGCCCGAACCGCGATGGGCCGCCCGCCTCCGTTTTGTGCCAGAATGACCAATCATCCTCTTCCTCGCGCCGCTTGATGTAGCGTCGCACTTCCAATCCCCACGTCTGCTCCGCGTCTCGCGAAAAGCGCAGCTGGCTGTAGGGAATGCGAATTTCGGCGGTCCATCCGTCACTATCGATATGTGTTACGGCTTCCCAGATCGGGTCCCACGACGGATCGCAGCAGGAGGTACCGATCCCGATGTAATCGGACTTCGATCCTGAGGGATTGATTTCGAAGAACGCTCGGCTGAGGTGATCGTGATACGCGTCGAGCACGATCTGGAGGTAGTCGGAATCGAACGTCGCGTCGCGGCGAACGAGGCGCGTCGTCACGCCGCGCGCTCCGGCGGTGTCGTACATTGTCGCGCCGATGTAGAGCGCGTCGTCGTCGTACAAAAAACGGACTTCCGTTCGCTGCGATGCCGGCTTGCCTTCGTCCGGATCGAATTGAGTGAAGTTGGTAATCGGTCGCGCCGCCGCCCACGCTGGCTCGTCGAGCTTTCCATCGAGCCTAATGGCACCTTCCCGCGCGGCCGCGATCGCAGAAGGCACCGGCGTTGTGTGACCGAAGCGATCGGCGCGTCGTGAGAGAGTGTCGGCCCCGTTATGCAGCGCTTGCGCGTCGACCTGCTGCGACAGCAACAGGGCTAGTGGCACTCCGGAGCGTAGTGTGCGGACGACGAGCATCGATCGCGTTGTTTTCGTAGGAGGCATTGTTCCTCCGGTCGCTGAGTCGCCCCAAGTTGCAAGACGCAGATCGCGCGCAGGGGGATTCAACCGAAAGCTGACGCAACCTTTACCAAGCTCGAAAAAACGCATGGGTCACGCGTGACAGCGCTCCGAGTGACGAGCGGGTCTGTGCGAGATGCGATGCTCGACTCGAGTCGGCGCCCACTCCTGGTAGACGAAGGCTGCGTCGCCGTATACTCTTTGCGCCAACTCCCCACTCATTGCTTCGCGAGGCCCAGTGATGCGCCGTATCGCTCCGCTATTCGTTCTGATTTCGATCGCAATCGTCGCCCCGCGGGCACAGGGCCAACAGGCCACTGCTGTCGCCGCGCCGACCGCGCTGGATTCACTACGCCCGCGGATCCGTCATCTCATCGATTCTCTGCATGCACCATCGCTCGCCATCGCGGTGGCGCAGCATGGGAAGATCATCTGGGAGGAGGGCTTCGGGCTGGCCAACATCGCGCAGCATACGCCGGCGACCGCAAACACGTTGTACTCGATGGCGTCGATCTCGAAGCCAATCACGGCGACCGGTATCATGACTCTGGTACAGAGCGGCCGAGTGGCGCTCGATCACCCCGCGAATGAGTACCTCGGCCGCGGTAAGATCACGGGCTACGCCGGCGACGCACGTGAGGCGACGGTGGCGCGCGTCATGAGTCATACGGCGGGGTTGCCGCTCCACTATCGGTTCTTCTATGAGGGCTTCGATGAGAAGCGGCCCAGCATGGACGACGCGATTGCACGCTACGCGATCGTCGTGTATCCGCCTGGCAAGGTGTACAACTATGCGAATCTCGATTATGGCATCGTGGAGCAGATGATCGCCCACGTGAGCGGCGAGTCGTACGAGAGCTTCATGCGACGCGCCGTCTTTGCCCCGTTAGGCATGACACGCACCGCAATCGGGACTGGACGGGGTCTGACGAACGCCGCGGTGCGTTACGACGATAGCCTCCACGTTGTGCCGTTTTACGATTTCGATCACCGTGGCGCATCGGCGGTGTGGACCACGGCGCACGAGCTGGTTCGCTTTGGCATGTTCCACATGCGCGATCACCTCGCCGACATGAAGCCGATCCTGGCCGATTCGACGATCACCCAAATGCAGCACACGCGCACGCCGGGCGACACCGCCCACGGGTACGCGCTTGGCTGGCTGGTCGATGACGATCACGGTTTCCGCCGTATCTCGCACACGGGCGGAATGCCCGGCGTCTCCACCGTGCTGCACATGTATCCAGCACAGGATCTCGCGGTGGTCGTGCTCAGCAACCAGACGAACCCGCTCCCATTCGTCGTTGCGTCGCAGATCGAGAATGTTCTTCTTCCTGGCCGCGCCGAGGCAATGGTCGCCGAGCGCACGACGCAGCAGGGGAATGCGCGACCGTCCTTCGCTGCGCCGGCGGACTTGCTTGGCGACTGGTCGGGTACCGTCCGTACGTATCAGGGCACGATCCCCATCACCGTCCGCGTCAAAGCCGACGAGGTCCTCGTTAGGCTGGGCGCTGGTCAGGATGCGCTCTGGTCGTTGGTCAATTGGCCACGGTACGACAATCAAATGTTGGAAGGCGCATTCGTCGGCGATGTGCCCACGCCCGACGCCATGCGCTACCCGCACAACCTCGCGCTGTCGCTCTTCAACGCCGACGGCAAGTTGCGTGGTTTCGTGGCGTCCGTTGCCACGAATCGACCGGACGTTGGCGGCGCCGTGTCATCGTACGCGGAACTGATAAAGCAGTAGAGGATTGCGGGTGGCGGTTGGATGTCATCCTGAGCGATGCGAAGGATCTGCTTTTTCGCGGCCCGCAACCCTGCACCCTCTACCGGCTTGTGTGACGCGGAGCCCGCGCCATCAGTCTTCGGGCATGCGCGCGTTCATTTCCATTGTGCTGATGCTCACCGTCGTTGGCTGCACAACCCTTCGGAGATCGAAGGTTGGCCCCCAAGTATTGGCGGCCTATCCATACGCGGTCGACGTTTCGATCCCTGAGCTGAACGAGCACTCGTGGATCAAGCGCCGCTTGCTCCGTGAGGCAGCGCACGCGATTCGCAAATCGACGCGTAGCCGCCGCATCCGCACCGATGCCGATCGCCGCGCCACGATCATCGACGCTCTCGGCACCATGGTACCCGGCCAGGCGCCGCAGGTGCGGTAGCGGGTAGACGGTAGAGGGGCGCGGGGCGCGGGGCGCGGGCCGCGGGCCGCGGGGCGCGTGAACAAAGCCTTAGAACTCGCCACTTCCCACTCTCCATCTTGCACTGACGTCTATCGATTTCCTTCGCTGTCGCGGAACGAACCGCAATCACAGGACCGATTGGAAAGCGGACGTGGATTGCGCAGAGTGATGCAGAACGCGCAGAAAGAAGAGCGTCAAACTTTGAGGCTCGTCACGGAGGCGAAGGAACGCCTGCCGCTGATATCACTGACACGGCGCTGAGACCACTGACGGGCTCCATGTGCGAGCTCCGCTCCTCTCGCCAAATGACCTTGTGAATTTGTGAATGCCTCGGGAAACTTCTTGATCATTGGAAGCTGCCCGAGGCACTTGAACAAAGGTTATTTGCTCACGTGATGCATGGAGCCGTCGATGTTCAGAGCACGCCAGTCGTCTCAGCGGGAGTGTCAGCGGCGTCAGCGTCCTCGGACCATCGGGAATTCGACGAAAGAATCCCGGTGAACGCTCTTATCTCTCCGAGCGCTGCGCACTCGGCCCTCCGCGCCCGCGTTCGAATTCGTCATATGACGCGTTGATTCCGCGACCGCGAAGCAAATCGATGGACGTCAGTGCAAGACTGAGAAGTGGGAAGTGGGAAGTCGCGAGCTCTACGCTTCGTTTCCTCGCCACGCGCCACTCTCTACCCTCTACCCTCTACCCTCTACCCTCTACCCTCTACCCTCCAAAGTCCCGCAGATCGAACACCGCCTCGCGGCCAAACACATCGGATAACAAGTAATCGACGATGCGACCGCCGGTTTGTTCAGGGCTCGGCAGGGCCTTGTCGCGATGGAGCGCGACGAAACGCGGTCGATCCGGGAAGCGCTCGTCGCTGCTCCCACGAATCTCCGCTTGCATCTCCGTGTCCACCACGCCGGGGGCGACGCTCGCGATGGCGAGATGCGGTGTACGGTCGAGCTCTACGCAACGTGCATGCTGGTCGATCGCGGCCTTCGTCGCGCAGTAGATGCTCCATCCCGCGTAAGGCTTTCGACCAGCGCCGCTGGACACGTGAAGAATCCGCCGCTCACGGGTGTCGGCCGTCGCCTGAATGAAAGCCGCGGAGAAGGCCATCACGGCACCGACATTCACCGACACTGCGCGCATGATGAGCTCAGGATCCTGACTCTGCAGCGGCCCGATCGGCTGCAACACGCCGGCGTTGTTCACGAGCACCGGCGTTCCGTCCTCGAGAAACCGGGACATCGTATCCGTCGCCAGAAATCGCGTCAGCGATCCACTATCGGCGACGTCGAGTTGAACTTGCTCCAACGCGTCGGGGAACCGCGAAGCAAGACCTGAATTTTCGCGACGGGACACACCGAGCACCCGCGCGCCGCGCGAGAGCAGGTGCGAAGCAATCGCTTCACCCAGTCCGCGTGAATGACCCGTGACGATGGCGGCTGCCTTGCGAGGATCGAGAATTGGCATCGTGGAAGGTAGAGGGTAGAGGGTAGAGGGTTGTAGGTAGAGGGTGGTGGGTGGCGGGTGGCGAGCACAGAGTGACAATCCGCTCTACCCTCTACCCTCTACCCTCTACCTTCTACCACCGGCAAGCCCTTTCGCGTTGCCCGTCGCGGGCACATACTGGCATCATGCATGATCCGCACGCTCACCTTCGTGATGCCGTTCTCGACCAAGTGCTCACCGGACCCGGAGAAAGCGATTCAGCGCTTCGGAAAGCCGCTGCCGCCAACTCGGTCGTTCCCGCCGATCTCCAGTCGCTCGTTGCGAAAGTTCATGCGCACGCGTACAAAGTCACCGATTCCGACGTCGCGCAGCTCCAAAGAACGCATAGCGAAGACGAGCTTTTCGAGATCATCGTGAGCGCCGCCCTCGGCGCATCGCGAAAACGACTGCTCGCCGGCCTCGACGCGCTCGCCAAGACGGAGACGAAAACATGAGGCTCGCGAAGGTCCATCGCGGTCATCCACTCTCGGACAAGCTCAAGCTCGCGGCGATGCGCGTCTTCGCCGGCCACGCGCCTGGCGTCGTGCGCACGCTCCTCTATAGAAAGAACTTTTTCGGCGGTCGCTTCTCGGAGCTCACGCAACAGGTAATGCGCGGACCATCGCAATGGTCCGTCGGCGAGCGCGAGGTCTTCGCCGCCTTTGTGTCGCGTCTCAACCAATGCGTCTTTTGAACGAACGCACACTCCGCGGTCGCGGAGGCAGCGCTTGGCGATGACACGATGAAGATGGTGCTCGCCGACTACAAGACAGCCGCAATCGACGAGAAGCTCCGCGCGACGCTCGGACTGCTCGAGAAGCTCACGCTCACGCCGGACGCTCTCTCGGCGAATGACATCCGTCCTGTCCTTGCTGCCGGCGTTACCCGTGAAGCGCTCGTCGATGCGTTTTACGTCGCCTTCCTCTTCAACACCTATGACCGACTGGCTGACACGTTAGGCTGGGAGCTGCCCGATCGACGATATTACCCGAAGGCGGGGCAATTCCTCCTCAAGCGCGGGTACCTCTAGTCGAGCTCAGCTCCCAACACGGGCGAGGCCGTGTCGCGCCCGCTCCCGATACGGCGCGATCGAGGAGTCACCGCGCTCCCAAGTCTTGAACGCGATGAGAAAATTCCGGCGAGCATTCGAGCGATCGCCCGCGTTCTCCTCCAGCTCGGCCAGCTCGAGCGCCGCGCGTGGAGTGTAGAAACCCATCCACGTGGTGGGCGGTACAAGCGACCGGAAGAGCTCAGCGGCGTCGCGAGTTTGGCGATCCGCGCGTAGTAGGACTGCCAGGTTGTAACGAATCGCTGGCTCGGGCATCATCTCGAACTGGTTTTCGGTGTGTATGGTCCACAGCGCGTAGGCGCGACGCGCATGCTCGAGCGCTTGTACGCGATTGCCACGACGCGCGAACAGGCGGGATGCGATATCGGCATCGAGAGCAGAGTTGTAATTTTCCGGCGTTCCGCCTTTCGGCAGCGATCGCAGTGCGGCCTGCCATTGGCGCGCGAGACTCGTATCGCCGTACATCGCGCTGTACGCGCCGATGAGCCATCCCTCGAGCCACACCGGCTGACGCTCGAACTGCGCGAGCGCACTGTCTGGGGAGCGTCCTCTCATCAACGATGCTGTGGCGTCACGGCCGAGGGTCTCATCCGCCGCGCCCCCGATGGCGGCGGCGACCGTTAGGCGGTCAACCTGTCGGTCGAAGCCCTTGACCTGATCCAAGACACGGGCACGGCGCAATGAATCGATCAACCGCCACCGACCCTCCGCAGCGTAGAGTTGTATGAGACCGCCAGACGCGGCGCGTGATGCCGTCGCGCCGGGCAGGGCCAACGTGCGCTGAGCGAGGAGCTCAGCTCGATCCGTTCGGAAGATGCGCAAGACGCGATACACGGCGATCCACTCTTGCTGCGACGCCGACGCCAGCTGGCCAGCCATCTTCGCGAACGCCGCGTCGCTTGACCGAACGGCGTCGATCGCATGCAGCGTGGAGCGTGCGATGCCGACCGTAGTGTCGAGCCGGCGAACGCGCGTCATCTCACGTTCGAGATCGCCGATATCGTCGAGCGCGAGAGCGTAATAGGCGCGTGTCACGACGTTGGGCGCGTTGGTGGAGTCGAGACGCAGTGCGCGCTCCGTGGCGTTGATCGCGTCCTTCTCCGTGGCGCCGAACTGCCAACCATATGCGTTCTGCACGTACGCGAGCAGCGACCAGGCCTGCAGATCGAGACTGTCGAGTGTGAGTATACGCTCTAGTGCATCCGACGCGTCGCGGCCACGTGTGTCCATCGACGCGAGCATCGCGCGCGCCCGGGCGCGGCTTCGCTCGGGCAGCGAATCGGAGAGACGCACTGCTCTCTCCGCCAACGCCCTCGAGCCGTCGTACAGATCGCCCCGCACGAAGCTGGCCCAGGATCGAATTGATCCGGCGTCGATGAGGGCGAGGACGAAGTTCGAATCGAGGGCAATCGCGCGTGCGATCGCCGCATCCGCGCTATCCACCTGTCCGCGACGCTGCTGCTCGCGCGCCCGCAACCACTCTTTCAGGGCGTCCGGCGAGTCGGTGAGATGCTCGATGGAGGATGGAGCAAGTCCTGGTCGCTCGTCGGCGAGGCGCCGAATCAACTCGACGGCGACGCGCTGCACGAGGCGCGACAAGCTGTCTGGCGAGCCGCTCACCGCGAACGTGCTCCAGGGATCGGAGGAGCCGAGCCTGTAGATGCGAATCGACAGCTCCACCGAGGGAGGAAGCTGCGCGATGGACCCGAGCACGTAGCAGCAGACACCGACGCGCCTGGCGAGCGCTTCGCCCTCCGCCGGATCCGGGCTCCGCGCCGCGTCGTTCGGCTTGGCTCGCAAGCTACGCCATACCGCCCACGGATCGGCCACACGCAGACCGGGCGTCCCGTCCAAAGCGGTAGCGAGCAAATCCGGGATCGCTTCGCTCAGCTGCGCTGCCCATGGTGCGGTGGCCCGGAATGGCATCACCGCGACGCCAATTCGACCATCGTTGCCAATCACCGATCGTGGGCGAGCGAAGTACGCACCGATTGCCGCGACCGCGAGAATGCCAGCGACGGCGCCGCTCACGAGCCATCGGCCCCGTGTCACCGCGAAGCCGCGCGCACGTACCGCGCGCGACGGCCGGCTCAAGGCGTCCGCAAGCTCCTCTGCCGTGTAGCGCTTGGCGGGATCGACCGCGATCGCCCTCGCGAGCACGTCGTCCACCGCCGCAGGCACCTCCGGCCGCAGGGCGCGCACCGACTTCGGCGCCGCCGTGAGCTTTTCGGCAATGACTTCGTGCGGCGTCGTTCCCTCGTGAGGCGGAGCGCCTGTGAGCATCTCGTAGAGCACGCAGCCTAACGAGTACACGTCGCTGCGCCCGTCGACGTTCCGATCGCCGGTCGCCTGCTCTGGGCTCATGTACTGGGGCGTGCCGATCGCCATCCCAAAGCCGGTGAGGCGCACGTCGGTGGCCTGCGCAATGGCGCGCGCAATGCCGAAATCGGTGACCACCGCATGTCCCGCGACGAGCAGGACGTTCTCCGGCTTGATGTCGCGATGGACAATTCCGCGCGAATGGGCGTAGGCCAGCGCATCGGCGATCTCGCGCGCGAGCTGCACCGCTTCGTCGACAGGCAAGCGACCTTCGCGCTTCAGCCGCTGCCGAAGGGTGTCCCCCTCGACATATGGCATCACGAAAAACAGCCGATCGTCGGTGCCGCCGGAATCGAAAACCGGCAGGATGTGCGGATGACTCAGCGCCGCGGCGATGCCGATCTCGGCGCGAAACCGATCGGCGGCGAGGCTGCTCGCCAACTCGGGCCGCAGCACCTTGATCGCCACATTGCGGGGGTGGCGCAAATCGCGCGCGAGATAGACGGTCGCCATGCCCCCGCGGCCGAGCTCACGCTCGACCGCGTAGCGACCCGCTAATTGCTCAGTAAGCTCCTCGTGACCGAAGGACAACGAATCTCCCGAACGAGGTATCGATGCTCCTCGCTCAAGGCGCTGGAGTGGCGCGTCCGCGAACGAAGTGGACGATGAACGCGATCACTGCAATGACCACGAGGAGATGAATCGCCCCTGCGGTGATTTTGAAGACGAGCAGGCAGAGAATCCAGATGATGAAGAGAACGATCGCGAGGCCGATGAACATGGGGTGTTCCTCCCGTGCGGGTGACCGACACCACCAACAGGCGAGAAGCTGCCGTTTTTTGCTCGGATGGCAAGGGGAGAGTACTCGTAGGTATCAGGGAACACGAAATAGCTATCAGGTGATCGGAACGAAGCGTTTCATCAAGTGAACGCTTCGTTCCTCATTACCGGATAGCTATTTCCTGTTCCCTGATAGCTCGTCAGAAAGCGTCTCCTCGAGCCGATCATAGCTTTCCGCAGCCCCATGCTCCATGCCGGACTGCACGACGGCGTCGCGGATCTGCTTCGAGTCGTAAAGCAGGTTGATCGTGACCGTCGTTTTGCCGCCTGACTCCACGAACGTCGTGGTCACCAATGCCTCGCCCGGATAGTCGTCGAACGTCTCGACGTGAACGAGCCGCTCAGGGCGCTGCATCTCACGGATCTTGCCGCGCATTCCCATGTCACTCCCGTCGGGTCCGCGCACCACGAAGCGCCAGCCGCCGCCGACGGTGAAGTCGCCTTCGCACACCGTGAGCGTAAAGCCACGCGGGCCGAACCAGCGGCGCAGGTACTCGCACTTGGTGAACGCGTCGAAGACCATCGCGCGCGGAGCATCGAAGACGCGCACCATCCTGATTTCGCGGTCCGAGGGCGTCGTCACTTTCAAGGTGCCGGTGTTGAGCATGGACGTATCCGGTAGAGGGACAGGGAAGTGAGGCCGTTGTCAGCGGCGCTTGCGTGCGCGGGAACTGCGCGGTGACTTGCTCTTTGCTTCCGACTTCATCTCCTCGAGCAGCGCGTCGAGCTGTCGGAAGTTGCTCTCCCACACTCCGCGGTAGTGATCGAGCCAACCGCTCGCGTCGGCGAGGACCTGTGGCTCGAGCCGGCAGGGCCGCCGCTGCGCGTCGCGTCCGCGTGAGATGAGGCCTGCATTCTCGAGCACCTTGAGATGCTTGGAGATCGCGGGCTGGCTCATCGCGAACGGCTCGGCGAGCTCCATCACGCTCGCTTCGCCTTGAGCAAGCCGGGCAACGATCGCGCGCCGGGTGGGATCGGACAGCGCGGCAAACGTCGAGTCGAGTCGATGGGAGGCGGTGTGCATAACTCCAGAGTTGTATAACCTGTTAGTTATATAGAGGCGGCGAATGATCGTGTCAAGCCGCGACTTCGTAACTCTCTTCTTGACTTCTAGAGGAAGAGGCCGAATACTCTTCTCGACTTCGAGAGGAGAGAGCCTTTGCTTTCTACTCTCCACGCTCTGCCCTCTCCCCTCCACCTCATGGCACTCCGCCATCCACCCGAGTCCGATGCACTCCGTGGCAGCATCGATCTCCTCGTACTCAAAGCGCTCTCGCTCGCGCCGATGCATGGGTGGGGAATTGGCCTCCGCATTCAGCAGATCTCGCGCGGACGTCTCGAGGTGAATCAGGGTTCGCTCTACCCGGCACTTCAGCGGCTGGAGCATCGCGGCGATATCGAGAGCTCATGGCAGTCCACGGAAAACAATCGCCGCGCGCGATTCTACAAGGTCACACCGCAAGGGCGGCGCGCGCTGGGGCAAGAAGTGGTTAAATGGAAGCGCTTCGCGGACACCATCGCGCTCATCCTGGAGAGTTGATATGAGCTTCCTCAAAGGACTCACCGCCCGTGCGCGGTCGCTGCTCGGCCATGGCGCGTCGGAAGCGCGCATGGAAGAAGAGTTTCGCTTCCATCTCACGATGGAAACCGAGCGCCTCGTCGCGGAGGGCGTGGCGCCTGACGAGGCGCGCCGGCGAGCGCTCGTCGCCTTCGGCGGCCTCGATCAGCATCGCGAGGCGATGCGCGACGGTCGCGGTGCGCGGATCATGGGCGATTTCGCGAGCGACGTGCGATATGCACTTCGCGCGATGCGGCGCAGCCCAGGCTTCGCCATTGCCGCAGCCCTCACCCTCGGCATTGGTATCGGCGTCAACGGCATCATCTTTGGCTACGTCGACACGATGCTCTTTCGGCCAATCCCGGCGCCTAACGCGAATCAGCTCGTTGGTGTCTTCAACGTGGACACGCGCACGGGTGCGCCGGGGCTTCTCGCGTACGAAGACTACCTCGACTTTCGAGATCGCAGCACCGCCTTCGCCGGTCTCGCCGGTTCCACTGGCGTTCCTCTCAACATGGTCAGCGCCGATTCTAAAACCGGAACATTGTCTGCCGCGGACATGGTGTGGGGCGAGATGGTCACCGAGAACTACTTCTCCGTCCTCGGTATGCGCCCGGCGCTCGGCCGCCTCTTCACCTCAAATGACGCGCCACAGGGCGGGAACGCGTTCGCGGTCCTCAGCTATGACTCCTGGCGCCAGCGCTTCCACGGCGACTCGTCCGTCATCGGTCGCGTCGTGCGATTGAATGGTGGCGAGTTCACGATCACGGGCGTTACGCCACCTGGATATAAGGGACTGCGGACGTTCGGCTTCTGGCCCGAGCTGTTCGTGCCGGTGGGGATGCATGATGTCATCATGCCGGGCTCGAAGTCGCTGCTACAGGGCCGAGGCGACGGATGGATTTACGTGGTTGGCCGCATGCATGCGGGCTGGACGCAGGAGCAGACCGAGCGCGCTGCACGTGTCTTCGCCTCGCAACTCGGGCAGGCATACCCGGCGACCAATCAGAATCTGGGAATCACGCTCGTGCCGGGAGCGAGCGGTTTCGATCACCCCGGCTTCGTGAAGCCTCGGGTGCTGGTCCTCGCCTCGGCAATGGGTCTCTTCGCGTCGATCGTGACGCTCCTCATCATCTGCGCCAATCTCGCGAACATGCAGCTGGCGCGTACCGCGGCGCGGTCGCACGAGTTCGCGATCCGTCTCTCGTTAGGGTGCTCGCGCGGCCGCCTGGCGCGGCAACTTCTCGCCGAGGCGCTCATCCTCTCCGTGCCGGGAGCGATCATCGCCGGCGCGCTCGTTAGGCTCGGACCGTACGTCGAGACGTTCATGGTGCCGCACCTGCAATTCCGGGTCGGGCTGGGGACGGAGGTGGACTATCGAGTGGCGTTGTTCACCGGTGCCGTTGCCGCTCTTGCTGTGCTGCTCTTCGGTCTCGGACCGGCGCTCCGCGCGTCGCGGCCGAGGCTCGCACCCACCAGCGCGAGCGTGATCGGACCGCGGCCACGAACATCGCGGCAGCGTGGCCGCATCGGCGGTCTCCTCGTGGTCGCGCAGCTTGCGATGTCAGTCGTTCTGCTCGTGGGCGGCACGCTCTTCGTTCGCAGTCTCTTCATCGCGCGCAGCCTCGACGTCGGGTTCCAGCCGTCGAACCGGTTGCTGCTCTCGGTGAATGTCGGGCTTCAAAGCTACGACGAAGCGCGCGGCCGGAGGTTCTATGACGACGTGCTCACAAGGGTTGGTGCTCTGCCGGCTGTGGCGTCCGCATCGTGGATCTTTCCCGTACCGTTCGACACGTACGGTCGAGGCATCGGGCTCTTCGTGGAGGGGGCCCGTACGAATTCCAAGGACGGCGTCATTGCGACGAACGCGAGCTTCGTGAGCGAAGGATTCACGAAGACGCTTGGTCTGCGACTCCGTGGGGGCAGGGACTTCACGCTCGCCGACTCGTTGGGCACTCCGCGCGTGATGATCGTGAGTCGATCGCTCGGGGCGAGACTCTGGCCGGGCAGGGACCCGTTAGGCCAGCGCGCGCGTCGCGGTGGGGCATCGGGTCGCGAGCTGCTCGTCATTGGCGTGGTGGAGGACGCGACCTTCTCGTCGTTGGGCGAGCGCAGCACGGAGCACGCGTATGTTCCGCTTCGTCAGGACTATCGGGACTGGCAGACGCTGGTTGTCCACACGCGTGGCGATCCATTGCTCGCTCTGCCGCGGGTTCGCGCCATCGTTGCCAGCGTTGATCCCACGCTGCCGACATTCGGCATAATGACCCTCGAGCGCAGCGTCGAGAGTGGCTTCGCGACATCGCGCATGGCCGCGAGCGTTGCCGGCTTCTTCGCGGCGCTCGCCTTGCTCATCGCCGCCGTTGGGCTCTACGCAGTGGTCGCCGGCACCGTCGCCGAACGCACACGAGAGATCGGCGTGCGGTTGGCGCTCGGCTCCACACCCGGCGGCATACTGCGCTACATCATGGGCGGCGGCGCCCGACTGGGTGCGTGGGGACTTCTGATTGGGCTCGTCGCGGCCTTCGCCGTCGCGAAGCTCATGTCCGGTTTGTTATACGGACTCTCACCGAGCGACCCCATCACCTTCGCGTTGGCGCCGCTGACGCTCGCTCTTGTCGTGCTGATCGCGACGTATCTTCCCGCACGACGCGCCGTCCGCCTCGATCCGATCGCCGCCCTCCGGAGCGAATGACGCGGCGCGCCGTGCAGCTCGATACTGGCTACGACATCGGGAAAAGAACTCTCGCTCGCGAGGCCTAACTGTGAAACGCCCGAGCGGATGTGGGCGATGCCTCTCGTACATGTGTGTCACAGCGTGTCGTCATTGTGCGTGGCGAGTAATCGAACGGACGAGCCGGCGAGCAGAATGAGCGATCGTGATGACAAAGTTTCCAACGAATGACCTAAAAGCCCAATAGGACAGCACCGCTGAGATCGACAGTTTGCGGAAGTGCGGTGCGGCTTCGGAACTCGCACGCGTCGCTGACGCTTCATACATAGTGGCGTGGACGTCATGGCCGCGCCTCGACCAGGTGCGAAGGTTGTCCAGATGATCATCCGACGTATCGCGCTCGCCACTCTCGTCACCACCGCCAGCTTCGCGGCTGGCCGACCGCGCGTTGCGCTCGGTCCGCAGGTCGCGCAAGCCGCCGCGACAATCCGTTCAGTTGGTGACTCCCTCGTGATCGTCTCGCGTGCCCCGACGCGCGTCGCCATGCGCAACGTCGACTTCAAGGTCGCGGACGGGATCGTGCTTCGCATCGCGACGCTCGACGGAGAGATGGAGAGCAAACGGGCAGGAGTGGTCGACTTCGACGATAAGGTGAGCTACGTGCTCGACGTAGACACTGCCGAAGTCCGTCTATCGACGGCTGACCTCGGCAACCTGATGAATCATTACATATTTGCCTATCCAGGCGCGCCGCTCTCCAAGCTCTCGGTCAGTCAGCGCGGCAGCGAGCTTGGCCTCACAGGCATCATGCACAAGGGTGTCGACATTCCCTTCGACATCACCAGCACAGTCAGCTTGATGCCGGATCACCGCATGCGTCTTCACCCCACACGCATCAAAATCTTCAGCGTGGATGGAAAGAAGCTGATGAGCGCGTTGGGTCTCAGTCTTCAGAAGATGCTCGATCTGTCCAAAGCCAAAGGCGTCACGGTCGAGAAGAACGATCTATTGCTCGATCCACTCGTCGTGCTGCCGCCGCCAAGCATTCGCGGCCGCATCGTTGCTGTGCGCGTCGATCGCGATGCCCTGGTGCAGGTCTTTGGAGGAGTGAGGGCGGTGGCGCTTTCACCACCCGACAGCGCCGCGCGCAACTTCATGCTCTATCGCGGCGGCACGCTGCACTTCGGGAAGCTGTACATGACCGATGCAGACTTGTTCATCGTGGACGGGAATCAGACGACCCCGTTCGACTTCGACAACGATCACTATCAAAAACAGCTGATCGCCGGTCACTCGCGCACATTGCCCTCGCTCGGGCTCGAGGTCGTAATGCCTGACGCGGCCAGCCTGGTTGCGTCGCGGCAGAACGCCGACAAGTGACCTCGAGCTAATCCGTCGCGAAGGCGCGTTCGAGTTCCTGATGGCGCTGCCACGGCCAGCGCCGTGAACGTCCCCTGTTCGGCGATTTCGCGAGCCGCACGGAAGAAACCGCCCCATGCCGCGCGCGCGAGCGCACCGCCGACGCTGATTCGGCGCACTCCGATGTCCGCCAGCTCCGCCACCGTCGTGAAGTCGCCGTTCACCAGCACATTCACCGGCTTCGGCGCGACCGCGCTCACCACGCTCCGGATGTCGGCAACGGTTTTCAACCCCGGTGAGAAGAGACAATCGGCGCCCGCCTCGGCGAACGCCGTTAGGCGCCGAATACGCTCACCGAGATCGGCATGGTTCTCCGCGCGCGCGGTGAGCAATACCTCGCCACCGGCGTCGTCGATCGCTTTCCGGGCCGCGCGAATGCGGTCGACGGCGAGGTTGAAGTCGAAGAGCGGCTGCTTGGGATCGCCAGTAGAGTCCTCCACCGAGAGACCGGCGACGCCAGTCGCCACCGCCCGAGTCACATTCGACGCCACGTCCTCCGGCTCGACGGCAAATGCGCCCTCGAAGTCGGCGCTGACCGGCACATCGACGCTAGCACTGATCGCTCGAAGGTGACCTAACGATTCCTCGAGCGAGATCGCGTTGTCGCGGCGTCCAATGGACCAAGCGAAGCCGGAGCTGGTCGTCGCAAGCGCCTTGAACCCGAGCCGAGCGAGGAGCTTGGCGCTGCCAACGTCCCATGGATTCGGGATGACAAAGCAACCTGACGCGTGAAGCTGTCTGAAGAGTCGGTATCGGTGCGTGGCCATATTCGAAGCTATTAAGTAGGTAGTCCATAGCTAGAGACAGCTATCAGGCAGTAGTCCATAGTCATGAGGTAATAATGAACGAAGCGCTCATTTGGTGGCCACCATACAGAACGCTTCGTTCCGAATTATCTGATAGCTATTTCCTATTCCCTGACAGCTTTCGATAGCTATGGACTGGCACCTGATACCTCTCTAGGGCGTAATCCGTCCTGTAGGCATGACGACCCTACCGACCGATCGCGAGCTGATTGCCGCCGCGGCCAAAGGAGAAATAGCTGCCTTCGCGACCCTCATCAGTCGCTACCGCGATGTCCGCACGCGGTACGCCCTGCGTATGCTCGGCGACTACGACGCGGCCGACGAGGCGCTGCAGGCGGCAATCGTGCGTGCTTTCCTATCCATCTCGCGATACCGGGAGCCCGAGCAGTTCGAAGGCTGGCTCTTTCGCATCGTCGTGAACGAATGCCGCTCACGAGCCCTCCGAACGGCGGTCCGGGCGCGCCGGGCTACGGGCGAGGTCGATGCGATCGCTGATTGGCGTGCCGCCGTGGAAGGCACGGACAATGGCGCGGACGTTCAGCGCGCCCTGGACCAGATCGATCCGATCAATAGGGAAGCCTTCATTCTTCAATACATCGAGGAGTTGACCTACCCGCAGATCTCCGATCTCACGGGGGCGAACGTCGTGACGCTGGAGCGCCAAGTCGATCGGGCGGTTTCACGGCTTCGAGAGCTGCTGCCCGGGTGGCAGAATGAGACCCCAGGCAAGCTACCTGACCTCGGGAGCGGCATGGCGAGCGTGAGCCCCTCGTTCGCGGTGCGGGCTTCGCTGCCACTGCGTCGTCCGGAGGTCCTCAACGAGAGCTTCGAGGATCGCTTGATGACGAAGTTGCTGCGGGCGGTGAACGCGCCGGCAAAGGCAGCGACGCCCACTCCAGCTGCTCCAATAGTTGCTGCGCCGCGGACCCCCTCGGCGCCGGAAACCGAGCCTCGACCCCTCGTCTTACCGCCATCGCCGGCGACCATGGCGCCGCCGTCGCTCTTCTCCGGCCTCTCGTTTCACCGCTTGAAAAGTCTTCCGAAGCTGCCGCGCCTTCCCCGGCTCGTCGAGCTCGGGATTGCGGGTGGTCTTGCGATCGTCGGCTTCACGGCGGGCTACGCCCTGCGCGGCAACCGGAGCAAGCGGGCCGTCGCCGTAACCTCGAAGCAGAAGGCGGCCGCTCCCAAAATCGTCAGGCGGACAGATACGCTGCGGGTGGTGCGCAGTGACACCGTGGTCGTTGCCCGTTTCATGTTCGTGGATCCGGCGGCCAAGTCGGTTGCACTCGTGGGTGATTTCAACCGGTGGGACGCCGAGGCAACGCCGCTCGCGCGTTCAGCCGCGGGTGCGTGGGCGCGCACCGTTCGCCTGACGTCGGGACGGCACGAGTATGCCTTCGTCGTGGACGGTAAGCATTGGGTGACGGATCGCTATGCGCGCAGCTCTCACGATGCCTTCGATGTCCAGAGCTCGGTTCTCCCGATGGATGGCGGATCGAGCGGCTCCTCTGAGGTTCCTTCGGCATCGGCGCGCCTCAAGAAGCTGCTGCCGCAGGCGACCGCAGACCGGGTGCTGGCAGCAATCGCCGGCGCGCGAAATCGTGGCCTGCCAGCGTCGGCGCTCGAGAATCGGGCCTTGAAGTTCGCGGCGAAGAAAATCGCGCCGTCGGAGATCGAGGACGCGATTAGCGCCGACGCCGAGGCAATGGGGAAGGCGGAGAAGCTCCTCATGGCATCGGGTCGGCGCGATCCGAGTGCAGGGGAGATCGACGCTGTGGCGCAGCTGCTGGGTGAAGGCGCCGACAGCGCGAGCATCGGAGCTATCGCCAAGTTCGCGGCGGCGGGACGGTCGATAGACGTTCCCCTTCGCGTCGGCGCGGAGCTGGTCGCTACGACGTCTTCTCCGCACGAGACGCTGGCGCGAATCGAGGATCGTGTTCGCGGTGGAGCGACCGACGCTCAACTCGAGAAGATGCTCGACGAGGCACCTCCGCACGCCACGGCGAGCGCGAAGTCCGTGGCGAAGCAGGTTTCGAAGAAGGGATCGACGACGGCCGTGAAGCAGGCGGGCACGCCGTCGAAGACCACGCCGGCGGCGAAGCTAAAAAAGAAGATGACGAAGTAGCCTGGCGGTCTATAGTCATGGTGGCTATAGTCAGTGGGTATGGCTTATTCGCCCGCTGACGTAGACGCGCTGTTACCGCTGCCACCGGTCACCTTTCACATCCTCATGGCGCTCGCCGACGGCGACCGCCATGGGTACGCGATCATTCAGGACGTCGAGGCGCGTACCGACGGTGAGCTTCGACTCGGCGCGGGCACCCTGTATCGTTCGGTGCATCGCATGCTCGAGCAGGGGCTCATTGTCGAGTCCAATCGCCGACCAGCGCGTGCGCTCGACGACGAGCGACGTCGCTACTATCGACTTACGGCCTTCGGTACCGCCGTTGCGCGCGCCGAGACGCGGCGGCTCGCACAACTGGTGCGGCTCGCGCGTGCACGCGGCCTCATGCCGGAGACAGCGTGAGCGTCTTGTATCGCGCGCTGCTGCTTCTCTTTCCGGCATCGTTCCGGAACGAATATGGAGACGAGCTCACCGCGCTCTTCATGCAGCGAGTCACGGAGGAGGGGCGCATCGTCGCGTTGCTCCAGGCGATTGCCGACGTCGTGCCGAACGCGCTCGCCATTCATGGCGACATCCTGGCGCAGGACCTTCGCTTCGCGGGTCGCGCTATGCGTCGTGCGCCGGGGTTCGTCGTCACGGCGGTTCTGGTGGTCGCGCTTGGTGTGGGCGCAAACACCGCGGCCTTTACGCTCGCCGATTTCGTTCTCATTCGCCCGCTGCCATTTCCGGAGCAAAACCGGATGGTGAAGATCTGGGAGCGCACGCCAGGCTACGCGCGAATGGAGTCATCGGCCGCGAACTATCGTGATGTAAAAACACTCACCACCTCGTTTGCTGGCATGGCGGCGTACACGACGTCCGCCGCCAATCTCGTTGGTGCCGAGGCGCCGCGCCGTCTGGCCACCGCGATGGTGACCTTCGATCTGATGCCGCTGCTGCGAGTGAACGCGCTGCTCGGACGCACGATCACAACTGCTGATAGCCTTGCGAATCCCGTTGCCGTATTGAGCTACGCGGTGTGGCAGTCACAGTTCGGTTCCGATGCGTCAGTGATCGGACGGCAGATTCGCCTCGATGGCACGCCGCGCGTCGTGGTCGGCGTCATGCCGCCGACGTTCAATTTTCCATCGCGCGAGACCGAAGTGTGGGTCCCGCTCGTTCTACGGGCGCAGCAGTTCACCGATCGCAACGACAATTGGCTCGAGATCGTGGCGCGGTTGCGTCCCGGAGTGTCGCTCGACGCCGCGAAAGCCGATATCGGCCTCGTGTGGACGCAATTGGCGCGGAGATACCCGAAGGAGCTGGAGAACACAGGGATCAACGTCCTTCGGCTGCGAGACGAGCTCCCGGCGAAGTCTCGCACCTTGCTCTTGGCGCTGTGCGGCGCCGCCATGTGCATCTTGTTGCTCGCCTGCGCCAACCTTGCCAGTCTACTCCTCGCCCGTGCGATCGCTCGCGGTCGCGAGATCGCCGTGCGCGCGGCACTCGGCGCTGGACGTGAGCGGATCGTTAGGCAGCTGGCCACCGAGAGCATCCTCCTCGCCGTGATGGGCGGAGTGGCTGGGATACTCGTGGCGCGCGCGGCCATTCCGGCGCTCGCCCGGCTGGTTCCCGAATCGTTGCCGATCGCCGGTGAGCCCGCGCTCGACGGTCGTATTCTTCTCTTCGCCGCCTTGATCGTCGTGCTGACGGGCCTCGCCTTCGGTATCGTCCCCGCACTGCGTGCCGGTGGCTCGACGGGATTCGCGGATCTGCGCGCCGGCGTTCGTGCCGGCGGAGGACGAAAGCAACCCGCGCGCGGCGCTCTCGTCGCCATCGAGATCGCGGCGTCCGTCGTGCTGCTCATCTGCTCCGGCCTATTGATGCGGACCATGTGGACTCTGCAAGCCGTCGACCCCGGCTTCCGCACCGATAGCGCCTTCACGGTGCAGACGGCGCTTCCTTGGGACAAATACTCCCTGGCACGGCAACGGACCGCGTTCTACTCTCGTGTGCTTGCCGGGGTGCGGTCGCTGCCGGGTGTCAGCGCCGCCGCGTACATCACCGTTGCGCCGATGACATGGGGTGGCGGCATCTGGCCGGTTGGCATGCGCGGAGCGCCGGTGATTCGCGACGACAACAGCACCGCGAGCCTTCGTTTTACAACGCCCGGCTACTTCTCCACGATTGGCATCCCATTACGCCGCGGACGCGACATCCAGGAGAGCGACGACACCACACGACCGTTCGTCGCCGTGGTCAGCGAGTCGTTCGTCAAGCGCTACTGGCCTAACGAGGATCCGCTCGGGAAGCACTTCGGCTTTGCCTTCCACGATCGTACCGTTGTCGGCATCGTTGGCAATGTGCGCAATCGCGGCCTCGAGCGGCCGAGTGAGCCGCAGGTTTATCTGCCGGTGAGCCAGGCCGAGGACAGCTCACTCATTTTTTACGCGCCGAAGGACTTGATCATTCGATCAGCAGTGCCGTTGCCCGCTTTGCTGCCATCGGTGCGCCGCATCGTACGCGGTATCGATCCCGAGCAGCCCATCTCCGCCGCGCAAACGATGTCCAACGTCGTCGCGGATCAAACAGCATCACGCGTCGCCCAGCTCAGGGTGCTGGGTGTTCTCGCGATTGTCGCCCTTTTGCTCGCGGGCATCGGCATTCATGGACTCCTCGCCTTCGCAGTCTCGTCCAGAACGCAAGAAATCGGTGTTCGGCTCGCCCTCGGCGCTCGTTCGGCAACGATTGCGCGCATGCTGCTCGGAGAAGGTTTGCTGCTGGCGGGGGCGGGAATCGTCCCCGGAGTGGCCATCGCCTACGCCGGCGGACGGGCGATGCAGTCGCTCCTCATCGGAGTGGACCCGTGGGACGGTCCAACGGTACTCGGTGCAGTCGTGCTCTGTGTCGTAACGACGCTCATGGGGTGTCTGCGGCCAGCGATCCGCGCGGCGCGGGTGGACCCGATCGCGGCGCTGAGAAGCGACTAAGCTGAGCCGCGAGGTCCGTCGACGCCGACCCTGGCGGCGGCGGTGGGGTATCCGGCTTGTAAACAATTCCTGAACGCTCCGCGGCACTTACTACCCGGTACACCGGTGGTAATTTGTATGCTTGTGCCGGAGCACTGGAGCCTCCTCCGCCTCCAAGTGAGAAAGACCATGAACACACGATCACACGTCACCCGCGTGGGTGCGGTGATGCTCGCTGGCTTGGCCACGACATTCATCGCGTCCGCAAGCTTTGCCCAGAATGCGACGCAAGCCGCCCGCTCGCAAAGCGAGCTCGCGGCCATCGCCAAGGCGCGTCAGGACAGCGTGCGGCGACCGTACACTGCCGCTGACGTTCACTTCATGTCGGGCATGATCGGGCACCACTCGCAAGCGATCAAGATGGCGGGTTGGGCGCCGACGCATGGCGCGAGCCCCATGATTCGAACGCTTTGCGAACGCATCATCAACGCGCAGCGCGACGAGATTGCGACCATGCAGACGTGGCTGCGCGATCGGCAGCAGCCAGTCCCCGAAGCATCACCGATGGGGATGAAGATGGTGATGGATGGTGTCGAGCACGTGATGCTGATGCCAGGTATGCTCACCGAGGAGCAGATGAATCAACTCGAGGCCGCACGCGGCAAAGAGTTCGACACGCTGTTCCTCACCTTCATGATTCAGCATCACAAGGGCGCCGTCCAAATGGTGAAGGAGCTCTTCGACACCTACGGCGCCGCGCAGGACGACCTCGTGTTCAAGTTCGCCTCCGACGTCCAGGTCGATCAAACGACGGAGATCGCGCGAATGGAGAAGATGTTGGTCGCGATCAAGCTCGGAATTGCTGAATGACGCAACCCAGGGCTAAGGGCGCGACGTGAGAGCAACAAAAGATCGTTCCGTGTCCTCTGTGGTTCACATGCTTTTGCTTTTGGCCTAATTCTCCGAGTCCCTTACTCCTCGTTTTTTCTCTCCCACCCAGAGGTTCTCGTTATGCGGTTTGTACATCTGGCTCACCTTCGGACAACGCCGAGTGCGACGATTGCTCTCGGGTTGGCGATCGTTTCCGCCGCGGCGTGCGCGCGGACGACCACCAGCTCGGCGGGCAGCATCGGACCGACGCCGATGGGCAGCACCATGTCGGTAGCGGCGCCGAGCCCCGATCCGCGCGTCGGATTGCGCGCCGGCCAGTTCGACGCGGCTGAGGCGGCGTGGAATATTCGCCTGCTCTCGACCAGCAAGCCCCAGGGTCAATTCCTCGGAAGCACCAACTCCGACTTGGCGTTCCGTGGTAACGACGTCATTCAGGGGAACTACAACGGCTACCAGATCTGGGACATCTCGGATCCGCGGCACGTCAAGCTCGTGCTCGACAACTATTGTCCCGCGTCGCAGAGCGACGTCTCGGTCTATAAGAACTTGCTCTTCGTCTCAGCCGAAGGGCAAACGGGACGCATCGACTGCGGCGGTCAGGGCGTTGCGGACACGGTGAGCAAAGAGCGCATCAAGGGCGTCCGTATCTTCGACATCTCGGACATCGCCCATCCGCGCAACCTCGCCAACGTGCAGACCTGCCGCGGCTCCCATACGCACACCGTGCTCGTCGATCCGAAGGACCCCGAGAACGTCTACATCTACGTTTCGGGTTCCGCACCTGTCCGGTCGTCCAGCGAGCTTCCCGGCTGCTCCAACGCCGATCCGAGCCAGGACCCGAACTCGGCCAAGTTCCGCATCGAAGTAATTCAGGTGCCGCTCGCGCATCCCGAGCAGGCGCACATCGTGAGCTCCCCACGCATCTTCAACGATCTGGAGCACCCGAAGACGCACGGGGAGTCGCAGGCGGACAAAGCCGAGATCGCGGCAGCGCGTGCCCGCGGCGCGTTCATCGTAAACATCTTCGATCAGGAGATGGTCCTGCCTAACAGTTTCGTCACGCAGCTGCTCGACAGCGCCGTTGCGCACCGCGGCGGCAAGGGTGCGCCGACGGCGGCAGACAGCGCGAAGCTCCGGGAAGAGCTGCCCTCGCTGGTCGCCAAGATGGTTGGCCCCCAGGGGCCACAGACGGGCCCCACCCAGTGCCATGACATCACGGTCTTTCCGTCAGCAGGCTTGGCGGGCGGCGCCTGCGGCGGCTACGGCTTGCTCCTCGACATTCGCGATCCGGCGCATCCAGTGCGCGTGGCAGCGGTTGCCGACACGAACTTCTCGTACTGGCACTCGGCGACGTTCAACAATGACGGGACGAAGCTGCTCTTCTCGGACGAGTGGGGTGGTGGCGGACAGCCGAAGTGCCGCGCCTCGGATCCGAAGGAGTGGGGTGCCGACGCGATCTTCACGATCGAGGGCACCAGCCTGAAGTTCCAGAGCTACTACAAGATGCCGGCTGCGCAAACGTCGCAGGAGAATTGCGTCGCGCATAACGGCTCGTTGATTCCGATCCCGGGCCGCGACGTGATGGTGCAGGCGTGGTATCAGGGCGGCATCTCCGTCTTCGATTGGACCGATGCGGCGCATCCGAAGGAGATCGCGTTCTTCGATCGCGGACCGGTCGATTCCACGCGCATGGAGATGGGTGGCTCGTGGTCGGTGTACTGGTACAACGGCGCGATCGTGAGCTCCGAGATCGCCCGCGGTCTCGATGTGTTCGAGCTGACGCCGAGCCCGATGCTCTCGCAGAACGAGATCGACGCGGCGAAGTCGGTGCATCTCGACTATCTCAACGCGCAGGGCCAGCCGAAGTTCATCTGGCCGGCCACGTTCTCTCTTGCGCGTGCCTATGTCGATCAGCTGGAGCGGTCACACGGCTTGTCGGCAAGCCGCATCGCCGCCGTTAGGCAGTCGTTGGCTTCGGCCGAGGGAGCGTCCGGCTCGCAGCGGAGCAGTGCGCTCTCGCAGCTCGCCACCTCGCTCGATAGCGACGCGGGCACCTCGAGCGACGCGTCGAAGGTGAGAACGTTGGCGGCGTCGGTGAGGAATTTGGCGCAGTAGTGCTGCGCACGGCGTGATGAGTGACGAGTGGCGTGTGATACATACGCCACTCGCCACTCGTCACACGCCACCGGTCACTACCATTTGCCACCCGCGGCAGCAATCATTTCCATCGCTGGCTTGCTGACAAAAATCTGCCGGTGAAAGTGTTCGCCCCAGCCTAACGGCGTGACGTCGCGATACTCGTGCACCGTGTCGGGGCCATAACCGGGGTGGAGTTGCTTGCGGAGCGAGGCACGCGCGTTTGGGTTGGCGCCGTGCTCGAGTAACAACTCCGTGAACGGGGCCAGCTGCGGTCTGTTCTGGTGGTTCATCCAGAAATTCGGCTGCGACACGACCGTCGCGAAGAGGGGCGTGTGTCCGCCAAAGCCGTCGACATCGACCGCGGCTCGGGCATCGACGTCCATGCCGTGCGCGAGAAGCCATCGCGCAATTTCCATCTCATCGTAGTCGATCGCCATGTGCAGCAACGTTGCGCCATTGAGTGGCGTGCCGTGCGTGGCCAATACCTCGTCACGGGAGCAGCCGAGCTCTGAGGGATAGATCTCGTGGATGCCGAAGGTGCGGCGGAGCAACCCCGGATCGCGGTGGAGATGGCGTTCGAGGAGATCGATTCGGCCGCGATGTACCGCCATCGTGGGCGTATCCGGGAGCTCGACGCCGTGCTGGACATACATCTCGAGGATGGTGTGTTTCTCGTTAGGTTTTCGCGAGTCCGTCTCCAGCACGACATCCACCGGCGCAAGGCGATTGCCAGCGTCGTCGACGGCGCGCCCGCCAAGCTCGAAGACGAGCGCGGTGCCGCTGGCGCTCAACGTGTACGCGGGACCGCCGAGTGCATCGTTAGGTAAGCGCGGCGCGCCGGCCAGCGCGTGGAGCAAGCGCGCCGTCTCGATCTTTCCTTGCAGTGTCGCTCGATCGATGGCCGAGCGGTGATCGCGCGCTCCCAGGTCGTGGAGCATGCGGATCATCGCGTCGCGGCCAAGATTCGCGGCATACGACATTGGCGGTCCCCAGTTGCTGGGGCGAACGAGCGCGTTGTCGTGCAGCAAGTGGGGATTGCGGGACACGACGCGGCGCAGCGCGTCGATGTCGTCGCGCCAGATGGCATCGATGATCTCGCAACACTGCACCAGTCGCGGCCAACTCGCCGCGCCATACTTTCGCGCGACGGTGAGCTGCGCATCGGCCAGCTTGACGTTCGCCGGATCTATCTGTTCGGGGTGATGTGCGCCGAGTGTGGCAATCGCGTCGGGATCGCGATCGAGAATGGCGCGGAGGAGATCCTTGGCCTGGTGCTTCAGCTGATCCAGGTCAGGACGGAGCGGCAGCTCACGGGGTGGCATAACGAGCCTCCTTGAAGAGCCCGCGGTCCGCTCACGTCGGGCGCAAAGGAGGTTCGTAAAGAACCGCTGCGTTCGATCGACCAACCAGGTGGACTCTGTCCTGCCCGCGGACCGGATGCGCCCTGTGCGCCGCGTGAGCATAGAGGCCATTGCCGCTGGGGTCAAGCGGGCGCGTGCTGCGTGGTGCCTGGTGCGTGGTGCGTAAAGAGACTTCCGCGTCACGCGTCACCCGTCACGCGAATGCCTTGACATTCGACAACACCGCTCGCACTCTATTGTCGAATGACATAGCATCGCCCCATCCAACGGTCTTCACGAGGGCTCATGTACCTGATTCGCCGAGTCGCGAGGCGCGCGCGGCAATGGTGGCATCGCGAGCACGTCGAGGCGGAGCTCGACGCCGAGCTGCGCGATCACCTCGAGCGCGAGATCGATGAACGCGTAGCGAGCGGCATGTCGCGCGATGAAGCGACTCGGCTCGCGCGGCGCGATTTCGGCGGCGTCGAGAAGTACAAGGAAGAGTCTCGCGACGTACTGGGCCTGCGCTTCCTCGACGACGCCTGGCGCGACGTTGTGTATGCCTGCCGGCTTCTGCGACGCAGTCCTGGCTTCACCATCGCCGCGGCGCTCACCTTCGCACTCGGGATCGGTTGCACGTCGGCCATCTTCGCGCTGGTGAACGGGATTCTCCTTCGGCCGCTGCCTTACCCAAGGCCGAACGAGCTGGTCGCGCTCTGGGAGCGCAATCTGCCGCGCGCTGTGGACCGGAACGTCGTCTCGGCGCAGCTCTTCGACGAGTGGCGCTCAGAGACCCATGCTTTCACGGACGTGGCGGCGATGGCACCGGCGCCGCTCACGTTGGCCGGCAATCCCGCCGAGCGCATCAGCGGTGCGCAAGTCTCGCCCTCTTACTTTCGGTTGCTCGGGGTGCATCCCTCCATCGGCCGAGGTTTCACAAACGCTGATGAGGCAAATGGGGGCGCGCCGGTCGCAATTCTCAGTGACGCGCTCTGGCGATCGCGATTCGCCGCCGATGCCGCCGTCATTGGCAAGACACTGCAGATGGATGGAACCTCGTACACCGTGGTCGGGGTCATGCCACGGGATTTCGATCCACCGCAGTTCGGCTGGATGACGGAGTTTCCCCTTTGGATTCCCTTTGCGCCAACGCCGGCGAACCGCCATTGGGGACGATTCCTTCACGTCATCGCTCGCCTCCGTCCTGGCACATCGCTCGACCAGGCGCGCGCCGAGCTGATCTCCCTCAGCGAGCGCCGCGGTCGCGAGAGCGCCGACAGCCGCGATTGGTCAGCGTCCATCGTCCCCCTTCGCGAACAGATCACCGGCGATGTGCGGCGGCCGTTGCTCACGGTTTTCGGCGCCGTCGTGCTGCTGCTTTTGCTGTCCGTCGCGAACGTCGCGAACCTCGTCACCACTTTTACACGGCGCCGCCAGCACGAGCTCGCGCTGCGTCGCGCGATCGGCGCAACGGGATATCGGTTGTTCCGGCAGCAGCTGATGCTGACGTTGACGCTAGGCGCGATGGCCACGCTGGTCGGGCTCATCGTCGCGGTAGTGGCGACGCGAGGCCTCGTGGCGCTGATGCCAGCCGACGTGCCGCGCGTCGCAAGTGCGCGCGTGGACAGCTCCGTGGTCATGCTCGCGGGAGCGATCGCCTGCCTAACGACCATCGTCGTGGGCATCGTGTCGATGACGCGTGCCCACGCCGTGGGTCGAGCGCCGCTGGTCCTCTCCTCCACGCGCGCTACGACTCGGCTTTCGGGTGGGCGGCTCATTACCTCGGAGATGGCGATCGGATTGGTGCTGTCGGCGCTCGCGGCGCTCATGGTGCGGAGCTTCCTGAAGCTGGAATCCGTCGATCTTGGCTTTGCCTCACGACAGGTTGCCGTCGCGCGCATCTCACTGCCCACGAGCAAATACGCCTCCGACACGCAATGGAACCAGTTCTTCGATGCGCTGCTGGCGCGCACCCGAGCGCTGCCCGGCGTCACGTCGGCCAGCATCGGCACGCCGAGCCCATTTTCGTGTTGCTCGCCCGCGACGGTTGTCAGCGACGCCGCACGACGCGGCGACACACGAGCCCCGGCACCCACGACCGACATTCGCTTCGTGGACAGCGCGTACTTTTCAACGCTTCGGATTGCCGTGAGAGAGGGAAGTTCGTTCACTGGGCTTGCGGCGCCGGACACGGCGCCGCGCGTGGTGATTTCGCGCTCGCTCGCCCGCTCGCTCTGGGGCGACGCCGAGCCCATTGGGCGCAGAATCTCGATTGTGTTATTCGGAACCACCACGGCGGAGGTAATTGGCGTCGTGGGCGACGTGCATCGCGGTGACGCGCGAACGCCGCCGCGACCAGCGGCTTATCTCGACGCCAGGCGATTTCCGAGCAATGAGCGAGATCTCATGGTGCGAAGCAGCGGCGATGTCGGTGCGCTCGTGGCTTCGTTGCGCGGAGTGCTCGCTTCTCTCGATCCCTCGGTGCCGCTCTATCGAGCGAGGCCCCTCGAGTCGACAGTCCGCGAGACGCTGGCCCAGGACCGCTTGGTGATGGCGCTGCTCACCGCCTTCGCCGTCTTGGCGCTCATGCTGGCCGCGGTCGGTGTCCATGGCGTCTTGTCGTCCGAGGTCACCCGGCGCAGCAAGGAGATCGGCGTTCGCATCGCGTTAGGCGCGAATCGCGAATCGATCTATCGTTTCGTGCTCGGTCGCGCGGTTCCCGCGGCGGGACGCGGAATCCTCATTGGGCTCGTCGCGGCACTCTTGCTGTCGCGAGCAATGGCCGCGCTGGTGTTCGGGATCGATACGATGGACCCGCTCTCGTTCGTGGCGGTGGTCGGTCTCCTATCGCTCGTCGGCGTGATCGCCGCATGGATACCCGCTTTCCGAGCAACGCGTGTCTCGCCGCTCGAGGCGATCAGGGCCGACTAGGCGCGGCGCGGACTGCAGACCAGTAAAGCCCCAGATGTCATCCTGAGCGAGAGCGAAGCATCGATTGCCACCTCTGCTTTTCGGAGCTGAGAGAAGAGCGACACAACCAGGAGAATACGGATTGCACGGATCTGTCGGATTGCACGGATCTGTCCCTCGGCCGATCGCGCTGCCTTCGCCGCGAGCCCGGACGATGTTCTGGGACCTGCACACCGCCGAGCTACAGCCCACCTGTGATGCTGAGCAATTCGCTTCTCTCGAGGACTGGCTCTGTGAAGGATCTGCTGTTGCTTTGGTGCGAAGGAGCCTTCCGAGGTCGTTCCCAAAGCAATCGTCCGGGCTCGTTGTGCAAGGAGCCATGCCTTCCCGGGAACGATTCGTCAAATTCGCAAGATTAGTAAAATCCGTATCCCCGTTTGGTTTTTGTCGCTCTTCTGATCTCCGTGCGCTTTACGCGTTTGTCTGCGGCTAAGCAGTGGATGCCAGACCTCGAACGAGCTTTCGCTGGTAATCGGCATCTGAACAGCA
>JBJMNO010000018.1:0-202936 GCA_045804225.1 Gemmatimonadaceae bacterium
CACGATGTTCAGTATTCCCTCACCAATCACAGTCGCGGCCGTCCGCGCCGCCGCCAAGCTTGCTTCGCCGAAGTCGACGGCCACGATGCCATTGCGCGGGAGCGCGCCACGTCCGGATGGTACGGCAATCACCGGCGCGATAGAGTGACGAAGCGCTCGAACGACCGTGTCCCCCGTGAGCAGTCGCTCGATCGGGCCATGTCGGCCGGCGCCGAGAATGACATATTCCGCGTTCCATTCGCGGGCGGCCTCCGCGATTGTCGCACCGGGGCTGCCCACGAGCATGCACGTGACCAGCGGCGGCGTGGTCGAGGATGACAAATCGGCACGAACACGATCGAGAATGCTTTCGCCGCGCTTCATCTCGACTGTCATGTGATATCCAGCGTCAATCTGCTGTGTCGGCAGCGCTGGTAACGGCTCGAGCACTGTCACAACGCGCAGTACCAACTCTTCGCGCTTCGCCAATGCCGACGCGAAGTGCAGCGCGGCATGCGCCTCGCAACTGCCGTTCGTCGCGAACACGAGGCAGGGTCGTTGCGCGGAGTCAGCTGATGCGGCCGCCCCGGAAAGCGTCGACTCGTTAGGGCTCGTTTTCGTCGCCGCGGTCGCTGCATTCTTCCGCGCACTCATCGCAACTCCTCAAACGCGCCGCAAGACACGGCTGGCGCGATCAGTATTGAACATTCCGCGTTCAGTACTAGTTGAAGCGGAACGTAGCCGAGCAGATGGCGCTCGATCGAAGTTTGATTCCGGGCACCGCAGGCGATGAGTTCTGCACCGGTCTCGCTCATCACGCGGGACAAGCTCTCGATGAGTGCTCCTGACTCCATCCTCGGCAACACGGTGACGCCGTCGGTGGAGAGCTCGCACGCAAGCTCCCGGAGTTTGATCGTGGCATCAGCGTCGTCTATCGCATCCCAACTGGCGATGCCCTCCGCGTTTTCGGCAGCGGCTGGACGAACGTGCACGAGGTGAAGCGTTCCCGGTCGAGCGAGCAGATCGCGTGCCTCGCGCGCCGCGCGCACACTTGCTGGCGAAAAGTCGATCGCCGCGACCGCGGCGTGAGGGAGCACACGCCCTGTCGACGGCACGGCAAGCACTGGTTTCTGCGCCAATTGCAATATGCGGCCGACCGCACCGGTGCCTAACAAGCGACGCGCCAGGCCCTCACGACTCAATCCCATGAGGATCAATGACGCACGGGAGGTTCGCGCCGCCCGAGCGATCGTTGGACCCATTCGCCCAAAGCCCACGCGCAGCTTCCACGAGCTTCCTTCGAGGATCGTGCAGAGTTGCCGGCGTACCCGGCCGAGTCGCGTTGACTCGGGCAGACACTCGAGACGGAGCGCTCTGGCTCCGAGGCAGACGTCCGGTAGTGCAGGAAGGTCTTCTTCGACGAGGATTGCTTCCACTCGAAGACCATCTCGTGCCGACAGCGCCGAAGCGACTCGCAGCGCCGCAGCCGACGCTCTTCCCGCATCCGTCGCGACGAGAATCGCTCCGCGAAATACTTGGTCGGTAGCCGTCGAATGTCGCCGAAGGGGGTCGACCAACTCGGCGCCGGCGGATCCGGCGAATTCCGCGGAAGCGAAAACTGGACTCGACATCTGGGCCTCCATTCTCGTAGACGGTGTCTGCACTACGATGCGTCGCCCGATGAAAGTGCGCCGTCCGATAATGCCCGAATGTCAGTCAGCGATCACCTGACATACTGCCTATCTAACGAGTTGAGGTGCGTACCGCCTCGCGAACGCGCGCCCGCTCGGCACGCTGCTTGATCCCGCGCAGCATCCCGCGCTCCATGATGAAGTGAGCAGGCTCGAAAAGGAGCAGCTCGAGTGGCGCGAGCGCCACTCCGGAGAGAGACGGCTTCCCCGCTCCGCGCGTACGGACGAGTAGTCGCGAGGTGGTATCGTCTACTGGCACGATGACGAACGTGCCCCAACCCTCGAGCACGAGCGCACGGCGAGGAACGACATCTACGACACGCCAACCCAAGTCGCGACCGAATGCTCCGCCGAAATAATTCGCTGGCGCAGCGCGCACCAAGTCGCCGACATTGATCGATTGCCACTCCGGCACCACGCGATTCGCGTTATGCACCGGATCGCCAAACATTCGCTCGAGCCAGGAATAGCTGTAGAAGCCGGCGCGGTCCTGTCCCAGCTGCGCAAGCCAGGGCCACACTGAGTCGGCGGGGGCACGAATCGTTATGCCGTGATCGATGCGAAAATTGGCGCTCGCAACCATTTGCTCTCCGGGGAACCGTTTGGACAGCTCCGCCGAGGAGACGCCCCACTGCATGTGCCAGGGACGGAGTGCAACCAGGGCTGTGGCGCACGAGAGCGCGATCACCGCCACACTCGTCCCAAGCTTCCCCACGGGGCGGTGAGGCGGATGCACCGGAACGCCGACTTGTCGTGCCACGATCTCGCGGGCCCACGGAATCGAGAGGATGAGGATAGCTCCGTCAATTGCGCTACCGAAGAGCAGCACCGGATGCGGATACCGCGCAATGAGCAGAATCGACGCGATTGCCGCGACCGCGGCCAGCATCCGCCAAAGCTTGTCGATTCTCGGCACGCCGATCAACCCTGCTCCGGCGGCTCCGAATCCAACCATCGCGGCCCACCACAGCAGAGTCACGGACCATGTCGGGCCCACGCCCGCTGTCCAGATGCCGGCACCGGCATGTGCGATTCCGTGAACCACCAGCAAGCTCCCGATAAGCCGACGCATAGGAATTCCTCCAGATATGAGACTGGCGTTGTCATCGAAGCAGGGTCAGGATCGTCTGGCCTTGCCCGTGACGAAGGCGCAGAGCGACGTCCTGAGCGTCGGCGTCCGTCAGCACCTCAAGCGCATCCACGTTCCCAATACTCCGGGAGAGGTGTGGCTCACCCGCTCCCAACTCGCCGAGCATGATCTCGACACGCTGGTCCGCCGGATCGAACGCGACGCCTAACAGTGGGTAGTCGCGCTCCTGCGCCTGAGCTCCGAGATCCGGATCATCGACTTCCAGACGAGTGAAGCGTCCAACGTTTCGGCGCGTGAAGTCGTCGAGCACCTCGCACCATCGACTGTGTTCGAAATCGAGCGTGGCAGACGTGCCAGCTCCATTCCTGTCGGAGGCATGCGCTGCGCTTGGTATCACGAGCACCGCGCATGACGCCGCACGGAGCAGTTTCGTCGTCACGCTCCCGACCACCAGTCGAGTGATGAAGCCATGACCGTGACTACCGGCGGCTATCAGGTCAGCGTCTCGTTGCGTTGCGTAGTCGAGCAGCGCTCCCCCCGGGTCCCCTCTGAGGATGACATCATCGACACGAACGGACTGCGGCACGGCGAGACGAGCGCGGAAGCGAGTGAACGAGTAACGCACGAACCGCGTGTACTCCTCCTGGGCCACCCATGCGTCGAACAGCAACCGCTCGCGCGGAACGACGTGCACGAGCTCGAGCACACCGTCGTTCGCGAGCAGTCGAAGCGCAGCCTGTGCCGCGCTCACGCTGCCTTCGCTGAAGTCAGTAGCCGCGATTGCGTGGCGAGGCAGCGACAAAGCGCCTTCGGGCACCGCAAGCACGGGTACGCCGCTCGCGCGAATTACCTTGAGCGCCGTCTCATCGCCAAAGAACCGGTCCACGAGCTCGTGGCGACCGAGACCCATCACGATGAGGTTGGCGCGCGCATCGCGGGCGATATCAGTGATGACGCGAGCGGGGTCGCCGTTCAGTACCTCGAGCTCGTCGAGGCTCGCGCCTTTCGTCTGCGCTGCGTCTGCGCACTGCGCGCGAACCCGTCGCGTGAGGTCGGCACGCAAGCTGGCGGTCACGTTGGGGTCGAGAAGGACCTGGCCGTCCGGGACGACAAGCGGCATGGGGCGATGAACGGCAATCACGCGCACCGTGGTATGGAGCTGATCGGCGATTGCCCGGGCCGTCGCGAGTGCGCCAACCGACTGGGACAAACCGTCGGTGGCGACGACAACCGGCTCGATGTGAGTATTCGTGAGGGTCGCCACATGAGGCTGAGTTACGGTTTCCATATGTCCTCCGATCGTTGCCTAACGAAGTCCGCGTGCTGGGAAAGCGATGGCGCGCGACCCATCGGTCGCGCGCCTGTGCTGTGGCCCGGTCTGCGATGGTCCCCGACTCAGAAGGCCAGCACACCCTCGAGCATGAAGCCCTTGAATTGACCCCCATTCCGAATGTCGGTCGTGGGGAAGTCGAGGTACTTCTGATTCACGTACTCGAGCTTGGTGAGGAGCAGCGGAGTGACGAACCACCCACCGCCATATTGCCAGCGATTCACGGTGATGTCATTCGTGATCCCGGCCAGCTCGCCGCGCACGGTGTTGTACCGGGCGCCGAGATAGAGATGATCGTTCGCGAAGCGATAGAGTCCTTCGCCAACCAGCTGCCGCACGGTGCGATTGTTCACCTCGGTCGCGCCTTTGCCCGTCGCCGTTTCGAGGTTGCCAAAGAGCTCGAGGCCATTGCACTTCACGAACGGGTTCACGACGAAGGCGTGCACGTTGTTGCTGAACCCGGGGCGGATGGCGCCCGACCAGGCATTGGCTGTCTCGCTCGACGCCGTGTTCTCGAGCACGTCGTAATAGCGCGAGCCTGCGCGGTCACCCGTGAACAGTGTATTGCTTGCCGACTGGCCGTTGGCGTACATCGAGCCCGTTAGGCGGAAGCGGAGGTGCCGAAGGATCTGCTCGTCGAAGCCGACCTTGGCGAGGTAGCTCTCGCTGCGTTTCGTGGGCGCCGTCACTTGACCGTGGATTTCACCACCGGTGACACCACCCATCGCCAGCCAGGGACCGGTGCGAACGTACACCTCACCACCAATCTCCGTCGTGAACGCATCGAGGATGTAGTTGCCGACGAACGGGTTGTACATGGCCTGGCCGTTGTCGCTGCGGCGGAAGTGCGCGTCGCCGTAGTTGACCTCGAAGTGACCGACGCGGAGCGTGGTGTACTTCATGATGCCGTTGAGCAGCCGATTGTCGATCGGCGACTCGTCGATGAGTGCGTAGCCGTCCTTGATCCAGGACTCCTGGTGGTGCCGCGCGGAGGCATAGCTCGTCATCGCCAGGCGAATGCCTTTCGCGACCTGCGCATTCAGGTAGAGATTCGCGACGGCGTTGTTGAAGCCATTTCCGATCGCGATCAGCTGATTCCCATCGACGTTGTTCACCACGTTCGGGGCGGCCGTGTTGCTGTGCCGAAGCCCCTGGAACTGCTGAGTCATCGCCGCGCCCCAGCCGAGCTTGAACCCCGTGTAGGGCACGGTGTCGTACTTGGGCGTTTCGAACATGTTCAGGCCGCGAGCGTCGGCCGGACGAATGTGCTGGAACTCGATCGCCGGAACTGTGCTGATCTTCGTTGCCGGCTTCACCGTCGTCGATTCCGGCTTCGCTTTGGCGGCTTCCGTCTTCGTACCGGAATCCACGGCTTGTACCGTTTGCTGAGCGGCGAGGGTGAGACTGAAAAAAGGGAGCGCTGCCGCAGTGAGCAAGAACTTAGTTGAGTTTTTCATAGTTCCTCCGTACGTCGACTCGAGCAAGGGGGATTGAGTGAGTGCTGATGTCGCGCGTCAGCGCGGGCCGCCGCCCAGTGCAGCAGTGAGAGCTTGTGGACCAACGAGCAGTGAGAACTTCACCGTGATCTTGTTGTCCGTTCGCAATGTGCCGAGGAGCGCGGTCGGCGGCGTGATGCCGAAGTCGGTCATGAGGAGAGGCAAGGCACCCTCGGCGCGGACGCTGCCGTCAGCTAACCGCGACGCCACAACATCCATGGTCAACGGCTTCTCGGTGCCCGCGATCTTCAGTGCACCGACTGTCTTGACTGTGAACGAATCACTTGTCGCGCCGGCGATGACCTCGAACGTCCCCATGACGTAGCTGATGTCCGGCGAGTCGCCCGCCTTGAGGGCTTTGTAGAGATTGTTGTCCATTCCGCCGTGGCCGCACTTGAGACTCCGAACCGGCACCTTGACTTCCACCGTCTTTAGGAGGGTGGGAGAGGCGTTAGGCGACTTCAGGAATGCTTCGTCGACATTGATGACGGCGTCGATGGAAGTCGCTTTGCAGCTCCAGTCGTGCAAGTTGGAACCGCCCTCGATCCAGAGCTTGCTCTCCGGGCCAACGGCGAGGCGAATCGATTGGGCTTGCGCCGAGCCGGCGAACGTGAACAGCGCGGTCAGCGCCAGGCTCGTTAGGTAGCGTTTTGTCATTGGAGGTTCTCCTCTCACCAGAGCGGGTCGACCGGCATATCCGATGCGTTCCCGGCTCTCTTTTCTCGTGGGTGAGAGATTAGGCCGCCACGACGCCTCGCACCGTCAGGCAGATCGTTGAAGCCGAGTCAGGGAAAGCATGGCATTTCCGACCTCGATTGCGTACACGCGGTGAGGGAATTCCTGACACGATGTGGTCGCGAGCTCGATATCGGCAGAACGACTACACGGTTGGCGGGGAAAGACGGACTGACACTCGGCTGTCGCCCCGCCACAATGAGGGAACAGTCGGATTCAGCACTCGAACGTTGTTCATGGGAGGCATGCGATGTTGAAGCTCTCCGATATCATGACACGAGACGTCGTCACGGTGACGCCGCAGACGAGCCTCAGAGACGCGGTGGAGCTCTTCACCGCGAAGCACATCAGCGGCGCACCGGTCCTCGCCGGCAACAGCGTCGTGGGCGTCGTGTCGGCAGCGGACGTTCTCGCCTTCATCTCGACGCCGATCGTTGGCAGGAACCGTCCCGAATTTCCTGAATGGAACGACGTGAGCGAACGCTCGGTCGATCAGGAGGCCGAATGCGAGAACGTGGCCCCTGCTTCCTACTTCACCGATCTGTGGTCAGATAACGGCGCGGATACCGCCGATCGATTGGCCTCGACACAAACTGCCGATTGGAGCCTGCTGGACGAGCACACGGTGGACGAGGTAATGACACTCCACGCTGTAACGCTGGCGCCTAACGATCCTGTGCTTACGGCGGCAGAGCTGATGCGGCGCAAGGCGATCCACCGCATCGTCGTTATGGAACGCGATCGGCTCGTGGGGATCGTCAGTGCACTCGATGTCGCTCGCGCGGTGGCGGAAACAGGATCATCGCGGAATTTCGCAAAAGGCGTCGGGCCGTAAAGGTCTCCGCAGTCCCATTCTCGGCAAGTTCAGGGAATCCCCGACGAGAGCACGGGTCTCACCTGATGGGGTTGTGGTAGGCGGCACTCGAAACTGTAACCGAGGACTGATGGCCACATCGTCAGCCTCTCGCCCGAGCGGCCCGATTGCTCACGACTTGCCCAATCGACTTCCTACCACGCTCCGCATTCGCGGAGGTCTCAATGAAATCACCGATCCGAAGCTTCGCGCTGACAATCGCCACGGCCATCGCTGTTGCGGCATTGCTCTTCGCCTGCCGTACGACGAACCCTGGTATCAGGACGGCGGTCACCAGCGACGCCGCGTCGAAAGTCTACATCGCTCCGGGGCAATACGACGAGTACTACGCGTTCCTCTCCGGGGGCTTCAGTGGTCAGATCTCGGTCTATGGTATTCCCTCCGGCCGACTGCTGAAGGTCATTTCAGTCTTCTCACAGAATCCGGAGAACGCCTGGGGCTACAGCGAAGAGACGAAGCCGATGTTCGAGACCAGCCATGGGTTCGTCCCGTGGGACGACTCGCACCATACGGAGCTGTCGCAGACGGACGGTATGCCGAACGGCAAGTGGCTCTTCATCAATGCGAACAACACGCCCCGTATCGCACGCATTGATCTCACGCGTTTCGAGACGGACGAGATTGTCGAGATCCCAAATGCCGCCGGCGGACACGCGGCGCCCTTCACGACCCCCGACGGCCGCTTCGTCGTCTCGGCCACGCGCTTCAGCGTGCCGGTGCCGAATACCGATGTCTCGATCAGTGACTACAAGAAGAGCTTCAAGGGCACCATCTCCTTCGTGCGCGCCGACGCGCCACAGAAGATGGAAGTCGCATTCCAGATTCTGATGCCGGGCTATGACTACGACCTTGGTCACGCCGGCAAGGGACCATCCGACGGATGGTTCTTCTTTACGTCGTACAATTCCGAGCAGGCTTACACGAAGCTCGAGGCCAACGCATCGCAGAATGACAAGGACTACGTAGCCGCCGTGAACTGGAGGCGCGCCGAGTCGTGTGTGGCCGCGGGCAAAGCGAAGACGATGCCGACGAGCTACAAGCACAACTTCGTCGACTCGGCGTCACGCGTCGCGAGATCCGAGACGAAGACCACTGTCAACGTGCTCGATCCCCGTGACTGCGAGGGCGTCGTGTACTTCCTGCCGACGCCCAAGTCGCCGCATGGCGTGGACGTCGATCCAACGGGCGAGTACATCGTGGCCGGCGGCAAGCTCGCGACGGTGATTCCAGTGCACTCGTTTAGCAAATTGTCAAAGGCGATCGCCGACAAGGCGTTCGATGCAACGATCGATGGGATTCCGGTTCTCAAATACGATGCCGTGGTGGCGGGCGAAGTAAAGAATCCCGGCCTCGGCCCGTTGCACACGGAATTCGACGGGAAGGGCTACGCGTACACGTCGATGTTCATCTCGTCCGAAGTGGTGAAGTGGAAGCTCGGCACGTGGGAGATCGTCGATCGGATCCCTACGTATTACTCGATCGGCCACTTGATGATTCCTGGCGGCGACACGAAGAAGCCGTGGGGCAAGTACCTGATCGCGATGAACAAGATCACCAAGGACCGGTACCTGCCCACGGGTCCGGAGCTCTTCCAGGCCGCGCAGCTCATCGACATCAGCGGCGACAAGATGAAGCTCCTCCTCGATTTCCCGACGATCGGCGAACCGCACTACGCGCAAGCACTGCCGGCGAGCATGATCAAGGACAAGCAGGTCAAGTTCTACAGTCTCGCGCAGAACGCGAATCCGTACAAGATCATGAAGGAGGCCGAAGGCGGCATCTCGCGATCGGGCAAGCGCGTCGACGTGAAAATGCTCGCCATCCGCAGCCACTTCGCGCCCGACAACATCGAAGGCGTGCAGCTGGGCGACACGGTGTACTTCCATGTCACCAACATCGAGCAGGACTGGGACATCCTGCATGGCTTCGCGGTGCTCGGAAACAACAACTCGGAGCTGATCATCGCGCCAGGCGAAACGAGAACGCTGAAGTGGGTGCCGACTCACATCGGCATCTATCCCTTCTACTGCACCGACTTCTGCTCGGCGCTCCACCAGGAGATGCAGGGTTACCTCCGCGTCTCACCCGCCGGCGCAAACGTGCCGCTTGTCGCCAAGCTGAGCGACAAGGCGCTCACACAAAGCGCGCGGCTGGAGCAAGCCGGTAGTCACGCGACCCATGCGGGAAGCCGGTGATGGCGTAGAGCGTTGTGGGTAGAGCGTGGAGTGTAGTCCGCTCCACACTCCGCACACAACGCTCGACGCTCTACCCTCTACGCCAATGACCAAACCGTCTCGCTTTCTCACCGGCATCGGTGCGCTACTCCTCATCGCCCTCTACGTCGTGCCGCTCTGGTCCATCTCGTTGTTCGCGCCGCAATACCCAGAGGGATTGGGCATGCGCATTCGCCTAACGACCGTCGTCGGCGACCGGCCCACGGATCTGGCGACGATCAATGGCCTCAATCACTACATCGGCATGCGTGCGATCGAGCCGGAGGCGATCCCGGAGCTGCGGTATTTCCCGACCGTCGTTGGTGTGCTCGTCGTGCTCGGCCTCGCCGCTGCTTTCCTTGCGAAACGCAAACTGGTCATCGCCTGGCTCGCTGGGCTGGCGCTGTTCGGAGTCGCTGGGCTCGCGGACTTCTGGCGCTGGTCGTACGACTACGGCCACAACCTCGATGTGGAGCACGCGATCATCAAAGTACCGGGCATGACCTACCAGCCGCCGCTCATTGGCACGAAGCAACTACTCAACTTCTCGGCGTCCTCGTGGCCGGCAGCGGGGGCCTGGCTCGCCGCCGTCGCATTTCTACTCGGCGTGATGGCCTTGTGGATGGACAATCGCAGTCATGACGGCCACGCGGAGCGCGAGCCGCGCGTCGCGCCGCTCGGACGAGTTGCGGGCGCCAACGAGGCCACAGCGAGCCCTAACGTTGTGCACGCGCGATGATTGCCGTTCTCCTGATTGGCGTAACGATCGGCCTCTGGCAGGCGCAGCCGACGATTGTCGTGTCGCCGCGCACGCCGATCCATTCAATCGCGGCGGCGATTCGGCTCGCCCAGCCTGGAACCGTGATCCGGGTGAAGCCTGGAGTCTACCGGGAACCGATGATCGTCGTCGACAAGCGGCTAGACATTGTTGGCGACAGCTGGCCCGTCCTCGACGGTGACGGTCGCCATCAAATCATGGCCGTCACCGGCGACGACGTCACCGTGCGTGGACTCGTTTTTCGCAACGTCGGCGCAAGCTACGTCGAAGACCGCGCGGCGCTCAAGGTGATCAAAGCGCGCCGCTGCACGATCGCCGACAATCGCCTCGAGAACGCGTTCTTCGGGATCTATCTCGCCGCTGTCACCGATTGTCGCCTAACGGGCAACGTCATCACGGGCATCGGTGCTACCGACGGTGCATCGGGGAACGGCATTCACCTCTGGTCATCGAACCGGATCACCATCGAAGGGAATCACATCAGCGGGCATCGGGATGGCATCTATTTCGAGTTCGTTCACGACAGCGATGTCCGCGGCAACACGAGCGAGCGGAATTTTCGCTACGGGCTGCACTTCATGTACTCCGACGACTGTCGCTACATCGAGAATGTCTTCCGCGAGAACGGCGCCGGCGTCGCGGTGATGTACACGAAGCGCGTGACGATGCGTGGCAATCATTTCGAGTCGAACTGGGGCAGTGCGTCGTACGGGCTCCTTCTCAAAGAGGTCTACGACGTCCAGCTCGAGCGAAATCGCTTCCGTCGCAACACCGTTGGTCTCGTGGCCGATGGCGCCAACCGGCTCCGCGCGACACGCAATGACTTCGAGAACAATGGCTGGGCCCTCAAGCTCATGGCCAGCACCGACGATGCCCACTTCACGCGCAACAATTTCCTCGGCAACAGCTTCGACGTGGCGAGCAACAGCCGCGAGAGCTCGAACGAGTTCCTGGGCAACTATTGGGACGCGTATCGAGGATTCGACCTGAACCACGACGGAGTCGGCGACGTGCCCTTCCATCCTGTACGGTTGTTCTCTCTGCTCGTGCAATCGAACGAGAGCTCGCTGGTCCTCATGCGCAGCATGTTCGTGGGGCTGCTCGATGCCGCCGAGCGCATGTTGCCCACGCTCACGCCGAAGGCGCTCCTCGATCGGGCGCCCGCGATGCGGAGGATCCAGTGACGGACGCGCTCATGGTTTCGGGCCCGTCGGCGTCGCCAGTAGTGGCCATCAGTGGATTGGCAAAGCGGTATAGCGGTATGCCGGTGTTGCAAGATGTCGGTCTTGCGTTAGGCAGAGGGCGAACTACCGCCATTCTCGGCCCGAACGGCGCGGGGAAGACTACCCTCATCAAAATGATCCTCGGCTTAGCGCGCCCCGATAGCGGAGAGATGCTGCTCGACGGCCGTCCGCTCGGAAGCGATCCCAGTCTTCGTGCCGGCATCGGCTACATGCCTCAGATCGCACGATTCCCCGAGAATCTCACCGGCGCGGAGTTGATCGCGATGCTCGTCGACCTCCGTGGCCCGACAGCGACGCTCGATCGCGAGCTCGTTGACCGGTTCCGGTTAGGCGCCGAGCTCACGAAGCCGCTGCGCACCCTATCCGGCGGTACGCGTCAAAAGGTGAACGCGGTGCTCGCGTTTCTGTTTGCTCCGCGGTTGCTCATCCTCGACGAGCCGACCGCGGGACTCGACCCCATCGCAAGCGGCGTCCTCAAGGACAAGATCCTGGAAGAGCGCGGCCGCGGGAAGACGTTTCTGCTCACGAGCCACATCATGTCCGAGCTCGAGGAGCTCGCCGACGACGTCGTGTTTCTGCTCGACGGCGCCGTGCGCTTTGCTGGTTCGCTCCACGAGCTCAAGATCCGCACCCGGCAGCTCAGCTTGCAGCGCGCGGTCGCGCACCTCATGCGCGAAGACGGAGAAGCCGCATGAGTGCCGTCGCCAAAGTGATGAAGTACCAGCTGCGCGATGTCATTCGCAGTCGTTGGCTCATCGCGTACACCCTGTTCTTCCTCGTCGTCACCGACGGCCTGCTCCGCTTCAGTGGCGACAGTGCCAACGCGCTGCTGAGTCTCATGAACGTCGTGCTCGTCATCATTCCGCTCGTCAACATCGTGTTCGGAACGATGTATTTGTACAACGCGCGGGAGTTCACAGAGCTCTTACTCGCTCAGCCGATTGGCCGGCGCGAGCTCTTCGGCGGGCTTTATCTGGGACTCGCTGCGCCACTGTCGTGCGGCTTTGTGGCCGGTGTCGGCCTGCCATTCCTGCTCCACGGCTTCGATGACCCGGCACAGCGAGCCGCCCTCACGACACTGTTCGCGGTTGGCATCGTGCTTACCCTCACCTTCACAGGTTTGGCGTTCGCTTTGTCGCTGCGCCTCGAGGACCGGGCTAAGGCGCTCGGCGGTGCGATCGCGATATGGCTCGTCACGACGGTGGTCTACGACGGCGTTGTTTTGCTCCTCGGCTCGATGTTCACCGATTATCCGCTCGAGCGGCCGCTCCTTGTCGTGATGTTGCTCAATCCCGTCGACTTGGGCCGCATCCTCATGCTCCTGCAGCTCGACGTGTCGGCGCTGATGGGTTACACCGGCGCCGTCTTCAAGAGCTTTTTCGGCAGTACGGGAGGTATGCTCCTCGCCTGCGCCGCACTACTCGCTTGGGCGGTCGCGCCGCCGTTGGCTGCTCTTCACCTCTTCCGCCGCAAGGACTTCTGAGATCATCGTCCTTCGGCGTTAGGCACTGCTCGCATCCGAGCAGACACGTGTCTCCACTCTGATCAACTCGAGGAATTGCAATGACTGTTCGATATCTCTCCCCCGCTGGCGCTGTGTTGACTGGTGCGATGCTCATGACGCTGACGGCCTGCGGCGGCGGCACCGGCTCGAGCACGAGCGACTCCGCCAAAGCATCGGCCACAGCAGCTCCAAGCAGCGCGGCCGCCGCGGCCGGTCCGCAGACTCCGGAGCCAGGGCACAAAGTCGTCGTCGTCGAAGCCCTCACCGACGAGCAGGGAAACAACGTCTTTCGGCCCGATCGCGTCGAGGCGCATCGCGGCGACGTCGTGCGGTTCACGCTCAAAGGCGGCGTTCACAACGTGCACTTTCTTCCGGATTCGAACCCTGGCAAAACTGCACTACCTGCCGCAAGCGATATGCTTCAAATCCCGGGGCAGACCTACGATGTCAAGATCGCCTTTGAGCCTGGCGTCTACTACTTCCAGTGCGACCCGCATGCCGCTCTGGGCATGAAGGGACATCTCAAGGTCGAGGGAGACTGAGGACAATGCCTCAGGCTCGCGGTGGTGCCTAACCGTTCAGGGTGATCGGGCATCACCGCCGCGTTCACGCAGCGTGGCTTCCCACCTTCACGGCTCCACCACGAGTACCCCGATCGCCCCCTTTTGGCCATGGCCGAAGCCATGATTCACAAATGGGAATTCTCCGGGAACATTGGCGAGCAGCTCGAAGATCATTCCTCCCCCGGCGGGCACGTTGAAGGTCTGCACGCCGTGAATCGCGCTCGCCGGAGGCGACCCGAGGTAAACGGTATCGAACTGCTCTCCGACCACGTGAAACGCACAGGGAATTGTCGGCCCCGAATCGACGACGTAGAAGCGCACGCGATCGCCACGTTTCACGACGATCGGCTCCGTCTGATATTGGCCAGGCCGACCATTGAAGGCAACGTAATCGGGTAGAGTGCCGAGCATTTTGGTGTAGTCGAATGGATGCGCACCATTCACCGGCGCCCCGAGATAGAACTCGTTTTGAACGAGCACGAACTCTTTTGCCGGTGGCAGCGGCGTGGGCGGATCGACGATGATGGCGCCCACCATGCCCGAGCCGATGTGCATGAGCACCGGTGAGCTGCCACAATGATAGCAAAACGCGCCTGCATAACGAGGCGTGAAGCTGTAGGTGACCGACTGGCCCTTGGTCACCGAGCGGAACGCCGTCTTCGGATCGATCTGCGCCGCGTGGAAGTCCATCGAGTGCGGCACGTCGTGCTCGTTCGTGAGCGTGAAGTCGATCGTGTCTCCCACGCGGCAGCGCACGATTGGCCCCGGGATATTCCCCTCAAATGTCCACGCCGCGACAACGAGATCGGGCGAGATTCGGACGGGAAGCTCCTTGGCGCGCCAGTGGATCTGCTGGGTGCGGGTCTTGGGAAGTGGCGGCAGCGTGGGATCGTACCGTTGGAAGATCGCGTTCGCCGAACCCGTCGTGCCGGTTGTCGTGCGGTGCTCCAGATGGTGCACGGAATCCAGGCGGCTGTCCGGATTGCGCACGCCGCGACCGGCGGGCTGCTGCGCAGCCGCGGTACCCTGCCCCGCGTCGCGCCGCGACGTGTCGGCGGCGTTAGGCGCACTCCCGCGGGAGCAGGCGGTGAGCGCCGTACCTACACCAGGAATCACAAGGCCTAGTGTTGAAAGCCGTGCCAGGAAGTTTCGCCGCGTGCCCATGCCGGACTCCCCGAGCGAGAGCACTTGGCCGACTCTCCGCGGCTCGACGGGGATATTCGCCGGTGTATCGGCACGTTCGCGACATCGATCATCGGTCATTGCGCGCCTCCGCGGCAACGGTCTTCATTCGCCACAGGCACTTGGCGCGAGTGGCTGCGTGTGTGGCGTGAACCGGTCGCAACGGTCGTACCAGCACACTCCCTACAAAGAATCCGGCAATCGCGGACGGATCGGCGGAATGCGACGCACTACTCTGGACCAGTCTCACTCGGAGCACCCTCATGCAGCTCGCTCCCGAATCGCGAGAGATCCCGCTTGGCCCGTTAGGTGGCGAAGCGTGAGTAAAGGGCGCATTGGATTCTACGCTGGCTTCGCCGCGTGCTTGGCGACCGTCGCCTACGATGTCGTGCAGCTCCTACAGCTCCTCGGCATTCTCCACTTTCCCGCAGATGAGATTCTGATCTTCGGAACTTCACTCTGCATTGTCCTTCCCTTCGTTCTGGAAGTGCTGGTCCTTCACTACTGCACCGCTGGGTTCGACTGTCCTGCACTGCCCACCTTGTCGCAACGGCACTCTCTGGCGTCGTGTATTTCTACCCGACGTACTCGTACAAGCTCTTATTGCTCGGCCTCCCGTGGGCGATTACGGCGCCTCTGTTCATGATGCTCCTCGGCATCGCCCTGCGGAAGAGAGAGTTGTGAGCGCCCGTCGCAAGCGCCAGGATGTCGATAGACGGACGCCGCCGCATCAAGGCGATCGCCAGCGCCGTTAGCCAGAGTTGGTCAGCGATCACCTGACAAAGTCCGCCTCACCGCCCGACAGACCGCGTGGCCGTTTGGTCCTAAACTGCTTCTACACAGCAGGGCGAGATGCCAGACGCAACGCAGGGGAATCGAGAGGACGAGGAACATGACTAAATGCCTGCTCAAAACACTCGCCCTGATAGGGTTCTTCGGAACCACGGCGCACGGTCAAGGAACCGTGCGGCTCGCTGTTGGTGGGGATAGCAGGCTCTGGATCGAAGGCTCCTCCAACGTGAGCGGTTGGACATGCATGGCGACCACGGTGGATGCAGCCATCGACGTGGACGTCGGATTCAGAGAGGCTGCGGATTTTCCGAAGTACTTGCGAAGCGTTCGAGTGAAGGTTCCGGTGACGGCGCTCAAGTGCGGACACGATCAGATGGACAACAGTCTCCGCAAAGCGCTACGGGCCGATGACAGCACGAACGTCGCGTACATCGTAGCGACCTTCGATGCGGTGAAGGCTGGAGTCACCGACAGCTTCACGGTGCAAACGGTCGGAACTCTCATACTCGCTGGCCGCGAGAACACGGTGAAGATGGACGTTAGGGCGACTCGATCGCACGACGACGCTCTCGAGGCGCAAGGCGAGCTCCCGATCTTGATGAGCGACTACGGCATCCGACCGCCGACCGGAATGTTTGGTGTCATTCGTGCCCGTAATCGCGTTGTGGTGAGGTTCGCGCTGACACTCGCGCCTGAGACAATCGCGGCCGTAGCCGAGCGCTGCGCGGGCCGTGCCGCGGGAACAGTCGGCTCGCCCTGAGTGCCTTTGAGCGGCGCCCTAATTCAATGGGGGGAACGATGGAGACCGCGGTCCAGAGCAACATGGGAGCGCGGGCAGCCGGTGCGCCCGTTGCCGGCGCAGCCTTCACCGCGGCCCTGCGTACCTCGCGCGGTGTCCTGACGGCGGCGACGCTCGCCGTCATCGTCGCCGGCCTCGCGCTTCGATTCTTTTCACCAACCGGGAGTAGCCTGCTGCTCCTCGTCGGATTGATCGTCACCGGCGCGCCAATCATCTGGCGCACGGTACTCGAGGCACGCCAAGGCCGGTGGGCTACCGATGTCGTGGCTGTGTTGTCCATCATCACCGCCGTGTTGCTGCGGCAACCACTTGCCGGACTGGTGATCGTCGTTATGCGCTCGGGCGGTGAAGCGCTGGACGAATATGCCTCGGCGCGCGCCTCGTCCGCGTTGCGCGAGCTCGAGGACGCGGCGCCGCGCATCGCGCACCGTGTTGCGGGAGCGATGGGCTCGGTCGTCGAGGATGTCCCCGTTACGGCGATCGTCATTGGTGATCTTCTGCTCGTTCGGCCTGGCGACGTCGTGCCGTGCGATTGCGAGGTACGCGATGGACGCTCTCTCGTCGATGTCTCACGCCTAACGGGTGAGCCGGTACCTATCGAGACAGCGCCAGGAACATCGTTGCTGAGCGGAAGCGTCAACGGCGATGGGGTGCTGACGGTGGTTGTAAAGGCGCCCGCCGCCCAGAGCCAGTATGCCAAGGTCGTCGAGCTGGTGCGCAGTGCTCAGTCGAGCAAGGCACCGCTCGCCCGCCTCGCGGATCGGTATGCCGTCTGGTTCACTCCGGTCACTCTGCTGGTGTGCCTCGTGACATACCTCGCAACGCACGATGCGATACGAGTACTCGCCGTACTCGTCGTCGCCACACCCTGCCCTCTCATTCTCGCCACACCGATTGCCATGCTCGGCGGGATCAGCTCCGCGGCTCGGCGACAGATCATCGTGAGGCACGGCGGCGCACTCGAGGCCTTGAGCGACGTGGACACGGCTGTCTTCGACAAGACCGGAACGCTGACCATTGGGAAGCCGGTGGTGAGTCGTGTGCTCACGACGGGAAACATGACGGAGACGGAGCTACTCCGTCTCGCGGGCGCGGTGGAAGTGGGATCGAGCCACTTACTCGCGCGCACGCTCGTCGACGCCGCCACAGCGTTAGGCAATGAACTTCCCCCCGCCCGTCATCACGTGGAATCGCCCGGGCGCGGTCTCACCGCCGATGTCGACGGCCACGAAGTCATGGTCGGTGCGCGAACGTTCGTGCTCGAGCGCGCGAGCCATACGCTCGCGGAGCTCGCGGCGCTCGAACGCAACGAGGTCGGGCTGCGTGCCTACCTGGCTGTCGACGGGAAGCTCGCCGGTGTCGTGGAGTACGAAGATCGAGTCCGCCCGGGCGTGCGCCAATTCATTGCGGGCCTTGCCCGATTCGGCATCAGGCGTACGCTCCTTCTTTCCGGAGATCATACGCCTAACGTGAGAGCCGTCGGGCAGGAAGCCGGTATCACCGAGATCCGTGGCGATCTTCTGCCCGAAGGCAAAGTGAGCGTCATCCAGCAGCTGGGTCGCGAGGGCGCTCGCGTGCTGATGGTCGGTGACGGAACGAACGATGCGCCGGCGCTCAGCGCGGCACATGTCGGCATCGCTCTCGCGAGCCACGGTGGTGGAATCTCCGCCGAGGCGGCCGACGTCGTCGTCCTCGCCGACGAGCTCTCGCGTGTTACCGAGGCACTCGCGATCGGACGGCGGACGATGAGCATTGCCCGCCAGAGCATCTGGCTGGGGATCACGCTCAGCGCGGCGGCTATGGTGGTCGCGTCGCTTGGCTTTCTCGCCCCCACAGCCGGCGCGCTGCTACAGGAAGTCATTGACATCGCCGCAATCACTAACGCGTTGCGCGCGAGCCGCGGCTGACAGCTCGGGCCGTACGACGAGCACGGCCTCGGGCCCGCCGCGTAGAATCTTGTCGGCGACACTGGCGATGACGAGTCGCGACATCCCGCGGCCATGCGTGGCGATGGCGATCGTATCCGCCGCTTGCAATGCCGTCATCTCGAGAATGGACGTGGCTGGCGTCTCCGATACGCGCACCTCCGTCCGGATCTCCAGCTTGCCATCATCGCCGTGAAGCCGGCCGGCGACGGCTTGCACGTAGCCCTGCGCCGCCTCGATTCGCGCACTCAACGTCTCGTCGACATAAGACGGCGGCACTGCCAACGGCACCGCGTAGAGCGCTGCTGGCGCGGGCATTGGTGTGACAACTCGGAGCAACGTCAAGCGTGATCCGAAAGCCTCGGCCAGTGACGTTGCGTGTGGCAACACGCTGTCGGCGAGATCGGACCCGTCGAGCGGAACGAGGATGTTCGCAAATTGGTGCGGCGGTACCTCGAGGGCCGCATCCGCACCGCGATGGCGCAGCATCAACACTGGTGTCGCCGCATGGCGTGCGATGGCATCGGCGACGCTGCCCAACCACAATCGGCTGTAGCCCGTGCGGCCGTGTGTCGAGAGGACGATGAGTGGCGCTTCGATGGTTCCCGCAAAGTCGCAGATCGCCGGTGCGACCGCGCCGTAGAGCAGCGTTCTCTCAGCCGTGAGACCATAGGTTGCTTCGACATGCTCGGAGATGGACGCGAGGTACTCCTCCGCATCACGACGGGCCATGTCCTCGTAGCTCGAGTCCTCCAGACCCTCGTAGAGGTAAGGCTCGTGAACACGGGTGAGCACGAGATCAGCCCCGGCCTGCCGCGCGATGCTTGCTGCCGTCGCAACAGCTTGCTCCGCGAAGAGAGAGCCATCCAGCGGCAAGATGATCGTCTTATACATGGAGTGCTCCCAGTGAGAGCGGCGTTAGGCTCGTGGTGAGCATACGCTTACTTCGAGCCGGGAGCGCGACATCGCGCTCCGTCCAGTTTACGGAATAGTGCGATGCCGTGACGGATTGCGCTGTCAAGGTTTGTTCTCCTCGCCGTACGGAAATCCATGACAGCCCGCCGCATCGACGCGAAGCGTCAGTGGATTCGGGGATTCCCTGACAAAGTCGCGAAGAAGGTCCTACAGTGCAGCACGAGATGACAGGATAGCATCTCGACAGTTCACGTCTACTAGAGAGGAGTTCCTGTGCCCGAGTTGCCGCCAGATTTCCCCAAGCACCCCATCGGCACGTTCGCGTTCGTCGGCACCTACGCCGTTGTTTTCGTGCTGCTCTGGTACGCCATCTACGTCTTCATCTTCCTCGCGAGACATCCGGTGACGCCATGAAAGTCGATCTCTATGAGAAGCTCTGGATGTGGGTCGTCGCCGCGATGCTCGGCCTCTTCTTCACCAGTACGGCAATCGCCGCGATCAAGGACGCCCGCCATCCGCCGAGCCACGTGGAGACGATCGATCCCACGCGCGTGATGGCTGACGTGCGGTTCCATGCGCCGGGCGTAAGTGTGGACGCCGCGGGCCACGTGCAGGTGCGCATCGTGGGTATGACGTTCGCGTGGCTGCCCGCGGAGCTCACACTTCCCGCGCTCACGCCAGTCACCTTTCGCGTCACGTCGATGGATGTCGTTCACGGCTTCGAGATCGTGCGCACCGACGGCCAGACGATGGTACTCCCCGGCTACGTGAGCCAGTTCACGACGCAGCTCGATAGTGGCGACTATCTCGTCACCTGTAACGAGTACTGCGGCGTTGGGCACCACACGATGGCCGCCAAGCTCCGCGTCATACCGCGGAGCCAGTGGCACGCTCCCCTGGTGGCCCTCGCGCCGGCACCACTCACGACGGTTGCCGGAGCCACGCATGACGACCGCTGACGTTCGGCCAACGCCTTCGACCTACCGGATCGCGCGTGACTCGACCGCGGCGGGCGAGAGCACGCGTCGCCTCATTCTCGCCAACATCTGGGTGGCGGTGATTGCTTTTGCGGTCGCCACGGCGATGGCGGTGATGCAGGCGATGAGTCGCGCCAACCTTGCGCTCCCCGGCCGATCGCCGCGGATGTACTACCTGTCCGTCACGGCGCACGGCGTTCTCATGGCCCTGGTCTTCACCACCTTCTTCATCATGGCGCTCGGATGGGCGGTCGTTAGGCAGGAGCGCGGCGCGATGAAGTGGCCACGCGCATCCTGGATCGCGTTCTGGGCAGCAGTGGTCGGAGTGGCAATGACCACTTGGGCGATCCTCACCCACCGGGCGAGCGTTCTGTACACGTTCTACCCGCCCATGCAGGCGCATCCCGCCTTCTACATCGGTCTGACCATTGTCGTCGTCGCATCACTCGAGTGGGCGGCAAGCATCGTCGCGACCTGGTGGGAGCTGCGGCGCACCCGGCCCGAGCAGCCGGTGAGTCTTGCGATGCATGCGACGACCGCAAATGCCATGTTGTGGATGCTCTGCACCCTGGGCGTCGCGGCCGAGATGGTGCTCCAACTGATTCCGTGGTCGTTAGGCTGGGTGAAGACGATCGATCCCCTACTCGCGCGCACGCTCTTCTGGTTCTTCGGGCATCCGCTGGTCTACTTCTGGATTCTGCCGGCGTACACGATCTGGTACAGCGTGCTGCCGCGCGAGGCTGGCGGATATCTCTTTTCCGACCGGCTCGGCCGGATGGCGTTCACTCTCTTTCTCATTCTCTCGACGCCCGTCGGCTTTCACCATCAATTCCAGGATCCTGGCATCTCCGCTGGCTGGAAGCTGTTTCACACCTTCAACACGATGGTGATCTCGTTCCCGAGCCTGGTCACGGCCTTTACCATCTGCGCGTCGCTGGAGGTGGCTGGGCGCTTGCGCGGAGGAAAGGGCCTCTTCGGGTGGATCGGGACGCTGCCGTGGGGCAATCCGGTCGTGTCCTCCTCGCTCTGCGCGATGCTCCTCTTCTTGATCGGCGGCTTCGGCGGGTCGATCAACGCCGCGTACGCATTGAACTCGATGGTTCACAACACGGCGTGGGTGCAGGGGCATTTTCACCTCACAGTCGGCAGCGCCGCCGCGCTCACGTATATGGGCGCAATGTACTGGCTGGTGCCGAGGCTGCGCGGTGTCCCGCTGCAGTACCGGCCATTGGCACAGGTGCAACCCTTCTTGTGGATGCTCGGGATGACGTTCTTCTCGCTGCCGAACCACATTACCGGTTTGATGGGCCTCCCGCGGCGGGTGTACGACGCGACCTACGGCGGCGCGCCGCAGGCGCAGATGTGGTCCGAGCTCACCGCGATCTCGGCCGCGGGCGGGATCATCGTCTTCACGAGTGCGCTCTGCTTCGTTCTCTCCATTGGGAAGACGCTGCTGCGCAAACCGAGTGGCGCCGAGGAGGCGCTCGTATGGGCGGAGCCGCTCGAGCACGATGACGCTCGCCTAACGATGTGGGACTCGCTCGGGCGTTGGTGGATCCTCGCGGTGGTGCTGGTGATCATCGCCTATGCGATTCCGTTGATGGACATCTTCCGAATGACTCGGTTCGGGAGTCCCGGCTTCAAACCGTTCTAGGAGAGCGCGGGGTCGGCGACTACTTACTGTACAGATCGACGAGATCCGCCGGCGTCCCCGCATTCGTGACCAGCGCCGTCCAGCGCGTGGTGAGCATCCAGTCGTCGAAGAACCGCGTCAGGTCGTGTGTAGAGGTATGTTTGGCAAAATGGATGAAGTCGCGCGTCGTGCCACCCGACGCGAAACGTTGGTAGTACCCGCCGATGATTCGGTTGAACTCCGCCTCGCCGCCGAGGCCGCACAAGGTCGCGAACATCACATCACCTACCGAGTAGGACCAGTCCGTACGTTGTGCAGATCCGTATTCGATGAATGGCACGCGCGTGGCGGCGGAGTCCGTCCTGACGAGCTTCTTCAGACGGTTGAGGACGGACTGCGTGGCGTCGGCATGCTTCGGGAAGCCGTCGAGCCGCTCCTGGAGCAGAGACTCGATGAACATCGCGAGCCCCTCGTTCCAGCGCGGCGCTGGGTTCTCGAGATCATGCGCGTTCCACAAGTGTGAGAGCTCGTGATACAACTCGCCGAGATGCCCGGGGTCGCGAAACGCCGCCGCCGTTTGAATGATTCCGCCAACGATGTCTGCCTGCGAGCCCCAGCCATCGGGGATCTCCGTCACCGTAAGGCTCGGCCGTGCGTGCAGTGGTCCAAACCATTGGCCGAGCAGCGCGAGCGCCGATTGCGTCGCCTTCATGAGACGTTGCGCCCCAGCGCTGTCGTTCGGAAAATAGAAGACACGAACGCCGTTTTCGACGAGCGTGTCGCACGGCGCGATCGCAATGTTGAGGAAGGGAGACACATCCTGTGACGTGTAGCTCCAGGTGATTGTACCATCCGTGTTTAGCGTTTGTGAACCCAGCCCGCCCGTCGCAACGAGGAATCGCGCGGGTGCGCGCACGGGACAACTCCGAGGCATTTGGCTGTCATGACGGGCTCCTTGTCAGCTCCCAACTTATGCTGAACTTTCAGCGGCAGCAGTAGGGATTGCCCTGACACGGCGCAGAATACTGGGGAACTCAGCGAGTTCCTCGCCAACGACGCGCTCGCGGCACAACTCCTACACCGTCGGGACCGGCACACTGCGCGGTGAAGATCGATCCAGTGGCTTCGCATACGCTCACGATGCAGGCAGGGTGACAGTTCTGTCATTCGCGGATACTAAACTCACCATTTCGGGTGTTACGGCGGCGAAAGTGACAGTGTTGTCACATCCAGTCTTCCCGATGACGTCGGTCGCCCGATCGCGATGGGAATGGCACCCACCGCCGCCGGTCCATGGCAGCCAGGTTCGGCCTGTGCTACATCTCGAACCGATACGGACAGCTTGTCTAGGCGACGCCGCTACAACGATGTCGGACCCAGCACGAAATAGACGGGGTGGAGCTCCCACAAGGCGCCTGCTGAGCTGTTGCAGTGACCGTGACTGTGAGCGCCGTTAGGGTTCGTCGACTTCGCACCGCGATGATGACTGTCAAAGAAGGCCGCACCGACAGGAGAAGGACTTCCCGCAGAATTAGAACGTTCTCATAATTGTCGGGTAGGTTACTGCCTTCCTCGGACATATAATTGCGGCGGCCCTGGACGGAGACGACGATGCGCCTTTCCTGGCAACTGACCAACATTGTCGTATTGTTGTGCACACGACCCAGGAGTCGCCATGCCGCTCGCGAGTTACGGTGTCCTCGTCGGATCGCTGAACCATTTCAGTCGCGAAGACCCGAACAACTTCGGTTCGTGGTATCACGGCAAGCTGTATGTGGACACGCCCGCGGGGCAGTATGAGTGTGCGGTGGATGTGTCAACGCCCTCGGGTATCCAGGTCCAATACCGCGTCGTTCACAATCTCAATCCGAATCAGTTCGCCGCGCTGGCTCTGACCGACGGCTGGCATGCCCTGGTATCCAGCTCCAGCTCGGGAGCATTGGACTATATTCGAAGTCCGATGCTGCACGGTTTTACCGGCTGCCTAACGGTGATCGCCAGTCCGATCATCGATTTCTTCAATTCCATCTTGCGGGCGATCTTCGAGGCGTGGACTCCCAGCACAGGCGACAACGCACTCGACGTGATGGATTCGCTGCTGACCGTTGGTGGGAAGGTATATGTGTTCGGTGCGCCATATACCACGGGCAGCGGCGTTCACGACATCCATCTGAACCAAGGCGATCCGCCAGGCCAGTTCCAGCATCTCGATGGGACTTGGCAAGATGGCGGTACAATCATCCATCGGCCTAACGGCGAGATGGTTGCATTTCTCACGAAGTTCTCGACGCAGTCCCTCAATACCGACTCGAGCGGATTGCCCGCCTGATACCGCGCTTTTCCCTCCAGCGCGTTGTTATTTCCCACGGCAGTGGCCGTTCGGCGATGCATCGTTCCGGCACGACACTCCCGAACCGTGTCGCCGACGGTCCATGTTAGGCTGCATTGCGAGGGCCAACGAGAGTCTCGAGATCGAGATTGTGCATCAGCCTCGACGAGCGCCGACCAAATCCTGCAGCATCGTCACGAACGCCGCCGAGCGGGACGGCGACAGAGCCGCTAGGAACTCGGACTCGAGCTCCGCGCGCACTTCGCACGCATCCTGTAAGAACGCACGGCCTCGAGCCGTTGGCTTCGCCAGCACTGCGCGTCGATCGGAAGGGTCGGCTACGAGCATGACCAGCTCCTTCGATTCGAGATCCTTGGCGAGCTTCCCCGCGTACTGCTTCGTAGTCTCGAGTGCCGCGGCAATGTCGGAGAGCCGAGTTCCCTCCTCGTCGGCTTCAGTTAGGAACTGGACGTGGGACAAGCTGGCGTCGGGCCACCCGCGACTCGCGTAGGCGGCGTTCGCGGCGGCCTGAAAGCGCCGGTACAGCGTGCCCACGGCACGAGCCGGTGAGCTCACCATCTCGGCGCGCAACTCCGCCCATGCCCGGCGGCGGGATCGTGGCATTTAGTCATCCTTGTTGACTATTAAGTCGGCGGTGCTTACTACTTGGTCAACCCAGATTACTAAAACTTATGTCCCTGATCGAGGCATGTCCATGCGCATCACGCCGATCACCACCGGAACGCTGCAGCTCAAACCGACATTCCTCGATGGAAGTCCCGCCCACGGCGGATCGATCGGCCTGATCCGGAGCCTCTGGCGGGACGCGCGCTTCACTCGGGCACTCCCGATGTGGGCCTGGATCGTCGAAACGGGCAATGAGCGAATTCTCATCGATGCCGGTGCGCTGCCGAATGCCAGCGGTGGCGTGACGAGGACGAGATTCGATATCTCGCCGGACCAGGCGCTCGTCCCGGCGCTGGCGAAGCGCGGTCTCCGCCCAGCCGACTTCGACCGCGTCGTCCTGACGCACCTCCATGGAGACCACGTCGGTGGGCTCGCGGCGTTCGACTCGAAACGCGTTTGGGTCTCGAGAAGCGAATGGGCACCCGTGGCCCGCTTTCCGGGACGCCTGCTTCGCCCGCTGATCGCGCCCGTGCACCGCGGCTTTGATCCCAACGTGTTCGACTTCGATGGACCCGCCGTCGGCGGATTTCCAGGCAGCTGGCCTGTGACGCGAGACGGCTCGGTGCTCGCCCTCCCTACGCCAGGACACAGTGTGGGACACACGAGCTTTCTCGTGCGACGGTCGCAGGGCGACGTACTGTTAGCGGGTGATGTGACGTACGATCTTCCGGCGCTCGAAGCACAACGTGATCAGGGTTTCCTTGCCGACGTCGAGCAGCATCACATCACGCTGCGCCGGGTGCTGTCGCTTGTGGAGACCGGCGTCGCGTATCTGCCAAGCCACGATCCGGAGTCTCCCACCCGACTTTGAGGTGCGCTCGCCGGCAACGTGAGTCGCGCGTTTCATCATCGTGGCAAAGCCGCTCAATGGCTCAGTGCGTTCTCGGGATACCCATCAGCGCCGATGACGTCAACTAGGGCAGCCCAAGCTGCGTCGTTAGGCCGGCGTGTAAAAGCCGACTCTCCGGTATCGCAAACGCGAACTGCTTATCGCGAAACGGCTGATAGTTCCGCCACTCGAAAGCCGCGTCGAACGCCACACCGCGCGCGAGATACACACGCACGCCGGCGCGCGCTCCATGGCTATCCTCGGTGTTCGTCTCGTTGCTCACGAAGACTTCGCCGAACGGTACGAGCCGGGTGTCGATTGGAAGGTACGCGCGGCCGAACAACTCGATCTGGTGTTGTTGCGCGCCATCATAGAAGAGCCATCCGTCGGTGCCAGCCTGCAGCCATCGCGCAATGAACGGCGCGAGGAGGCCACTCATCGACAGCGTGTGCGCAACTGGTGACGTCGCCTGCACGGCATAATCCGCGGTGAAATTGAGGTCGACGGCCCCGAAGCCGGGGAGACTCCTCAGGCTCTCGTTGGCGCGACCAAAGAGATAGGGATCGAACCTGATCAGCAGATCGTAACTGTCGTCTCTGCCCGCGTAGCTCGCATGGCGATATCGCGCCTCCGTGCGCAGAGCCACCGAGGGCGTCAGAAAACGCAGCCAGCCAGCCTGGAGTCCGAACGTCTCAGAGCGGTCCCCGCGTTCGAGAAACACGCCTGCATAAGGCCGCGAGCGCGTTCCGTCGCCGAAGACGTAGTTCGCAATCAGCGACGCGCTGCCGGTGAGGTCATATGCGGCGTCAGTGCGCTGGATCAGCTGCCAGGTGGGCAAGATGCCGACTTGCACGTGGTCGCCCGTGAAAGGCGCGAACGTGGCGTCGCCGAACGTCATGTTTTCGACCGTCCGCGGGAGGGGACGGAGTGCTGCGTAATAAGCGTCGAAATAGACGCGCGCCGTGTGGGTGAGACGTGGAGGCGACGTGTCGGCCAGCGACGAGTCTTGCGCGAGGGCCAGGATTGGAACGCTGCAGAATGAAAGACACCATGTGATGAGCCGGCGCATCGAGACCTCCCCGCATCACGTTTCCAGCCATGCATGACGGCGCACAGATTCCTGCAAAATTCCATCCACCCGAGTGCTCCCAACCGGGCAGTTATGGAGATACTGCCATTCGATCGCTGATGCCTAACGCTGCGTGATTCAGATGGCAGTAACCCACGTACCACGTAACCAATTGGATCCCGAGCGCACGCAATAGACAATTGCATTCGCATAATGCGGCTGGCGTGGAATACATGCGAGCGCAGTGAACGAGTGCATTACCATGTCCTTACTGCACTTACGTCGATGGGCCCCCCTGCGCATCACAGTTGCTTTATGACGGGCATCACTCCTCGCACACCACAGCCACTCCGCACGCTCGTCGCGGCGTCGCTCTCACCTCGTCAGGATCCTCATATGTTCAAACCGCTCCGCGCCCGGAAGGGCTTTACGCTCATCGAGCTGCTCATCGTGGTCGTCATTATCGGCATCTTGGCCGCGATCGCGATCCCGAAGTTCGCCAACACGAAGTCGAAGGCGTACGTCACCGCTATGAAGTCCGACCTTCGCAACCTCGTGACGGCTGAGGAAGCGTTCTTCTCGGATTCGACGTACTACACGACCGCCACGCGCCTCGTTGCGCGTAACGGCTTCAAGAACTCCTCTGGCGTCGGCGTGCCGGCAGTCGTCCCGGGTGCCGGCTACTGGTCGGCAACGGTGACGCACAGCCAGCTCAGTGGTTCGACCTGCGGTATCGGTGTCAACACGACGAACCCGACCATCTCGACGGCGGGCGACGGCGAACCGAGCTGCTTCGTCCCGTAATTGATTGGCGCCAGCAATGGGGCAACTGTCGCGATGACGCGACGGGGGTGGATGCGTAGGCCGAAGCCGATGTCGCTTCGGCCTACGTGTTTGTACTCGGTCGGTGGAACCTCCCTCCTCCGCCGCGGATTGATCGCTGCGTTCTCTCCCGCCCCGGGAGAGCCAAGGAGCGCACCCCCCGGTGCGCGACGGTTACGCGGAGCCACCACATGCTGCCACGACCAAGTGCCACCATTCTCGTCGGCGCCTTCACCCTCATCGCGGTCGGCTGTTCCAGCGACCATCCACGGCTCACGGAGGTGCGCGCCCCGATTTTCGAAAAGTCGGGAGCGTCGGGCACTGCCTTCGGAGACGACGGTCAGCTCAATACTCACCTCGCGGGGAGGAACGAGAACCCTCCGCGCGACACGCGGGCGCAGGGCGAAGCGATCTTCCGGCTCAGCGACGACGGCAAGTCAGTTGAGTATAGGCTCATCGCCTCGAACATCGACAATCCGTTCATGGCGCACATTCACATGGCACCGGTCGGCGTCAATGGCCCAATCGTGGTGTGGCTGTACCCGAGCACGGCGCCCGTCCCCGGTCCGGCCGGCAGCGGCCGTCACGACGGCGAGCTCTCACATGGCACATTCACGGCGGCAAACTTCGTGGGTCCGCTCGCCGGCCACTCGCTCGTCGATCTGCTGTCGGCGATCGCGTCCGGGAACGCGTACGTCAACGTGCACACGAATGACGGCGTGCACCCCGCCAACTCCGGCGCGGGCAACTTTCCAGGCGGCGAGATCCGCGGCCAGCTCACCGCCAAGAATGACGCCGACGATGACGAGAAGGGCGACGACGCGCGCGTCATCAAGATGCTCGACGACTGCGATCCCGCGAGCTTCAATGCGGCCGTCGGCCCCGGCTCATGCGTCGGAAATGGCAAGACGACCTTCCAATCGTTCCTCGCCGAGCTGCAGGCGACACACGTCGCGGCGAAATGGGAATTCATTCCGTCGATGTTGGAGGCGGAGGGCGGTGGCGTGCTGATGGCCAAGAACCTTGGCGGCGAGCAGCACACGTTCACGGCCGTCGCGCAGTACGGCGGCGGAATCGTCCCAACGCTGAACGCGGCATCGAACAATCCGATCGAGGCGGCCGAATGCAAGACGCTCGAGGCCGACGATTTCGTTTCCCCCGGCGGGACGTACAAGGCAAAGCTCACGAAAGACGCGATCCAGCGCTTCCAGTGCTGCATTCATCCGTGGATGCGGACGACCGTACAGCGCGAGCATTAATGAATGCTGATCGCGATCGACGGCGATCGCGATCGGCATGACACTCCTGCATAACGACGACGCCCTCATGCCACGCGTGGCACGAGGGCGTCGTCATCGCCTCCAAATCCTCAGAGCGACTTGAGGTAGGCCACCAGGTCGGCCTTTTGTTGCGCGCTGAGGCTGAGGCCGAGGACTGTCACGTAATGATTGACGACATCGTCGAGCGTCGCCGCGCTGCCGTCGTGAAAGTAGGGCCCCTGCAGTTGCGGCGGATGATAGAGGCCGCGCAGCGGCGTCGTGCGATACAGCTTGGTAGCACTCCGCTGCGCATACGCGACGCTCTGCCCCACCTCGGCCGGAGTATGCAGCTTGCCATTGTTGACGTCGGTCAGCGCGTCACCCACGTGGCAGCCGGCGCATCTCCCCGCGCCGGTAAAGACCGTACGACCACGCGATACCGCCGCGGCATCGAGACCGCTGGGCGCCGGATTCGTTAGGCTGAACTGGTACTCGCGAAGCGCGGCCAGTATCGGCGTCGTGACCCGATCCGGTGGATTGCTCACGTTCACCGCGATGCGGGCGTCGGCAAACGAGCCGTGCCCGTGCATCTGCGTGACGGCGACGTATTTGTTCCAGTACGAGATCGTGTCGTCACCAGTGTATATCTCCTTCGCCACATTTCGCAGGCCGAACGCCGGCGGGATCACGACCGGGAGATTTATTCCATCGAAGTTGAACCGTGGATCGTACTTGCCCGGTCCCCACGAGTTGTACACGGCCTTGGCCGATGCCGGCAAAACAGGCGACAGTGCGACGATCGCGCCGACGTTGAGATCGTGATTGGGCCAGCCGTCGAGACGATGCCCGATCCCTGGCGCAAAAGAGTTGTCGACGGTGGAATGGCAGAATGCGCAGGTGATGCCGATGCTCGTTAGGTTGTTGTTCGCGTCGACCGTACCGATGACGCCAACGACGGCACCGAGCTTGAGGAGCGTGACGGTCGTCGCGGGATCGTCGAGGTTCACCTGACCTGCCTGCAGCGCCGCACGCACCGACGCCGGGAGCGTGTCGAGGTCGACCTTGAGCCCCACCGCGAGCGCGGTCTTCGGGCTGACACTGCTCTGCACCACCTGATTGAGTTGGAGTGTGTCGGTCCAGAAGCTCTCGTCGCCGTAGGTGTCGAAGCGGAACACCGCTTGCCCCTGCGCGACGAGCGCCGGATCGAGTTTACGTTGGTTGAGGCCGGTCACGCGGTCGCTGTGGCAGCTCACGAGCACAGCCGCAACGGCGCATCCGAAGACGATGAGGACCGCGACGCCGATCCAACTCGAGAAACGACCCTTCCCTGGCATGAGACCTCCCGGCAGAATACATAATTAGACCATGTATCCCTGCACTAATTAGCCGAGTTGCTCGATCGTTCCCGTAGTGGTGAGCGGCGGTGAAGTAAGACGTGTTGCGCGGAGTGCTGGGCACTCCGCGCAACAGGCCGGCAGGCGCTACGCCGCTCCCCGCTGGGCAATGAGCCCCAGCGAGCGATCGGCTCCCGCGATGGCGACGTCGATGCTCAAACGGTCGCGCTCGATCTCGATCTCGAGGCGCCGCATGCGCTCACGCAACGCCGCGACGTTCTGATCGAAGCTCCTGACCTCGTCGCTGGCGCGGGCGCGCTGCAGGGCGGCGGTGCGGCTCGAGCGCCCCGACTGCAGCTGGCGCGCAAGGTCCTGTTCGGCAACGCGCTGAATGATCTGCCGCCGCTCGTGCATCCGGTTGAGCAGCTCGGCCTGCAAATCGACGAGACGTTCCCGCAGATTCGCGAGCTCCCGCACCGCGCTCAACTGTTTGGTGCGATTCGTGAGAAAATCTGGATCATCGATGACTGACACGATTCCCCCCGGAATTCTGTCGGCGTACCACAGATGCAAATGCCCGGCCTGAGCGGTGAGTTGAGCATATACCAAACCGGGCGAGACGGCTCCGCGTACGGCCTCACCGATGCCGAAGCCGCTGGTGTCACCGCGATCTGAGCCGGGGAACAGCGTGGGGCGGCTCTCGTCACGCCATCAGTGCGCCCGTCAGTCGTAATAGGTGTATGTGGCGCTGTCCTCGAAGTGCCGTCCCAGTAATGGACCGGTGGAGAACACCAGATCGCCGGTCTTCGCCAGGGGACGGTTTGCGTTGTCGTAGGTGTAGCTGTAGTCCACGCGGAAGTTGTCGGCGTCGCCAGTGCGGGTGACCCGCCGCGCGTTGTTCTTCTGAAACTGCGAGGTGGGCAATAGCACCAGATGATCAGAGAACTCATCGTGCACCAAGCCAAATCCGTCCACGTTGATGCCCGTGTCGTAATTGTCGAAATGATCGTTGTACGTCTGGTCGGGCTGAAATCCTTCGATCGCGGGTCGATGAATGGTGACGTCCGAGATATTGCCGTCCGGCCAGTATGCGAATGTCATGGTCTTGTCGATGACGAAGGCACCGTTCGCTAATCGCTCTCGCGTGAGCGTCGTGAGCGCGTTCCCGCTGTAGCCAAGATGCACGCGCGTGAAGATGGTTCCTGACGAGTTGGTATAGTTCACGTCGCGCACGCGTCCCGCGTCGTCGTAGACGTACACCAACCGATCGTGATTCACGAGGATGTTGTTGTGCAGCTCGCTGATTCGCCCATCGGCGTATCGTACGTCGTACATCGTTAAGTCCGACGCGAAGGACACGCTGTCGATTCTGCCGCTGTCGTCGTAAGCGAAGTGGTAGTAGGGCGCTGGAAGGCGTGGAACGGCGATGTCCTTCAACTGTACCGCGGGCCGCGGATCAGGCGGGCTGCTAGGCGGGCTGTCCTTGCCGCAAGCCACCGCGGTGCCGACGATCAAGGCCAAGATGCCGCACGTGGAGCGCTTGTTAGGCATTGGCACGTGTTGATTGCATTGTCATCCTGCGAAAATTTCTGTCGTCCGGAACGCCGCGAAGCGCGTCCATGTCATCCTGAGCGCAGCGAAGGATCTGCTTTTCCGAAGAGCATCCACTTCACCGTCACCAACAAATACGCAATTGTGGTGACGGATTAGGCCACCACCCTCCATCCACACGGATTCGTCTCAAATAGAAGGGCCGGTCCCAGCCCGACGACGCCGCTAGGGCATCACGTCGGCGGTGGCGTCACACATCACGCAAGGCGCCCCGCGCCAGCTCCGTCATCACTTGCGCGACAGCGTGCGAAGCTCGCTCCTCCAATCATGCACGACGACGAGACCGTTGTCCGCCTGCGTTGGGCGAAGGAGAAGCAGATGCTTTCCGTCGGGAGCAATGTCCCAGGGCGGGTGAACGGGAGAGGCGAGGTTGTAGCCCGGAGCCGTCATCAGCAGTTGCCGCGAGAGGACGGCGAAGGTTGGCGTCAGCTGCACCGTGGCCGCGAATAATCGCCCGGCATTCGCGTAATAGATGCGGCTACCATCCGGCGCCCAGATCGGTGCAACTCCCCCCTGGTCGCTTACCTGATAGTGAGCTCCGGTGGGCGGGAACGGCTCGACATACACCTGGCTCGATCCATCCCGATTGGAGCCGTAGGCCAGCCACTTCCCGCTAGGCGACAAGCGTGGCGCATACTCGCTGGAGGGCGCCGTCACGTAGGCCCGGCGCGTGGTGTCCCCGGAGAGTCGGCGATACCAGATGTCGTGTGGATGCTCCGGTGCAGTCGAACGAAACACCAGGCTCTGATTGTCTGGGCTGATGATCCCCTCGAGAATCTGATCTCCCTTTCTCCCTTCGAGAAGTTGAGCCTCCCCGCTGAGATCCGCGTTCTGTATCCACAACGCGGTCAACTCCTTCTTACCGACGCTGGAGTAGATCAGCCGCTTGCCGTCGGGCGTCCATTCAGCGCGGTCGTTGCGTGAGCCTTCATGCGTCACGCGTGACAACGTGTTCGAAGCAATGTCGTAAATCCACACATCCGCCGAGCCTCGTTCGGCGATCGTTAGCGCAATGCGCTTTCCATCCGGGGAAAACCGCGGAAAGCTGTATCCCTTCGGCGTGCCGAGCACGGTCTGTGGCATCCCCTGTAGATCGGCGATCACGAGCTCCGACATCGACGTCCCTCGGGCATAGACGAGCGAGCCACTCGGCGAGAGCGAAGCGCGCGCAAGGCCATTGCCAATGACGGGCACGTGATCGGCAAGGCGCACCGGAGTTCCAGTCACCCGCGCCTGCCTAACGTCGAAGGGGACGGCGAAGAAGGCATCGCCCTGCGTCGCATAGATCAGCCATCCGTCCAGGACCCCTACGGCTGCCCCGGCGATGTCCAGGTAGCGCGTCTCACCGGTCGCCAACGAGGCAACGCCGATCTTCGACGACTCGATGCTCCCCCGCCAGCTGTAAAAGAGGACTGACTCGGTACCGGACATGACGTGAGGGCCGCGTTGCGCCTGCTCGCCAGCGGCCGTGTCGAGCTTCGTGAACCATCGCGGAGCTCCGCCCGCGACAGCGACCGTCGCCAGCCGATTGTCCACCGAGACGACGATCTCGTCACTGCCGGCCCAGTCGATCCCTTCCGGCAGATTCATACTTGCTAACGTTCGTATGCTGCCGGTCGCGAGGTGGATCTTCTTGAGCTTCCCTACCGCGAAGAAGGCGACCCATTCGCCATCCGGCGAGAATGTCGGTTGGATGCCGGCTTCGCTTCCCGGGAGCTCTCGCGCCGTCAAGTCGCTGAGAGTTCGCGTCGCGATGATCGATTGTCCGGCGCCACCGATCTGGGCGTAGGCGATCCTATTGCCATCCGGCGAGATGGCGGGTGCAATAGAAAGTGCCTCGAGAGAGCCCGCGCTCAGCGGAACCTCGAACCGAATCGTCGGTCCCTCGCCATGGTTGGCGGCCCGCCACTCGACGAGACCGAAGATGGCGGCCGCAAGCGCGATGACGACGAGCGCCAGAGGCATGGGCGCGACCAAACCAAACCAGCGCGCCTTTTCCCGCCGCGGCGGGAAGGCGGCTCCGCTCGCGGCCGTTTCGGTCAGTGCATCGCAGAGCGCCGCGGCTGTCTCCCAGCGGTCAGCAGGCAGTTTCTCCAGCGCGCGCTCGACGGCAGCGGCAACGTGCGCGGGCACCGCGGGACGCACCGATCGCACGGCACGCGGCGTCTCGGTGAGGACGCGGGCGATGATCGCCTGCGCCGTGGTGCCGGTATGGGGCGGCTCGCCCGTGAGCATCTCGTAAAGCATCGCGCCTAACGAGTAGACGTCCGTGCGGCCATCGATGGCACGGTCGCCGGTCGCCTGCTCGGGACTCATGTACGCCGGAGTGCCCAGACTCAGGCCGGTCTGGGTGATGCGATGGCCGCCGGCGTGCGAGACGGCGAGCGCGATGCCGAAGTCGCTGACGAGCGGTTGCCCCTCCTGGAAAAGGACGTTCTCGGGCTTGAGGTCGCGGTGGACGACGTGATGCCGATGCGCGTAGTCCACCGCGGCAGCGATCGACGTCGCTATGCGAACGGCGTCGTGGACGGGTAGCTGCTTCTCTCGGTCGAGACGTTGCCGGAGGGATTCGCCTTCGACAAACGGCATGACGTAGAACGGTGCGCCAGATGGTGTCTCACCGGAGTCGAACAACGGAAGGATATTGGGATGCTGGAGATGAGCGGTGACGCTGATCTCGGCGAGAAAGCGCTCGACGCCCATGACCGCGGCCAACTCGGCCTCGAGGATCTTGAGAGCGACCTGACGATCGTGCTTCAGATCGCGCGCCAGGAAGACCGTCGCCATACCGCCGGCACCGATCTTCCGCTCGATGACATAACGTTCCGCGAGCGGGCGCGTGAGCCGCTCCTCCAGCTCGGACATGGGGCGAACGTAACGCCATCTCGCTGAGCGGTCCAGCAGCCGACACGGGCGAGATTCTTCTCAACCTTCGCGCTCGTCGGAACCAGTGCTCCGAGCGCGCGCACCGCGAAAGATCAACAGAAGGAAGGTCGTGCTGAGGACGACCACGACACCGCTGGCGATCGTGGCAACGCCGAATCGGAAGTTCGCCACGATGGCGACCAGGCTGAAGACGACCGCGACGATCGAGCCGCCGACCATGACCTTCTCGTTCGTACTCATGGGTATGCTCACCAGAAGTTCTCCATGTGGAAGCGCTGTTTTGCGAGCGCTGGTAGACCCGGTGACTACTCTTACAGCCTAACCTCCACTCCGGCTTACGCCGCCGACGAATGGCTGTGCCAGAGGGCGGGCGGCACCAAGAGAACCGCCGCCAGCGTGCTCTGGGCGACGCCTAACGATACAGAGCCGAGGCGGCCGACCGCGTCCACGCCAAGACCGCGCGTCCCGAGCACGACCAAGTCAGCATTCGTCTTACGAATTGAATCGGCGATCGCCGCCACGACGTCGTCGCTGCCTACAATGACGCCACTCACGTCCACGTTTGCCCATGTTCCCGCGTCTTGTCGCAGCCGATTCAGCGCTTCGTCCAGCGTCTGCTGCGTCGCCGAGTGTCCGCTTCGGTTCGCTCGTGGACTTTCGACGACGAGGGCCGGCAGCGAGACGCTGCCGTCCGCGCCGCGGAGCGCCGACGCCCACGACAACGCGACCATCAACGCGCCGCGTGAGGCGTCGGAGAGGTCCACCGGAGCGAGCACACAGGTGAGAGGCAGCCGCAACGGCTGCGACAGGATCAGACAGGGCGCCCACGAATTCGTGACAACGCGGAGTGCCGTGCTTCCGATGGCGTCGCTCGCCGTAGCGCCGCGATGCTTGCCGAGGACGATCACGTCGGCGCGGATCTGGTCGGCAATCGAACGAATTGCGCCGCCGGGGTCCCCGTTGAGGATATGCATACTGACCGCACCCGACGATATGCCGGCATCATCCACCATCCGCTGCATGATTGCCGCGGCCTTGGTGTTTTCGCCGTCTTTGCTGTCGCTCGGCGCGCGCTCGTCCGCGTTCACGTGCAGCAGATGGAGCTTCGCGCCAGCCGATGTCGCGAGTGCGTGCGCCGCGCGGAGGACGATCGGCGCGCTGTCGTCGACGTCCACCGCCGCGAGGACCACGTTGAGAAGTAGCAGTCGCATTTGCGGAAGGAGATGATCGGAAGTACCGAGCGCTCGGTCATGGATGTGTTACGGCGGCAAGATCCGCAATTGCAATTTGGCCGGGCGTTCCCCAGGAAGCGATTGGGCGAATGGCCGACAGCCTTGATCCGGGAGCTGTTCCGCGTTCGAGCAATCGGTCCGATCTTGTTGGCCATGCGCAGACCGATCCTAATTCTGTCGTGCGACCTCAAGGGGAAGCCGTGACCCCCTGAGGCACCGGGCGTCGGTCTCGGAGTGTCGGAGCCGAGGTCATCCCGGGAGGCATTGCTCTCGCCATGAGACGAGAATCAGGAGCAGCACGCACAGCCGCGCTGTGGTTTGCGGCGCTAGCGATCGGTGCGGTCGCCTGTGGGCCCGACAAGGCCGCCTCACGAGACGCGGGCGACGCGGCGCCGCAGAAGAAGGAGCAACAGCGTCCGCGGACCGTGGTGAAAGCAATTCTCGTTGGCGGGATGCGAGTGCGACTCGACTCGACCGTGGACTTCGCCGAGGTCGAGCGTGCGCTCGGTTCAGCAGTGACTGCCGATCCCCTCGATCACGATGACTCGTGGAAGATCTGCTATGAGCTTCCGAATTCGCGGGATGCGAAGTACGTGATCTTCATGGCCAACGAAGTTGGCGGTGCCGAGCACAGAGTGCTCGGCGTGCGGTTGCTTCGCGACAAACCGCCGCGGCTCACCGTGCGGTGTTCGCCGACGACCGCTCGCGTCGACAGCGTGGTCGCGGACAATGGGACGCACCTCGGCATGAGCCGAGACAGCATCGCGGCGTTAGTCGGAGGCGCCCCCAATCACACCGAAAGCGTTGATGATTGGGAGTATCACGACATCGTGACAGCGAAGCCTGGCGATTCGGTGAACCATGTCTGGCCAATTCAGCACGAAATCATCTCGTCGTGCATCGTGACGTTCCTGGATGGGAGGTCCACCGACATACAGTGGTGGTACGCGGCGATCTCCTGATGCTCGGTGCTGGGTGCTCCCGAGCACCGAATCGAGAGCCGAGCACCTAGCCCTCATGACGGGAGCGCCTGCTCACTCGTCCTCTGTAGTCATGATTCGAATGCTTCTCCCCCTACGCGTCTGTCTCGGCGCCGCGGCGGTGCTCAGCCTTGGCGCGACCGCGGCGTCGCACCACGCGTCCCGCGCGGCGACTCGGCCGCCGGCGGACTCGCTCCGCGTCCCCATTCTCGTCTACCATAGCGTAATGCCGCATCATCCAGGGCAGAACGCCGAGCAGCGCGTGCTCGACGTCGATGACTCGGTGTTCGTGGCCCAGATGCGGTACCTCGCGGACGGCGGGTATCACGTCGTCTCGTTTGGCGCGCTTGTCGATGCCCTCGAGGGGCGCGACACGCTCCCGAATCGCGCCGTCGTGATCACCTTCGACGACGGCTGGGAGAACCAGTATCTCCACGCCTTTCCCATTCTCCATCGCTTTGGCCTAACGGCAACGTTCTTCGTGTTCACCACGCCGATTGGGAAGGACAGCAAGCTGATGACGTGGGAGCAGCTGCGCGCGCTACAGGATGCGGGGATGACGATCGGCTCACATACGCGAACGCATCCCGTTCTCCCCGACTATCACGCGGCGCTGCATAACGAGGTGGCGATGAGCCGTGAGGACATCAAGGAGCATCTCGGACACTCGCCCGACTTCTTCGCGTACCCGTTCGGCGCGTGGGATTCTCTGAGTGCCGCCTGGGCGCGCACCGCCGGCTACCGCGCCGCGCGCACCTATCGGGGCGGCGCGTGGAACGCACCGTCGGATCTCTATCACCTGCGCGCGGTGCCAGTGACCGACAACATGCAGGCCTTCGAGCGCGCGGTGAGCGGCGACGGCCCGAGCGTCGTGGCGCAGAAGGCACGATGAGCGCGGCGCTTACTTAGCGTCTCTCCAAAAAACCTCGACCTTCGAATATCGCCGGCATCGCCTTCTCGATCCGCGCCGTCCGCGTTGCCGATTGCTTCGCCGCCCAGAAGTGGTACAGGTAGCTCCGTTGCCGCCCGGGCGTGAGCGCCTGGAAAGCACGCTTGAAACGCGGGTCTTTCCGGAACCGCTCCGTGAGCTCCTCGGGAACCGGATAATCCGAGGTCTTCTTCGGCTTCATCCGCAGCCCCGCCTTCTCGACGGCGATGGCCTCGCGCACGTAGGCCTTGATGATCGCCGCTTTCGTCGTGATCTCTTTCGCGCTGGTGAACTTCATCACGCGGCCGGCGTGCACTTGGCCGAGCTGCACCAGCACCTTCTTGGGATCCTTCAGCAGGGCACCCTGAAAGAATCCCAGACCGAAGTACTCTTTGAAGCCCTGCATGATGACGATGTTCTTACCATCGAGTGTGTAGGTGGGCTGGCCCCACTTGCACTCCTCCGTCATCGGAAAGCCGGCGAGCACCCGCCGCATCTCCGCGATCTCCGCGCGCCAGCGCTCTCGATGCACCATTTCCATAAGCGGAAACGTTGGTTACGGGTTCACTACGAAGTCGACTCTTGCGCTGTCAATCGGTCCCGATGCCGGACGTACTTGAATCGAGATGTCCTTCGTAAGAGGTGGCGAGCCAGCATTGAGGCTGGTGGTTGCGCGAACACAAATCTGTTGCGGCGCGATAATGCTCGTGATGTACATGCGAAAGTCTCCAGCGGAAGATGTCAGCGCACCCAGTGAGTCAAAGGCTGCTCCCACGCCACAGCTCTGCAAAAAGGCTTCGAGAGCAACATGCGCGTTGGCGACGGGCGCGCCGGATGCATTTTGCACCGTTCCGTACACGATTGCCGTCGTCGTTGCGAAGTGTGTCGGCGGTGATGAGCATCTTGTCACGGCGACCAACGCGATGGAACTGCAAGAGCGCAGCTTCCCGAATGATTGACCTAGCCTCATATGCAGACCTCGCTTTCCTTCCCCGCGGCCGACTGCCGTGCGCTGCCTAGCTTCGTACACCGTAGAAATGGAGACAGGCCGGATCAGTTTTCTGCAATATATGGACACTCACTGTATTCTTCCGCCCGTGTTGTGCTCGCACACGAGCGAGTCGCCCAATACCCAGGTGGTTCCGCGTTTGACTTCCCACCGCATGAGCAGACGCGTACCGGATGCATATATGCGAAGCGGTTGGGAGTGAATGGCGGCGCTTTTAGGGTATCGGCCTCGAGCACGATGGAGCTGTCCGTGAGCTCGCTCTACTCGAACAGCACCGCGGATGCGCAGGGCGCGCTGTCGAAATTCCCATGTTGTGAATGGGTAGGATGGCGGTGCGGAACGTCGCCGGCGGACGCGCTCAGCTAGCCGAGGAGGAGGTGGAGGTGTCGCGTGATTCTTGCTTCTGGCTCTCCCCCGTGGTTCGTAACCGTGCGACCACTCCTTGAGCAAGCCAGATCGGCGCGTGGGGTGATTATGCCAGACTTGATGTACGTGGGATTCGCAATCTGGGGTGTCATACTCGGCGGCGGCGGTTACTTGGGCTTGCGGTTCGTTCGCGCGTTCGAGCGACGTCAAGACAATCAGACAGCGCTCTCGGCCCTTACCCAGCGCCTCACTGCCCTCGAGGAGTCGATGGAAACCATGCGTGGGGACGTCGAGCGACTCAACGACGGTCACGAGTTCACGACCCGCCTACTGACGTCGCGCTCTCAAGGAAGCGATGCCGTCGGCGACCCCCGGCGCGACTATTGAGCGGATTATAATCCGGTGGTTGGGAGCGATGAGTCAATCTATGTTGAAAGGTTTTCTGGCTCTGCTTATGTGCTCACGGATCGTCGGAGCGCAGGGAGCCCCGAACACAGTTAGTGTGCTTGAACGCCTCGCCGTACGCGCTGCCCTCGACCACTCGTTCGGCTCGACAAAAGCGGGTCTTCGCATCGTCATCGATCCAATGATCGTGCATGCGAACGACGCACCGGGTAATCGAGACAGCACGTTGAGAGAGTCGAGCCGCAACGCGTATCTCGCGCAAGCCTTTCGGGCGCGTTCGCTGCCGCGGGACTCCGTGTTGGCGTGCAATCCGCGACCGTGCAAGCTGCGAGATGCAGACGTGCTGGTGACTCTGTCAGAGCCAGCAATCCTTGGAGACAAGGCCACGGTAACGGTTACCACTCTTCGCCCCGTTCATCTCACTTCCCCTCGGCAAGTTCCCATCGAAACGCAATATCAAACCATCAATGTGCGTTTTGAGAAACGCGGTGCGTCGTGGCAGGTTGTTGGCTTTGACGACCTCGGAATGTCGTAGCCACTGAAGATCAGTCACGCAACCGAGAGGCGAGCAGAGAACTCTAGAGCGGCGCTCTGATTGTCCAATGCGCGCAGTGTGGGCAAAACACGTTGTACCACGGCTGCTGGCGGTCGACCGTCTTGTGGATCTTCGTCGGTGCGGTCCCCGGTGACGGTCCATCCGGCATGTCATAGTCAGCAGCGAGCAGCGCGCGACGACAGCCTCCGCATTCAATCGGGGCATTCCCTAAGGACTTCTGCTTCCGGAACCACGCCATAGTTTCTCCCTCGGAGGGCACACTCCGTGATGGCTCACGTCACTGCAGACGAAGGTCGCGACGCCATCATATTCGCCTTTGGCTTCAATTACGTAAACAGTTAACAATTATTCCATTCAGGTAACAAAGTAGGATACTCTAAGACAACGACCGCGGCCGTCCGTCCCGACGCACCACGAATCCATGCAGTCAGAAGTCTTCGTAAACAACGGCGTCTCGAGCTCGGCATCGACCGTCTCTTTGGTCTTGGTCGGCATCCCGCTGTTCCTCCTCGTGCTCGTCTGGGTCATCGTCGCCCGCAGCACCTTCATTCAAGGAGACGACATGGAACGTCCCAATCGAGTTGCGCAGCTCTACGGCTATGCCGTGTGTCTGATTGCCGTGGTCGTGTTTCTCGCGAGCGCGAATTCATTCGTCGAGAATCTCTTCACGGCTGCGAATCCTCTCCGCGGCGGCGCTGACCGATTCGGGATACAGCCGAGCGTTACGTCGTTCGAGGCCTATCGTGCGACGGTGAGTCGCGACGGTCGGATGAACGGACCCGCGGCGAGCGGCGCCCCGATTGGTTCCCTCCCCGATAGCACTCTGCGGGCGCGCTACGAAGTCTTGCGCGCCGACCGGCTCGACCAGGCACGCTTCGATGCGGAGCGTAGCCTCGCCACGAGTGGCCTGCTGCTTGTTCTCAGCCTCGCCTTGTTCGCCGTGCACTGGCGGTGGTTGCGAGCCGTAACGGTCGCCCGGCCCCCTACCCTTCCACCAATTCGCGACAGCTAGTCGGCATAGATGAGAGGATGCTGACTATTCGCCAAAGCGTCGCTCGCATTTATCGCGCGGCCGCGCCCAACGGCTGGCCCGGACAGATCGCCCGTATCATTGGAGAACTCTCATCGAGCCGTCGCGACGCACGACTCCAGGCATAGCGTGATTCCGTCCGCTTCTTTATGATGACTGCCGTACCGGGCGTCGCTGGCGGCGCCCTGGGCAGAACCCCAGGTGAGGTTGCTCGGCAGGATGAGTTGCTCAATGCATCAGACGCGCGGCGTGCTCGCGGTCGTGCTGATTGCCGCCGCTCTCGGTTGTGGCGGAGACGGGAAAGGTGGCACGGCCCCCGAAGCGCCGGTCGCGAAGGTGAGCCTCACCGGTGCGCCAGGCGGTCCGTCCCTGGTGGGAAGCACCATGCAGCTCACCGCGGTGCCGCAGGATGCAAATGGCACGTCACTCAGCGGGCGGCCCATTACCTGGGCCTCGACCAATACCGCCGTGGCAACGGTGACCGACGTGGGACTCGTGACTGGCGTCGGTCCCGGACAGGCGACGGTGACAGCGTCGAGCGGTGGCCAGAGCGCGTCGGTGCCGGTGGATTTCCGTGTCGGAGGTGCTCTCGGGACGGAAGGCGGCAGCCTGACGCTCCTCGGCGGCGCGTTCACGCTGACCGTGCCGAACGGGGCGCTCGCCCAACCGGCGGCGATCATGGTGCGCACTGCTTCGCCGGCGCCGAGCGATCCGCGCCTCGCCGAAAGCATCACGTATGAGGTGTGGCCCGCAAGCTTAACGCTCGCTAAACCGGCGACGTTGATCCTGAAGTACGACAAACAGCGCATGCCCGCGGGACTGTCGGAAGCAAGCCTGTTGCTGGGTCGATTGAATGGCGCGGCCTGGTCGCCCGTTTCAGGCAGTGTGGTGGACCCCACGACGACGACGGTCAGCGGTGCCGTCACGGGCGGCGGCACGTACGCCGTGCTTTCGGCCGACGTCGATCATCTACAACTGCTCAACGTCCCCGCCCTCGGTCATCTCTATGTCGGCCAGAGCGTACAGCTCTCGGCAATCGCGTACGACGCGTCGAACAATCCGCTCGCGGGGCGTCCAACGACGTGGCTGAGCTCGAACCCCAACGCCATTACCGTGGCCGGCACGGGGTACGTCAGTGCGGTGGGTGTCGGTACGGCGACGATCACCGCGACGATCGGCGGCAAGAGCGCATCGACGACGATCGTGACGTCGCTGGTTCCCGTCGCGACGGTGCTGGTTTCGCCGGCAAGCGGCGCGCTGTACGCAACGCACCAGCTTCAACTCACCGCGGCGGTGCAGGATTCCGCCGGCGGCGCCTTGACGGGACGCGGCGTCACCTGGGTGAGCTCGGATCCCCAGATCGCTAGCGTGGACGCGAACGGAAAAGTCTCGGCGCTGAAAGAGGGTGCGGTGACCATCACGGCGACGAGCGAGAGCAAGGCCGGCACGAGCCGGCTCACGGTGCTCGCCAAGGTCGTCGCGGATTGGAGCCAAGCGGCGGAATGGACGACGTTTCAGGGCAATGCCAGCCACAGCGGCTACGTCAACGCCTCGGTCGATCCGGACGTCTTCAAGGAGCAGTGGGTGCAGTCGCCGTTAGGCACGAGCGGCCTCAATCCCGTGACGACCGGTGATGGCAGTGTGCTCGTGTCATCGATGTCGTACTTCGGCAGCCAGCTCGTGGCCTCGCTCAGCGTGAGCACGGGCACGGTGAAGTGGAGCTACAACTTTGGCAACATCGCGTCGGTAGATCCGCCGGCATACGCGAACGGCACCATGTACGTGCAGACCGGTGGTCAACAGGACTCCTACCTCTGGGGGTTCGACGCGAATACGGGCGCCATCAAGTTCAGGACGGCGTACGGGAATCAGTGGTCGCTGTGGTACGCGCCCACGATCGTCGATCAAACGGTGTATGCCGCCGGCGGAACCTACGGTGGCATGTACGCCTTCAGCAGCGTGGACGGCAGCGTGAAGTGGTCCGCGGCGCTGAACCAGTACGACCAGTTGACGCCCGCTGTCCGCGATGGCGTCGTCTACGCGTACACCGGCTCCTACACGCCCGAGGTCACTGTCGCGGACGCGACGACGGGATCCGTGAAGTACCAGATCCCCGATCCGAACTTCAGCTGGAATGGCTGGAGCATGAACGTTGCTCCAGCACTCGGCGACATGAACGATCTGTTCGCTACACAGGCGGGGAGATTGGTCGCCTTCGATCTCGGAGCAAAGACGCTGAAGTGGCAGAAGACGGCAAACTTCTCGGGGAACGTTACGGTCGCCCATGGCGCCCTGTACGTCGCGAATGGCAGCCAGCTCGAGGCGCATAACGAGGCTGACGGCTCGCTCCTCTGGCTGTGGGTGCCGCCCGACAGGCTGCAGCTCGTGAACACCAACATCGCCACCAACAATCTCCTCTTCGTCAGCACGACGAGCCACACCTACGCCATCGACATCGGCTCGCACCAACAAGTGTGGTCGTATCCGGCGGGCGGCGCGCTCGCGCTCAGCAAGCAAGGGCTCCTCTTCATCGCGCAGCAGAATGGGCGGCTCGCGGCGGTCAAAGTGCAATGATGTCACCGACGATGGCGCCACGCTGGTCACTGCATGCGATGATCGCGAGCTTGCTCGCGCTCGGCGCATGCAGTGATTCGACCGCGCCGCGCGACTCTCTCGACGTCACGATCGCGTTGGCGTCGACCGGCGGTCCGACGATGAGCTCCGACGCGGAAGGCAATCCGCAGCTGACCTGCCAGCTCAACTTCAGCCTAACGGCATCGGGCAAAGCGAACGCCACGTGGGAAAACGCCGTCTATCGGTTCTTCGCGGGAAAGAATCGCACGACGCCCAATGACACCGTGGTGATCGCGAGCGCGGACGTCGCGCGGGGGTGGGGCGCGCAGATCACGCCCGGCGAAACGAGGCAGTCCACATGGAGTGTAACGGCGGGGATTCCCTTCGCCGGCGAGATCGATTTCCGCTATCGCCCCGATGGCGGCGCCGTGAAGACAGCGGTCGTGAAGTTCGAGTGCGCGCCAGCCGGCGTGGCGGATGCGGCGCCGCCGTCGATCACGTCGCTCACCGTGCAGCCACCGAGTGGAGAGCTGCCGGCCGGCGCCCCGCTCAATGTGAGCTTCAACGTCACTGCGCCCGGTGGCCTGTGGCGCCTCACGCTCTTCGTATCGGGGCCGTGCGCGTATCAACGCGACATCCCCGCGCAGCTCCAGACCACGTTGACGCAAACGCTCCTCGTGCAGCTGGCCGCCGGCTGTCAGCTCAACGTGCCGCTCACGATCAGGCTCGCGGCGCTAGACGCGGCGCTACAGCTCACCAGCAGGACACTCACGACGTCGCTCGTCATTACCGACAAGCAGCCACCCACCGTGACGCCGCTTTTCTTCCCGCCCGACGGCGGGAGCGCGCGCACGACGCTCTCCGGCGACTATTTCGGCGGCGACTCGATCGAGGTGATGCCCAACGCGAGCGACAACTACGGCGTGGCGGCGATCATCTGGGAAGTGCTGCCGTACGGTACGAAGGATTCCGTCGTCGTCGCCAATGGGCAGCAGCCGACGTTCATCTTCGCGCATCTGAAGCCCGAGTGGTCGGGACCGATCCAGCTGCGCGTCTACGCGCGGGATGCCGTCGGCCTAACGAGCAACGTCGTTACGACCTCAGCGGACAGCGTGCACGTCCACCCGCTGGTCGACCGCCCGACGCGGACGACCACCGTGAGCGGGGAGACTCGGGACATCGCCATCGATCCCAAGCACGGGGTGATCTATCTCCGGCAGGGAAACGATCATCGCATCGCCCTGCTATCGATGTCCACGCTGCAGGTCACGGCGACCGTGCCGCTGCCGGCCGTACCGCAGGACTTCGATCTCACTCTAACGGGCGATTCGTTGCTGGTGCTCGTCTACGGGCAGCCGCAAATCGCCGTGATCGATCTCACGCAACCGACGCTGCCGCTGACGTCCATTCCGCTCACCGTTGACGCCGCGTCGAGCCAGGCACCGGTGGGCATTCGCGTTGGATCGAATGGCAAGGCGTACGTCACCTTCGGCGGGAGCACGACGGCCGCCCGCACGCTGGCCGAGGTGGATCTCTCGACGCACGCGCAGCAGACGAGGACGGAGGCGGGCATCGGTGGCAACACGGGCGTTGGGAATCTACAGGCCTCCCTGGACCATTCGGTCCTGATGCTGAACACGACAGATCCGGCGTGCTTGCAGCGCTTCTCGGTTGGGGCGAACAGCTTCAGCGCGTGCATCAAGCCAGCCGTGATCGACTGGCCACCAACGGTGGACGCCACCGGCGGCCATTTCGCGGTGGGCCTCGACATCTACGACGCGTCGATGCAGTTGCTGCCGAAGGCGTCCGGCCGTCCATTGGTGTTCGGCATTCCCGTGACCGCGCTTTCCGCGAATGGCGACGTGCTGTTCGTGTCGCTCTGGAACCTCGGATTCGTGAGGCTGCGCACGAGCGATTCCGGGATCCTCGACCGCACGCCGAACCCGGTAAAGCCATCGCTGGTGCGCCTGTCGCCTGACGGGAACACGCTGGTGTCGGTGGAGAGCAATTACGGAACGACGACGAAGATCAGCTTGATCGATCTGCGGTGAGGATGCGTAGCGGCGGCGACGTGTTCACTCTCTCTGCCGAACGACGTTGCTCCTACTTGGCGAGCGCGTGCCGGAACTGTTGCTCAGCGTCGTCGATGTATTTCATGTAGCCCGCGTGATCGATAAACGGCGCCGCCGGGTCACTGGCCGTCGCCTGCGCGCGATGCTTTCGCGCGAGGCCGAAGAAGCTCCCGTGCGAGCCGAGAAAGATGTCGGCGGGCAGGCTGCGCAGCGTGCGGAAGCTGCGCTCGAAGTCGGCGCGAATCCCTGGATACGACTCGTGCGCGCCGAACTTCATGAACGGCAGCAGCGACAGGCTGCAGACGTCCACGGCGAGCAAGTCGCGCCCCGAATCGCGTACCGGGAACGACCACGTCGTGCATCCCGGCGTGTGGCCGGCGGTGACGTGGGCCGTTAGGGCGAGCGGACCGACGCGAACCGTGTCCCCGTCCTTGAAGCGATGATCGACGCGCGCTTCGGGAAAGCGCCCAATGCCGAAATAGGCGAGCAGGCCGTAGCTCGCATGGTCGCCGGCGCCACCAGCACTCACGGTGCTCGCGTCGCCCTCGCTGATCCAGACTTGCGCGCCTGACGCCTGCTGCAGCTCGCGCAGGCCGCCCGCATGGTCGGCGTGAGCGTGCGTGTTGAGCAAAATCTTAACGTCGCGAATGTCGAAGCCCAGCTTGCGCATGCTTCCGATGATGAGCGGGGCAGTCTCGGGATAACCACCGTCGATCAACACGTGGCCCTGTGGCCCCGTGATGAGGAAGGACGTGATACCCGTCGAACCGACGTAGTAGAGATTGCCGGCGATGCGAAAGGGCTCGTCGGGAATCGATCGATTGCGCCGGATTGTGGCGCGCCACTGCACGAACAGGAAGGCGATGAGCGCGATGGCGGCGCCGAACAACACTCGGCGCCATTGTTTCCTGGTGAATCGCTGCATGAATGAGGGAGACTCGGTGCGCGTCGCCGGTCAGCGCTACGCTAACGCGGACGGGAAGTCGCATGCAGGCTAACTGGCGCGTTACGTGGCCACAACCCGCGAGAGCGGCTAGGGTAGTCGGCGACCGTTATAAATACATACCGTGGACGGCCTAACGAACGACGAGCAGCGCCGGCACCGCGCCTGTCGCTCCTATTGTGGACGCAATCGGATAGGACCCTTGAACGTCCTAACGATCACGTGCCCACCGTCGCGGCCGAAGCTGAGACGCAGCGGATCACCACGCCGCGCGGCCGATGCGGCGGGACGAACGCCCGTGAAGCCGTTCTCGATCGCGCCACTCACGGTCCAGAGATCGAACACTCCGGCCGCGTCGCGCGGCAACAGGAAATCGACCGCGCCCTCGTGATTCGAGAACTCGAGAATGCTGCCCTGTGGCGGCGCACCGGCATAACGAATGTCTCCCGTCACCGACGCGAAGCGGCCGCGGACTGTCGCCGAGCTCGCGACGTCGAGCGTGCCGCCGATGGTAGATGCGTCGGCATCCTGAGGCCGTCCGCGCAGCAGGAGGTGGCCATCTCCCGTTTTCGCGCGCACCCAAGGTGTTGTAACGTCGAGGCTCAGGTTTCCGCTCATCGTCTCGGCATCGACCGAAGTGGCGTTGCCGCTGATAGCGATGGTTCCGGTTGCAGAGTAGAACCATCCCGAAACGTCGGTGGCCCGAACATCGGCGCTCGCCGTCTTGACCGACAGGCGGGCGTGGCGCGGCACCTGAACTACGAGATCCACGGGCGTCGACTCGCTCTTATCCACGAGGTCTTCGACGCCGAACTTCACTCCGCGCGCCGAGCCGCCGAAGAACAGCCGCACGTCGCGCGGGAGACGCCCGCGAAGAACGAGCGAGTCGCGGTCCCAGCCCACGATGCGGAGTGTTCCTGCCGGGTGGTAGATCTTTACCGGCGCCGTGGAGTCGACGGCGATGGCGCGCAGCACGGGCGGAAGCGCCTGCGCGTTCGCCGCGCGCGGAGTCGCACACACGGAGACGACGATCGCCATGCTGATGGCGATCATTGCTTTGCAATGAACAATTGACTCAGGACGCATTGGCAATCCGCTCGAGGAGGTCGCGCTTCTGGCGGTACGACGCGGCGAGCAATTGCCGCAGCGCAGGATTGTTTGGATCGCGCTTCAGCGCATCGCGAAGCTCGGCGATGGCGCGGTCGATCGCGCGCAGATCATGGTCGAGCGACGCCGCGACTTCGGGCTTGAGCATCGCCCGCTGGAGCTCGAGCTCCTCCAGCATCGTTTCGACTTCCCGCTGGTAGGCAGTAGCCGAGTCATCGACGGCGAAGATCGGCGCAGTGTCGGACGTTGAGATGGCGCCTGCGCGCGGCGTCGACATGTCGCTCAATGTCGAGCGCTTCACGAGCATGGCAGCGACTATGGCGGCGGCGAGACCGACACTGAGCCATGTCGCAACGCGACGACTGCGCGCCGTCCAACGCCCCTGGCGCGTTGGCGCCGCGAGGCTCTCGCCGGCCAACCTAACGACTTTCGCCGATTCGATCCGTGCGCGTATACTAGGCCAGAGGGCCTCCACCGTCTCCTCCTCCTCTGGCCGTGCATCCTGGCTCGTTAGGTGTGCGCGCGTCCGCATAACGAGCAGACGCAGCCGGTTGACGTCTTCGGCGCATGACGGGCAGTGCGCGACGTGTGCATCCGCGTCCACACGCCGCGCTTCGGGTAACGTGTCATCGGCCAGTCCTTGCCGCTCTTCCTCGTCGAGGTGACGACCGAGTGCGGGCGGTTTGGTTGAGAGATCAGTCATGCGTCGAGCAACCTCGTAAGTGTCCGCCGCGCGCGCCAAAGCTGTGCGCGGCTGGTACCGGCCGCGATTCCGGTGATCTCGGCGATCTCGTCATGGGAGTAACCCATGACGTCGTGCAGCAGCCACACGGAGCGGGCACCCGCCGGGAGTCGCGCCGCCGCGGCCTCGAGGTCGAGCCGCGTGTCGAGCGACGCCGCGGCCGAGTCGTTGGCCCGAGCCGTCGGCACGACGGTGGAGTCGTCGTCGTGATCGACGAACCGGCTGCTGTCGCGCACGTCGATCCGCAGGCGCTCGAGCAGGACGTTGATGGCGAGACGATGTAGCCACGTTCCCAGCGCGCTGTCTCCGCGAAATGATGGCAAGCGCTCCCACGCGCGAACGAACACATCCTGCACCGCCTCCCGAACCGCGCTGTCGTCGCCGCCGAGCATGCGCCGAGCGAGCGCGATGATCGCCGGCATCTCCGCTCGGTAGATGACCTCGAACGCATCGACGTCCCCTTGTTGCGCTCGACGCACGGCGTCGCCGAGCGCGGCACCGGGTCGCGAGTGGGCATTGGCATCGTTAGGGTCGGAGACAGGCACCGTCATGCGAGCAGCTTCGCCGGCTCACCGCTTGGGAGACGCGGCGCTGCTCGCGACACGATTCGTCGCTACGGCGGCGGTGAGCATCGAGTCCACTTCCGCGCTGGACACCAGGCGAGGCAAAGACATCCCGCGCTCGAGCCGCGTGGGTACCACGACCGACGAGACCATGCCAGCGCGATCGAGGGCCACCAATGCGGTAGTGTTGCGTAGCAGGGTGACGCGGAGGACCCACGGGCCTGAACCGTCCGGCCATTGTCGCCGAAGCGCATACACATCTTGTCGCGCCGTGGGATCGAATCGCAGCGCGATGCTCCGCCGCTGGCCGGCGATCAGCCCTTCGGCAGTGCCTTCCAGATCACCGACGCTGGTCGCGCCCTCACGCACCATCGTGTGGACGAGCAGCACGGCGCCACGTGTGTTGGCGTCGAATGGATTCACGGGCGACTCGATCGACAGCCAGGGCGGCCATTTGAAGAAGCGCGATGCGGGTGATGCCGCGCTGAGTCCCGCGGCAAGGGTGAGGGCCAGCGCGGGGACGAGCACTCGGCGAAACATGGGCGACCTCCTGGTGTGGATCCAACGGCGTGACCGGTACACTGATTGGATGGAGGAATGGCCCGCCGTGCTTACAGCGCCCACGAGATGGCTCATCAGGCCTTATGACTGGCGCCTCAGAGATCTCACCCAGTAGGGCGAGCCCAGGGGCGAGACGCAAGCTGGGAGCTCACAGACTCAAGAGCACTACCTCAGCTCTCAGCGGCAGCGGCGAGAGATCAGAAACGCAGCTTCCAAGCTCGCGCAATGTCGTGGCCGGGATCCAATTGTACTCGTTCCCCAATCTCCTGGCCAGAAAATATCGGGTGTGACATGACGTCGGCGCCTATTGCAATCGGGCTACAGAACGCCATATCCCGCAGGTATAAGTGGTGATCGGATAGGTGTAGCTGCTCACTCAGCCAAGTATCGAGCATCTCCAGGTAAATCGCCGATGAGCATCTTCACAACTCTAAGGATATTTGTCGCCCTCGCTGGATCAGCGGGAAATGCGATGCCGCAGGCCGCCGGAACGCAGGCGGCAAACTCAGCTCCCAATCCGCCCGTCCTACGCCACCCGCTCGCGATCCCCACACGCCAGGGTTTGTCGCCGCGACCGAGCTTACGGACGGTGCAGTGCCTTCACCGAACGTGGAGGGAAACTTCATCATCGGACCAACGCATCAGCCGGCGCCCGAGATGACCATTCGCAGCAACGTGCCGCACGGCGCTGTCTACACATTCACGATGCGCTCCGCGGACAGCCGGATCTATCCCGGTATCAAGCGCAACTCCGGGACGTTCGGCGTTCCCGATCCGTCTAACCCCGCGAAGCTCGTCGTCACCACGAGTCATCCGGCGCCGTACACGCGTCGCATCGCGGTTTACGTGCCGGCGCAGTACGTCCGCGGGACGGGGGCGCCGTTCATCGTCGGCGCTGATGGACCCGACTCCCTGCTCTTCGTCGCCCTCGACAATCTCATTGCCGCGAAGCGCGTTCCCGTCATGATCGCCATCTCGATCGCCAATGGTGGTGGCGACGCGCAGGGGAGCGAGCGGGGACTCGAGTACGATACGATGTCCGGACGCTACGCCGAGTTCGTGGAAACGGAAGTGCTGCCGCTCGTGGAGCGACAATACGGTGTGAGGCTGAGCAGAGATCCTAACGAGCGGGCGACGATGGGAAACAGCTCGGGCGGCGCGGCGGCGCTCAGCATGGCCTGGTATCGCACTGATCTCTATCACCGCGTGCTCGCGTACTCACTCACCGCCGTGAATCAGCAGTGGCCGCCGAGCGCGGAGACGCCGCACGGTGCGTGGGAGTACCACGAGCACCTGATCCCGAACAGCGCACCGAGGCCCATCCGCATCTGGATGATGGTGGGTGATAAGGATCTGCTCTACCCCAACGTGATGCGCGACGGCATGCACGACTGGGTTCTCGCGAACGAGCGAATGGCCGCCGTGCTCGCGGCAAAAGGGTATCACTATCAATTCGTATTCGCGCGGAACGCACTCCACGTCGATCGCGACGCGCGGCAGCAAACGTTGCCGGAAGCGCTCGAGTGGTTGTGGCGGAACTAGCTCGCTAGGGTTTCTTGAACGAGAACCGATAGAAGAGCGACAAAACCAAGGGGAATACGGATTTTACGAATTTGACAGATTTGTCGAATCGCCTTTGCGACGCTGATGACTCCGTGTCCGACGAGGCCGGAGCTCGATAGGCAGAGGAGCAGATCCGTGCATCCGATAAATCCGTGAAATCCGTATCCCCTATGGTTTGTCGCTCTTCTAAGCTTTAAACAGACTCATAGCCTCAGCCACCCCAATGCGAACACATATCAACCTTCTCTACTCCGCCGCATTGTGCTGCGTCACGACCAGCATGCTCAGAGCGCAGGCGGCCGACGCAACGTCATCCGCGCAGCCAGCCGTGGAAAAAGTCACCGGCATTGGTGGCTTCTTCTTCAAAGCAAAGGACCCGAAAGCGCTCGCCGAGTGGTACGAGAAGAACCTCGGCGTGTCGCGCACACCGATGTCGAAGGGCATGGAGCCGTGGCACCAGGACGCCGGGACTACGGCGTTCCAGCCCTTCCCCGCGACGACCAAATATTTCGGACCCGAGACGCAGCAGTGGATGCTCAACTTCCGTGTTGCTCACCTCGAGGCGATGGTCGCTCAGCTCACCGCCGCCGGCATCAAAGTGGACGTCGATCCACAAAAATATCCGAACGGGCGCTTCGCCTTGCTCCACGACCCGGAAGGCAATCCGATTCAGCTTTGGGAGCCGCAGACGCCTTAGTAGCCCTGCGATCAATCGCTCTCCGCGGCCTTTCGGTTGGCGCCGCAGACATCTCAGCGACGACGGCGAGCCCAGGGGCGAGCCTGCAAGCTGCCAGCTCACAGAATAAAGAGAACAACTTGAGCGATCAGAGTCAGCAGCGAGTGAACAGAGGCTCAGCTCAAGGACGACTGTGTCGACGGCAAAAGCGGCGCTCATCGCTGAGCTGACCTCTTCACTCTCGCGGCTCGCCGCTTCACTGCCTCGCGGCTGAAGCAGTTCTCTTGATTCTGTAAGCTGTCAGCTTGCTTCTCGCTTCTGGGCCCGCCGGGTGAGATCTCGAGCAGGCACATCGAAAGAGCCCGAGCTGAGAGCTGAGAGGGGAAAGGTTCTACTTTACGACTACCGTTATGCAATCGCTCATCAGCACCGACGTCGGGTTCAGTAAATTATCAATGACACGGAATCGAACGTTGAACGGCCTGCCCGACGTGAATGCGCCACCAACCCCCACCTCGAAGTGCGCCGCGCCCGAGCCCTCCTCCGAGGTAGTGAGTGTCACGATCGGACCAGCGTTCGGGAGTGGGAAGCTGATCCAGGGCCCAGTGCAGGAGGGATCCGCCACGTTGAGGTCAGGCTCGCGCTGCACGAGATACGTGGTGTTCGGCGCGGCGTCTCTGATGTGCACCTCGCCCTGGACGTGGAACGTGCCCTGATCCTCGGCTGTCGGAGTCACGTTCACGGCGCCAGTTCCAGTGCCTACCACCGCCACCAGCTCCACGCCGTGGGTCTTCATTGGTACTACGTCGAAGGTTGCTCGGGCCGATCCAGCCGTTGGCGGAGTGGTCGGCGTCGCCGAATCGGGCGAGCAGGCAGCGACGAGCAGCGCGCTGACGAGTACTGCGGGCTGGGTGATGCGCATGCGGTCCTCTTTGAGTGAGTCGTGCGTGAGTCGTTCGAGCATGACGGTCCGGCACGGCCCACCCTAAACATCTGGCGGGTGTAGAGGGCGGCGGTAGATTAAGCCCCCCCGGTACACGGCATCTGGGACGTTGCCGCTAGACGGTGACGAAGGCGTGATTCAGCCGTGACCGGACCAATCGATGATCCTCTTTCGCACGCTTGGAGCGGCGGAGCTCGAGGAACACCTCGTAGCCTGCGCACGACCCATCGCCATTCAGGCGAAGCGTCTGGCTCTCCTCGCTTACGCGGTCCTCGCGGGACGGGGGCTCCATCGGCGACGCGATAGCATCGTCGCCTTGTTCTGGCCCGATCTGGATGAGGAGCATGCGCGCAGCGCGCTCCGCCAGGCGCTCACCTACCTACGACGAATCCTTGGCTCCTCTGCCGTCGTCACCCGAGGCGAGGAGGAAATCGCCATCGATGCCGATGCCCTGCGCTGCGACGCCGTCCAGTTCGACGAAGCCGTCGCTGCGGGGAAGCTCGAAGACGCGATGGCGCTCTACCGGGGTGATTTCCTCGAAGGGCTCTTCGTCTCCGAGGCATCGCCTGAGCTCGGGCAGTGGATCGACACCGAGCGCTCGCGGCTCCGCCAGGCTGCCGCCACCTGCGCTTCGTCGCTCGCCGAGGAGAGCTGGCGACGAAGCGATGGCGCCTCCGCGGCGCGGTGGGCGCGCGTCGCCGTCGCACTCGGTCCGGACGACGAGCGAAAGCTGCGCCGGCTGGTGACGCTCCTGGATTCCATCGGCGACCGCGCCGGTGCCCTCGAGGCGCACGAGCGTTTCGCGCGGCGGCTTGCGTCCGAGTACTCGGCGGAGCCGTCCGCCGAGACGAAGGCCTTGATGGCCGAGGTGCGCAGCCGATCGGCGACGCAGAGAGATGAGCGAATTCTCACGCCCCACGCGCCCCCGTCAGAAGGGACGGCACCCTCCCCGAACGGCGCACTCCTTCCCCGCCACGCCCAACGAGAGCCAGCACGCCGGAGCGTGGTGCTCCTCGCCGACGCCTGCGCTGTCGCGCTCGCGTTCGCCGTGCTCGTCGGGTCCACGCACCGACACGCTGAGCTTCTGCCGGATTCCGTCGCGCTCCACTCGTATATCGAGGGACGATACTGGTTGAACAAGCGAGGGCCGGGCCTGCTCCGGTCCATCGGTATCTTCACCAAGGCGCTCGACCGCGATCCAACATTCGCGCTGGCCTATTCGGGTATGGCGGACGCGTACGTGCAGCTCGGGTACGCTAGCCTGCTGCGCCCCGACGACGCCTTTCCCAAAGCGCGCGCCGCGGCGGAGCGCGCACTCCAGCTCGACGCGTCACTGGCCGAACCGCACGCCACGCTGGGTTTCGTGAAGATGTACTACGACTGGGACTGGCCGGGCGCGGAGCGCGAGTTTCAGACTGCGCTCACGCTCAATCCGAGCTACGCGACGGCGCACGAATGGTATGGTTTGTTTCTTACGGCGATGGGGCGGTTCGACGAAGCGCGCGAGCACGAGCATCGCGCGCAGGTGCTCGACCCGCTCTCCACCGCGGTCGCCGGAACCGCCGCCTGGGTGCTCTACTACGCGGGGAATAACGACGAGGCGGAACGCCAGCTTCGCATCGCGCTTCGCGCCGACAGCACCTTCGCCCTTGGGCGGTTCTATCTCGGCCGAGTGCATCAGTCGCGCGGAAAACTCGACAGCGCACTCGCCGCGTATCACTCCACCGGACCGCTACGCGACTGGGTGCCGACAATTGCCGCAGTTGGTCACGTCTATGGAACGCAGGGTCGCCGAGCAGAAGCGCTCGCGACGCTGACGCGACTCGATTCCCTCTCGCATCACGAGTACGTCACCGCCTACGCCGTCGCGCTGGTGCACGCGTCACTCGGCCAGCGCGACAGCGCCTTTGCGTGGCTCGACCGTGGGGTGGCAGAGCGGACGCATTGGTTGGTTTGGCTGCGGCGTGATCCACGCTGGGCGCCGATCCGCTCCGATCCGCGGTTTGAGACTCTCGCGATGAGGCTCAAGCTCCCGAAGTAAAGCGGCTTCCCGTTCGGGCGTCTCGATTTCAGCCACTTTAGTTCGGCTGCGAACATGGCTGCGTGAGGCTTACGGCGAGCGAACTGCAAGCGAATCCAACCTTGCATCCCGGCACCGCGGGGCATCGACACAAGGTTGGATTCGCCTTTCTCTAGCCTCATCGGCGTCCTACAAAATCTGGACTGTCCATACTCGAATTCGACCGGTTAGTCGTGGTCGCGTTCGTGGCCCCCAACGAAGAGGATGCGATAGATGCGTCCGCCTTTGTCGTCGGACACGTACAGTGAGCCGTCCGGACCTACTGTAACTCCCACTGGGCGATGCTTCGCCGTTGCCGGCAGTGGACCCGTTGATCCGGCGAAGCCATCCGCGAACGTCTCCGCACCGCCTAACGGGCGCCCGTTGTGCCCGAAGGGAACGAACTGCACCTGGAAGCCCTGGTTGGGCTCGGGCGCGCGATTGAATCCGCCGTGGAAGGCGACAAAGGCACCGCCGCGATACCGCTCCGGAAATTGCTTGCCGTCATAGAAGAGCATTCCATCCGGCGACCAGTGCGCACCGAATGTGAGAAGTGGTTGATTATAACTTGCGCAATCGATGCCTTGCGCGCCCTGCACTCGATGGCCGTCCCCACCATATTCCGGAGCGAGCACCTTCTTGTGCTCCCGCACGGCGTCGAAATAGCAATACGGCCAGCCATTGTTACTGCCCTTGGTCACTACCGCGAACTCCTCGGCGGGCATGTTCGCGCTCTCATCCTGCGTATAGAACTGGGGCCAGTTCTCGAACAACATGTCGCGTCCTTGCTGCACGGTGTACAGCTCGCGATTCATGGGATTGATCGCGAGTGCGACGAGATTTCGATAACCGGTGGCGTAATGCGTGCCGTTCGCCTCCGTCTGGTTCGTGCCGCGCGCGTCGAACAGCCACACGCCCGCTCGGATCGGCAGCTCCGGACAGGGAAAGATGCCGGGCGATTGCGCGACGCGGTTGGCGACCTGGCAGGAATTCGTCGCCGAGCCGATGTTGACGAAGAGCTGGCGGTGGTCGGAGATCACGACCGTCTTGCTGATATGATCCCCGGTGTTCGGCAGTCCGGTCACGGCGGGCTCGCCGGCGTCCGTTGGCGTTAGGCGCCCGGCGGGGAGCCGAAAGCGAATGACTCGATCATTGGCGCCGAAGAAGAGTCGTCCGTCATCCCACGCGAGACCGCTTCCGCCGAGGCCGGGACTGAAGCGTGACTGCTCGTCGGCGTGCCCGTCGCCATTGCGGTCGCGGAGGCCGATGATGCCAAAGGATGGATTTTGGTTGTCTGGGCTGTTGATGGCCACGAACACGTCACCGTTAGGCGTGACCGCCATGTGGCGTGCCTGTGCCGGTTGACCGTCTTCCACGAGGTCGGCCACGACGAGCGCGCAGAATCCAGGTGGGAGCGTGAGGCCAGCGTTGTCTGGATCGCAGCGCGCCGCGCCGATCTTATTGGCATTCTCATTGTCTCCGTTCTCACGATCGACGCTCAGCGTCGATGCCGCATCCGCTGCGGGACCGGTCGGCCGCTCCGAACAGGCAGCGACCGCGATCAGTAGCGAAAGGCCGTAGCGAACGAAGTGAGTGGGTATAGGTGAGCGCATGGCAACCTCCACATCGTGTTATGAACCGCGGCTGGTGATCCAGCGCACGCGCGTTCCCACGGCCCTTCCGCGGCGGACGCACGACACGGCGGCTGTTTGAATCCGCGGAAGGTCGATTTGATTCTCCCGACTTTGCGAGTGGCCGCTATCGATTCTTTTTGCGTGCTATTTCGTTGCAGTCCCGGCCATTGTGCCTCACGCGGCCGCATCGTCTTGTGACAGCTTCCTCCCGGCAGGGGCGTTATTAATCTGCTAAACACATGTTGGGCTCCGTGCTTGATGGAGGCTTAGTGGTGATCGGGAAATGCCGATCATGGCAGTTTGTGCCCAACGGCTTCAGCATCCATGTCGGGCAGGCGATCACGGTCAGGAACAATAGCGTCGAGAACTATCAGTGCTGCATCCATCCGTGCATGAGCGCCACCGTGACCGTGACACAGTGAGCTTTGCTGAACGCCAAATGGTTTCTTTCAACCCTTTTCGTTCCTGGTGTACGCTGAGGAATAGGCCTTGCGGCCGGTTCGCGACAAACGAACGTCAATGACTTCCTCCAGCAAGGAAGCAAACAGGGTGAAGCGCTCTCGCTCGTTCTCGTTGTGGATCTTCGTCGCCGCCTTAGCGGCGTGCGCGGGAGCGGCGCGCCTGCCCGTGTCTGCGGGCATCGGGCCGCAACCCGAGTTGCCGCAGCCAAAGCACTCCCTCATCCCCACGGTGAACATCGCCCCGGCCAAAGGATGGCCGGCCGGTGCGAAACCCGTTGCCGCGAGCGGCATGTCGGTCAGCGCCTTCGCGGGCGGTCTCGATCATCCCCGTTGGCTCTACGTGCTGCCTAACGGTGACGTGCTCGTGGCCGAAACCAGCGTGCCGCCGAAACCGGATGACAACAAGGGAATAAAAGGGTGGTTCTTCAAGCGATTCCAGAAAAAAGCCGGGGCCGCGGTAGCAAGTGCCAACCGCATCACCCTTCTCCGCGACGCCGATGGGGACGGCGTCGCCGAGACGCACACGGTGTTTCTTGCGGGCCTCAAATCGCCCTTGGGGATGGCGCTGATCGGCAACGACTTCTACGTCGCGAACACTGACGGAGTCGTGCGTTATCCCTACGTCGCCGGAGCGACGCAGATCTCCGCGTCGGGAACGCTCGTGGTCGCGCTGCCGGCGGGGACGATCAATCATCATTGGACAAAAAATCTCATTGCCTCGCGCGACGGCACGATGCTGTACGCGACTGTCGGCTCGAACAGCAACGCCGGCGAGAATGGGACTGAGAAGGAGGAAGGCCGTGCGGCGATCTGGGCCATCGACCCCCGGACCGGCACACACCGCGTTTTCGCGTCGGGCCTGCGCAATCCGGTTGGGTTGGCATGGGAGCCCGAGAGCGGCGCTCTCTGGGTGTCGGTGAACGAGCGCGACGAGCTCGGGAGCGATCTCGTTCCTGACTTCATGACGGCTGTGCGGGACGGCGGGTTCTACGGATTTCCGTATAGTTACTATGGCCAGCACGTGGACGACCGCGTCAAACCACAACGTCCCGACCTGGTGGCGACGGCGATCGTTCCCGACTATGCGCTCGGCGCACACACTTCTTCGCTCGGCCTAACGTCATCGGAAGGCACGTCGCTGCCGGCAATGTTCCATCACGGGATGTTCGTTGGTCAGCATGGCTCGTGGAACCGAAAGCCGCGGAGTGGCTATGACGTTGTCTTTGTGCCGTTCGCCAATGGCGTTCCGTCGGGCGCGCCTGTGGAGATTCTCACAGGATTCCTGAACAGTCACGGAGATGCGATGGGCCGTCCGGTAGGCGTCGCGATCGACAAGCGCGGAGCGCTGCTCGTCGCGGACGATGTGGGTAACACGATTTGGCGCGTGACGGCGGACGCTCCGCAGCGATGACGAAAATGACTGTTGCTCCGGACGCGTAATAAAGCGCGCGTGATAGCACCAAAGAATCGAGAACTAGGGGGATGCCGTCGTGTCAGTTGGCGAGCGACCGTCCGCGCACGCGGAGGAATCGGTCCCGCGGCGGCACGGAACGGCAAACGCGAAGAGAGACCCACCAGCAGTTCCGCGCTCGGCCCACGCGCGGCCGCCGAGCATCTCGACCGTTTCGCGAACGATGCTGAGACCCAACCCGGTTCCTTCCACCTCGGAGGCTACGCTTTCCGCGTGCGCACGGAAGAATGGGTCGAAGAGCTTGCGACGTGCGTCTTCCGGCACGCCCAGTCCGTTGTCCAGGACCTCGACGACAAGCTCGGTTGCATTGCTGGTATCGTCGGAACGTTGCAACCGCGAGCGAATCTCCACCCAGCGCTCGTCTTTGCCAGGATCCGAGTATTTGATCGCGTTCGAGATGTAGTTCATGAGGCATAGCTCGACGGCGGCAGCGTTCACCTCCACGGCCGGGAGATCGGGCGACACGCGAACGGCCACGTCGCGCGCGCGCGCGAGTTGGCGCAACTGGCGCGCCGCTTCCATGGCGGCCGCGGGCAACAGAACATTCTTCTGCTGGCGCGCATTGACGTCCAAACGCGATAGTGAGATCAAATCTTCGAAGACCGCGTGCATTGCGTCCGCGTTCTCGCCGATCATCTCGATGAACCGCTTGCGTTGCTCCTCGCCCATCCATGGCTCGGTAAGCAGCCGCTGCGCGCCCTGAATTGCTCCCAGCCGATTCTTCAATTCGTGGGAGACGGTTCGGTTGAAGCCGCGCAGTCGTTGCTCGCGTTCGCGCACCTGCACCATCGTCTTCCGCAAAAAGTGCGTGGTCGTAGCCTGTTGAATGATCGCGATCGCGTGGAACACGCGATGGGCGCACTGCAGCAGCTCGGACCGACTGCACGGCACTTCGATGTCGTCCACTGCGGTGGCGAGAAATGAAAAGAGCACGCCGCCAAGCAGCTCATATTCCTTGAACAGTTGATAGGCGTCGAATCCCTGGGCATAGCGCAGCTCCCCGAGCTCCATCGCCTTCGCGACGACCGGCGCGTCTCCCGCAACCTCCTCCGCCGGATTCTCGACGTAGTCGGCGATTCCATCGATGAGAAGGGGGATATGGTCGAGAAGCTCTTCCCCCGGGAACACTCGATCCCGCGCGATCGACACGCGCGCGGCGATGCGCTCCAGCCATCGCGTGGTGAGGTCCGCGCGCGCCGAGCGAAGCTGACTCGCTAGCGCAGCCGCGAGGGGACAGTCTTTAGCCAGGTCGTGCGTTTTATGCGCTGGCACGGTGCCCACCAGTGAGAGACTCGGCTACTGGCGCATGAACCGGACCGGAATTGACGGTCGGCCCTACCCCGACTCCGGTCGAGTCGCCATTAGCCGTCGCCACGCAAAGATGCGGTGTCGCCGCGGTTGCAGTCAAAGCTCGGGACACCAGCCCTTGGCTGGATCAGCATCCCGAGACCTATCGAAGCGCAGGCCGCAGAATGCGCAGAGAACGCAGAATTCGCAGAGAGAACAGCGTTGACGAGCTTTCCAAAGAGTCGTTCAACGCTCTTTTTTTCTGCGTGCTCTGCGCATTCTGCGTCTTCTGCATTCGCTTCGAGAACGGTCTTGGGATGCCGCGCAGAACCGGCTCGCGTTGTGCAATGGGTCACACAACCACGCCGTAGTCCTTGGTGCACTGATCGAGTGTTGACGACCGGGGTCATGGCAGCCAGTTCGCCAACCCCATGCTGCGGAGTCTGCGTTGAGCGACCGTCTCCCCGCCAACCCTTCTGCGATCACTGCCCCGGCCAACGACTCGAAAACCACGATGGAGCGGGATCCGCTCGAGGCAGCGGCCGCTCTTCGGACGAACGGACATGAGGCGGCAGCGCACCTCGTGACACGGCTGGCAGCGGCGGCGCTCGAGTCGCTCCTGCATGCCATCGATGCCAACGATCCGGAGACCGGCGCGCACGTGCGACGGGTTGCCGTCACGTCAGTGGTGCTCGCTCGGGCCGCCGACTGGGACGAAGTTCGACAGCATCGGGTGGAACGCGTCGCGCTGTTTCACGACATCGGAAAGATCAATGGCGCGCTCTTCGACGTCATGCGCGGCACGGTCGGGCTCACGGCGGCGGAACGCCGATTGATTGCTACTCACACGGATCGTGGCGCGGAAGTGGTCGCGCCCCTGGCGTCATTCTACCCGGAGCTGCCCGCGGCGGTGCGATCCCACCACGAGTGGTGGAACGGCGCAGGGTATCCCCGTGGACTTCGCGGCACGGCGATTCCCTTCGAGGCCCGGATCGTCGCCATTGCCGACGTGTTCGACGCGCTCACCCATCGCCGTCGCTATAAGGCGGCGATGCCCGTTGGGGGAGCGGACGAGCTCATCGCGTCCGGACGCGGCACGCAATTCGACCCCGACCTCACCGATCTGTTTCTTTCACCACCAGTGCAGGAAGAGATCGCGGCGGCGCTAGCCGCCCAGGCCACCCGGATTGGGGTCCGGCCGCGCGGGGGTGCCCGGAGTGATCCACGAAAGCAGGCGGGTCCACGCCGCAACACACCGGAAATCGCCTTCCGCTGGCGAGCGACGAAGGGCGATTAGACTCGCTGCCGGGAAGTGCTGGGCCTGATGCCTAACGACCGTCACCAGTGCCTTGAGATCCGCGCGCCGAATTGAGACTGCGATGAAACAAGCCAGCCCTGGGGGATGACCCGGAAAACCCGAATCTCTCCATGTAGAGAAGGAGCACCGCGCTCCGAGCAGCGATCGATCGTTTTTGTGAACGGCACACCAAGCAAGTTCGGTCCGCATGGCCCGAACGCGGTGGTTCACAAAAGCTCTAGGTAGTTGGGCGCGATCTCTCGCGCCATGACGAACCGATCCCAGTCCTCCGGGTTATCCCCAGTTACCGGCTTGACTGGTCGAGTTCTCGAGTTGGCGAGACTATGACTCTGCGCCTAGCCAGCCCTCAGATTCGCCGAATTGAGATTGCGATAAGACAAGACAATCCCGGGGGATGACCCGGAAAACCCGGATCTATCCATGTGCAGGACAGCACCTAACGCGAACTTTCATCGAATCGTCGCCGTCACCAGCCGTCCAATCGCGCCAAGCGTCGTCTGAGCGGACGTCAAGCCGAGCATGAAATCCTTGTCGGTGAATGTCGTGAGAACGTCGGTCGGTTGATGGTGCGTTGGATCCCAGTTTCCGCCGATCTGCGATCCACGCTCGTTCTCGCGGAGACTCAGCGCCGGCACCAGATCCTTGAAAGGATCCGAATCGGTGTTCGTCATGTGCGGACCCACGGCGGCCGGGTACTGCGTTGCGTACTTCTCGTTCGCCGCGCGCCAGAAGAAAGCGAGCTTCATCGCCTCGTCCGCGAACTTCGACGTGCTCGCGAATTCGATGTTGATGTCCGCTCCCGGGCGCTGCTCGGGCGCGAGCTTCCCGTCCGGTGTGGGCGGACCATGATCCACCATCATCATGTCGTGCTGAATCATCGCCAGCCATTTGGGCTCCGGGTACTTCCCCGATCCCGCCGGCATTTCCTTCCCCTGCATCGATGCGCGCTGCTCGACGTAAGCGCGCGCGCCGTTGAGTCCCGTCTCCTCGTTATTCCAGAGCGCGAACCGGATGGAGCGTTCCGTCTTCACGTCGGGCATCGAGAAGATACGCGCGAGCTCCATCACGATCGCTGAACCGGAGGCGTCGTCATTCACCGCTTGACCCCAGCCGATGCCATCCATGTGCCCGCCGATGATGTACATCTCGTTAGGGTACTTCGTGCCCACCTTCATGCAGATCACTTCCTGCCGCTCGCCCGGCGTGCTCGGCTCCATGTCGATCGCGCGGATCTTCGGATCCGGCTGGGCCAGCGAGTCGTTGTTCGCGCCACGCTCGCGCATGTCGCTGAAGATGCGGCTTCCGCCCGGTCCGTTGCCGGCATACCCGTAGCCGTTAGGCGATTTCACCGGGCCGCGTCCCCGTCCGGCGCGCTCCGCCGGAGGAGGCGGGTTGTACTGGTAGCTGATTCGCTCGACGTTCTGACAGCCATACTGCTTGAGCTGGGCCTCGATCCAGTCGACGGCGTCCCGATTGCGTTTGGTGCCCTGTCGCCGATCACCGAACTGCGCCAGCCCCTTGATCGTGTTCTTGTATCGCTCGAGGTCGAGGCGATTGACGAGAGTTTGTACCGGATCAGCCGTTGTATCCGTGCCGGCCAATGCCGCGCCACCATTCTGCGCCGCCGCGGACGATGCCGCCGCGATGATCAACGAGCAGCCGATGAAGGCAAGACAACTGTGTCGCACGAGATCGCTCCGCGATGTAGGAAGTCCCAGACATTCTACATCGCGATCGCCATCGCGAACAGAAACGGTGAAGCGATCCAGCCGGCACTCGAGTGGTAACGTCCGCCGCTACGCTCGGCGTTAATGGTACGCGGTGCGCACTTGCTCCCCACATGCCGAGCGACTTAACCTATGGCCATGCCCGCATACGCCCACTGGACTGTGGACATGCTCGATGCGCTCCCCGACGACGGCCAGCGGTACGAGCTTGTCGACGGGGCCGTGCACGTGACACCGGCGCCGGGGCTGTCCCATCAGCTCATCGCGGGCCACCTCTATTACCTCCTCAAGCTGTATCTTCGCGGATCGACGGTTGCTCGCCCCCTCATCTCGCCTTCGGACGTACGCCGCGGCGACCGCACTCGAAATCGTGTACAGCCGGACGTGTTCGTCGTGCGGCTGGTAGACGGAGAGCTGCCACCATATCCCTTCGCGATGTCGGATCTACTGCTCGCGGTCGAGGTGCCTTCGCCTAGCGATCCGCTCTACGATTATCAAACGAAGCGCTCGCTCTACGTCACGAACGCTATTCCCGAGTACTGGGTACTCAACGGCGAGGCGAGGAATCTCTCCCGCTGGGTCGGCGCGGCAGATCCGGGCGAGGTGTTGAGTGCGCGCGTCGAATGGCAACCAGCCGGGATTCAGGAGCCATTCGTCCTCGACTTGCCGCGCTTCTTCGATGAAGCAATTGCGTGAGCTGGCCGGCGTCTATGCCGTTTGCATCTGCCTGGTGTACGCGAGCCAGCCATGATAGCGCGGAAGGCGGCCATGCACGGCGTCGAAGTACGACTGCTGGATGCGGAGCGTGATCGGGCCCGGCTTGCCCGCGCCCAGCGGACGGCCGTCCACTTCCGTGATCGGCGTAACCTCGATCGCCGTGCCGGTGAAGAATGCCTCATCGGCGCTGGCAACGTCGTCGAGCGTGAGTGAGCGAACGTCCACGGGGACGCCGAGGTCGGATGCAATCGTGAGGACGCTGTCGCGCGTGACGCCGAGGACGATGGAGGCGTCGGCGTCATTGGTAATGACGCGCCCGTCCTTCACGAGAAAGAGGTTGGCGCCAGATCCTTCGGCACACTCGCCCTTGTAGTTGAGCAAAAGCGCATCATCGAAGCCGCGCCGGTTCGCCTCCTGTACCGCGCGCACCGAGTTGGTGTAGTGGCCGCATGCTTTTACAAAGGGAGGCAGCGACGCAGCGTCGATGCGGCGTACGCTCGAGACGGTGACACGCAAACCGCGCTCCGGCCCTCCCTGAGTGTACGGCCGGCCTGGGACGGCCATGATGGCGACGGAAACTGGGCACCCCTTGGGCCAGACGTTGAAGCTGTACGAGTCGAAGAACGCGAGTGGGCGGAGATACGCGTTGTCGAGGGAGTTCGCTCGGACGACAGCGAGCGATGCGGCGCACAGTTCCTCGAAGGAGTAAGGCCACTCGATCTCATAATACGAGGCGGACGCGGAGAATCGGCGCATGTGCGCATCGAGTCGAAAGATCGCCGGGCCGTCAGCGGTGTCGTACGAGCGCATCCCCTCGAAGACACCCGTGCCATACTGCAAAGCGTGAGCGCTGACGTGGACACGCGCGTCGTCCCAGCGTGTGAGCTCCCCGTTGAACCAGATGAGATCAGACTTGGTAAAGGGCGGCATCGGAGTGCGGGCTGGAGTCGGTGTGGGAGTCTGTGCGATGAAAGTGCATTTCCGATGTGGATCGCGTAAGGCGGAAGTAGGTCGCCGGGATGGCGGGCGGGGTCGTAGCGGCAGGCCTCCGCCCGCCATCCCACGCGCGGCGCAATGCCTGCGCGTCATCCCACGCGTTGCGCTTATGAACGCGACTGCTCGAGCACCCGACTTCCTTCGATCTGCGACTCCCGCACGTCGTCCTGCTCCTCGTACATCTCCCGGAGCTCCACCTGGCCCTGCCACGTCGGCCAGTGGGCGTGATGCAGCTCCATGAATCTGCGAAGCTCCTCGAGCGCTTCTTTCTTCGACGCGAAGTTGTAGATCGAGAACCCGCCGATCACTTCCTTCGATTCGGTGAACGGACCATCCGTCGTGACGAGCTTCCCGTTCGCGATGCGCATGCGCGCGCCCGTCGACGTGGGCTTGAGACCGCCGAAGGAAACGATCTTACCCTCCTTGACCCCTTCCTCGACGAGCGCCCCGACCGCTTCGACGAGCGCAGCGGGCGGCGGTCCTGATTCGGAAAGGCTCTCGGAGCCGCTCACGATGAACATGTAGCGCATTGGTGGTTCTCCCCAGACGTTGAGCGTGGTGGAAGGACGACGGTCTCGGCGCCTCCTTACCGCCACGTCGAACGAAGGTAGCTGAAATCGACGGCGCGGAAATCGAAGGCCCCATGCCGCCTCGAACCGGCCTCCGCGAGGGATAGCCCGACACCTAGTGCGGGCGCCCCGGAGGGGGTATCCTATCGTCGGTTCGGCTGCAGCCGACCCACCCCCTCTCGTCGAGCAGACCGACCAAGGAGCTCATCGTGACGACCAGACACATTGCCGGTGCGCTCGCACTCTTCGTTGCCTTACTCGGCGGACCGTCGCTCGCGCTCGGCCAGAGTGACACGGCGGGCATGAGCGGCATGGACCACATGAACATGGGACACGAGATCGTGGTCCCGAAAGGCGCCCTCTATACCAAGGCCGACGTCGAGTTCATGCAGGGAATGATCGCGCACCACTCGCAGGCCATCGTGATGTCCCGGATGGCCGAATCCCACGGCGCCAATCCGCAGGTGTTAAAACTCTCGAACAAGATCGATCAGTCGCAGGTGCCGGAGATTCGGATCATGCAGGCTTGGCTGGTACGCAACAAACAGTTCGCACCCGATACTTCGTCGTGGCACCACATGATGATGTCGGGCATGCTCACGACCGCACAGCTCCAGGAGCTCGACGCCGCGAAAGGCGTAGAATTCGACCGCGCGTATCTCCGCCTGATGATCCAGCACCACGCCGGCGCGCTGAAGATGGTGGACGATCTGTTCAACAGCTCGTTCGCCGGACAGGAAGTGGACGTGAACGTGTTCGCGAACGATGTCGTCACGGCGCAGACGACCGAGATCGGCATCATGCAAAGGTTGCTCACGCAGCTCCCCGCGAAGTGAACTAGCGCCGCCGTTGCCCTTCCCCACACCCTATACCGGAGTCCGTCGATGCGTAGTGCAAGCAGGCTGATAGGCCTCATCGCAATCCTCTCCGCGCCGGCGCTCGTGTCGGCGCAGAGCTATCCGAGCGCCTCTGATCCGCGGAGCAACCTCAAGCCGGGCCGGTTCGACGCCGGAACCGCGGCGAGCAACATGCGCCTGGTGTCGTTCTCGCCGAAACCGGCGCAGTTCGACTCGGCGCGCGGCCTCGCATTCATCAACTCCGACCTGGCATTCGGCAGCCATTACGCGTACCAGGGAAACTTCGCCGGTTTCACGATATGGGATGTGAGCAATCCGGCCCAGCCAGTGGTCGCATCCGTCGTGGAGTGCATCACGTCGCAAGGCGATCCCACGATCGTCGGCAACCTGCTATTTCTCTCCGCCGAGGGCGCCGGCAATCGTAATGATTGCGGCAAGGGAGGCGTGCAGGACCCGAAGGACCATATGACGGGGATTCGCATTTACGACGTCTCGAATCCCAAGGCGCCGAAGCTGATCAAGAACGTGCAGACCTGCAAAGGCTCGCACACGCACACGCTCGTCCCGAGCCCCACGGATCCCAACATCGTTTACCTCTACGTGTCCGGCCAGCAGGCTGCTCGACCGGAGACGGAGCTCGCCGGGTGCAAGAACGGCACGGACCCCGCCGACCCAACGAACTCGCTGTACCAGCTCGACATCATCAAGGTGCCGCTCAATCATCCGGAGCGGGCAGCGGTGATCCCGGGCGCGCGAATCTTCACGGGCCTCGAGGGATCGCCGGATTGCGTCACGTTCTGCGCTCCGCCGGACCCGCGTCGTGAAGCCCGTCGGGCGGCCGCGGCACAAGCTGGTGCGCCTAACGGCGCCCCGAACGCCGCCCCCAACGGCGCGCGCGACCCGATGCACACGGGGCCGCGCAACTGTCACGACGTCACGGCGTACCCGGCGATGCACCTGCTTGCCGCCGCCTGCTCCAGCTACGCCATCATGGTGGACATCTCGAACCCTGAGAAGCCGGTGCGGCTCTCCGCCATTACCGACACGAACAATTTCCAGGGACGCCACACCGCCGGCTTCAGCAACGACGGTAAGAAGACGCTGTGGACCGACGAGTGGGGCGGCGGCACGGGCCCGATGTGCCAGGCCGGCAGCATCATGGAGCTCGGCGGCAACACCATCGTCACCGCGAGCCCCGACAACAAAAAGCTGACGCAGCGCTCGTACTTCAAGCTTCCCAGTGCGCAGTCCGCGCAGGAGAACTGCGTCTCGCATAACGGTGGTCTCATCCCGGTACCGGGGCGCGACCTCTACGTGCAGGGCTGGTATCAGGGCGGCGTGGACGTCATGGACTTCACGGATGCGGACCACCCGACCGAGATCGCGTACTTCGATCGCGGTCCGCTCGACGAGCCTAACGATACGTCGAAGGCGAACGAGCGCTCACGCTACACGATCGGCGGATCGTGGGGCGCGTACTATTGGAATGGCTACATCTATTCGTCGGAGCTCGACCGCGGATTCGACGTCTATGAGCTCACGCCAAGCCCGCAGCTCTCGGCAAACGAGATCGCGGCCGCGAAGCTGGTGACGCTGAAGGAGTACAACCCCCAGAGCCAGCCAAAGCTCACGTGGCCGGCGGCATTCCCGGTCGTTCGCTCATACCTCGATCAGCTCGTGCGCAACAATGGGCTCTCGAGCGATCGTACCTCGGCCATCGCGAGTGCGCTGGATGCGGCCGAGCAGCAGAGCGGCGCGGCGCGCGCGGCATCGCTGCGCAAGCTGGCGTCGCAAGTGGATGGCGACGCGAAGAGCGCGACGGACAAGGAAAGAGTGAAGACGATGGCGGCAGAGATCCGTCGTCTGGCGGCATCGAAGTAAGCGCGCTTCACGCAGCACAAATGAAAGGCGCCCGGGAGCCCGGGCGCCTTTCATTTGTTCGAAGTTGTTGAACTCGATGCTGAATGCAGTTAGGCGCGGAAAGGAGCGCATTCTTCGTTCGGTTCGACACTCAGATCCTAACGATTACCGTGCTCTTGTTGCCCGTCGATCGGCTCACCAAAGAGCTTGGTGAGCTCGATCGTTTCTTCCTCGGTGAAGTTGTAAGCGCGACGAGCAATCGCAAACGCGCGGTCGAATGCTGCCCGGTAGCGGATCGCGCGTTGGCGATAGAAGAGGGTCAGCGCCCAACCCACGACAGCCAACAACGTACAGCCCATCAAAGCAACAGCGCACAACCCCATGTCCATGCATATCTCCAGCGCGACGTCGAGGCAGCCCGCAAAGGCGTTCGGGCCCGCTACCCCGGTGGGCAGCGGGCCCGTACGGAACCACCTATAAGTGTCGGCCGCCACTACATGGCTTGTGAGGCGCCGCGCGAGGGCGGTTCAGATGGAGCGTCTTGGGTGGTGAGCGGAAGATCTGCCGCCGGTGGCTGCGGTGGGTCAACGACCGGTCGGGGTGTCTCGGACGCACGTCCGCCGCGCGGGATGGGGGCTGGCGGCCAATGTTTCACCCCGATTTCGGCGAAGGCCTGTGCCACCGCTCCCGGTGTTGGCTCACCTAACGCGTGACGAGCGATCCAGCCGAACACGAGTCCAACGCCAGCAATCATATAGTAGAACACGTCGAACGGGATACTCGACACAGCGAAGCCGATGCCGCGCTCTCGCGTGAAAAACGCCAACCGCGACGAATTGTTCGCGAGCATGATCACGATGCAACTGATGGCCGCGAGATATGCCAGAGGGCTATGTCGGAGGACGCCAAGGAGGGCAAATGAGAGACTCAGCCAAGTGAGGACGATGCTCACGTTCTTAACGAGCCGTCCGTCCGCTGTACTGGCGTGGTCTTGCCAGAGCTGGCGCTTCACGAGCCGCATCCACGGCACAGCCCGATCGAAGATCTCCGTCGCCATCATTCGTCGAAGCGTCCATTTCCTGAGATGCATTGCCCTGATGTGCGGATTCGCCACGATGCGGGCGCCGAGGCCGCGAATGCGCTGGCCGAGCTCGAAATCCTCGAGCTGGCGCCGCGAGAAGTGCCACTCGTCGTAGCCCCCGGCCTGCTCGAAGAGGGTGCTTCGCACGATGCCACAGGCAGACGAGAACGTGCAGCGATCCTCGGCACCACTGGCGTGGTAGTACCGCTGGACCAGCGCGCGATACTCCGACAGGAAGCCGCGGGTGCCAGGCCATGCCTCGCAGGAGCCGAACGCCGCACCAATCTCCGGGTGTTCGGTAAGAGACGTGACGGCAGTGCTCAACGCGTCGGTTGCGACCATGACGTCCGCGTTGATGAATGCGACACACTCGCCGAGGCTCAGCTCGAAGCCGCGATTGCGCGCGTAGCCTGGACCGCGGGGTCCGTGGCGAAGTCTGAGCAGCTTGTCCGCGTACTGCGCAGCGATGGCAGTCGTCTCGTCCCGGCTCGCGTCGTCCACGATCACGAGCTCCCACGAGTGCCGCGGCAAGTTGCTGAGGCTGAGGGCCTCCAACGAGAGCAGGAAATTGGGCCCGCCGTTATGCACGGGCATCACGACGGAGAGATATGGATACGGTGACAATTCGGTGTCGTCGCCACAACTCTGCCCGTTCATGAAGCGGCCTCCCCTGTCCAGCCATCCCCGCCAGTTTCGCGCGATGGCAGCGGCCCACTCGTGACGCTCCATTTCCCGATCGTCGAGAAAGAGTGCGAGGTCCCGGCTGCTGCGCTCGAGACCGATGCGCCGAAGATCGGCGCGCGTCGATGTCGTCGCGGCCGAGATCCACGTCGTTGCTGGAAACTTCGCAGCGAGAGCCGGCAACTCGGCCCGTGGGCCGGCGTGTACGACAATCACCTCGGCGTGAGCATCCGCCCAACAGGGCCCGAACCGCTCCAGACAACGCTGAAGATCTGGCGACTCGCTGCTCGAGATTATAACAATGCTAATCCCTGGTCGATACCACGCATCCGGAGATGGCGTTGGGTGTCGCGTCGCCTCCCCCTCCGGTGACCACGTCCACATATTGTGCGATGTCATCTGACCCTGCCGTGTCAAAGCCGGAACCGTCATGCGACCTGTACGAGGACGGCCCCCAGAATCGTCTTACGTGACGCCTATAACGACGCGCCGAGGTACGACGCGAGCCGCAGGAGATCGGCAAATACTCCCGCTGCCGTGACTTCCCGGCCCGCGCCGGGTCCTTGCACAACGAGTGGATTCTCGTTGTAGCGACGGGTGCGGAACAGGACGATGTTGTCGGTGAGTTGAATGCGAGCGAACGGATGACTACCGGGATAGCGACGCAGGCCGACGCTGGCATGGCCGCACCGGTCGAGGCGCCCAACGAAGCGGAGGACGTGTCCCGTGGCCGCGGCATCATGTCGCAGCCTCTCCATCTGCTCATCGTACTTCGGCAGCGCGGCGAGAAACGCCGACATCGGACACCGCGTCAGCTCCGCCGGCACGAGACCCTGCAAATCCACATCGGCAAGCTCGAGGTCCATGCCGATCTCTCGCGCGAGAATGATGATCTTTCGGGCTACGTCCGTGCCTAACAAGTCATCTCGTGGATCCGGCTCGGTGTACCCCAGCTCCCTCGCATTCACCACCAGCGACGAGAACGACCGGCTCCCATCGAAGCTGTTGAACAGGTATGACAACGTGCCCGACAGAATGCCTTCGATCTCGACGATTTCATCGCCCGTCTGGACCAGATCCCGCAGTGTTTGAATGATGGGCAGCGCGGCCCCGACGGTCGTCTCGTAGAGGTAGTGTGCTCCGACCGCACGATTCGCCTTCCGCAGGCGCTGATAGTACTCGAGACAGCTCGTGTTGCCGCGCTTATTCGGCGTGATGATGTGGATCCCGCGTTCGAGCCATGTGCTGTACAGCTCCGCCACCTCCCAGCTCGCCGTGCAATCGATCACGACGGCGTGCGGCAGCTGGTCGTCATACACATGCGCGACCAGTTTCGTGAGATCCGTGGCTTCGCCGCGTGCATTCAGCTCCTCAGGCCAGCAGTCGAGATCCAGCGCCTGGTCGGAGAGCAGCATGCGGGTCGAGCTCGCGATCGCACGGACCCGGAGATCGACATCGAAGTCCTGCTTGAGTCGTCTGAGCTGCTGGGAGAGCTGGCCAAGGAACGTGCTGCCGATATTGCCGATACCGATGAGTCCAATCGAGATCGTCTGCTTGGAGAGATAAAACCCAGCGTGCGCAGCGCGCAGTGCCCGTTGCGTGTCCGCGGCGTCGACCACCACGGAAATGTTTCGCTCCGATGCTCCCTGCGCGATCGCGCGCACTCTGATGCCGGCTTTGCCGAGCGCCGTAAAGAATTTCGCCGCGACAGCTGGCTGACTCGTCATCCCTTCGCCGACGGCCGCGAGTATGCTGCAGCCGGTAATGACATCGATGCGGCGGACCTGGCCGTGCATTCGCTCCGCGAAGAACTCGCGCTCGATGGTATTCCGCGCGTGGTCTGCTTGTGTAGCGGTCACAGCGAGACAAATCGAGTTACCCGAGCTCCCCTGCGAGATGAGGAGCACGGATACGCCTTCATCGCGCAAGGCGCCGAACAAGCGCTGCGCGGTCCCGCGTAAGGCGATCATCCCGATGCCTTCAATATTGATGAGGGCGACCGACTCGATCGTTGCGAGTCCTTTGACCTGATGCGTCGCCGCCGTACTCGCCTGGATGCGCGTGGCAGGGCCATCGGCGCGGAACGTGTTGCGGATGAAGATCGGCAGGTGGCGCTCGACGGCAGTCGATATGCTGTTCGGGTGAATCACCTTCGCGCCGAAGTGGGCGAGCTCGATCGCCTCCTCGTACGACAGTGTCTCCAGCGTCACCGCCTCGGACACGAGCCGCGGGTTGGCGCTCATCACGCCATCGACGTCAGTCCAGATATGAATTTCCTGCGCGTCGAATAGCGCCGCGAAGATCGATGCGCTGACGTCACTTCCGTTCCGGCCTAACGTGGCGGCCAGCCCGTCCGCCGTAGCCGCCACGAACCCGGTGATCACAAGTGTCTTGGGCAGCCCGCCCCGCGCGGCGACCCATGCCGTGGCCCTGGCCCGTGACTCCGGCCACATCACGTCCGCGCCCGCTTCGGTGCGCGTCACCGTCAACACCTCTCGCGCATCGAGCCAGTCCACATCCTGGCACTCCTCTCGGAGCAGCGCCGCGAGCATCTGCGCGGCCCACACCTCGCCGAAGCCGGATACCAGCTCGAGACCATTGCGAGAATAGCCGTGCAACACGGTCGTGACGTGAAGAACCTCCTCGATGGTCGCCAGGTCGCGCTCCAGCGCCGCGCATAACGACGCTGCATTCTCGGTCGAGAGGAGCTCGGCAAGCGTCCGGCGGTGTCGATTCGCTACCCCGGCGACGATTTCGCGGTAACAGAGGTCCCGCTTGCCCGCGAGCTCTACGGCACGCACCAGCTGATCGGTGACGCCGCTCATCGCCGACACGACGACGAGCCGCCGCTCCTCGGGTCGCGTGGCAACGATGTGCGCCACCTGTCGGAGACAGACCGCATCGGCGACACTCGTTCCGCCAAACTTGTGGACGACGCACGTCGTCTGATCGGACGTCATCTTCAGATTCGCACTTGAGCCGAGCGAATGCGTTCCAGCATCGGCTGGTCGACCGCAACGAACGCTCCGGCATGTCGATCGTGTACGAAGACCCGATCGCGCGTGAGCCACTGATCGAACCCCGCGCGCACGAGCTCCTGCTTTCTTGGCTTGAAGGTCGTCGTGGCTTCGATCTCGCTCACGATCCGGACGAAGAGCGGCCGGGCGAATTCGGCGAGACGGCTCGTTAGGTGTCGCTGGAATCCCTCGAGATCGAGCGCGCCGTTCGTGACAACGGCAACCATGCCGGCGCGCCCATCGTAGCCAGGCACATCGACCCCGTATGCGACCGCCTCCCGCACCTCAGGCCACGCGCAGACGGCATCCTCCACTTCCTTCGTCGACACGTTCTCTCCCTTCCATCGGTAGGTATCACCTACGCGATCTACGAAATAGAAGTAGCCGGCTGCGTCGCGACGCATCAGGTCACCGCTGCGGTACCAGGCGTCACCCGCCGCGAGCACATTGTGCACAACCTTGCGGCGCGATGCGCTCGCATCGGTGTAGCCGGTGAAGTGTCCTTCCGGCGCGGAGTCCTCCGTCGTGATTCTGCCGATGGCCTCGCCGACTTCATCTACGGCTGCCAGGCGACACAAGCCACGCTCATCCCGAAGCGGCTCCCCCGTCTCCCCGTCGAGCGCGATGAGGGCGATTGGGAATCGATGTGCGAGAAAACGCGGAACACGGCCGATCGCCCCAGGTTTACCCTCGCAATTGCACAGTGAGAAGTTTGCCTCCGTGGCCGCGTAGAATTCCAGAATTCTAGGAATCGCAAAACGCGCCTGAAACGGTCCCCACACGTCAGCACGGAGGCCATTGCCACACGCAATCCGTATATCGTGGTCTTGCTCGCGGGCGTCCGGGGGCGCATTCAATAGGATGCGACACAGCTCGCCGATGTACTGAAACAGCGTGGACTCGGTATCGCGGACATCGGCCCAGAAAGCGCTCGCTGAAAACTTGCGCCGCACGACAACCGAGCCGCCGCGCACCAGCACCGATCCAATTGCAACGACCCCGCCCACACTATGGTACATGGGCAGACAATCGTACATACGGTCGCTTTCGTTGGAATCCAGGAGTCCCGCAAACCAGTAGCTCCATTGCAGTACACGGTGGTGCGTGATCACGGCCGCTTTCGGCAATCCCGTGGTGCCGGAAGTGTAGATGTAGAGGGCGCGATCACGTGTCGTCGGTAGAGCGCATTCTCGAGCCGACAGCGTGTCTCCTGCTTGGTGGTGGAGTGCGTCATCGAGCCAGCGCATACCCGGCCACTGCTCGCCGGACACCCAGCACGGTATCCGCGGTTGTATCGTGGCCATGACCGGGGCGAGCGCGGGCGCGAGATCCGCGCCGACGACGATGGCCCGCGGTGCCACGACGCCGATGACATGCCGGAGCGAGTCGCCGACCAGATTGGTGTTGATCAGCGATGCGATGCCACCCAGACGCGTGATTCCCAACCACGCCGCGAGATACTCGGGGCAGTTGTGCATCAAGAGGCAGACCACATCGCCGCGCCCAATGCCTTGCGCGAGTGCCCACCGGGCGTAGCGATTGGCGCGCTCGATTAACAAATGATAATTGAGCGTCTCCTTCTCGCCGATCAAGGCGCTCTTATCGCCGAAGGACTGCGCCAGCTCACCCAGGAGCGTCGGCAGGGTCGTGTCGGGATTCTGGCCAATTTGCGCTGTGAGGGCGAGAGCCCGCGCCCAGGCTTTTGCGGGTGAGTCGCCGCCAATCGCGCGCATCGTTGCCGTCATACCTCGCCGAATTGCGAAACGCGGGCCTACAGGATGCATCACGTGCGACAGTCGTCGGGCAGACACTCATCCTGGAGGATCACACGATTCCTGATCGGCAATTCACCGAACGGCTGCTTCGCGGCCTCTACGCGGCGCGCGTGAGCGGCGACATCGATGCCGTCTATGAGAAGTTCTTGCCGGACGCCCATTTCGAGATCGCTGGCGCGAGTCACTCGACGCCGCTTGCCGTCACCGCTAACGGTGCGAGCGAGTATCGTCCGCTGCTCGCCATCATGATCAAGACGTTCAAGCTCCGCGATCAGGAAGTTTTGTCACTGCTCATCGACGGTGAGAGAGCGGCAGTGCACTGGCGCGCAAGCATCCTGTCTCGGCTAACCGGAACGAGCGTTCTCACTGAGCTGGTCGACATCGTCGAGATCCGGGACAATCGCATCGGATCGTACATCGAGTTCTTCGCGCCGCGTTGAACCGCGGTCACCCGAGAGCGACACGGACCTGGGCGCCGATCGCGCTCAGCACCTGCCGCGCCTGGGGTATGGCTCCCGCCATACAATAGAAGTGGTGAACGAGCCCGCCGTGACACTGGTAGCGCACGTGCACTCCGGCGCTCTCCAGCGCCCTGGCATACGCTTCTCCCTCATCGCGCATCGGATCGAACTCCGCCGTGTGGATATGTGCCGGGGGCAATCCGGCGAAGGAGTGTGCACGCAGAGGCGAGATGCGCGGATCCGCAGCATCTGCGTGACGGCAGTAAACAGCCCTCGCCCATTCGAGAGTCTTCCGTTCGATGAAGAAGCCTTGTGCAAATGCTAATCGCGATTCCGATTCGGTCGTCAGATCAGTCACGGGACAGATCAAGAGCTGCAGCGCAATGGGAGGATCGTTGCCGCGCGCGAGATGGGTGACGACCGCCGCGAGGGTCCCACCGGCGGAATCGCCGGCAACCACAAGGCGTGCCGCATCGATGCGGAGCTCGGCGGCGCATTGCGCGGCCCACCTCGTGGCGCAGACGGCGTCATCGACACCCGCTGGGAACGGGTGCTCGGGCGCCAGTCTGTAGCCCACCGAGATCACGCGACACCCCGTCGCATTTGCAAGCATTCGACAGAGTCCATCGTGCGTCTCGAGGTCACAGAAAATGCCGGTGCCGCCGTGGAAGTAGACGATACCCGGAAGCACGCCATCGCACGAGACATTGGGGCTATAGATCCGAACGGGAATCGCGCCGGCGGCCCCAGGTGCCTGTCGCTCTTCCACGCGGCCGATCGGCACCTGACGGGCATCGGCCACCTCGGCCAGTCGCTTCATTGAATGTCGCAATGAGTCGGCGCTGAGCTCCGAACCTTCCTCGCGCCGGCCGGCGGCAATCATGTCCAGCAGTCGCTTCGCATGGCGATCGAGCGGCACTGGGAGCACCGGCGAAGAGGTTGACGCTTCAGGTAGTCGCTTTGAGCGACTCCACGAGACGGCTGATCGCCGCAATTGTTCTGAAATTGGCCGGCGTGATGCCGGCCTCCGGCACCATCACCCCGCATTCTTCCTCTACAGTGAGAACGAGACTTACCATATCGAGAGATGATAGTCCCGCCAATCGAAGATCCTCGTCCACCGCGACGATGCGATTTATGGAACGCTCAACGAGCAGGCGCTGGACAAGTCCAGTGATCTTCTGCTCGAGAGCCCGCGCATTCGATTCGATCATCGAGTTGGGTTGAGCGCTACGCCACGGAGCGATCGATACGAAGCGTTATCAATGAACGGCTGACCGTGCCGCTCCCGGGTGCATGCGGCGCGCCACGCGCTCGCGATGCCTGAGGTGTCTTGGGGAGAATTGAGCATTTCATATATTCTTGCGCGCGGCCGTGTGATGGCGCGGTTCTGGCACCCATGGCGCGAGACAATCGACGATGATCCTCGACGAGGGGGCGCTGACCATGCAGACTGCGGTAGAATCCACCGGCGTTCGAACCGAGCATCCATGTGTACGCGCCCGATTTGTCGCGGCAACCGCCGCCGAACACGCCGATGAAGTCGATCGTGAATCGAGATTCCCATTCGAGACCTTTGCCGCCGCGCGTCAGCATCGCCTCCTGAGCATGCTGGTGCCCGTGGAGTTGGGCGGTGATGGGGCGACGGTCTCCGACGCCGTCGACATCTGTTACATGCTCGGGATGTCCTGTGGTTCATCGGCGATGATTTTCGCGATGCATCAGATCCAGGTCGTCATCCTGCTTCAGCACGCGCGCGGGAGCGCATGGCACCGCCGGCTACTCCAACGATTGTGCGACGAGCAGCTGCTCTTCGCGTCGTCGACCACGGAAAATCAGATGGGCGGTGCCGTGCGGTCGAGTGCCTGCGCCGTGGAGCGGGACGGCGATGCCATCTCGCTCGTGAAGAACGCCACCGTCATGTCGTACGGCGCGGAAGCAGATGGCGTGCTCATGACGGCTCGTCGCGCGCCAGATGCCCAGCCATCCGATCAGGTCCTGGTGCTGCTGCTCAAGGGTGACTACGAGTTGGACAAGATCAAGGAGTGGGACACGATGGGAATGCGTGGCACCTCCAGCACCGGATTCACACTGCGTGCACACGCCAGGGCCGAGCAAATCATTCCCGAGTCGTACGAGCGCATTCATCCGCAAAGCATGGTGCCGATCGCGCACCTCACCTGGAGTGGAGTGTGGTGCGGGATCGCGGCTGGAGCTGTGGCGCACGCTCGCCGGTTCGTCAGAAAGGGCGCGACGCAGGCGAGTGCCGGCCAGATGGCGCCTGGAGCCTCGCACCTCACAAGGGCGATGATGTCGCTGCGTGCGCTCCGGGGAACCATCAGTGCCGCCGTGGCAAGCTACGAAAGCGCCGCCCAGGAATCCGAACGGCTCGAAGCCATCGATTTCCAGGCTGGGATGAATCTATTGAAGGTCAACTCCTCTGAGCTCGCGATCCAGACCGTGCTGAGCGCACTGCAGGCGTGCGGTCTGTCGGGTTATCGAAACGACGGCGAATTCAGCGTCGCGCGCGCGCTGCGCGACGTGCTGTCGTCGTCGATCATGATCAACAATGACCGCATTCTCGCCAGCACGGCGAGCTCACTCCTGCTGTTCGATGTCCCTACTCGGGTGAGGGACTGACAATGCCCACCGCTCAGGTATCCACGGAGCGCCTCGACGCCATTACGTCGACGATACTCCAGCCCACGGCTGCGAACGGCGTCCAAGGGCGAACCGCTGTCTTCGAGGACGTGATCGGCGGCCTAACGCGACTCATCACGCAGTGCCGGCCCGCGGGCGCAGAGGTGCTCCGGTTCCCGCCCGTCATGAGCAGGACGTTGCTCGAGAAGTCCGGTTATCTCAAGAGCTTTCCACACCTGCTGGGCTGCGTCTGCTCGCTCACGGGAACGGAGACCAGCATTCGCGCGCTGGTCGAGGGAAGAGCGGACGGACAAGACTGGGTCGACGGACTGGCTGCCACGGACCTGGTGCTCACACCCGCGGCCTGCTACCAGGTGTACCCCATCATCGCCGCGCGTGGTGGTGTACCGTCGAACGGCACGATCGTCGACGTCGAATCCTACTGTTTTCGCCGCGAGACATCGGCGGAGCTCGGTCGCATGCAGGCATTTCGCATGCGCGAGTACGTGTGCATCGGAACGCCCGAGAGGGCGTTTGCATTTCGCGAGCAGTGGAAAGCGGAAGCCTGTGAGCTGGCGACGCGGCTCGGCGTGCCCTTCTCGCTCCAGCCAGCGAGCGATCCGTTCTTTGGCCGTGCCGGAAAGCTGATGGCGATCAATCAGGTTCAGCAGGCTCTCAAGTTCGAGCTGCTGATTCCCGTCAACTCCGAAAACGCGCCGACTGCGTGCATGAGCTTCAATTACCATCAGGACCATTTCGGCACGACGTGGGGACTGCGCACCGATGACGGAGCGGTGGCCCACACCGCATGCGCCGCGTTTGGACTGGATCGCTTGACCATCGCGCTCTTCGCAACACATGGTCTCGATCTCGACGCGTGGCCGCAGGCGGTACGCGAGGCGCTGTTCCTCTGATGCATCGCGAGACGATCGCTCTTCACCACGGCTACGCGGGGAACGCGGCGGCACCAACGACGGCCGTCCCGATCTATCAGTCGGCCGCGTACGAGTTCGAGAGCGCCGAGCATGCGGCAGCGCTGTTCAATCTCGAAGTCGAAGGCTTTCGCTACTCGCGTATCAGCAATCCGACCACGGACGTTCTCGAGCGACGCATCGCCGCCATGGAAGGTGGAATCCAGGCGCTGGCCGTGAGCTCCGGGCAGGCCGCGCTGCACTTTGCCACCCTGAACCTAACGAGTCCCGGGACGAACATCGTCTCCGTGCCGCAGCTCTATGGCACGACCTATACCCTTTTCGCTCACCTCTTGCCGGCCATGGGGGTAACGGTCCGATTCGCTGCGAGTGACGATCCCCAGGCAATCGGGCAGCTGATCGATGGCGCCACGCGCGCCGTGTATTGTGAGAGCGTCGGCAACCCGGCGGGCAATGTTTGCGATGTCGAGGCGCTGGCAACGATCGCGCACGCGCACGACCTCCCGCTCATCGTCGACAACACGGTGCCCACGCCGATCCTCCTTCGGCCGATCGAGTTGGGCGCCGATATCGTGGTGCACTCGCTCACGAAGTTCATTGGCGGCCACGGAACCACGCTCGGTGGCATCATCGTGGACGGGGGAACATTCCCATGGGCTCGCCACGCGGCGCGCTACCCCATGTTCAGCGAGCCGGATGCGTCGTATCACGATCTGGTATACACCGCGCATTTTGCCGAGGCGGCCTATATCGGCCGCTGTCGCAGCGTCTATCAACGCACGCTGGGCTCCGTGCTTTCTCCATTCAACGCGTTTCTCCTGCTGCAGGGACTCGAGACGCTGGCTCTGCGAATGGAGCGGCACGTAACGAATGCGCGCCGCGTCGCCGAGTTCCTGCGCGACGATCCGCGAGTCGAGTGGGTGCACTACGCCGGCTTTCCAGACAGTCCCTACTTTGGGCTGACCCAGAAGTATCTGGGGGGTTCGGCGTGCTCCATCCTGACTTTTGGTATTCGCGGGGGCTTGTCTGCCGGGACGCGGTTTTACAACGCTCTCATGCTCATCAAGCGTGTCGTCAATCTCGGGGATTCCAAGTCGCTCGCATGTCATCCCGCTTCCACGACTCATCGGCAGATGAACCCCGCGGAGCAGGCGAAGGCCGGCGTGACACCGGAGATGATCCGTCTCAGCATCGGGATCGAGCACATCGATGACATTCTCGAGGATCTCGATCAGGCACTGGGCGCGGCGGCACCGCGCGCGAACGTACAGTCGGCAGCGGGCCGCAGTCGCTCACCTGTTAGGCAGATGTCCGTGCAATGACCCACGCCACGTCCAGAGCCGAGGTGAAGCGGCAGCCGGTTGTGATTGGCCTGGTGAACAACATGGGCGACGCGGCGCTGCGGACGACCGAGGAGCAGTTCCGGGATCTTCTCGGTCGCGCGGGCGCGAGCTACGACGTTCGACTCAGGCTCTTCTCCTTTCCCGAGCTGATTCGTTCGGAGGCTGCAGCGGCATACGTTGCGGCGCACTACGAGTCCATCGCTGCGCTGTGGTCGAGCGAGGTGGATGCACTCATCGTAACCGGTGCCGAGCCTCGAACGGCATCGCTGCCTGACGAGGCCTACTGGCCGTCGCTCACGCGTGTCGTTGATTGGGCCACCGAATGCGGCGTACCGACCATCTGGTCATGCCTCGCGGCTCACGCGGCGGTGCAATACCTCGATGGGGTCGAGCGACGGCCACTCGACGCGAAGCTCTCAGGTGTCTTTCGATGCCGAAGGGTGGCCGACGACGCGATCACGGCAGGGCTGCCCGAGACTTGGCACGTTCCACACTCCCGTCTCAACGCGCTCGATGCCGATCAGCTCAGCGACGCGGGATACGAGATCATGTCATACTCGGCGGAAGCTGGAGTCGATACGTTCATCCGGCGGCGGCACACGCTGTTCATGTTTTTCCAGGGTCACCCCGAATACGATGCCGACGCATTGTTCCGCGAATATCGTCGCGACGTCGGACGATATCTCGCCGGGACAGTGGAGCAGTATCCCGAGATGCCGCGCGGCTATTTCGACGGCGATACGGCCCGCGTATTGAAGGCGTTCCGCGCCCGCGCGCGGAGGCAGCGCGCACGAGAGCTGCTCGACGAATTCCCGGCGGTCGCCACGCCGGACAGGCACCCATCTCCGTGGCGCGACGTCTCGGTGCGCCTGTACCGCAATTGGGTCGCGGCGGCCGCGGAACGTGATCGTCACGTCGCGATCGCCGCTTCGTCGGCCAATGCCGTCTCGTAAGGCGAGTCGCGCGATGTCGGACCTCGGAGCCATGCCACCTGTCGCGGCGCTCTTCCCGCCACACGATGAGCGCATCCGATTGGACGACTATCTGACCCGAGAATTGCTGCTCGCGAACGAGCGAATTGCGCAAGGATGCGTCGTACCGACCATCGACATGATGGAGTTCCGGGCGGAGCTGCAGGCCTTCGATTTCGAAGCGCCAGCGCGACTGCAGGATCTGCTGCGTTGGACGATGGCCCAGCTCGAGCAAGGCGTCGTCCACATGACAAATCCAAGGTACTTCGGGCTGTTCAATCCGGCGCCGAGCTTTCCAGCACAGTGCGGTGACCGGCTCACCGCTGCATTCAATCCGCAGCTGGCGACGGCGACCACGTCCCCAGCGGCTGTCGAGATCGAGGCCCACGTCATTCGCGCCGTCGCGCGGCGTGCTGGGCTCCCTTCGGAATCGACAGGACACTTCACATCGGGCGGATCCGAGGCCAATTACACGGCCCTCGTCTGCGCGTTGACTCACGCGAACGAGCGGTTCACCAGGGAGGGCGCGCGCGGGTTCAGCGGCCCCCCGGTGTTCTACATCTCCCGCGAGAGCCACCTTGCGTGGATCAAGCTCGCGCATCAGGCGGGCATCGGGCGCGGTGCCGTTAGGCAGGTCTCGACGGACGGCCGCGGGCGGATGGATGTTCGCGCACTGACGCGGATGATCGACGTCGACGTCGCGCAGGGCAACGTGCCGGTGCTGATCGTTGCCACGGCCGGCACGACCAACGCCGGGATGATCGATCCGCTGCGCGAGTGCTCCGAGATCGCACGTCGATACGGGCTGTGGCTCCATGTGGATGCAGCGTGGGGAGGCGCGGTACTCGCGTCGGAGCGCCTGAGAAGTGCCGTATCAGGTATCGAGCAGGCGCGTTCGGTCACGATCGACGCCCACAAGTGGTTCGCGACCACGATGGGATGCGGGATGTTCATCACACGGGATCCGCAAATCCTGTCGACGACCTTTCAGGTCTCGACCGAGTTCATGCCCTCCAACGCCGCCGCTGTCGACCCCTACGTCACGACGGCACAATGGTCCCGCCGATTTCTTGGTGTGCGTTTGTTCCTTTCGTTGGCCGCCGCCGGTTGGTCCGGCTATGGGCAACACGTCGAGCGCGCCGTCGCCCTCACCGATCGGATTCGAGAGATGCTGCAGTTGGAGGGCTGGCAGATCGCCAACGACTCGAAACTCGCGGTGCTGTGTATCGAGCCGCCGCCCGGGGCGGCCGATGTCCGCACTATCGTACGGGACGTCCTCGCGAGTGGGCGCGCGTGGGTCGCCGCGGCGAAATACGAAGGGCGTGACGTGATTCGCATCTGCTTGACCCACGGCGAAGCGACGCTGGACGACGTCCGCGAGCTCGTCACCGCATTGACCGACGCCTGCGCCTCGCTTCCGCACGGGAGCGCCGCAGGAAAGTCCTGACCGGCCGCTGCTTCATTCTTTGCTCATCCTGACCTCGAGAGGTATTCCGATGGCTGAAAGCATCCGAACGACGATCGTTTCTCACTTCGAGCAAGTCGCTGCCGAGCAGCGTCACCAGCTCGCGACGCTCACCGACGATCGTCCGCTCATGGGAACCGGGCTCGATTCGCTCGCATTCGCCGTTGTGGTCGCGCGGCTCGAGGATGCGCTGGGAGTCGATCCCTTCAACGCCACCGATACTACCGAGTTCCCCGTGACGTTCGGCGATTTCATCCGGATGTACGAGCGAATGCACGACAAGACGCACGCGAATGCCCTCATGTAGCGCGTCGTCGCTGTGCGACGCGGGCAGTGGCACCTGGTCGATGCGCCGCCCGCGTCTGTGGATGGGTGACGCATCGGTCGCCTTGGCGAAGCTCGCGAGCGGATCGGCGTTAGGCGTGGAGCTCGATCGGCTTCGTGGGCGCGCCGCCCTCGTGTGGACCTCGGATCAGCTCATCGCGGCGCTGGCCCTGATCGAGATCGATGGGATCGTGGGCCGGCTCGTGCTCTGCCCTCCCGATCTCGATCCTGTCCATCTGCCTTACGTCATAGCGACTGCGGGTGTGGATGCCATCATCACCGATCGCGACTCCCGAGAGCTGGGTGGTCTGGAGGCGACCGAGGTCGTCCCCTGCACAGGCGCCATTCGCGACACGAAAGTGGACCGCACCCCACAGTGCAACACGGAATGGATTCTCTTCACGTCGGGCACGACGGGGCGGCCGAAGATGGTGGTGCACACCGTCGCGACATTGACCGGCGCGATCGAACCGACCGGGGATCTTTCCGGCCCACGGGTGTGGGCAACCTTCTATGACGTTCGCCGCTTCGGCGGCTTGCAGATACTGCTCCGCGCGGTCCGGGGAGCTGGCGCGCTCGTTCTCTCCACTCCTGGTGAACCCGCGTCCACCTTTCTCGCACGGGCAAAGAGCCACGGCGTCACCCATGTTACCGGAACGCCGTCGCACTGGAGACGCGCCTTGATGACGGAGGAAGGACGCGCGCTCGCACCGGCATATGCGCGTTTGTCCGGGGAAATCGCGGACCAGGCAGTGATCGATCAGCTCCGATCTGCGTTTCCAGATGCAAGCATTGGGCACGCGTTCGCATCGACGGAAGCAGGGGTAGCATTCGAGGTGACGGATGGGCGCGCGGGTTTCCCGCTTTCGTATCTCACACACAGCGTGAATGGAGTCGATCTCAAAATCGAGAACGACACATTGCGTGCTCGGTCACGCCGGACGGCGCTCCGCTACCTCGGCGAGCAGCGTGAGTCCCTCCTCGACGCGGAGGGTTACGTCGACACTGGAGACGTCATCGAGCAGCGCGGGGACCGCTGCTATTTCATCGGACGCCGCGGCGGCATCATCAACGTCGGCGGGCTGAAGATCCACCCAGAGGAGGTCGAGGCAGTAATCAACGAGCACCCGGACGTCCGGATGTCGCTCGTGACGGCACGAAGAAATCCAATCACGGGTTCAATCGTTTCGGCCGACGTGGTGCTCGCAGCCGATGCGAGTCCTCTGGAGGCCGAGCGCGCGCGAACGGAAATCCTTGCTCGCTGCCGGAACGCCTTGCCCGCGCACAAAGTTCCGGCTTCCGTCCGCATCGTCAATGCGCTGCCCGTAACGACGTCCGGCAAGCTCCGACGTACCTATGCCTAACGTGATCGTCACGGGAGGCAGCCGGGGGTTGGGCCTGGGCATCGCGAAAGCCCTCTGCGCCGCCGGTCACGACGTGATCACTATCGCGCGGCGGCAGAGCGACGCACTCGGGGAGGCGATGAGCGCGCCGCCCGTGCACGGCAGCGGCGCGCTGCATTTCGTGCCCTTCGATCTTGGCTGCATCGGCGAGCTCCCACGACTCGTGAAGCATATTCGCGCGACGTACGGGCCGCCGTTCGGTCTCGTCAACAATGCCGGCATCGGGACGAGCGGTATTCTCACAACGATGCGTGATGCCGATATCGAGACGCTCGTTCGCCTCAATACCGTCTCGCCGCTCATCATGACGAAGTACGTGGTGAGAGCGATGATGGCTGGTCAGGGTGGGCGCATCGTGAATATCTCGTCGATCGTCAGCACAACCGGATTTACCGCGCTGTCCGTCTACAGCGCGACGAAGGCGGCGCTGACCGGCTTTACACGGTCGCTGGCACGCGAGCTCGGCCCGTTAGGCGTGACAGTGAACGCCGTGGCGCCAGGATTCATCGATACCGAAATGACTGATGTCATGGGAGAACAGCAGCGTGAGAAGATCATGCGCCGGAGCGCGCTCCGGCGCATGGCTGGTGTCGACGATGTCGCCAGCGCGGTCCAATTTCTGCTCGGCGACGGGGCCAAGAACATCACCGGCACGACGATCACGGTCGATGCCGGTAGCACCGCCTAGGTGATCGCATGATCGACTCCGATACCTTCCGACGGCTCCTGAGTCGCTTTGCGTCCGGCATTGCCATCGTCACAGCGCGCGACGGGGAGCGCGACGTCGGCATGACCGTGAGCGCGTTCTGCTCGGTCAGCCTTTCGCCGCCCCTTGTCCTCGTATGTGTAGATCAGGGCGCGTCGATGCACGATCTCCTCCTCGGCCACCCACAACTTGGGATCAGCATCATGGCATGCGACCACGAGGCGCACTGCCGGCGCTTCGCCGATAAGCGTGAGACCCATCGCTTCGACGGCGTTCCGATCACGCGTGGCGAGACCGCCGTCGCGCTCCTCGACGAGGCGATGGCGCATCTCGAGTGTCAGGTAGTGCACCATTGCACCGCGGGCGATCACACGATCTTCATCGCCCGGGTCGAGCGCGGTGCGATGCGCGACGGGCGGCCCCTGGTGTATTACCGCGGAGAGTTCGCGCAGCTCGCGAGCTGAGTTACCGCGTGTGGGTCGTGCCTAACGGTGTCGGCGCCGGCGTGGGCCTGCTGCCGATCAGCGCCAGCACCGCATAGGAGGTGGCCGCATCGGACATGAACTTGCCGACGTTCGTCGTGGGATCACGCTTCTTGTTCAGTGAGGACGCGTGCCACCTTCCCGTTACGCCGTCCTGATGTCGCGCGAGCCACGCAAGTGCACGAGCAACGTGTGGCTCACCCGGAGGACTCGCCGCCTGCTCGAGCGCATACGTCACGAGACCAGTCGCGAATCCGTCGCCCTCCAGCTCGGGCGGCACGTCGGCGGCCTGGCGCCAAAATCCAAGCTTCGACAAACGCCATCCTCCGTCCGGGTCCTGAGCGTCCCAAAGCGCGTTCACGATTTCGCGCTGCTCGCCAAGCGTGATCAGTGATGGGAGTCTCGCTGACGCCCAGAGCAGCATCGCCCGGTTGAAGAGTGCTGGATCGTCGCGTCTGAGGAGCTTGCGCCAGAACGATTGATCGAGGTGGTGCCGCAAGTACGCGCGCAAACGACCAACGTGCGGTCGAATCTCGCCACTGGCAGCAAAGCTCTGGGGTTCGATTCCGATCGCGATCGCCGCCAGCGCCGCGCCGAAATAGGTTGCGGTTCTGGATTCCCACGGCCGGAGTCCAAAATCCAACCACGGCCACGCTCCCTCATTGTCACCCTCGGCTTCCTGGAGCGCGAACATGTTCGTGAACGCCTGTCGTGCTTCGGGGCTGATCACGCCGGTTCGTTCGTCGCGCGAAGCGAGGATGAGTGCGTTGAGGACGGCCTCGGTGCCCCGTGATTGGATGGCCTTGGCGTTGCCGGCGGCCGTTGTGTCGCCGTAGAATGGCTTCACGTTGTGCCAGTCCCGCACGCGCGTCACCACATCGTCAAAAAGCTTACGCTCAGCCGCCGGTGCGTCGCTCTCGTGCAGCACAGCGCCGAGTCGTGGCCGTGCCAGCGCGTAGGGAACGGCCGTGTGGCAGGAGACGCACACCGTCCCATGATCGCGAGCGGACTTCGGCCAGCTCTCCCACCAACCTTGTCGCTGATCGAGATATGCCGCAGCCGCGCGCGCGTCCCACGTCAGCGAGCTGGCTGTCGTCGCCGTTGCGCCCTCCGTAATCCAGATGACGGATGCAGCGACGACGAGCACGCACACGAAAACCGGAACTCTCGCTTTCATTTACTTGGTTCTTCGTGGAATTCTGGGATCTTTGGGCCGCTGACACCACTGACACTGCCCTGAAACCACTGACGCACTCCATGGGGAGTGAAAGCTCCGCGCGCAACAAACCTTTTCTGCATGTGTGAATGCCTCGGGACGGTTCATTAGTCGCGGGAACGTCGCGAGGCATTTGAACCAAGACAGTAACTGGTTTGTCGCATGGAGCCGTCGCTGCTGAGACGCTCGTCAGTGGTCTCAGCGCGTGTCAGCGGTATCAGCGGCCAGTCGTTCCCGAAATTCCACGATGAGCCATTCATTTAACATTTCCTCACTTCGCAATCGGGGGACATCTCCGCACACTTGGCGCCAGCATCACGCTTCGTCCTGAAAGTTCGACGTGGCGCGGCCTCTGCAACGAGCGGCTCCATGACGATGACTCCCGGAGGCGACCTCCAGAAAGCACTGACCTCGGCGATCGATAGCTGTCATTCCGCTTTGCAGGCTCCGCTGATGCGCGACACGGCCAGCGCTTTGCGATCGCTAGGTCTCGGCGATGCGGAGTGCGTCGCACTGGTCGAGCGGGTCCAGGACGACGCCAGCGTAAACGACCCAGTGGTGCGCCTGCGCACGGCAATCTCCGTGGATACCGGTCCGCCCGCCGTGATTGAACAATATCTCCTCCTCCTCGCGGCGGTACGGTATCGCTCACGGTTCGAGCGGTTGTCCATGAGCCAGGGCGTGTTGCGTCTGCTGGCGGACGAGCTGAGGTTTCTCGCCGACCCGCCGGAGCGGGATCGCGCCAACCTGCTCGCTCCCACCTCGGGCTTCGTCAGCATGGCGAAGGTCGTGACACTCCGGCGCTTCCCGGCGGGCCAGCTGCACTTCGAGCTGTCGGGCATTCCTCTTTCGTGGTTTCCGGCGCTGGCTCCCTGGCGCCTAACGAAGGTGCTCTTTTTTCTCGCGCGGCATGCTCGGGGTAGGCGGCGGCCCTTCTACTTTCACCATGTCGCGTGGCGACGACAGAATCGCCTCTTCCTCACCGAGGCCGAGCAGAATCGCTCATACGTTCGCATCGCGCAGTCCCTCGCGTTGCACCCGGAAGTCAACGGCCTGCTGACAGCATCCTGGCTGCATGCTACGGAGACATTTTGCGTCAGTCCGCATCTGGCGTGGTTGAACAAGCCATTTCAGGAGGCTGGAGGACTGGTCGTACGACTCGGAGATGCGTCAGAGTCGAGCGGTGTCTTCGCGGGCGGCGCGCAGCGGCGGCAACTATATGAGCAGGGCCGGTTTCGACCGACGACGGCGCTGGTGATCTGGCCGCGTTCGGCAATGCTCGAGTGGGCGGCACGGCATCCGGAATTCGCTGACCAGCCCTCCGGCGAGAGCGCGGCAATGGCCGGATCGCGGCCATTTCGCCCCATCGTCGCCGAAGCGAACTGACACGCGATCGTTGCCTAACGAGTTGCGAACCGCCGTTCGCATCGTCCGCCGCGAATCGGTGCGTGACGGATGGCGAGGGCCACGTGTGAGGCGTCGTACAGAGCGCCACGGCCATGTCGCTGCACCTTTCACGGTACCACGAGGCTCAGCGCCGCCGCGGGCCGCTCATCGACTACCCACGACGTGGAACGTTCGACAATGCCCCACGTCCAACCAGTCAGAGCTGACCGGAGTGGACCATGCGTGTTCCGACCCTGGCTCGCCTTTCCCGCGCCGCCTCGCTTCTCATCGCCTTGAGCGCCTGCGCGCAGAAGCCGACAATCACCGCTGTGGACAGCAGCAGCACCGGCGGCACCCCGCCGTCTGGTGGGGTGCCTAACGCTCCCGAGCTGCCACGTACCTACCTCGACACCCATTACTCACCTCCGACCGGCAACACGATCAGCGTTCCTCAGGGGGGCGACCTTCAGGCGGCGTTGAACGCGGCCCAGCCGTGCGACGTCATCTCACTCGCTGCCGGAGCTGTCTTCACCGGCACGTACACGCTTCCGGCGAAGAGTGGATCTTGTTGGATCACGATCCGCTCGTCCGCGCCGGACGCGAGCCTCCCCGCGGAGGGCGTGCGCATGAAGCCCTCCTTTGCGAACCTCCTCCCCAAGATCGTGACCTCGACGTCACAGCCCGCCGTGCTGACCGCGCCTGGGGCACACCACTATCGCATCATGGATGTGGAAATCACGGCGGCAGCTAGCGTGACCGTGAACTACGGTCTCGTGACGCTGGGGCTAGGCACCGAGGCCGCACTGTCACAACTGCCGACGAACATCATCCTGGACCGTGTATATGTCCACGGCACTCCAACGGTGGAGCTCAGCCGTTGCGTGGCCTTGAACAGCGTGGCCAGCGCCGTCATCGACTCCTACCTGTCCGAGTGCCATGCCAAGGGTATCGACAGCCAGGCGATCGCGGGCTGGAACGGCCCAGGGCCATTCAAGATCGTCAACAACTATATGGAAGGCGCCGCCGAGACCCTGGTCTTCGGCGGGGGCGATCCAACGATCGCGAACCTGACGCCGGCGGACATCGAGATCCGCCATAATCACTTTACCCGGCCCACGGCGTGGAAGGGCGTGTGGATGTGCAAGAATCTCTTCGAGCTGAAGAACGCCCGGCGCGTTCTGGCGGAGGGGAACGTCCTCGAGAACAATTGGGCCGACGCCCAAGTTGGGTTTGCACTCGTGTGGAAGTCGGTCAATCAAAACGGCGGGGCACCCTGGAGCGTCACGCGTGACGTCACCTTCCGGTACAACCGCATTCGTAACAGTGGCGCCGGCGTGAACATCGCCGCCCATCCCGAGACGTACCCGGTAGAACCGCTTTCGCGAATTCTCATTTACAATAATGTCTTCGAGAACACGAACATCGGCACGTTCAACGGGCAGGGCCGATTGTACCAGATTCTCGACGGCCCGGCGGGGATCGCGATCGTTCACAACACGTCGATCAATCTCGACAACGCGATCGCGGCCATCGACGCGGCCATCATGATGGATGTGACGCCCCCGCAATCGACGGGCTTCGTGTTCCGGGACAACGTCGTAGTGCGCGGCCAATACGGCGTTTACGGCGGTGGCGCCGGCGAAGGGCTGCCCGCGCTGACGAAGTACATGACATCCGACTACGTGTTTCAGCGAAATCTCATCATCGGCGCGAACGGCGCGATTTATCCTGGCAACAATTCGTTTCCCGTGAGCGTGGCCGCGCTCGGGCTCATCGATCCTGCGAATGGAAATTACCGCTTCGCAACGAGCAGCCCCTTTGCTCGGAGCGCGAGCGACGGGAGCGACCCTGGTGCCGATATCGCCGCGGTCGAGAAGGCGACGGCAGGAGTCGTGTCGCCATAGGAGCGTGGGCAGGGCCGCTTTGACAACTGTGCGACTGCTTCATCGCGCCGCGAATTAATCGCGGCGCGATGAAGCAGTGTGTTCTCCGCAGCCGTGGCCCGAATGTCGCAACGACACGCGGTGTCCAAGCGCGCCATCCTCCCGCTGTTCTCGAGTTCTAAACTGTCACCAACGCCGGTGATGCCCCGACGCCCCGAACCTTCAGGGAAGCTGAGACGACGATCGTTCGACGAGCTGCGGGTACGCTTCACACAAGAAGCGCAGGTTCGCTTCGAGCAACTCGGGCTCTCGAGAGCCACCAGGGTACCGACGGACACGGAGTTCAGCCGCGTCTTCGAGTGTGGCGGGTACACCGATCGGGCAAATGGAGCAGAGCTGCTCCGCCAGTTCCGAGACGATGATCTCGAGCTGGGCAAGTTCATCCCTGGTCTCCGTCGTCCGCTCGTCACCGCCGGCGTGGCGCAGTCGCGTTGTCCGCGCGCTTCACAGGCGACGATCGAGGCCGCGGAACAAATCGCCTTCGGCTTCATTCCCTTGGGAGGGCGTGTCGCTGCTGTCGGCAAGCGCCCGGACTGGGCGCTCGAGCCGGTGTCGGGCAAGCGCACTCCGGCGATACACTGGAGGCGAATCCGGTACCTCGACGCTCGGGTCGCGGGTGATTGCAAGTTCACGTGGGAGCTCAATCGCCATCAGTATTTTCTCACACTGGGCCAGGCGTACGTGCTCACTGGTGACGAGCGATATGCCGCCGTCATCGCGTCCCATCTGTCGTCCTGGATGGATGACAACCCGCCACAGATCGGGATCAACTGGACGAGCAGCCTCGAGCTCGCGTTCCGCGCCATCTCCTGGATCTGGGCGCTGGCGCTGATCCGTCACTCGCGCCACCTAACGACTCCGCTGTACGTGCGCACGCTCAAGTACCTCTACCGTCACGCGCGCCACATCGAGCGGAATCTCTCCACGTACTTCAGCCCGAACACGCATCTCACGGGCGAGGCTCTGGGCCTGCTGTACATCGGCACCGCATTCCCTCAGTTCGCACGCGCGCATCAGTGGCGCCTCAAGGGTCGTCGCATTCTCACCGAGCAGCTCGATCGGCAGCTCTTCCCGGATGGGGTGTACTTCGAGCAGTCGACGTACTATCACCGCTACACCACGGACTTCTATCTGCACGCGGAGCTGCTGACGACGTCCAGCGCGCCGTCATCGGCGCAGGTCATCGAGCCACGACTTCACGCGTTGCTCGACTTCCTGCTTCATATCACCCGGCCAGATGGTACGGCCCCACTCATCGGGGACGATGATGGCGGCCGACTCCTCATACTCGGCCAGCGACCTCTCAACGACTTTCGCGACACGCTAGCCATTGGCGCGGCGCTCTCGCGTCGAGGCGACTGCGCCTCCGTCGCCGGCAACGCGATCGAAGAATTGATCTGGCTGCTCGGCAGCCCGGGCCTCGAGACATACCAGCATCTACGCGCCGTCCCCCCCGCAAGCACTTCGCGTGCGTTCGCGGATAGTGGCTACTTCGTCATGCGCGAGAAGTGGGATTCGCACGCCGACTGGGCTATCGTGCGCTCCGGACCGCACGCTCCACAAAGCGGCGCACACGCCCACGCTGATGCGCTCGCGATCGAGGTGAGCATAGCGGGCCGATCAATGCTCGTCGATTCGGGCACATACGTCTACACGGCGACGCAGTCGGATCGCGACTATTTCCGGAGCAGCGCGGCGCACAATACCCTAACGATCGACGGTGCTTCGTCGGCAGAGCCCGCGGCGTCCGCGTTCAAGTGGCGCTCAGTTCCCTGCTCGCGGACTTCGGCATGGGAGTCGACGGCGACATTCGACTTCTTCGAGGGCGAGCATAACGGCTATCTGCGGCTCGACAGCCCGGCGATTCACCGCCGCGCCGTCTTCTTCCTCAAGGGCGAATACTGGGTGCTGCGCGATCGCGTCGAGAGTGCTGGCGATCATCGTGTCGCACTTCGCCTGCACTGGGCGCCGGATGTCGCGGTCTCAGTCGTGGACGCCGGCATCCTGCGGGCGGATGCCCGGGGAGGCGCCGGAGCTTCCGTCGCCGCGAGATTCTTTGCTCGACGTGGTCGATTGCATTGCGAGGCGGGCTGGGTCTCCAGCGCCTTCGGCACGCGTGAGCCGGCATCCGTCAGCGTCTTCGGCGTCGACAGCGAGAAAACGGAGGACGTCGTCACGCTGCTCGGCGCGTCGCGCGCTCTATGTGTTGACGATTGCGCTTGGCGTGCCGGCTCGGATCGCCGGCCGGGACTTCTCCGCGTGGTGACGCCAACGGCGGTCGACACGATTCTCACCGGGCCGACCGATGGCGCGGACGATTCAAGCATCGTTTCGGACGCGGCCTGGACCTGGTTACGGCGCTCGTTGGATGGAGAGCTCGTTGCCTTCGCGGTTGTCCGCGGCTCGACACTGCGCATCGAGGGGGCGCCGGCATTTCAGACATCCGTCACCGTGGATCACGTCGTCGGTCGCCGCGATGGGGACCATTGGCACGTCGAGGTGCAACCGCCATCTGCATCCGTGCGCATCTCCCTCGCCCGCCTCCATTCGACCGACGAGCCATGTGCGGCATCTGTGGAATAGCCTACGCGCGCAACAGTGGGCGTCGGGTCGACCGGCGCCAGCTGGAGCATATGCGCGATGTACTGCGGCATCGCGGGCCCGACGACTGCGGCCTGTTCCTCGACGAGAACGTTGGATTTGGTCACCAGCGCCTCAGCATCGTCGACGTCAGGGGCGGCCATCAACCGCTGCTGAGCGATGATGAGCAAGTTTGCATTGTCTACAATGGCGAGGTGTACAACCACCCCATGCTGCGGCGCCAGCTCGAGGAGCGAGGTCGGCGCTACCGGACGCGGTGCGACACCGAGACAGTCCTGCACCTGTACGCCACGGAGGGGTTCGCGGCGCCGCGTCATCTCCGTGGGATGTTTGCCTTCGCCATCTGGGATCGCACGCGCCAGGAGCTATTTCTCGCCCGTGATCGCTTCGGAGTGAAGCCGCTGTATTATGTGCTCACTCCGGATGGTTCGCTGTACTTTGCCTCCGAGATCAAAGCGCTGCTCGCGGCCGGTGCCGTGTCACCGCAGCTGAATCTCGCCGCCCTGCCGGACTACTTGGCGAATCACGCCACCTCCGGCAACGAGACGCTCTTCGCGGGAGTGCGTCGCGTTCCTCCCGGCAGCACGCTTCGCTGGCGTGACGGCACCATCGAGATCGAGCCATACTGGGATTTGCACTTCGCGCCCATCGCCGCCGACCCGCGGAACGATGACGACCTCGTCGCGGAATTCGGTGCCCGCTTCCGAGAAGCCGTACGGCTCCGATTGATGGCGGATGTGCCGCTCGGCGTCTTCTTGTCGGGCGGGATCGATTCGGCGGCGATTACCGCAACGATGAGTGATCTCGTCGAGTCGCCGGTACGCACTTTCTCGGTCGCATTCGCCGAGCGCGAGGCGAACGAGCTGGCTTATGCACGGCTGGTCGCGGAGCGATTTCGCACCGATCATCACGAAATCGTCGTTTCTCCATCCGAGTTCTTCGCGCAGCTCGCACCGCTGATCTGGCACGAGGACGAGCCGATTGCGCATCCCTCGAGCATTGCGTTGCACTTCGTCTCGCGGTTGGCGGCGCAGCACGTGAAGGTGGTTCTCACGGGCGAGGGGAGCGACGAACTGCTGGCGGGCTATGGTCGGTACCGCACGACCGTCTACAACCTCGCGTTCGGCCGGGCCTACGAGCGCCTAACGACTCCGCGGCTCCGGATGGCGGTGCGCCGAGCGATGGGACCACTCATGCGTCGTAGCGCCGTGGGGCGGAAACTCGCGCGCACGGCAGTCGCCCTGCCCGCGGATGTCACTGCATTGTACTTCGACAATTTCGCTGTCTTCTCGCGCCGCTGGCAGGAACAGCTGCTCCAACCGGCATTACGCGATCGCATCGGCGCGGACCGCCTCGATCCCTATCGCGCACTCGAGGAATGTCTGAGTCGCGCCGACGGCGACTCGCTCCTCGCGCAATTAGCGTATGTGGACGTGAAGACCTATCTCCACGAGCTGTTGATGAAGCAGGACCAGATGAGTATGGCGGCGTCGATCGAGAGCCGTGTGCCCTTTCTCGATCACCTGCTGGCGGAGTTCGCCGCGTCTCTGCCCGATCGACTCAAACTCCGCGGCTGGACGACGAAGTACGTCTTGCGGCGGGCAATGCGCGGCATACTTCCCTCGGCAATTCTCGATCGACGGAAGATGGGGTTCCCCGTGCCCGTTGGTAGCTGGCTCCGCGGGCCATATCAGAGGCTCGTCGACGAGTTCATCCTCGGCGAGCGAGCGCGATCACGGGACCTCTTCGCGGCGTCGAGCGTTAGGCGCCTCGTGGCGGCGCATCAGGCGGGGGAGGACCACAGCGAGCGCCTCTGGTCTCTGATCAACCTGGAGATCTGGCAGCGCATCTTCTTCGACGGTGAGAGCCCGCCCGACGTGATGGCCTGGGCTCAACGACCGGCGTACGCCCGGGCGCCGCGAGCGGCGTCGGCGGGGGTGCCGCTCGCAGCCGACGCGGGGGCGGCCTAACGTGCACCTACTCTGGCTGAAGACCGAGCTTCTGCATCCGCTCGATAAGGGTGGACGGATCCGCACCTATCAGATGTTGCGGCAGCTCCTCCGCCATCACCAAATCACGTATTTGACCTTGGACGACGGTAATCGCGCGCCGGACGCCGTGGAGCGCGCGGCGGAATATTGCACAGATCTCGTGCGCGTGCCGCTTCGCACTTCGGCCAAGGGATCGATGCGATTTTACGCGGAGCTCCTGAAGAATCTGTTCTCGCCCCTGCCCTACGCCGTGGCGAAGTACCGGTCTTCGGCGATGGAGCAGACGATCCACCGGCTCGTCGAACGTGACACGCCCGATCTCCTGGTCTGCGATTTCCTCGCGCCCTCGGTGAACGTGCCCGATGATCTGCCGGTAGCGACCGTGCTCTTTCAGCACAACGTGGAAGCGATGATCTGGCAACGGCACGCGGCCGTTGCCACCGGCCGCTTGCGGCGGGCGTATCTCGAACGGCAGTGGCGGCGCATGCACGCGTACGAGCGGGCGCAGTGCCGCCGCGTGGGCCATGTCGTCGCCGTATCGGCCGAGGACGCGGCGTGGTTCGCCAGTGAATACGGCACGTCCGCGGTGTCGCACGTGCCCACTGGCGTCGATACCGAGTACTTCCGGCCGAGCGGCCAGGTGCCGCGCGCGCCGCGCGAGATCGTCTTCATCGGCTCGATGGATTGGATGCCTAACGAGGACGCCGTACGGTACTTCACCGGCGCCATCTTGCCGATCGTCCAGGCTCAGGTGCCGGACGTCCGCTTCACCATCGTCGGTCGCAATCCGTCGCCGTCGATCCAGTCGTTGGCCGACGGCCACCCTCAGGTGCACGTGACCGGGACCGTTCCCGACGTGCGTCCTTTTCTCGAGCGCGCCGCGGTGGTCGTCGTTCCCCTTCGCATCGGGGGCGGCACGCGGCTCAAGATCTTCGAAGCCATGGCGATGGAGAACGCAATCGTTACGACGACAATTGGCGCGGAAGGATTGCCAGTACGCGATGGTGAGCATCTTCTCATCGCGGACAGCTCCGACGCCTTCGCCGCCGCGGTCCTCAGGCTGCTCCGCGATCCGGCCGCTCGTGAAAGCCTCGGTGAGCGGGCGGCGACTCTCGTTCGCTCGCGCTTCGGGTGGAGTCGCGCGGCGGAGCAATTCGCTGACCGCTGTCGTGATGCCCTGGCCACGGTCGCACTATCCAACGAGCAAACATTGGTGGACGCGTTATGACAGTTGTGAGCGTGTTCGGTCTGGGGTACGTCGGCTGCGTCTCGGCGGCGTGCTTGGCCAACGAGGGATTCGAGGTCATCGGGGCCGACGTGAACCTATCGAAAGTGAACCTCGTCGCCGCCGGTCACGCGACGGTCGTCGAGGAGGGGATCGAGTCTCTCGTCTGCCGCATGGTATCCGCCGGCCGGCTCCATGCCACATTCGATCCGGCGCAGGCGGTGCATTACAGCTCGATCTCGATGATCTGCGTCGGGACGCCGAGCCAGCCTAACGGCAGTCTCAATCTGACCCAGGTCCAGCGCGTGGCGCAGCAGATCGGGCACGCATTGGCGGATAAGGACGAGCATCATATCGTCGCGTTGCGCAGCACCGTTCTCCCCGGGACCACCACCGGAATGCTGATCCCCACGTTGGAGAAGGCCTCTGGCAAGCGGGCGGGCCGCGACTTCAGCGTGTGCATGAATCCGGAGTTCCTGCGTGAGGGCTCGTCGCTTCGTGATTTTGCGAACCCACCATTCACAATCATCGGCGCACAAAACGAAGCGGCTGGCCAGGAAGTGGCGAAGCTCTACGCCGGTCTCAAGGCTCCCGTGCACATCACCGAGATCGGTGTTGCCGAGATGCTCAAGTACGCTTGTAATGCGTTTCACGGCGTGAAGGTCACCTTCGCGAATGAGATCGGTAACCTGTGCAAAGCGCTGGGCACGGACAGTCACGAGGTCATGCGCCTGTTCTGCGAGGACACGAAGCTCAACATCTCGCCCGCATACCTCCGCCCAGGCTTCGCGTTCGGCGGCTCCTGCCTTGGGAAGGATCTGCGCGCGCTCGTCTACCGCGGCAAAGAGCTCGACGTGGACACGCCGGTCCTGTCGGCGGCACTCGAGAGCAACCGCAAGCAGGTGCTCAAAGCGTACGACATGGTGCAAGGTACGGGGCGCCGCCGCGTCGGTGTTCTCGGCCTGAGCTTCAAGGCCGGCACCGATGACCTGCGTGAATCCCCGATCGTGAGTCTCGTCGAGATGTTGATCGGGAAGGGGCTGACGCTCTCGATCTACGACCGCTTCGTCTCGCAGTCGGGACTGATCGGCGCCAATCGCGAGTACGTCGAGCGCGAGATCCCCCACATCTGGTCTCTGATGCGTGAGAATCTCGATGACGTGATCGGCGAGTCGGATGTCATCGTCATCGGGAATGACGCGGCGGAGTTCCGACAGGCGGAAAGCGCGTTGCGGGACGATCAGATGGTCATCGACCTGGTGCGCGCCTTCGATGGGCACACCAGCAATGGCCGCTACAACGGCATGTGCTGGTAGTGGCATCGATGAGCGCAATTGGCGAGCAGCTGCAGCGCATTGGTCCGATCGCCGCCTGGCGAGCGCGGTTGAGTCCACGGCTCGTAAGCAGCAGCATCGGCCGCACGCTCGCGCGGGGTGCGGCGTGGTCGGTGGCGACGAACGCTGGTGGCTACGGGCTCGCTCTCGTCGTGCAGATCGTTCTCACGCGCTCGCTTGGACAGGTGCAATACGGCAACTACGCGTATGCGCTGGCCTGCATGAACATCGCGCTGCTCTTCGCGAAGCTGGAGCTGGACACGTGCTCGCTCCGCTTCATCGGCATGTATCAGGGCGCATCGCGATGGTCTCTCTTGCGGGGTTTTCTCCAGCGCGCACCCCAGCTGGTTTTCCTGTCATCGTTAGGCGTAGCGGCCATCGGGGCGGTCACGGTGGCACTCGTCCGCGGTCACCTCGGCCAAGGCGCCGCCGCGACGCTCGAAGCAGCGTGCGTCCTTCTACCAGTGGCGGCAATGCTCGAGCTCAAGGCCCGTTCGCTCCACGCATTCAAGAAGGTTCCAGAATCCCAGCTGCCCACACTCATCGTGCGCCCGCTGGTGTTCGGAATCGGTGTCGTGGTCGCCACTCGCGTGTTTCATCTTGCGCTGACGGCACCCGAAGCAGTCGGCCTCAATTTCCTGGCCGTCCTGATCGCGCTGTGGATCATCACGGGATTCTTGCGGGCGGCGACCCCAATCGAAGCGCGTTCCGCTCATCCATCATTTCAGATACGACAATGGCTCTGCACCGCCACGGGCTTTCTCGTGATTGGCGGTGCACAGCTCATCCTCGGCACGCAAATGGATGTCGTGGTTGTCGGATCCCTGCTCGGTGCCACCGAGGCCGGGCGGTATCAGGTCGCCAGCCAGCTCGCTGCTGTGGGGAGCCTCGGCGTGACGGCGATCATCTATACCGCGCTGGCGATGATCTCGGACCTTCACGCGCGTGGACGGCGTAGGGAGCTCCAGCACCTCGTGACGATGCTGAGCCGGGCCAACCTCCTCGTCGCGATCGGGATGATCGCGGCGCTCTTTGCCATGGGGCGGATGGTGCTCGGATGGTTCGGCCCGACATTCCCGGTGGCGTATCCGGTGCTCCTCGTCCTTGCCGGCTCGAGCTTCATCGCATCGGCCATCGGCATCCTCGCCGGATTTCTGCTCACGCTCACGGGACATCAACGAGAGGCGGCAGCGCTCGTGCTCGGGAGCGCGATACTGAACCTGACGCTCAGCCTCATTGCCACGCGGACGTTCGGCGCGATCGGCACTGCCTCAGCGACGGCAGCGACCGCATGTCTCCGTGCCGGCGCGCTCATGTTCTATTGCTGGAAGCTCCTCGGTATCCGACTCACGCCATTCACTCGTGCACACGATGATTAGTAGTGTCTAACTCGGGCCGGTGCCGGCCGAGCGGGGCATGTTCCTTGACGTGACACTCTCCAATCTGCGGTGGCTCAGCACATGGTGACAATCTGGCAACAACACATTTCGTCGAGCGGGTGGCACGGGCACTCGGCTGTATCTGTCTGTCGCTCTCTCCGCCTAACGATGTTGTTCTTCCTGATGCCCATGGCGGCGCTCGCCGCCCAGAGCGCCGCCACCGCGGGGATCCCGCTGCGCGAGCGCCCGCATAACGGCGACTTTCAGCCCGGCGATCGGATTCTCCTCACCTTGCGCATGGATTCCACGATTACGGATACGCTCACCGTCCAAGCCGATCGGTCCGTCATCGTGCACAAACTGCCGCCGATATCGCTGGTCGGGATTGGCCGCGCGGAGCTGCAGTCGTACCTCTCGGCCGAGGTGCAGCACTTCATCAGAGGCGAAGTGATCGCCGCCAAACCGTTCCTGCGGCTTGGCATTCTCGGTCAGGTGATGCATCCCGGCTTCTACCGCGTTCCCGTCGGGATCGGTCTCGCCGATGCGCTGATGGTAGCGGGAGGGCCCTCGCCACAGGCCGATCTGACGCACATCACGGTGCGGCGCGACACGACGACGATTCTCGACGCGCGAAGGATGCGCCAGGCGATGGTCTCGGGAGCTCCCCTCGACGAGATCGATGTCGATGCCGGCGACGAGATCCTGGTCGGAGAGAAGCGGTCGTTGAACTGGATGCTCGTTAGCCAGGTTGCCGGGCTGGCGACCGGACTCGTACTGGCGCTGCATGCGCTTAAAGTATTCTAAACTCTGACATGCCTCTCGAGATTCCTAAATCGATACGGCCGGAGGGGCTCGGCGAACGCCCCGGCGTCGGCGCGAAAGCCAACGAGCTGACGGCACACGCCCGCAGTGTGGACCGTTGGAACGCGACGTCACCAACGGAGCCGCTGGTCCGTATTTCCTGGGCGCGCTACGCCGCCGCCCTGCGGCGTTACAAGTGGCTCATGCTCGTCGTGGTCCTCGCCGGCGGAACGCTCGGTTTCGCGGTGACACGGCTGCTTCCACCCGAGTACGAAGTGCACTCCACTCTCTGGATCTCGTCAGGCGACTCGCCTGATGAGCGAGACAGAGCGGCGCCGATTCGCGCCGGTGAGTTGATGCGGCAAACGGCCTGGCCCGACTTGCTGACCAGCTTCGCGATTCTGGAGCGCGTTGCGCGCAGAATGGCCTTGCACGTACAGCCGAAAGCGCGTGACGCGACGATGTTTGCACAGTTCGAAACCGACAGCCGCTTCCGTCCCGGGAAGTACAAGCTGCAGGTTGATGAGTCGGGTCACCAGTACAAGCTCATGACCGCCAATGGCGCGCAGCTCGCTTCCGGTGCTGTCGGCGATTCCATCGGCCGGGCGCTCGGTTTCCTCTGGCAGCCGCCCGCCGCGCTCCTGCCCGCCGGACGCACGGTCGCATTCACCCTGCTCACGCCGCGCGAAGCCGCGTTGCGCCTCCGCGCGCAGCTCACGGTGAGCTTCTCTCGCGAGAGCAACCTCCTCGACCTGACGCTGAAGGGGAACGACCCGGTGCGCACGACCGCGGTGATGTCGACGCTGCTCGATGAGTTCATGAACGCCGCTGCCGAGCTGAAGAAACACAATATCAGTACCGTGACGAAGGTGCTCAAGCAGCAGCTCGACTATGCTGACAAGGATCTCAAGACCGCCGAGTCGGAGCTTCAGAGTTTCCTCGTCCGTACGATCGCGTTGCCGTCCATCAGCTACGCGGTGACTCCGCCGCCCTCCGCCTCCGGCATACCAGGCAGCGCGCCCGCCGAACAGGCCGGTGGCAATGCAGTGGTCGACACCTACTTCAAGCGGCAGGTCGAATACGACGACATTCGGCGTGACCGCGAGGGACTCGAGAGCACTTGGGCAGCGATCGAGCAAGGCACACTCGATCCGAGCGCCGTGTGGTCGGTGCCGGTCGTGGAGCGGAACGCGCCCCTCGATCTCAAAGACAAGCTCAATGAGCTCTCCACGAAGGAGGCTGCGTTGCGCGCGGCGCAGCGCACATACACGGACGATCACAGTAGCGTCCGTGAGCTGAAGCAGCAGGTCGATGAGCTGCGAACGCACACCATTCCTCGCATCGTCACTGGCTTGATCGCGGAACTGAAACAACGCGAGGCTGGTCTCGCCGGGCAGCTGCAGGGCACGATGCAACAGCTCCGGGACATCCCGGCGCGCACCATCGATGAGGGACGGCTGCGCAGAAATCTCGCGGCGCGAAGCGCGCTGTACACGACCTTGAAGAACCGGTACGAGGAAGCAGTTCTCGCCGAGGCGAGCACCGTGCCCGACGTTCAGATCCTCGATGTGCCGGCACCGCCGGAGCACCCGACGAGAAATCGCGCGCCCCTCATTGTGCTTCTCGCGATTCTCCTCAGCGGGGGAGTCGCTGCCGCTCTTGCGATCCTGCTCGATCGCTTGGACAAACGGTTCCGTTATGCCGAGCAAGCCACGAACGAGCTGGGGCTCGACGTCATCGGAGCGATTCCCGCCGTATCTGCATCCAGTGTCAGCAATCCCGAAAAGGCTGCCCAGTTGGTGGAAGGCGTGCGCTCCATCCGACTCAGTCTCACGCATGCGTTCGACGTCACCGACCGCGTGCTGCTCACGATATCGAGTCCCGGACCAGGCGAAGGGAAATCGTTCCTCTCGTCTCAGCTGTCGGTCTCCTTCGCGCAAGCGGGTTGTAAAACGTTGCTGATCGACGGCGACACGCGACGTGGCGAGCTACACGCGCGGTTTGCGGTCGACCGGCGTCCCGGGCTGCTCGATTACCTGGCTGGAGACGCAACGCTCGAATCCGTGCTGCGGTCGACCACCTTCGACAATCTGACGCTCCTGCCCCGCGGCATGTCGAACGATCGCGGCCCGGAGCTCCTGACGTCGCCGAGGATGTCTGATCTCATCTCGGAGCTGGAGAGCCGCTTCCACGTCGTCATCGTCGACAGTCCCCCGTTAGGCGCGGGAATCGATCCGTACGTGCTCGGCACCGTGACGGGCAAGCTCCTTCTCGTGCTTCGCTCTGGTGAAACGGACCGGCGGATCGCTGAGGCCAAGCTCAAGCTCCTCCATCGGCTTCCGATCGAGTTGGTCGGAGCGGTGCTGAACGACTTCCAGGAAGAAACGTCGTACGCGTACTACACCTACCTGCACGCAGACGGCGCGGATGACGCCGCACCACTCGAGACCCGCGTCGCGGACCTCGCGCGGCAGAGCGGACTGGCTGCGCTTCGCAAGCTCTGACGGAGGTCATCATGGTCGCCGCGACGCCGCTCGACCGCATCAGCTCACTCCACGACGGGACGGCACGATGTCACGCATCGTGATCGGCGTCGCGCCCACGGCGGCACCGAACGCCCCGGTCGCGACCGGCGCGCGCATCTTCCGGATCGCTCTGGCCGCGCTGGTTCCCCTCGCCGTCGCCAAAGTGCAGGAAACGATGCCCTTGCTCTCGCACATTCCGCTGAGCAAGCCGCTCGTACCGTTCATGCTGGTGGTGATCGCCGTTGCTCTTCCCCGTTGGCAACTGCTCAACGCGATGCGTGCGACAACCTCGAAATGCGTGGCCATAATCGCCACTCTCGGGTTGTTGTCCATTCCGCTCTCCATCTGGCCGTCGAACAGCATCGCGTTCGTCGTCACCGTGCTCACGCCATTGCTGGCGCTCTTCATCATCGTCAGTACCGCCGTCGCCGATCGTGACACAGCGCGCATTTGCATTCTGTCACTCGTCGTATCGGTCATCGCCGCAGCCTGCTACGTGCTCGCTGGCGTGTCACTGGATGCGGAAGGACGGCCGTACATCGGCGGGTTGGATCCGAATGACTCGGCCGCGCTGTTCGTGAGCACGATTCCTTTCGCCACCCTACTCGCCGCCCGGCGGGGAACAACGCGCTGGATTGGCTTCGCAGCGGTTCCGTTCCTGGTTGCCGCGGTCGTAAAAACGGGATCGCGGGGCGGTGTGATCGGTCTTCTCGTCGTGGCCCTGCTCCTCATCCTCCGCGCTGGGCCACGTAAGCGATGGGCCTATGCCATCGGCATTGTCTTCAGCGCCGCAATCTTCGTTCTTGCCGCGGACGAGGCTCGACTCACTCGCTTCGAGACGATCTTCACGCCGCGATCCGATTACAACTTCACCGAGCGCGAGGGACGAATTCAGGTCTGGACGCGCGGTATCGGATACATGGCGACACACCCCATTCTCGGTGTCGGGATCAACAACTTCTCAACAGCGGAGGGAGTGCTCAGCGGCAAGCACGACGAGGGGTACGGTATACGGTATACGGCCGCGCACAATTCCTTCGTCGAGATCGGCGCGGAGCTCGGCGTGTTTGGGCTGGCGGCCTTTCTCGTGGCGCTGTGGTCGGCGGAACGCGAGTGTCGGCGGGTCTATCGGCTGGCTACCCGCGACGTATCAGCTCATCCATGGCCGGCCACCGAAGAAGCACGGCTCGCGGCAGCGGCTCAGTGCGCGCTCATCGGAGTGATCACCACCGGGTTCTTTCTCTCCTTCGCATACCATCCGATCATGTATTTCATCCTGGCGATCTGCGTCGGCGTGCGCGCCGGGTCGCCGTACACAACGCGCCTGCCGTTTGCGGCCATGACGCCGGGGCGCTGAGGAGAGAGAATGCTGTTCAACAGCCTCATCTTCCTGTTCGGGTTCCTCCCCGTGTGCTATGTCGTCTTCTGGAGCTTGCGCACGGCGTCCAGTCGCTACGTGTGGCTCGCCATCAGCGGCTATGTGTTTTATGGCTACTGGAATCCGTGGTTCTGTCTGTTGATGGGATTCTCAACGCTCGTGAGCTACTCCGCCGGACTGGGATTTCTTCGCTGGTCCGATCCACGGGCGCGGCGCGCGTGCCTGGTGATTCCGATCGTCGTCGACCTGACATTGCTCGGCTTTTTCAAATATGCGAATTTCGCGCTCGCCTCCACGCGTCAGATGGCTCATCTGTTCGGCGCCGATGTCCGAGTGCCGCATCTCGACATCATTCTCCCCGTGGGAATCTCGTTCTACACCTTTCACACCATCACGTACATCGTCGACAGCTATCGTGGCGTGATCCGGCCCACACGCAATCTGTTCGAGTTCTCCGCGTACGTGTCGCTCTTCTCGCAGCTCATCGCCGGCCCCATCGTTAGGTTCCGACAGATCGAATCGGATTTGGAGTCCCTCGGCGATCAGGACCGCCATCGCTGGATGCAGCGCGGTGTCTCGTTCTTCGTCATCGGTCTCGTCGAAAAAGTCCTCGTCGCGGATACGCTCGCGGCATTTGTCGATCCAGCGCTCGCGCACTACCAGACGCTGTCCACGCTCGGCGCATGGTTCGCCATGCTCGGCTACACCTTTCAACTCTATTTCGACTTCTCCGGCTACAGCACTATGGCCGTGGGACTCGGATATCTCTTCGGGCTTCGGCTGCCGCAGAACTTCAACTCACCCTACAAAGCACTCGATCCCTCGGACTTCTGGCGTCGCTGGCACATCTCGCTCTCCTGCGTGCTCCGCGACTACCTCTACATCCCGCTCGGCGGGAATCGAAGCGGCGAGAGGCAAACCTATCGCAATCTCATGATCACGATGCTGCTCGGCGGTCTTTGGCACGGTGCCGGCTGGACTTTCGTGGCGTGGGGCGGATATCACGGCATCCTGCTGTCGCTCTATCGCCGGTTCGGGCGGCATTGGGATCGCCTCCCCGTTCTTCTTCGGCAGGCCGCGATGTTTCTCCTCGTGGTGATCGGCTGGGTATTCTTCCGCGCCACCAGCTTCTCGATGGCCGCACACGTACTCGCCGCCATGTTCTCGCCCACGGCTGGAATTCTCGGTGGTGATGCGCTGCTGATCCTCCCAACGCTTTTCGTTGCGGCCTGGTGGGCGATGATCGGCCCGAATGTGTGGGAGATGTCGCACGACTTCGCTTGGGGACGTCGCGCCGCTCTCGCCGCCCAGCTCGCGGCCTGCCTCGCGGTCATCCTCGGCTCGCGGCAGTCGCCTTTCCTTTATTTCCAGTTCTGAGCCGAGACGTGACTGCCAACCTCGCGCTCCTCACGGAAGAAGAAGAGCAGACACTCGCACCACCGGTCGAACCGGCGCGGTATTCGGCGATTGGCGCGAGCATCCGCTGGAGCGCGCTCGGCATTCTCTTCGTGTTGACGCTGGAGCTCACCTGTCGCATCGAGGATTGGATCAGATTCCGCACGCCACCATTCTCGCCGATCGCCTCGCAGACGGACCTCCTTGTCCGCGACGCGGACGGTGTGCACGGCCGGCCTAACGCCCGCTTCCAAAAGTGGGCGATGAACGATCTCGGAACGCGTGGCCCGGCCGCGTCGATTTCCAAAGCACCCGGCACAACCCGCATCGTGGTTGTCGGGGCGTCAGAGACGTTTGGCCTTTATGAATCTCCGGGCAACGAGTACCCGCGACAGCTGGAGGATTCCCTCAATCATGCACTCGCATCGCGGCCGGCGTGTGCATCGTTTGACACGCGACGTTACGAGGTGCTGAACGCCGCGCTGCCTGGTATGTCGCTCCCCACGATAGACGAGGACGTTCGCAACCGCGTTAGGCGTTTCAGCCCCGATGTCATCGTCGTTTACCCGACGCCCGCCCAGTATCTCGAGGACCAACCCCCACGTGCGGCGACGCCTGACAGCTCCGGGCGCGCCGCTGAGCCACCGCTCGCATGGGTCCTTCACCCGCGGATCGCGCACCGTTTACGCGAGCAGATCAAAACCGCTCTACCTGATTTCCTCAAAACGTGGATGCGACGACGTGAGACGGAGCAATATGTCCGCGCTCACCCTCCCGGATGGCGCTTTTCATCCATACCCGCCGATCGTCTCGCACAATACGGTGCGGACCTTCGACACCTCCTCGGAACCATTCGCTCCACGGGCGCCGTCGCCGTCGTTGCGACGCACGCGAATGTCTTCATGCAACCCGGGGGCATGAATCGCGACCTGTTGCTGGCTTGGGAACGTTTCTACCCGAGGGCTCCCGGAGCCATGATCGTCGCCTTCGACTCGGCGGCGAGAGCCGAGACGCTACGCGCTGCCGCGGACTCCTCCGTCGCCACCGTGGACCTCGCAACGCGGCTATCAACCAGTCCGCGGACCGCATTCAGTGACTTCTCACACTTCTCCGACGAGGGGGCCGCGATCGTTGCCAGCACGCTCGCCCCGAGCATTCTGTCCGTTGCCGAGTCGCGCACGGCGTGCGGGAGCTGACGAGTGGAGGCGCGTGACACAGTGTTCGGCAGGCGACGCCTGAAAGTGGAGATGGTACTCCCCGAGCTGCAGGTTGGCGGCATGGAAGTCATGGCGGCACGCTTGACGCGATCGCTGAGCCGTCGGGGTCACGAGGTCGGCGTCACCTGCATCGTGGAAGGTGGCCCACTGGCCGATCAGCTCCGCGGAGACGGATATCGCGTGACCGTCGTCCGTGCGCAGGGGCTGTTGACGAACATACGCGCTCCCAGTCTCGAGCGGTGGCTGCGCGATGTCGAGCCCGACATCGTGCACACGCACAGCGGTGCGTGGCTCAAGGCGGTGCGTGCGGCGCGCCGCGGCGCCGTGCCCTGGGTGATTCACACTGAGCATGGACTGTTCGACCCCGAGCCGTGGTACGCCAGGGCCTTACGACGTCGTGCTGCTCGGCACACCGATTGTGTCGTCGCCGTCTCCAATCAGCTGCGGGCGATGCTGACTGGTCGAGACGGTCTCGAACCGAAGCAGGTGCGCGTTGTCCCGAACGGCGTCGACATCAACCGATTCGCGCCCGCGGCTCGTACAGGCGATTTGCATCGTCGCCTCGGCATCGACGATTCGAGAATCCTCATCGCGGCCGTTGGGCGACTCGCCCCGGTGAAGAATCACGCGATGCTTCTCCACGCCTTTGCCCTACTCCGAACGCGTCACGCGAATGCGGCTCTCGTCATCATCGGTGAGGGCACGTGCCGGGCTGCACTGCAGGAGCGCATCTCGTCACTCGGACTCAGTGGTCACGCGTTTCTCTTCGGCGAGGCGCCGGATGTCGCGAAGCTCTATCGGGACATGGACCTGTTCGTTCTCTCGTCCAAGCATGAAGGCATGCCCATGAGCGTGCTCGAGGCGATGGCGAGCGGCGTGCCGGTCGTGTCGACAAGCGTCGGCGGTATTCCCGATCTGCTTGCGCACGGACGCCTTGGATGGCTCGCGCCTTCCGGTGATGCGGTGGCGTTAGGTGAGGCGATGCATGCCGCGATCGAGGATGTTGACCGTCGTCGGACCGTTACACTCGATGCCCGGTCCGAGATCGTCGAGCGCTATAGCGAGGATACGATGCTCGAGGCATATGAGCGGCTCTATTATCTACGCAGTGCCGCCGAGCCGGCGTTGCGCGGGTCCAAGACCCTAACGATATGAGATCCATGCTCGGGACGATCGCGCTCCTGGCACTCTGCCTTCCGGCATGCCGGCGGGAGAGTGAGCACAATAGCTGGGCATCATGGTCGCCCGAAGCGCAGGCGGCTTCGCCGGATTCCGCGCCCACGCCACGGAGCGCGCGCTCCGGCTCCGCCGAGCCAGAGCTGCCGCGCGCGCTGATCGACACTCGCTTCACTCGTGCGACGGGGAGCGTGCGACGCGTGAGGAAGGGCGACGACCTGCAAGCTGTCATCGATGCGGCACGACCGGGCGACGAGCTACTGCTCGAACCTGGGGCGACATTTGTCGGTAACTTCGTTCTGCCGGAGAAGAAAGGCTCGAGCTGGATCGTGATTCGGACGGCAGCCGCTGACAACGAGCTGCCTCCGGAAGGAACGCGGATGACACCGGCGTATGCCTCGGTGCTCGCGAAGCTGGTGAGCCCGAATGCGGTGCCGGCGATTCGCACGGCACTCGGCGCGCATCATTACCGTATCGTGGCGATCGAAGCGACGACGAGCGCCGCCGTTGTTGAGAGTTTTGGAATCGTGAGTTTCGGCGATGGCTCCGGCTCGCAGAGCTCTCTCGAGCGCGTCGCTCATGATCTCATCCTCGACCGCGTTTACGTGCACGGACAGCCGCGGCTCAATCTGCGACGTTGCGTGGTGCTGAACGGTGCTTCAAATGCAGTGATCGATTCGTATCTCTCCGAATGCCACGACAAGCGCTACGACAGTCAAGCCGTGGCAGGCTGGAACGGGCCCGGCCCTTTCAAGATCGCGAACAACTACCTCGAAGGTGCCGGCGAGAACGTTGCTTTTGGCGGAGGTGATCCGACGATCCCGGGGCTGACGCCATCCGACATCGAGATCCGCCACAATCATTTTGCCCGTCCGCTGTCGTGGAAAGGAGTGTGGCTCGTAAAGAACATTCTCGAGCTCAAACACGCCCAGCGAGTGCTCATCGAAGGGAACGTGTTCGAGAACAACTGGGTCGACGGCCAGGATGGATTTGCGATGGTGTGGAAATCGGTCGATCAGAACGGCACGGCGCCCTGGTCCGTTGTACGCGATGTGACGTTTCGTCGCAATATCGTGCGCAACGCAGGGGCGGGCGTGATGCTCGCGGCTCGGCCGGAGAGTCAGCCGGCCGTCCCCGCAAGCCGTGTGAAGATCGTCGATAATGTTTTCGAGAACATCAGCGCCGAGCCCTTCCGCAGTCATGGACGACTCTTTCAGCTCCTCGGCGGTCCGGCGGATGTGACGATCGAACACAATACGGCTCTGCAAGCGAATCCCGCGACGTGCAACACCGCGGTCACCATCGATAACTCCGGGCACAAGCTGGCCCGATTTGTCTTTCGTGACAACATCGTCACGCGGGGCCAATACGGTGTGTTCGGTCAGGACGCTGGCGAAGGTACCGCCGCCCTCGATGCGCGAGCGGAGCCGGATTGGGTTTTCAACGGCAACGTCATCATTGGTGTCACTCACGCCAAGTATCCGCCGGACAATTCCTTTCCACGCACGACGGCCGAGGTGGGATTCGTGAATGTCGCCACTGGCGATCTGCACCTCGCAGCGACGAGCCCGTACCGTGGAAAAGAGGCGGATGGTCGCGATCCCGGGGCTGACATCGATGCCGTCTTGAACGCGACTCGTGGTGTCGTTCAGCAGTCATCACCTACGTCGTCCGCTGTCTCTCAGCGATGAACGCTCCTCTGCACGTCGCCCTCGTCGCGCCGTCGCTGCGCATTCTCGGCGGTCAGGCCGTTCAGGCCGATCTCTTATTACGCGCGTGGGAGAACGATCCCGACGTCGCAGCGCGCCTCGTGCCGATCAATCCCGTTCCGCCGCGCGCGCTCGCCCCTTTGGTGCGTATCAAGTTCCTGCGGACGATCCTCACACAGCTTCTCTACTGGCCGATGCTGTTCCGCGAGCTGCGGCGGGCCGATGTGGTCCACGCCTTCTCGGCCTCCTATTACTCGTTTCTTCTTGCGCCACTCCCCGCTCTGCTCGTGAGTCGCTTGTTCGGCCGTGCGGCGATCATCCATTATCACAGCGGGGAAGCGCCTGATCATCTGCGACGATCCGGCATCGCGCGGGCGGCGCTCGGACGCACGGACGCCAACGTCGTACCGTCGTCGTTCCTCGGCGCCATCTTTGCACGATTTGGGCTTCACGCCGAGATCATTCCGAACGTCATCGACCTGACACAGTTCCGCTTTGCCCCACGGCGGCCACTGCGCCCGCGACTCATCTCGACGAGGAATTTTGAGCAACTTTATAACGTGGGATGCACCCTGCGCGCGTTTGCCGCGGTTCAGGCGCGCTGTCCGGATGCATCGCTCACGGTCATCGGTAGCGGCAGCGAGGAGTCGCGGCTTCGGGCCCTGGCGGGCGAGCTTGGGCTCCGCAACGTGACGTTCCTCGGACGTGTTCCGCCCGACGCGATGTCACGCGCGTATGCGGCGGCCGACATTTACGTGCAGACGCCGAATATTGACAACATGCCCGTGTCGATCCTGGAAGCGTTTGCCTCCGGGCTTCCCGTGGTGTCGACGAACGCTGGCGGCGTTCCCGCCATTCTCGAGGACGGTGTGCAGGGACTTCTCGCGCCAGTGGGCGATCATGAGGCGATCGCGCGTCAGATTCTGCGTCTGCTCGATGACCAGGCACTCGCCAATCGATTGACAGCTGCCGCGCGAGCGAGCTGCGAGGCGTACACGTGGGAAGCCATTCGCGATCAGTGGCTCGCACTCTATCGGCGCCTCGATCGGCGACGCACTGGCGCGTCCGACGTTGCGCGAGTTCCTGCCCGGGATGCCAGCGCGCCGCGCATGAGTGTGTAACGATGGCACCCCTTCTTCGACGCGCGAAGCATCTGGCTTTCGAAGCCGCGCAGGCTGCGCGATTGAATACGATCATCGGCTCGTCGATGGTGCGCAGACATCGGCTGCTGATCCTGTGTTATCACGGGGTGTCGCTCGTAGACGAACATGAGTGGGATCCCGAGCTGCACGTGACCCAGGACCATCTGCGACGCCGCCTAACGCTGCTCAGGGAGACCGGCTGCTCGGTGCTGCCGCTTGGCGAGGCACTGGAGCGGTGTGCGACCGGCACGCTTCCGGAGCGCGCCGTCGCGCTCACGTTCGACGATGGGTTCGCCGACTTTGCCGTCCGCGCGCTACCGGTGCTCCGCGAGCTCGACATGCGAGCGACGGTGTACCTGACGACGTACTATTGCGGTCGGCAAATCCCCATACCGGACCTCGCTCTGCCGTACCTCCTGTGGCAGGCCTCCAAGCGAGCGCTCGATCTGTCGGCATTCGTGGCGGAGTTGGGCATCGACGTGACGAAGGCATCCGCCGCGGAGAAGCACGCGCTCGTGGAGCGCGTGGCCGACGCGAGCGGCTTCGGCTACGAGACTCTCGTGCGCACGCGGCTCTTTCAGATCATGAGCCGGGAAGAGGTGGCAGCACTCCCCGCCGAGCTCGTCGACGTCGAGCTCCACACCCATCGTCATCAGCCACCGGACGACGCGTCACGGTTTCTGAGCGATCTGGCCGAGAACCGCGAGCACATCGTTAGGCTCCGCGGACGCGTGCCGGCGCATCTCTGCTACCCGAGCGGCTGCTATCGTCGCGACTTGCTCCCGAGTCTCCGGCAACACGGCATTCGCAGTGCGACGACGTGCATCCCTGGCTATATGACCGCGGCCACGGATGGACTCCTGATTCCGCGTTTCGTGGATACGATGGTGACGCCGGAGCCAGTGTTCAGGGGCTGGCTCTCGGGTGTCGCCGCGCTCCTGCCCCACCGCGCGGTCCGCCATGACGCGTACGACGATCGCCGTGCCTGATGCTGTCGTGTCGGTCCGCCACGACTCACGCCGGCGCGGATTTTCTCAACACCGCAAGCATATTCGGCCGCAGCCCACGGAAGGGCCTCGTCATCAGCAGTCGGATCCAGAGTAGCTCGAGTGCGGCGACGGGTGGTACCACGGCGAAAACGGCGTCTGTTGTGAGCATCGCGATACTCACGACCATGAGTGAGCTCGCCTCCGAGAGTTGCTTCATCCGGCGCTGGGTGTTTGCCCGATAATACGCCGGAAATACGTCTACGGCTTTCCTGCCTTCGAGGATCCAGACAGCGCGGCGCTTCACGCCGGCAGGTACCGAACGCGCGAGGAGCGTCGTGTACCCATTCGCATTGGGCGTGAGCGCGATACAGGTACCACCCGGCTTGAGAACTCGTGCAATCTCCGCAAACGACGCGCTTGGCGTCTGCAGGTGCTCGAGCACCATGTTCAAGGTCACGAGCTCGAAGCAGGCGTCCTTGAATGGGAGACGCGAGATGTCGCCGCCCACGCGAAGACGAATGCTGCGGTGCTTGGCGAGGGACCCGATGTCGCCGTCGAGCCCCACCACCGTCTCGCACGTGTTGACGAGGCGCCGTTCGTCGTCAGCATGCCAATCCGCCAGCGCCTGGTGACCGCATCCGAGGTCCAACCATTGGTCGTGCTCGTTCACCTGAGCGCGGACCATCGCCGCATACGCTTCTTGTGAGGAGACCAGCTCGGGCGCGATGACGTCTCTGAGTGCCCAATACATGCGGAGCGAGACGTCTCGCGTCGCCATTGAGCGTGCCACGTGAGCGCTTCGATTGCCAGACGGGCGAGCTACCAACCGCGCCGTTTGAACAGTACCGATGGCAGCGTCTTCGCCATGATGGCCAGATCGCGCACGATGCTCTTTTGACGGAGGTACTCGAGATCGTAGCGCACCTTCCTCCGCACATCGTCGACACAGGAGTCATAGAACAGGTGAATCTGTGCCCATCCCGTGATGCCGGGTTTGGCCCGCTGGCGTAATGGATATTCGTCGATCTGCTCGGAGAGTCGGGCGAAGATGCTCGGTCGCTCCGGACGGGGCCCCACGATATTCATGTCGCCTTTGAGAACGTTGAACAGCTGCGGCAACTCGTCGAGCCGATATTGGCGGAGAAAGCAGCCGAGCGGCGTGCTGCGGGGATCATTGCGAACGGCCCACACGGCGCCGGTATCACTCTCGGCGGATTCGCACATCGTTCGGAACTTATAAATCATGAAGACTTGCCCGCCGAGGTCGCGCGCGCGAAGGTCGTCGTGCTGTGCGAGGAAGCGGGCCCACAAGAACCAGCGCGCGTCACTACGGCGTCGCGCGTGCAGCCGCACGCCGCGCCGATTCAATCCCACACGCGGTTGCCGGTAGAGCACCGGGCCTGGCGAGGTCAGCTTGATGGCGATTGCGATCACGATCATCAGCGGAGCAGCGACCACGAGCGCGAGCGCCGAGACGACGATGTTCACGAACCGCTCTATCCGCTGATAACGCGCGAGTTGCGCGAATGTGAACGGCGGTGGTGGCGCGGGCGCGACCTCTGTCGCCGCGACCACCGTTGCGACGACTGGCTCGCCGGTGGACGATGTCGCCGCGCCATTGCCGGTCAAGCGGCTGTCCGCCAGCTTCACCTTCGCTGGACTCCCCAGGAACAGCGTTGCCGATTCGGTGTGAACGATAGGCTGGTCTTCGGTTTGGTGCGCGAGCGCCTCCTGCGCCTGCGCGTGCGGCTGCATCGCCCCACGATCCGCCACGGTGTCTCCTCTGTCGCGAGTGCAACGAGATTAAAGATCTCTTAATGATGCTGTCAGTGCGCTTCTACTCGGTCACAGTCCACAGTCCACTACAAGGTGTGTGCCTTACATCACCAGGGCATCCGGCAATCCGAGTGAAGAAGGTGGCCACTCGTCGCTCGGCGCCTAACGTGCGCTCACGTGCTCCACACGTCCCACTGGCGGCGGACGCCATTTAACGTTGCGACCAGCAGCGCCGCCTGCAGCATCACTCCCCACACGATGGCGCTGCCGATGATACGGGCGATTCTCGCTTTGCGGATGGTGCTCATCGCCGCGATCGCGGCGAACGGCAGGCTCATTGCCACCGGGTTGTTCTCCAGCCAGCGAAGCATCATGAGCCCGGTCGACGCGACGAGCCCGATCAGCCAATACGGCGTGAGGAGCCGGAGGAGTTTATGAAACATGAACTGCCACCAGATCGGATTCCGGGAGGGAATGAGCAGTTCCGGCAGCCAGCAGCACAGCTGCACCACGCCCGTCAACGTCCGCACCTTGCGACGGTATTCGTGGCCGCGATCGGGATCGCGGAGGTCCGCGGCTCGCGCGTCGTCCACGAAGGCGACACGCCGGCCGGCCAGCACCACGCGCATTGGCGTGAAGACGTCATCGAGGATCAGCGATGTCGGAAGGGGAGTCCACAGCGACCGGCGCATTGCCCAGATGGCTCCGGTCGCTCCGACACACGAATTCACGGTCGCTTCACAGCGTCGCAGCCACCGCTCGTAAGACCAGTAGCGGCCCACCGGGGAACGGCTCGCGCCGCCTGACAGCTCGAGGCGGCCCGAGGCAGCGCCCACTCGCTCATCGGCGAAGGCGGCGGCGAGCCGCGCCACGGCATGTGGCTCGAATCGCTGGTGCGCATCGGTGAACAGCAGTAGCTCGTGTCGCGCGGCGCGTACCCCCGCGTTCAGTGTCGCCGCCTTTCCGCCCGGAGCATCACCCTGAACGACGCGCACAGCGGCGTTGTCGATCGCGTCGGGGGGAATCGGATGATCGCTTCGCGCATCGATAGCGACGATGATCTCGCACTCTCGCGCGCCAGCTGCACTGCGCAGGCAGTCGGCAATGCGCTCGCGAATCGTTTCGAGGTCATCGCGGGTCGCAATGATGATCGACACCGGTGGTACGGTGCCACTACCGTCCTCACTGTCGGCCACGTGCCCGCGCCGGCGCGCCGCAAGACATCCGATGAGAGCGGGATAAATGATCCACACGGCGAGGATCCCGCCACCACACAGCACTGCTACTCCATGCACAATCGTCACTGCGCCACCCCCTCCGCCCCTCCCGATCTTCTGTCTCAGCGCCATCCGCGATTCGACAGCTGCCCCACTCTCGTCGACGACGCCCGAACGGGTGCGCAGGGGTCGCACGAGGCGTACCAGCGAATGCTCCTCATACCGCTTCGTCGGCGAGAACGCGTAATGAGAATCTGCTCAATCGTCTGTGCACGATGGGAATGGTAGTTCGCAGTCGCGAACGGTGTGGTGGGAGCCCTCTCCCCACTCCAGGGGAAGGAGTGGCCTCTCTCTCCACGATTCAATGTTGATAAACGCTTTCTCAGCCCGTACCCACTCGCCTTCTTGCAATCGCTCAATTTGCTGGCGCCTGCCCGGCGACGGTGCCGCTCGACCCAAGGAGGAGCCGACGAGGGCAATTCGTGAGCTCACCGAGTGCGGCGAGAGCATTCTCCACTCTCGCTGTGCCTAACGGGGCCCCCGCCCGTCTGTATTCCGCGGGCACAGCCAACCAATAACGAGGGAGTGCTTGTGGGATACCTCGTCACCGGCCTACGACAACGCCGATGTCCCGAAGCACGAGTGGATGGTGGCTCGGCCCGTGTCTCGCTATGCGTCGAGCAAGCTGGCTGGCGAGCACTACTGAAGAGCGACGTTTGAATCTTCGGGCTCGAGACCGCGGCGCTCCGCTATTTCAATGTATTTGGTACGCGGCGCACGCTGAGCTACGGGCCGACTGTCACGCTCCACGATGGATTCCGGCGCACTGTCGAGTGATTCACGCTGCTCCAGACACTCGAGGCCTCTCCACAGCATGCGCCGTCGCGCCGCAGGCGAACGGCCAACAAGCGGACGCCACCAGAGAGGTTCAGCAAGCGAGCGTCTGGCCCGGGATGGCGCAACAAGGGCCCCCGTGACGAAGGGGGCCCTTGGGTGTGCGCTTGTCAGCTCAGTAAGCCTGTCTCGTTAGGCTTCGCTACTCGAGCCCACGACAACCGGCGTATGTTGGAGGACGGTCATCGGCTCCAGCGGAACGAGCGGCTCCGTCGTGCGACGCCCCGCGTCGGGCACGAGTACAGCCGCGATCCCAATTCCAATTCCCTCATCGTGCTGCCCATTGAAGTCGGTAGGACTCGGAGCGGGCGGCCACGCGTTTGCCCGACGCTGAACGGTCGGACTCAGGGGCGCGCCGAGGTAGGAGAGGTAAAGACGCGCCAGCTCGTCCGCGAGCGCTCCCCCAACGATCTCACGATGATTTGGCCACACTTCACCAAACAGTGTCGTCTCCCGTAACGCGGCCATGAACATCATGAACCCGAGAGCAATCGCGCGTTCCGGATCTGGATGCGTCAATTCACCTCGGCGCTCAGGCTCGAGGAGCACCGCCTGGAGTCGTTCGATGAAGCGTGCGTTTACCCGTCGGGCGGTCGCCTGAACGACCGGGTCGACGCGGGCCCGGAGAAACAGGCTCCGGGCGACGCCGCGATTGCTCAGATACAGATCCACTGCGGCACGCGCGACCTCCGTGAGAAAGTCGGCCGTGGAAGCGCCCCGCCAGCGCTCCGCATCCAGCAGCGCCTCACCCCGTTCGCCGACCTCGTGGAAGAACCGCTCGTCGAGAAAATGCAATAACGCGTCCTTGTCCGGAAAGCGCCGATAGAACGCGCCGACAGTTACGCCGGCTCGGATCATGATCTCGGCAACAGTTGCTTCGGTAAAGCTCTTCTCGTCGAGCACGCGCTCGGCCGCATCAAGAATTCGATGGAGGGTTTCTTGACTGCGTACTTGTCGCGGAGGACGGATTCTCGGAATCGTCATCGCTTCGAGTTCTCATCCGCTGGATTGTGGGCTTTTGGCCGGGAGACTTGTATTGGCGGGTGCAAGTTTAGTGCTCTCAATATTCGCCTCGCCCGAATGCAGCGCCATTAGCGCCTGCGGGCGTTGTCAGCCACCGACGGGCACCGCCACAATGCTAATCAGGAGTATCGACAATCATTTTCTCGACGACGCTCAGGGATCGAGCTTGTCGTTAGGCGCCGGTACCGGTTACCCGGATCCCGCGGCTGGCGAGCGTCGGCAGGGCCTCGGTTGCGCCCGATGGGCATGGTCCGTCGCAGCCGCCGCGCACGTGCACATTCTCCACGGTTAGCCCATGGAATGCGAACGAGCATTCCGGAAAGGGGAGCAGAAAGCGGAAGAACGCGTGGAGCATCGGGACGCCGCCCAGATTCATTGTATAACGCGCCGCTGATGCGCCTCCGTCCGCGGCAAGGGTCCGTCGTTTGGCGGCATCGAAGTAAGCGCGCGCTTCACGCAGCACAAATGAAAGGCGCCCGGGAGTCGGGCCGCCTTCATTTGTTCGAAGTTGTTGAACTGGATACGCGCGGGACGCGGGACGCGTCGTTCTACACGCATTGCGCGCCGCGCTCGAGTGCTCGACCCGTCAGGCCAAGCGATGGGGATTACCGGGATGACTCGGATCGGTTCGGTATCGCGACCGACATCGCGCGCCACGAGCCCGTGACTGCTTTGTGAACGACCTCGGTCGGACGCGCGAGCCGATCGAGACGGGTGTGCCGTTCACAAAATCACGAGTCGCCCGGTGCACGGCATTCTTCCTCTACGTGGGGCGATCGGGTCCATCCGGGTAATCCCGCAGGATTGGCCTGCACGATCGTGATCTCCCCCTTCGGTGCCGATGTCTGCCTGAGGACGCAGCTTGCGTACATGCAGGTACTCACGCGCACGTTCATGGTCAATGCACTCGCGCGACCTTCAGCCGCTGAATGACGGCCTGTATGCCGGGATCGGACCGAATGGGAGCATAGAGCGAGTCTTCGAGCGAGAACTCGATCCCACCCACGTTCGACGCGGCGCCCTTCACCAACCACTTGACCGCCGACTCCCGGTCGCCAAGCCTCATGAACGCGTTTGCGATCAGGTCTTCCCGAACGTACTCCGTGTTCGAACGCATGAGCGCCTGCCGTAGCGCTTCACGACCACCCGACACGTCGCCCGCCACAATGAGGCTCACGGCAAGGTACGCGAGATCCCGCCCACTCGGCGTGGCTCCGGCCCACCGTCGCCACGCGGCGGCAGCGCCACGTGAGTCGTTTGCGGCTTGGCTCCGGTGCGCTTCGCACTCCGCTCCCAGCCGCTCCTGAATGCGCGCGGCGCGCGCGCACAGAGCGCGCGCACTGTCCGGCGACACCTTCGCGAAATCGAGCGAAAGGAAAAATGGGTTCCAAACACCGAACGACAGGGGGTTGAGTCGCTGCGCCCGCTGCTCCACTGCGCGTGCGGAGTCCGGCAGATGCAGGTAGTACGTAAGAAGGAAGGGGTACCACCCGCCTGCCGCGACATTGGCGGAATCGAGTCTCAGGGACTGCTCCATCTCCTTCGATGCCGCTGCTGGATCGTGGCCGTAGGTCATCGACCACAACCCCACCTGCGCGTGCGCATCGGCAAGCGTGGGGTCGAGCGCCAGCGCATGCTCGGCAGCGCGCCGCACTTGCGGAGCCGCCGTCGCCGCCGGGACGAAGTCATCGGCCCTGTAGCCCCACGCCTGGGCAAGCGCGGCCCACGCGTCGGCGTAGGTCGAGTCGAGCGCGATCGCGTCTCCGGCGTGCGAGATGGCGGACGCGAGCGAAGCGGCCGTGAACTGGTCTGCCTCGAATCGCGCGCGTTGGACCAGCTGGTGCGCTTCATTGCTGCGCGTTGCGCGCGCCCGCACGGCGCTGGTGGTCGCCGCCGACAGCGAGAGATTGAGCGCTTCCACAATGGCGGAGACGAGCTTGTCCTGAAGCGCGAACTGGTCCTCGTCGCTCGCCTCGAACGCCTCGGACCAGAGAAGGTCGTCGTTTGCGGCATTCACGAGCGAGGCGGTCGCACGGAGTTGCGTCCTGGACCGCGCCACCCTCACCATCACAATCGCCTGGACGCCAAGTTCCTTGCCAGCCTCGCGAACCGTGCGCCCGTGCATGACGCTCAACGGCGAGTAGGCGCGCACCGAGAGCCCCGGGATCTTCGATAGTTTGGTGGTGAGGTCGCTCGACAGTCCGTCGGCGAGAAAGGCGTGCGCCGTGTCGGCGCCGACGTCCGTCGGGAGCACGGCGATGCTGCGCGGTTTGGCCGCGACGCCGGTTCTCGCTGCGAGGAGCCAGCTCGCGATGACGACGACAACGATCGCCGCCGCCGCCATCACGCCCCACCGGCGTGAACCGCGCGACGCTCCGCTCGACGGTTCCACCGCGGGGAGCCCCCTCGTCGCGGTCGGCGGCAGTCCCCCACTCGGCGTCGTGATGTCGTCCAGCGCGTGCATTATCTCGTTCGCGCTCTGCGGCCGATCGGCTGGGCGTTTCTCCAGGCAGCGCATTACCAGCACCGCGAGCGCGGGTGGCAGTGAGGCGCGCCGCTTCGTGATCGGCTCGGGCGTTTCGGTCACGTGTGCCGCCAGCACGTTCTGCGGCGTGCGGCCCGCGAAGGGTGGCTGCCCCGTGAGCAGCTCGTATGCGAGCACGCCGAACGAATAGATGTCCGCGCGGTGGTCCACACTGGGATCGGCGCTCGCCTGCTCGGGGGACATGTACGCCGGTGTGCCGAGCGCTACGCCGAGCGACGTCATGGCGCCGTCCTCCGCGCTGGTCGAGGCACTCAACGCTTTCGCGACGCCGAAATCCGTGACCATCGCGCTGCCGCCGGAGAGCAGCACGTTGTCTGGCTTGATGTCGCGATGCACGATCCCGTGTTCATGCGCATACGCGAGCGCCGACGCGATCTCGCGCAGCACGCGAATGGCATGGTTGACGGGCAACTCGCCGTGCCGCGCGAGGCGCACCCGCAGCGACTCGCCGTCAACGAATGGCATCGTGAAGTACGGCAGGCCATTTGAATCGCCCGCTGTGAGCAGCGGCACGATGTGTGGATGCTGAAGTTTGGCCGCCAGGAGGATCTCGCGTCGGAAACGTTGGAGCGAGACCTGCGCCGCCGTCTCCGGCGGGAGCACCTTGACCACGACCATGCGGTGGAGCGCGCTCTCCTCCGCGACGAACACGCGCGACATCCCACCGCCGCCAAGCTCGCGCTCGAGCGTATAGCGCCCGCTCAGTGTCGCTTGGAGTTGGTCGCGTAGATCAGAAGAAGGCAGGCGTCACGTCGAGATTGAGGAGGTACGAAGTTATCCCCGCCTCACCGCGTCGCCAGCAACGGCTGTTGGCCTAGGTGACAACGACAACCTTGCCTTCGATAGGCACAATCTGCTCACCGCCGGCTCTGTGTGCCGGGGCGGCCGAGTCTTCGGTGAGGCTACGAAACCTTCTGCCGCTCCGCGTTGCGTCGGTCCATCTCCGCCTGCCCACGTTGAATGGAACACCAGTCTTTGTGCTGGGCCACGGGCATGCCGCATTCTACGCAGATACGCACGCGCTCTTTAGGCGCTGGGGTTTTCGACGAGAAGAGCCGCTTGAGAAACGACATTCCGGGTTCTCCAGGGTAGAGTGACAAGACGTCGTCCCTACGCAGCGAGGCCTGACCGGGTTACATCCGCCAGGATCCGTCGCGCCGGAACTGCTGGTTAGATCACCAGAACCGCTAAAGGGTTGGTATAGCGGACAGATCGGCCGCGTCCCGGAGCCCGCGCGCGTGTCGAGGGGCTTACACTGCCTGCCGTTACGCGCCTTCTGGTTGCCGAGAGGGGCCTTCCACTCGCGACTACGCGTGTTCTGCTGGCTACAACGCGCCTTCCACTCGCCAGTACGCGTGTTCTGCTCACCGAGAGGCGTGTTCCGCTCGTCATTCGCCGACGTCAGTTCGTCGTGAGGGTTGTTCCGCGCAGTTCAGGGTCGGTCTGATGGCGCGCGAGGTTGTTCGGATGCCTCGAAAGTTCGTTCGGAATGAACCCAAACGCGTTCGGCGCGAACGAAAAGCCGCCCTGCTCGAGCTCGAAGCCGTTCCGATGACTCCGAAAGTCATTCGCTTTGACCACAGGCGTTGTCTGCCGCAATCCGTGGTCGTGCCGATGGCAAGTATGGCCGTGCTGCTTCGCCGCTCATTGTTTTTCTCGAGAATCGCAACCGTTCTGATGATCGCGCGCCGCCATCCGATCACAGTACTGCCAGTTTCGATGACCGCTGCGGTCCTTCCGGCGACGGTGCGCGCCCTACGGCTCATCGTGCCGCTCGTTCTGATGACACGATCGCCTGTTCCGATGCCGCCAACTTGCGTTCGGTTACTGCTTACAGCCGGTCTGATCGCCCCGTCAACCGTACCGCCAGCACGCATCGACGTTTCAAAAGCGCGTACGCCTGTACCGATGACTGTCCCGCGCGTACCGCTGACGATGACCCTCGTATCGATGACCATGACGCTCGTACCGATCATTGCCCACTTCATGAGGACAATGATGCGCACTCTTTCGCAGAGTGTGCGACCGCCATCGATCACCGCGCAGAGCTCGACACGACTAAGACGATCGCTTTGTTGAGCGGATCATCTCGTAACGACAGGAATTTCTCTGACATGAGCCAGTTGGATCTTGTTTGTTGGAGTAGTCCCACGGATCCTAGAGACAAGCCAGATATCGTGCAGATCCACCCCGGCGAATCGTGACACGGAGAACCGAAATGGTGCTGGGCGAGCGGCAGGATGTCATGGGCCACAGAACACTCGGCGACATGCGCAGAGCTTCACTGAAGCACGGCTGGCGTCGGGCCCTCTTCTCGGCGTGCTGTGGACTGGTGGCGATAGCCTCCACTCCCGCGCGCACCGAAGCGCAGTCCGTGACACACGCCTGGATCAGGGCGATCAGCGGCACGGTCACGCTCCAACAGACAGAGGTCAACGCGACGGTCGCGGCGCTGGCGCTCATCGAGGCCGTGTTGATCGGTGCACTTTGGATCAGCCGGTCACGCCGTCGCCGCGCGGAATTGGCGATGCGCGCAAGCGAAGGGCGGCACCGCGCTCTGCTGAAAGTGATCCCCGACCTGATTTTCGTGCTGAGCCGCGATGGCGTCTATCTCGATTATCATGCGAAGAGGGAAGACCTGTTCGTTCCACCTGAGTCGTTCCTGGGCAAGAACATGCGGGACATCATGCCTCCGGATCTCGACGCGCTCATTCGCCAGCGCTTCGAGGAAGCCCTCACGACAGGCGAACCTGCACTTGCCGAGTATACCCTGCCGCTCAACGGTGGGGAGAAGCACTTCGAAGCGCGCGTTGTGCAGCGCGACGATGGCGACTTCGTCTCGATCGTGCGTGACATTACTGATCGCAAGTGCGTCGCCGAACAGCTTCGCAAGAGCGAAGAGTTCAACCGGCGGATCATCGAGAATAGCCCGGAGTGCATCAAGATCCTCGAGCCCAACGGCGTGCTCACCTACATGAGCCCTGCCGGAATACGGATGCTCGAGCTGGAAGAGCTCAGCATCACGGGTACGAACATCCTCGACTACCTTGGCCCGCAAGACAAAGCGGAGGGCGAGAACGCATTGGCGCGTGCGCGCGCCGGTGGTATCGGCACCTTTCACGGCAGGGTGCTCACGAGATCTGGCGGCGAGAAATGGGTCGATGCCGTGGTGTCGCCGTTGCTCGACGCCACTGGCAGGGTGGAGTCGCTGATCGCGGTATCCCGCGACGTCACCGAGCGACGGGCGGCAGACGAGGCCCTTGGCGAAACGCGAGCACAAGTCGCGCGGCTGAACCGAGCGATGACGCTGGGGGCGCTCACCTCATCGATCGCGCATGAGCTCAGGCAGCCGCTCGCCGCAATCCTGTTGAACGCGGCCACCTGTCGCCAGTATCTCTTGGCTCGCCCCGCCGATCTCGACGGAGTGAGCGATTGCCTCATGGACGTGGAGCGTGACGCAATGCGGGCGAGTGAGATCATCTCGCGCGTGCGAACGCTGATCACCAAAACACCAACCCAACGCAGCCCGTTGGATCTCAACGCCACGATCGGAGAGGTGGTCGAGCTCGTGCGGCACGACGTCGCGAGCGCCGGCGTGATGCTCACGACGGAGCTCGAGAGCGAGCTGCCGAAGGTCGAGGGCGACCGCGTGCAGTTGCAACAGGTATTGCTGAACCTGATCCGGAATGGTGTCGAAGCGATGCACGATGCCGGAGATTCGAAGCGCCTAGTAATCCGATCGGTGCGTTCGACGCCGAGCACGGTCGAGGTGGACGTCAGCGATTCCGGTGTGGGGCTCGAGCCTGGAGCCGAGGATCGCATCTTCGACGCCTTTTACACCACGAAGATGGACGGAACGGGACTGGGCCTGGCGATGTCGCGAACCATCGTCGAGGCGCACGGCGGCCGCTTGTCGGCAGCAACGAACGCCGACGGCGGCGCGACGTTTCGCTTTGCGCTCGCGAGCGCGCAGTTGCCGGAGGCACGATCGACGCCGTCACTTCCTCAGGCAACTGCGCACGCTATGGAGCTCGGTGGCTGAACGACCGCGACCACTCGGAGTCCCCGCTCCATCGAGAAGCTCGAACGACCAATGCGGCCGGAAACGGCGCGGGCACCGGCATTAAAGCCTAACTCGCGTACAAGTGCCCTTGCGCCGCAATCACGTCGTCAACGGCGGTCGCCCCCGACTCGACGTGCAACACCGACGTATACCCTGCGTCCGCAAGTTCCGTGAGGACTGCTCGTGCGTTCGCCTGCTTGGCGGCCATGTCCGCCCCATGCATCTCGATGTAGAGCGCAGGATGGCGCGTGCGCAGCACGCTCCGCATGCCACGGAGCACGCCGAGCTCCATCCCTTCAACATCGATCTTGATGAAGTCCGGCAGGGGCAAGCGCTCCGTCTCGAGCTCCGTGTCGAGCGGCAGGACGGTGATGCGCCGCCGCTCGCCTGCTCCGATCTGCGCACTGATCGCCGGGTCCGCGCTCGCCCCGCCCGGCATCCTGGGATCAAACACGAGATCCAGCTCCTGCCGCTCGACGCCGAGGCCCACCGGCCGAATCGTGACGTTGGTAAGTCCGTTGAGCCTGACGTTCTCTTCGATCCGTGTCCGGCTCTCGGCGTTGGGCTCATAGACGACGACGTGTGCAGCACGGGTCGCGAAGAACAGCGTCATCAGGCCGTGGAAGCCGCCCACGTCATAGACCGTCTGGCCTCGCAGCTGGAGCGCGGCCAGAAAGCGCTCCTCCGGCTTCAGCGCGTCGCGCCAGAGCCAACTCGGGACGAAGGCGAGCCCTCCCCTGCGCCGCATGCCCTTGAGCAGTCCACGCCTCGCGGTGTACGTCACGCCGTCGAGGGACCGACTGACCCGAGCGACGACCCGGTGACGCAACGAATAGTGCGAGGCGATGTAGGTCCCTCTGTCGGCGTAGCTCACCGTCCCCTCTCCGCACCAGTGATGTACGAGACCGCCCGAACGGCTCCCGATCTTTGTCACGCCTAGCCCGTGCGTCCCATGCGCCCGAGCATCAAGTATGCTAGTCGATTGAATTCTCCACGAAGCTTGCCCTCTGCGTTTGCCGTTGTACACGTGAAAGAGTGAGCTCCGGCGCCATGGTCAGTGACGCCGGAGCCGATACTGGTGTTCAGTAACTCCTTACCATCCGTCCTTCGGCGGACGCTGATCACCAAAACACCGACCCAGCCACATCGGGTGATTGCGGAGATCGGGCGGAAAGTTGTCGACGAAATCGCGAGGGTTGAATTGGCTCATCAGCGGAAGAGTTGGAACACTCTCACCCTTCCGACCGAATCAACGAATACGCGACCGCCGCCACCAATGCAGACGGACTCGTAAATTAGAGCGAAACTGCTGCGACGAGAGCGGTAACCTAACAACAGTGATCTCCGAATCATGATCGCAATGGTGTCGAGCGGGGCGAGAGCTGTTGATGCCGCCATTTCATGAAAGTCGTCTGTCAGTGAACCAAGTTCGCCGGTAGGTATGGCCGCACGCACGGCATTTCACGACGAACCGATCCGGGTAATCGGGGCAATCCGAGCACCCTTGGTCTGTCTGGTCGAGCTCTCAGTTTGGCGAATCACCGAATGAAGATCGCGATGGTGCTAGCCAATCAGCGGGGATCACCCGGATTGCCCGCGGATTACCCGGATTGCTCCGAGTGGAGCAATGGGATAATCTCGCCCGGCAATGATCGAATGATTTGTGAACTGCACACGACTCGAGTCCGGTGCGCGTGGCAGACTAGCGTCGTTCACAAAGCAATAAGGGCTCGTGGTGCGCGATCCCTCTCGCCACGACGAACCGATCCGGCTCCTCCGGGTAATCCGGGCCCCTTTGGTCTGTCAGGTCGAGCTCTCAATTCGGCGAATCACCGAATGAAGATCGCGATGGTGCTAGCCAATCAGTGGGGATCACCCGGATTGCCCGGATTACCCGGATCTCTCCGAGTGCATCAAAGGCATGATGTCGCCCGGTGGTCATCGAATGAGTTGTGAACTGCACACGACTCGACTCCGGTGCGCCCTGGCAGGCAGGCGTCGTTCACAAAGCAATAAGGGCTCGTGGTGCGCGATCCCTCTCGCCACGACGAACCGATCCGGCTCCTCCGGGTAATCCGGGCCCCCTTGGTCTGTCCGGTCGAGCTCTCAATGCGGCGAATCACCGAATGAAGATCGCGATGCTGCTAGCCAATCAGTGGGGATTACCCGGAGTAGCCGGATCTCTCCGAGTGGCGCAATGGCATAATCTCGCCTAGCCATCATCGAGTGCTTTGTGAACGGCACAGGAATCGAGTTTGGCGCGCGTGGCGGAGCGGGGTCGTTCCTCGGAGTGCACACAAGGACATGAGCACTCCCACAAAAAGCACTCGCGCGGGTTGGATCATGGTCTCTCTCCGCTGTTCGCGGCTGGTAAGGAGTTACTGAACAACAATGCGAGCTCCGGCGTCACGGTCATGGCGCCGGAGCCCGCTCCTTATGTGTAGAACGACAAACTCAGGGACGGCGAGAACTCTACGCCAAGGGGGCTATTTCTGGTGACCGGCGCTCGCAGCCGCGGTTGTCAGTGGATCCATCAGCTTCCTCACGAAGTACGTGAACTCCAACGCGGATGTATGTGCGCGCTCTTTCAGATTCGCGCCCGATCCGTGCCCGCCTTCGATCACTTCATAGAAGAAATACGGATCGCCTAACGCCGCCATCTTCGCCGCCAATTTGCGCGCGTGCTGCGGGCCGACGCGGTCGTCCTTCGTCGTTGTCCAGATGAGCGGCTCCGGATACTTCACACCCGCCTTCACATTCTGGTACGGCGACGTGCGCTCCCAGAATGCACGCTCGTCCGGGTTCGCGACGCTGCCGTATTCGCCCACCCAACTCGCGCCGGCATCGATCTGTTCGAAGCGTAGCATGTCGAGCAGCGGCACCGCGATGTCAACGGCATGGAAGAGGTCGGGATGCTGCGTCATCTCCACGCCCATCAGCAAGCCACCGTTCGAGCCGCCTTCGATGCCGAGCCGGCGCGGACTCGTTATGCGGCGCGCGATCAGGTCCTGCGCCACCGCCGCGAAGTCATCGTAGATGATCTGCCGGTGCGTCTTGAGGCCGGCCTCATGCCACGCCGGGCCGAACTCGCCGCCGCCACGGATGTTCGCGAGTACGTACACCCCGCCGCGCTCGAGCCAGAGCCTGCCGCCCATGTCCTGGTAGTTCGGCAAGCTCGATATCTCGAATCCACCGTAGGCGGTGAGAATCGTCGGATTCGCACCGTCGAGTTTCATTCCTATTGGATGAACGACGAAGTACGGGATCTTGGTGCCGTCGGTGGATGCGACTTCGAGCTGCTCCACGGTGTCGCGGGACGCGTCAAATTGCGCGCGGCGCGACTTCACCTTCGAGACGCTCCCCGTGTGCGCGTCGGCGAGCCACACACTGCTCGGCGTCAGGAAGCCCTCGACGCTCACGAACGCGTCGCTGCCGTGGGGGTTTGTCCCCGCGACGCCTAACGCGAGATTGTCGGGGAAGGAGAGCCGCTTGGAGGTCCAGCTGCCGTCGGACTGGCGCGAGAACTCGAATATGCGTCCGCGCACGTTCTGATTGATTGCGACCAACAGCGCGTCACGCGTGGCGCCCGCGTCTTCGACCGATTCGCGCGGCCCCGGTTGATAGATCGCGACGGGAGCGAGATGGGCAGGGTCCTGCGCCGCGGCCGCGGCATCGAAGCTCGCCAGCGACCCGGCGATGATGTGCGTCGATCCCGCGTCCCACGGTGCGGAGAGGCGTACCACGACCTGACCGTCGAGCATGCCGACGAACCGTGCCTTCGCCGGAATGGAGAGCTCGCTCACGCCACCGCTGGTAACGACAAACTTCTTCGACTCGAAGAACGTGACGCCGCGACTGATCACCGTTATGCGGTGACCGGCGTCGTCGTGCAACGTCTCGGCGCTCGACGGCAGCTCGTCCGTCGGTGCGCCACGGAAGATCTCGACAGCCGCCGATAAAGGCTGGCCGCGCACGACGCGCTTGACGATGTAAGCGTATCCTGATTTCGTGAGCTCGCCGGGATTCCATTCGCGCGTGACGAGTATCGTGTCCTCTCCCACCCAGGAAGCGCCTTGCTTGCCGCGCGGGAGCACGAACCCGTCCTTCACGAACGTGCGGGTGCCGAGGTCGAACTCGCGCACGCTATTAGCGTCTTCGCCTCCGTCCGACAGCGCGACCAGACAGCGCCGCTCCGCGGGGGGCACGCAGGCCGCGCCCTGCCAGAACCAGTTCGCCTTCTCGGCGCGGGCGAGCGAGTCGAGGTCGAGCACCGTCGTCCATTTCGGTGACGCGGTGCGGTAGCTCGCGAGTGTCGTGCGACGCCAGATGCCGCGCACGTGAGTGCTGTCCTGCCAGAAATTGTAGAGCTGACCGCCGATGAATTCTGCGAAGGGGATGCGATCATTCGACTGCGCGACGGTGAGCGCTTCGCTGTAGAGTCGCGAGAAGTGTGGATCCTTCTCGAGCACCGCGGTCGTCTTCGCATTCTCGGCGCGGACCCAGGCCATGGCGCGGTCGCCGGTCTGTTGCTCGAGCCAGATGTAGGGATCGCTCTGCTGTGCCGACGCGGGCGGCGCGGCGACGAGTGCGATCACGAGGACCGCGAGATGAGCGCGCATGATCATTGAAGTCCTACTGGTGAGAGTATCGAAATGGCCGTAGCCAGCATCGAAATGGCCGTAGCAGTATCGAAATGGCCGTAGCAGTATCGAAATGGCCGTAGCAGTATCGAAACGGCCGCTGAAACCACTGACACTGCGCTGAGACCGCTGACAAGTGCTCTGCAACAACGCTGATCCGAGTGACAATGGAATGCTCACAAGTGCTCTGCAACAATTTGATCCGAGTGGAAAATGGAATGATGATGACTGTCGTGGTGCCTGGTTCCAATGTGGCGCGTGCACTTCGTCAATTCGAAGTATCCCCTATCCGAGCTCACGCGAGACGTCATTGCCGGTTTTTACCGAAGTTATGATGCCCTTGGCTACGGCTTTCTGGAGTCCGTCTACGGCCGTGCCCTCTCTGTGGAATTGCGCCACGCGGGGATCGGAGTCCAGAAAGAGGTACCCTTCGAGCTCTTTCACCTCGGCGAGTGGATAGGCCGCTACCGCGCGGACCTCATCATTGAACGGAAGCTGATCGTCGAGGTCAAAACGGCCCCATTGCTGGATCCCAGCGCAATTCCTCAACTTCTCAACTACTTGAACGTTACAAAGCTACCCCTCGGGCTCATTCTGTATTTCGGCCCAAAGCCAAAGGTGACGCGGGTCATCCGCGACAGCACACGCGAATATCCAATCATTGATCGCTAGAGATAGGGTGTTAGCTGGCCCACGAATCCGAATGGGTGAGAGGAGGTCCTACTGCTGAGGAGACCCGTCAGTGGTATCAGCGCAGGGTCAGTGGTCTCAGCGGCCCCTACGGAACTATCTGCAGCGTCGCGATCATCTGAGTTCCGTGATAACGGCAGCGGTAGGGAAAGGTCCCCAGCCGATCCGCCGTCCACATGAAGTTGCCGTCCAGTGCGATCGGTCCGGAGTCGCCCCACGGGCCGCCGGTGACGCTGTGCACCACTTGACCGACGTTGTACCAGCAAATGGTCGTACCGAGCTTCGCCACCACGGTGCCGTTCGCGTCACCGGCCGGCTGGGCCTGAAAGAAATAGTCGCCGGCGTAGACGTCCACGTCCCCATCGTCGCTCGGTCCGACCTCGACCTGAAACGGCACCACCGTTGTCTCGTTAGGCTTTACCGTGACCCGCACCGGGTTGGGGAGCGGCTCGGGCACGCTGGCCAGGTTGGCGCCCCAGAACCGCACCTGATAGTCGCCCGCCGCAACGGAACCAAACTCGTAATTTCCCAAAGCGTCGACGTCGGCGTGGACGCCGGAGTTCAATCCGCTCTTTGCCAGGAGATAAACGCGGCCGACCCCCTGCGGTTTACCGCTCAGGTCCACGACGGTGCCGCGTACCGTTCCCGTGGCACCCGGCGCCGTTAGGCGATTGGACTCACCACCGCCGCACGCACCCGCGAATGCAAGCATCGCCGCGCTCCCGCCCGCAGCCGCGCCGAGCCGCGCGATGAACCGACGTCGGTTCATCGCGTGACTCGTCAGGCAGGAGAGCGGAGCAGCAGATCCTTCGCGGAGTTCACCCTCGAGCGGAGCGAAGGGCTCAGGATGACGTTCCGTCAGCTCACCGCCGGACATGTCTCCTTTCCCTGTCCGATATGCGGATTGGTCAGCTGCTCGGTGCGCGAAAGGGGAAGCTTGGTTGCGCGGCCGGGGCCAAGGCGCGCGTTGATGAGACCGAAGCGATAGAGATCCTGCAGGCGAGATCCCTCGGCGAACATCACCGCGAAGCGCTCCTGAAGGAGCATGTCGCGGACCTGCGTCGACACGTCGCCAGTCGTCGGTACCGTGAGGTCAGGAAGGGCAACGTTCGGGAGCCTGCGATTGATGTTCATCGCCGCCACCGCGCCCGTGTTGTCGCCTTTGCGCCACTTCACCTCGGCGATGATGAGATTCATCTCCTCGGACTTGGTGAGCGCGATCGGCGACGCGAGGCTGGGATACTTCCCGATGCTGTAGAACGCCGTGACACCATCGGAGCCGCGCGCGTAGCCGAGCAGGTTGTTATTGTCGTGTCCGAGCTGTACACGCGGGTCCGGTTTGCCGCTGTACGGGTCGAGCATGGCGAAGTTGACCGTATCGATCAGGCTTCCCCACACGCTGGCACGGATCGAAAAGGAGCGGTTGTAGTTCGCGTTCCCCTGGTTGGCCATCTGGTTGTTCTGAAAATCACTGTTGATCGAGTACACGGCATCGTACCGGAAACCGGCGGGCACCAGGAGTGCTTGGGTCATCGCGGCGTCCCAGTTGCCGAGCATCAAGTTCGTGCGAGCAAGTCCGGCGCGCGCCTGGTTGAGCCGGGCCGCCCGGTCGGCGTCCGACGCGAAGTGCGCGGCTTGAATGAGCGGAATCAGCATCGCGAACGTGTCCGCCGCCTGCTTGAAGATCACACTGTCGGACACGGGCGCCGCACCCGCCGTCGAAGGAATCTGGCAGACGGCCATCGCCAGCTCGACGTCGGCCCACGCGCGAGCCATCTCCGAGGTGATGAAGAGCGGGCTAGTGTGCGCCGCCTCTTTGAGCACACTCTCAAATCGCTTCGATGCGGCTTCCGCCGCGCCGCGAGCCTGGAGCATCTGGTTCTCCCGAAAGCTGAATGCACCATCGGAGGGCGGGTTCTTTTTGATCAAGCCCTTGGAGACGTCGAGCCAATCGCTCCACGTCCCCGTATGCCAGAGCTCATCGGACAACATTCCACTCATCGTTGCCAAATCCCCGACGGCCACTTGCATGCCGCCCTCCGCGCCAGCAGCAACCGCCGGGAGCAGCCCCGGGCTGTTTGCGGCGTCGTCGGTAAATGCCTGTGGATTCTGTACGGTGAGTACATCTTTGCAGCCGATCGCGGCGAGGAGCATCGCTCCCGCCCACGCGTATCGGACACTTTTTATTCGAGGCATGTGATATCTCGTTGAGAAAGAAGTCTGGCCGGCCAAAGCAGATTCCTCGCTTCGCTCGGAATGACATACGGTGTCGCAGTCGATCAGAAACGCGTCCGGATGGTCATCCGGAACAGGCGCGGCGACGGATCGGTGAGGAATGCCCCGTTGTTGCCAAACGAGTCGGCACCTGCCCAATTGGAATTGGGATCGTTACAGTGGCAGTTATCCCACCACATGATGTTCTCCGCCGACAGCATCATGGACGTGCGGCCGAAGCGAATGCGTTGCGCGAACTGATCTGGAATGTCGAACGCAAGCGAGACCGTGCGCAGACGAACATTGTCGCGCTTATCGAACGCGTCGAAGGTGTGCCAGTAGTTCACGGCCGAATCGGACGCGAACGTGTCGGCGCCATTCGCGCCGAGCAGCCTGAGGAAATCGTCGCCAGTGTGTTGGCGGAAGCGATACGGATAGTCGCCGTTGTTGAACCACGCCCCGCGCTCCATCGTGATCAGCGAGTAGAACGTGAACTGGCGCCACTTGAGGGTCGGCCCGTACGACAGGTTGAACGTGGGCAGCGGCGGTCCGAAGTAGACGGCGGTATCCGTGCCGATCCATGTTCCGGACGGCGCGCTCGCGGTGGGCGGCGTGTACGACACCGGCTTGATGCCGAACACCGCACCCACCGGATACCCGACTCTGATCGGATTACCAAAGGCGTCGGTGACACCCGTGTTCCCGCCGAGGCTCGTCACCTTGTTCTTGAGCCCGTCCATTCGGAGCTCGTTGCGCCAGCTGAAGCTCCCGCGCTCGAACGTGAGCAGGCTGACGCTGGCCTCCCAGCCCGCATTCGAGATGCCGCCGATGTTCTGCGACTGGGTATTGAGGAAGCCTTGCGATGGCGGTAACAGCACTGGCACGATCGCGTTGTTCACCTTCGTATTGAACACCGACGCCTCGATGCCAAGCCGGTCGCCGAAGAAACCAGCGTCGAAGCCAAAATCAGTCTCCGTCGATTTTTCCGGACCGAGCTTGACGTTGCCCGGACCCTGTGGAATGAGTGCCGGCGTGCTCTGATATACGGCGACGGGTTTGTACGTCTGGAATGAATCAAATGGTCCGGGCGCCTTGCCGGCGGTGCCCAGCGCCGCGCGCAATTTGAGACTGCTAATTGCCTTGGGCAGCCAGCTGTAGTTGTCGAGGTTGTACGCGGCGTCGACCTTGGGATAGGTCTGGTATCCAAAGCTCTTACCAAACGCACTGTTTCCGTCGACGCGCACGCCCACGGTCACGAACAGCCGGTCGCGGAACGCAAAGCGGTTCTGCGCCAGCCCACCGATCTGCACAGAGTGGTTGTACTGCTCAGCGCCGAAGGTCTGGGACGCCGCGCTCACCGTCGAGATGCCGGGCCCGGCGAACTCCTTGCCGATCGCCGCGGTGAGCACTTCTGTCTGGTAGAAGCCCTGGCCGCCGAAGGAGAATGTGGAGCCGATCCCCATCGGCAGGTGGAAATTCAACGTGCCGAGATAGTCGGCTGTGTAGACCGAGTAGTTGCGCGACGCGTTCGTCTTCTCGCCGTTCGAGACGTACGCCGAGCCATAGTTTCCGTCCTGCGGGAAGAACCGCTCTTTCTGCTCGTCCACGACATCGGCGCCCACCGTGAAGTGGTTGGAGAACGCGGACGACACTGCGTAGTTGGCCGTGGCGCTGCCCGTCCACCGGTTCGCGTCACTCGTCGTCTTGATCCGCCCGATGTCCGCGACGGAGATCCACGCTTCGCCATACGGGCGGAGGGCCGTGGCCTGCCGCGGGTCGCCATTCTGCGCATTGCCGGTGAGCGTCGCCCAGTTGTTGCCGGACTGCAGCGCGTTAATGAAGTCGCGACCGTATGCCGAGTGCACGTCGAAGCTCAGCTTGTTCGAGGCGTTCCAGTTCACGTTCGCGCGAAGATTGCCCTTGGATTGATCGTTAGGCTGGATGCTGCCGACTTCCTTGGAGTAACCACCCGAGACGAAATAGGTGGCCTGCGCCGCGCCGCCCTGCACCTCGGCGTTGTACGATTGGAACGGTCCGCTCTTGATCAGCGTCTTGTTCATGTCCAGCGCACGTGTTCCGTCCGGCCCCGTGAACAGCGGATAGAGTTTGGTCTGATAATTCGGGCGCTGACGATCGAAGCCCGTGCCCAGATTGAACGACCACTGTGGAGCGCTTTCGGTTTTGCCGCGCTTCGTGAAGATCTGAATGACGCCGTTCGAGGCCTCGGAGCCGTAGAGCGTTGCCGCGGCCGCGCCTTTCAGGACTTCGACGTGGTCGATGTCATCGGGGTTCAGGTCGGAGAGGCGGTCTTCACCAGTCCCGCCGTTGAAGTTGCAGCACGCCTGATTGCCGAGATTGGCCGTCCAGTCAGTGGCGCGTGTGTCGAGGCGAACACCGTCGACGTACACCACGGGACGCTGGTCGAGCGTGAAGCTCGCCGTGCCGCGGATGCGGAGGTCCTTGGCACCACCCACGCCGCCGCCGACGCTCGTGGACCGCACGCCCGCGACCTGGCTTTCGAGAATGGAGCCGACGTCCGCGGACGGCTTGACGTCCTGGATCTTGGCCGCATCGACGACACCGATTGGCGCGCCGAGCTCGCGCTTGGAGACCGCGCCGCCCGTGCCGGTGGTCACGACAGTGCTCAGCGTGACCGCGCTCTGTTGCATCACGAAGCTCACGTTCACCGAGTCGCTCGCGTTCACGGCGATCGGTTTCGCTTCGGGGCGATAGCCGAGGCGCTGCGCGCGGACGGTCACCGGCCCGCTCTGCACGCCGCGAATGATGAAGCGCCCGCGTCCATCGGTGAGCGCCCCGAGCTGGGTGCCGGCAATGGAGATCGCGGCGCTACTCAGCGGCTGGCCGGTGGCCCCGTCGGTGACGAGACCGACGACGATGCCAGTTTGTTGTGCGTGGAGGAGGACGGGTGTGGCGGCGAGGGCGAGCACGATCGCCCACCTCGCGCGACCCCAAGAACGGGGAGGCGTTCGCTTTGCGGCATCGGTTTTCATGGAACCCCCTGAGGAGCGAGAACCCAATGGCTTCGATTGGAAGCGCGCTACGCGTTGCGCGCTCCTCTGTCGCCAAGGGTGAGAGACGTGGAGTTAGGGCACTCGTCGCCCGGCGTTAGAAACTTGCTCAGGCTATCTTGCGTCACTTGGCGGGATTTCGCCACCTGTGCATCGCGCAATGAGGAAGGCCGTGCACGGGACGACCGAGTGACTTGTTGGACGGACGCGCTCAGGCGGGGTGTTAGCGGGCCTGCGCCAGTGACCGGACATCCGGGGCGGCGCGCCCCCGCGTGGATCTCTTTCACGCGTTAGATCGAGTCGCCAAGTCTACGAAGACTACGAGAAGGACGAGCGCGCACTTGACGGCCAGACGAGACACAGAACATTGGACACTCGTCGCGAAGTGTATCAAGAGCGTGTCGCCGTAAGCCTTGTTTAGCATCTACTTAAATCGCGGACGACGGATCCCCGCTATCCTCTGCTTTGTCGGATACTCGGCGCTCCTTCACCCTCGGCAGAGTCAACTCGAACGTCGAACCCTCGTTCGGAATGCTCTCCACCGTTAGGTCTCCGCCCATGGCGCGCGCGAGGTCGCGGCTAATCGCCAGCCCCAACCCCGTTCCCGCCATCTCCGAAGTTTGACCGCGCTCCAGCTGAACAAACGGCTCGAAGATCGTCTGAAGCTTGTCGGAAGGAATGCCAACGCCGGTGTCGGTTACCCGAATACGCATGGAGGTCGGCGTCGCGCCACACTCCACGGAAATCCGGCCACCCTGCGGAGTGAATTTGGACGCGTTGGACAGGAGGTTCAGTAGGATCTGCTGTACTCGCTCGGGGTCCGCGTGCGCCATAAAGCGTGGATCACAGCACTGGAACTCATATGCGATCTCCTTCTTGAGGAGCATTGGCGTCACGAGTGACTCCAGTTCGCCCAGCACCTCATTCATGCGAATATCCGAAAGATTCAGCTTCAGCCGGCCAGCCTCGACCTTCGCAAAATTCAGGATGTCGTTGATGACCGACAGCAGGTGGCGCTGGCTGCGGTCGATGCGAGTGAGATCGGTGCGCTGCTCTTCAGTGATCGGACCCCTGATACCCTCGAGAAGGAGGTGAGCATAGCCGCTGATGGCATTCAGTGGTGTGCGCAGCTCATGCGACATGGTTGCCAGAAATTCAGCCTTAGCCTTGTTGGCGGTTTCCGCCTCTGCGCGAGCCGCTCGTTCCCGCTCGAACGCTTTCTCCAAGCGCGCATTCGTAGTCTCGAGCTCATCGGCGAGCGCTTGAGCCGATTCGAACTGCTGCTCGAGCTCTGTCGCCTGCTCCTCGAGCTGGTCGGCCTGCTCCTGAAGCCGTTGGTTAATGAGCTCGACTTCCTTCCTCGCGCGCACCTGGACGCTGACGTCTGACGCCACGATCGCAATCGCGGAAATGGTCCCAGCGGATTCACGAAGTGGCTGGTATACGAAGGTAAAGAAAGCCTCTTCGACGAAACCGGGTCGTCGTTCAATCATCAAACCGACTTCAGTACCCACGAAGGGCTCGCCCGTCGAGAACACCTCATCGAGCATTTCGTAGATACCCTGCCCTTCCAGCTCCGGAAGCGCCTCACGGATTGGCTTGCCGGTGACGTCACGATGGCCAATCAGCTCCTCGTACCGCGCATTCGTGATGTCGAAAGTGTGACTGCTGCCGCGCACGACAGCAATCGCGACAGGGGCTTGGCTTATGATCTCGCGAAGTCGGTCGCCTGCCAATTTTGTCGCGGCCTGTCTTGCGCGGTCACGGCGTAAGCTGTCCAGAGCCGTTATGTCCCGGAGCATGGCGAGTCGCACGGGAGCGCCATCCCAGGTTGATTCCGTAACTCGCATCTCCGCGACGCGCGCGCGACCGGCGACGACGACATCGAGCTCGGTCGTCTCTCCGACGAGTAAGGGCAATCCGAAGGGAGTACCGACCATTTGCGCGGGGTCCTTCTGGAATGTGTTCCCCGCCGCGGCGTTGGCGTACTTGATCATCCCGTCTCGGCCGACGACAACAATCGCATCGGCGTTCTGGTCGATCACGTTACGAAAGCGAGCCTCGCTCTCCTCGAGTGCCGCTTCGGACTTTTCGATGCGTCTTCGCGCAGCCTCGAGCGCTTCGAGCGCGTCGTCCGTCGGCCGGCCCGGCGGGAGCGTGGTCGATTTCGAGGTTCGTGGAGACTCAGGCGTCATCGGCTACAGTCGGCTCTCATCTCGCTCTATGGTCGCGTCGTGGTCGGTCCACACACGCTCAACATCAGCAGGAGAAAGGTGAACCGGAGCACCGGCGAGGATTCCGGTGACGTTACTGAACTGTGATCCGACGTGCATTCCACGTTCATCGATCGTGAATTCGCGAATGCCTTTATCGTGCCGTGAGCCGCGCATCTTGAGCACCGTGAGCCCACGCTTCATTTCACCAAACATCTCCACGTATCGCAACAGAATGATGGAATCTGTAAGTGTCGAGATGTTGGCTTCAGTAATCGATGTACCGCCCATCAGCGAGGACGTTGTTGCCGTGAACAATCCCGTGATTTGCTGTTGCTTGAGGAAAGATGTCATACCGAGGACAAACTCGCGGAAGGCGCTGGTTGCGCCGATTCGCTCGAGCGCACTGAGACTGTCGAGCGCTACGCGCTGTGGCCGAAACTCCTCGATGATCGCTCGAATATTGACGTACCAATCCTCGAGACCATGGAGGTCGGGATAGTCGCTGACGACCCTCAGCACGCCATCGCGCTCCAGCCGGTCGAAATCGACTCCCCAGCTCGATGCATTGCGAAACAGCTGGTCGCGGCTCTCCTCGAACGCCAGCAACAGACAGCGTTCCGCACTTTTCGCACCTCCTGCGAGAAACTGAGCGACGGTCAAAGTTTTTCCGGTTCCGGTCGCGCCTGAGACGAGCGTCACCGAATCGCGGAAGAGCCCTCCACCGAGCATCGCGTCCAGCTCTGCATTTCCAGAAGACACGCGCACATTCGAGGATTTCTGGCGGAGCTTGATCGCCGAAAGGGGCAATGCCACGAGTCCCCGTTCCGTGGCAATGGTGAACGGAAACTCCCCCTTGTGGTGATCGGTGCCGCGAAACTTGAGAATCTCCAGTGTCCGACGCCGTTTCTCCCCACCGAGTGCATTGCGGAACACCATGACGTTATCGGCGATGAATTCCTCTACCCCGTATCTGGCGATTGGCCCGTAGTCGTCGGTGCGCTCCGCCGTCAGGACCGCCGTCGTGCCCATCTCTTTCAGGGCAGAGGCTATCCGGTGGAGCTCTCGCCGGATGATCGACTGATCTTCGAATTGAGAAAAGATCGCGCCAACGGAGTCCACTGATACGCGAACCGCGTTCGTTTTCCGAACCGCGTGCTCGATGCGAGCGAGCAACGCACTCAGATCAAACGGCCCGGAGACCACGGTGTCGACGTGTGGGTCGGGCGATGCGTCTACGAACGCCAGCTGTCCGTCCTGTTCCCACTGTGCAAGGTTCCATCCAAAAGCCCGCATGTTTTTTCGGATGTCCCGCGCTGTTTCTTCGAACGTGACGAACACACCGCCTTCCCCTGCCCGAATGCCCGCCGCGAGGAACTGCGCCGCGAACACGGTCTTTCCACTACCCGCGGTTCCGGACACGAGCGTCGTCCGGTTCTTCGGTAAGCCACCCATGGCAATGGTATCAAACCCCGACATGCCCGTCGGAAGCTTCTCGACAGTTTCGTCGTCCTCGGAAGCGCTCATGAAATACCTTCGTTGTTCTCCAGTGACGTGTCGACCTGCCTCAGCTCCAAACCCAACAGGATCTTCTCGGAATCCGACAAGTCGCCGATCACTCGCCGGAGCGGCGGAGGCAACTGCTTGATCAATGTTGGCGTGGCGAGCACCTTGTCTTTTTCCGCGAGCTCGGGATTCTTGAGAACATCGATCACCTGCAACTCGTACTGGCCGGGCAAGTCCTTTTCACAGACGCGCCGCAGGTTTTCAATGGCCGACATCGCTCGCGGTGTGGAACCCGCCACGTACAGTTTCAGAATGAACTTAGACAGGTTGTCCTCCCGCAACCGATGCGGCCGCGATGAAGTGATCTGATGTCTCACCTCCCGTAGAATAATCAACTGAGAAGGGACGTCATCGACGCCCATGCGAGCTCGTCGATCCGTCGCCTTGCTCTCCAAAGAGCGATCCGCCGTAGCTGCGCGTTGAGTTCTCCGAACCCGTTAGGGTTCAGGTTTCCGCAATGAGCACATCACGCAAATACGCGAGTTCAAAGCCTGCCCGCCGCATGTTACGATAGGCGGCATTCGGATGCTCGGGCCGGTCTTCAGTTGTCTCACATACCACCCACTCACAGCCACTTGCCGCCGCGTCGCTGATGCGCCGAGCAAGCAAGGCGGTGTGAGCACCGCGGCCACGTTCATCCGGTAGCGTTGCGCCGAATCCGCACCAGCCGGCACCGTCGTGCGCGTAGAGAGTGGCGCCCGCGATGGGGCGCCCTCCATGCCACGCGAGGTAATGCCTCCAGTTCGGTCGTCCGACCGTCGCGGAATGCGCAGCAGCAAGAGCCGGCGGATCCCCATGGCCAGAGGCAACAGTCTCCCCGTACTCAAGAGCATTTTGAGGCTCGATAAGCGCAATCTCGAGATCCGTTGGCGCTTTCAGATCCGGCGAGGGGCGGCGGTACAGCTTCGCCATGCGATGGACCGGCCTGCATCCGAGCACATCGAGGCGCGCACGGATATCGGGATTCGCGGCAGGGCTCCAGAGCACGAGGAACCGCGCGATGCCGGCACTTCTATACAGGTCGAATACTTCGTCGGCGAGCCCGGCGTGACCATCGTGTTCGAATCCTAATCCTACGACTCGGTTCATACCGAGCATATTGCCGTGAACGGCCAGCAGCGCTGCCGCGCCTCCAACGCGGCGAACGTCAATCCCAAACTCCGCCTGAAGGCCCGGCGGTGAGGATCGCTGATGCTCAGACCACGCGTGAGCCTCAACGCGTTCCAGAACGTCAGGAGGGCATGCTAATGATCGAAAAGGTTTCACAGGCGCTGAAGATTGGCTCTCACGGTCAAGCTATCACTGCGAGCGACTCAACACAGACAATTTAGGTCGTGCCGAGAGCGCCTCATCGCTGCGACCTACATCGCCTCCGAATTCAGGAGATCTTCTATAAGCGCAATCCGTGCACGAGGCCAGGTATAAAACGGATTAGTGGTTTCGAGACCTGGGATAATTACGATCCCTGTTTCCCTGTGAGGGATTCCCAAGCACTGTGTCGGTTCTTGGATTACAGCGTTATCAACTGCGCGGCCCCACCGAATGGACGACGCTACACGCGACTGCGCGATCCTGCGATTGCGACGGTGGGAATCGAGAAAAAGAACGTGCTTCCCTGGCCCGCTTTGCTGTCGACCGCGCCTCGAGCCACGCGTCGTCGACCTTTTCCACTACCTCGGACCGACTGCGCCGGATGACGTCAACTGCCGGTGAAGGTGAATCCCACGTCAGTCCGTCGCGCTCCGTGAGCGCGGCGACCGCGCCTCCTGCGCCGTCGTTAGGCGGAGACCCGTTTGCGACCCGCTGAACAAACTGTGAACCATCAACGACCTCGACGATGCACGTATCACCGAGGTCTCTCCTGCGGTGAAATGACGCTCGACATGCGGTGTTGGGGCATGGGCTCGCGAGAGTTAAAGTGAGGTGTTGGGTCTCGTAGACTTCGGTGGCTCAATCGGAGGACGGCGTTCATGGTGTCTGGTCTCGGACTACGGCGTGTCGCGCTTGCTCTCGGCGTTGCGGTGACGGCCGCGCCGGCGAGCGCGGCCCAGGAAACGGCGCGCACTGATGCGTCGAACAACCCACGGTGGAACGCGATCCACCGCGTGTTCGGGCAAGGTGAGATGGAAGACGGATATTTCCGAATCAACCTGCCTCGCACCGATCTCCACGTGAGCATCGGCCGCGACACGCTGAGTCCGGAGTTCGAGTTCAGAAGCTATGTCGGCTTCGTTCCCACAGGGACTCGCGATGTGCTCGCGATGGGCGAGGTCGTGCTGCTGGAGAGTGAGCTGCCCGTGGTGCTCGCCGAGGCGCAGCGGCAGGGTGTTCACGTGACCGCCGTGCATAATCATCTGAGAGGTGAGACGCCTCGCATCATGTACATGCACGTCATGGCGAAGGGCGCTCCTGACAAGGTCGCCGCCGGATTGCGTGCGACGTTTGGCGCCAGCGCCACGCCGCTCACGCCACCAACGGAGGAACCAGCTCGCGCTGATTGGTCGGCGATCGACGTGGTGCTCGGGCCACATGCGGAGGCGAGTGGCCGCGTTGCCGAATACGAGTTTGAAAGAAACGAAAGCCTTCGGGTGGGCGGTGTTCGTGTGAAGTCGTCTGGTGTGCTGGAGACTGCATCCGAAGTAGTGTTCGAGCAGCTCGGCCAGGGACGAACGGCCGTGACCGGCGAGCTGTATTTACTGCCGAGCGAAGTGCAATCCGTCGCCTCGGCACTCGAGACGCATGGTCTGCACGTGACGGCGCTGCACACTCACATGCTCGACGACGGACCGCCGCATTTCTGGATACACTGGTATGCCACGGGCGACGGACCGACGCTCGCGCGGGGCGTGGTTGCCGCTCTCGCCCACATGAACGGCGCTCGTCAATCGAAGGCCGAACAATGAGTCTCAATCGGGCGATCGGCGCGTCGTTGCCTAACGATTAGTGCTGTTCGCGCTTCTCTTCGCCGCGGCCGCGATTCTCGCCGGTGGCGTGGCCGCCGTTACCGGCTTTGGCATCGGGAGCCTGCTCACACCGCTGCTCGCAGTGGAGACCGGGACCAAGCTCGCCGTTGCGGCAGTGGCGATCCCGCACGTTGTCGGCAGCGCCTTCCGTTTCTGGAAGCTGCGTCGCCATCTCGACCGCCGAGTGCTCGTTGGCTTCGGCATTGCGAGCGCGGTGGGCGGGCTGGCGGGCGCGCTGCTTCATACACGAGTTTCGGGCACGGCCCTGAGCGTGGTGTTTGGTTGTCTGCTCATCCTCGCCGCCGTGGCGGAGCTCACGGGATGGATTCAACGCGTTCAGTGGGGACGCGCTGCGGCCTGGATCGCCGGCGCTCTCTCCGGCGTGCTTGGTGGACTCGTCGGCAACCAGGGCGGAATTCGTTCCGCTGCAATGCTCGGCTTCGATGTCCCGAAGGCGTCGTTCGTCGCGACGGCGACAGCCGTGGCGCTGTTCGTCGACGCCGCGCGACTTCCCGTATACCTGATCAGCGACTTCCGTGAGATCGCTGCCATCTGGCCCACGGTGCTCGCATCGAGCGCGGGTGTGATCATCGGCACCGCAGCGGGGACGCGTGTGCTCGGACACCTTCCGGAGCGAGTCTTTCGCCGCGTGCTGGCAATACTTCTCATCGTGCTCGGCCTCTACATGATCGCGGCCTCGTCCGCGGCACCTCGACGAATCACTATGCTACTTCGAGAACGCCTCGTGCGCGGCGACACCTGACTTCGACCACTGATTGCTCGATGCCCACTTCATCGCCGTTCGTTCCAAAGTTGGCGACGACCCTTCGCGGCTACACGCGCGAGCAGCTCATTCGCGACCTCACCGCGGGCGTCATCGTTGGCGTGGTGGCGATTCCCCTCTCCATCGCCTTTGCGATCGCCAGCGGTGTCACGCCAGATCGCGGCCTGTACACCGCGATCGTCGCCGGCTTTGTCATCTCGGTGCTCGGCGGGTCGCGTGTCCAGATCGGTGGGCCGACGGGTGCGTTCGTGGTCATCGTGTATGGGATCGTCCAGCGCTACGGCGTTGGCGGGCTCACCGTCGCGACCCTGATGGCGGGCGTTCTGCTGGTGGGCTTCGGCGTGGCGCGGCTCGGTACGACGATTCGGTTCATTCCACATCCACTCATCACCGGGTTTACCGCGGGTATCGCCGTGATCATCGCGACTGGCGAGATCAAGGATGCGTTGGGGCTGCACATGGGTGCTGTCCCGGCTGATTTCGTAGAGCGCTTCCAGCAGTATGCTCAGTACGTGGGGACCATCAATGTCCTGGCGTTCGCCGTGTGTGCGACGACGATAGCGATCATCGCGCTCTGGCCGTTCGTCAGCAGACGCATTCCAGGACCGCTCGTCGCGCTCCTGGTCACGACGGTCGGCGCGCAACTGCTTCATCTGAACGTCGAGACGATCGGCAGTCGATTCGGCATTCTTGCGGCTCAGATCCCACACCCGGCGCTTCCGCATCTCACCTATGCCGATGCAACGCGTCTGATTCGACCCGCATTCACGATTGCCCTCCTTGGATCGATCGAATCACTCTTGTCGGCCGTTGTATCGGACGGAATGATTGGCGGCCGGCACCGGCCGAACATGGAGCTCATCGCGCAGGGCGTCGCGAATCTCGCGTCGCCGCTGTTCGGCGGCATTCCCGCAACGGGCGCCATCGCGCGCACGGCAACCAACATCAAGAACGGCGGTCGCACACCGATTGCGGGCATGATGCACGCCGTCACGGTGCTGCTCATCACTTTGTTCTTTGGTCGTTGGGCGGCGCTCATCCCAATGGCGACGCTCGCCGGGATTCTGCTCGTCGTCGCCTATCAGATGAGTGAATGGCGGGTATTCCGGGCCGAGCTCACGTCACCCCGCAGCGACGTGATCGTGCTCGTGGCGACGTTTGGCCTAACGGTGTTCGTCGATCTCACGGTTGCGATCGAAGTCGGCATGGTACTCGCCGCCTTTCTGTTCATGCGGCGCATGGCCGCGCTCACCAATGTGAGTGCCGTGACCGGTGATCTGCTCGATGAAGACGGCAGCGAGGAGCTGGGAACGGGACCAGCCATTCCCGCGGGCGTGGAGGTGTACGAGATCAACGGACCGTTCTTTTTCGGTGCGGCAGAGACGTTCAAGGACACCTTGGCTCTCGTCTCGGGAAAGCCCAAGGTGCTCGTCCTCCGGATGCGACGAGTTCCCGTGATTGACGCGACTGGTCTTCACGCGCTCACGGACGTCGTGCGCCGAAGTCGTCGCGACGGCACGCTGGTGTTGCTGGCGGAAGTGCAACCGCAGCCGCTGGAGGCGTTGAGTCGTTCCGTACTGATCGAGGAGATCGGCGAAGAGCACATCTGTCCGACGCTCGAGGCCGCGCTCGCGCAGGCGCGCGAAGAACACGAGCTGCGGCAGGTTCTCGCGGACGGCGACCGGCGTGGTGTCGCTTGAGCGCATGCTCCGGCGCCGGCTGACGCTCGGGTGGTGCTGGCGAAGGTGCGTGCGTCGGTGTACACGCACGCACCCTGCTCGTTAGGCTTCGCCCTCCCAGGCGCCGCGCCTAACTCCCCAGCTTCTGTTGAATCTGTTTCGCGAGATCCAAGTGCTTTTGGACGATTGGGGCCGCCTTCTTGATCAAATCCTTCAGCTCCTGATTCTGTGCGGCGTCCAGCGCCTTCGTCGCGGTCTGAAGCAGGGCCTGATGGTAGCTCACCTCGTAATCGATGTAGGCCTTGTCCCAGGCTTTGCCCTTGGGCGTCGCCTTCAGGCTATCCAGCTCCGTCTTCGCCTGCGACTCGCTCTGATCGTTTGGGGGCGCCTGCGGTGTGACATTGAGCTTCTTCGCCAACTGTTGGCCGGCCTGGCGTAGGGCATGGTGCTCCCCGATCATCATCTTCCCGAAGTTCTTCACATCTGCACTGGTGCCCTTCGTCTCGGCGAGGCGGCCGCGGGCGCTGTCGCCGGCATTTGCCTGGTCGAGGATGTACACGATGTTTGGATCCGACAGCGTCGCGTTGCTCGCTGGAGCATTCGCGCTCGACGCCGTCGAGGCGCCCGCGCTCGATCGCGCAGCCGAGGTATTGCCCGCCGCGCCGCTCGTATCTCCGCCCGCGCCGTAGCTCTCCTTCTTGCCACAGCCGCTCAGCGTCATCGCGCACATCGCGACGCTCAGACAAATGGCGCCAGTTCTCATGTCGGTTCCTCGCGTAGGAGTTGGTGTTTGGGGAAGGGTCTGCACGCGCTTTGCGCCCCAAGCTTCGCGATGTCTCGGCGCGTGAGTGCGGCTTTGGCTTTCGGCCTAACGAGACACGCGCAATGTTGCGAGATAGCCAGGCGCGTTGGGGTTCGCTCCATCATCGACAACGTTGTATTTCGTTGGAACCGGGCTGTGCGACGGCCGAATAAAACAAGGTGACGCTTTGCATATTCGATGCCGAACAATGCCGGAAAACAGAGAAAGCCGGTGGCGCTCGAACGCCTTCCGGGAACGGCGAGCCTGCTCGGGACAGCGCCCGGACAAATCCTATCGGAGCTCTGTGGCCACCGCCTAACGGCGCAGGAGCTGCCGGAGCGTTTTTAGTGAGTAGTAATGCCGTCCGCACTCACCTCACCGCCCTCGAGCAGACCGGCTCGTCGGTCGCCCCTCGTGAGAACACCTGTTAGGTTGCGGTGGTGGGCGCTCATGCGTCCAGCCGATGAACGGTGCTGCCGCCACTTATGGTTGCGTGCGCGCCGACATCCGAGACGGGCTGCCGCCGCTGCGCTGTGGAGATCCACCACGCCGCTCGCTGCCGCCAGACTGACCCCGCATCGGGAGCACGTATGACTCGTACCTCGACAGAGCACAACCGAGCTGCCGCCGACCGCGTGCCGGCGCCGAGCCGGCCGACTCCGCCCTAGCCGAGTCCTGACGAGCGCGAGCCGCCACAGCAGCTTGCGCTGCGGTCGAAGCTGGGCTCTCCACTGCCGCGCACCTCGTCGAGCCACGTAAGACTCCGAGGTCGTCACCAGGCCCTGCATGAAGTCCATGGCCGTTCCACGTTCGGCCCGATGTGGCCCACTTCGAGGTGGAGAACAAACATGAGTGCGGGCCTAACCGATCGGACGCGGATTTTCGCAGAAGTCAACCGTCGACGCACGTTCGCCATCATCAGCCACCCTGACGCGGGGAAGACGACCCTCACTGAGAAGCTGCTCCTCTACGGGGGCGCGATCCACCTCGCTGGCTCGGTGAAAGGCCGACGGGCGGACCGCCACGTCACCTCCGACTGGATGCAGCTCGAGCAGGAGCGCGGGATCTCGGTAACGTCGAGTGCGATGCAGTTCGAGTATGACGACTACGTCGTGAACCTGCTCGACACGCCGGGCCATGGCGACTTCTCCGAGGACACCTACCGCACGCTCGTCGCCGCGGACAGTGCGGTGATGCTGCTCGACAACCGTAAGGGCGTCGAGGAGCGAACCCGCCAGCTCTTCGAAGTGTGCCGCCGTCGGCGCGTCCCGATCTTCACCTTCGTCAACAAGTGCGACCGCGCCGGTGAGGATCCACTCAAGTTGATCAGCGACGTCGAAGCGGATCTCGGCATCCGGTGCCACGCGATCACCTGGCCGATTTTTCGGCTAGAGGACTCGAGTGCGGGGTTCGTGGGAGTGTTCGATCGGCTTCGCCGCCAGATCCATCTCTTCGAGCCTAACGAGCACCGAGGTGCGAAGCCTCCGGTGGTCCACGTTGGGTCCCTCGAGAGCGCGGAGCTCCGGGAGTTGCTTGGCGCGCGCACGCACGAGCGCCTGATCCACGACGTCGCCCTCCTCGACGAGGCGGGCCATCCCTTCGATGAAGCACAGGTACTCGCGGGCGAGCTGTCGCCCGTTTTTTTCGGCAGCGCGCTGACGAACTTCGGAGTCGAGCCATTTCTGCGCGAGTTCCTGGCGCTCGCACCCGCGCCGATGCCACGCGAGTCGAGTCGCGGCCTGGTCGAGCCAACAGCGGAAACCTTCACCGGCTTCGTGTTCAAGATTCAGGCGAACATGGATCCCAAGCATCGCGACCGCGTGGCATTCGTGCGTGTCGTCTCCGGGCGCTTCGAAGCCGGAATGCAGGTGAAACACGTTCGGAGTGGCAAGTCCATTCGTCTCGCGTCCCCGCAGACCTTCATGGCGCGCGAGCGCAGGGCGATCGAAGAAGCCTGGCCAGGAGACGTGATTGGCGTCATGGATCGAGGGACGCTCCGCATCGGGGACACGCTATCGAATGACGATGATCTCGAGTTCTCCGGGATCCCGCGCTTCGCCCCGGAGCACTTCGGGCGGGTGGTGCTCACGAATCCGATCAAGCGGAAGCAGCTCGACGCAGGGCTTCGGCAGCTCACCGAAGAAGGCGCTGCGCAGGTGTTCTTCACATCGGGCACTGAGACCACGAGTCCGACGCCGATCGTCGGCGCCGTGGGTGAGCTTCAGTTCGACGTGATGATGCACCGCTTGGAGCACGAGTATGGAGTCAGCGCGCGGCTGGAGCGGCTCTCCGCGCGGTATCCGCGTTGGGTCACGGGCCCCCAAGCCGAGATCGAGCGGGTCGCCAGCGAGGGGCGCCGCATGCTTCTCTACGATGCCAAAGGGCAGCCGCTCATACTCTTCGAGGACGCCTGGTCACTGCGCTGGGCGCTCGAGCGCGAGGAGAAGCTCAGCTTCCACGAGGTTGCGCCATGAGCGTCGATTTGTGACGTCCTGAGGCACGCGAGCCGTGCCGACGCGAGGCCGTTTGCGTGCGATGGCGACACATCTCGGGAACCGCCGACGTCGCTCGGGACACCGCATACTCCTCGAGACCGGTATCTCTTTCCACCGACGGCAACTCGGCCTGTGGATAAACGAATGCGCGGCGCGGACGTTGTCGCACGCGTTCGGTTGTATGCTCATCCATATAATTCGTAGTGGTCGATGCCGCTGGAATGATCTCTGCGGAGTGCCTTCGTCACTCGCCCGCCTACTCGTTAGGCACCCCGGATCGCGATGGCACGCGGCGTGAAGGGACACCCGCTTCCGATGACGCCGCGAATGCCTCCCGCCACAGTCCGGTGGTCGCGTCGCACCGCACGAAGCGGAGATTCTCGTGAAGCACAGCACGGCACGAACGACCCTCGCCAGCGGCAACGAACAGCAGATGCTTGGCAGCCTCGGCACGGACGCCGTTCCCGAGGCCATCACGCTGAGCGGAATAGTCGTCGCCGCGCACCCCGATGACGAGGTGATCGGAGTCGGCGCGCGACTCGGACGGTGGCGCGCGCTCCGGGTCGTCCACGTCACCGATGGCGCGCCAGAGGACATGCGCGATGCGCGAGCGCTCGGCATCGGCACGCGCGGCGAGTACGCCGCGCTGCGCCGAGCCGAGCGCCGCCGGGCGTACGACCTCGCGGCGATTCCCGAGCAACTTACGCACGACATCGGCGTTGTCGATCAGGAGGCCACGTTCGCCCTTGTGCGCCTAACGACTGAGCTGCACGCGATCTTCCGTGCGACCGTGCCCTCCGTCGTCGTGACGCATCCGTACGAGGGTGGCCACCCCGATCACGACGCAACGGCCTTCGCGGTACACGCGGCCGTGCAACTCCTCGCGGACGATGGTGCCACGGTCCCAGCGATTGTGGAGATGACCTCGTATCATCGCGGTCCTCACGGGGGGATCTCGACCGGGACCTTTCTTCCGTCTGATCATCGCGCTGCCTTTCACACGCCGCTCTCCGCACTCACGCGGCGTCTCAAGCAAGAGATGCTGGCCTGTCACGCGTCACAGGCGCGAGTGCTGACCCATTTCGGCTGCGACGCGGAGCCGATCAGAATCGCGCCGCATTACGATTTCACCGTTGCGCCGCACGGTGGATTGCTCTTCTACGAACAATTGGGCTGGCCGATCACCGGCGCCGAATGGCGAGCCCGCGCGCGCGAGGCGACGCGGACTCTCGGGCTCGGCCGAAGCGGAGCATTGTTCTCGTGACGCTCACGGTCCTCAACGTCGCGTATCCGCTCGCGCCGGTCACGCCGGAGTCCGTCGGCGGCGCCGAGCAGGTGCTCGGTGCGATCGACGCGGCGCTCGTCGAGCGTGGGATCTCGTCTCTCGTGATTGCCTGCGAGGGCTCCCGTCCCCGTGGCCACCTCCTCGGCACCGCGCTGCCGACCGGTGTCTTCGACGAGACCACCTGCCTAACGGCGCGGGAGACCCAAGCGCGGGTGATCGCCGAGGCGCTCGATCGCTTTCCCGTGGATGTGGTGCACATGCATGGCGTCGACTTTCACGAGTACTTGCCGCCGCCGGGCGTGCCGGTGCTCGCGACGCTCCATCTCGCACATTGCTGGTACCCCGCGCGGGCGATCGAGCCGTCGCGACCGGACACCTTCGTGCATTGTGTCTCCGAATCGCAGCGGCGCTTCTTTCCCCCGTCCCCCGCCATGCTGTCGACCATCCGCAATGGGGTGGCGATTCCAACGGCCCGTCCAGTCCGGAGGCGACGCGGGGTGGCGGCGCTTGGCCGCATCTGTCCCGAGAAGGGCTTTCACCTTGCCCTGGATGCGGCGCGCCGGGCAAACGTCGCGATGACGCTCGCCGGCCATGTGTTCGCGTATCCCGCACACCGGGAGTACTTCGAGTCGGAGATTCGACCGCGGTTGAGCCTCACGCGTCGCTTCGTCGGCCCGCTCGGCAGCGCACGGAAGCAAGCGTTCCTCGCTGAAGCGCGCTGCCTGCTCGTGCCAAGTCTCGTTCCCGAAACCAGCTCTCTCGTGGCGATGGAGGCGCTCGCGGCAGGGACACCAGTGGTGGCCTTTCCCAGTGGCGCGCTGGTCGAGATCGTGGACCACGGCGTGACCGGGTTCCTCGTGCATAACGAGTACGAGATGGCGGACGCGATTGTGGCCGCCGGCGATCTCGACCCGGAGGCGTGTCGCTCCGCTGCCGTCGAGCGATTCAGCGTGAGCGCGATGACGCGCCGGTATATCGAGCGATACACGGAGCTCTCGCCGGCGAGCCGCGCCCCGATGGAGCGTCTGCCGAACGCGCCTGGCGTACCAATCGTGGTCGACGCAGGTCGCTCACGCGCGACCACGCTCGAGCGAGCAGAGTTGCGGAGTGTAGAGTGCCTCGAGGAGGTCGCCGACGACTGGGCGCGGCTCTGCACGATCGCCGCGTCCACTCCCTTTCAGCGACCCGAATGGATTCTGCCGTGGTGGCGACACTTCGGCGTCGGCGCGCTCAGAGTCATTACCGTTCGTCGCGCCGGCGAGCTCGTTGGCCTGGCGCCCCTGTACGTGAGACCAGACGCGCGGCTGGGGTCCGAGATCACCTTCATCGGCAGCGGCAACAGTGATTACGTCGACATCGTGGCGCACCCCGCCCACGGCGCCGCGGTGGCGCGCTCGATCGTCGACTGGATCACTTCCGTGGCGCGGGATTGGGAGCGCTGCGAGCTCGGGCCGCTCCGGTCGACTTCGCCGCTCCTTACGGCAGCGCTGCCTAACGGTTGGCGGTGGGCCCGCTCGCAGTGGGATACCTGTCCCCTGCTCAGGATAACGGGAAGGTCGTCGAGCGGCGCAAGCGCGGTGCCGGCGCGGCTGTACGCCCAGCTGCAGTACGAGCGCCGGCGCCTCGCGCGCTCGCGAGCGCTCGAGGTCGAGCATGCAACACGCGACAGCGCTGCCGCTCTCTTCCAGCTGGTGTGTCGGCTGCACGCCGCGCGTTGGCAGGGTCGCGGCGGCGGAACACTCGCCGACGGGAGCGTTCGCCGATTCCATGCGGAGGTGGCGCCCGCCATGGCCAAAGCTGGTGCATTGCGTCTGCATGTCCTGCGGGTCGATGGGCAGCCAGTTGCGGCTTTCTACGGCTTTGCCGACGCGAATCGTTGGTACTACTACCTCGGCGGCTTCGACCCGGAGCTCTCGCGCTACAGCGTGGGCTCGCTGGCGATTCTTCACGCGATCGAGCAGGCCAGTGCGGAGGGCGCAACGGAATTCGATTTTCTTCGCGGCGCGGAGGCATACAAGTATCGCTGGGGCGCCGTCGACCAGCCGGTCTACGGCTGCCGCCTAACGCGGCAGGTCTCCAGCGCCAGAGAAGAGGAGGCCGCCTGATGACCTCGCAAACCCCTTGGCGACGGCCCGACTCACAGGTGTGATCGGGCGCGACAATCGCGTATTGGACCAACGGACGTCGGGCAACAAGTCGTATGGCCGCTCGTCACGCAGGGATTAATCGTAATCGTGTTCCAAGTCCGGAGTCACGAAGGACGGGAGGACCGATGTTCAATGAATCAAGCGCGCGCGGCGGAGCGAACCGGCGGCAATTTCTTCAGACGGCGGTGGCCGGAGTAGTGGTTGGCATTGCGGCCCAATCGGGAGTCCGGCTGCCTTCTACTCGACGTCCGGATACCCTGACGCATCTATCGCCAGACGGAGCGCTCGAGGAATTACTCGCTGGCAATCGGCGATTCGCCGCCAACCAGCTGACATCGCTCGAGCACGATCTGAACATTCTCAATGAGCACACCGTCGACAAGCAGGAGCCCTTCGCGGCCGTTCTGGCGTGCGCGGACTCTCGGGTGCCTGTGGAGCTCGTGTTCGACCAGTCGATCGGCCATGTGTTTGTCGCGCGTGTTGCTGGAAACTTCGTGGCGCCGGAGATCATTGCCAGCCTCGAGTATGGAGTGGCGGTGCTGAAGGTCCGCGCGCTTCTCGTCCTCGGTCACACGAGCTGCGGCGCGGTGAAGGCGGCGATGAAGGCGGAGGCCGCCCCTGGGCAGATCAGCTCCTTGTATCCACCCCTTCAGCCAGCCGTCGAGCAGTCCGGCGGCAATCTCGATAAGGCGATCGCCGTCAACGCGCGACTGCAGGCCACGTTGTTACGAACTTCCTCAACCGTGATTCGTGAGGCCGTCACAGCGGGTTCGCTCAAAGTAGCGGCTGGCGTCTATGATCTCGCGAGCGGCAAAGTAACTGTCATCTGATCTGTCGGAACGCTGCATGCGCGCAGCTCGAGTGAGCGACGCCGGAGCTTCGGTATTGTTGTTCAGTAACTCCTTACCTGCCGTCCGTCGGCGGGCTCGGTTCATCAGCGTAGCTGTTCTTCTCCGCCATCAGGCCGTCGGAGGTGTGGATGGTGTGCTCCACATCTGCGTGCCGAGCGTAGCCGCGTCCGGCCATCACAGTGTCTGCCTTGGTGCGGTGCGGCTGAGCACCTTGCCGGAGATTTCGTTGATCCGCCCGGCACCCTTCGCGGGCAGCGGCATGCAGAAGGCGGAGCTGATACAGTCCGTCAAGTCACTGTGAACCAGGCGTAGCGTCGTATCGTTTGGCAGGGTCGAGCTGCATTGACGGTGGCGGGCCGATTCGAAGACTGGTCCACCCGGGCGGATCACTTGCCGGGAAGCTGTCCAGCGAAGCCTCATCGACCTCGTCGTCTAGGTAGTTGCTGGCGAGCGCCATGGCTGTCATTTTATCCGATGAGTGCATTCTCAACCTCCAATGCTTGCCACGCTGAGCCGCGCAACGGGCGGCTCGCACGAGAAGAAGCTTCCACTCCTGTTCTCCATCACGAGTGAGCGCCGAGAAGAGAAGATGACCTAGAATCGTCGACATGCCATGCGAATTCTCTGGACCTCACCAGCTCTCGCCGCCGGTCGGCAATCGCGTGCGCTGCAGTGATCGCGGTGCTTTCCGTTACATAAGATGGTAGCACGAGCTCAATGGCGAACGAGTCGTTGGGCGGAGCATCCCCCCGCGGCCGATGCAGCCGCGCGAGAGGGACGGCGCCGACGGCGATCCACTCGTGGGCGCCATCATGCACGAGATGCATCATGTCGTAATCCACCTCGGGACGGCGCCACGAGGGACACTGCCTTTCCAGTACTTCGTCGAGCGCCTGGAGGAGGATTGGAACGGCGGCCATCGATTCGGCCATGCTGAAGAACCCATTCAAACCGACGACGTGACCGCGAGCCCACGCGACCATCTCGCCCCACTGATCCTCCAAGCGGAACTTCCTGTCCCCCTCGCTCACGAGCTTCCAGTTACGCTCCGCGGCCGTCATGGCAGTAACCCAGTGAACACGACGTCTTCCGCTACGGTATCGGCCGGAACGACATGTCGTTCGCCCGTGTGATCCGTAGCTGTTCCGCCAGGGATCACCAGCACCGAACAATTGGCGACACGAGTCACGGTGCTCGCGACACTGCCCAGTAAGAAGCGTCGCGTTCTACTCTTGCGCTCCCGACCGATTACGAGCAGATGCGAACCGGTGTTGCGCGCCTCGGCCAGAATTTTTTCGGCCGGCTCTCCGACCAGCACTGCTGATTTCAGCTCGTTAGGTGCTTGGGCGAGCTGAGTCGCGAGCCACTCCTGCGTCGCACAAATGAATTCCTGCTCCGCTTCGACGAGCCGGTAATCGTAGGCTGTGGTTTCCCCAGGGGTGAGGAGTCGCTGGATCTCCTGGTGCGGCAGCACGTGCACCACCTTGCCGCGGGCGCTGAATCGCTCCGCGAGGGTACGCGCATGCTCGATGACCCGAGCGCCCGTCTCGGAGTCGTCCACTGCGGCTAAGAGAATCCGTGGCACTTCGCGCGGAGCACCATGGACGACGAGAACGGGAACTCGCGCCCCGCCCATCACGCGCTCCGCCGTCGTTCCGAGCCTATTCCAGAACGCTTCACGGTCGCGATGGCTACCAACGACAATGAGATCCGCCTTGCACTCCCGGGCCACGCGCAGCACTTCTTCGTGCGCTCGACCGACACGAACCTCTTCCGAGATCAGGCCGCGGCCCATTTGCGCCCCCACATGACGGAGTCGCACGCGTGCGCCCGTCCTGCAGCTTTCGACATTGTCCTCGCGCCAGGAGGCGCGGCCGCGCAGAAATACGGGCGGTGGTGGAAGCTCGAGCACGTGCACGAGAACGAGCTCCGATTTCGGCGCGAAATGCCGTGCCACCCATTGAGCCGCGGCAATTGAACGCTCACTGAAGTCGATCGCGATGACTATTCTCTCGAGTTTCATGACTCTTCCTCCGTTGGCGTTGTGGGTGATTTCAGACGAGTGCTTCCGGCGCGCTGATCGCATCAGTGCTCTCCATCTCGCGCAGTTGCCGGTGTCGGACAAGCGCTTGATCGATGACCTGGGCAGCGCTCAACGCTGCACCGATGCGCTTCGGCAGCGTCAATTCGAAGCCATGGGACCCGCCTATCGCAACGCGATCATTTGGTCCAGACACCAGGCGCCCGATCGCGACACCGCCGAGGGTGAGATGCTGCTCGCCATTCTCGATCCGGATGCCGAGCCGGCGGCGCCGGCGCAGCGGCGGTTGCTCGCGAGACTGGCGCGAAAGCCAACCGCTCAAAGCGTCGTATGCCACCGTTGCTGCATGCACCGCGGCGGCCTCGCTGTCGAATCCGACGAAGCCTACCGCTCGCCCCTCGACCCAGCCCACTTCACGCTCACCATGGAATAGGCGGAAGCGACCATCACCGTATTCAAAAATGCTCAAAGACATGACACTAGGATTGAAAGTTCGCGAAAAAGAGCGACATGCTGACTGGCGTTGGCCGCTCGCCTAACGCGGGCCGCATCAGCTCTGTGAACAGTTCTCGAGCGCCGATCACGATGCCCATGGCGCGACTGAAGTAGCCGAGCGATCGATTGAGGCGGAGATGCGTGCGGGCGCGTCGATGGGGAACCGCAGTCGGGCGCCCACACCATCGGCAACGCTGTCGAGCAGCGCGCCCGCGTCGCCGGACAACACCTCCACATCCGATCCTTGGGCGAGCGCGGCGTGCAGTAGCAGCTCCGCCTGACCGCGCTCCACATGGAGAAAACGTGGCGATAGAAGTAGCAGATCAACCGCCTTCAGATACAGCGCGCGCTGCAGTGCGGGCAGGCCAGCAACAGCACGCTGGCCGGAATGAACGAAGATGCGCGAAACGAGCTGACGACCGCGACGGGAGCGCCACTCACGAGCGGCGTGCTTCGCGGCGCGCACGATGGCGTTGCTCGATGCCGACTGATCCAGCTCCGACGAGACCACAGCGCGTCGCTGCAGCTGTGGCGGTAACGTCTCGAACACGAAGCGCGTTTGCTGCGGCGAACCGCCGACCACGATGCAGCCGTCCGCTGCCGCAAGCAGCGTTAGGCGTCCCGCGAGTGCAGTGGCGAGCCGGTGGGATTGTGCGAGCTGACGCTGGTGCGCGGCTTCCGTCTTGAGGGCGCTTCGCGGCGCGGGATAGCCTCGCCCACTACGTTCCGTACGCGTACGACGCGCGACGCGGAGTCCATCCTCGGTTCCTCGTGTCTCGATCGCACCGAGTGACTCCAGGGCGCCGTGCACATAGCGGTAAAGACGGGCGCCACGGGTTTGCACCAGCGCCACGATGACCGGGCATTCGTGCTTGAGTACCCCGAGGCACGGTGTGATCACCGCGCCTTCCTGCCACGCGACCAGGGTCTCAACGTGCCCCGGCAACTCGCCGATGACGACGACACGACTGTCCGTCGCGAACGCCACCCAACCCGGCGCCGCCCACATGCCGCCTGGCGGCGGTATGGGCTCCTCGAGGAATGCCGCTGCGCAGTCGAATTGTGCGCGCTCGGCTCCGTCGGCGATCTTCTCGCGGATGTTGCGAAGGCGCGAGCCGAGGCCGGCGCGCCATGCGAAACGCTTTGCCGGATCGACGACCCGATTGTCGATGTAGACGCTCAACACCCTCAGGTGCGCCAGATCGCGCGCCAGGGTAACAAGCTCGGACGCTTGCATCATGTTATCTCGCTCCTAGTCGTTAGGTGTTCTGGCCCTTGCCCACCGTGAGGCTCTCCGGGCGGTGCACAACGCCCCGCCTGCGGTGGAGTGCAGGCGGGGCGTTGCTGGCCCTCGTCGATGTGGCGGGTGTGGTTAGGCGGTATTGGGAGCTGGGCCGAAGCCGAGCGTCCGATGCCCCATTGTTCTCCCTGCCACGTGCACTCCGTGCGTTTGTGTCCTCCGGGCGAGTTCACCGATCGCGAAGACTCGTTCAGTGACGCACCCGGCCTGGACGCGTTTGGCCGAAACGCGCGTCCGATAGCCCGCCTCACGAATCACGACACCACCACACTCGACGACCAAGCCTGATGTCCGGCGCGCCATATGGCGCGACATCATCCCTGCGTATGGAAGGCTCGTGAAGATCATCCAGTGCATAGACATTGCTCGTGTGCGTGTGCTAGGGATTGCTAGTTGATTTCCGACGTCCCTGTCTGGATGAAGAAGCTAGCCGTGCCACAATGAAGAAAGCGTGAAGAAACCGAGAGGCCTTCTTCAGGATGGAACGGCAGCGCGGACTGCCGCGCTTGGATGGCCTGATGCCGCCAAAGTCGGGTCTGACTCCTCTGATACCTGTATGGGAATCCGAGCGTGAACGTCGAGCTATGACCGAACTCGCTTTCAAGCGAGATGCGTCCGCCGAGCGCCTCAGCCAATCGTTCGCTGATTGCGAGCCCGAGACCGGCTCCGGGTTTGTCGCTCGTGCCAAGTCGACTGAATTCCTCGAAGATCACCCCCCGTTTATCAGCGGGTATGCCGGGGCCGGTGTCAACCACATCGAACTCTGCGCAAACGTCGCCACCCCCTGTCCCCGGTGATGGGCCGGATCTTACGCGGAGATGGACCGAACCGGACTTCGTGTACTTGATCGCATTTGACAGCAAGTTTCCGACGATCTGTCGGAGACGCATTGGATCAGTTTCGATGGTCGGGAGGTTCGGAGGCGCGTCGATCTCGAGCGACAACCCGCTTGCGTTTGCCGCGCCTCGGTACTCCTCGCCGATCGTACGCGCCAGCTCTCCGAGATTCACCGTCTGCCGCCGCAGCACGATGTTGCCAGTCTCGGCGCGAGCCAACTCGTGCAAGTCCTCGATCAAGGCGAGCGCACCGTGGATCGAGCGGCGAATGCGCTCGATGGTTGCTCTCTGTGCGGAGGACACATCGCCGTAGATACCGCCCCCCAATAGCTCGGCATACCCATCGGCAGCACCAAGAGGGTTCTTCACGTCATGACTGAAGCCCCGCATCAGACGCTGGCGACTTCGCATCACTCGCTCCAGCTCCTCTCGGAGAGCGGATTCTTTCTCGAGGCGATTCTGAAGGATGGCGGCGAGGCGTCGCTCGCGAAGCGTCAGCGCGGCGACGCCGAACATCGCGGCGAGCGCAACGAATACCAAGGCGGCATTGACGAACAGACCGCTCCACTCGCGTTGGCGAACTTCCTCGAGCCGTGTCGCTGCATCGACCGATAGTTGTGCCGGGAGTCTCTCGATCTCGCCGATGATCGAGTCACGAGCCAGTCGCTGTGCACGGACCGCGGCCGCAAAACCCGGGCGCGCGAACTGGCCTTCGAACAGCACCCGATTGAGATCCTGCCATTTGATGATTCGCCGACGCACGACCGTCGCATCTGCGACACCTTCGGGACCGAGCTTCGGCGCCAGCTGCTCGAGCGTCGTTAGGTGAGCCGCGTCCGCGTTTGCGATCGTTCGATACCGATACAGCAGCGTTGTGTCGCCCGACAGCGCATATCCCTGGAGCGTCGAATACTCCATCGCGAGTCCGGACTGGAGTCGCAACGACACGAGCCGCACGGGCTCGATGACGGTTGTGATCGCGAGCAGGTCTTGCATGATGCGTCGCGTCTCGAGCGCTGGACCGAGAACGGAGCCTAAGAGAGTCGCGAGCAGGAATGACGCGAGCATCCCCGCCACGACGCTCCACCCCTTCTTGGTTACAGGCAACCCTCGAAGAAACATCGCAGAAACCCCTATCGCATTCGGAGAATTGATGGCGACGTCAATTCCAATGTAATAACGCATTAGCGACCCGGGCGCTGAGCTCCTGCGTCATCACAAGTCGCTCGGCAGTGTACGCGCGTTTGAGGGGCGGTACTGGCTCGGCACCGAGCCTTCCGTACAGAAGTCGCAGACGATGGTACACGCGTCTCATTGTCGCGACAGATGCACGTCGTTCACCTTCTGTTCACACATAGAGGGCGTAACGATGGCTCCGATAGTCGCACAATCAATCGTCTCGCGTTCGGAGTACGAATGCCCCGTCGCGTTGCCGTACCGGCTCGACCTCACCGTGAGCGCACTCCGGCGTTTGTCGTCCAATCTCGTCGATGTGCTCACACCCGAAGGGGAGTATCTCCGCGCGCTCGGTGGGTTGCGCAAACTCGTAATTGCTCGCGTTACTCAGCCGGGTCCGGCGACTCTCGCGATCACACTCATGGGCGACGAACCTGAACACCAGCGAGCGCTCGGAATTGTGCGGCGGGTATTGGGAGTAGATCGGGACCTCGCGCATTTCGACCGCGCCGCTGTACAAATCTCGTGGCTGAAGCCGCTCGCGGAGCGGATGAAAGGTGTCAGACCGCCACGATATCCAACGCTATGGGAGGCGTGCGTCAACGCCGTCGTTTTCCAACAGATCAGCCTCATCGCCGCCACGGCCATCATGCACCGCCTGATCGTCGCTCTGGGCCGACCGCTCGTCAGCGAGGGCTTTCAACAGTATGCGTTTCCGGGCATAACGAGCTTTCTCGCTGTGGAGGACGACCTCTTGCGCGGGGCTGGCCTCAGCGTCGGCAAGCTCATGACGTTGCGGAGCGTCGGCGAAGCGCTTGCGGCGGGCACGCTCGACGAGGAAATGCTGGAGCAGCAAGCAAGTCCCGATGCCGCGGCGATTCTCTGCCGAATCAAGGGCATTGGTCCGTGGACCGCCGCCGTCATCCTGCTCCGAGGACTCGGCCGCCTCGACGTGTTCCCGATGAACGACACGAGCGTGACGCGCAACCTTGCCCTCCTCTGCGGCTCGACTCCCGTCGACGTCGGAAGTACGCTCCGCGCATTGAGTCCTCAGCAAGGCATGCTGTACTACCATCTGTTGCTTGCGCGTCTGGAAGCCCAACGGGATTTGGGTCGGCCTTCCGCGCCAGCATGGGCCCCGCGGTGATCGATGAACGACACAAATAGCGGCCTGCCCGGACCGGACCTCACCAGCGGCGTTTCGCTCTCGAGAATCCCCGACGGCTCGATCCTTCAAGGGCACGCACACGGCGAACCGGTCGTCCTTGCACGGCGCGGTGACGAGTTGTTCGCGATCGGTGCCTTTTGTTCTCACTATGGCGCGCCTCTCGCGGACGGTTTGCTCGTCGGCGACACCATTCGTTGTCCTTGGCACCATGCGTGCTTCAACCTGCACACGGGCGAGGCTCTTCGCGCTCCCGCACTTGATGCCATCTCCTGCTGGTACGTCGAGCAGCGGGACGGCACTGTCTATGTAGGCGAAAGCCAGCCTCTTGCGGGACCGCCACTATCAGCGGCTGCGTCTGGAATGCCGGAGTCAGTCGTGATCATCGGTGGTGGTGCAGCGGGTAACGCGGCGGCGGAGATGCTCCGCAGGGAGGGCTGCTCTGGCCGCATAACGATGCTGAGCGCGGACGCGTCTATACCTTGCGACCGACCGAATCTTTCCAAGGGTTATCTCGCCGGTACAGCTCCAGCATCATCAAATTCCCTTCGATCTCTCGAATTCTATCGAAAGCAACACATCGACTTGAAGTTGAATGCGCGCGTTGCGAGGATCGACACGGCGACCCGCGAGGTGATTCTGGCGGACGCTAGTCGCCATGGCTACGATGCGCTGCTTCTCGCGACCGGCGCTGAGCCTGTGCGCCTCGATGTTCCTGGCAGCGATCTATCGCATGTCCACTACCTGCGCACGCTAGCCGACGGCGAGGCTCTGGTCTCCCAGGCCATGGTCTCGCAACAAGCAGTAGTGATCGGCGCGAGCTTTATCGGCCTCGAGGTAACGGCATCGCTGCGGGCCCGGAATATCGCCGTGCACGTGGTCGCTCCGGACGCGGTGCCGATGGAGAGAATTCTCGGTGCGGATGTCGGCCAATTCGTCCGCCGACTCCACGAGCGGAACGGCGTGACATTCCATCTCGGCACCACAGTTGCCTCGATTGGCGAGCGAGACATCACGTTGAAGACGGGAGAACGTCTCGCAGCCGATTTGGTCGTCGTCGGCATCGGCGTCCGGCCGTCGATTTCCCTGGCCGAAGAGGCAGGACTCGCCATCGACCGTGGTATCGTCGTGGACGAGCACCTCGAGACCAGCACACCAGGCATTTTCGCGGCCGGTGACATCGCACGCTGGCCGGATCGGCTCACGGGCGAGCGCATCCGTGTGGAACATTGGGTGGTCGCCGAGCGCCAAGGACAAATCGCAGCCCGTAACATCCTTGGGCGACGCGAGCGATTCGACGCCGTGCCGTTCTTCTGGACAGAGCAGTATGACTTTAGCCTAGCGTACGTAGGTCACGCCGAACGCTTCGACGAGGCCAAGCTCGACGGACAACTCGACGCCGTCACGCGCGACTGCACGATCACCTATCGTCGGGACGGCAGAAAGTTGGCGGTGGCCTTCGTTCACCGGGACCTGGAAGGTCTGCGTGCGGAAGCCGAGTTCGAAATGGCAACGAGAGGCGATCCTCATGAAGAAACGATTCAAGGTCGGCGATCACGTGACATGGAACTCGGAAGCGGGACACGTCCGCGGGACGATCATCAAAGTGCACACCAAGGATGTTGAGTACAAAGGCTATATCCACCATGCGAACAAGGATGAGCCGCAGTATGAGATCAAGAGCGACACGACTGAACACATCGCCATGCACAAAGGCGGGGCTTTGAAAAGGCTCAAGAGCTGAAAGCTGGTTGGGCGCTTCGCGCGGTACTGGATCAGAGCGCCTCGCGAAGGCGGCGCGGCTCGTTAGGCGCCGATGTCGTTGTGGGCTGGCCACATTCCTTTGCTATACCATACATCGGCGTGGGCTTTGCGGTGCAGTTCGGGGCGTTGAAGTGGGTAGTGCCTAACGTCAACCCCTGTGCAGAGACATTGCGTTCGCCGTCATTCAGTGGCGTGCGCGGCACCGGCTTTGTCGTGAGCTCGGTGGTGATCGTCGTCGTGCTTGTCGCGATGGTAACGGCATTCCGCAGTTGGAGAGCGACGCGTCACCGTCACTCGGCAAAGAATAACGAGCTCCTCGAGGTCGGCGGGGAGCGTACGCGATTTATGGCGTTCGCCGGCGTGCTGCGAAGCGCCGTCTTTCTATTCGCCGTGCTCATGAACGCCCTGCCGCTGATCACGAACTCGGTGTGCATGCCCTGAGGAGGACGCAATGCGAGAACGCTGCGGGTACGGAGTCGGGGTGCGGGAGGCGTGGTACTTGGCTCAAGGGCTGATCGGTGCGGCTGTGCTGGCCGGATGTGGAGCGGCCGCGGGGCGCGAGACTCGTTATGTGATCGACGGCGGGGATGCGAATCGCGGCAAAGCGGCGATTGCGATGTACGGCTGCGGATCGTGTCACACGATCCCTGGCGTCCGCACGGCGACCGGCATGGTCGGTCCGCCGCTCATCATGTGGAGTCGGCGCACGTACATAGCGGGGGAGGTGCCGAACACGCCCGAGTTTCTCGTGCGTTGGATCGAGACGCCACAGACGATCGAGCCAGGGACGGCGATGCCGAACCTCGGCGTAACAGAAGGCCATGCGCGGGACATCGCGGCGTATCTGTATACGATCAGGTGACAGTGAATGTAGTTGGCGTCCTGGCTGCGGTGCCTAACGTGTGGACGTCACGTCATGCCATACTGCCGCGGTTCTCGGGATCGAGTGTCGCGGCGCACCATATGCACCGCCGACGATGACACCGAACAGGAGGTGCGCCATGACGAACGCACCCGCCACGATGAAGCCCCGATATTCGAGAAAGGCACCTGGTGGACTGCCTCCACGACTCAGCAGCTGTGCGGCTGGCAAGAAGCCAACGGCAAGCCCGGCGATGATCGTGTGCGCCGGAGCGATCGCCAAGCCAACAAGGACCCCAGCGCGCCGCGTTACCCGCTCGAAGATGATGGCGTACAGCAGAGCCGCAGCGATGGCGACGGCGAGTTGCGCGGCAAGGCCGAGCGTCCAGGACAGCGCGCCGGTGGTCCCAGTAACGGAGTTGCCTAACAAGGCACAGAGGTCGGCGTTCTGGCCGGAGCCTAGGCCCGCGGCGAAGACGATAGCGATCACGAGTACTCCGCCAATGACGCCCGAGACGATCGCGCGGCCGAACTTCATCGTGTTCTCAATCCGTCGAGTAATCGAGCGACGTCACAAGGCCAGGATCGCCGCGCGGCACGGCGGGCTCGCCCGCGCGACGAATCGCCCACGTTGCGGATCCGATTCCGGCAACCAAGAGCAGCGCACCGAGGTCGATCCACCACCCATGCGCGGCGCCCGCCGGCGATTCCGTCGCGTCGGGCATCACTGTCCAATAGACGTCTGCGTAATGCATAACCAGTAGCCACACGCCGATGGCCGCCATCGCCGAAATGCTGCGCTTGATTGCCCGGATCAGCAGCGCACAGAAAGGAAGCGCGAAGTGTCCGGCAACCAGCAGCACGCCCAGATAGCCCCAGCTGGTACGAGCGCGCATGACGTACCAGCTCGACTCGGCCGGAATCTCGGCGCTCCAGATCACGATAAACTGCGAGAAGCCTATATAGACCCAAAAGAGGACGAACGTCAGCAGCAGCTTCGCCAGCGCGTGGACATGTTCGACGCCCACAGTGTCGAGAAGCTCCCCATGCCGTCGTCCACGCGCGATGAGCGTGGCCAGCAGGGCGAGAGCGCCGACCATGGCGCCGGCGAAGTAGTTGACGCCATAAATAGTCGAGTACCATGTCGGCGCAAGCGACATCATCCAGTCGATCGACGCAAAGGTCACGGTGATCGCAAAGGCAACGAGACCGCCGGCGCTGGCGATGCGCAGGCGACGCTCCAGCTCAGGCGAGTCGCCGCGATCTTGTCGCACCGACGCCTGCCGCAGGGTTTCACCGAAGCCGATCCAGACGATCCAGTAGATGGCAGCGCGAACGATGAAGAAGGGAAGATTCAAATACGCTGATTTCGCGGTAATGGCGGCGAGCAGCTCCGGCGAGCCTTCCTGTCGCGCCCACGGGTAAAGGAGACGGACGGCGAGCAACACTGGTATGAACAGAATTCCGAACGCCGGCAACGTCGCGACGATCTGCTCCGCTTGACGCCGCAGAACGATGAACCACGTCGCGGCGGTCGCGCGCGCGATGCCGATCATTGCCAGAGCGCCGAGGACCACGGCGAGGCACGCTACATACGCGACGAGATATGCAGCGGCCGTGCGTCGTATGTCGACGGCCGCGCCAACGACGCACAGCACGAAGCCAATCGCCATCGATGCGGACGTAGTGGGCGAAAATCGCTGCCACAGCGGACTTCGACCGGAGCTCACGGTCTTCGTCTCAGTCGGACCGCGGAATCGATGCGGACGATTTCCAGCGCGCGGAGTGAATCCTCAATCGCTTCGACGTCCGTGGACGGCGTATGCTGCAACTGCTTCAGGTACGCCACCACTGACCAGCGCTCGTCAGGCGTGAGTTGCGACGCGTACGACGGCATGCGTCCCGTGCCGTGCGTCGCGACGACGAAGAAGTAGCCGTCGGGAACGGAGAGCATCGCGGGACGTCGCAGCGATGGCGGACGCGGTGCGCCCATGTTCTCAGCAACGATACTCCCGCCGTACGCGGCAATCGCATGGCAGACCGCGCAATACACGCCGAACATTTTCTTTCCGACAGCGAGTCGCTCCGCGGTGACCGGAACCGGGATGGTAGAAGTCGCGATGCCGGCCACCGTGCCGGTACCGACGACGCCGCTGTCGGCGACACTCTCTCTGGAGATGGTACCAACGGGGGAGGCCTGCATCGACTGCCCGTTGGGAAAGACGGCGCTCGCTCCATAGAGATCCGCGCGTTGCTGGAGACGCATGCGCTCGAAGTCGATACGCATGCGTTCCTGCGAGCGGCGGCAACCGATCGTGAGCGCGAGGAGGAACGCGAGCGCGGCTGCGAAAGCACTACCCATCGCGCCACTCGAGCCTAACGATGCGCAGTGGTGACAGCTCGCCGAGCTCGCGGATGGTGAGGTCGGGCGCGCTGCGCCGGTCGGCCGCGTCGACCGCGAGCCAATACCGATCGATCGTCGCGCGCTCGAAGCCATCTATCTCGAAGACCGGGTGCCAGGGTCGCGGCAATCGCGCGATGACGAAAAAGCCGATGAACGCCGCCAGCGCGGCGCACAGCACGGTTCCTTCGAACGTCGGAATGAAAAATGCCGGCACCGCGTGCGCGGGTCTGCCACCGATATTCAACGGATAGGCATACGCGTTCGCATACCACTGAATGGCGTAGCTGGCAATGCCGCCGAGGAGCCCGGCGACAAAGACAATTACTGGCAAGCGCGATCGCGGTCCATAAATCCCGCTGAGGATCGGAACGGGCGAGTACGTCTCGAGACGCGTGTAGCCCTTCCGCGACATGGACTGCACGGCAGCCGTCAGATCGGCTGCGGATGAAAACTCGGCGGCGTAGGCGCCCGCCGGCCAAGCCGCGTCATGCATGGCGAGCGTTCTCACCGTTAGGTGCCGCCGAGAGCTCGATCCGCAGCGCTTTCACCTCACTGATCGCGACACCGGGTACAAAGCGGACGAAGAGAAGAAAAAGAAAACCGAACAGCCCGAGGCTGCCGCCGAGGAGGCTCCAGTCCACCCACGTCGGGGCGTACATGTGCCAGCTCGAGCTGAGAAAATCGCGGTTGAGCGACGTCACGATGATGACGAAACGCTCCATCCACATGCCCGCGAGAATGGCGACGGAACCGAGAAAGAGTACCCTCGCGTTCGTTCGGAAGCGTCGCACCCAGAACAGCTCGGGCGTGGCGACGTTGAAAATGGTCATCAACCAATACACGATGGCGTACGGGCCCAACGGCCGCGCAACCAAGTACGTGTAGCGCTCGACCGCGCTCCCGCTGTACCACGCCATGAACGTCTCGACGACGTAGCTATACGTGAGCATCAGTCCCATCGCCAGCATCAGTTTGGCGATCGCGTCGAGGTGACGCTCGGTGACGATGTCGTACAAGTTGAAGGCGCGACGCAGCGGCAGCAGCAGCACCAACACCATCGCGAGCCCCGAGTAGATCGCGCCCACGACGAAGTACGGCGGGAAGATCGTCGAGTGCCAGCCGGGAAGCTGGGCGATGCTGAAATCGAGACTGACGACGCTGTGAACGGAGATCACCAGCGGCGTCGCCAACGCCGCGAGGAGCGTGTAAGCGACGCGGTATCGCGCCCACTGAAATCCGGAGCCACGCCAGCCTAACGCGAAGATGCCGTACGCCAGTCGCCGGCGCCGCGTTGGTGCGCGGTCGCGCGCCGTCGCCAGATCGGGAACGAGGCCGAGGTACCAGAAGAGCAGCGACACGGTGAAGTAGGTCGTCACCGCGGCGACGTCCCACGGCAAGGCGCTCTTGAAGTTGGGCCACACGTTCATCGTCGCTGGATACGGAATCAGCCAATAGAAGAACCAGGGTCGGCCGAGATGCAGCAGCGGAAAGATCGCCGCGTTGACGAGCGCGAAGATCGTCATCGCTTCGGCGACGCGGTTAATCGATCCGCGCCATCGCTGATTGAGCAGCAACAGGAACGCGGAGATGAACGTGCCCGCGTGCCCGATGCCGATCCACCAGACGAAGTCCGTGATCGCGAACGCCCACGCAACGGGAATGTTGTTCCCCCAACTGCCGATGCCCACGGCGATGGTGTACGTGATGGCCACGATCAACAGCAGCGTACCGGCGCACGAGAGCGCGAACATCGCCCACCATGCTGACGATGCGCTCCACAACGGTGCGAGCAGATGATCGGTGAGCGACGCGTCGTCAGGCCGCCCGCGCATGAGCGGCCACGGCTCGCGCGACGCGGCCCCGGTTGTCGGGCTCGGACGAACGGCCGCGCTCATCCCCGTGTCTCCAGTTCAGGATTCACATTGCGAATCCGCGCCAGATATCGCACGCGTGGTTCGGTACCGAGGTCGGCGAGGACGCCGTAGGTCCGCCCCTCCTCACGCCGGCGCACGACCTCGGACTCCGGCTCAGTGAGCGAACCGAAAACGATCGCCTGCGTCGGGCAGGATTGCTGACACGCAGTCTTGACCTGGTCGCCGCGCAGCGGCTGGCCGGTCGCTTCCGCGCCGATCTCCGCCTCGCGGATGCGCTGGACGCAAAACGTGCACTTCTCCATCACGCCGCGTTCGCGAACGGTGACATCGGGATTCTTCACCATCCGCTCGATCTCCGTCAGATGCGCATTGTAGTCGAACCAGTTGAACCGGCGCACCTTGTACGGACAATTGTTCGAGCAGAAGCGGGTGCCTACGCACCGGTTGTAGACCATCTCGTTCAAGCCCTCGTCGCTGTGCGTCGTCGCACCGACCGGGCAGACGTACTCGCACGGCGCGTTCTCGCAGTGCTGGCAGAGCATCGGCTGCGTGACGATGCGCGGATTGTCGGAGGAGCCCTCCCCCTCCCCCTCCCCCTCCCCCTGCTGATATCGATCGATGCGCAGCCAGTGCATCTCGCGCGAGTTGGCGACGTCCTCGCGCCCAACGACGGGAATGTTGTTCTCTGCCTGACATGCTGTGACACAGGCGCTGCAGCCGATGCAGGTGCCGAGATCGATCGTCATCGCCCATTGATGCGCGGTCGCTACGGGCGTCACGGGATCATAGATCGTGAGCGCGCGCCGCCGGCTCGCGGGCGCTCCAGGATTGGCCCGGTAGGCGGCGAGTGTCTCACTCCGCGCCTGATCACGACCGTCCATGCTCCAATGGGTCTGCGTAATCGCCATCGCGTGTGCCGCGGCATCGGCGGCGCGCTCGACGGAGGCATTCACGACGAACGCATCCACTGCCGGCCAAAGTCGATAGACGTCGACACCAACACCATTCGCGATTTTCTCCGCGCCGCTCCGACCGTAGCCGCAGTGGAGGGACAGCGTGTCGTCAGCGTGTCCAGGAACAACGAGCGCGGGAATGTGCAGAACTACCGCTCCACTGCGCACGGACAACACATTGCCTGTTTCGACGTGGAGTTGCCTTGCTGTCTCCGGGCTCAGATGCGCGGCATTGTCCCACGTCAGCTTGCTGACCGGATCGGGAAGCTCCTGAAGCCAGGCGTTGTTCGCGAATGACCCGTCGTGGACGCGGGCATCGGCGCCGAAGACGACCTCGAGCTGTTCTCGAGTTCTTGGTACGGTGGAAGGCTCGCCGCGCACCGTGATCAGATTCGGCGCGGCTATCCTTGCCGCGGCCGTTCCGGGCACCACACCGCGCCTAACCGCAGACTCCCAGGCCACCTCGTCAGGCGCGGCGCCGATCCGGCGCCAACATTCGCGTAGCAGCGTGAGCGGGGCGGTGTGAGGCGCACCGGCGAGGACGGCGAGCACCTCGACGAGTGAGCGTCCGCCGTGCAGCGGCTGCACGAGCGGCTGAATGACGGAGAGCGTGCCGTCATAAGCGCGAGCGTCGCTCCATGTCTCGAGATAGTGCGCCGCTGGCACGAACCATCGGGCATCCGCGGCGGTCTCGTTCTCGTACAGGCCGACGTACGCGCTATTCGGCATGCGACGCATCAGCTGCGAAAACTCGAGTGGTGCCGGTGAGGCGTACGACGGATTTCCACCCACGCATACCAGCGTGTCGATCCCGCCGCCGCGCAGTGCATCGATGAGGGACGGCAATGTCGTATTGCCATCGCCCGCGCCGAGCAGTGGCGATGCCGTGTACCAGACCGTGCGTCCGGTGTTGCCGAGCACGTCGTTGATCGCGGCGGCAAGCGCGTGCGCGCGCGGCGGCAGCCGTTCACCGGCCACGACGAGGCTTCGACCGCGATGATTCCGCAGATCTGTCGCGACGGCGTCGGTCCAGGCCGCGTGCGGCGCCAACTGGTCGTTAGGCACCGACGACGGCCGCGCCGAACCGGAAACTTTGGCAAGCACGGCGCCGAGCAATGGCTCGAGCGCCGAAGGCGCACATCGGAGCCGATGGTCTGCCGAACCACCCGTGACGCTGAATCCCGGCTCGGCAACGTACAGCCGATTCATGCCGTCGAGCGGCTGCCGTCGTCGATCGGCGAATTCTCGCGCGTAGCGGAGATGGAAGGGCCCGGCCGCGAGAAAGTCAGCGTCGACCACGAGGATGACGTCCGCCGCGCCGACGTCGTACTGCGGAATGACGGCGCCGCCGGTGGAAAACGGCGCGTAGTAGAACACACGCGACTGCGGATACAGCGCGTGGAGGCGCGTCAGCAGTTCCCCGACGAGGGGGGACGAACTCGGCTCGAGCACGAGCGCCATCCCTTCGCCTTCAGCTCCGACGCGCCGACGCAACTGATCGGGCGAGAACGCGGCGCCGAAGGCCTCCCAAGTCGAGGTAGCGCGTCCGGCGCGCACCCGCGTTGCCCGGTCGGGATCGTAGAGCTGAAGCAGCGAAGCCTGCTCGAACGCACCGGCGGCACCAAGGCTGGCGGGGTGATCCGGATTCCCTTCGATCTTGGTGGGCCGCCCCTCGTGCGTCTCCACGACGAGGCCGGTCGCGTAGCCATCGAGCACCATCGACGTCGCGTAGTGGATCGGAACGCCAGGCGTGAGCTCGGGCGGCTGGTGCACGAACGGGAGGATCTTCTCGCCCGGCATCCGCGTGCAGCCGTCGAGGCCCGCGAGGGCAATGCTGGCGCCGAGGAGCTTGAGGAAGCTTCGCCGCGTGAGGTCGTCGACGTCGGTTAACATGTGCTCATCGGTGGCAAGTCGAGCAGTTGGTGAGGCGCTGCACGTGGTATTCCGTGGCCAACTGTCGCCCGAGCGCCACCTGCGCGATTGGGGGCCGCCATCCCATCGTCGTGATTTCAGACCGCGGCCGCAGGTAGGGTGTCGGGTCCCGGTGACAGTCGACGCACCACCCCATCGTCAGGGGCGCTGCTTGATAGACGCGGCCCATTTGGTCGACGCGCCCGTGGCACGTCTCACATCCGACGCCCTTCGCCACGTGTATCGCGTGATTGAAATACACAAAGTCCGGCAGCTTATGAACGCGATTCCATTGCAGTGGTTGGCCGCTCGTGAGGCTCAGAAGCACGGGCGCGAGCTCCCGCGAGCGCATCCACGTATCGCTATGGCACGGTACGCACGTCGTGGTCGGTGGGATGCCCGCCGTGGCCGATCGCTCGACTGCTGTGTGACAATAGCGGCAATCGATGCCAAAGCCCTTCACATGCAGAACGTGATCGAATGGAACGGGCTGTGGTACTGGTGCAAACTGACCCGAAGCGTTAGGCGTACGCACCCATGCCATGAGAGCAAGTGGGACGCCGCCAACGATGCCCGCCACGGCGATCAGCGTCGCACGGGCAGCAATGTTCGTCCAGCGTCGGAAGAGCGCAGCCACGTGTGGGCGTCCTCACGCTTCGACAGAAACGGTGAAATCGGTTCCTTCCCACCTGCCTGCGTCGCTCCAGTGAAAGGTGAATTTCACCCGTGAGCCCGCGGCGACGTTGCGCGTCGGAAGATCGACGTACCAGATCCCGAGCGTCGTGTCGATGGCATTGTCATCGTGTGTGGTGTGCCAATCATCGGCGCTCCAGTGAACCGTCGCTGTCGCGAGTAGCTCGATTCGAAGAATCTTTCCAGGCGGCATCCGTTGCAGCTTGTTGTTGAAGCGCCAGGCAACGCGGTGCGTCGGGTGGCGCCTTTCGAGATAGCGGTGCACGGTCTGCGGTGGCATGTCGAAGACATGACCGTCCTGCACTGACCGTGACAGTTTGACGTATTCAGCATGAGCCCAAACGAGGGGCATGGCGGAACCCGAGGGGTGGCCCTTGAAAAGCTCTCGCGCCGGTACATCAGCCTCGTCCCAGATCTGCTCGGGAATCAGCCCTCCGGAGCTCGTTTGGCGTTGCATGACTTGAAGCAGGCATTGGGCTTCCGCGACGCGGCCGGCGGCGAGCTCATAGTGCCCCCGTTCCCCAGTCAAGAGCGGCCAAGCGCGGCCGACGCCTGTCCCATCGAACGGTGAGCCATCTGCATGCTCGCCATACCCGTCCTCATTGTATCGATGCCACGCCTGCCCCGTCGGCAGCTCCGTCCGAAGCATTGCGTCGATCACGTGCACGGTGTTCACGATGCGAGGATCGTCTGCTGCTCTGAGACCGAAACGCACCAGGGCGAGTGCGTCCGGACTCACCAGGGCGTCGTACGCCAGGCGCCTCTCCGCCCGCGGGTGGTTCTTGATCGAGATGAAACGGGGCGAAGACGGGCTAGCGACATCCACGTTAGGCGGCGCGATGCGAACGTAATAGCCATCTACTCCAGCGCGTTGCGCCAGGTCGGTACCGCTGACGTAGGTCCAGCGGTCGATTGATGCATTCCAGATGTCCGCTGTCTCCCGCAGATAACGCGCCGCCGCCGGGTCGCTCGCGAGCTCCGCGAATTCCGCGCTGGCGAGGAGCGCCGCGATCTCGACGGCAAGCGTGAACGGAGAGTAGCCACCGTCCTCCTCCCAGCGATCCTCGGGCGTTACGGGTCCGTTCCGGGCGAGGTACGACGCTGCCCGCCGTATCATTGGCCAGGGATGCAGTGCACCTAACGAGTCATGACGAAGGAGGAGGTCGGCGAGGAGGATCGGAAAGCCCGTCTCGTCCATTTGCGTGCCCCCCCAGTACGCCGTTCCATCGAGCCACATGTTCTGAGGCCAATGGCCGTCCCCCTCTTGCGTACACATCAAGTACCGTAAGGCTTGGCGCGCGCTATCGGCATGACCGGCGGCCAAGAGCGCGCCGGCGCTTTCCACCAAGTCGCGCGGCCAGACGACGTGATAGCCGCCGAGATCGTGATCGCCCTTCGCGTTTCCCCACGGGATCGACAGGCTGGCGATCATGGCGCCTGGGTGTCCCTTGTCTTCATGCGTCCGGAGCATCGCGACGCTGAGCAGATACTCCGTTGTCGCGGCGCCGGTTGGTTGCTCGATCGCCGGCTCGTTGTTCACGCCCGTCCAGCCGGCGACAAACGCCGCCTTCACATCGGCAAAATCCTGCAGCAAGCTCGCCCGCGCGTCCTGTCCGGCCTCGGCTGGACTGCTTCCGAATGCGAGCGCAAGCACGAACCGCCCATTACAGCGTTCCAGATCGATCTCGCCGGTGAGAGCGATATTGCCGTCCGTTGCGCGTGAATAACAATGGAGAAGTCGCTTATGCGCTTTGAGCTCCTGCCACCCGTCGGAGATGCCGACGTAACCGCAACTGGCAACCGCGAAATTCGCGGAACACCCGAGTGCCAGCGCGCAGTCGCCACGCTGCGCGAACAGCATCGGCACCCCTTTGTAGTCTCCGAGCCAGCCGTTGTTGCCGGCTCCCTGATTGCCGAGATGAGGCGCAAGAAGAGCATAGAGATGATAGTCCACTAAACTGCCGCGAAGAGGCTCGAACTCGATCTGCTGCAGGACAACGTCCCGCTCGGGATCGGCGATGATCGTCTTGATGATGCGATAGCGGTCGTCGGCCGAGCGATTCGTGAGTTGGTAGCCCGGCACGCCGTCCCCCAACGCTGCGACCTCACTGTGCGCGTCACGCTTCTCCTCCGAGAAGTACGTCGCGCCGTCGGTGACAATGAGCCCCAGGTCGCGCGTGTTCGCCTGATCCACACGCGGAAAGTAGACCTCGTCCACGATGCCATGAGATATGGTGAACCACACCCGGCTCCGCGATCCCGTCGCGGTGCCGACCCCGCTCTTCACGCTCGATGTCCATCGCGCCTCGATGCCGGGGTGACCAGGAGCCGTGCCTGACGTCGGCGCTGTCATTCGTTTCTCGACAGCAAACCCATCGCCACACCCGCGGCTGTCGCTCCCGCGAGCGCGAGCCATGGTTTGTGTTTGGCGAACCAGAGCTCCGCACTCACTCTCTTTGCTCGATCATCAAAACGTCCATGCGCACCGTACGGCCCTGGCACCGGTTCCCAAAGATTGTCAGGCCGCGTCGGATCGGCTGGCTCTCCCGACTGCTCGCTCGCATAGCCATCTCGGCCCAACCTCCGGTCGATGTACGCCGGAACGAATTTCTCTCCGAACACCGCCTTGACCGTTGGCCACGCGACGAGAAGCTCGCGTCCGACATCGGTCCGAACGGCGTAATGCACGGCGTCTGCGCCGACCTCAGGCTGAAAGATCGGAGGCACCGGTTGCGACTGACGAGGCAGACGACTCTTCGCCCAATCGAACTGCGGCGTATTCATGGCGGGCATTTGCACCATCGTCGTGCGGACATGGCTGCCGTCGTGTAAGAGCTCACTCAACAGCGACTCATGAAATCCCAAGATGGCGTGCTTGGCCGCGCAGTACGCCGACTGAAGCGGAATGCTGCGATGCGCGAGGGCCGATCCCACCTGGATGATCACACCACGGTCGCGAGGCAGCATGCGTCGCAGCGCGGCGAGCGTTCCATACACGTAGCCCAGATAAGTCACCTCGGTCACTCGCCGAAACTCCTCCGCCTGCATCTGCTTGATTGGCGAATAGACGGACACCATCGCGTTGTTGATCCATACGGTGATCGGACCGAAGTGGTGCTCCACCATCGCCGCCGCTCGCTCGACGGCCCCGTTGTCAGCGACATCGAGTGGCAGCACCAGGCCGCAGCCACCGATCGCCTCGATCGCGTCACGCGTCGCTTCCAGCCGATCGCGGTCGCGCGCGATGAGGCCAATGGCGGCGCCATCCCTCGCGAACCGCTCGACGATGGCGCGTCCGAGTCCAGCCGAGGCACCAGTGACGACGATAACCTCGCGCGTCCCCGGCTCCTCGTAGCACGGTGCAGAGACATTCACGTTAGGCATCCATCTGCTCCCGCCCGTCTCGATCAAGGGCCATCTGTAGTACCTCCGCAATGTGGACGGCTCGCCGGCCGGTCGTCTGCGCGATCTGCTCACGGCAACTGAAGCCATTGGCGACGATGAGCGTCTCGCGCGCGGCGGCGCGCACCGCAGGCAGCAGCACACGCTCGCCGCACGCGATCGAAACGTCGTAGTGCTGGCCCTTCTGGAAGCCGAACGCCCCAGCCATGCCGCAGCAGCCGGAATCGACCACCGAATAGTCGACACCCAGCTTCTCGAGCAGTGTTGCTTCATCCTGGAACCGCAACACTGACTTCTGGTGACAATGGCCATGCACGAGCGCCTTCGCCGTTAAGCGCGGAACGGTAAAGTGCGGTGCCTTCGCGACGAGGAATTCGCTCAGCAGGTAGGTTTGCCGGCTGAGACGCTGCGCATCGGCGTCACCGTGCAGCATGTTCACCATCTCGTCGCGGAACACCGACACACAGCTCGGTTCGAGCCCGACGACGCACACGCCGGCGCGGATCTCGTCGCGAAGCGCGTCGAGAATCTGTGTCAGAAGCTTCTTCGCCAGGTCGAGCATGCCGTAGTCGTACAGCGGCCGCCCGCAGCATAACGAGACACGCGGGATGACGACGCGAAAGCCGGCCGCCTCCAATACCGCGACCGCGGCCTGCGCCGTTGCGGGATGAAAGTGATTATTCCACGTATCGGGCCAGAGAATGACCTCGACCTTGCCGGCATTGGACGGCGCGCGGTGATCGAACCAGTCGCGAAAGGTCTGCCTCGCGAACCGTGGAATGCGTCGCTCGGGCGCTACCTGGGCTGCCGCCTTCGCGACGGAACGGAGACCGCGTGTTTGCGTGATGAAGTTGACGACTCTCGGCGCGTACGCTGCGATGCGCGCCCAGCGATGCATCAGACCGAAGGCATACGCCGCGAGCGGCCGGCGGCGTCCGTCGTAGTAGTGTGACAGGAATTCTGCTTTGTATGTCGCCATGTCGACATTCACCGGACACTCTGCTCGGCAGCCCTTGCAGGCGAGGCAGAGATCGAGCGCCTCTTTCACCGTCTCGTCGCGCCAACCCCCACGTAGGGGGTTGCCCTCGAGCATCTCGAACAACAGACGCGCCCGGCCGCGCGTCGAGTGCTTCTCGTCACGCGTCGCCATGTAGCTCGGACACATCGTGCCGGTGTCGTGCTTGCGACACTTGCCCGTGCCGACGCACCGGTTCGCGGCGTGCGCGAAACTGCCGCCGTCCTCGGCGAAGGAGAAACGCGTCGCCGGTTCCCACGGATGGTACGAGGTGCCCCAGCGCAGGTTCACATCGACGGGGTACGCGTCCACCACCTTGCCCGGATTCATCTTCCCGGCCGGATCCCAAGCTGATTTGAATTCTCTAAACGCCTGGACGATCTCGTCACCGAACATGATCGGCAGGAGCGAGCCACGCGCCTGACCGTCGCCATGCTCGCCGGACAGCGACCCGCCGTATGCCGTGACGAGATGCGCCGCTTCGTTCAGGAATTGCCTCCACCGCGCGATGCCGGCAGCCGTGTAGAGATCGAAATCGATGCTGCAGTGCACGCAACCTTGGCCGAAATGCCCGTACAGCGACGCCGTGTAGCCGTACTTGTCGAAGAGCTTCTGCAAATCGCGGAGATAGTTTCCGACATCCTCGGGCGCGACGGCGGAATCCTCCCATCCTGGATAGAAATCCGGATCGTGTGGAATCTTCGACGTCGCGCCCAGTCCTGACTCACGAATTTGCCAAAGCAGCCGTTCTTCCGCCGGATCGTCGAATAGCTTCGAGGCCGGCGCGTGTGCCTGAGCACGAAAAGCATCGATCAGGGCGCGTGCGTGATCGTCGGCGATCTTCTTGGATTCGCCGCCGAATTCCACGACGAGCCATGCCTTGCCATCCGGAAACATCGCGCGGCCCGACGTCGACATGCCCTTGTCGTGCATGTACTCGAACATGCTGCTGTCGATGCCTTCGAGCGCGATGGGACAATGCGAGTTGCAGAACGGCACCTGGTCGGCCGCCTCGAAGATGTCGGCGAAGCCGAAGACGACGAGCGTCCGGCAGGGCGGGCTGTGTACCAAACGGAGCTTCGCCTCGAGCACCGTGACGCAGGTATTCTCCGTGCCGACGAGAGCGCGCGCGACGTTGAAGCCGTGCTCCGGTAACAGCTCGTGCAGCGGATAGCCCGACACGAGACGAGGAATGTGCGGGAAGCGCTTCCGAATCTCATCGGCGTAGCGGTCGCGAATCGACTTCAGCGCGGCGTAGATGTCGCCGCGGCGGCCCCCCTGATTGATGATCTGCTCGAGCTCGTCCTCGCGCGTTGGTCCGACCCACATGCGCAGCCCGTCATACGTGAGGATCTCCAGCTCGAGCGTGTTCTCCTCCACCTTGCCCGCCATCTGCGCGTGCATGCCGCACGAGTTGTTGCCGATCATGCCGCCTAGGGTATTGCGGTTGTGTGTGGCCGGATCGGGGCCGAAGGTGAGATGGCGCTGCTCCGCTTGCTGACGCAGGTCATCGAGAACGGTTCCCGGCTGCACGCGCGCGAATCGCCCTTCCCAATCGATCTCGACGACGCGGTTCATGTACTTGCTCATGTCGATGACGACGGCGGCGTTGCACGTCGAGCCGGCGAGATCGGTGCCGCCGCCGCGCGCGACCATAGCCGCACCGAACTCACGACACACCGCCACCGTCGCGACCACATCGTCCGCATCCCGTGGCAGCACGACACCGATCGGGATCTGGCGATAGTTCGAGGCGTCCGTGGAGTAGAGCGCGCGGTCGCCGTCGTCGAAGCGCACTTCACCGCGGAGGCGCCGACGGAGTGTCGACGCCAGCTTCGCCACGTCGACGTCGAGCGCGGGGCCTTCCACCGCATTGTGTCGTGGCGGCGTCGGCGGCGGCGCGGTGCCGGGTGTGCGCCTGACGAGAGGACTCAATGGAATGCGCGGCATCGTCGCTCTCAGATGGCGAACTTTCGCGCGTCCGCGTACTTGAACTCGAGGCCGAATCCCGGTCGGCTCAGATCGGGGTACAGCGCGCCGTTGCGCGGTGTGAGCGCGCCGTCGAAGAGCATGTGCTCGATGCGAACGTGATCGTGAAAGTACTCGACGTGCCGCAGTCGCTTCAGGGCACACGCGGGATGCACATGAAGAGATGGCGCGCAATGGGTCGAGAGCGGTATTCCTCGCGACTCGCAGAGCGCGTCGGCGATGAGAAGCCCCGTGATTCCCAGGCATCGCGACGCATCCGCCTGTAGCACGTCGACCGCCTGAGCGTCGAGAATGCTGGCGAAGTCCGCCGGACGGTAGGCGTACTCACCAATCGAGATCTCCATACCGGCCGGCGCCCGATCGCGACACAGCCGCAACCCTTCCAGGTCCCAATACACCACCGGCTCCTCGAACCAGCTCACCTGCGCCTCAGCGAATCGTTCGGCTTGCGTCAATGCCTGCTTCCGGTCGTACGCACCGTTGGCGTCGACGAACAGTTCGGCGTCCTCGCCGATTGCCGACCGCGCGGCGGCGACTCGCGACACGTCGGCCAACACATCGCGCCCCACTTTGATTTTCACGCGGGGAATGCCGGCGTCCGTCCAACCCGCGAGGTGCGAGTGGAGCTGTTCGCTCGAGTACGACGTGAAGCCGCCGCTTCCGTACACAGGCGCTCCGTCGCGAACGGCGCCGAGGAGCGACACCACGGGAAGATCGAGCAATCGCGCTTTGAGATCCCAAAGCGCTGCGTCGATGGCGGAAATGGCCATCGCCGCCATACCGGACGTACCGAGGTTACGAACCTTTGAAACGAGCGACTGCCAGATGTGTCCAATCGCCATCGCGTCCATATCGCGGACGACGTCGGCGAGCATCTCCTCGATCAGACGCGCGGTCGCGATGTCGGCGTAGGTATAGCCGATGCCCGCGAGACCAGCGGCCTGTGCCTCCACGAGCACGAGTGTCGTCGCCTTCCACACGAGGGTTCCATCCGACTCGTCGGGTTCGTCGGTCGGGATGCGATAAACCGAAACGGCGAGCTGCTCGACCGCGGCGCCGCTCGGAGCATGCACGGTGAGCACGGCTCAGACGACCTCCCGGACCTTGTCCTCCAGCACCGTCTTGATGATGTCCCACCGGTTGCGCTCACCACGGGCGAGCGCTTCCGCAAAGCGGATCGCTTGCTTCGTCGAAATCTTCCCGGGAAAGGGCGGCTCGTTCGGATCGACGACGGCCTGGACGAGCGCGGGACCGGGATAGTCGAGCGCCTCCTTCAGAATCCTCTTCGCATCGTTAGGCTTCTCGATCGTGAAGCCTCCCGCGCCGCACGCCTTCGCGTAGGCCGCGAAATCGATCGGTTGCAGCTCGACACCGTACTCGGGATTCCCCTCCAGCGCGAGCTGCTCCCACTTGATCTCGCCGAGCACGTTGTTCTTGATGACGATTACTTTCACCCGCAGATCGTACTTCACGAGCGTCGCGATCTCGCCCATGAGCATGGTGAATCCCCCGTCGCCGACGACGCACACGACCTGACGCTTCGGATACGCAACGGCGGCGCCGATGCTGTACGGCAGCCCGTTCGCCATCGTCGCGAGAGAGCCCGACAGCGAGAACTGCATCCGGTCGCGGATGTCGATGTAGCGCGCCGACCACGTCGCGATCGTGCCACTGTCCGATGAAACGATCGCATCATCGTCGAGAAGCTTGTTCAGCTCGTACGTCACCACCTGCGGCTTCATTGGCATGTCGGAGCGCGTGCCGCGCTCTTTCATGAGGTGCCGCCAGTGCTCCATTCGTTTCTGCGATTCTTCCAGAAAATCGCGATGTCGCTTCCGCTCGACGCACGGAATGAGGGCCGCCAAGACCGTCCGGCAGTCGCCAACGAGCCCGATGTCCGCAGGATACCGGAGACCGATGCGACTCGGATCGAGGTCGATCTGCACCGACTTTGCCTGTCCCGGCTTGGGATAGAACTCCATATATGGAAAGCCGCTACCGGCGATAATCAGCATGTCGCACTCGGCCAGCGCGTCCTGTGACGGCGCCGTGCCGAGCAAGCCAATGCCGCCGGTGGTGTACGAACTGTCATCCGGAACAACGGCTTTGCCGAGCAGAGGCTTGATGATCGGCGCGCCGACCTTCTCCGCCAGCTCGAGCAGCTCTTCGCGCGCGCCAAGGCACCCACGACCGGCAAGAATCGCCACGCGCGATCCGTCGTTGATGAGATCCGCCGCTTGGCGGAGCAGTTGTGCTGGCGGTATCGGATGCGCCGCGGCGAACAGATCCGCACTGTGTTTCGTAACATTGCTACTCGAGCGCGGCTGATCGTTGGCCGTCCAGTCTTGTATGTCCTTTGGTATCGTGATATGCGCGACGGTGCGTCGCGCGAGCGCGGTCTTGATCGCCTCGTCGACAACGTTCACGACGTGCGCTGGGCCCATGACGCGTTGATTGTACGCGGCGACGTCGATGAAGAGTTTGTCGAGGTCGACATCCTGCTGGTAATGCGTGCCGATGAGATCGTGAAATGTGTGGCCCGTGATCGCGAGCACGGGCTGACCGTCGCACTTCGCGTCGTAGAGGCCGTTCAGCAGGTGAATGCCGCCCGGGCCCGATGTCGCGAGACAGACGCCAAGGCGGCCGGTGTACTTCGCGTAGCCGCAGGCAGCGAACGCGGCCGCCTCTTCGTGTCGCACTTGAATGAAGCGCACGCGCTCTTGCTGTGTGCGCAGCGCCTCGAAAATGCCGTTGATGCCATCGCCGGGGAAGCCGAACACCGTGTCCACACCCCACGCGGCGAGCCGCTCGACGAGCAGATCCGCCGTCGATGCTGCCATATCGCCTCATCTCGTTATCAGTCAATTGTATGGGACACGCATTCATCGTGCCCCGTGAAGCAAGAGTTCTCGACGGTAGAATCGTTAGGCGGCTCGGAATCCACTCCACCTCGCTGTGCCAAAGTCGGTCCTCGAATAGGAAGACAACTGAGACTTGGCTACGCGCTCTGCGACACGAGGTGCTGAGTCAGAGACACGGCCTCGCGAACCATCTGATTTGCGTACCCCCACTCGTTGTCATACCAGCTCATGACCTTGACCAAGTCCCCGTCGACGACCTTGGTAAGATCGAGATCGACGACGGACGCGCGCGCATCACCGATGATGTCGGACGAGACAAGCGGGTCGCGGGAGACGCCCAGCACCCCGGCATAGCGCTCTGTTTCGGCTTCTTCGGAAAGGATCCCGTTAACCTCGTCGACCGTCGTCCTTCGCGCAGTGACAAACGTGATGTCCGCGATTGATCCGACAGGAATCGGTGCGCGGATCGCGATTCCGTCGAAGCGTCCCGCGTACTCCGGCAGCGCACGTGTCGTCGCCTCTGCGGCTCCCGTCGTGGCTGGCACGAGGTTCGCCGCCGCAGCCCGCCCCCGACGGAACCGCTTGTTCGGTCCGTCGACCACCGACTGGGAAGAGGTGTAGGCGTGAACCGTCGTCATCATTGCTTTGGCAAACCCAATGCGCCGGCCGATGACCTCGACGATTGGCGCTATGCAGTTGGTCGTGCAGCTTGCGCAAGCGAGGATGGCGGAATTGTCGCTGGCCTTGTTCGCACCATGGACAGCCGTCTCCACCTCTGCGCCTTTGGACGGCGCTGATAACAGGACAACGCGTGCGCCAGCGTGGACGTGTTTCTCGAGATCCTCACGGCGCGTCAAGGCTCCGGTACACTCGAACACGAGCTCGACGTCCAGGTCTTTCCAGGGGAGCCGAGCCGGGTCGCGCTGAGTCAGGGCACTCACCTCGCGCCCTCCGACCACCAGCTTGTCGCCCTCGACCGCCACAGATTTCGAATAGCGTCCGTAGACCCTGTCGAAGCGAAGCAGATAGGCGAGATTCTCGACTTCGACAAGGTCGTTGACGGCTACAAGATCGAACGATGGCTCGTCCATTAGCAACTTTAGAATCGCGCGTCCGATGCGTCCGAGGCCGTTGATAGCGACTTTGGTAGTCAACGTGAACTCCCGTCCGGTGCGCCGGCGGCTTCGATGGCTTCGTTCTCGGGCGTCACGGACTCTGCTGCCTCGTGGCGCGCGACTACATCCAGTGCCAAGACCGAATGAGCGCCGAGCGCACCTTCAGCAAACACGCTCTTGCTGAAGGCGCGGAAGCCCAGGTCCGTCTGGGGGAGGAGCCGACTCCTTCGCTCGTTGAGCTCATGGGTCGGGTGCGGATAGAGCCATTCGCGCTCTGACATCTCCTCACTCACCGATGTCGTCACGATCGGGCATGGTATTCGCGCTCCGCTTTCAGCCAGTCTGCCACGCCATCACCTGGCTGCTTGCCGCGCTCGACGTAGAGCTCGAATGCTCGCCTGCGAATGTGTTCGTCAAGCGAAGGGCCGTCGGTTTGGTGGTACCGCGACGCCACGCCGTGTGAGTCGTGGCTCGACTTGCCCGACGAGTTGCCGTGATGATTTCCACCGTGCTTCATGACGATCTCCTGATCGGTCGAAGTGAAAAGACAGGCATGTTCAAGTGTTCGGTGTAGAGCCTAACCGCGTCACTATGAAGAAGGGGTGAAGAAGCCGAGAGGCTTTGTTCAGGAATGACCGGAGGTGTTTTGAGGTATCTTTCGGCATGTCGTTGCAAACCGTCGTGCAGCTTCCGTCCACGCAGGAGCGCCTCAAGCAGCTCGTGGCGGCCACCTCGTCTTTGATTACAGAGGCGTCCCTTAACGGTGTGCTTCAACGGGCGGTGCAGGTCTCCGCGCGAGTCATCGGGGCGCGTTACGCAGCCATCGGCGTTCTCGCGCCTGATGGTCGGACGCTCGACCATTTCACGACATACGGCGTCGACTCCGAGCTGGTGGCTAGGATCGGTACGCCGCCGCGCGGTCACGGCATCCTCGGTCTCGTCATTCGAGACGCGAAACCGATCCGGCTGCCGGATCTGACCAAACATCCCGATTCTTTTGGATTTCCCCCACACCACCCACCGATGCGATCGTTCCTCGGTGTTCCGATTTTCGGAAACCGCGGTGTGTTAGGGAACCTTTACCTCGCCGAGAAGACCGACGGCGAGACGTTCACCGATGAGGATGAGGACATCGCGATTCTGCTGGCGGCCAATACGGCTGCGGCAGTCGAGAATGCCCGCCATCACGAGGAGAGCGCTCGCTTGCTCGCGGAAGTGCAGCAACTTCAGCGCACACGCGAACGGTTCTTCGCGATGGTGAACCACGAGCTCCGAAACGCATTGGCTGCCGTCTATGGTTGGTCCGAGAGGCTCGTGCGCAAGAAGGATCCGGCGACGGTCCCGCGCGCGGCTCTCGAAGTACTGGACTCGGCACAACAGGCGGTGGCCCTCATCAATGATCTGCTGGACCTGAGTCGGTTGGACGAGGACCGTCTGAAGCCGATCATCAGGGCTGAAGAGCCGACATCCCTCGCCGACCGGGCCTTACGTCGTGTGACTCCAGCGGCGGAGCTCAAGCACGTCACCCTTCAACTTGTTTCCGCTCCCAATCTTCCGCCGTGCGCGACCGATGCGAGCCGAGTTGAGCAGATTCTCATCAACTTGCTCGCCAATGCCATCAGGTATGCGCCTGAGGGGAGTATCGTCCGTGTCAGTGTCTCCGCAGGCGACCGTCGGATTGTCTATCGAGTCGAGGATGAAGGCCCCGGCGTCCCCTCTGATGACGTGGAACGAATCTTTGACATCTATGTGACGAAACCGGGCGAGGAGAGCCGCGGACTTGGCTTAGGTCTGCCGCTCTCCCGGCGACTCGCCCAATTACTTGGTGGCGAGCTTCACGCAGTGTCGAGGCCCGGAAAGGGCGGCTGCTTCGTTCTGGAGGTTCCAGCGGCGACGGGAAAGTGAAGAATTCTTCACATAAACTTCAGATCGGACTCAGCCACCCGCGATAGCGTTCAGCTATGAAGATCCTCGTTGTCGAAGACGACCGGAAAGTTGCCGGGTTCATCGAGCAGGGGCTCCGCGAAGAGGGGTACGCCGTGGACCTCGCTCGAGACGGCGATGAGGCGACGATGCTGGGGCACGTCAACGAATACGACGTCATCCTCCTCGATGTCGTGCTTCCGCGGAAGAACGGTTTTCAGGTCGCAATGGAGCTCAGGTCCGAGGGGAGGAACACGCCTATCCTGATGCTCACATCGCGCGATGCCGTCGAGGATATCGTGCGCGGACTGGACGCCGGCGCTGATGATTACCTGGCGAAGCCGTTTCCGTTCGACGAGCTGCTCGCTCGCATCAGGGCGCTTGTCCGGCGCGGTGGCGCGGAGCGCCTCGATGTGCTGCGCTACGATGTGATCTCCCTGGATCGGCTCCGCCACGTCGCGACCGCGAATGATCGACCACTGGACCTCACGCCGAAGGAGTTTCAGCTCCTCGAGTATTTCCTCCTGCACGCCGAGGAAGTGGTGCGTCGTACGACGCTTCTCGAGAAAGTGTGGGACATGCAGTTCGATCCCGAGAGCAACGTGATCGATGTCCATATCAAGAACCTGCGGCGGAAGCTCGCCGAAGCGACGGGCGAGCCGTTGCTCGCGAATATTCGGGGCGTGGGCTTCAGCCTCCGTCGCCGCCGCGACTCGAAGGAGGTCCGACCAACGCCATGACTACATCCATCCTCGAAGCAGAGCTGTTCGCGCTGCTCGAGCAGACCACCGACGCCGCCTACACCGTCACCGATGGCGGCGAGATCTGCTCCTGGAACGAGGCAGCTGAGGAGCTATTCGGCTACTCCGGGAGCGAGGTTCTCTGTCGTAACGTCGACGAGGTGCTCGACGCACGCGACGCGTTAGGCACCCCGGCGCTCGCCGGGGGGTTCGACGCACCGGCGCGTCGGACCAACGGAACGTCCCCGGGTATCGAGAATTTCGACCTCGAGATACGAGTGCGTGATGGCCGCCGCATCTGGGTGAACGTTTCGACGATCGTCTTCGACAATCATCGAACGGGCCGGAGGCTCTTTGTCCGTTTGGCGCACGATATCAGTCAGCGCCGCCGCAAGGAGGAGCTTCTCAATCAGATGATGGAGGTCGCCCAGAGGCTCGTTAGGCTTACCAACGATCCTTCCGAGCACGCACCGATCGAGCCGCTGTCCGAGCAGGAGCGTCGCATTCTCAAGCTCTTCGCGGACGGCGGCAACCCCGCAGCCATAGCGGGCCAACTGAGCATCTCCGCCCAAACGCTCCGCAACCACCTCCATCACATCAACCGCAAGCTCCGCACACACAACCGGCTCGAGGCCGTTACTCACGCGCAGCGGCGCGGGCTCATCGAATAAGGGCGAGGTACGCGCGTTTCTTCACACAGTACGAATGCTTCATTGTCGGGACTCTCCGCATCGCCTAACCATGCTCTTGTGGCTTACGCACGGAAACGCCACGCGCATGAGGAGGCTCACATGACACATGGCAACGCAACAGATGATCTAACTCGCCGGCCTCGCGACGCAGCCGAGCCGCAACCATTGGTCACGGTTTCCCAGACTCACAAGCACAGCTCATTGCGGGAGGGCACCGTTCTCGGGCTGGTCGTCGCGACCTGTATATGGGTCTGGCTCGCCACAGTCGATGCGATCGCCGGCGAACCGTTTCTCACATTCACGGTACTAGGCGGCATCGCTGGCTTTACGGTGATGCATTACCTGCTCAACGTGGTATATGGCGTGGCTGTAATATCGATTGTCCACACCGCCGGGAGTACGCCAAGTGCAATCTTCGGCGTGGGCTTCGGATTTCTCATGCTGGAATTCGCCTTCGCACTCGTGACGGCCGCATTCTCGAGTGGCCGGCTCGGTGAGCTCGCCTGGGTGCGTCTGTTCGGCGGAAGTGTGTTCGGCGCGGTGATCGCCATCTTTATGGTGACGCGACGGCATTCTCTCTTGGCACTGCTGCATCAAGCCGAAGCGGAGACGTGACGATCGCAACGGCGTTCTAACAGAGAGGCGTGCAACCCTAATTAGCACTTCCTCACCGAGTCGTGCCATGCACACGGTCACTCCGCCCGCAGCGCGATCATCGGATCCACTGCAGCCGCACGCCGAGCCGGCAGCCAGCTGGCGATTACGGCGACCGCGGCGAGGAGGGCGGCGGCTCCGCCGAATGCGACGACGTCGGCGGGCGGCACCCCGAACAGGAACGACGCGAGCAGGCGTGTAGCACCGAAGGCCACGAGTGCACCGACCAACAGACCGACGGCAGCGGTACGTATCCCTTCACGCAACACCATGCGAAGCACCGCACCGCGCGCCGCACCGAGTGCGATACGAACGCCAATCTCGCGCGTGCGCTGCGCGACGCTGTACGCGATCACGCCGTAGATCCCGAGCAACGCGAGGAGTAGCGCGATGAGCCCGAGCGAGCCGGTAATCCAGAGCGCGAGTTGCTGAGGGAAGAGTGAGAACGCGACCTGGTCGTCCATCGTACTCTGATCGAGCACTGGCAGACGAGGATCGAACTGCGCGACGAGACGTTTGAGCGGCCCCGACAACTCCTGGTTGCCGGACACGCGCACGAACAGATTGGTGTGCGGCCTGTAGTACTGCGACATCGGGACATAGACGAAGTTCATCGGCGGGTCGTCGAGCGCACGGTACTTGGCATCGCGCGCCACGCCGATGATGGTCACCGTGCTGCTGTCGTTGTGGAATGTCCGGCCAACGACGTCGGTCGTTCCAAAGACGCTCTTTGCAAACGTCTCGTTCCAGATCGCAACGTTCGGCGCGCCCTCGCGGTCCGTGTCCGAAAAGCTCCTGCCGTGGACGAGTGGAAGGTCCAGCACGTCGAAGTAGCTCGGGCTCACCACGTTCCAATCGGCCGACCAGGAACCGTTCGCGGAACCCTCCCTCAATTCCGGCGCAGGATGGCCCACGACGTCGATGGCGCCGAATCCCATCGCCGAACCGGCAAGCGGGACCATCGCGGACAGCGCCGCGCGCTCCACGCCTGGCATCCGGCGCACGACGTCGAGCAGCGCCGCCGCTTGTGTCACGCCCCGATGCTCGTCGTATCCAGCGAGGCTCAGGTCGAGGTTGACCACGTCGATGCGATGCGTCTGGAACCCCGGGTCGACAGCGCGCGCCTTGACCAACGCTCGACCGAATAGCGCGGCGATGACCAGGAGCAGCATCGACGTGGCGATCTGCGAGGCGACGAGTGCGCTGCGGAGCCGTTGCCGCCGCGGCGTGGATCCCGCGTCCAGCTTGAGCGCCGGCGCAAGGTCTGGCTTCGTGCTCTGGAGCGCCGGCAGCAGCCCAGTTACGATCGCGGTGAAGAGGGTGATGCCGAGCGCGAAGGCGAGGACACGGCCGTCGAGTGTGGGATGCACGACAAGTGGGATCGGCAGTCGCGGCACGAGACTCATGAGCATTTGCACAAGCCACTTCGCCAATAGCACTCCCAGAACCGCGGCCGCCGAGCCAAGGACAAGGCTCTCGGTGATGAGCTGCCGGGCGATTCGGAATCGCGACGCGCCCATCGCGATCCGCACGGCGATCTCCCGCTGCCGCGCCGTGGCGCGCGCCAGGAGCATGCCCGCGACGTTCGCGCTCGCGATGAAGAGCACCAGCGCCGCGACGACGAACAGCACAGCCATGAAGCCGGCGATGATCTGGTGGCCGTCACCCGGGACGAGCGTGAGCGGACTCACGCGAATGCCATCGATAGTCTTGGGATACGTCGCCTTGAGCCGCTCGGTGATCGTTGCCAGCTCCGCCTGCGCGCCGTGTATCGAAGCGCTGGGTGCAAGCCGCCCGATGGCGATGATCCCAAAGTCGCGACGGTCTGTGAGCACACTCTCATTATGGTCCAGCCGGAGAGCGCTGCGCATCGGCATCCACAAGTCGGGCGCGATGACGAACGGGCCTTGAAAGCCGCGCGACGCGACGCCCACGATCGTGAACGGCGTGCCCTTGAGCGTCATGATCCGGCCCACCACCGCTGAATCCGCGTGGAAACGCTTGCGCCAATAGGCGTCGCTCAACACAACGACGGATGCCGCATTGGACTCACTGTCTTCGTCGGCGCCGAACAGCCGGCCCAGCTCCGGCCTGGCGCCGAGCACCCCAAAGAAGCTTCCCGACACGGCGCTGCTTTTCACAGCTTCACTCCCCTGCGTCGTGAGCAGACTGAGCGCTTGCGGTTCGAGGTTGACCGCCGCCAGCCCGGTCAAACTCGTGGCGCGTGCGTAGGCCAGGTACGTCGGGTACGATATGGTATTGAAGCCGTGGCCGTTCCGCGTGCCCGCCAGGGTCAGCACGCGATCTGGTGAGGCGACACCGGCCGGCGCGCGAAAGAGCAGCGCATTAGCGATCGTGAGGATCGCGGTCGTGGCGCCGACGCCGATCGCGATGGACAACACCGCGACGGCGGCGAAGAGCGGCGTACGCCGCAGGCCGCGAAGCGCGAGTCGAACGTCGGTGGCGAACGATTCCGACCACCGTGCTCCACGCGCCGCACGCGCATCGGCCGCGAGCATGGTGGCGTTACCGAACTCGCGGCGAGCCGCAACCCGCGCGTCAGCGCGTGAGAGCCCGCGCGCCATGTATCGGTCGGTGGCGAGATCGAGATGCGCGCGCATCTCGTTGTCCATCTCACGCTGCAAGCGACCGAACAGGAACACGGCACGCAACCGGAGCACCATACGTCGGATGTAAGACATGGCTCAGACCCTCTCGAGGATGGCGGCGATGGCGCCCGAGAAACGCTCCCAGGTCGCCCGCTGCTCGGCGAGTTGCTTTCGTCCCTCGGCGGTAAGCGAATACACTTTGGCGCGACGGCCGGTGTGCGTCTCCTTCCATGCGGCGCGAATGAGCCCGCGCTCCTCCAACCGGTAGAGGGCGGGATACAAGGAGCCCGCGTTGACTTGCAGCACGTCACTCGACACGGCTTGGATGCGGAGGCTCAGGTCGTAGCCGTTGGTCGGCTCGGCGCGGAGCATCTGCAGCACGATGAGATCGAGCGTGCGTTGGAGGAGCGGAGCGGTCTTGGGCATGGGATCACTAGGTTGTCTAGTGCACGTGCACTAGACAGGCTAGTGGTCAGGAAAGTTTCAGCGCCGGCTGGCGCGGCCCGAGACTCCTTTGCAAACCCGCGCGACGTGTCGTCGAACAGACACTGGCGAGTTGCTGGGCGGGCCAGCGAGTTGCTATTGTCAGAAAAATTGATGTCTTTTCTGACACACGACTCGATGGGACTGCAGTGGAAGCTAAGGACCTATCTCGACGGTATCGAAGGGTGAGAAATTGTGGGCATAGTATCCCGCGATGACATACTTCCCTGTCGATATCGTGTAGTCACGAACCTGTGTGTCGACGCGAAAGTCGAATAGCCACTTCTTTGCCTCGTGCGGCGCAAAGAATAGCATAGAGGAGTCCGTGGCCACTTCGCCGCCTGAGAAGATCCCCTGCGGCCCAATGAGGTAGTAGCCGAATGTTGCGGGTGTGCGGCCCGCCCCGGGAGGCCAAACGAGTATGGCTTGATCACGCGGATTCGTCGCGATTACCCAGAGCATCAACCACCGTTGACCATCGGGTTCGCGCGGCAATAGTTCGACTTCCGCGCGAACCGAGACGGACTCGGGCGGGAGTTCAACGAATTCCGCCGGTAGCTTCCACCGACCCGCATCGCGTACGCACTCCAGAGAGCAGCCGACCACGGAGGCACATGAGCCAAGGAACTCCGCACGAGGATGGTTAGCTTGCCTGAGTAGTGCGTGAAGCATCTCGTGTCGTACGGTCGAACCACGATACATCTGCTCTTGGGCGATCACGATTCGATTCCCCGCGCTCGTCCAGTAACCTGCTACGGAAGTCCCGTGAAGCATGACTTTGCCGGTCGGAGCGCGGTACCATCGGATCGATGCAAATGCACCAGAGTGCTCCGAACATCCCTCCGCGATTTGCCACCAGGCGGCGTAGACGGCGGGCGGCGTGAACAGTTCAGAGCCTGCCGGGAGTTCTGGATCCAGTAAGTTGCGGCATCCAGCAATCGCGCCAGCGACGAGTACTGTGGCGGCAAGAAAGGACGCAGAAGCCGATAGCTTAGACCTGCTGCTCGCGCGCATAACGCTACTCACTCTTTGCGAACTGAGGACGTCCCGCCAAACGAGCCGTGCCACCGACGCTGTATTGAGTCGTGACGCTGCTGAGCGCTTCTGTCATGTTCGAGCTTACTACATCACCAGCCGTGATCGGCGTTCGGTCAAGCCAAGTCACGGCTGGCGACAGTTCAAATCAATTTGTGGACACAAGCCGCTGCATTAGCAAATTGATATGATGACCGAGTGCAGCAACGAGCCCTGCTGCGCGCACTGGAACACGTCGTAGAGAATGCACGGCGGCGGCCCGCGCGGACAAGGGACTCGCGGGCCGCCGTCGGTACGTATTGATGAACTATGAGAGGCGTTCCCTGTTCGACAGCCTGCAGGCGAGCTTGGGGTGACGTCCGGCCTCTCGAAGGCACGGCTTTGGTGACGAGTCAGTGTACCAGGGTATTGATACGGCTGAAGAGGCCCCTCCGAGAATCAGTGAGATCCCCGACGCCCCACGCGTAGGTAGCGTTCCAGGCGACCACCACGTCTTACCTCGAGCGTGTCGCGGACGATCCGGCCGAGGGCGGTACGATACCCTTCGCGATCATCGAAGCGCAGGAACTCGATCGAATCTCCCGTTAGGCTGTACCCGCCATCCTCGTCCTCACGGAGCATTCCGCCAGGGCAAAGAGGATTTGTCGGCTTTCCCTGATCGCGGCTGTACGCCCAGACATAGTTGCGATTCCCGTCGAGGACGTAGCGCCCCGACGTCAGGAGCCCGCCGCAACTGAAGTTGCCGAGGGAGACGGTATCGGCAGCGGGCAGCGACGAGGCGCCAATGGCGACCAGCTCGAAAGTGTCGGCCGCGGCCACCTCATCGTCGGATCTCGCCTTTGCCGGTACGCTCCACTTCTCACCGGCCGGCGTTATCGACGGGATCATCGAGTCAGCCTTGGCAATTGGAGCAGCCGCTGTCGCCATCGGCGAATCTGTCGTGCGTCGATCGCGCGGCCCGCACGCGGACATAAGCAGCACCATGGCACCTACCGACACCCCGCGGCTCACAAACGGCTCAGCACATAGATCGCGTTCGAACGGAGCAACGCGTATGCACTTGTCGTCACGTGCTGGCCGGGCTGGTCACCATGCTGTGCCTCGAAACTGTCGGAGGCAGCAGACCGCCGTTTCGGATTCTTCTTTCTCATCGTGTCCTCTCCCTGGTTCAACGATTGAGCAATATGTCATAAGTCAACCGAGTCGGCGGCAGAAACCGGATTGGGTGTGTCGTAGCCGGTCACTCGTGAAGGGCTTCGCCTGGCTGTGGTCCGAATTTCCGCCGCAATCGCGAATTCCGGCTTGTCTGCTGATTGCCGTAGCTGATGGAGTGATGAGGCTACTTGACTCTCCGAGCAGAGAGGTGAAGAGAACGTCGGAGAATCGAAGCCTTCTTCGCCGCACTACCCTCTCTCATTTCCTCCCACACCCATCCGATAATTCTTCCGACCATCCATCCATTGAGAAATGGCGCAAATACTAGCACGAGCCCTGCGACTGCTTCACCCACTTGTGTAGGGAGCCACCCGGTCAGCAACTCGGCGGGTAGCAACAATAAAGAACTGGGGATGCTCACGATGAAGAGAGCGTCCGCGCCGTATCGACAGTCGGGATGGCCTCCGCAGTAAAGAAGCGTTAGTGCGGCGAGAGCATAAAGGACAGCGCCTACGACCGAACAGCGATTTTTCAGGGTCATTCTCCGCCCTCCGACCGACGCTACGCAAAGGCGCGAGCGCAGCACCAAAACAATAAAGAAAGGCTAATCACGGTCCCCAAACCGCGCCCCGCTCCACCAACGCACGGGTCCGACGACGAGGCGTCGGTCTGCGGAAACAAGATCTATGAGTCTTTTCACTCGTGCTTTGCTTGTCAGGCTGATCACACAATGGGTCTGACGAATGCACGGCTGGCCGCGACGTGGGCGCGCAAGGCCCCCCGAGCGCTCTGTGCATCCTCAGGATTGCCGTGGCAATATTCGCAGCGTGCGACGTACGCGAGCGTATAGGTCGCGGCCGCGCCCATGCATTCCCACTCGCGCGCTGAGAAGCGACGGCCGGCAGCATGCTCGTAGTCGGCAACGAACCCGGCCATCTCATCTCGATGTCAGTCTGACCGGAGCGCGTCCACCGGGTCGACTCGCGCGGTGCGGCGCGCGGGGACGTATGACGCTGCGAGGGCTACGGCCGCGACAAGAATCGAAATCGCGACGAACGTCTCGGGGTCGCTCGCGGCCACTGCGTAGAGAAGGTTGGACAACGCCCGACTCGCCGCGACGGCGATCCCAAGTCCCACGAGCAGACCGACGAAAGCATAACGAACACCGTCGCGGATGACGAGAGCTGTCACCGCCTTATGCGATGCGCCGAGCGCAATGCGAATACCGATCTCACGCGTGCGTTGACTCACGGTGTACGAGATCGAGCTGTACAGGCCGACGATCGCGAGAACGAACGCCACGCCGGCGAACGCGCCGAGCAATGCCAGAGTGAAGCGGGTCGGTGCGAGCGCCTCGCGGACATAGTCGTCGCCAATGCGCGCGCGGCGGGCGACGAGCCTCGGGTTTACGCTGTGTACCGCTTGACGCAGCACGGACTCGACGTTAGGCGGAACGCTCGCGAAGCGAACGACATAGACCGGAAACATCCTCACCGGCATGCTGTAGATCTGCAGCTCCTCCGAGTCAGCAGGCCGTCCCGGAAGTTGTACGTCCTCGGAAACACCGACCACGGTGGACCACGCATCACTCCACGTCACACGCCTCTCGGCGGGAACCGTCCGAATCCGCATCCCGACGGCGTTGCCGTTCGGCGCGATGCGCCGAGCCAGCGCGCGACCCACGACGACCTCGTCGGAGATGTCTCGCCTGGGTTGGCTTGGCGCCAGCGGCGGCGCGTCGCCCGGACGAGGCTGCGGACGGCGTCCAGCCAGCAGGGCGATACCACTCGCCCGGAAATAGTCCGAGCCGATCCACATCAGGTTGAATCGCGGGGCAGCGATGGACCGAGCACCGTCGGGCGTATCGACGACGACCGCGTCGCGCATCTGATAGCCCGCGGCCGGCAGCATGCCCTCGGCCGCCGCTGTGACGCCGGGAACCTCGGCGAGGCGGCGGGCGACGGCCTCGCGAATCGACGTGGACTGTTCGCGGGGCATCCCAGGCGCGAACAGGACGTCGAGAGAAACGAGGTTGTGCGGATCGAACCCGAGTGGTGTGCGCTGAAGCGCAATGAACGAGCGCGCGAGCAGTCCGGCGCCCACGAGCAGCGCGAACGAGAGCGCGATTTCCGCGACGATGAGCGACGACCGCACTCGGCGCGATGCGGTACCGCCTGACGACGCTCGCGTTTCACTGTGCAGCAGATCGGCCACGTTCTGCGAGGCCACGAAGAACGCCGCGGCGCCGCCGAATAGGATGCCAGTGAAGATCGAGATCGCCGCCGTCCAGAAGAGTACCGCGGGCTCGATATGCACATTTGCAAGACGATCGAGGGTAATCGGACGCAGTGCGATGATGACTCGCAGGCCCTCCCAGGCGATCACCACGCCGATGGCGCCAGCGGCGACGGCGAGCAGCACACTCTCGGTGAGCGCGAGCCGAATGAGTCGCGCGCGCCCTGCCCCGAGCCCCATGCGAACAGCGAACTCGCGCCGACGCGCCCAGGCGCGCACGAGCAGCAGATTGGCGACGTTCGTGCACGCGATGAGCAACAGCGCGGCAACGGCGGCGAACAGCACTTCGATCGTTCGCAGCTCGCGCGTCCCGAGAAAGTCCTGCGCGCGCATCGCCCGAGCGCGAATGGAATCCGCCGCTGCGGCGCGCGGCCCTGGAAACAGGGAGGCTCGCGTGTCCGCCGAGTTGGCGATGACGTTCAATTCCTTCGTCGCTATCGCCGAGGTTACGCCGGGGCGAAGTAGCCCGAATCCAATCGACGTTTCCTCAATTGGCGCCGGAAGCCACACGTCCGGCGACGTCAGGGACAGCTCATCGAGCGCGCGCGCCGACATCGGAATCGTGAAGCCCACCGGCATCACACCAACGATCGTGTACTTCTCCCCCTCATACTCGAGCACCGTGCCGAGCACGTCGTCGCGTCCGCCGTACGCGGTCTCCCACCAGCGGTGGCTGATCATCGCGACGTGGTTCGCGCCGCGCTTTTCTTCCTCGGGGCGGAACATGCGCCCGTACGACGGACGAGCGCCGAGCAGGTCGAGGAGATTTGCCGTAGCGAGCGCGTGGCTCACCGTATCCTGCTGGCCGTTCGCTAGAAGCGACAGGTACACCTGCTCGACACCCGCAACCTGCGCGAACGAGTGCGTTCGCGTCGCCCACGCCTGCAACAGCTCACTCGGCGCATCGGCGGGAGCATCGGACATCAAACTCGCCAAACCGCCGATGACTCCAATGCGACCGGCGGTCTTGAGTGCGACGATACGATCGCCATTTGGGTACGGCAGCGGCGCAATTAGCAAACCGTGAACAACGCTGAAAATGGCCGTGTTCGCGCCGATCCCCAGGGCGAGCGTGAGCACCGCGATCGCCGTGAATGCCGGCGCTTTGCCGAAGTGACGCAAGGCGAAGCGCACGTCCTGCCGCCACTCGACAAACGAGTCAGCGATCCGCTGCCAACGCGCCTTCCGCTCGGCGCGGCGCGCGGCATGGTCGTGGTAGTCGCGCACGTCACCGAACCGGCGCAAGGCGGCCGCCGCGGCATCGGCGTCACTCATGCCCTGGCTGCGGAATTCTTGGGTCCAGAGATCCAGATGCAGGCGTATCTCGTCGTCGGCGTCTTGCACGAGACGCTGACGCGTCGCCGGAAGCCGAAGGAGACGGCGGACGCCGCGGGGGAGGATTGATGAAGGTTTTCGCATGGCGGTCACCCTGGCTCGAGCAAACCGTTCACCGTGGCGACATAGTGCTTCCAGCTCACCACCTGATGCCGGAGCTGTTTGCGACCATTGGCGGTGAGCGAGTAGTACTTCGCGCGTCGGTTGTTTTCCGATATCCCCCATTCGGCGTGCACGGCGCCCGCGTCTTCGAGCCGATTGAGCGCTTTATAGAGCGCCGAGTCGACGATGCCGAGGTCGCCGTTGGTGCGCTGGTCGATCCACTTGCTGAGGGCGAAGCCGTGCATCGGCTCGCCGGCGAGGGCGCGGAGGACCAGAAGATCGAGTGTCCCGTGCAACAGATCCTTCGAGTCGCTACCCATGCTCCCTCCACCTGGTGGATAGAGCATGATTCAGCGCGTTCGTGCGAAGGTCAAGCGCGAACGCGGCGACAACGGATTAAGAGTTGATGACGACCCTCCCACGCCCCCGGGCGGACCTGCGACCGAGCGCTTGATCCAAACATGGTAGTCGAAACACGTGGCGATTCGCTCCTTCGCGAACAAGGCGTCGAGGGCATATTCAACCGCGTGGCCTCGAAGTCCAAGGACGTGAACACGGGGGAGACGAGGCAAGCAATAGAGACGTTCTAAGCACGATCACTGATTACCGCCGACTTCTGCAGCCTGGTCAGCGACAGCGGCCCGGCGGGGCCACGCGGTCGGCGAGAATCATGGTCGTGTACGGAAAGGCGACGGTCGTGTCGTGTAAAACCACGGTCGTGCAGAGCTGGAGATAGACGTTAGGCGGCGTTGCTCGTCGAGCCTTTTCCTGCGGTACGTACCCGACGACACCAATCACGACCCACTTGGAATCCTTAGGTAGCGATTCGCTTGCCGATGCGACCTGGGCGCTCTGGAGCGCGAGCCGTTGGTTGATCGGTGGAGTCGACATAGGTACGTTCCAACAGCTGCAACTCGCAACCTGCGAATGTCGCCGGACTTCTCTCGCGTCGTGATACGCCTTCTTGCTGCGCTCTGCCTGCTGCTCCTTGGAAGCGGCAAGGATGGGCGCGCGCGTAGCCCGGAGCACAGGGATGGCCGGTCCACCAGAGGCATCGCGACTGCGAACCTCAGTGCCACGCCGGCGGCCACGCGTGTACGGACCGGCGTCGACACTGCCCCGCTGCAGCTTGTGGCGTCGGAAGCGAACCTCTGCAGCGCCCGAGTTCGATTCGCGCCTGCGCCGACTCGCATTCTCTCGCCACTATGCTCGTGCGAGCGCACGACCGGCAAGGCCGCCCGACCACCCCCGCTCCAAGCCTGAAGACCGACTGAACGATCGCGGGCCGCGAACGCGTGCCCTGTGCGATCGCGCTGTCCGCGAACCCGTCGCAGACAGTGATTCTTTCACGTCCGATCTCTCAGACAGGAGCAGTACGCATGCCCCTGAAATACCGTCTCCTCACAATCGTGGCGCTCTGCCTGGTGTCGATTTGGGCACTCTTCCCACGCACGGAGAAAATCCGCTACCGTGGCGCCGACGGTCTCTTGCATGCAGACACCTCGCGAAGAATCCCGCTCCGCAAGGGACTCGACCTGCAGGGAGGCATCTATCTCGCGCTCGAGATCAACGATTCGAAACAGGCAATTCCCGCGTCGCAGCGTGGTGAAATGATCGACAGGGCTGTCAGGAGTGTGCGCAACCGCATCGACGCGTTTGGAGTCTCCGAGCCGGTCGTGCAGAAGCAGGGTGATCGCATTGTTGTCGAGATTCCGGGCATTCAGGACCGCGAGCGTGCGCAGCGACTCATCGAGCAGCAGGCCTTCCTTCAATTCCAGATCACGGACAAGACGCAGGCACTGGAACGCGCCCTGCCGCGATTGGACCAGACTGTCAAACAGCGGGGGCTCGTCGCGCCATCGACCGACACGTCTGCCATCGGCCAGCATCCGGCGGGCAGACGACTTCAGGGTCTTCTGACAACGGATACATCCAAGAAGGCGGACACGTCTAAGAAGGCGAGCGCCTCCGGCGTGAAAGAAGATTCGGTAGCGAACGACTCACTTGATCACCGGGCAGGCGGCGCGTTTTCTGGCCTGCTCCAACAAGGTGGCATTCCGGGTCAGTTCTACATTCAGTCGGACAAGATCGCGACGCTCGACAAGTTCCTCGCTGACTCGATAGTCAAGGCAGCGCTACCGCCGGGCAAAGTCTTCAGGCCGGGCGTGGATTCCGTATCGTTGCAAGGCAAGTGGTACAAATCGTGGTATCTGCTCGACAGCAAGCCGATCATCACCGGCGAAGCGCTCAGGGACGCACAACCGAACCAGGATCCTACCGAGGGCACGAACGTCGAGTTCGAGCTGACCCCCGAAGGCGGACACCAGTTCCGGACGGAAACGGGCAAGCATGTCGGTGAGTACATGGCCATTGTGCTCGACGACCGCGTCATGAGCGCGCCCATCATCGAAGGTGCGATCGGAACGCACGGGCGGATCACGATGGGCCACGGATCGCTGGCCGACGCGCAGGACTTGGCGCTCCTCCTCCGCGCGGGCGCGCTCCCGGTCCCGCTCCGCGTCGCCGAGGTGCGCAGCATCGGCCCCACCCTCGGCCAAGATTCGATCAACAAGGGAATTCGGGCGATGGTCATCTCGGTGGCGCTCGTCGTGATCATCATGCTCGCGTATTACCGCTTCTCCGGTTTGCTGGCAGTTGGCGGCCTAGCGCTCTACGTGCTCTATACGCTCGCGGTGCTCGCGTGCTTCGATGCCGTGCTCACCCTCCCGGGCATCGCCGGCTTCGTGCTGTCGATCGGTATGGCGGTCGATGCCAACGTGCTGATCTTCGAGCGCATCCGCGAAGAGTTGGGCCGCGGCAAGACCGTGCGCACGTCCATTGACGAGGGCTTTCGTCACGCCATGCCGGCCATTGTCGACTCGAACGTGTCGACGATCCTCACGGCCGCAGTGCTTTACCAGTTCGGGTCCGGTCCGGTGAAGGGCTTCGCCGTTACCTTGATCGCAGGTATCGCCGCCTCGCTCGTTACCTCGATCTTCGCGGTGCGGACCTTCTACATGCTGTGGCTTAACCGCTCGCGCGGGACGCAGACGCTGAGCATCTGAGCGTAGGGTGCTGCGGACTCACGAGTTGTCATTCCTGCATCGCCTGAAATCACTCCGAAAGCGGCGAGCACGAGCGCAATCTCGTCGCCGTTCATCTCCCGCTGCATCGAGCGAGTCGTCCAGACAATCGGCTCGCGCTGACGTTCGCCCGTCGTTGAACAGGTGAAAGAGAGCGAGCTCCGGCGCCGTGATATCGTGACGCCGGAGCTCCGGTATTGCCGTTCGGTAACTCCTTACCACCCGTCCTTTGGCGGGCACGGATCATTCCCGTAACTATTCTTCTCCGCGATCACGCCATCGGATGTGTGAATGGTGTGCTCCACGTGCGCCTGCCGAGCGTAGTTACGTCCGGCCATAACCGCTTCTGCCTTGGTGCGGTGGCGGCTGAGCACTTTGCCGGACATTTCGTTGATCCAACCAGCACCCTTCGCCGGCAGTGTATGGACTCCTCCGCCGCGCGTCATGTGAATCCTGTGATTGCGTCGCATGCAAACCTCCGCCGCTTTTCGCGGCGAGTAATCAAAGTTGTTGGTGTGTGAACGACTTCAGTCTCGTCGTCCAGGGAGGTTCTGAAAGCAGATCCCTCGTCGCTGCGCTCCTTCGGGATGACAACGGGGCTAACGCACAGCGATGCCTAACGCCACCACGCTCGCGGCGCCGAGGAGCAGGCCGCATCGCCAGCCACACCTCGGCCGGCGTTCGCGCTCTAGTGCTGCTATGGTCACACTGGCCGCGTCGCGCGCTCTTACTTCCGCAGCCACGGCACCGCTGTCGGAAGTCAGCGCCACAGACAGCATGCTGATCGCGACAGAATCGGCCTGAATTCGATCCGTCACGAGTGGCGGTACCGGCACGAGTGTCGTATCTGCCGGACCGCCGCCCTGGACGCGTAGCATTCCTGGGCGTTCCACCCTGACACGCACGTGAAGTGATTCCGCGTGGGTGAGAGCGGGTTTCGTTGCCGCGCGCGCGCTGGCGGCTTGTTGCTCGAGCTCCGCCGCCGCGAGATTTTCCTCGGCGCCACCCACAGTCCCGTCGCTCTTACCTAACGAGCTAAGGGCGAACACGACTGCCGCAACGAGCGCGAGCGCAACCAAGGCCCAACGTGCGAGCCGCATGGGCGTGACGTTAGGCTGCATGGCACACTCCGCGTACGGCATCCTTGAGGAGCTGCAGGCGCACCCCGGCACGAACGTTGTCGACATCGAGAATCTTCCGGCCATCGTGCCGCTGGCCGGTGGGGTCTACCTTCCGACCGAGCTTGCCCCACAAAAACCGGCCGTGCGCGTCGGGGATGCCGGCGATCCGCGTCTGCTCGAGCGTCCAGATGGCCTGTGCATCGTGGCCGACGATCCGCCGTGACTCGTCCGCGGTCCAACCGTGAAAATGAAAGAGCGCGGTGCACAGCTCGACGATCGCGTCCTCCTGCGCACGGGTCGCCGGTACGACGCCGTTGGTCGCGGCGGCGATACCATAGTACACGCTGTTCGCGCGCGGCATGAGACAGGCTCCCGCGTGCGGCGTACGATACGCTGGGTCGGCGAGCTCGATCACTCGGCCATCGTCGAGCACCAGCCAGGTGTAACCGTTGCTACAACGCGGATCCTGAAACCAGGCGAGCGACGCGTCATCGTCTGACGAGTCGTCGTAATGCAACATCACGCCGCCGCGAGGTGCGGCGAGCGGTTCCTGCAAGACGTGCGAGTGAGACCGTCGGTCCACACGCACGCCAGGAATGATGAGTGACATTGGATGTCTCGTGTTTTGTCATCCTGAGGAGCGCAGCGACGAAGGATCTGCTTGCGAAGAGTGAAAAGCAGATCCTTCGTCGCTGTGCTCCTCAGGATGACGTTCGATTGAGTTACCGATGGTTGTCGAAGCGATTGGGCTCGCCGTTATCGCCCCAGCCGGCAACGCGTGCTTCGCCGATGCCGAAGCGGCCGATGAGGGCGCTGCCTAACGCGAGCACTTGGTCGGGGCTGGCGCGGTCGAGCGCGCCGAGGAGTGGCAGGGCGAGCACGATCGCGATCGCGAGCGTCGCGTCGGGCCAGCCGCCGACTCCCGCGTGCCACACCTGCCGCAGCATGGCCGCGGCGAAGGCGAGGACGATGAGACGGGACATCGAAAACACGAAGGCGCCCGCGGGGGTCGTGAGCGCCTTGGCCGGATTCTTCTCGAGGAGTGGCGTGATGAGCGCCATCAGCACACTGAGCGCGCCATCGGCCAGTCTCCGCGCCGCTCCCTTCCTTATATAGGTGTCCATTGTGGGCTCCCGGAGGTGCGACTGTGGCCGGTGGCCCATAAGGCACCACCGGCCACCGGCCACAGAGCACACTAGTTAGGCCGCTGCGACGGGCGGCGTGGTTGGAGTTGTTGGAACGGCGGGAGCGGTGGGAGTGCTGGAAGCTGCCGCAGTCGTGGACGCTATCGTGGAAGCCGGAGCCCCGACGGATGCCACAGTTCCCGGTGTGGTCGGTGCTGTCGGTGTTGCCGCACCCGGGCCGGGGCGGCGGCGAATCTGCCGAGCACCCTCCCATCCGCGCTTCAGGGAGTCGTTGTCGAGCAGGGCCGGTTGCAGGAGCTTGTCGAGCACACTCAGCACCAAGCGACCCTGCTTCTCCTGCGCATCGAGACCCTCCGTCGCGGAGAGGCGCCGATTGTAATTCTGTTCGCGATCGCTCATCGAGCTGTCCAGCGTCGTGATCGCCGTCTTGAGATCATCGAGAAAAGCCGGCGGCATCCCGTGCGCGATGAACGTCTCCTTGTGAATCGCCGCGGCGTCCGCCATCGCGTTGGCGCTGGCGATGAACGCCTCGCCGCGTACCGTGGGCTTTGGCATCTGCAGTGCGGCGAACTCCGGCGTCGTGCGGAGATTCTTTCGCGCGATGAGCGCGATGGGATCCATCCGTTCTCCGCGAAGCTTCACTCGGAGCTGGTGCTGCTTCGCGGTCTCGCCTTTGACGCCACGATCATTCGCGTCCTGATTGTACGCGTGGTCGGTGAAGCTCGCGACGACAGCGTCGAGTTTTTTCCGAGCGGCGGTGAGATCGACAAGCGCGGCGAGTACGGCGGCATACTCGTCGAGGAAGAGCTGCACGCGCTTCAACGCGGCGAATACTGCGTTCTGAAGAAATCTCATTTGTCCTTTCGATCTGGTTGTGTGACGCGCGAAATGAGAGCGGCCACCGTGCGCGTCTGCGCGGTGGCCGAGTGGTCTGAACCAGTGAGCTGATTTCCGAGTTCATGTCGCCGTGAGACTGCTTGGTCGAGCGGGGGCGGTCGTGCCCTGAGCGAGAGTGTGATGAGCATCTTCAGTATGGAGTGAGAGGTGGCCCGGTGAGCCTGAGAAGACTTTCGCGATTCAGTGAGAGCCGTCGGATTTGATCGACATTCGGCCCGCAGCGGCTGAGCGGTGACCGGTACTGCGTGACACCAGGTCGTGAGCGAGTGACAACACCGCAGTGACGTCGCGTGTGGCGGCGCGACGCGCGACGATTGCACCTGTACGCCCGTGTGAGCGGGCGGTACGCGCATGCATCGCTGCTCGAGACGCAAGAGTTCCTCTGAGACAGCGGTACATTTGCGCCAGTCGCGTGTGCATTCGGGGCGTACGCCTATTCATTGGAGCGGGACGCGCAGCAATTCGAGCGTTACGCGCAGCGATTCGCGCGGTACGCGAATGCAATGGCCCACGACGGCGATACATTCGCGCCGTACAGCATTTGATTCGTGCTGTACAGCCAGGCATTCGCTCCGCATGGCGGTCAATGCGGGCGATACCCGTTACCATCCCTTCAGTAGGACCTTCAGTTCAAGCGAGCGCGCTGAGAGTTCCGGCGAGACGGCGATGCATTGCTTCGGTTCCGCGATCGATCCGAGGCGGGACGTCTGCCGATTGTCCGGTACTGGGGTACAACGCCGCGTGACTCAGATGAGTTCGAGCGGGACGCGCTTCCATCTCACCGTTACCGCGCACCATCCGAGCGGTGGCCGCTGGAGTCTCAGCGTTAGGGGCGTGAATCCGAGCGGGACGCGGACGCATTGGGCCGGGACAGCTGTGGGATCGCGCGGCGATGGCGTCAGTTGCTTCGCGACCGCGGTGAATTGCTCCTGTACCGCGGTGAATTGGTCCGGTACGGCGGACAATTCCATCGCGACCGGGGTGAGTTCCTTTCGTACGGCCTCGAGTTGCTCCCGCACGAAGGACAGTTCGCTCGGTACGAGTGGCCATTAGCGCGGGCCCGCACTCGGCTGCGGCGGGAGTCCAAGTGAATGCGGTCGAGACGTGAACAATTGACCTTACGCGTCTGGCATTCGCCGCGGGGCCGGGACTAGTTAGGGCGGCGGTCCGTGCTCAGGCTTCGCGAGAGACTCACTTCTATAGCAGTGGGGCGCTGGATTGCTTCGTTGCCCAACGAGTAGGCTCTGGACGGCGCCGGAAAAATTGAGTCTCTTCTCGTTTTCTATTTACCTAATTGCAAAATCGACCCCTCGAGTCAATAGGCAATGTTTTCCGGGTGTCATTCGTTGTCGCGGTGAACGCTCGAGATGGTGCAAGTTCTTTCAACTCCATCATTCCGTTGCAGATAGGATCAAAATCGCACTACACCGACGGCGTTGTGCGAAATAATTCTGCTTGAAAAGCGGGCCAAACCGCCATTTGCGGGCGTTGATATCAAATAGAGGGGCATAACGAGAGAACGTTTTCCGACCCTGGACTGACGAGGACCGCCATGGATGATGTGCCGTCCCGACCCGTCGAGAAGAGCAGGAGCGAGCACGAAGCCGCTGGACGCGACTTCTATGATCTCGGAACCGACTTCACCGTGTTGCACCGGGAGATCGCGAAGGGCGTACTTGATGCCGTGGGCAAGCGCTGCACGAAGGACGACTGCCAGCTTGTCCTCCAGAAGGTAGCCATCGCCGGTTGGAAAAAATGGAAGGCGAGCCCAGGGTGCTTCACGCCGGGAACGCTGCGAACGTGGGCCTCGCGCCGCGCAGTCTGGCGGCTCGCCGACCTGAAAGAAGAGCGCCGAAAGGATGCTCTCGCCGAGCTGGCGCTCCAGCGGGAGTACGAGGCCGGCAACTTCGATGCGAAGTTGGCGGACGCGGAGATCGAGGAGGAGGAGTTCTCGCGCGCATTCGCCGGCAAACTGCTAAAGCTCGAGCCGTTCTCGCTCTGGGCTGTCATCGAAGTCTTCTTCCGCAAGCTCACCCATCGAGAAGCCGCCGCGGAGCTGGGCCTCAGCAAGACGAAACTCGAGCGCAAGCTCGACGAGGCCAAGGCCGTCCTCGCTCGGGAGCTCGCTGACTGGGACCCGCGCGCGTCGCACGAGCCGAGCGCCACACCGCCAACCATTCCGCCGACGAGGCGATCATGACCAACCTTGCTGACGATAAGAACACCGGAGGATCCCGGGCTGACCGCTGGTCGCAAACCATGGAGAACATCGACTTCGACAATCCGAACGAGGAATCGATGCAGTTCCTCGAGGAGTCCTGGCGCCGATTCTGTGCGGGCATCGCCCTCAAGGAGGTCCCCGACATCCGCGCAATCCTCGCGGCGCACGACGCCAAGCCTCCGCAGCCCCAGCGGCGACACTGGATCGTTAGGCCGTTCGTCGCCTTTTACGCGTGGTTCGGCGATTATCACTAACCTGGGAAGAACTGTGACGAGACCATTGTCCCCCGCGTTCCTCATTCCCGCCGCCCTCGCGCTCGTGGACGAGGCGTCGGCACCGCACGAAGCTCCCCATGAGCTGCCGCCGTCGGATGCCGCGGCGAGCGTGGCGGCGGATCCCGTGCCGAGCGTGCCGGCGGATCCCGTGCCGAGCGTGCCGGCGGATCCCGTGCCGAGCGTGCCGGCGGATCCCGCAACGAGTGTCGCGGTCAATCTCATGGCCGGGTGGAGCGCGACATTCGTTCATCGCGCCGGCTACTGGTCGCATTACGACTATCGCTTGGAGGCCTCCAGATGGCCGCTTCCGGCCACCTCGAGTTGCGAGGAGTTGGCCGCCTTCGCCGCCGACAACGTCGTGCTCGCCGACGATGAGCCCAATCCCGGCGACATCTATCTCCTCTGGTCCCCGGCGAAGAAGCTCTTCGTGCGCACCGGCATCATTCTCGGGCTCACGCAGCAGCACATCTATCCGAGTGGTCGCATTGGGTACGAATGCCTAACGGTGGACGGCGACACCACGGTCCACGGTTCGCTGCGCGGCCCCTCGACCGCCATCATTCGACGAATACTATCGGCCGACGCAGGCGACCGGTGGATTCGCTGGGCGCTGCTCGACCGCGGAATATGGGAGCAGCCGTCGCTCGCTGAATCAACGCTCCGGAGGGCCGCATGACGACCGTGGAGCCGACATCCAGGATCTTCCAGCCCCTTCGCGGCGATACGGCCGGGGAGCTCGAGCGCGCCATCACGCATTTCGATGGACGCCTTCGGCGAGCCGCCGAGAAACTCGCGCGGGGTAACCTCGACCTCGCCGAAGATCTGTATCAGGTCGCGATCACGCAGCTTTGGGAACATGATCCCTCGCGCTTCGACGCAGACGACGAGGCGTACCTCTGGACAGCGATGGTTAACCGAATGCTCATGGCTCGGCGCGACAAGGAAGAAGGCGATCCCACGCGTCCACCGCTCGCGCTGCGATTCAGGTGACGTATGCTCTTCCTGAACCTTTTTGGTTTCACGCTTCTCCTCGGTGGCCCACTCATTGGCTACCGCTTCGCCACCTGGCGGAAGGAGCCGAGGCGCTGGGAAGTGGTGGCGTTCTGCGCGGCCGGAGGGTTCGTCGCCGCCATCTTTTCAATCGGGACGCTGGTGCTCACCGAGGTGACAGACCTCCCAACGGCACGGATGGCGCTCCCTCTCATTGGCAAGTTCTTGCTGATCGGGGTCGTGTTCGGATTCGTTGCTGTCGCGACACCGGAGTCCATCAGGAATCGGCTCTCGCTGTCGTGCGTGACACTCGCGAAGCACGCGTGGCGGCACCGCGGCCAGGTGGTCGTCGCCACACTTGGCGCTCAGCTCACCCTAGTAGTGGTGGTGTGGCTGCATGCGCGATTGTTCCCCGCCCCGAGTGTGTATGTGCACGTCGATGCACCAGCGCATGCGGTGCGGGCGACGCGTCTGCCTGACGAGACCCAAGTGATCCTGTCAGCCGGTTCACACCTCAGCTACAGCAGCTGGTTCAGTCATGACGAGCGTGAGCTCACTCTAAACGGCGAAGGCACGTTCGCCGTGGCGCGCGGCGCTCGTACGGCCCTGACGCTTGACGCCGGCAGCGTCGAAGTCAGTGCGTCGAACGCCCGATTCACGGTGCATGCGGACGACGCGGAGCCGGTCGCCTATGTGAAAGTACATGAGGGAACCGTCGAGGTGCGGGCGCGGACGGTCTTCGATTCCACGAAGGTTCTGACACTCAGCGCGGGTGAAGGCGCGCGAGTTGGTCCGAATCTTCAGATCAGGCGCGATGATTCGCTTTTCACTCACCGATGAGGTTCGAATGAGCTCAGTGGCCAGATTGTCATTGATCCTCGTCGCGGGTTTTGTCAGCGGCGCAGCGATAACGCATCGTGCCTGTGCGCAGGATTCCGGATTCGTCGCCTGGCCCCGCGAGCTGGTGTCGCGTGCACCTGCCGTCGCGGATGGCATGACGCGCGAGTTCGGCCAGGCCCCGCGCATGATCGCGTTCGGTGGACGGGATTCGATGAACATCCTCTTCTGGAATCCCACGGTGTGGCAGGACGCCATGGACTCGAGGGTTCTTCCAGAGAAATCGCTGCCGATGGTTCGTGCGGCAATGAAGGACGTCGCTGCGTACGTGTGGACCACGTTTGCTCGTGACGCGGGAGTCCAGTCCATTCGTGTCGCGTTCGTGCGTGTCGTACATGACAAGAAGTACCTCGCGCCGACTCACGAGCAACCGGCTCAGGAGGTGTCTGGAATGTTCTCGCGTCAGATGCTCGAGACGGGACAGCTGCCGATGGTGGCGATCGCTCAGCGTGAGGGCGGCGCGTTGGACGAAAGAACCCAGAAGATGATCGATTCGCTGAAGGCAGCGCGCTCCCGTCACGCCGCGCTCAGTGACGCCATCGAGCGCGACATCGGCGAGCTTACCAACGAGATCAGTGTGAAGGGACGGGACACGCTCGAGGTGGTATTCTGGAATCCCAGGCTCTGGTGGAAGGACGACTTCTCACGGAGCCTTCCGGAGGAGTCGCTGCCGGTGGTGCGTCAGGCAGCGAAACGCACCGCGCAGGGGGTGTGGGAGCGCTATGGACGGGAGGCCGGGATGAACGTCGTCCGCATCAGGTTCGAACGGATGTACAGCGAGCCGGTGAAGGGTGTGCGGGTCATGAAGCCTGCGCAGGTGGTAACGAGTCAGTTCACGCGGCAGCAACTCGAGACGGGACAGCTGGACCCGGTGCAGTTGGCGATCATTCAGAAATAACGGCGGTGCCGCATGTCTGCGGCGGAGAGCTCGCCTAACGCTTCCATGCAACAAGGAGGAGCAGCCCATGACTCCATTGAGTAACGTCGATTGGAGGGACGTCGCACTATTCGACGTATCACTTCTCGATGCATGCGAAGGGGATCCCATGCCGTCTGGCGCAGTCATCGAGTCCTGGTTCGAGAGCGATTCGGACGGCCGCGACCGCCCGCTCGATGCGCTCCTGACCCTGTATCGCCAGGACCGGCTCTCTCGCGACTATCGGCGGCGCGTCGACGAGCGTCTGGGCAGAGACCCAAAGTTTCGCACGCGTCTCGAGCATCTCGAGAGACGGTTCGAGGAGCGCTTGAAGGAGCGGCGCTCTCTCACCCCGCGAGAGCGAAGGGAAATGATCCGGGCTCGTGTGGCGCTACACGGGATAGGCGTCGCGTTACCGGTCTTGCACGGGGTCAGCAGACGGAGCGGGCCTCCTCGTCGTTATGCTCGGCGCCATTCACGGCCCATGCCGCTCGAGGCGGTGGACTTCGTCCGGCAGCTCGCCGACGATTTGGGTTTGTGCTCCGGGATCGAGCTGGTGGATCACGCCTTACTCGTCGTGGCCGCCACGGGTGAACATGATCAATGGATGCGCGAGGTCAGACGCGCACGCGACCGCGGCGTCATCAGTTCAGCAGTCGCGTATTTTCTCGTGCGGCAGTTTGCCGAGTCGGCTATACAGAGGCTGAGCGACACGCATCCAGAGCTCTCGAAGCTCAATCCTCGGATCGACCGCATCGAACGCGGACGCGACGCCGACGAGCTCCTTGCCTGGGCCAACTACGCCGGCCCGCCGGAGTGGGAGTCACTGTGTGAACAGTGGGATGCCACCCATGACGCACTCCTCACGCTCCTCCTGACGCGCAATGAAGAATATGAGGTCTTGCACGCCCTTCTCAGCGAGAAGGAGCCATTTCTTGAGGGCAGGAGACAGATCTACGGGTTGTGAGATCATACTTCGCGTGGGCGACGTTCATCAAGAGGAGCACAGGCAATGACTCAGCGGTGGAAGCACGAGACAAGTGAACGCAGCGATTGGGTCGCACCACGCAATCTGTCGATGAAGCTCGAGCCGAGGGACTTCGTGAGCCTGATGGCTACAGAGCGCGACACCGATGCCGCGAATGATCTGATGAGCCAAGCTGTCGACATTGTGGAAGCAACCGCGGATCCAGACCC
>JBJMNO010000019.1:0-7433 GCA_045804225.1 Gemmatimonadaceae bacterium
ACTGACATCAATACCGACGAAGACGTCCATCACGTTTGAATCCCGGGCTGAATGAGCGATTTATCATCCTTCGTGAACACTGCTGATCGGCGTGGCCCATCCTTGCAGATCCGGGGTCAAGCCCCGCACAACTGTTCGGGCTCAGGCGATCGAGAAATGGGTGGCGCTCTAGCTGAGGATCGGTCTCGGGGACCACAGGATGAACGAGCTACCACCCACCCAATTCTATTTCAATTCACGATACAAGGATGACAATCGTATTCTCACTCGCGACCAGCAACCCGCAATCCTCCGACCCTCTATCCTCCGCCCTCCACCGGGGATACAATCTCGCGAATGGGTGATGCCGTAGTACTCGACCGCGCGTCCGGTGTTTCGCGCGAGCTCAAGTTTCGTCAAGCCGCTTTCGTATATCTCCACGCCGCCATTTTGCGCGAGGCGTCGGCGTACGAGATGTGGCGCGCCGGTCTGCTGCCCTTCTCGCCCCTCGGCTCGCCCTTGCCGTGGTTGATCATCGGCGCGTTCGTCGCGGTGCTGGTGTTCTTCGGCATCTTGCGTTGGCAGAATGTGAATTTCGTGCGCGTCCTATGGGCGCTCGACGCCGTGCTGCTCTTTCCGTTGATCCGTTACGCCTTCTTCGCCGGCGCCGACCGTCCGATTCCCCGCTCCTTCTACGTGGTCGGCATCGCCGTCATTCTGATTACGCTCTGGATGCTCGCGCGAGCGGCATGGGACCTCTGATCCCCTCATGACTCATCGATCGTACTTCGAGGTTGGCGGCAGCGACCGCTCCGCGTTAGGCGAGCAGGTTGGGCGGCAGCGCGCGCGCGTGCTCGAGCGCCTGACAGACGTCAAGCGCGTCGTCGCGGTGGTCTCCGGGAAGGGCGGCGTTGGCAAGAGCTACGTCACGGCGGCACTCGCGCGCGCGATCACGCGTCGCGGTGCGGCGGCCGCTGTCGTGGACGCCGACCTCCAGAGTCCTACCGCGGCGCGACTGCTCGAGGCAGCCGGTCCGCTCCGTGTCGCCGACGACGCCGTGGTCCCCGCGTTAGGCACGGACGGCGTGAAGGTCGTGTCCACGGATCTGCTGCTCGACGACGGGCGCCCGCTCGCCTGGCGATCCGCGGCAGGCGAGACGCACGTGTGGCGCGGTGCAGCCGAGGCGGGCGTGCTGCGCGAGTTCCTCTCTGACGTGGCGTGGGGCAAGTTGGACGTATTGTTCGTGGACATGCCACCGGACGCCGGTCGCCTTGCCGACCTCGCGACGCTGGTACCGAGCAAGCTCGCGGCCATCGCCGTCACGATTCCGAGCGAGGAGTCATATCGCTCGGTGCATCGCGCCCTCGTCGCCGCACGCGACTGCGGCGTCCCTATACTCGGCATCGTGGAGAACATGAGCGGATACTCATGCGGCTCGTGCGACACGATCGGTCCACTGTTTACGGGCGACGCCGGCGATCGCCTCGCCGCGGCATTCGACATTCCGCTGCTCGCTCGTCTCCCCTTCGTGGCGCGCGGCACGGGCCAGACGTGGCTTCCCCGCTCCATCGTCGACGCGGTCATAGGTGCAGCATGAAATTCCTCTGTATCGACTGCGATGCGCAGATGAGCTTCGACGACCGCCAGCAACCTGGCGACGGCACGTTCACGGCCTCGTTCACCTGCCCTACGTGCGGACGTCGTGTGGCGATGCTCGCCAACCCAATGGAGACGCAGCTCGTGAGCACCCTCGGCGTGGAGATCGGCGGCCGCACGCTCGATGAGCAACCGCTCGAGTTCACGCGCAACGCCCTCTCCGGCCGTGAGGATGCCTTCGTCGACGCGCCACCGGCGCCTAACGCGCCGCGACCGCGCTGGTCCACGGACGCTGAAGCGCGGCTGGGAAAAGTGCCGGGGTTCGTGCGCGGCATGGTGAAGAAGATCTATAGCGATTACGCGCGCGAGCGAGCGATCCCCGAGATCACGCCAGCCATCATGGATCGCGCCCGCGAAGAGCTGGGCCTCGAGGGGATGTGAGCGACACGATCGACGAACGGATTGTTGGCGGATTGCGTGTCCGGATCGATCGCACCCTGTGCGTTGGATTCGGGGACTGCGTGACCGCTGCGCCGGACGCGTTCGTCCTCGACGGAGACGATATCGTCGTATTCGTGTCGCCGGATTGCGTGGATCGATCGGTGCTGCTCAAGGCATGCGCATCGTGCCCCGTGGATGCCATCACGGTTTTCGATGAGGATGGCGAGCAGTTGGTCCCCTGAGCCCAGGATACACCTCACAGTGGCGGTCAGGTCTGAGGGCCGCAGAAACCACTGACACGGCGCTGACACCGCTGACTTGCTCCTCAGCAGTAACAACGCCGCGTGCAAAAACGAGCAAATGGTCTTTTGTTCAAATGCCCCGGGAAGCTTCTGAGGATCAGCATAGCATACCGAGGCATTTCACAAATTCACAACGTCAGTGCCGCGCGGAGCTGTAACGTACAGGGGGCCCGTCAGTGGTTTCAGCGCCCTGTCAGTGGTGTCAGCGGCCACGGTCGTGGCGCCGAGTCTCACGGCAGGACTTCGAGCTCGATGCGCGAAGCTTGCGATCCAGTGTGATACACCCGCTCGGTGGCTTTCTTGAAGTCCGAGGGTGTCGCGTGGTAGATGTCAACGAACGTCTGCGGGTTGCGATCGACTAGCGGGAACCAGCTGCTCTGCACCTGCACCATGATGCGGTGCCCTTTCTTGAAGGTGTGCAGCACGTCGTCCATGCCGAAGGCAACGCGCTCCACCTTGTTGGGGACGAAGGGCTGCGGATGAGAGTAGCTGTTGCGGAACTTGCCGCGCATGACGTCGCCGCGGACGAGCTCCTCGAAGCCGATCGGGTCGCGTGACTCCTGCCTAACGCCGCCCGTGGTGTCGGGATGCACGTCGATGAGCTTCACGATCCAGTCGCTGTCCGTGCCACTGGTCGAGACGTATAACACGGGATGCGGCGATCCGACGATGGTGACGTCTTCCGTGAGCGGCTCGCTCTGATAGACGAGGACGTCCGGACGCTGGGTGCTGAATCGCTGATCGAGCGCCATGTAGTCCGGCTTCATTCCGTCGTCGTGCATGCCGAGGAATGGCACGGGGTTGGCCGGATCACTCACGTATTGATCGTAGCCCGCTGCTTCGGTACTTGCCGGCTGCGTAAACGAAGCGGTGCGATTCGGGTGCAGATACAGCGAGCGCTTCGCGGTGCCCTTCGGCGGCCATGCGTCGAAGGTGCGCCAGCGATTCGTTCCCGTCTCGAACGCCGTCGCGTGTGCGAGCTTCATCGATCCCTGGTCCTTCAAGTAGTAATCGAAGAAAGGGAACTCGATGCTGTCGCGAAAGAACTGGCTCGTCACCGAGCCGAAATGGAGATCGCCTAACGCGTCCCCGGTGCCGCGGCTCCATTGTCCGTGCGCCCAGGGGCCGAGCACGATGCGATTGGAGGTGCTCGGACTTTGACGTTGGATGCTTTCGTGCACGATGAGCGCGCCGTGCAGATTGTTGGCGTCGTACCAGCCGCTCACGGTCAACACGGCAGGCTTGACGTTCACGAGCTGGGGACCGAGTCGGCGCGCTTCCCAGAAGGCGTCGTCGGTGCCGTGCGTCATCATGTCGTTCCAGAATGGCGCGGCGCCCTTGAGATAATTCTTATCGGCGTTCGACAGCGGGCCCATGGCGAGGAAAAACGCGTAGCCGTCGTCGGTGCCGAAGTCGAAGCGCTTCGGATGCGAGGTCGTTGGCGCGGGTCGCGCTTGTCCACTCGTCACGAAGAACTCGAACGCGCTCGCGAGGAGGAACGCGCCATGGTGATGGACGTCGTCGCCCAGGAACCAGTCCGCCTGCGGCGCTTGCGGTGACGTTGCCTTGAGCGCGGGATGCGCGTGCACGAGCGACGCCCCGGCAAAGTATCCGCCATACGAGATGCCCCACGTCCCGACACGCCGAGTGTTGTGCGGGATGTTCTTGAGGAGCCAGTCGATCGTGTCGTAGGTGTCCGTGCTCTCGTCGGTGGCCTTCGCGCCCGCCATGCCGCGCCACGGCGTCATGTGGACGAACTCGCCCTCCGACATGTACCGCCCGCGCACATCCTGGTACACGATGATGAACCCGTCGTCCGCGAAGCGAGGCGACGGCCCAATCGATCGCGGATAATTCGTCGCTCCGTACGGGCCAACGCTGTACGGGGTACGATTGAGCATGATCGGGTAGTCGCGGCTCGTATCGCGCGGCGTGTAGACGACGGTGAACAGCTTCGCACCGTCGCGCATGGGGACGCGATACTCGGTCTTCAGGTATCGGGTCGCGAGGTCAGTAGGATTCTGCGCTGCCGCGTAAGGCGCGGTCCCGAGAAGGAGTGCTACAACTGCCGTTGATCGAACGATGTTCATGAACGCCGCCGGGGTGGGACAAAGTTGGCTGAACGTACGCCGCGACGCATACACCGGCAACAACGGGCGTCTCTGAGACCCGTGACTGACAGGTCCCTGACTGGCCTGGCTCTGAGGGGTCCCTGACACCGCTGACACAGCCCTGAAACCACTGACGGGCTCCGCGCGCGAAGACAGCTCCGCGCGCCATGCACTCTTTGACTTTGTATGTGTCGAGGAGGCTTCTCGGACCGATGCATGCTTCCCGAGGCAGTGAAAACAAAGCTCAGCTGCTTACGCGGCGCATGGAGTTGTCGCTGCTGGGGAGCGCGTCAGTGGTGTCAGCGCCGTGTCAGTGGTCTCAGCGGCCCCTCTCGCCGATCGGAAGAGCAGATCCTTCGCTCCGCTCAGGATGACAGGGTGGGCAGATCGTTCGGATTGCTCAGGATGACGACGCAATTCGCCGGGGTCTCTTGACACGCGTTTCCCCGCGATTCATATCTGGCGCGGCGAAGTTTGTCCCACTCGCCTCCTCGCGAACAATTCTGAGTCATAACGCTCGCGAGTAGCCTCGGCACGAATCGTTGTTGTTGGTGGTACGCACGAGAATTAGCGGGTGCTGATGCGCGGGCGTCTTCGCGCATCTCCTACTCTGTAGGTGCACAGAAGCCCTGCAATTCGGAATCGTTTAGCGACCCCATCACGGCCGAGGGCGGAGTCATGCCATATAGGGAAGTCTTCGTTCCCGTAGATAACTCATCACACTCCGATTGGGCGCTCGCTCGCGCCATCGAAATCTGTCGCGCTTCCGACGGTCGCATCACCGGCAATCACGTCTATGCCGCGCGACTGCACGACGTGAGGTTTCGACAACTCGAAACTGGCTTACCCGCGCAATTCCAAACCGCGGACGAGATCAAGCGACAACGAAAGATTCACGACAAGTTGATCGAGAAAGGTCTGCAGCTCATTGCCGACAGCTTCCTCGACCAACTCGCGATGCGTTGCGAGCGCGCGGGTATTCCCGTCACGCGCCAGCTCCTCGAGGGAATCAACTATGAGGAGATCGTTAGGGAGGTGAATCGCGGTGAAGGACGACTGCCGGGATTGATCGGCTTCGATCCTAACCGCGCGGCAGGTTACGACGGGGGCGCGAAGACGCGCAGCGACGTGCAGCTCGGCGAAAATGGGCGCATCGTAGCCGAGGACGAAGACGAAGCGGCGAAGCTGGTCGGATCCTCCGGCCGCAAGTACGATCTCGTCGCGATCGGGGCGCATGGACTTGGCCGCCAAGCGTTCTCGCAATTGGGAGGGGTCGTTGCCCGCTCACTGCGCGAGATCGAGAAGGACATGTTGATTGTCCGTGATGAAAGCGCTCTCCAAGGAGGGCGCTTTCTCGTCTGCGTGGATGGCTCGTCGTACTCGTACAAGGCGATGCGCAGCGCGCTGGAGCTCGCGCAGGAGTTCGGCGCGTCGCTGTACGTGTGCAGCGCGTTCGACGTCGAGTATCACCACGTCGTATTCGGCAATATCAAAGACGTCCTCTCGGTCCAAGCGTCCAAAGTCTTCAAGTTCGAGGAGCAGGAAGAGCTCCACAACAACATCATCGATAAGGGTTTGCTCAAGCTCTGTCAGGCAAACCTCAAGCGCGCCGAGGTGATGGCGCAGGAATTTCCGGACGTTCCGATCAAGACGCAGATCCTCGTCGGCAAGCCGTTCCAGGTCATCATGCAATGGGCCGAGGAGGTCAAGCCGTCGCTGCTCATCATCGGACGCCACGGGGCGCATCGTATCGATGGGACAGAGCTAGGCTCGCAAGCTGAAAACTTGGTGAGGCAGGCTCCGCACAACATCCTCCTCATCGGCACGGTGGGCGTGAAGCCGGAAGACATCCCGTGGATCGAGGAAGATGGCATCGCTTCCCTGCCCTGGGCGCCGGACGCGGAAGTGCGCATTCTCCGCGTCCCGCCCTTCGCGCAAGGCATCGCTCGTAAGGCGGTGGAAGAATTTGTTCTCGAGCGCGGCGGCGACATCGTCACGAATCCGCGTCTCGACGAGGCAATTCGGAAGCTCCTGCCGACGCACATGCAATTGATCATGGGCATCGGCAGCGCCGAAGAGATCGCGTTGGCGGAAGTCAAAGCCCAGGAGCAAATGGGCCGCACGAAAATCGAGGGACACGACGACGATCCTGAGCCCACCGACTCGAGCGTCGAGGTGAAGTGTCCCATCACCGGCCGCATCGGCAGCCGCCCGCGGACCGCTACGGACCCAATCGTCTGGACGCACGAAGCCTGGTCGCGACTTCAGCTCGTGCCGCTCATCGCGCGGCCTCTGGCACGCAATACGGTGGAGCGATTCGGACGCGCGCACGAGATCTGGCGCATAACGACGCGCGTGATGGACGAGAACAAGCAGGCGATGATCGAAGCCGACGAGTTCGACATGGACACCATGCTCGTGATGTTCAACGAGCTGCGTGCCAAGCAGATTCGCGCTGAAGCAGAAGGTGGTACCGCGCTCTCTCCCGAGATGCGCCAGATGATCGAAGAAGCAAAAGCATCGGGCATAACCCGCTGTCCTATCAGAGATGTAGAAACAAAAGCAGCCAAGTGTCCGGTGGATTTGACGTTCGTCAAGCCAGAAGATGCAAAGGCAGCCGTAGAAGAACTGGTGCGGAGGGGCGGATAGACCGGCAACGTCATCCTGAGGCGCGCTAGCGCCGAAGGATCTGCTGTTCGAATACCCGTAACAGCAGATCCTTCGGTCGCTGCGCTCCGTCAGGATGACAAAGGAGGATCCCCACATGGGGCATCCGCGGTAGACTTCCGACGGGCCAAGGCGCCGACGCTCGAGACGCCGCGCGATCACGTACCACATGTGATCGCGTGGAACCTCACACGCCGCTGCAACCTCGAGTGCGCCCACTGCTACATCGCAGCGGGACCACACGAGTCAGCCACGGGCGAGCTCTCGACGAGCGAGTGCCTACGCATTGCGCGCGAGATCCTCGCGCTCAACTCATCGCCGCTGTTCATCCTCTCCG
>JBJMNO010000020.1:0-167277 GCA_045804225.1 Gemmatimonadaceae bacterium
CGTCCAGGCCTTGCCGTCGTCCCGCGTGAGCTGCACGAGTCCGTCCATCGTGCCCGCCCAGATCGCACCCTTCGCGACGGGTGACTCGGCGATCGCAAAGACGACGATCGAGCTTTCGACGTACAGATTATCGGTGACGAGGCCACCGCTGGAGCGCTGCTTCGTCGTGTCGTTCGTCGTGAGATCTGGGCTGATGACCTCCCAGCTCTGACCGCCGTTCCGCGTGCGATGCACGTACTGACTGCCGACATAAACGGTATTGTGGTCGTGTGGCGAGATGGCGATCGGGAAGGTCCAGTTCCAGCGGTACTTCATGTCCTTGGGCGGCACACCGTATCCCGCTTCGGGCCACACTTCCACGGCGCGCGCCTGGCGCGTTCGGTCGTCGTAGCGCTCGAGCCCTGCGTCGTAGCAGCCGCTCCAGACGATGTTCGGTTCCACCGTGTCCGGTACCGCGAAACCCGACTCGCACCCACCAACGGCACTCCACAATCCGATCGACCGGCCATTCTCCCGCGAATCGGACGGCCCTTTGTACGAATAACCGTCCTGCCGATTGCCGTAGACGTTGTATGGCACGCTGTTATCGACGAACACGTGGTACATCTGCGCGTTAGGCAGCACGATGCGCGTCCAGCTCTTCCCGCGATCGACGGAGATACCGACGCCAGCATCGTCACCGACCATCATGCGGTCCGCGTTCTCGGGATCGATCCAGACGTCGTGCAAGTCGCCGCCGGCGCGTGGGGGATTCGGGGCCTTCGTTAGGCCACCGTCCAGCGACCAGGAAAAGCGAACACTCACGAAGTAGAGCCTGTTCTCATCATCGGGCGCCACGGCAAAGCGAGTGTAGTAGTGCGGCCGCTCGAGGAAATCGTGATCCTGATTGACGAGGCGCCAGCGACGTCCGCCGTCGTCAGAGCGATAAAGACCGGGATCCTTCGTCTCGATGAGCGCGTACATACGATTGGGATCGCGTCGCGCGATCTGCACCGCGATCTTCCCCATCGCTTCACGCGGCAGCCCTTCGGTGAGGCGGCGCCATGTCGTACCGCCATCCTTCGATTGATACACGCCGCTCGCGCGACCGCCACTTTCCATGCTCCAGGGGTGGATGACGAACTGCCACATGCCGGCAATGAGCACGTTTGGATCATGCGCGTCGAGCGCAATGTCCGAGGCGCCGGTGGAATCGTTGACGAAGAGCACCCGCTCCCAAGTCGATCCGGCGTCGCGCGATCGATAGACGCCCCGCTCCTGTTGCGTGCCGTAGCCAGTGCCTAACGCTGCGGCATAGACGACCCTGGCGTCGCGCGGATCGATGACGATGCGGCCAATGCGGCCGGTCTTCTCGAGACCAACGTGCGTCCACGTCCTGCCCGCATCCGTGCTTTTCCACACACCGTCACCGATGGAGACGTTGCTGCGAATGAACGTCTCGCCAGTCCCGATGAAGATCACGTTGTGGTCCGACGGCGCGATCGCGATCGCACCAACCGATGAAAAAGGCAAGCTGTCGGTGAGCGGCTCCCATCGCGTGCCGCCATCAGTGGACTTGAACAGGCCGCCTGACGCTGCACCTGCGTAGTAGACGCGCGACTCACCAGGCTCACCAGCGACGGCGATGACGCGGTTTCCGTCTGGACCGATGAATCGCCAGTGCAAATCCCCATACAGCTTGGGATCCGTGTGCTGCGCGTGGGCCGTCAGCGCGGCACAGGCAAGGAGAATGAATTCGAGAAAAGACTTTTTCATTGGCAGGATATGTGAGCCGCGCTCAAGCATAGCGCGGCGGCGCACTCGTTGCACCCTCTCATCGCTTTGAACGTGCAATGCGGACCGGCGGAAAAGGAGAGGAGTTCATGGCCAACAATCTCAACGGAAAGCGCGTCGCGATTCTCGCGACGGACGGTTTCGAGCAAGTCGAGCTCACCGAGCCAAAAAAGGCGCTCGATAGCGCCGGCGCGCAGACGGTCGTGGTGTCGCCGAAGAGTGGGAAGATCAAAGGATGGCAGCATGATCACTGGGGCGACGAGATCCCGGTCGACCTCGCGCTCGACAATGCGCGCGCCGACACCTTCGACGCACTGTTGCTACCGGGTGGCGTGATGAACCCGGATCATCTGCGCATGAACAAAAAGGCCGTGCAATTCGTAAAGAGCTTCTTCTTGGCGGGCAAGCCGGTGGCAGCGATCTGTCACGGACCCTGGCTACTGGTGGAAGCGGATGTCGTGCGCGGCCGCACGGTCACGAGCTGGCCGTCGCTGCAAACCGATCTTCGCAACGCGGGCGCCGATTGGGTCGACCGCGAAGTCGCCACCGACGAAGGACTGGTTACGAGTCGCAAGCCCGACGACATCCCGGCATTCAGCAAGAAGATGATCGAGGAGTTCGCCGAGGGAATGCACGAAGGACAGCGCGAGGCGGCCAGAGTCAGCTCCAGCAAGGAAGCGCGAGCCTGACCTGTTGCGTGGGGCGTGGGGCGTGGGCGCGGGCGCGAACAGCAGATCCTTCGCTTCGCTCAGGATGACACCCAACCTGTCATCCTGAGGAGCCCTTCGCTTCGCTCGAGGGCAGGCTCCGCGACGAAGGATCTGCTTTTCGCTCTACCCGCACCCTCTACCCTCTACCCTCTACCGCCAGCGCCCGTCGCCACCTTGGGCGCTGGCTTCGAGTGATCCTCATAGGGCCGCAGCCACCACTCGAAAAACACCCACGTGCGATTCCACGAATCGATCTGCGCCGGAGAGTCGACGCGCTCGAGCGTGGTCGGATCCACCCGGCGGCTGAACGCATGGCCCACGGATGACCCCCAGGGCGCCGGATCCACGTAGATCTTCGTCTCCGCGAGATCTGGCTTCAACGCACGCAACTTCCACACGAGCTGCTGATCCTCGACGTAATTCACGTCCTCATCGTTCGTCGCAACGTGCACGAGAATCGGGATGTTCAAGTCCTCTACGTGATACAGCGGCGAGCGCTTGATGTATTCGTCAGGCTTCTCGAATGGCAAACCGCCAATCGTCGGCTGCGTCGAGTAGCTCCGCTGATAACCCGGTCCCTTGTACGAGAGACGAAAGACGAGATTCGTCACCGGAACGATCGCTGCCGCGGCCTTGAACGGCGTTTCCTTCCGCATCGCGAGATGAGCAGTTATGAAACCACCATGGCTCCATCCCATGATGCCGATGCGGTCGGGATCGACGTATGGCAGCGTGTGCAGGTAATCGACCGCCGTCATCACGTCATCGAGCTCGCGGCCGCCGTAGTCGATTGCGTTGTAATGCGCCGAGCCGTGCCCAGTGCTGCCACGATAATCGGGCGTGATGATCACATAGCCGCGCTCCACGGCCTCCTTCACAAACGGCAGCATCAACTCGTTCCAATCGCCGTGCACGCCGCCATGCACCCACACCATCGCCGCATGGCCTTTCGCCCCGCGCTTCGCGAGCGGCGCAAAGAGATACCCCGGGATCTCCATCCCATCAGCGCTGCTCTTGTACGTGATCTTCTTGAACTCGTACGAGCCCGCCGCCCGCGCGGCGAGAATGCTGTCCGTGCGGAGCTTTTCCATGACTTGCCGCGTGAAATCCGCCTGCGGCGCATCTTCGGCCCGATTGCTGACGTACAGCTCCGCCGCCCGCGTCGAGTCCATCTTCACGACTTGACGCTGGCGCGGAGGACGCTGCGACTGGGCGCGCGCGCCCTGCTGTGCGCCAAGCTGAACGGCGAACATCGCGAGCGCGACGATGACGACCTGAGTGCTTCTCATAACGGCTCCAGCAATGGGACGATCGCTGAAGCGAATCTAAAGCGCGCGCTGTTTGGCGCGCCATGGGAGGGTCGATCTCCACGCAGCACGCTCGAGACGGCGTCTTCCTACATCCGATAGAGTGGCTCGGATGCGAAAACAACCCGCCCGATCGTGCCAGGCGGGTTGTTCTCACAACATCAATCCCTCAAATCAGGCTTTGGACTGATCGCAACTCGCCCGCTTGAAGTTTGGATTACTCTCCTCTTCCTGCGGAACCGGAAGATTCACATCCGTACCGTACTGATCGCCCTTGAAGTACGAGCCAGTCGGAAAGACCTGGTCCGCGGTGCGGCCGTACTGCGTGATCAAGCGCCGGAGATCGCCAAGACGGTGCGCGGTGGCGAACATCCAGTATGCGCGCTCGTTGAATAGCTGATTCTGCTGCGCCTGAGCACCCGTCGCCGTCGGAAGCGCCGCCAGACCCGCACCAGTGCGCAAGCTATTGAGGATCGCCAGCGTTCCGCCCGCGCCACCGTAATTCCCCGCGCGGAGCGCCGCTTCGGCCTCGATCAAGCGTGCTTCGATTCCATCAGCGATGACCTCGGGCGCGGTGTAGCTGCCGTACTTCTCCGGAGCCATGATCTCTGTCGCGCCATCGAACTGCGACACGTCGAGGTCCGCTGTTGCCGTGCGCGGATCCTTCGAGCTCACGAACGGCAGGCCGTTCTGACCTTCGACGTCCGCGGTCGTGAGACGCGTGTTGATCCACGTGAGCTCGTACACGCCGTTCTTCGTGCGATCGTTCGCCGCGTCGTGCTCTGTCGTGAAGCTGAAGCTCGTCGGCACACCGGCGACTGCCGTGGCGGCGGCCGCGGGTTGATTGAGATCGAGCAAGGCGCGGGCTTTGCCGACCATCGCGGTGTACTTCATGAGGTTGTTATTTGCCACAGTTGCCATCGCCAATGCCGAATCGAACTTCGAGACCGCCAAGTTCAGCAGCTCAGCGGTGCTCTTTGGCGTTCCGTACACGGTATTGCCGCTCGCGTCGATAATGCTCCCAACAGGCACACCGCTGCAGAAGTTTTCCGCCAGGAATAAGTAGTCGAAGCCCGCGAAGTTCAGCACGCGGCCGAACCCCGGATCCTTCGGCGCGAGCTGCGCATAACGAGCGGCGGCGTTGTTCGAGCTCACGATCGAGCGCTGAATGTTCCGCATCACTCGCGAGATGATGTCGTTCGTTGGGTTCGCGTCGCGCGAATCGATCGTGACGTGCGTCGAAAAGAAGTCCGCGGCGATGAACTCGTCCGTGAACAACCCGCTCGTCTGGATGATCGCGTCGCTGTTGTCGCCGTTGCTGTAGCCGCCATAGGCCACGGAGAAGTCACCCGACGCGCCGGCAAGGAGCGTCGGTAGCGCCGCCGCGCCTTCGGTGGAGGCCGGCGGGATGACGTCCGGCGTGGAGACGTCGAGATTGCACGCCGAGAGCGCACCCGCGACGGCAAGCGCGCCGGCAGCGAGCTTCAGCCGCCGTGCGCCCGTTGATGAGTATGTGAGAATCATATGGATGTCGAGGGCGTCAGAAGGTCAGGTTGAGGCGCGTGATGAAGTACCGCACCTGGGGCTGCGTGAGGAAGTCGCCCGAGCCCAGGTTGTCCTGGCCGAGGACGTTGACCTCGGGGTCGAGCCCCGAGTACTTCGTCCACGTGCCGAGGTTCCGGCCCGCGAAGGTCAGCGACAGCGCGTTCGCTCGCGCCATCTGCGCATAACGAGTGGGCGCGTTGAAGGTGAGCGAAAGCTCGCGCCACTTCACGAAGCCCGCGTTCTCGATGTAGCCGCCGAAGAAGTCGCCGTTCGACATGTAGTCGGCAACGGCGTTGGCGCGCTCCATCACCGGCGCGCTCTTGTCATTGAGGCCACGGCACACGAGCACGAACGGCAAGCAGCGGAACTGCTCGCTGCTGTTGTACAGCTTGTAGCCGCCGCGATACTCGAACAGCGTCGAGACGCGAAGGAACTTGAAGAGCGTGAGGTCGCCGAGGATCGAGCCCTGACGCGTCGGCAGCGAGCTGCCGAGGAACTTGTACTTGTCCGGGTCGGTGGTGAAGAAAACGGAATCGGGCAGAACGGCACCGTTCGCAGCAACGTGCACGCTGTCCACGGTCGTGCCCCAGTAACCGCCAAGCGGATACCCAGCGACGTTGCGCTGGGAATACCCGAAGAGAATCGGCGGTTGTCCGCCCAAATTCGTCACACGGTTCTTGTTGCCCGAAGCGTTCAGCGTCAGCGCCAGGACCGCGCTGTTCATCTGCAACGGCGTCGCGCTGACGGTGAGCTCGATGCCCTTGTTCGTCACGGCGCCGAGGTTGCGGAACTGGCTGGAGGGACCGCCTAGCGATTGAGCCAGTGGAACGAGCACGAGGGCATCGCGCGACCGCTTGTCATAGTACGTGAGGCCGATCGACGCCCGGTCGTGGAAGAAGCCCGCATCGAAACCGGCCTCGTACTCGCGCGACCGCTCCGGTTGCAGGTTCGGGTTCGCGAGGTTGCCGCTCGTGACACCGGCAACGTTGGTGGAGTCGAGACGCGCCGGCGCCGCATTGAAGTACGCGATCGCGTCGAGCACGCCAGGGCGGAGGCCCGACTCGCCGTACGCCGTGCGCAGGCGCAGCTGATTGAGGGTCGTGCCGCCTTCCGTCACGATGTAGGACGCGGACGCCGACGGATACTTGATGAAGCCGAAGTTGTGGCCGAAGGCGCTGTTCTTGTCGCCACGCAGCGCCAACGTCACGTAGAGCTTCTCGTTCCAGTTGAGCTGCTGCGAGACGAAGCCGCCAACGGTCTTGTTGTCGACCGTCGTCTCGTCGATCGTCTTGTCAGTTACGGTGCCACCTAACGAGCCGCTACCAGCCGTGAGTGTGCGGCCAAATGCCTCGGTGCCCCGGCTCTGTGCCTGCTGGTACTGATAGCCGGCCTGCGTCACCCCTTCGAGGCTCGACAGGATGTGATAGCGACCCGTGAGCGAGTAGTTGCTCGTGAGGTTCAGAATCTGGAACCGGTCCGATGTCCGGGTCCCGAGATTGTCGTTCGAGAAGAAGACCGTATTGGGTGGAATAGTCTGCTCGTCGAGACGGTTCACGACATCGATACCCATCGTCGCGTTCCCGGAAAGCCAGGACAGCGGCCGCCACGCGCCATTCGCGCCGCCCGTGAAGCGGTTCACACCCTGCCGCGTGTCGATGTTGTCGAATTGCTGCGGCGGCACGGGATTGTAACCGTTGTTTCCATTGGGCCGGCCGCTCGGCAACGTCCCGGTAATGGGCTGATCGCCAGGCCAACCGGCGAGACCGTTGGAGATCGCGCCGTAGTAGTTGTTGTCGTTCTGCGGCAACTGCAGCTGGCTGCGCAGGAATCCCGTCGCGATGTTGACGTCCACTTTGTCGTTCGGATGCGCGCTGATGTTGCCGCGCAGATTCAGCTTCGCCAGGTTGCTCGTGGTGTAGACACCGCCCTCCTGCTCTGCATCAGCCGAAACGAAATAGGTCGATGCGGGAACGCCGCCGGAGACTGAGCCACCAAGCTTCTGCCGGTGTCCGGTGCGGAAGGGACTGTGCACCTCCAAGGGATCGAAGGTGCTGAGCGAGTCGACGCTGCAGTTTCCGAATGACTCATCGACCAGATTGCAGGTCGGACTTGGCGTCCTGCTGCGGGGCCAGCCCGGGAAGCTGTACAGCGGCGTGTTGGTCCAGCCACCGTAGTTAGGCGGATAGTAATTGTTCTCGTAGATCGAGCCCATCTCACCGTAGCCCTGCCACGTGGTGCGGCCGGCGCTGCCGCGCTTCGTCGTGATCTGAATGACGCCGTTCGCGGCGGCAGTTCCATAGAGCGCCGCAGCCGCGGGGCCCTTGATGATCTCGAAGCTCTCGATGTCTTCGGGATTGATGTCATTGAGGCGCGAAGGCGATTGGCCGCCGACGCCGATCGAGTTCGACTCCGGCGTGTTGTCGATGCGAACGCCGTCGATGATGAGCAGGGGCTCATTGGACAGCGACATCGAGTTCGCGCCGCGAATACGGATGCGGGCGCCTTCGCCGCTGGTGCCGGTGCTTTGCGCGATCATGACACCCGGCGTCTTTGCCGTCACGAGCTGAGAGAAATTCTGGATCGGCGCCATCACGATCGTGTCCGTCGTGATCTGCGCGACGGACGCGCCATTCTCGCGGGCAAGCTGCTGCGTGCCGCTCGCGGTGGTCGTGACTGCGCTCAGAACAGTCGCCACCGCGCCGATGGCGAAATCGGCATTGGCGTCCTGGCCTGGGGTGACCGTGACTTGCCGCGTCGTGCTCTGAAAGCCGATGCGCGCCACGCGCAACGTAACCGAGCCGGCGGAGACACCCGTAATACGGTAGCGGCCCTCGGCGTCGCTTCGCGCGCCCCGGGTGCTGCCGACGATGGAGATTTGCGCCTCGGGAATGGAACGCTGGCTCCCGACTTCCGTGACGCGACCGGCGATGCTGCCCGTGTTCTGCTGGGCGACGGCGCGTCCGAAGGGAGCGAGCGCCATCGCCGCCGCGGTGGCCGCGGCGAGGAGATGCTTGAACGTTCGCAACATGAAAGGTGGTTCCTCAGTTGCCCCACGAGGGTGAACGGGTCGCGTGCCTCGCCTCTGTGCGAAACGAACGCGATGCGCCGGGCGGTGGGCGCCGGCATGCGCAGGCGGCCGGTGACATCGGCCGGCTGCGATCGTGGGGGCGCGCAACTACGAGCGCGCTCACACAATTTGAGGGGGAAACCACGCGAATGGTAGCGCGCGTCACCCTCATGGGATGAAGCGACGTCAGGAGGGTGTAAATAGCGCCACGCCGTGCTCGACCGTAATGCCCGCGAGGGACCGCTAACGGACACAGCGCGAGATAGAGACGGCACCCGTCGATTAGTGCCAGCGGCCGAGGTTCGCCACGAGACCCGCATACACGGCACGCGCTTGCGGTCCGGAGATCGGGAGGATGACGCCCGCGTCGAGTGAGAACGAGCGCCAGGCGCCGAGTGTCGGACCCGTGAGAATCGCAACGCTCGGCGACGCGCCCGCCACTCCGTGGGTTCCCGGCAGACCGAAGCACTCGAGTTGCCAGCCCACCGGACCGTACGCAGGGAACGCGCTCGACACCGTCCACAGCGTCGACGTGCGGGGCGCCGAGCTGCCGTTGCCACCGTGCCTCGTGAGCCCGACGTTGATATCGAGACTCACCACTCCGATGGACCGGCTATCGATCAACAGGAGCCCAACGTCTGTCGTGGGCGTTCCGCGCTCGCCACCGGTAGGCCACTTCACCGCTGGCAAGATCGCGAACCGCTGGAGTGGCCCGTCCCCATCGACGAGACGCCATTTAACGCCGGCGCCGAAATCGCCCATGCCTAACGGTACGCCGGTCGCACGGAGGGCCGGCACGAAGAGAGAGAGCTGTGCGGTGGAGGCAACGCCGATCTTCACGACCGTCGGCACGGCGAACGTGTGGGTCCCGTCGGCGTTGCGATCGCTCTCACCGCCGGTCTCGATCTCCCAGTATCCGCTCGCGACCGTTCCCGCGTGCGTCGCCACACTCGGCCGTTCCGGTTGCACGGCGCGGGGATCTGGTGTCGGTCCGTTGCCTGACGAGAGGGCTGGGGCGCACGCTGTCGAGATCCCGACCGCGCAGGCCAAGGAAGCTCGGATTACCCGGCGGGCCCGGATCACTCCTCTTGGCACACTGGGATCGCCGCGCAGCGCGCCGCCAAAGGATTTGTGAAAAACCTTCGGTGCTGTTCGCAAGCCGAGCTTTCGGGTTGTGCCGTTCACAAATTGCAAGTGCCGGGCTGTGAGAGATGAAGTTTCACTGCTCGCGATCAGGGTAATCCGGGTAATCCGTGATCCGCCGGCCCTTGGTGGAGCCCTCGACATCAGCGTGCAACGACGTTCGCGCTGAGATTGCCGACACGATCGACGGCATTGACCACGACACGCTCCGCGTCGCTCGAGAGCCGATGTGATCGTGTCGCGTTCGGGAGGATCTCGGTCGTCCACTGGCCGGCACGCAGAGACCGAACGACCCAGAGCCAAGGCGCCTTCCCCTTCCCTGGTGTTAGGCGCACGTACGGCTCACCGGTCGCCGAGGAATGAACGAGCGTGGCCGTCGGGCGTGGCGGTAGGGAGGAGTCGAGCCAAGGCGATGCCGGCACGAGCGCCGGCTCCGCGTACAGCGGAGCAAGCTTCGCGTCGATGCTGTCCACGTCGCGCATCAAGCCTTTCATGCTGAAGAAGATGTTGCCCGTTGCGCCGCCGTTGGCAGTCGTCGTCGTGCTCGTCCTCGTTAGGTTCACTTGTTGCACGATCTCGTCCGCGCGCCAGCTCGCGCGGATTCCAGTCGACGGCTGCAGCGGGTCTCCCACTCGGTGCAGGCCGTTGCCGATCCAGAGATTGCGTCGGTGCACATTCTGCGACGCCCACCAGTCGAGCAGCACGGGATAGCTCTGCGGCGAATCGATCGCCCAGTAGAGTTGAGGAACCCAGTAATCGACCCACCCGTTGCGCAGCCATTGTCGCGTGTCGGCGTAAATCTCCTGATACGCGTCGAAGCCAGGCGTCACACTTGGCGGATTGCCGGGACGCCAGATGCCGATTGGGCTCACGCCGAAGCGAACCCACGGCTTGGTTGCATGCACGCCGCGGTCGAGCGCTTCCACCAGCAGGTCCACGTTGTGCCGGCGCCAGTCGTCGCGTGAGAGTGTACCGCCGCCTTTGCGGTAGCGCGCGTATGTCGTCGAATCGGGGAAGTCGATCGTGCGGCCACTCGCGTCGTTCTCGCGATAGGGATAAAAGTAGTCGTCGATGTGCACGCCATCGATGTCGTATCGTTTGACGACGTCCAGCACGACTTGCACCGAGCGAGCGCGCACCGCTGGATCGCCCGGATCCATCCAAAGGTAGCTGCCATATTGCCGCACGAGGTCGGGCCGGGTGTTGCTGACATGCGTTCGCGCGGCGTCGCTCAGGGGCTTTTCATAACGAGCGCGATAGGGATTGAACCACGCGTGCAGCTCGATGCCCCGCTTGTGCGCCTCGCTCACCGCGAAGCCGAGCGGGTCCCAGAGCGGTTCCGGCGGCCGGCCCTGCCGGCCAGTGAGATACTCCGACCATGGCTCGAGCTTCGAGTCATACAGCGCGTCGGTACCTGGCCGGATTTGAAACACGATCGCGTTGAGATGGAGCGCGACGGCTTTGTCGAGAATGGCGAGCAGCTCGGCCTGTTGCGTCCACGTATCCAGATCGGGGCGCGACGGCCAATCGATGTTACCAACCGTTGCTACCCATGCCGCGCGCAGCTCGCGATGCACGGGTGGCGGATCGGATTGCGCTTCGAGCGGCGACAGTGCGGCGGCAGTAAACAGACAAACAAACAAACGGGAAATTCGCATGCATGAACGTCGTCACGCGACGACATCGATTCAACCCGACGTCGGGTGATTCGTCCGAGCGCACATGGTGACAGGGATGAAGTTGCGGCGTCCATCTACGGATTGCCGACCACCGCAGTGTCACGACCGATCGGGGAGCTTCCCTCATGCATAGCCGAACCTTCACGCGGACTGTACGCGCAACCGCGCGCGCCGCGATACTGCTTCTCGTCGGCGTGAGCGCCTGCGATGTGCCGACGAAGCTGCCTACGTGGGATCAAACCTGGCTGATTCCTGGCGACAGCACGCGCGTTGCCGTGAGTGAGTTGCTCCCGGCGAGCGGCGAGCTGACGGTCTCGACGTCCGGCGGTCAGCCGGTCTTCGCGCTGAACGTCGCCGCGCCGGCCGCCATCAGCCGCTCGCTCGGTCAGGTCTGTCCGGCATGCGTCGCGGTCAACGGCACCACAGTGCCGAAGCCCGCCTTCTCCATCTCCGATTCCACGGGCATATCGCTCCCAACGGATCTCGTTGCCGCCACTATCGTAAACGGCGGATTCACGTACACCATCACCAACAATTTCTCGTTCGACCCCATCAGGCCTAACGCGGCTGGCGCGCCATATGGCTATTTCGTGATTCGGGTGAAGAACGGTAGCACGCTCGTCGCGCTCGACTCCGTCGATGGCTCGGTGACGGCAATCGGCAAGAACGGCGGGACGCTTCAGCGCTCGTTACCTATTGCAGTCGGTGGTGGATCGCTCGCAATCACCAGCGCGTCGTCGCTCGAGATTTATGTCACGCTGAGCTCCCCGCAGGGTGATCCGACGACGATCAATACGAATCAGAGCTTCAGCATCGCGATTCAGCCGGCGCCGATCGCCTTGAGCCAGGCGCAGGTGAACCTCACGAATCAGAACATCACCGCCTCGCCGACGAGTGTCGATCTCAGCTCGGTGAGCGATCAAGCCCTGATCAATCGCGTGCAGGGTGGCACCGTGCACGTCAGCATCGCCAGCCCGTTTGGAGTGCAAGGCACGCTGACGGCGACGTTCAATGCACCGGGAGCGCAGCCGATCGTGAAGACAGTTCCCCTCACGACGGCCGCGCAGCAGAACCCCGACATTTCCCTCACGGCGACTGAACTGCGCTCGCTGCTCGGCCATACCGCGACCTTGAGCGTATCGGGCAGCGTGAGCTCACCCTCTGGCTCGGTGGTGCTGACGCCGACGCAAGTGCTGAGAGTCACGAGCACATTCCAGATCATCCTGAGCACGACGGAGAACTGAGCCATGCGTACTCTCGGCAAAGCAGTCACTCGTTCGGTTCTCGCCCTTTGCTTCGGTGTCGCGCTCACGCGCGGGGCATCGGCGCAGCTCGTCAGCGCCAGCGCGGCATCACTCGCCCTCGGCGATAATTACACAGTGCTGGCGCGCGGCTTCAACGCCGTGAACTGGAATCCGGCGAACCTCGGCCTTCCGGGCAACCCTGCGATGTCGTTCGGCTTTGCCGGACGCGGTGCGGGAGGCATGGACCCGATCTCCCTCAGCGACATCTCCCAGTACGGCGGTGTGCAGCTGCCTAACGCAGTAATGAGCAATTGGCTGGCGCGCGTGCAGAAGCAAGGCGGCCAGTCACTCGAGGCCGAGGGCGCTGGCTCGTTCGGCTTGAGTGTCGGCTCCTTTGCGCTGCAGCTCTCGACAACTGGCTACGAGCGCGGCAAGCTGAGCCCGGACGCGGTGGAGGTCCTTCTATATGGTAATGCGGGGGCCACCGGTGTCCCGCGCACGATGTCGCTCAAGGGATCCCGCACCGAGGCAGCGGTTACGACCACTGCCGCCGTGAGCTTCGGACACGGCCTCGACTTGAGCATTGGGCCGATCACGCAGCATTTCTCGGTCGGCGCGACGGTGAAGTACATCGTTGGTAATGCGCTGCTCCTCGGAGAGGACGCTGGATCGCAGTTGCAGGCGAACCCGCTCGCGCTCGACGTACAGTTTCCGATCATCCAATCCGATACCTCGCTCTCCGGAATGCCGCAACGCGGCGGTGGCGTAGGCGTCGATGTCGGCGCGGCGTGGCAAAGTGGACCGTTGTCCGTGGGGGCAACGCTTCAGAACTTCGTCAACACATTCCATTGGAACGTCGATCAGATGTTCTTCCGGCCGGGGGGTGCGATCTTCTCGGGAACCGGTACGCGTTCGACGAACTTCGACGCGGTGTCAATGATCGCGGTGCCGGATTCGCTGCGCGCCCGCGCCGCCGCGTTAGGTGCGGAGGTGGACGCCATGCGCTTCACGCCGTCGCTCAATGTCGGCGCGTCGATGCGGGTTCTTCCCTTCCTCACCGTGGTCGGCGACGTGCGTCAACAGCTGAGCAACGGCATACGGCTGGCCGAGCGAACGCACGTCGGCGCCGGTGCCGAGCTGCGGATCATCCCGTTTCTGCCCCTGCGGGCGGGTCTCGCCGCGATCTCGGGTGGATACATGGCGTCGGCCGGCGCTGGGCTGGACCTGTTCCTCTTGCATCTCAATGCTGGTATCGCCGCACGCAAGACGGAATACGGGCAATTCCCCTCGGCCGCATTGACGATCTCATTCGGGCAATAGCGCTTCAGCCAAAGCCGGACTGTCGCCCTGAGCAACGCCAAGGATCTGCGACTGTCATCTGTCATCCTGAGCAACGCGAAGGATCTGCTTTGCCCTGGCTGAACGGAGCATCCCGCCTGGGTTAGTCCGCGCACCCCGATTTGACAGCGGCGAGCCCCTGCCGCGGGCGGTATATTGCCCCGCATGACTGCGCCGGCTGCACCCCAAACGAAAAAGAAAATAGACACTGCCCGCGCCTGGGCCGAGACTCGCGCGCTCATTCGGGAACACCGTAGCTCGCTGACGATCGGCATGGTGCTGATGTTGATCAACCGGCTCGCGGGATTGGTTCTGCCCTGGACGTCGAAGTTCCTCATCGATGACGTCATCGGTAAAGGGCACGCGAGCTTGCTCATGCCGCTCGCCGGAGCAGCGGGGTTGGCGACACTCGTGCAGGCCTCCACGGGGTTTGCCAACTCGCAAATCGTAAGCGTCGCCGCGCAGCGCGCGATCACCGAGATGCGAAAGCGCGTCCAGGATCACGTGATGCGCTTGCCCATCTCGTACTTCGACTCGACGAAGACCGGCGTGCTCATCTCCCGCGTGATGAGCGACGCGGAGGGGATTCGCAACATCGTCGGTACCGGATTGATCCAGCTCGTTGGCAGCCTGATCACCGCGGTGCTCGCGTTAGGCATCCTCTTTTGGCTGAACTGGAAGCTCACCGCCGTCATGATCATCGTTCTCGCTGCCTTCGCGGGGATGATGGCCATCGCGTTCAAGCGGCTGCGTCCAATTTTCCGAGAGCGAAGCGTCATCAATGCCGAGGTGACCGGGCGGCTCGCCGAGAGCCTCGGCGGCGTGCGCTTGGTGAAGGTCTACGTCGCCGAACGGCGTGAGCGCCTCGTCTTCGCGAAGGGTGTGCACAAGCTCTTCCGTAACGTGGCCAAGACGATCACCGGTACGTCGGCGGTGGGTTCGGGCGCGGCGGTCATCGTCGGTCTCATCGGCGTTGTCATGATCATCGTGGGCGGACGCGCGATCCTCGCGCACACCATGACGCTCGGCGGCTTCTTCATGTACGTCTTCTTCGTCGGCCTGATGACCATGCCGCTCGTGCAGATGGCGTCCATCGGCACGCAGATCAGTGAAGCGTTCGCGGGACTCGATCGCATTCGCGAGATCATGCAAACGCCCACCGAAGATCAAGCTGACGCTGGCAAGGAATCGCTGGAGGAAGTTCGTGGCGAGGTGGTCTTCGACAACGTGAGCTTCGAGTACGTACCCGGCGTCCCGGTGCTCAAACACGTGTCATTTTCGGCGGACGCAGGCTCGACCACCGCGCTCGTTGGCCCGAGCGGCTCTGGTAAGAGTACGCTCATCAGCCTCGTGATGGCATTCACCCATCCGTCGAGCGGTCGCGTGCTTGTGGACGGCCACGACCTCGAGACCGCGCGCTTGCACGATTATCGCGCGCAGCTCGGCGCCGTCATGCAGGACAATTTTCTCTTCGACGGCACCATCCGAGAAAACATTGCATACAGCAAACCCGGCGCGACGGATGAAGAGATCCGTCAGGTCGCGCACATCGCGCACGTCGACGAGTTCGCGGAACGATTCGAGCAGAAGTACGACACCGTTGTCGGTGAGCGCGGCGTGAAACTCTCCGGCGGGCAGCGCCAGCGCATCGCCATTGCGCGCGCAATCCTCGCCGATCCGCGAATTCTCATTCTCGACGAAGCCACCTCGAGCCTCGATAGTGAGAGCGAAGCGCTCATTCGCGACGGACTGAGGTCGCTGCGTCGCGGCCGCACGACCTTCGTCATCGCGCACCGTCTCTCCACGATCGAGAGCGCCGACCAAATCCTCGTGCTGGACAACGGCATCGTCGTCGAGCGCGGCTCGCATCGTGAGTTACTCGCCCTCGCTGGCCGGTATCGCCAGTTGTACGACAAGCAGTACGGCGCCGAGCGGGATCGATTCATCAATCCTGGCGAAGATTTCATACCGGTGGCGCCGTCGCCCAGGGAGCAGGTGAAGGTCCGTTGAAGGCGCCTCGAAGCTCGAGAGGTGTATAAGTAGGTACGGCTGGATTGTCCGGCCGAGCGTAAGCTGCCGAGTTAGGCAGTCCTCTTGCTACATTGGTTCGTATGCGATCAGCATCCCTGCCCTTTCTGGGTCTCCTCGTCGTACTGTCCTTGGGCATCGGTGCTGCCGACGCTGAGGACGTGAGGCCCACAGCGCTCGCCCGCGGCGCGATGAATCGCCCGTTCGCCATCGGCGAGAAGTTGACGTACAACGCCAAGGTCAACTTCCTCCATGTCGGGACCGGCACGATGTCCGTCGTGGGCCTGGACACGGTGCGCGGCCACACCACGTATCACACGAAGTTCGACGTCCATGGCCGAATGCTCTTCTACAGTGTCAACGACCACTACGAGAGCTGGTTCGACACGACGACGATGGCATCGCTCCGCTATAAGCAGGACATCGACGAAGGCAGCTACGAGCGAGAGCGCACGTACGAGATGTACCCGGAGCGTCAAACCTTCAGCGAGAACGGGAAGCCGGAGGAGCCGGGGGTCAGTCTTCCGCTCGACGACGGATCGTTCATCTATTTCGTGCGAACCTTGACGCTCGATCTGGGTGGTTCGTACGAGTTCAATCGCTACTTCAAGCCCGATCGCAACCCGGTGCGTCTCACGGTGCTTCGCAAGGAGCGCATCAAGGTGCCGGCGGGCGAGTTCGACGCCATTGTCGTTAGGCCGGCGATCAAGACGAAGGGAATCTTCTCGGAGAGCGGCAACGCCGAGATCTGGTTCTCGGATGATTCCCTGCGTCTCATGCTGCGCATGAAATCGGGCCTCCCGTTCGGGACGCTCCAGCTCGAGCTCAAGGACATCGACCGTGGAGGGGGACGAGAATGACACGTCGCGCTGCGGTAGTGCTGATCGTCGCCGTCGTTGGTCTGACGGCGTGCGGCCGTAAGGACAACCCCAATCCGGATCCGAGCATCAATCCCGATCCAAATCCCGGCGCCTCCGGCCAAGGAAGCGCCACGCGTCGGGATAGCGCCATGACGCTCGGCCCTGGCGACGTGAAGGTCACGAATACGGACAGCAGCGTCGACCTGGCGGTGATCGGCAAGCAGATCGTCGTGCGCCTTTCCGACAAAACGATGGCGAAGGTCCGTTCGGAGACGGACACCTCGAAGCTGAAGGACAACGGCTTCGGCGGCTCCATCGAGAAGATGGTGAAGAAAACGGTCGCGTCGGCGTTGGGACAGCAGTACACCTATCCGCTCGCCGATGTCCGCGACGCGCGCTACGAGAACGGTCGCATCGTGCTCGACGTGAACGGCCGCGAGCCGCGTCTTTTAGCAAACACTGAAGTTGGCGGAAAGAAGCTCATGGAGAGCTTCCGTCCCGAGGACGCCCAGCGCTTCGTCGACGCGGTCAACGCGAAGAAAGCGAATAGAAGAGTCGAGTAGCCGTCGATCGCCCGGGGCCCCTTGCCGGCTCCGACTGCCTTGCGCAGGTTAGGCCCGTCCTCACCCCGCATCGATGCCCTCTCGTCTCAAAGTACTCGTCGCCGCGCTCCTGCTACCAATCGCGCTCCACGCACAACAACAAGCCGGCAAGCCTTCCGCCGCAAATACGCTCACGCCCGCCGAAACGAAAGCGGGCTGGAAGCTCCTCTTCGATGGGACGTCGACCTCTGGCTGGCGCGGCTACAAGTCGCAAAGCGTGCCGCCGGAGTGGCACGTGGAAGATGGAACGCTCACGAAGAGCAAGCCCGCGCACGACCTCGTCAGTAACGACAAGTACCGCAACTTCGAGCTGCAGCTCGATTGGAAGCTCGCGCCGGGGGGCAACGCCGGCATCTTCTACCGCGGCACCGAGGAGTACGACGCGATCTACTGGAGCGCGCCCGAGTATCAGCTCCTTGATGACAAACGCCATCCTGATGGCAAGAGCCGCCTAACGGCCGCCGGCTCCGATTACGCGCTGTATCCGTCGCCCGCGGGCTTCGTTCACCCCGCGGGCGAGTGGAACCATACGCGTCTCGTGGTGAATGGCGATCACGTGGAGCACTGGCTCAACGGGCACAAGATGGTGACGTACACGTTAGGCGGTCGCGACTGGACCGCGCGCGTGAAGAAAAGCAAGTTCAAGGACTATCCGAACTACGGAAAAGCCAGCGAAGGCTACATCGGCATCCAGGGCGATCACGATGGAGCGCTTGCGCTCCGCAACATCAAGATCAAGGTGCTGCCATGAGCGGAATCCGAACACGTCTCTCAGTCATGATGTTCCTGGAGTTCTTCATCTGGGGGGCGTGGTACACGACGATCGCGGTGTTTATGGAGGCCCAGAAGATGGGAACGCTCACCCATTGGCCGTTCACGGTGAACCCCGTGGCGGCGATCGTGGCGCCATTCTTCGTTGGGCTCGTCGCGGACAGGTATTTCGCCACGGAACGCGTGTTCGGACTGCTGCATCTGATCGGCGGCATCCTGCTTCTCATCGCGCCTCGCATGACCGGCAACCCCACGCTCTTTATTTTCGTCCTGCTGCTCTACAACCTCTGCTACATGCCAACGCTGGGCCTCTCCAGCTCGTTAGGCTTCCACCACATCGCCGATCAGGAAAAAGACTTCCCGAAAATTCGCGTGTGGGGGACGATTGGCTGGATCATTGCCGGATTGTTCATCAGCTTCGGCCTTCGCGGTTTCGTCCATGGCGTTCAACCGGAACAGACGTCGCTTCCGCTCATGACCGCGGGCATTGCGAGCCTCGTTCTCGCAGCCTTCAGCTTCACGCTACCGCACACGCCGCCACCGGCCCGCGGCCAGGTGGTCTCCGCGCGCAGCATCATCGGCATCGATGCGTTCAAGCAGCTGGGTAGTCCCTCGTTCTACGTCTTCGTCGCCAGCGCCTTGCTGATCTGCATTCCACTCGCGGCGTACTACAACTTCACACAGCTCTACCTGGTGTCGGCGCAGGTGAAGAACATCGCCGCAACGCAAACGCTCGGCCAGATGTCCGAGATGCTCTTCATGCTCGCAATGCCGGTGCTCTTCGCGCGCTGGGGCGTGAAGAAGATGCTTCTCGCCGGCATGGCGGCCTGGGTGCTCCGTTACGCGCTCTTCGCCGCCGCGGCTCCCGGCGCGGTGTACTGGATGATCGCGTTAGGCATCCTGCTCCACGGTATCTGTTACGATTTTTTCTTCGTGACAGGCCAGATCTACGTCGATAAGAAGTCCACGGCAGGCATTCGAGGCCAGGCGCAGGGCTTCTTCGTCTTCGTCACCTACGGCGTCGGCATGCTCATCGGCGCGCAGGTAGCCGGCAATGTCTACAATCGCTTCCTCGGCGGAGCACCGTCGCTCGCACTCGAACAGTGGCGCAGCTTCTGGATCCTGCCGTCGGTCTTCGCGGCGGTTATCCTCGTCTTCTTCGGGCTCGCGTTCCACGATCGCGAGGCCGAGGTCAAGCGCACCGCGCGAGGTGTATCCGGCGCAGCGGAGGCTCCCACTCCCGCTGGTCCGTAGCTCCTCGCCGCACTCTAAAGGAGAAGCGCCGATCGAGATCGATCGGCGCTTTCTCGTTTGCGTCGCGGCGACGCGGCGACCTAGACGGGATCAGCAGGACCGATGGTCTGCCGCGGCGCCTGAAGCAGCTGTGCCTTGCCGCTGACATCCCGCACCTCTATCACGACATCGACGGTGTCACCGAGCGGCCATTTCGGACCGCCCGCCGTCGTGAACTTCTCAATGACGTCAGGCGGCAGCGGATCAGGTACTCGTGACGCATTCGCCACCCAGGCGACATTGCCGTGAACCAGCCAAACGCGCCCGACCGAGGCTCCGCTGATCTGAGTGGCATTGGTCGTCTGGATGGTGCCGAGCAAATCCACGCCGCGGCCGGTAGTGATTGTCACGAGTGCGAAGCTCATCACAACTGGTGATCCGCTCACCATGATCGTCGTCGGACTGCTCAGCAGGTCCGGCGGTATGGGCTCGAGGAGCGTCGATCGACTACCACATGCTGTGATCAGCAAGCACGCGCCAATCAGAATTCGTCTCATGATGCCTCTGGGAGTACACTAGTCGCCTAACCCGCCGTGGCACGAAAACGCCACCGACTGGTCCAAGAATTCTGGAGTCTCAATGTGCCGCAGGCTTGGAGAGCTTTTCTGACGCGAATGGCGCGAATGACGAGCGAATCCAACCTCGCGCATCTGGGCATTGATCATCCGGCCGCACTGAGATTCTTGGTGCCCTAGCTCGAGATGGTCGAGCGCAGTGCGGGTTCTCGGCTATGTCAAATTCTCAACAAAAAGACGATAGACAACAACTGGTGCAATAAAATCGCCGTGAACTTCCCCGGGTTTTGTAGACACCGAGTTAACTGGCTTTCCGTAGTTCCTCCGCGTACTCCGCTGGGGTGCGGTAACCTAACGCGGAGTGTCGGCGCTTGCGGTTGTACCAGATCTCGATGAACTCGAACACGGCTTGGTGCGCGGCATCGCGTGTCGTGAAGCTCCCATCGACCAGCAACTCCTTCGTCAGCGTGGCGAAAAAACTCTCCACGACCGCGTTGTCCCAACAGTTCCCGCGGCGACTCATACTGGCCGTGAACCGGGCCTGGTGCAGCAGCTGGCGGTACGCATGGCTCGCGTACTGGACCCCGCGATCGGAGTGGTGGATCCCGCCCGCCGGCCGGTGGTGCTGGAGCGCCATCGCAAACGCACTCCGGGCGAGCTCTTGTCCCAAGTGCGAGCGCAATGCCCAGCCGACGATGCGGCGCGACGCCCGCTCGAGGATCACCGCGAGATACAGCCACCCTTCAGCGGTCGGCAGATACGTAATGTCGGCCATCCACACCGGCGCCGCCACGGCGACTGCCGGGGTGGGCTGCGGCACGGCAAAGTCGCGGGCCAGCACGTTAGGCGCCGGCGCATGCGCATGATCCGACTGCGTCGTCACGCGGAAGTGCCGCGCGCTCTTGGCCCTGAGCCCATGCGTTCGCATCAGGCGCGCCGTGCGGTGCTTCCCGCAGGCGAGTCCCAATGCGCGCAGCTCCTGGTACACGCGGGGGCTCCCGTAGCGGCCCTTCGTCTCCTCGTAGATCACCCGAATCCGCGCGCTGAGCAGCCGATCCGCTTTGACGCGCTCGGCGAGGGGGCGTGCACGCCAGGCATAGTAGCCGGCCTTCGACACCTCCAGCACCCGACACATCGTCCTGATGTGAAAGATGCGGGCGTGCGAGTGGATGAACTGAAACCTCATCGTTCGTCCCTGGCGAAGAAGGCCGTCGCTTTTTTTAAGATGTCCCGCTCCTCCTTGAGGCGCTCATTCTCCCGACGCAGCCGGCGATTCTCCTCTTCGAGCAGCACGCGCGTCGGCGTCGCCAGGCCGGCGCGTTGCCGCGCGGCCGTGCGGCACCAGCTCCGCAGACTCTGCGGATGCACGCCAAGATCCTTCGCCACCTGCACCGCGTCGCCGTTGCCATTCTCGACCAGGCGCACCGCCTCGCGACGGAACTCATCGCTGTACGCCGTTCGTCCCCGTTTCTTTTTCATGACCACCTCCTGCCTCGAATCTCAGTCGTGGCATCTGAGGTGTCCACTAAACCCGGGGAAGTTCACCGCGCCATGCGGTTGGATTCGCTTTCACTTCGCGGCATTCGCGTCCCAAAACTTGGGCTCTCCAGGCGGGAAGGGCGGTTTACTCCGCGCGAAGCGCCTGTGTGGGATCCTCTCCCGACGCCCGCCATCCCGGCACCGCACAGGCGAGCAGCGACACGGCAATCACGGAGGCCACGACTAGGCCGAGCGCCAACGGATCGGAGGGCCGTGTGTCGTACATGAATTTGGCTAGTAGTCCAGCCGTGAGCTGTGCGCCGACGACGCCGACCAGACAACCAATCACAGCCAACGTAATGCCCTGATGTACGACCATTCTGCGAATGGTCCGGGGCTCGGCGCCTAACGCGAGACGTATCCCGATCTCGCGCCGGCGGCGGCTCACGGTGTAGGACAGAATGCCGTAGATGCCCACGGCCGCGATCGTCAGGGCGAGCACCGAGAAGACACTCATCAGCAACATCACGAATCGCGTTGGATCCACCGACGTCTGCAGAACGCGGCCGAGAGACTTGACCTCAGGCGTGGGCAATCCGGGATCCTGGCGCCGGATCTCGTCCGTCAGAACGGCGCGCAGTGGCGCCAGGTCGCCACGCCCACGCACGACGATGTGCATCGCTCGAAATGGAAATTGCCGCTGACTGTAGTAGATCGCGGGCTCGGCGCGATCGCGAAGCGATGTGTTCTTGATGTCACGAACGACACCGACGACAACGTGTGCCGTGTCTGTGGTTAGCCGCTGGCCAAGCGGACCGATGATGCGCACGGGAAGCAGCAGCTGCTTTCCGAGAGCGCTCTCCCCGGGCCAGACGCGCCGCGCCATCGCCTCGTTCACGACTACGACCGGGCGGCTCGCCGAGTCGTCGCGTGCGTCGAAATTGCGTCCGCGCAGAATCGGGGCGCGGAGCGTCGCAAAGTATCCGTCGTCTACGGAGATGATCTGTGCTTCTGGTGCATCCTCGCTCGAAACAGCCGCGACGCCGGGCACCCCGTACGGTTGCCGCCAACCCGGATCGAGGGGTAGCCGATCGGTAACACCGACTGCGGTGACGCCAGGCCGGCTACGAAGTGCATCTGCTAACGAAGAGTAAAAGCGTGCTACGCGGCTCCATTCGTGGTAGCCGGCGTCGGGAAGCTGGATGGTGGCCGTAACGACAGAGGTCGCGTCGATCCCGGTCGACTCCGACGTCAGCCGCGACACGCTTCGCACGAGAAGAGCCGCTCCGCAGAGCAGTACGACGGCCAGCGCCACCTCGGCGACGACGAGGGCGCCGCGCATCGACGCGCGGCCGCTGGAGCTGCCTTTGCTGCCTTCACTCAATGCGTCGTTCAGGTTGGCGCGTGACATCGTGAGCGCCGGAGCGAGCCCGAAGACGATTGCCGTCACGATGCCGACGACAATGGCGAATGCAAACACCGTCGCGCTCACGCCCACACCGTCGGCGCGCGGAATCTCGATCGGCGACCACGCGAGCAACGCCTTCACGCCGCTCACGGCGACGAGGAGTCCGATCGCCGCGCCCATCGTCGCCAGCACCAGGCTCTCCGTAAAGAACAGCCTAACGAGCCGAGCTCGGCTCGCCCCGATGGCGGCCCGCACGGCGACTTCACGTCGGCGAGCGGTGGCGCGCGCCAGAAGCAGGTTGGCAACGTTCAGGCACGCGATGAGTAGCAGCAGCGCCGAGGCGCCGAGCAGCGCGAAGAGCCCGGGCCGGAACACGCCCGCAATCTCCTGATCGAGCCGCACCGCCCGCACACCCCAGTTCATATTCGACGGGGGATTCTCCTGGCCGAGCCGAGCCGTTAGGCGACTGAGCTCGGCGTTGGCGGCATCCGAAGAGACTCCCGGGCGCAGCCGGCCGATGGCGCCGAGGAAGTGCGCGAATCGGCTGTGTTGGTCGAACCGCCAGTTCAAACCCTCCCAGATGTCCGTTCCATTTGGAAAGTCGAAGCCGCGCGGCATCACTCCGACCACGAGGTGATCAGTGCCGTTGAGGCGCACTGATTTGCCGATGATCGAGCGGTCGGCGTTGTAGCGGCTCCGCCAGAGGCGATCGCTGATCACCGCCTCGAGGTTTCCATTGACCGTGAGTCCCGTATCACCCGTGAACGACGGGCCGATTTGCGGCGCGACACCAAGAAGGTGGAAGAGGTTGCGGCTGGTCTCGACCGTCGGAACGCGCATCGGATCGTTGGCGCCATCGGTGAGGACAACCTGGGGAACCCACCAGCCCGCGGCGTCCTCGAAGACACTTGTTAGGCCTCGATAGTCGACGAAGTTGACCGGCGACAGATCCTCATGCTCGATGTTCTTGACATGATTCACCTCGGAGAGCATCACAATTTGCTGAGGCGCGTGATACGGTAGCGGCCGGAGGACGACCCCCTCGAGAAGGCTGAAGACCGCCGCCGCCGAGCCCGTGCCGAGGCCTAACGCGAGCACCGCGGCGATGGTGAAGCTCGGACTGCGTCGTAAGCTGCGCAGGGCGTAGGGAACGTCTCGCCAGATACTCTCGACATCGGGCGGCACCCAGACGTCGTGCGACGACTCGCGATTGTAGGTGACGTTACCGAGGGCTTTGCGCGCCGCAGCCCGTGCCTGCTCCGGCGCGAAGCCTGCCGCTTCGAGCTCGCGCTGCTTCATCGCGAGATGAAACTGCATCTCCTCACGGAGCTCGGCGTCTCGCCGTCCGCGCGTGAATAGGTGCGCGAGTCTTCTAATGAGTTTCATACCTGTTGCGTTCTTCGGCGTTTGCGACGTTAGGCAAACTGCAGCACATTTTGAATCGCGAGGACGATTCGCTCGAATTCCTGTCGCTCGGACACGAGCTGCTGTTTGCCGGCCGCGGTGAGCGTGTAATAACGTGCCCGGCGATTGTTCTCCGAGGTCCCCCACTCGGCCTTCACCCAGCCGTTGAGGAGCAGCCGCTGGAGCGCCGGGTACAGCGAGCTCTCACCAACCCGCAGCACGTCCTTCGAGAGCTCGCGCACGCGGCTGCTGATGCCGTAGCCGTGCATGGGCTCGCGAACGAGTGTGCGAAGGATCAGAAGATCGAGAGTGCCCGGCAGGAGCTCGGGCGCGCGGCCGGCCATTTGATAGTCCCATCAGTTATCGATGGGGCAAAGGTTGGCTCGGGACGCTGTCTTGTCAATCCCCCATCGATAGACGATGGGAAGTGACAAGTACGCTGTCGGCCGGCTCGTCACGCTCACGACGGTGGAGTATGTTCGTCCCGCTGCGCCGTGTATCCGTTCTATTGCCGAGGGCACCTAACGATTATGTCCGTATTTGTCCCGCTTGTCGGGGCCCTCGGCGGCGCCGCTGTGGGCGCCCTCGTCATGGCTCGTTCGTCTCGACACTTGCGCAAGCCGGCGGATCGGGCCGGGCGTGCTGTGCTCGATCGCATGAACGTGAGCCATGCGGGCGTCACCGTGTGGGGCCTCGAGCAGGTCGAGATACGGAAGGACTTCACGATCCTCGACGTCGGCTGCGGCGGCGGCCGCACCATTCAGCGACTGGCGGCGATCGCCGCGCCGGGGAGAGTGTTCGGGGTCGACCACTCGAGTGAGAGCGTCGCTGCGTCGCGCGAGACCAATGAGCGTTTGATCGAGGAGGGCCGCGTCGACGTTCAGCAGGCCAACGTGTCGCAGCTGCCTTTTCCTGATGAAATGTTCGACCTCGTCACCGCCGTCGAGACGCACTACTACTGGCTCGATCTCCCGCGCGATGTTCGAGAGGTGCTGCGCGTGCTCAAGTCTGGCGGCCGCTTCGTCATCATCGCCGAGACGTATCGTGGGCGCCGCAACGACTGGCTCTACCGGCCGGTGATGACTCTCATGCTGCGTGCCGCGTATTTAACGCCCGCGCAACACCGCCAACTGCTCGTCGACGCCGGCTACGCCAACGTGCGCGTCGCGGTAGAGAGCGGGAAAGGCTGGATCTGTGCGATCGGGATGAAGCCTTAGCTCATCCCCCGACGACGCTTCGGCTGAGCGCGCCGGATCGCTTTCGGAACTTCTGTCGCGCGAGGCAAGGGTAAGCAGGACGCGTCTTCACACCTTGGCCGGAGCTCCGGTCGGACGCGCGCACGTTACGGCATTCAGTGTGACAGTTTCACCTCGTGAATGCCAACGTTCACTTCGGAAGGCGAAACTTCCAACATTGAAGGCGAACGTTCCAACCACGAAGGCGAACGTTCCAACGTTCAAGGACGCCCTCCGCAAAAGCTTCGGTGACGATGCCACAGCGGCAGTATCACCTGCCAACTCGTGAAGCACCCGAGACAGAGGCAGACGCGAAGGGAGCATTTCGCGAGGCGAAGCAAGCAATCTTGAAGGCGAACGCTGCTTCGAGCGAGTGCAACGTGGCAATCTTCGACACGAACGCGCCAACTCACGAGACGAACGCGACAACTCATGACACGAACGCCGCAACGCACGACCCGAACGCGGCAAGGTAAGACACGAACGCGGCAAGGTACCGACACGAAGGCCGACACTCACGACACGAACGTGGCAAATCATGAGGCGAACGCGGCGACCCACGAGACGAACGTCGCAACACTGGCAGTCACGCTGACTTTTACGCAGGCGAACGCCGCATTACCTGACACGAACGGAGCAACTTCCGACACGAACGCAGCATCACCTGAGACGAACGCGACTTAACCCCGCAGAACGGGGGCTTAAGATCACCCGACCCCTGCTCCACACCACGCGAACGCGAGTCCCGCGGACGGTGAGCCCGAAAAGACTGGATCTGCGGAGTCGGAATGAAGCCCTAACGTCTCTGTGCGTTCGGGGCGCGTGCCCGCGTGCGACGGGTCGCTTCGGCGATCTTGAGTCGCCGCCGAAGATCCGACGTCACAGCGCGCCATGGCGCGATCTCTGTCGGACCCTCCGCAGACACCTCATTGAAGCGAGGCTTTGCGAGGATTCGCTCGATGGTCTCGCGCGCAAGCGTGATCGTCTCAGGCGCTAGCGGGGTCTGGCGTGACGTCCACGCGGCGAACTCGGTTACGTCTTCTTGCTTGTGACAAAGGCCAGTGCTGCCACGATCCTCCATCGCAGCAATAAACTCTGCCGCATATAGAGCGGCATTCACCGCTTTGGGGTCGCCGAAGCGTTTCGACGCCCGGCGCAACACAGTGCGTAGATAGCGCTCGGGCTCGTGCTGATTCGTTAGGTGGATCCGAAAGTAAATTGCGTGCAGTTGGTCGAGCGGGCGAAGAGATCCTCCAAGCGTCAGCAGTACTCCGGGTTGAAAGCGCGCGCGTTCCACTGCGTCGTCGTATAGCGAGAGCACACTAGGCACGTTCGCCATGATCGTGAGCTGAATCTCGTAGCCGGTCGCCTGGGGGTGAAAGCATACCAGCGTGCCGTTGTTCGTTCGTTCACGGCCGACTCGTGCAACCTTCGGCGCCGCGGTGGTGTTTCCTTCTGCGGGGTTCCATGCGTGTCGAAAGAGCTCGATCGTTTTGAGCTTGCCTCGAGGAACCTCCAGAAGGACATCTCCGGTGGAGCACATGAGCCACCACCAGAACCCGAAGTCCTCGCGGTTCCTGGTGCATCGAGATAGATGTTCGTTTGGCCATGCTTCGCTGGTCGCAGGTATTCTGCTCGCCAGCGTTCCTCGTGCTCCGCACGAACGAACTGCGGCTTATCAGTTCGCGCCGGCCCAATCCTCCCATAGACGTCGCATGCGGTGGCATGGCTGAGCAAAGGCTGAATTCCCCGTCTGAACGCCGCGACGGCAATAGGGTGCGGCGCTCCGCCAGCGATCGCGTCGTGGAGCACCCTTCCTACATCACTTTCCCACTCAGGAACAGGATGCAGGTTCACTGCAAAGCGACGCCGCACCGCAATGAGCCTGCGCAGAACCCGACGCATCGCCTCGGGAAACGCCCGCAGACGAGTCACCGGTAACCGTGACGAGACCACCCACCACCGACGCTCTTCCGCCGAGAAAGGGAAACGTTCCAAGTCCGAAGGCGCCCGGTCCAAGTTCGAAGGTGACGCGAGCAAGAACCTCGGCGCCGTTGCCAGAGCGGCAGTATCGCCTGCCAATTCCTGTGGCGCACGCGACAAGTCCACACACGACCGTCGCAAGACTGAAGGCGCCCGTCGCAAAACCGAGGGAGCCCGTCGCAAGATCGGAGGTGACGCGAGTAAATCCCAATGAGACGCGAGCAAAACCGCGTGCGACGCGAGCAAGATCGATGGCGCCCGTCGCAAGATCGAAGGAGCCCGTCGCAAGACTGGCAGTCACCCTGATTTGTTGGCAGGCGACCGCAGCATTTCACGACATGACCGGGGCAAGTCTCGACACGACCGACGCTGGACACGACACGACCCGTGCATTTCACGACACGACCGCGACTTAACCAGACAGAAACGGGACTTAACTCCACACGACTGGTGCGTCACGCCAGCTGTCGACCGCCCCGTTAGGGTTTACTCGTTCACTTGCGACGGTGCCGGCGCTGCGCGACGCACGCGATAGTAGCGCAGGGCCGTCTCCAGGCCGCCCGCGGCGAAGTAAGAGAACGCACCCAGAAACACTCCCGAAAAGATCGCAATCGACGTCGGGACCACTGCAAAGGAACCAAGCGCCAATCGGATCGCCGCGAGCACGGGACCGCTCCAGCCGACGAGGCACGCGAGGCACGTGTCGCGCAGAACGATCCGTTGCTGCTTTGCGTCGCCGCTCGCGAAGTAGGGGTGCAGTCTCGGCAACAGCGGCATCAGGATGTACATCGACAGCTTGCCGGCCTTGATGTCCTTCACCCAACGCTCGAGCAGGACGCCGGCGACGTAGGCCGCGGCGAAGAACACGGCGGCCACGATCACGTACAGCATCCTGTAGACGAATAATCGCGTCTGGGAGCGGGCTTCCGCCATCATTCTCCGAGGGCTCAGGGCTATCGGAGTGACTGCTCAAAGTGGTGCCAGGCAACGCATTGCGCGCTGCGGCGACGCGGACTAGTCTCTCAAACGTCCGCACCCCCAGAGAGAGATCCGATGCCTAACGACGATCCGATCAATCGCCGCACCTTCGTCGGCGAGGTCGCCTCGACCACCGCCGCGTTCACCATCGTACCCTCCCACGTCCTCGGACGCCGTCATGTCGCGCCGAGCGACAAGCTCAACGTCGCCTGCATCGGCGTGGGCGGCATGGGCGCGAACGACGTCCGCGGCATGGGCGCGAATGAGAACATTTACGCGCTCTGCGACGTCGATCAGCACAACGCCGCCGACAGCTTTAACGCCTTCCCGAAGGCGAAGCAGTATCGCGACTACCGCGAGATGCTCGACAAGGAAGGCAAGAACATCGACGCCGTCACCGTCTCGACGCCCGACCACTCGCACGCGATGGCCGCGACCATGGCGCTCCGCGCGGGCAAGCACGTGTACACCCAGAAGCCGTTGACGCGAACGATCTGGGAAGCACGGCAGCTTGCCGCGGAGGCCGCGAAGCGCCCGAGGCAGGCCACACAGATGGGCAATCAGGGTCACGCCGGGGACGGGACACGTCAGATCCGCGAATGGGTCGAGGCGGGTGCGATCGGCAACGTCCACACGGTGGAGCTTTGGACGAACCGTCCGATCTGGCCACAAGGCATCATTCGTCCGACCGAGATGCACCACGTTCCGTCGACGCTGGATTGGGACCTCTGGCTCGGCCCCGCGCAGCCGCGACCGTACCACCCGTCGTACGCGCCATTCAACTGGCGTGGCTACTGGGACTTCGGCACCGGCGCGCTAGGAGACATGGCGTGCCATATCATGGATGCGTCATTCTGGACGCTCAAGCTCCGTTACCCCACACGCATCACCGCCGAGACGTCGCAGCTCTTCGCCGAGACGGCACCGAAGGCGTCGCGCATCACCTATGAGTTCCCGGCGATTCCCGGGCGCGGCCCGGTGACGGTGATCTGGCGCGACGGCAACCTGGTGCCGGCGAAGCCTAACGATTGGACGTACAATCGCCCGTGGCCATTCGACTCCAGCGGCCAGCTCTGGATTGGCGACAAGGGAACGCTCGTTGCCGGCACGTATGGAGAGAACCCGCATCTCTCGGACGAGGCAAAGAACACCGCCCTCATGGCCAATCCGCCGGCGATGAAGTACCCGCGCGTGAAAAACGTCTACGTCGAATGGACGGACGCGATCCGCGCGGGAACACAGCCCGGCTCGAACTTCCCGGGCCACGCCGCGCCGCTCACCGAGATGGTGTTGTTAGGCAACCTCGCGCTCAAGCTCGGCCGGGTGGAGCTGAATCCGGAGACGGGCGCCTTTGTGTCGGCCGTTCCAGAGGAGCTGCTCAAGCCAACGTATCGGGAGGGGTGGAAGCTTTAAGGGTAGAGGGCTGTGGGTAGAGGGTAGAGGGTAGAGGGTAGAGGGTAGAGGGTAGAGGGTAGAGGGTAGAGGGTAGAGGGTGAAAGAGGCCGATGATTCTTCGTCGGCCTCTTTCTCTTTGGATCATTGTGGAATTAACAGCGTGATCGCGGACGCACGCCGACAAGTGCGACTACGACTCACGCTGACCGCTCCGTGAGCAGCACGGACGCCGCGGCGCAACGAGCCCGGACGATCTTTGTTACTCGGGATGCTCCTCGTCCAATGACAAAAGCAGATCCTTCGCTCGCGCTCAGGATGACAGGTGGGTGTAGCTCGCCAGTGTGCAGTTCCCAAAGAATTCGTCCGAGCTCGTAGGGCACGGAGGAATGATCGCTGAAGAGGCGTTCGCGTTGGTCGCTGTTGCAGTTGTTCGCGTGAGTCCGCGCTCACGCTGGAAGTGCATCGCAGAGATGCCCTCTACCCTCTACCCTCTACCCTTCCATTCTCCCTTCGCCACGGCCGGCACAAACTGATCGATGCCCTTTGGCGGGAAGCTCAACGTCTTTCCCTGCTCGGCGCTCTGATATGCCGTCATGAGCACCTTCACGACTTCCACGCCGTCCTCGAAGGTGAGTCGTGGCTCTTCCTTGCCCTGGAACACGCGGCAGAAATGCCGGTCCTCGCCCTCGTAGCCGTAGGCCACGGCTTCGTTCGGCACCACCGGCATTAATCCCATCTCGGCGTTCTGCTTCTCGACGAGATCTTCGCCTGCCTTTCCCTTCACCTCGCGGCTGAAGAAGAGGTTGAGGCCCGTATCGAGGGAGTTCCAGGCGAGCGAGTATTCCGGCCCGAGCAGCTCGGCGGACAGGCGCAAGCCGGCGCCGATGAAGCTCCACGACGTGGAGGCTTCGCCTAACGCGATCGTCCCCTCGTTGGTCTCGAACTCGATGACGACGTTCGCGAAATCCTCGGACGGCGTTTTGGTGTAGTCGACCTCGTTGCCCATCGCCTTCTTGAGCTTGGCCGCGTATGCGGGACGCGTCCACTTGAGGCTCGCGATGTGGCCCGTGACGCGGAGAGGCTTTACGGTGGACAGCGGCTCGCCGGGCTTCGTGAGCAGGTGCCTAACGACGAGCGCCGAGTGGCACATCATGTCGTTGAGAACCCCGCCGCCTTGCAAACGGCCCTGCCAGAACCACGGCATGTGCGGCCCGCTGTGCTCTTCGGCGGCGCGCGCCAGATAGGGACGACCAGTCGTCGCCGCGCCGCGCGCCCAGAGCAGCATTCGTCCGCGCTCGACGTGCGGCGCGAAGACCTGGTTCTCGAGGTAGCCCGTCGCAACGCCGATGCTCTTCACGAGCTCGTGGACCTTCTTCGCTTCGGCGACATTCCGTGCGAGTGGCTTCTCGCAGGCAATGCCTTTGAGGTCACCCTTACCGCTCTTTACGGCCTGGACGATCTCCTCGACGTTCTCGACGCGTGCGTGATTAGGGCCGGTGAGCCAGATCGCGTCGATGTCTTTGTCTGCCACCATGTCGGTGATCGTCTTGTGGGGCTTGCACTCGCCCACGTCGAGCTGCTTCGCATACGCCGCTGCCGCGGCAGCGTTTTTCTTGTTCGGGCTCCAGACGCCGCGCACGTCGCCGTCACGGACGCCGGTCCAGCCGAGCATGTGGAACTTCGCGTTGAAGCCAGAGCCGATGAAGCCGACGCCTAACGGTCTTGAAGAAGGCATTGCGCGTTAGTGGTATGGTGTGCGAGTACTGACGTTCGCCGTCAATAACTCACGCCGAGCTTGGCGAGGGCCGCGGGCGGGCAGCCGTTCCATGCGGGCAGCGCGACGTTGCCCTTGTACTGCACGTCCTGCCATCCCATCTGGCTCGAGAAGAAGCCACTGGCGGTGAGATCGCGGAAGCGGCTGAAGAAGATCACACCGTGGCTCAGCTCGGGCTTGGCGCGCTTTGGCCAAGCGATGTCGTCGAGGACGCTGCGGCGTTGCGCGTCTGTCGCTGCAACGAATGACTTACCGAAACGATGCTGGCATTCGTTGTCGAGCCAGGCGAGCCCGCCGCGGATCGCGATGCGACTTGCCTCGGTCGACTCCTTGTCCGCCAGCAGGAAGTCCATGAACTCGGGCACCTTCGCGTCCGTCGCGCTGCCGGAGCGCTCGTCGCGCGGAATGACGTAGTCGACGAGGAGCCTAACCGTCGCCCATTCGTGCGCGTCGAAGAATGCCGGGGCGGCAGCCGTGGCCGTTCCCTGCTCGAGTTGCGCAACGGCACGGGTGACGCGCTCCAGTGTCTCCGTCTTCACTCCAATCGACGCGGCCAGCGGTGCCAAACCGAGCACCTTCAGAGCGTCACGGCGATTCATGTCCGTCATGGCTCACCCATATCAGATGGCTCCTTCCTTCCTCTGGCTTGCGATAAAGTCCGACGTGCGCCACGACAGCGCCAGAATCGTCCATGTCGGATTCTTGTCCGCCTGCGATACGAACGGCGCGCCATCGGTGATGAACAAGTTCTTACAATCGTGCGCTTGGCAATTCGCGTTCACGACCGATGTCTTCGGGTCGTTCCCCATGCGCGCGCCACCCAGCTCGTGGATGATCTGGCCACCCGTCGAGATGTTGTAGCCCTGCTCCTTCGTCGGCATCGGCGAGAAGATCTGCCCGCCCATCTGTGTGATGAGCGCGCGGAAGGTCTCGTGCATGTGTTTCACCTGGTTGAGCTCGTGATCCGTCCATGCCCAGGTGAAGCGCGGTACGGGAATACCGAATCGGTCCACGACGTTCGGATCGATCTCCATAAACGACTTCTCATTGGGGATCATCTCCCCACGGCCGGAGAACCCGATTGTCGCACCGTAATACTTCCGGTAGTCGTCCTTGAGCTGCTTACCGTAGCCGCCGCCGCCCGGGTATCGCTCGATGCCACCCATGAACCCCGCGGTCGGCGCGTACAATCCGCCCCACACCTCGATGTGATAGCCGCGCGGAAAGTCGAGCTTGGAGTTGTCGGCCCACCACGGCATATACAGATGCATGCCGCCCACACCGTCCTCGTTATGCGGAACGTGGTCCGCCATCGCGGGGATGAAGCCGGCGAGGTCCGTACCGGTGGTGTCGGTGAGATACTTCCCCACCGTGCCGCTCGAGTTCGCGAGGCCTTGCGGAAAGAGCGAAGACTTCGAGTTCAGCAGAATTCGTGACGATTCCAGGGCGCTGGCGGCGAGAACAACGACGCGGGCCTCGACGTGCTTGTCGGTGCCCGTCTTCTTGTCGACGTAGGATACGCCGGTCGCCAAGCCGTCTTTCCCAACTGTCACCTCGCGCGCCATCGCGTTCGTGATGAGGGTGAGGCGTTTGGTCGCCAGCGCCGGCGCGATGAGGACGTCGGGGCTGGAAAAGTTCGCCTTCACTCCGCAGCCGCGATTGCATTGACCGCAGTAATGACAATTGGCGCGGCCATTGAGCTGCTGCGTCAATATCGAGAGGCGTGCGGGTATACACGTGACGTTCAACTGGTCGGCGGCCTTCTTGACCAGCAGCTCGTAGCAGCGCGGCTTTGGCGGTGGCTGGAAAATTCCGTTTGGTTCGTTAGGCAGGTTCTCGTGGCTGCCGAACAAGCCAATGAGACGGTCGACGCGGTCGTAATACGGCGCGACGTCGCCGTAGGTGATTGGCCAGTCGTCGCCCAATCCGTCGCGCGTCTTTCCCTGAAAATCGCGCGGGCCGAATCGCAACGAGATCCGGCCCCAATGGTTGGTGCGTCCGCCAAGCATACGCGCGCGCCACCACATGAACTTGGAGCCCGACGCGACGGTATACGGCTCACCCTCGATCTCCCAACCGCCGTCGCACGCGTCGAACTCACCGAAAGGCCGCGTCTTGGTCGACGCCCCCCGGCGCGGCGAGGCGTACGCCGGCATGAGCATTTTGCTATCGCGCGAGGCGTACCACGACGGCCCGGCCTCGAGCAGGACGACATTCGCGCCGGCGCGGGTGAGGGCGTACGCTGCCATCCCGCCCCCCGCGCCAGAGCCGACGATGCAGACATCGTACACGGGGCGTCTCCTAGTAGCTCATCTTTTCCAGATACGCGTAACTCGTCGCAACCGACGCGAACGGATCGGGCAGTGTCGTGGCGTCGTCACGTTCGACGAATGCGTGCGCGATGTGCGAGCCATGGGCGGCGTCATACGCGAAGATCTTGGGAAACTCGATCGTGCCCTTGCCCACGTCCGCCATGTCGCGCGCCGGCGCCGGCGTTGCGTCCTTCACGTGCACCAGCGTCACGCGACCGGGATACTTCTTCATGTACGCAATGGGATCGGCGCCGCCTTTTACCATCCAATACAGATCCATCTCGAACGTCACGAGCTTGGGATCTGTGTTCTTCATCAACATGTCCAGTGGCAGCTCACCGCCGCTCGGCGTTTTGAGCTCGTAATCGTGATTGTGATAAGCGAAATGGAGACCCGCCTTCCGCGCCGCTTCGCCCGCCTTGTTGAAGTCGTCGGCAACAGCCTTGAAGCCGCCCGGCCGGTTACGCTTCTCGTCAGGTGTCCATGCGACGGTGACGTATTGGTGTCCTGCGGTTTTGGCGTCCGCGAGGGTCTTGTCCCACGCGCTCCAATCCGTTGGATAGCCCACGTGCGACGACGGGGCGGTGAGCTTGTATTTCTCGAGCAGCTGGCGAACCTCGTTAGGCGAGCGTCCGAAATAGCCGGCAAACTCCACTTCCTTGTACCCGATCTGTGCGACGCGCTCGAGCGTCCCCGGCATGTCCTTCTCCATCTGATTGCGCAGGGTGTAGAGCTGCAGGCCGACGCGGTTGAGATGGCGTCGTCGGGCAAGAAGGCCTTCGGGTTTGCTGGCAGCCCACGTCACCGCCGCCGCGCCAAGGGTCGCCAGGAAACTGCGTCGATCTTGTGAGTTAGGCATGAGAGCGCCATCGGTGTGAGTCGCGAAAACATGGAGTCCGATGGGGATCTCTGCAACCTGCGCCGCGAAAAGCGGGCGGCGCCCGCGCTCACGATTTTGGCCCTAGTGAGGAGTGGTCACACCCGGCTCCCGTCTCGGGATCGCGGCAGCGGTTGAAACCGTTGGGGCGTTCACGGCAGCGACGGTGAGAGTGCTTGCCCGCTCGGCCAGGAGCTTCGCCACGAAGCGCTGCGCCTCGGAGATGCGCTCCACCTCGAGCGCAATGGCGTCGATCGAGCGTGCCAACTCATCGTAGCGCACTTCAGTGACGATCGACGGGATCTCGATGCGGTCGCGGAACGCGCGACGCACGGCGCGCCTCGCGCCGAAATGTGCTCCGAACCAAGCGCCTACCATGCCAACAAAAAGCGCCATGCCGCCGGAAGCGGCGAGGATCATCGCGTCCCGCTCGCGCAGGGTACCGTGAAAGATCTCATGAAAGATCGAAGACCACATGCGAGCGCTCCTCCAGTCAATGAACGGGCACCACGGCGCCCGATCTCTTACGGGCGAGGCGTGCCGTCTGGATTCAATTAGTCGCCACCGCCAGAGCCGGACTGCTGAAGTAATGGCCGCGGATCGATGGCCGTCCCGGTCCACCAGAGCTTCACATCCGTGGGATGCGCGATCGCAAAGTGCAGGTGAGGCGCATCCGCCGCTGCATCTCCCGTCGTGCCCACATAGCCGATCACCTGACCCTGCCGCAAGGGCAAGCCGTCTTGCATGCCATCCCCATAGTGATCGAGGTGTGCGTACATGAGGACAAAACGATTGCTCGCGTCCGCAGCATAAACCATCAGTCCGCCATCCTTGCTGTCGTGCAGCTTGAGGACGCGACCCGCCGATGCGGAAAGCACTGGCGTGCCGCGGGGCGCCATGATGTCGAGCGCCTCGTGCTTCCGCGTCCCCCCACCACGTAGCTCGTTGAAGGTGTCGCGAAGCTCCGATGCTTTGACACCTGCAAGTGGAATAATGAGCTCCGAGCTCAGCACGCCGAGATCCGAGGCCGAGGTCCCGGACGGCGGCGTGTCGGTGACCTCGCCACTTGCCGTCGACGGTGATACGGGCGAGACCGCCGGCGTCCGCGCCTGTGGAACGACCGCGGTATCGACCCGCGTTGGCGACGCGAGCACGACGGTGGTATCGCTGCGACTCGTTGCCCGCGCGCTATCCGATGCCCGCTCGATGACGACCTTGCAGCCTAACGAGCCGAGCACGGTCAACGCGAGCGCGGGGCTGATCGCCCAACGGTGTCTACGAGAGGAGATCATCTTCCGGCCTCAGTGCACGCCGTCCGGTCAGGTCGCGCGCATCGCGACCAACGCTATACCGGACCCTGCCGGAGAGTACGCGAGAATCGCGCCGGACAGAGCCTTAAGAACAGCACCGGCAGCGCCTAACGGCGAGCTACCGCTCCAAACCGGTTTGGTGCTCGCGGGCTTCGGTCGCTCGCCCTTCCGGCGTCGTCATTGCCTCCCTTTCGGAAGCTGCGCGCCCCTCGCGCGACGCGCGCATGCCGGCCATGAACATGAGCACCCCAACGATCAGCATCACCAATCCCCACCAGAGGTTGATGTTGATCGACATCGACTGCTCATAGAGGGCACGGTTGCCGTTGGTGACGATACCATACCCCCCAATGATGACACCCAACGCCGAAAAGAGACCGCCAATGGGGAGGCGCAGGTCGAGTGACGCGGCTGAGGACATGGGTTTCTCAGAAGAAGACGAAGTTCAATGCGAACGTCATCACCAGCACGATCATGCCGAGCGTGAACGGACGCCGCCAGAAGCTATGCTCGGTGTCCACCTGTTTTGGGGTGAGTGCATAGACGAGACCGCGCAGCTCCGCATCAGGCCTCGGGCGGGTCAACAAGCTGATGACGATCGTCACGACCATGCACGTAGTCCATGCCGTGATCGCCGTCCAGAACGTTTGTGCGAGCTCGCTCGGGTACGTGTGCATCAGGCCGAGATATCCGCCTTTGATACCCGGTGTCGCTCCGGCCGGCAGTGACAGACCGTGATGTACCGCGGCGCCGATCGTTCCGGAGAGCAGTCCCCAAAATGCACCGTGACCCGTGGTGCGTTTCCAGAACATGCCGAGCGAGAAGGTTGCGAAGAGCGGAGCATTCACAAACGCGAACACCAGCTGCAGCATGTCCATGATGTTGTTGAACGCGCTGGCCACGTACGCCGCCGCGATCGCGAGGAGAATGCCCACCACGGTCGCCGCGCGTCCCATCCACAGGTAGTGCTCGTCCGACGCGCCCTTGCGGATGTGCGCCTGATAGATGTCGTACGTCCACACCGTGTTGAACGCCGTGACATTTCCGGCCATACCCGACATGAAGGACGCGAGTAGCGCCGTTAGGCCGAGCCCCAGCATTCCCGTTGGGAAAAGCCGGATGAGGAGCATCGGTGTCGCGAGATCGTAATCGAGCACCGCGTGTCCCGCGCCGTCCATCATTGGCACACCTGCCGCGCTCAGCTTCGCGGGGATCAATCCCTGTCCGATGCCCGTGCCACTACTGAGCACGAGCGCGATCATACCAGGCAGGATCACGAGGAAGGGGAAGAACATTTTCGGCAGCGCCGCAATCAATGGCGTACGTCGCGCTGCCGTCATCGATTCGGCAGCCATCGCGCGCTGAACGACGAGGAAGTCGGTGCACCAATACCCGAACGACAAGACGAAGCCGAGTCCCATCACGAGGCCGAACCATTCGACGCCTATGGGATTTCGCGACGCGCTCCCCATCGTGCGCCACGCATGGGTGTAGGCGTCAGCAGGGAATCCGCGCGCCACCGAGAGCGTCGAGAGCTGCGTGGACAGGCCGTGCCACCCACCGACGGCCGTCAACCCAATCCAGACGAGCGGCAAGAAGCCGAAGACGATCAGAAAGAACTGAAGGACCTCGTTGTAGATCGCGCTCGTGAGACCACCGAGAACGATGTAGGCCAAGACGATGACCGCAGATACGAGAATGCTGACGTCGAAGCTCCAGCCGAGCAGCAGGTTGAGAAGCTTGCCGAGCGCGTACATCGAGATGCCGGACGAGAAGATGGTCATGACGGCGAACGACACGGCGTTCAGCGTGCGCGTCTTCTCATCGAAACGGAGCTTGAGATATTCGGGAGCTGAACGGGCGCGTGAGCCATAGTAGAACGGCATCATGAACAGTCCAACGAAGACCATCGCTGGGATCGCGCCGACCCAATAGAAATGGCTCGTGGCGATACCATACTTGGCGCCCGACGCGCCCATGCCGAGGACTTCCTGTGCGCCGAGATTCGCCGAGATAAAAGCGAGGCCGGTCACCCATGGCGGCAACGACCGGCCGGACAGAAAGAAGTCCGTGCTCGTGCGCATGAGGCGGCGCAACAGCCAGCCGACGGCGAGGACGGCGGCGAAGTACACCGCCATGACGACGTAATCGATTGGTGCGAGGCGGGCCATGCGTACGGTGTCCATGTCACCCCGTGTTGAGGAAGTTTAGACTTCTCTGCTGGCGCGTCGAATCCGCTCGCTCCGATACCAATCCACGACGCGGTGCTCCACATCGCCCGATCGCTCTTCAAAGCGCTGCAGCGGTAATGACCCGTACACGACGCCGTCGACGCGGATGCTCCAGTAAGCCTCCCAGTGCAGCTCGTCGCGCTCGAAGCCGATCAACTCGGCGACGCGAAAGCAGAGCGTACACTCGAAGACACGCGCATCGGACACGAACGCCAGCGTTTCGCCGACGGTCACGGGACTCGGGGTTGAGGCTCGGAAACGGAGGACAGCGATGACGATTGCCTAACGCAATTGCTGCTCAATGGAACTGCGGGATCTGGGCGTCTCGTCCCAGCTCCAGCTCGCGCAGGAAAGGATAACGCGCGCGGACGAGCTTCACACGGGCGGGATCGACATCCACGACACGTGGGGCATTCCCGCCGCCGCCGATGCCAAGGGGCTCGCCCCAAGGATCGTAGGCAACCGAGCCCCCATCGTACTCCACGCCATCACCGACACCGGTGCGATTCACGGCGATCATGTAGCACTGATTCTCGATCGCGCGCGCGCGGGTGAGGACGTCCCAATGCCCCCGTCGCCGCTCCGGCCAGTTCGCGATCAAGAGCGCGGCGTCCATCTCCGGCGCCACGGCACGGAACAACTCCGGGAAGCGCAAATCGTAACAGACGAACAAGCCGACGCGAGTTCCTTCGATGTTGACGACGACAGGTCCTTCGCCGGCGCTATACACCTCGTGCTCACCGGAGTACGCGAAGAGTCGTTGCTTGCGATAAATCGCCGCGATACTCCCTGAGGGGTCGAAGAGCACCGCGGCATTCACCAGGCGCGCAGGCGAGTCTTCGCGCACGGCAAGGCCGGCCAGCACCCAGAGGTGGTGCTCCCGCGCCGATGCGGCGAGTGCGCCGCTCGCGCCACGTTCGGTACTCAGCGGCTCGGCCCAGCGCGAGCCTTCCATCGTGAAGCCGGTCGTGCACATCTCGGGGAGCACGACCAGCCGCGCGTGAAGTCGCGCCGCGGCCGCGATCACGTCGTGCGCGCGTTTCACCGACGTTTCAGGATCGTGCCAACCCGTGTCGTATTCTCCCAGCGCCGCTCGCAATGGAAGCGCCGATGACGGCGGGTCCACGGGCGACGGGGAGGTCAACGTACCGGACTCCGCGGGGGTGAACTCCGGCACCTGCAGCTCCTAGTCTCGAGTGAGAAAGATCACGCATCGAGCAAGAAACGAACGAGCTAGGATATTCCGAATGTTCGGGTTCCACAACCTTTCCGGCCCCGAACTCCTCCCGAATCACGTCTCTCGAAAGGGCCTTGAACGGCCGGTCCGTCGATCGAGCCGGCACGCCGAGCACTTCGAACAGCTCGCGTCCCCGGGAATGGATCCCGCACTCGTAAGGCGGAAACGACAAATGCCGTGCGGGCCATTAGGGCATCACACGGCATCAGTGTCACACTCGTTGAGCAACTGGGGCGGGAGGACTCGAACCTCCAACTTCCCGATTAACAGTCGGGCGGTCTGCCAATTGACCTACACCCCATCAAGAAAACGTTAAGTCGAATGATAAGCGAAAAACCGTTGGATGCTCGGCGACGGCAGTACTCGCGAGGTTATTCCCGCGTTGTATCGATGTCAAGCTTTCTTAGCGGCACTTAACGCCAAACGATTCATTCGTCAAACATGTACATCACCATGAGCAGCCGAAGGATTTGAAGTCGTCCCCGGCTGCGTTCACTCGCCACTTGCCTAGTGCCTAACGGCAAGCGCGCCGTCAACCGTCAACACTCTCGACGAACTGACTCAATGCCAACAACGTCCTCCTCTCGCTCGCTCCCTTCCGGCATCAGCCGCATCGATCAGGAAGCCTCCCGTACGCACGGATACTTCGTGCGCGTGGGCTACCGCAAGACGACCAAAGGTTGGCGTCCGAAAGCGAGCGCCTTCTTCGGTGACGCGGGCCACGGTGGAAAGGGCTCGGCGCTGCGCGCGGCCGAGAAGTGGCTGAAGCAAAACAAGACCGGCACCCGCGCGAAGGCGAAGGCGCGATAAACAATTGCCCAGGGCGGGGACCAACACGAAGCAATTACGAGTTGGTCCCGCCCTCGAGGTCAAACGGCAGCACGAGGCCTGCCGAGCCACGAGAAGGACGGGCCCGCCTGAGGCTCCTGCAGCGCCAACTGAGTCGTCGAGACCGCATCCGGCAGGCACACCATCTGCCTGTGAGTGGCGCCGATGTCGCTGCGTGAAATTCTCCTTGGCCGGCCCTTGCGCTCCGAAGAGCAGGCGGCGCAGAAGATCGGGCCCGCTCGAGGAATTCCCGTCGTCGGTCTCGATGCGCTCGCCTCGGCCGCCTACGGCCCCGAAGCCGCCCTGACCATTCTGATCGGGCTCGGCGCGTCGGCCACGGCGTACATCGAGCCGATCAGCGCGGTCATTATCGCGCTGCTGGTGATCGTGTACCTGTCTTATCGCCAGACCATTGCCGCATACCCTAATGGCGGCGGTGCTTACACGGTGGCCGCGGAGAACCTTGGCCAGCTCCCCGCGCTAGTGGCGGCGAGTGCGCTCTGTCTCGATTACGTGCTCAACGTCGCCGTCGCCATCTCGGCCGGTGTCGGGGCCATCGTGTCGGCGCAACCCGCGCTGCTGCCGTACACGCTGTGGATCTGCCTAACGATCCTGCTCGTCGTCACGATCGTGAATCTCCGCGGTGTCCGTGAGGCGGGTGTGTTGTTCATGGCGCCAACCTATGCGTTTCTCTTCTGCCTCGGCGTCGCTGTGGTGTGGGGCGTCGCGAAGACGTTCGCCGCCGGTGGACACCCTGCGCCCGTGGTACGACCACCCACGCCCGTTCCCACTACCGCCGCCATGACGGGGGTCGCCGGAGTCTGGCTCCTCCTTCGCGCGTTCGCCAGCGGCTGCACCGCGATGACAGGGGTGGAGGCGGTGTCCAACGGTGTGCCGATGTTCAAGGAGCCAGTGGTGAAGGTGGCCAATCGCACCCTCACGCTCATCATAGGCGCGCTGGCGCTGCTGCTCGCGGGCATTGCGTTCCTCTGCCGCGCCTACGACATCACGGCCACGCCGCCGGGCATCGCGGGGTATCGAAGCACCGTCTCGCAGCTCGTCGCGGCGGTAGCGGGAACCGGCACTTTCTACTATGTCGCGATCCTTGCCGTTGTGATGGTCCTTTGTCTCTCCGCGAATACGAGCTTCGGCGGCTTTCCGCGGCTCTGTCGCGTGCTGGCGCTCGACGATTACTTGCCGGCGGAGTTCGCGCATCCGGGGCGACGGCTCGTCTACTCGGTTGGAGTCGTGGTGCTCGCCGTCCTCGCCGGCATGCTCCTCGTCGTATTCGGAGGCATCACCGATCGTCTGATCCCGCTTTTCGCTGTCGGCGCATTCCTCACGTTCACTCTGTCACAAGCGGGGATGGTGGTGCACTGGAAGCGACTCGGTGGCCGCGGGTCGACTCGTGCCCTCGTGCTCAACGCGATCGGCGCGGTCGCCACCGGCCTCACGCTTCTTGTCGTGGTTGCCTCGAAGTTCACGCAAGGCGCTTGGCTCACCGTCGTGATCGTACCCCTGCTCGTTTTTTTCTTCCGCGCGATGCGCGGCCATGAGGAGCGCATCGACCGCGAGACGGATGTCAGCGGCCCGCTTTCGCTCGATCGCCCGCCGCCGCCGATCGTTGTCGTGCCGGTCAAGCGACTCAATCGCGTCGCTCGCAAGGCACTTCGGCTCGCGGTGAGCATCTCTCCCGACGTTCAGGTGCTTCAGGTTTTCGCCGAAGACCTGGCGATGGAGGACCTGCGTCGCCACTGGAATGAAGACGTGGAACGCCCCCTCCGCGAATCGGGTTTCACGCCTCCCGAGCTGGTGCTCATTCGCTCGCCATATCGTGAGTTCCTCGGCCCACTCCTGCAGCACGTCCGCGCGCAAGCCAATGCGAATCCGCACCGGTACGTCGCCGTTGTCGTTCCGGAGCTCGTGGATCGCCGTTGGTACGAGCTGCTCCTCCACAGCCATCGCTCTACATTGCTCAAGGGATTTCTGCTGCTGCGGGGAGGGCCGCGTGTGCTGGTGATCAACACGCCATGGTATCTGCGAGATTCCAGCGATACGGATATTCGGGCCGCGACGGCGACTGACGCCACTCCTCACGCCGCGGCCTAGCGATTGGTCACCTCGGTGTAGCCGTTCGCGCGATCCGTACCATCAGCGACGCTCCCGCTGCTCTCCGCGGCAAACCTCGGGAACTGGAATACTCCCCGTGCCGCGCAACGTGAACGCCACCGCCTGCGTGTCTCGTGAGTTCGGGCCGACGAACACGTGAAATGTGCCCGGCTCGGCGACGCGATGCATTGCGACATCATAGAACGCCAGATCAGCCACGCTCAGCGTAAAATTGATCGTCCGCCGCTCACCCGGCGCGAGCGTCACGCGCTGGAATCGCCGTAGCTGCATAACAGGACGCGTCACGCTGCCGACATCATCGCGGACGTAGAGCTGCACGACCTCGTCGCCGGCGCGTGAACCGGTGTTCGACACCTCCACCGCGACACGAAGCGAATCAGCCGCGCCGATGGTCGTGGCACTCAAGCGCGGGGCACCAATCGTGAACGTCGTGTAGCTCAGACCGAAGCCGAAGGGATAGAGCGGCGTGAACGGGATGTCCCAGTACTTCGACGTGTACTTCTCCGTCGCGACTGGAGGACGACCGGTGTTCTTGTGGTTGTAATAGATCGGTACCTGACCCACCGCGCGGGGCGTCGTCACCGGCATCTTGCCGCCGGGATTCACATCACCGAACAGCACGTCGGCGATACCGTTCCCTGCTTCGACACCGAGGAACCACGTCTCGAGGATCGCCGGCATCGTTTCCTGTAGTCGTTCGATGGATAAGGGCCGGCCATTCATCAAGACGACGACAACTGGCTTCCCGGTGGCTCTCAGCGCGTCCGCGAGCTGCTGCTGCGCGCCCGGTAGCTCCAACGTCGATCGGCTCTCGGCCTCGGCGCTCATATCGGCGTTCTCCCCGATAACGAGTACCACTGCGTCCGCAGTGCGTGCGATGCGCAGCGCCTCGGCGATACCGCTCGTGTCAGTGCTCGTCGGGCTTGCACCGGCAGAGTAGGTGACGGTTGCGCGCGGCACGGCCCGGCGAATCCCGTCGAGTACGGAGACCGCATCTTCGCGACGACCAAGGCCGGCCCAATTGCCGAGCACCGTGTTCGAGTCCGCGGCCAGCGCGCCGATCACAGCGATCGCACCGAGATCTTTGCGCAGTGGGAGCGTGGACTGATCGTTCTTGAGGAGCACGATGGAGCGACGTGCCGCTTCGCGCGCCACCGCGCGATTGGCGGCAGTGAGAATCTCGGAGCGCTCGCGGGCCGCATCACGCCGGACATACGGATCTTTGAACAGCCCCAGCCGGTACTTGAAGCGCAGCACCCGCCTAACGGCTTCGTCGATTTCCGCTTTGCTGGCGCGGCCGGCAGCGACCGAGGCGGCGAGCTTCCTCGAATACAGCTCGCTCACCATGTCCATGTCCACGCCGGCGTGGATTGCCAGCTCCGCAGCCTGCGCGCTGTCGGCCGCGACGCCATGATTGATCAGCTCCCAAACGCCTGTCCAATCGCTCACGACGATTCCGTCGAACTTCCATTCGCTTCGAAGAATGTCCGTGAGCAGGTGCCGATTGGCGTGCGATGGAATGCCAGCGATCTCGTTGAACGAAGCCATCAACGACGCCGCGCCAGCGCAGAGGGCGCCGTAGAATGGCGGCAGATAGACGTCGCGCAGCGTGCGCTCGGACACCTCAGCAACGTTGTAGTCGCGGCCACCTTCAGCTGCGCCATACGCCGCGAAGTGCTTGGCAGTAGCCGCAATCGCGTCGCGCGCGCTCAAGTCGGGTCCTTGAAAGCCACGCACGCGCGCCTCGGCGAGCATAGTTCCGAGGTAGGGATCCTCGCCCGCGCCTTCGACGATGCGGCCCCAACGTGGATCGCGCGCGATGTCGACCATCGGCGCGAAGGTCCAGTCGATTCCCATTGCGGCTGCCTCCACGCCAGCAATCCGCGCCGTCCGCTCGGCAAGCGCGGGATCGAACGATGCCGCTTCGCCTAACGGGACTGGAAAGATGGTCCGCATTCCGTGAATGACGTCGAGGCCGAAGACGAGCGGGATGTGCAGCCGCGACTCTTCGACGGCGATGCGCTGCAGCGCGCGCGTCGTGTCGGCGCCGACGACATTGAAAAAGGAGCCGATGCCGCCGCTGCGAAGTTGTTGGAGGCGCGCCGTGCGCTCTCCACCGCCGGGACCGGTGGGATTGCCTGCTCCCGAAAGCTGATTCAGCTGTCCGAGCTTCTCGGCGAGCGTCATACGCGCCACGATCGAGTCGACGAATCTCGTTTCCGCGGCGCGATTGGTTGCGCGCGGGCCCTGCGCGCCGAGTTCGGTCGCGGCACCGGTGAAGAGAACGAGTCCAGCGGCAGCGCGAACGAATGGCAAACCGATCATGGAATACTTGGCTCGGAGTCTGAGTTGTCTTTCATGGGGACGACGCGTACGGCGGTACCATAGCAGAGCACCTCAGAGACGCCCTGCATGATCTCCGTCGCGTCGTAGCGAAGGGCGATGAGCGCGTTGGCGCCGAGCGCCTTCGCGTGGTTGATCGCGAGATCGAACGCGGCGGCGCGCGTTTGCTCGCAGAGATCGGCGAGGAGCGAGATGTTTCCACCACGCATCTGCTGCAGCACGGCGCCTAACGTCCCGAACACCGAGCGCGAGCGAACGGTAATTCCACGCACGACGCCGAACCGCTCCGTGATGCGATAGTCGGTGAGATTGTTCTCGGTGGTGGTGATGAATGTCGGTGGTGAGCGCATGGGGGCTTACCTCGTCCCGCTGGAGGTCGCCTGGCCAGCCGGCGTCCCGTGATCCCACACAAACCGGTGAAAGAAGTCGCCCATCTTGTTGAACGTGTCCACCCAACGGGCGTGCAGCAACGATTCGTGCGTGTCGTCGGGAATGACCGTAAGCTCGTAGTGCACGTTGTGCGCGCGCAGCAGCTGCACGAGACCGACCATCTGCGCGAAATCCACGTTGCGGTCGTCGTCACCTTGCACGAGGAATACCGGCGACTTCCACTTGTCGATCGCCGAGATTGCCGATGACTGGTACGAGATGTTCGTTGTGTCGAGCGAGTTCCCGTACAGGTGCACACCCGCCAGGTCGGCTCCGGCAACGAAGAGGTCCGAATTGCGGGCCAGTGCCTGCGACGTGAGGAGACCGCCATACGACAATCCCCAAATGCCGACGCGCGAGGGATCGACGTCGGGGCGTGACTGCAGATACTTGCCCGCGGAGACCACATCCTGGTACTCCGAGTTGCCGCGCGCGTTCGTGTTCGCGGCATTGCGGAACGAACGTCCGTAGCCGATTCCGCTGCGGTAGTTCACCGACAATACGACATACCCTTGATTTGCCAGCCACTGGTTGTACGCGTACGCCCAGTGGTAGAACTGCATGTAGTGATAGCCCGGCAGCATCTGCCTAACGGGTCCACCATGCACGAAGATCATCGCCGGCCGGCGCTCGCCCGGCTTGAGATCCTTGGGCAGGAAGAGCTGATCGTGGATCTCCAAACCGTCCGGTGACTTGACGACCACGATTTGCGGCGTGACGTGCTGTGCTGCGGGAAAATCCGCAGCCAGTGTTGGATAGATGACGCGCGTCGCGCCGCCGCTCGCCGGCACGAGGCCCACCGACGCCGGCTGGGCCGCGCCGAAATACAGCACGGCGAGCTGCTTGCCGGAGACCAACGGCTGAGGCGACGTCTCGATCCCATCGTCAGTGGAGATTTGCTTCGGAGTACCGCCTGCCGTCGGCACGGCCCAGATGTGCCGCTTCTCGATGTCGTTGGCGTTCGTGCAGTAGTAGAGCGTCTTGCCGTCACGGGAGAGCGCCGCTGACGTGGCGTCTTCGATCAGACCGTTCGTCTTCGTCAGCATCGTCGGATCCGCCGACGGATTGGCGACGTCGATGGAGTAATACCGATCCCACTCGTCGTTCGGGGGAGAGAGTGGAAAGATGATGTGATCGTTGCCGGCCCAAACGACGACGCGCATCGTGGAATACACGGAGTCGTTAGGTGCATCGTGCCACAGCTCGCGTGCCGAACACTCCGTGCCACCTGCTTCTGTGGGGCCAGAGGCGGCGGGACACCTGCTCACGTCGGCGACCATGACGGACGTGCCGTACCCGCCCTTGAACGTCGCGCGATACAGGCCGGGAAAGCGACGCAGACGCGTCGTGTCCTCGCCGCGGCCTTCACCGCGGCCACCGCCGCGTCCAAAGGCCGCAGCGAGACAGCCGCCGGCTCCGCCGCGACCACGGCCAGCTGCCGGTCCCGGTGGATTGCCGATGCCTCCGCTGCCCTCCTGCGCCTGCATGCCAAAGGGCAGGCCAGGACGGCGAATGAAGGCGATCTGCTTTCCATCCATCGACCACGCTGGTGCGGCGTCGCAATCGACGCTGGGCGCCACGAAGTCGACACGCCGTGTGCGCGTGTCGTAAATGCCAATGAAAGCGTGATTGTCGCGATCGCTCACGAAGGCGATTTTGGTACCGTCTGGCGACCATCGCGGGCTACTCTGCCGCCCCCATTCTCTGATGAAGGGGATGACACTGTCCGAGACCGGCGCCGCCGCGTTAGGCGTTATGCGCGCGCGGAAGATCTGCCCATCGCGGACGTACAGCACCGAGTGGCCGTCCGGCGATAGCGTCGCCGTCGTCGCGGCCGCCACCCGCCAGGCTGGTCCACCCGACGTGTGTACTGCCCAGACCGCGCGCTCGGCGCCGCGTGGGTCGTGCGTTGGGTTCGCGTTCCAGCCCTGTCGGTTCGGCTCCGTACCACGCATGAAGATCGCGATCGAGCCGTTGTCCGACAGGTCGACCTCCGACACGTCGACACCGTCGTCCTGCAGGAAGCTCGTTAGGCGAACCGCCTTGAAGTCCGGTGCCGCCGCCGTGTAGACGTTCCGCATCCCCTTCTCATACGCGACCCAGGCAACGCGATTGGCGTCCTTCGCGCGGGTGAGCTCGAGGGGGGAAGATGGACTGAGGAATTGCGCGACCGTGGGCTTGGTCTGCGCGGCGAGCGGGGCAGCGAGGAGCGTGAAGCACGTCCCGGCGAGCGCGGACGCGTGGCGACTGACGTAGGGCATTGTGTTCTCCCGACAGGTTTCGGAGGCTCTGTTAACGTGGCCTAGCCGTTTGCGCTTGGCAACGCTCGCTTGACAGTTATCGCATCACTGTACAGCATCCGCCCCAACCCTGCTTCTCGGAGACTCGGCATGTCCGTTCATCGTACTTGGCTCGCGATCGCCTTCGTTTGCATCGGTGCTTCGTCGCTTGGCGCGCAAGCCAAGGCCAAGCCGGAGGACACCGAGGTGTGGACGCCAGTGCCGAGGGTCGTGACGCCCGGGCGCACGAACGATGCGCCGCCTTCCGATGCCATTGTGCTCTTCGACGGACGCAATCTCGACGAGTGGGTCTCGGTCAAAGATCATTCGCCCGCGCAATGGACCGTCTCGAACGGCGTGCTCACGGTCAACAAGCCGACCGGGAACATCGAGACGAAGCGCAGCTTCACGAATTATCAATTGCATCTCGAGTGGCGCATCCCCGAAAACATCACGGGCTCGGGCCAGGCGCGCGGCAACAGCGGCGTCTTTCTGGCCTCCACGGGTCCCGGCGACTCGGGTTACGAGATGCAGATCATGGATTCCTACAACAACGCGACGTATGTGAACGGGCAGGCCGCGAGTCTCTACAAGCAGTATGCGCCCCTCGTCAATGCGATGCGCAAGCCGGGTGAATGGCAGACGTACGACGTCGTCTGGACCGCGCCAACCTTCCGCGACGACGGAAGTGTTGCGACGCCGGCGTTCGTCACGGCCTTCCACAACGGCGTCCTCGTGCAGAATCACGTGGCGCTCCGCGGTGAGACGCTCTACATCGGCGCGCCGTCGTACAAGAAGCATGGCCCGGCACCGATCAAGCTCCAAGCGCACGGGGATCCCAGCGAGCCAATCAGCTTCCGGAATATCTGGGTGCGGCCACTCGAGTAGTCAGATGTCATCCTGAGGAGCGACAGCGACGAAGGATCTGTTGTTCCTCGAAGGTCGAGGTCACGGTTCGGCCCTGATGCCCCTCGACGGAAGGCTCGTCGTGTCGTGGGACGCTTGTTGACCGAAGTGGAAGAAGAAAGGCATCTGGACCAACTGCCTCACTTTTTGATTGCGTGCCTCCGCGGGAATGAAGCGAATCTGAGGGACCGCGACTCGGACGGCGCTGGTGAACGCTGGATTTGTCGACTTCAGGAGCCTGAAGGTCCACATCTCGGCACGACCCAGCGTATCGACAACGAATTGGGCGAGGACCTCGCCCTCGACGCCGGCGCTCCGCAACGCCGGCGGATAGATCAGCTTCGCATCGCGAACCCGTACCTGTTTCTCGACCTGGAACTCGAAGTAAGGCTGGGCGCCAGCGACATCGAGCATGAACTCGTGCTGGACGTCACCAGTCGTGACGGGAAACGGATCTGAGAAGAAAGTGGAGGTGAGAGTCGCGAACACCAGGCGATACCTCCCCGGCGTGGGCACGTCGAGGTAGAAGACGCCGCTGCTGTCGGTGACTGTATTGGCGAGAGGAACGCTCGTCGTGCCGGTGTCGGGAAGGAGCTGAACTTTCGCGCGCTTGATGGGCGCACCGTTCGCCTTGTCGCGCACGACGCCGCTGACGAGTTGCGCGCTGGCTGATGAACGAACACTCATCAACGCGCCAAGCGCAGCGGCCAGCGTCCAGACGAATCGAGCTGACTTCATTGTGACTCAGCCGTATCGAACGCCTGGATAGATCAAGCTGACGGCGGCGACGAACACGGGCTCGAATACGAAATCAAAGAGCTTCCAGGCGACGAGCAGTCCGATCCAGCCGAGCATGGGAGTCGACCAGAGGAACTCCTGATAACGCTTCGTCGTTTCGCGATTCATCAGCAGCGTGATCGCGGCGCTTCCATCGAGCGGGAAGAAGGGCAAGAGATTGAAGACGAATAGCAGCAGGTTCAGCGAGAAGACAACGCTCAACAACCGTCCGACGGCATCCCAGGTCACGCTCGCGTTCGACGCCGCGACGAGGCCGAAGTGGATGCGCTCGGGCGCGAGGAAGATCCCCGCGCCCTCGCCAATACGTAGCGAGAGGGCGGCAAGAATGACCAGCAACAGATTCGCACCGGGTCCCGCGAGAGCCATCAACGCCGCGCGTGTAGGATACCGCCGGGCCCAATCGGGGTTGTACGGTGCGCTCGCGTACCCCATCGGCCAGCCGGTCGCAAGCGCGCTCACGAGCGGGAGGACGACCATGCCAAACGGCTCACGCTTGATGTGCGGGCGCGGATCCAGCGTGACCTGTCCGCCATTGTACGCGGTGAGATCCCCGCCCCGAAGCGCCGCCCAGGCATGCGCGGCCTCATGCAGGGTGGTCGAGAAGAGAAAAACGACGAAGTAGGTGACCGCGTCGATGATGTGTTCCACAGGAAGGCAGCGATTGAGGAACCACCAAACTGGCGGCGTGTAGCGCGGCCGGCAAGCGGGGCGCGGCCGTGATGCGTGACGTGTGACAAGGTCGAGCACTTCCCACTTCCCGCTTTTGCACTGACGTCTATCGATTTCCTACGCTGGCGCCGATCGAGCGCATGCGGAGCGGTGACAGAGGAGCCATCAGCTCAGGCTTATTCGAGGTGGCGACACACGCATCGCACCCGGTATCGCGAGCCAAGAGGCGAGAGGCAAGCCGACAGCTCACAGAATCAAGAGAACTGCTCACAGCGAGTGGTGTAATCCTCAACCCCACAGCTCATTCGTTCCTATTGACATTCTAGAGGTCCAACAACACACTCCCCTCCTATTGAAGATCTAGAGGAGGGCGCCGTGGCCAAGAAACAGAGCAAGATCGATCTCCTCCAGGGCACGCTCGATCTCATCGTTCTCAAGCTGCTGCGGGCTGGACCCGCGAACGGTTGGCAGCTCACGCAATCCATCCAGGCCATCTCGCGCGGCGTGCTCGACGTCAACTACGGCTCGCTCTACCCTGCCTTGCGCCGTCTCGAATCGCGGGGCTGGGTGAATGCTTCCTGGGGCGCTTCCGAGAACAATCGGCGCGCACGCTTTTACCAGCTCACCACCGCGGGGCGCCGGCAGCTCGACGCCGAGCGCGCCTCCTGGGAGCGATTCTCCCATGCGTTAGGTCTCATTCTGCAGGCTGACTGACATGTTGGATCGCTGGCGCGTTCGTTTGCGCGGGCTGTTTCGCGCCCGCACTGTCCACGACGAGCTCGACGAAGAGCTTCGCTTTCATCTCGATGCGGAGACGGAGCGCCACATTGCGCGCGGCATGGATCCAACCTCCGCGGCGCTCGCGGCGCGGCGCGGCTTCGGGAATCCGACGCAGCTGCGCGAGGAGATGCGCGACGCCGTGATCCATCGCTGGCTCGAGCGACTCAGCCAGGACATTCGTTATGCATGGCGCGCCTTCCGCCGCGCGCCGCTCTTCGCGCTCACTGTTGTCGCGACCATCGCTCTTGCCCTCGGCCTCAATACGACGGCATTTACGATCTTCGACGCGTATGTCCTCCGCCCAGCCGCGGTACGCGATCCGGGCTCTCTGGTGCAGCTTCACTGGACGGACCGGACCGGCGCCGACAGAGGTTTCAGCTGGCGCGGCTACGAGGCGCTCCGCGCGGACCGGGACGTTCTCAGCGAGACCTTCGCCTATCGGCTCGCGTATACTCGCATCGACAGCTTGCCCGCCTTCGGACAGCTCGTCACCGGGAACTACTTCGCGATCCTCGGTGTGGGATCGTCGTTAGGCAGGACGCTCATCCCCGCGGACGCCGCTGAGGCGGGAGCTGCTCCAGTCGTCGTCCTGAGCTACGACACCTGGACCAGCCGATTCGCAGGTGATTCGTCGATCGTCGGGAAGACGATTCGCCTCCGCGGGCGTCCATTTCAGGTCGTTGGCGTCGCCGCGCGCGGGTTCAGCGGGTTGGGCGGCGTGCCCCTCGACTTCTGGACGCCCATCACGATGAATGACGTTCTCTTCGAGGGAGACGATCTATTCGGAGCGCGCGACGCTGAGCGACTCGCCGTACTCGGACGCATCCGCCCCGATGTGCCGACCGAGACCGGCGAAGCGTGGCTGCTCAACTGGCTGCGCGATCACCACCCCGATAGCCGGGATCGCGAGAGACCCGTCGCCGCTCGATTGCTCACGGGCGCTACGGCGATTCGTCTCTCGCCCGCCGTCGCGCTCTTTTTCTCGCCAATCGCGACGGCGTTCGTACTCGTGCTTCTCATCGCGTGTGCGAACGTGGCCAACATGATGCTCGCCCGCGGCATGGCGCGCCAGCGTGAGCTCGGCGTTCGCTTGTCGTTAGGTGCGAGCCGCGGTCGGCTCGTCAGGCAACTCCTTACCGAGGCAGCGCTCCTTGCATCCGTCGCGGCGGGACTGGGCTTCATCGTCGCGCGCCTCACGGTCAATGGCGCCGTTCGGCTCATGTACCGCACGCTCGCGGCGGAGATCGTTCCCTACATTCGTATCGTGCCGCTCACGCTCGATTGGCGTGTATTTCTCTTCATGCTCGGCGCGACCGCAACCGCCGTCATACTCTTCGCCCTCGTGCCCGCGCTGCAGGCGACTCGCACGAACATCGTTCAAGCAACGCGCGGCGAATTCGGGAGCGACGAGCGGCCGTCGCGCCTTCGGAACGCCCTCGTCGTTGGACAAGTGACCGTCTGCGCATTGTTGCTGATCTGTGCGGGCGTTCTCCTCGGCAGTGTGCGCGATCTGCACCCGGACGGCGGCCTCACCGCGCACGGCATCCTTTGGCTGCAAACCATGGATCGCCCAGCCGTCCGTGCTCGCGTACTCGAGGCCCTGCGCGGTAGGCCGGAGCTGCAGGGCGTCGCCGCGGCCACGCAAGCGCCTTTTTCCGGCCAATTTCCGAGAATTGTCGTCATGTCGGCAGACCGGCGCGCCGCGAACGCTTATACCAATTTCGTCAGCGCATCCTATTTCGATCTGCTCGGCATGCGCGTGCTGCGCGGGCGCAGCTTCACCCCCGCCGAGGAGCGCGACGGTGCGGCCGTGGCAATCGTCAGTGATGCCACCGCGCGGGCCCTTTGGCCCGGCCGCGACGCCCTCGGAGAAACGCTGCATCTCACCTTCGACTCGAGTGGCGCGGGGCAGACGCGCTTCGCGTCGCGCAACAATGCGCTCGTCATTGGCCTCGTGCCTAACGCGGCGCTGGGCACCGTCATCGATCCACTCGACTCACCCGTCGTCTACTACCCAACGGCCATCGATGCGGCGAACACGTATATACTTGCGAAGGTGTCGGGCGTAGCTGAAGTCACCATGCGGAACATCGATCGCGAGCTCGCCCGGCTCGCTCCCGACGCAGTAACGGAAATCCATACACTCGAGGGGCTTCGCGTGGCCACGATCTATCCATTCCGAGCCGCATATTGGATCGCCGGCCTGCTGGGCGCCATTGCGCTCGCGCTCACGGTGAGCGGTGTGTACGGGGTGCTCTCGTACGTCGTCGCTCAGCGACGGAAGGAGCTCGGAATTCGGATGGCCCTCGGCGCAACTACGGCGCGGATGGCTGTGCTCGTGCTCGGCCAGTCAGTCAAGCTCTGCGCGATTGGCCTGGTCCTGGGCGCGACGCTCGCTGCGGGTGTCGCCCGTGTCTTTTCGGCAAATCTGTTGCGACTCCAGACCTTTCAGCCCTTAGCATTTCTTGGCGCAGCTCTTCTCGTCATGCTTTCCTCCCTCGCTGCTGCGTACATCCCGTCGCGACGTGCCGCCCGAGCGGATCCGATGGACGCATTGCGCGACGGTTGATCCGGTCGTCAGGCGGGCGACGACGTTAGGAGTTCGCTCAACTCGAGAATCTGCGCCGCGTGTCGCGCTTCATGTCCACCGACGAATGCGATCCACTGATACAGATTGATCGGACCAAGTACTGGATGCGGATGCACAATGTCGCAGAGCGCGAGCCCGTCTGCGCTGCGGACCGAGTCGCATAGCTGTTGGCGCGCGCTCTCCAGGCGCTCCCACGCAGCCTCGATGCCGAGCTTCCCTGACGGCTGCGCCGCCTCGGCCGCGACGATCTTACGGCTCCGGTCGAGGACACGATCCATGTCGAGCGTGCCAACCACTGGCGAAGTCTCTTGTTCTGGTCCCACCTGACCGCTCGCCCGGGCTTCCGCGAGCTTCGCCGAAAAGACACGCTCGATCCGCCCTTCCACGATCGACAGATGCTCGATCACCTCGGCGACGGACCATCGCTCCGGGTTGGGCTTTTCCTCGCGGCGTGATTTTGGGACACGCTCCACGGCTGCTCGCAGACGCTGATGCTGCGTGTCGAGGTGTCGTAACAGCTCATCGGTGCGCGGATGCATGCGAGGGGCGGGCGGGTGGCGTGTGCGACGCGTAGAGCGCGTGAACTCTCGATTCTCTACCCGCAACCCCTTACCCGCAACCCTCTACCCGCAACCCGCAACGCACTACCCGATCGTCCCCCCCTGAACGGGCGATGCATCTTCCTCATGAGTGGGACGAATGTTCGACATACGAGCATCCGGACCTCAACCACTGTTTCTCATGTCATCGACTCCCGCACAACGCAGCGCGTCAGCCCTTCGCGCTCTCTCAGACGACCTCGCCGGCGCAGTGGAGCGCGCCGCACGAAGCGTCGTCGCCATTCACGCCCGCCCACGCATCCCCGCCAGCGGCCTTTATTGGCGAGAGGGCGTCATCGTCGCGACAAGTCACACGATTCGCAAGGAACAAGACATTGCCGTCACGTTGCCTAACGGGACAACCGCCACTGCCCAACTCATTGGCCGCGACGGTGGAACCGACCTGGCGGTACTTCGCCTGGATACGGCACCGCCGAGTGCCGCCATCTCCGTTGCACAGCGCGGCGAGAGCGACGCGCTGCGCGTGGGCAGTCTCGTGCTCGCCGTGGGACGACCCGGTGACGATGGTGTCAGCACCAGCCTTGGAGTGATCAGTGCTGTCTCCGGCAAGTGGCGCACGTGGAGCGGCGGAGAGATCGACCGATTCGTTAGGCTGGATCTCTCGGTCTACGATGGTTTTTCCGGTGGCGCCCTCGTGGACGCCGACGGCAACGTGCTGGGCGTGAACTGTTCGGCGCTCGCCCGCGGCACGCCACTCACCATTCCGGTGGCTACCGTGGATCGTGTCGTCGAGGCGCTGTTGACGCGGGGTCACGTTGCCCGCGCGTATCTCGGCGTCGCGATGCAGCCGGCACGCCTCACGCCCTCTCTTGCCGAGCGGCTGAAGCTTGGTCAGACGGCGCGTGGCGTGCTCGTCGTGATGGTGGAGAATGAGAGCCCTGCCGATCGAGCGGGCATTCTCGTCGGTGACGTCATCATCGCCGCCGCCGGCGAAAGCGTCGCCGAGCCGCAAGATGTCGCCGAGTTGCTGGGGGCGGCGCGCGTAGGAGGCGCGTTGGAGCTCGACGTCGTTCGTGGCGGTGAGCGCCGCACACTCAGTGTAGTGGTTGGCGAACGTGCGCCGACCGCAGACGTTAGACGTCGAGGGCGACAATGACCGCGTTTGCGATCCGTTCGCCGATGTCATTCGGCCTCGGCTCGTTGTCGGGAGAGCTGGAAGCGCTCTCGACTCGGCTTCGTCGCTTCACCGTTCGAATCAGTACGCAAGGCTCCCGCGTTGGGGGTGTGGGCGCCGGAATCGTGTGGGGGACGACCGCGGGTGCGTTGGTCGTCACTAATGCGCACGTCGTCCCGGCGCAACGCAGCGAGCTCGTGGTGCAGACTTCGAGCGGCGTCGAGGTGAAGGCGCGGGTGATTGCACGCGATCGTGAACGGGACCTTGCCGCGTTGATGATCGTCGAGCCGCCTGACGAGTGGCCGGCGCCCGCGACGATCGGGGACGCGCGTCGCTTGCGTGTCGGCGAAATCGTCGTGGCGCTGGGACATCCGCTTGGCGTTGACGGAGCACTCAGCGTCGGCGTGGTGCACGCAATGCCTAACGGCGACGATCCGCTCGTGCGCGCCGACATTCGGCTGGCGCCCGGCAATTCCGGCGGGCCGCTCGCGACACTGGACGGCGAGGTGATCGGCGTGAATTGCATGATCGTGCGCGGCCTCGGCATCGCCATTCCAGCGGGAGTGGCCGAGGCTTTCGTTCGAGAGGTGTTGAAGAAGTGACACGCGTGCTCGTCGCCGCGGCCTCGGCTGTAACGCGTGCCGGGCTGGAAGCGATCGTCGCGCGTGACCCTGCCAACGCCCTCGTCACGGGGGCCGGGACGACCGCGTCGCTGGCCGACGACGTGTCCGAGCAGGAGCCTGACGTAGTGCTCGTCGAGCTCGGTGGCGGCCACGAACAACACGCCATTGCGACATTGCAGCTTTTGTCTGCCGATTACGACGACGGTACCCGACCAACGCCGGCTTTCGTCCTGCTCACCGATGAACGTGATCCAGCGCACATGATCGATGCACTGCGCGCCGGCGTCCGCGCTCTGCTGCCGAGGGACGCGAGCGCAGCGGAGATCCTCGCCGCGGTCAACGCTGCCGCAGCCGGATTGGTATCCGTTGCACGAGAGTGGACGGACCTCTTACGCGGCACAGCCACCGCTACACAAGGCCCAGGGAGCGCAGCTCCAGCCTCCAATGGCGCCTCGCTTACGCCTCGAGAGCTCGAGGTTCTGCGCATGATCGCGGACGGCTTAGCGAACAAGCAAATCGCGGCACGACTCTCGATCTCGGAGCACACGGTGAAGTTTCACATCGGATCAGTGTTTGCAAAAATGCACGCGTCCACTCGCGCTGAGGCCGTCATGATCGGCGCGCGGCGCGGACTGATCGTTTTGTGATCGATAAACAAACAGTTCACCAATTCGCATCGAGCTGGACCACTTGGCATGAGCACTGCTGGTCATGTATGCTGCATGTTCGAGCCGGACACTTCCGTCCGCGCGCGAGACGTCGCTTCCGATAGGTGAGGGTATCCGCATGGCGGACAAGAACAGCACCGATCAGGATCAGGGCATGGGCGGAATGGGTGGTGGTGGACAGGGCGGTGGTGGTAAGGGCGGTGGAGGTGGCTCTGGCGGCGGGGGAATGGGTGGGGGTGGACAAGGCGGTGGCGGTGGTGGTGGACGTCCCGGTGGTGGTGGTGGTAGCGGAGGCGGTGGTGGAACCGGTGGTGGTGGTGGATCCGGCGGTGGCGGCGGTCGCCCCGGCGGCGGTGGCGGCCAGGGTGGCGGCGGCCAAGGCGGTGGAGGTCAAGGTGGCGGCGGCCAGGGCGGCGGTGGCGGTGGAAGGCCGGGCGGTGGCGGTGGATCCGGTGGCGGCGGCGGTGGCGGAAAGGGACCGGGCCGTTAGTAATTTCTAACTTCTGAGATGCAAAGGGCGCTCTCGGCGAGAGCGCCCTTTTTTCGCCTTCTATCACCTGTGCGCGTCAGAAGAGCGGTCGGACGTAGCGGCGTCCGGTGAACTCGAAGCCGAGACGCTCGTAGAACGCATGGGCGTCGGTCCGTCGAACATGCGTGGTGACGAGCAGCCTGGTTGCATCGAGCGATCGCGCCACTGCGTCCGCCCTGTCAATCAGGGCGCGTCCTACGCCAAGTCCCCGCGCCTGTGCGGTAACGACGAGCGCCATGATCAGCGCGACATTGCCATCGTAGGCGAGCGCCGGAAAGACGTGAAGCGCGAGAAGCCCCAGCGCCCCGGTCTCGTTTCCGGCAATGAGTATCCTCTGATCATCACGCGTGAGCATCCGGCGCATGCGACCCGCGAGCGTCTCGCCATCGACGGGATAGCCGAGCTCACCCAGTAGCGGCGCAACCGTGCCGACATCGGCGAGTGTCGCGTCGCGAACGGTGACCGCCGCGGCGCTCAATGCGCGAAGTGCCCCGGGCCGCGCAGACGCCGCCGCTCCCGCTCGATCACTTCCTTGTCGATCCATAGTTGAGTGAAGTTCACCGCGATACCGTCGTCCGCAGCGCGCACGACGACTCCTTCGACAGGAACTTCGGGGCCATCCGGAAACCGAATCGTACCGCGCACGTCGCTGCCCACTTCAGGTAGACGATCGGTCATCGCCACGTAGCGAATGCCCCGCTCCGCGCAATCGACGACGTCGAAGACGCCGCCACCGCTGAGAAAAACCGGGCGCTCGGCGGTCTCCGGTCCGTACTCAACGCGCTCGAAGCCACGTCGCTCGTGTCGGGCCATGCAGTAGACCGTACCAACGAAACGACGAGTGCGCCAGCCCGGTGTCGGAGGCGCAACGGCTACGGACGTGGCGCCAGATCTCCGATGTCGAGTGCCGTGTCGGCCAGCGTCTTCGCGTCGAGTAGCTGCACGAGGTCGAGCATCAGGCCACGACCATCTGGAGTGACGCGACGAGCAGCCACCATGTGCTGGACGAACCACTGCCCGCGCTGCGTGCCCAGATCGTCGTAGCGCACGCTTCCGCCGCTGGAAGTGGCGTGGATGATTCGGTTATGTCCCGCATAAATCGCGACGTGGCTGATCGGCTCACCGCGTTCGGCGAACATCACCAGGTCGCCCGCCGCGAGCGATTTGAAGTTGCGGGGCATGGCCACACCAACTCTTGCCTGCTGACGCGACGTGCGCGGGAGCTTTACCGCGTTCCGGGCAAAGACGTACTGGACAAAGCCCGAGCAATCGAACCCACTCACAGGCGAGGTACCGCCATAACGATACGGCGTACCGATGTAGCGCTCGGCGGTCGGGATCACCCTCGCGGCCGAAGCGGCAGGCGCAATCGCGCCTGCCGCTTCACTCACACCACCGAGGATGATTCTGATGTCGTTGGACTGGCGGCGCCGCGGTCGCGGCGGGGCCGGCGGATCGTTAGGCGTCGAGCGATACCGCGAGCCCCCAAAGAAATTGCCCAGCCGCAGGGACAGCCCCACCCGATACTCCGTTCGCGTGCCCTCGTAGCTCGGCGTCACGTTGAAGAATCCCGATGGTCGCGCCCGGATTTCACCCATCGCTTCAATGGCGCCGCCGATGGGAAGCAGCACTCCGCCGCCGTAACTCCAGCCGCCCACCAGCTGCGAATTGTCGTACATGAAGCCGCTGTAGCTCGTCGTCGTCTGATTGCGCACCGTCATGCCGGCACCGGCGAAGACGTAAGGCGCGATGCTAGCTCCGCCGCCTCCGCTCCCGCGTGACGCGAAGTCGAAGACCAGCATGAAATCCGCGTCGCCGCCGTACCGCGCCTCCGACGGGTTATACGAGGCATTCGTCGTCTGATCGAGCGCGCTGAACCCGCTGACGCGAAGACCAACCGGGCCAACGAGCACGGACGTCTGCAGACCGGCCGCCGCCGGGTGGCCACCGTGGATCGAGGAGTAGCCGAGGAACGGCCCAATGTTCCATTCGGCCTGCGCCTCTGCTGCTCGCGGGACTGCAAGCAACAACAGCAGCGCGACGAGCGGGATGCTCACGACGACAACGAAGTACGGAACGCGGTGTGGAGCGCGTGCTTCGACAACACGAGTGCGCATGGGCGCCTCCATCAGGGTCACTCTCCTGAGAGGCATGCTCGCTGCCGCGGCTGCTCGTTACGTCAAGCGCTGAAGATATCAGCAGTTAGGCGCCCGGCTGGGGCACACTGTCCGGCGCCCGTGTCCGGGCGCCGAGACAGGGTCGTGTCAGTCGATGAGGACGACTAGCAGAATTTGTCGAATGCTTCGACGAGATCTTCGGCGATATCCTGCGCCGGACGCCCCTCGATCTGCCAGCGCTCGAGCATGTAGACGATGCGACCGTCTTTGAGCAGACCGATGGATGGGGACGATGGCGGATAGCCGGTGAAGTAGTCGCGCGCGCGCTGCGTGGCGTCCACGTCCTGGCCGGCGAAGACCGTCGTGAGCTTTTCCGGCTTCGATTCGTTCTGAAGCGCCATCGTCACCGCGGGGCGCGCATTGCGCGCGGCGCAACCGCAGATGGAGTTGACGACAACGAGGGTCGTGCCGTCCGCATCCTTCAATGCGCCGTCTACCTGCTCCGGCGTGCGCAGCTCCTCGAAGCCGAGCCGGGTGAGCTCCTGACGCATGGGTGCAACCATGCGCTCATCATAGATCGCTTGATGCTGGGGAAGAGGCATTTGCTACTACTCTTGTTGGGGTTCTTAAAGAGCCATCAGGGCACCCTGATAGCAGATCATCAGATTCGATCGAATTCATCTCGCACGAGTGCGAGAATAGCCGCTTGAGGAACTACGAGATATCGGTCTCCCTCGAAGGTGATCTCGACGGCGGCTTTCCGGAAAAACAGCGCGTAGTCGCCAGTGCGCGCTTGCATAGGCACGAAGCGGGTCTCGCGCGTGGTCACCCGCCAGGGCTCGTCGACGTTCGAGTCCGGGCTGGGCATCGGCAGACCGGGACCTGTCGCTACGATTGTCCCGCCCTGCACCGCTTGATTGTCCACTGCCGTCGGCGGCAGGTAGAGTCCGACATTGGTGCGCTCTTCGCCTTCCTCGATGCGTACGAGCACGCGATCGCCGACGACGAGGAGCTCTTTGTTGTTGTGTCGCATATGAGAGAAGATAAAGCCAGGGGCTAGGGAGTAGCCTGTTCTCAGTAAGCCTACTCTTCAGCTCCCAGTCCCTGTGGGGTGACGGCCTTTCGGGTGAGCAGGAATGCTGGATAGCTCACCAACAGCACCCCGAGGGCCCAGAGGGAGTTTTCCTGGTCAGCGGTCACGGCGCTCACGAGAAAGGCGATCGACCCCACGAGCACGATGCCAGTGGTCCATGGATGGCCTTTGGCCCGATAAGGCCGGGGAGCATTCGGCTCGCGGCGCCGGAGCACAAAGACCGCGAGGAACGACAACGCGTAGTCGGCGACGAAGAAGAAGGCGGCGATGGCAATGGCGCGGTTGAAGCCACCCGTCGCAAGAAAGATGAGGCTGACAATCGCGCTGGTGATAAGGGCGACGGTCGGTGTTCCCCCTCGGTTCACGCGCGTGACGGAACGCGGACCAATGCCGTCGCGGCCAACGCCAAAGATCACGCGTGATGACATGAGCAAGCACGCATTGACGGCGCTCGGCAGCGCAAGGACGACCACGAGCCTAACGACGGTATCGCCGCGGGGGCCGAAGATCGTCTGCGCGACCCGTGCCGCGGCGAGAGTCGATCCCGCCATCGCACTGACGGGCAGCACGTACAGGAATGCCAGGTTGATGAGGAGATAGATCGCCGTAACGGCGAAAAGCGCGCCGAACATCGATCGCGGAATTTGCCGCCCCGGATCGCGTAGCTCCTCCGAGAAGTAAAGAGGACCGCTCCAGCCATCATAAGTATAGATCACCGCTTGCGCGCTGAGTACAAAGCTGACGAAGAGGGACGTTCCGGGCGCGGCGACGACGGATGTGGCGTTAGGCGCCCGCGCGGCGGCCGCGCCGCCGCCAAAGATGAAACACGCAGCGACGAATGCCACCAGAGCGACCGTCTTGAACAAACTCGTAATCTCTTGCGACCGACCGCCGACTCTTGTGCTACGGAGCAGAAGTGCCGTGAACACCACCACGGTGGCCATCGCCAACGCCGTGGCCCGTGTGGAGAGCGATGGAACGAGTGCGGCGATGGATTCGCCGATGACGATCGAGATCGCCGCGGTGCTGGCGCAGGTCGAGATCCAATCGTTCCATCCAACCACGAAGCCGGCGTAGTCACCGAACGCATGCCGCGCGTAGACGTACTGCGCCCCCGAGCGCGGTAGCATCGTGCCCAGTTCGGCGAGCGCGTTGACGCCAAGGAGAGCGTAGAGCGCGCCGACGATCCAGACGCCAAGGAAGAGCCACGGCGTCTGCAGCAACGACGCGACGTCGCCGGGCGTACGCAGGATCCCTGCGCCGATCGTATTCCCGATGGCGACCGCAAGGCCGAAGGTGACGCCGAGTATGCTGAGGAGACGATTACTGGGCAGAGGGTTGAGGGCAGAGAGAGTAGAGGGTGGCGCAGAAACAATGAAGCCCACGGCATCGCCGTGGGCAATCAGTTTCCGCAACTCTCTACCTCTACTCTCGACCCGCAACACTCTACCCACAACAACCCTCTACCCGGAGCCCGCAACCTCTTCTTCCACCGTTCCGGCCATCACACGACGAACGATCTGAACGATCCCCGCGAGGAGGAGCGTCCAGACGACGATGATGAGGCCACGCGTCGCCAACGTGCCCATTGCCATTGAGGGCCAGTCGTGCAACTCGGCGCGCACCGAGCCATACGGCTCGCGGCCGAACCAGATCAGCAGGAGGCTCGTCGCCATCTCGCCGACGCACTCGAGCAAAGCGAAGGCTGGCGCGCGCCACGCCCATCGCTGTATGGGCCAGTTGGCGAGATGCGCCGTCGTCATGAACAGCAAGAAGAGCAGGCCGAGTGCGAGTGTGCCGCCAAACATCACCCACCCGCTGGCGCCCCGCGTCAGCACGAAGGAGCGGTACACGCGCAGCAAAACTCCCGTCACCAACGCCATCTCAACGAGCGACAACGAGAAGCGCCGAAATGCTTTCGGCTCCTCGATGTGCCACTCGGCGGTTTGGCGCGGGAAGAAGGACATTTCTTAGCTATGGACTGATACCAGATACCTGCTCCTACATACGATCCGGACCAAGGGCTGGCAACTTGTCCGGCTAGGTGAGGAACTCGTGGAGGAGCGAGTGAAAGTGGTGAACGCCGTTCTCCCGGGCTGCCGAGTAGCGGCCGCGATCGTACACCCGCGAGCGCAGATTGCGCTGAACCACCTCGCAGATCTGGATGTCCTCGTCCTGAATCTCGTTAGAGAACTCGAGTAGGCGGGACCATTTATCGTTGCTGGTCGGGTTCTCCGGGACGTCAGTGGCGAACCACTCGAAGACGACTTTCGTGCGGTCGTGGCTTATCGGCAGCACCACGTTGGTTTGCATCTGCCCCATGTAAACATTCAACATCACGTTCGGAAAGAGCCAAACGTAGACTGCCTCCGCCACATCTGTGTCGTTAGGATCGTAGCGGCGGTCGAGGTTGGCGCCGTGCACCGGCCGAAGCGGCGCATGTTGGATAGAAAAGTAGCGGTGCGGCTCCACGCGGTACTGGTCGTAATCCAGCTCCTTGTGCAGCCCTGGATGTACGACCGGGAGGTGATACCCCTCGAGATAATTGTCGACGTAGACCTTCCAGTTACAAGCGATGTCCCACTCCTTCCGCAGCACATAGCGCATCTGCTCGCAGTGGAATGACTCGACGCGCCGCGGAATCTCTTCGAGCATCTCATGGAGTGGCGGCGCTTTGCCGTCGAGATTCGCGAAGACGAGTGGCCCCCATGTAGCCACCTGTACCGGCAACAGATGCATGTCGTTAGGCCGGAAGTTCTCGACGCCCTCCATTTCTGGCGCGCGAAGCAGCGTGCCGTCGAGCGTGTACGTCCAGCCGTGATACTTGCACTGCAATGTTTGCCGCTTCCCGCAGCCGTACGCCACCGGACCGGCACGATGGAGGCAGATATTGTAAAACCCCCGCAGCGTCGGCCCATCGCGGAGAATCACGATCGCGTCGTTTCCGATCTCGGTCGTGAAGAACTGCCCACTCTCCGCAACTTGCTCCACGCGTCCAACGAGCTGCCACGTGTGCGCGAAGATCCGCTCGCGCTCGAGCTCGAGGTAGACGGGGTCGTTGTACAGACGCGCGGGGATCGTGGACGCGCGTTCGATGTTCGGGTCAAAGGGAAAAACGAGAGGCATTATCCTCGGTGCTCGGCGCTCAGTGCTCGGTGCACCGCCTTGTCATCGCGGCAGGTGCTCTTCCAGGTATCGCGTCAGTAACGAATAGAGGTGCATTGTCGTCCCCTGACCTTCGCAAATACAATGAGTGCGGTTCGGGTAGTCCATCATTTGAAAGGGCTTCCCCGCCGCGACAAGAGCGTTCACGAGCGCTTCGCTGTTCTGATAGTGCACGTTGTCGTCGCCCGAACCGTGCACCACCAAGAGATTGCCGCGCAGTCCATCGGCGAAGGTGAGGGGCGACGCCTGACGATAGTCCTCAGCGTTGTCCTGCGGCAACCCCATGTATCGCTCGGTGTAGATGGTGTCGTAGAACCGCAGATCCGTCACCGGCGCGACGGACATTCCCATCCGATACACGTCAGGCGAACGAAAGAGCAAATTGAGCGTCATGGAGCCACCGCCGCTCCAGCCCCACACCCCAATGCGGGTTGGATCAACATACGAGCGCTGTGCGATGGCGCGTGCGGCCGCGGTTTGATCCGCCGTGGCCAAAACTCCGATCTTCCGATAAACGGACTTACGCCACGCACGCCCACGCGGCGGTGGCGTGCCGCGGTTGTCCACGCTCGCAACGATGTAGCCTTCCTGGGCGAGCATCAGGTGCCATAGGTACTGCCCACCGCCCCACGCATCCTGCACGGTTTGGCTGGCTGGCTCGCCATACACATGAAAGAGCACTGGATACTTTTTCGTTGAATCGAAGCCCGGCGGCTTGATCATCCAGCCATCGAGTTCGTAGCCTTCCGCGCCACCTCCCCCGCGAACGCGAAAAAACTCGACCGGGCTTCGCGCGAGCGCCGCGATGCGCGCCTTGAGCGGTGCGTTGTCCAGCAGCGTGCGCACGACCTCGTGGCTCGGCAACCTAACGAGCTCCGCGACCGGCGGGGTGCCAAACGAGGACCAGGTGTGGATTGCCCACTTGCCACCGGGCGCAATATCGTAACTGTGCGTCCCCCGTTGAGATGCCGGCGTGACACGCGCCGGCGCGCCCTGTCCGTCGAGCTGGGCGCGGAAGAGATAGAGCTGCGTGGGATTGTCGGGCGAGGCGGTGAAGTACACGGTGCCCGAGTGCTCATCAGTCCCGAGAACGACCGGCTCGCCAAAGAGGGAGGCGGGATTCACGATGTCGAACGCGCCCGGTGTCACATCGCGTGTCGTCGCGCCGTCGCGCGACACGACGTACAGATGCCTCCAGCCGTTTCGTTCGCTCACCCAGGTGAAGCTCTTGCCCGCGTCCAGCCAGCGCAGATCGTTTACAACGTCCACCCATGCGCTATCGCGCTCGACGAGAATCGGTTTCACCAGTCCCGTGCGCGCGTCGCCGAGATACAACGTCAGCGTATTCTGAAGCCGATTGAGATGTTGGAGCACCACGTCCTGAGACTCGCCCGCCCAATCCATTCGTGCGATGTAATTGTTGCGCGGATCGCCCGGAACGCTGAGCCAAACGGTCGCTCCTCCCGCCGCGCTGACGACGCCAACGCGCGCCGCGGAATTCGTGGTTCCGGCCTTCGGGTACTGCACCGGCACGGGGAAGGAGTAGAGCGAATCGGTGTCGTCGATCAGCGTGAAATCGCGAACGCCCGTAACGTCGAGCTGCCAGTAAGCGATCCGCCGACCATCCGGACTCCAGCGAAAGCCATCGCGCAGGGAGAACTCCTCCTCGTAGACCCAGTCGAATGTTCCGTTGATGCGGGTGGCGGAGCCATCTCGTGTTAGGCGCGTAATCGCCGGCGCGCCGCCGTCGATGCGTTCGACATAGAGATCGCGCTCGCGCACGTACGCCACGCGGCCGCCGTCGGGCGAGAACTTGGCGAACATCAACGTCGAGGGTTTGGCGGCGGCGCCGCCCAGTTTGCGCAGTCTCCAGCTCCCGAGGTCGAGCACCCAGAAGTCGCCGCGCGTGTTCTCGCGCCACACCCGTTGCGAGTTCGTAAAGACGAGCAACCGCTTGCCATCGGGTGACCAGGAGTAATCCTCGACGTCGATCGCCTCGGACGCACCGTTCGGAATCAGTCGCGCGGCCGGGACGAGCACCGTGCGGGCTCCGGTTGCGGCATCGTAGCGCACGATGTCCGTCCCACCGCCCACGGCCAGCTCGAGGGTGGTGTACGCGTCACCCGTCCCGAGCCAGCGCGCCGGACCGAAGCGTTGACCAAAGAAATCGCGCGACGCGAAGATCCGCTGAAGTGTGAGCCGGCTCGGATCGCCACTTTGCGCCGAGAGACGTGCAGAATGCGCGAGGAGGATGAACGCGGCGCCGCGTATGACCGTTCGATTCATGATTGTCGTTGTTTGTCGTTCGTGGCCTGTCGGCCCGCGAGAGGCTCGTCTAATCTTCGCCCTTGCTTCCCCCCCCGGAAGGTCTCCCATTCTCCGTGTTCACGAGCTGACGAAGCGTTTCGGTGCTACCTGGGCGCTGCGAGGCGCGAGCTTCTCCGTGCGTCCCGGTGAAGTGCTCGGCCTCGTCGGGCCCAATGGCTCTGGGAAAACGACGCTGCTCGAGTGCGTCGCCGGATTGCTCGCGTCAGACGGTGGAACAGTCGAGGGGAGCGGCGGGCGGCAGGCCGCGCAACGGCGCGACACGCTCTTCTACATGCCGGACGGAATTCTCCCATGGCCCGACCAATCCGTGCGTTGGACACTGCGCTTCTCCGCATCGCTGCAGGGCGTCCCGAGCGTCGGTGTCGATGACATCACGCGAGCCCTCGGCCTCGAGGCCTTTCTCTACCAACGCGTGGGCACGTTGTCCAAGGGCCAGCGTAAGCGTGTGCTCATCGCGATCGCGCTGCTCTCGCCGCAGCCGCTCGTGCTGCTGGACGAGCCCTTCGACGGTCTGGACCTTCGCCAGGTGCGGGAGATCGGTCCATTCTTTCGTCGGGTCGCCGCCGGCGGGCGGGCGCTCCTACTGTCGATCCACCAGCTGCATGACGCGGCGCGGGTTTGTGATCGCCTGGTTCTGCTGAGCGACGGATGCGTTGTCGGTGAGGGGACGCTCGACGAGCTGCGTGCGAGAGCCAATCGTCCGGACGGTGACGTCGAAGACGTCTTTCTCGCTCTCACCTAACGACGTCGTGTTGCGCACCCTGGTCAGCAAGGAGTGTCGAGAGCTCGCGACGTCGCGCGCCTGGATCATTCTTCTCGTCGTGCTCGGACCACTCGTAGGCCATGCATTCATCACGGCCGTCGATTCGTACGCGGAGGTGAGCGGCGCCGGTGGCGGCCCGACAGCGCTCGCACAAGGCGTCAGTCCACTCGACGGTATCATCGTTCCGACGTTCGGCGCCTACGCGATCGCCGTGACTCTGCTCTTCCCTTTCGTTGCGATCCGGCTCGTCTCCGCCGAAAAGCAGAATGGAGCGCTCAAGCTGCTCCTGCAGGCACCGGTCTCGTTAGGTGCGATGGTGTGGGTCAAGCTCCTCGTACTGGTCGCCGCCTGGGTATTAGCGTGGGTACCGGGAATCATCGCGCTGTTGCTCTGGCGGATGTACGGAGGACACATCGCCGGAGCCGAGCTGTCGAGCGTGCTCACCGGCCATCTGCTGCGTGCCGCCCTTACCTGCGCCCTCGCGATGATGGCAGCGTCCGTCACTGACAATGCGGCAACGGCCGCGGTCGTAACGCTCGCGATCACGCTCGGTACGTGGGCGCTCGATTTCATCGCGCAGGTGCGAGGGGGCGTCGCACTCGCGCTCGACGAGTTCACGCCGGAGTCGGCGCTCCGCACCTTCGAGAGCGGAGAGATTCGTCTCGCGCTCATACTGGTGACGCTGGTCCTCGTTGCGGGCGCCGTGGGAGTGACCATCTGGTGTCTGCACATCGGCTGGACCCGACGGCGGCGCATCCTCATGACTTTCACCACGGTGCTCGGCAGCGGCCTCCTCGCGTGGTTTGCAACGAATGCACGCACGAGCTGGGACGCGAGCGAGGATCGTCGCAATTCCTTTCCGCACGCGGACGAGCGTGCGCTGGCCGCAATTCGGGATCCGCTTCACATCACGGTCTATCTCGCCCCGGAAGATCCGCGGTTAGCTGATCTCCAACGCGGCGTCCTGCGCAAACTGCGACGCACCATGCGCGAAGTGGACGTGAAGTACATCTCCCGCGGCGGTAGCGGCCTGTTCGCGCGTCCCGGTGAGCACTACGGGGAGATCTGGTACGTCATTGGCACGCGGCGCGCAATGACCCGCTCGACCACCGAGCCAATCGTACTCGAGACAGTGTACGACGTCGCCGGAATCACTCCACCAACGAGTGACGCGGGCACGGCGTATCCCGGGTACCCACTGGTCGCGCGTGCGCGTGGAGTGGCGCTAATCTTCTATTTTCTGTGGCCGGCACTCGTGCTCGCGACATGGTGGTGGAGTCGACGTCCGCGCCACACGACCGACCGCATACCCCAGAGACCGCAGTAACCGAATGCGCCGAATAGTTTTGTTCTTCCTCACGATGCCCGTTTGCGCCTCGCTCGCGCAAAGGCCCATTCACGTGGATCTCAGGGGCGAAAAGGTGAACGCCGAGCCCACGAAGTTTCTGCCGATGGTGGGGAGCTGGGTGATTGCGTCGGAGCAGGGGAAGAAAGTCGTGCTCGTGGACGGCCGTGCCTGGAAGAAGGGTCAGCCCGCGGGGGGCCTCGCCGACAACGCGCGCGCAATCTACGGCGCGCGCCATGAAGAGTTCATCGACAACGTGAAGGCCTTTGCCTACTTCCCGATCGCCGTAGCCAGGGACGTCGACAACTTCGAAAATGGCGAGATCTCCGTGCGGTTTCAGATGATCGGCGGCACGCTCGACCGCTGCTCGGGCATAATGTTCAATCTGAAGCCTAACGGCGATTATCTCACGGTTCGCTACAATGGTACTGAGGACAATCTGGTCCTCTGGACCTTCAACAGCGGCAAACGCAGCTTCGTGAAACGGGGCACCGAGAACGTGCCATTCGAGCTGGGGACCTGGCACGAGATCAGGATCGCGGTGCATGGCACGCAGCTCGAAGGGTACCTCGACGGAAAGCATCTGCTCGATTACGCGCTCAAGGAGCCAGTGTCCGGCAAGGTAGGTCTCTGGTCGAAAACCGACTCCATGTCCGAGTTCGCTGATTTCACAGTTACGCCGGCGGCCAAGTGATCACTCGTCAGGCACCCATTTTGGGCGCTGCGGCCATTTGGGCGGCGGCCGCTTTGCCAGCCCGGTCGCAGCGCCCTGCCCGCACGTGCAGCCCCCCCGATACTTCGGCGGCGTGGTTTCGCGAGCAAAGGCAATGGCTGTCCGACCAGAAACATGACTGGTCCGATGAGCAGTTTCGCAACTCGCTCGTCAGCGCGGCGGGCCTCATGGCAACACCGCTTGCCTCGCAGACTGGTGTCCAACGCGAGGACGGCCTCACCGCTGGCGCGGCCGATACGGCGGTACTCTCGCGACTGCGGACGCTCGCCGCGACGCGTGGCTCCACATGGCCTTCGCGCTCCGTCGTCGGGGCCGCCGGCGTGCGGGCCGTGTGGCTCATCGCTCAGCGAGATACGGCGCTCGAGCGCGTCGTGCTTCATCGGATGATGGAGTCGGGCCCTGATGAGGCGCTTCCCGCCGATGTTGCGGTGCTCGAGGACAGAGTGCGGCTGCTCTCTGGCCGGAAGCAGCTTTATGGGTCTCAACTCCGCATGGTCAACGGCAAGCTCGTGCCCGCGCCCATCGAAGATTCGGCGCACGTCGACATGCGTCGCGATGCGGCTGGCCTGCCTCCACTGAAGCAGGCGATGTGCACGATCCGCTGAGGACGCGAGACGCGGAGGTGTGAGTCATGAATGAGCGTTACCGGGAGCTGACGCCGGAGTTGCTCGCGTCACTCTCGGCCGACGAAGTCGGCGACGCCATCGTGCAGCACGTGCATCACCGGGTCGCGGGATCTTGGGGCCACGAAGCACCCATCATCCGCGCGCTCGCCCCGGGCGTTCGCGCCATCTACACAACCTGGCTGGTCGACGCGGAGGTGAACGCCGGCGGCTTCCATCAATTTTTCTTCAACTCGTCGCGTCAGTACGCCGGTGACGCCCTGGCTGGTTACGAGCTGATCGGTGCCGAGGAGTACGCGTCGATCATGCGTACGGCCATCGCCACGTATGAGATCGACCGCGAGAGCCTTGCGGCCGTCGAAACCGACGATCCGGAGACGTTTGCCGGTTCGCCCGTTCACGGCGCGCTCCGTGAGATCGACCAGCGATATTACGCGTTAGGCGATCGCATCTATCACGCGTGGGCGGTGTTCGTCGTCGACCACCCTGAGACGTTCACGGACGAGTGAGTCCCGGCTACCGCCGCGCCGGTTCGAGCCGTAGAACGTGCTTGGTCTCGGCCTCCACACGTTGTCTCGAGAACAGGAGGGGAAAATATTCGCCGTTCGCCCATGGCCGTAACAGATCGGAGTAGTGCTCACTCTCCGGTTGGGCCGATTGCCCGGGAACGTTGATCGCAACGGAGTTGTCGAAGTCGCCAAGGTCGATGATCTCCCGGTACGAAGCGCCCGCGGTTTGACGATAGTTTGCGCCGCCTGTCGCCATGACCGTGTTCGCGTCTCCGCTGCGCGGCAACGGCGGCAAGTCAAAGACAGGTGTCACGGGATGCTTCAGCTCGACGACGTGTAGCGCGCCCCAAGGCTGCATAGTCCCGTTAGGTCCAAGGCTCTTCCTGATTGTCGCCACCGCGCTGTCGAGCGCCGCGACGGCGAGGGAGTCGCCCTTCTGGCCGGATCGCAACACATCCTCGACTTCATTCCAGTCTGGCCGCGAACGTAGCAACGCGGCGATTTGACGCGGGTACCGCGCGTCGGGCGCCATTCGCGCCAGGGTGGTCGACCACGCCTCGAAGATCAGTGGCGCGCTCGCGTCCTTGGACATGTGGAAGTTCCATGTCGCCACCGCGCGCACCTCGGGACGGGCGCCGGCACCCGCGCGTCCCGCCGCAGCGGTCATCAGCGGCGCGAGCGACGACCCCAGCATGGAGTAGTCATCGTTCTGCAATCGCTCGAAATCCCGCACCGTGAACCCGCTCGAGTCCCGGAGCACTTGGTGCAGCCGCTCGGCGCGGTAGGAAGGATTAGGGAATTCGTAACTGATCGGTATCCGCCGGCTCTCCGGAATGAGCTGGAGGATGTTGTCGTTGGCGGTTGCGATGTAGCCCCGAGCGGGATTGTAGTTCTGCGGAAGCCGATCGATGGGCACGAAGCCTTTCCATTCGTATTGGTGGGTCCCAGGGACCGGCAGCAGTCCGGACCAATTGCGCCGTGGCATGAGGCCCGCCGCGATCCAGCCGATGTTTCCATCAACGTCGGCGTAAATCATGTTTTCGGCCGGCATCTTCCAGCGAGCGAGCGCTCGCTGGAAGCTTGTCCAATTAGAAGCGCGATCGAGCGACAGCGAGGCGAGATATGAGGCGGTGCCAGGCTCCTGGCCCACCGTGCGGACAACGATCGCGCGATGCCGCGCGCTGTCCACCGTAAGCACCGCGCCGTGCTTCGTGTACGCCAGCGATACGATCCGCGGCGCTTCGCCACGCACGCGAATCGTGTCGGTGATGATGCGCATCGTCGCCGACGGGAGGGGCTCGACGACGATGTCCTGTTGATCCATTCCGACAATTGTGAGGCCAAAGGCGATCCGCTCGTTATGGCCGATCGAGACCCCGGGACTCGCCGGCTCCCCCGCCCCGATGACGTTCCAGCCTGGAGCGATGAGATGAGTGATATAGCGGACGCCAGGGTTGGTGATCGCGCGATGCGGGTCGTTCGCGAGAATCGGTTTGCCGCTCGCCGTCTTCGTTCCGCTCACGACCCAATTGTTGGAGCCCTCGATTCGGTCGAAGGTGACGTCGTTGTAAATCTGTCCCATGTTGCCTAACGCGGAGGCATCGAGGCCGTTGAGATCGAGTCCCGGCGCCGGATCGAGATCGTGGTGGGGAGAGGTCTCCAACAGCTCACCAGCGCGCTTGGGACCTACGAGCGCCACTAGGTTCGCGCGAAGCAGCTCGCTCGTTGCGTTGCCAACGCCGCTCAGCGGCGTGACTCTGGTGAGTGGTACCTCAGGCGCCCACCGCCCGGGGAGGAAGCCAAGCAGTGAAAATTCGATGGGCAACTTGTCAGGATGCGCGCGAACTTCATCGATGTAGGCATTCACGCCATTCACGAATGCCGTCACCAGCAGACGCGCGTCGGGCGCGTAGCTCGCCCACTCGGCGCTCATGTCGCCGCGGTACTTGAAGAGGCGCGACAGCCGGTCGCGTGTGACGTACCGTGGTCCGAGCACCTCGGCGAGGCGGCCTTCGCCCGCTCGTCGCCAGATCTCCATCTGAAACAGCCGATCCTGGGCGGCAACGTACCCCTGCGCGAAGAGCACGTCGTGCGGGGTACGGGCGTAGATGTGCGGGACGCCCCAGCGGTCGCGCCGTACTTCGACGCCGCTATCGAGGCCCGTTAGGCTGACCTGGCCGTCCAGCGTCGCCAGGCGAGCCCGCGCCGAGTCCCGCAGCGCCGCCGGCGCGAGATGAGCGTATGTGTACGTCTGCGCCGCGAGCCGGTCGCCTTCTGACTGGGCGGCAGCGGGGAAGGGGACACGAAGCGCAAGCGCGGCCAGCGCGAAAGCAAGGCGGGTCATAAAGGTGGAATCTACCGCGCCCAGACCGGCCCGCTACGGCGCCAACGGACGCCTAACGAACCAGACTCCGCCCCGACCGCTATCGAACGCGGTCGCCGATCCTGCCGAAGCGGATGTCCGTGATGAAGGGTAGTGGCCGGTCGCTCGTATCCGAGTTGCAGACATCGGGGTTGCCGCTCGGGCGAAACGAGTAGTACACGATGAGCGGACGTCCGCGGACGTTGTCATGCGGCACGAGTCCCCAGTAGCGACTGTCCTTCGAGCAATAGCGATTGTCGCCCATCATGAAATAGTGTCCGGCGGGGATGAGCAGCGGGCCCCAGTTGTCATGCGTTGGGGTCGCCGGCGGAGAGCCAAACCGCGAGCTCTTCAACTCGATCTTGTGCTGCCAGGAGAATAGCTCGTCCGTGGAGTTCGCCGCGGAGGGATCGACGTAATTGTGTGACGCGGCAAAGCCCTGGCGCTGTGGCAGACCGTTCAAGTAGAGCAGCCCGCCTCGCATGTAGAGCGTGTCGCCTGGCACACCCACGAGACGCTTCACGAGCGTTGGTGTGGGATCGTCACCCTTGGCCTCTTCGTCTGCCTGATAGGGCGAGACGAACACGACGACGTCATTGCGCTTCGGCTGGGCGTACCCCGGAAGATGTGTATTCGTGAATGGGATCGTGGGTCCGTAGACCAGCTTGTTGACGAACAACCAATCACCGACGAGCAGCGTTGGGATCATCGATCCCGACGGAATGCGATACGCCTCGATAAAGAGCGTGCGGATGACGAGATAGATCGCGATCGCTCCGATGATCGACTTGAACGTCTCCCAGGCGGCGCCTTTGCGGGCGCTGCTCGCGGTACCGCGCGGCGTTTTGTTCCCGCGCGCCTGTGCGACGACGTTCTTCTTTGGTGACCGGTTCTTAGTGGTGGACGGCAAGGGAAGCTCGGTGCTCGGTGCTCGATGAATTTACGCAACGTACCCGTACGATGCTGTTCCGGTGAGAGGAACGGGAGCGCGGGCGAACAGGACGCCCGACTCCAAGAAGCTTGCGCGCAGCCGAAGGGGCGCGCAGCACAGTGCCACGCGCCCCTTCGAATCCGCTTAGGCTAGCGAATCAGGGTGCCTTCATGTGCTTGTTGACGAGCTTGGTCATCTCGAACATCGAGACTTTGTTCTTTCCGCCGAACACAGGACGGAGTTTGTCATCGGCGTTGATCATGCGCCGCTCCTTCTGGTCCTGACAGCCGTTGCGCTTGATGTACTGCCACAGCTTCTTCGTGATCTCCGTGCGCGGCATCGGATTGCTGCCGACGACTGCACTGAGCGCTGCATCGGGCTGCATCGGCTTCATGAACGCAGGATTCGGTGCGCGCTTCGCACCACTGCGCTTGCCGCGACTCGCCTTGCGCGCGCTGCCGCGCGCTTTCTTCGCACCGCCCTTCTTCGCGCCGCCCTTCTTGGCGCCGCCCCGCTTCGCTGCCTTTTTCGTTGCCATTCTCTCTCCCGGTAGATGGAATGGTGTACGTTTTCCCTATGAAAGTCGCGCGTTTTCACTCTGAACACGAGCGGCCTTCGGGGCGAAAAGTATGTCGGCCGCTGGTGAGCGCAATGGGTAACAGCATCGTTTTCCCTATGAAATTCACGATTTTTCGCTCTGCGACGCGCATCACGCGCGGACAATTGCAACTCATTGCAGTCGCGCGGAGAGCCAATCGGCAATCGCGCCCAATACGTCGGCGCGCACGCTTTTCGACGGGAGCGTCGCATAGCCGCTCGGATTTCCAACCGGATCCGCGAGGAAGAGATGATTCGTCGACGGAAAAATCTTGAGCGTCACATCACGATTTCCTCCCGCGCGAAATGCCGCCGCGAGCGCGGGTCCCTGCTCCGGGGTGACTTGGCGGTCCGTGGCACCCTGCAGCACGAGCACCGGCTGCTTCACGCGCTTCGCCGTCGCGATGGGATCGTAGTCGAGAAAGTAGTGCAGCCACGGCACCACGTTCGCCGACGAGTCGAGCTTCACGGACATGTCTTTCAGCGCGGAATCGCGACGCGTCCCCGTGAGACGCAGCATCGAGTCTGCCGCATACTCCTGCTGGAACCTGAGAATCGTTCGCCCGGATTGCGCGGGACCAGCCATGAGCACGATGGCGCGCAGCTTCGGATCGGTGGCCGCCACCATCGGCGCAATCATGCCGCCCTCGCTGTGCCCAACGAGTGCGAGCCGCGTTCCGTCGATCTCGCTGCGTGTGCGCAGATACGCGAGCCCGGCGCGAATGTCGTCCGCGAAATCCGCCGTGGTCGGACCATTTGCTCCGCTGGGTCCGAGATCCGAGCCACCCGCGCCGCGGTCATCGAGCCGGAGCACGGCGATGCCGCGCCGGCCTAACGTGTCCGCCACCTGACGAAACGGTCGATAGCCGTTCACGCCGGGAATCGATTCATCGCGCTCTTCTGTTCCCGATCCGGTAATCGTCACAACAGCCGGTACACCGCGCGCCGGGCGGGCTTTCGGGAGCGTGAGCGTTCCCGTGAGCTTCAGTCCTTTCGCCGTGGTCACGATCACCTCCTCGGCAGTATAGGGCGCATCAGCCGGGGCGGAGTAGTCAAGCTTCGCGCGCTCCGTGGCTACGCGTGCGCCCTCGACACGCACCACCCGCACATTCTGCGCGGGCACCGCCATGCCGGTAACGCGTCCATCTTTCCCAAGTGCGACGTTGAACACGACGCCATTGAGTGAGAGGCGGGCTGAATCCAAGCCAATCCACGTCACCTGCAATGGGACCGTCGCGCCACCTTCTGACGCGAAGAGCGGAACCTCCGCGGTTTGTCCACCCAGCGCGCGCGCTCGCATCACTGCCTGCTCGAGTAGTCCCATCGATGGGTTGAAGTACAGGATCGCGCCGGCCTCGGTTGGGAAATGCACATCGCGGCCCTGCATCTGCACCGACATGCTGTCACCTTGGAGCTGCATGGTCGCGTGCGTTCCGATCGTGTCGGCTGCACTGCGGTAGGCCCATGTCTCGACGCGGGGCACCGTGCCATCTGGCGCTAGCGTTGCCGCATAACGAACGCGGACCCCGCGCGCGGGACTGGCGAAGTCGCCGTCGAGGCGGGTAGCCGTTCGTGTCACCCGCTCCACGGCGAGCGTGTCACTTCCCATCAGCATGATGAATGTGGAGGGTTGCTGTGCGCCGGCGGCGGCCGCGCCGCCGAGCATAACGAGGCTGAGGACGGCGCCGAGGGAGGATGACGGACTCATTGGCGAATCTCCTGCTTCCAAGGGCTACGAGTAGATGTGCTCATTGAGCATCGCGATGCCTAACGGGCACTGTCAGCGCATAAATCGCGTGCAGGATTCCAGTATGCGTCCCGCCCGCGCGCGCTCCATCAGCTGTCGAGTAGCTCCATCATCCTCAAATCAAACGGATCCGCCGCGGGATCATCATCCGCAATCTCCATATTCTGTTGCGGCGTTTCGAGGATGAGTGGGATGTTCTTCGCGCGCCGATCCGCGAGCAGCCACTTGAATGGGTCGACGCCGATTGTACCGTCGCCGATCAGCACATGTCGATCGCGGTTGGAGCCGAACGCGCCTTCGCTGTCGTTCAAGTGCAAGAAGCCGGGCGGTTCGTCGGCGGCGGTCTCGAACTCATCGAGCACGCGCGTCAAGGCGTCGCGCGACGCACGAATGTCGTAGCCTGACGACCAGAGATGACAGGTGTCGAGGCCGTATCCCGTCCGTGGCCGCAGCCCTTTGGGCACGTGGCTGAGAATCGCGCCAATCTCCGCCGCGGTCCGGGCGAAGGTTTTCCCCGCACCCGCGGTGTTCTCGACGAGAACCCGTGTGTCGCCGGGCACGTGCTCCAGCGCGTGCGCAATCGCCAATGCAACGCGTTCGGCAGCCGCGGTGGTGTCGCCATCGGTCGCCGCGCCGGGATGAAAGCAGACAACGCCGATGCCGAGCTTCGTCGAACGCTCCAGCTCCTTCGTTAGGCCGTCGCGTGCCCGCGTCCACTTGTCGCTCTCGGGAGTCGCGGTGTTGAGCACGTATGCGGCATGCGCGACGACGTGTCGCGGCGCGATCGACGTCGCCGCGAGCGCGCCGCGGAACCGCTCGACACGCTCGGGACGAATCGAGACTTTGTCGCCGTAATACTTGGGAATCGCCGTGAAGATCTGCAGCGCCTTCATTCCGGCGCTACCGGCGCGACGCGCCGCCATGTCGATGCCGCCGTTGTCGACCGTGTGTGCGCCTAAATACAGCATAGATACCGCTATCAGGAGTCAGGGAAAGCATGAAAGAATCTCGAACGAAGTGTCTCACGGACGTTTCGTTCCGAGCCAGCTGATAGCTATCAGCTGATATCTGATAGCTGCAACTACTCGCCCTTCTCTTCCTGCTTCGACAGGTCGAGCATCCGCGAGCCTTCGACGTACTCCACGCTTTGCGGGTTGCGAAGCCGGGCGATGCGCTTCACGACGTCACCGATCCGCTTGGCCTGCTCGAGGATGATGAGCGCTTGCTCATTCTTCTCGCCGCGGTCGTTGAACTCCATGAGAAGCAGCTCGGCGTGTCCAAGCAGGGCCGCCAAGGGGTTGTTGATCTCGTGCTGCAGCGCGATCGCCGTCTCGCCGATGCCAGCGCGCCATCGCGCGACGGCAAGCTCCGCCTCGGCCTTCCGACGCGCGACGTCCTGCGCGCTGCGACGCTCGGCGATCACGAGACGTGCACGCAGCTGCTCGGCGCTCGCGGGCTTCGCCACGTAGTCGTCGGCGCCCGCGTCGAGCACGGCCGCGAGATCGCCCGGCTGATCGCGCCCCGTGAGCACGAGAATGAAAGTTTCTCGTCGTTCATCGATCTGGCGAATGCGACGACACACCTCGATGCCGTCCATGCCCGGCATGATGATGTCGAGGACGACGAGCGGCGGCCGTGCTTCCTGCCAACGCTGCAGAGCCATCGTGCCGTCGGCGACGGCTTCTGAATCATGCCCGAGCTCTTTCAGCACCGCGCACAGCAGCGCGCAGGTCGTCGCGTCATCATCGGCAACGAGTGCTTTCATCGGCCTGTTCGGTCGAGGAGTGAGTCGAGTGTCGAAGAGCTGCGTCGCGACCGCCTCATGGGAGCCGGCCGACGCGAACGATGCGGGTCGATCTTGCGTTGGAATTGCCGCCACCCCGCCTCACACCACTAGCCGATCCGACGAGCCAGGACACCGCGATCTCTCGATCGGCGATAGCGACGTCGGGATCGGAGGCCGAACCGACACCCGTCGATCCACGCGTGCGGTCGCGGAAAATGTGTCCCCAGTCGCGAGAAATCGCGAGCCCAATCTGGGGTGACGACCCACTCGGGTCCTCATAAGCGACGGCCACGGTACCCTTATCGGCCGCGATCGCTGCATCGCTCAGTCGATCTCCGTACAGAATCGTGACAGGAGCCTCATAACTCAGACCGCCGTTCATGGAATGGGCATAGAAAACACCAACTCCCTCGGAGGCCCGCATCGAGTACGCAAGATGAACGAAGCCCGACCCAGCAGCGATGGCCGGCGCGGGACGGTTGCAGCCGAAGGTCGCGACGTCCACCGTGTCGACGCGCGTGAGCTTGTTCCAGGTGCTGCCGCCGTCCCCCGAGCGGGCCGCAAGCAGGACGGTGCTGCTATCGGGACGCAGCGACCACCAAGTCGCCACGAGGGTGCCATCTTCCAGGCGAGCAGAACGAGTCGAGCCCATACACGCCGCCGCGTCGGTGGCGGAGGTAATGGTGAAGGTCGTGTCGGGTACGAGACGCGCGCGTCCCTTCGTGTCCACGGTCAATCGAACGTCATCCGAGGCGCTCGACATCGTGAGCGGATCGGTCCAGGCAATGTCATCCCCCGCGCAGGCCGACGCGACCATCATGGCCGCGGGCAGCAGCACACGAACGATCCTGATAGCTTGAGGGAGTCGCGAGACGTTCATCGTTTGAGCACAAGACGAAACTAGCTAGGGATCGACGCCGATTGCGCGCCCTGCCGACGGTGCGAAGGCTATACCGTGAGCGAGCGTTTCGTCCCAATCCGCACCATCGACATCGAGCATACCATGGCCGCACCCGCCGCAACCACCAAGCGTAGCAGCAAGGACTCCAAGCGCGATACGCGACCGCCCGCGCGCGCGGCCGCGGAGTCGGAACAAGCGGAGCGCACGATCTTCCCCACGAGCGCACCCTTGGCCGGCTTCACCGGCATTCGACGCGTGCCAGCACCCGTGAACGAGCCGATCAAAGGCTACGCGCCCGGGTCGGCCGAGAAGAAGGGGCTCAAAGAACGGCTCAAGCAGATGGCCAAAGAGCGCGTCGAGATTCCACTCATCATTGGCGGGCGGGAGATTCGCACGGGGGAAACGGCGCAGTCGGTGATGCCGCACGATCATCGCCACGTGCTGGCCGATTGGCACAAGGCATCGCCCAAGCATGTCGAGAAGGCGATTGCAGCCGCGCGTGAGGCGCGTACCGAGTGGTCGAACTGGGCATGGGAGGACCGCGCCGCCGTGTTTCTGAAGGCGGCGGAGCTACTCGCGACGACTTGGCGTGCGACGCTGAATGCCGCAACGATGCTCGGCCAATCGAAGACTGTTTTTCAGGCGGAGATCGATTCGGCCTGTGAGCTGATCGACTTCTGGCGATACAACCCGTATTACGCGCAGGAGCTTTACGCCGAACAGCCGGTGTCCAGTCCATCGATGTGGAATCAGCTGGACTATCGAGGTCTCGAAGGGTTCGTGTACGCAGTGACACCGTTCAACTTCACCTCGATCGGCGGCAACTTGCCAACAGCCCCAGCGCTGATGGGCAACACCGTTATCTGGAAGCCGGCGTCCACGGCGATGCTGTCCTCGTATTACATCATGAAGCTGCTCGAGGCGGCGGGCCTGCCACCAGGCGTGATCAACTTCGTGCCGGGCGACGCGCAAGCCATCTCCGAGGTGACGTTAGGCAGCCGCGATCTTGCCGGCGTGCACTTCACGGGCAGCACCGCCGTCTTCAACAGCATGTGGAAGACGATTGGCGCAAATATGTCTCGTTATGCGTCGTACCCGCGCATCGTCGGCGAGACCGGTGGGAAGGACTTCATCGTTGCACATGCGTCGGCCGACGCCGAGGCGCTCTCGGTGGCGATCGCCCGCGGTGGATTCGAATATCAGGGGCAGAAGTGCTCGGCCGCGAGTCGCGTGTACGTGCCGCGGTCCCTGTGGCCCGAAGTGCGCGACCGCACGGTGGCGATGCTCGAGGAGATGCGAATGGGCGACGTCACCGACTTTCGCACGTTCATCGGCGCGGTGATCGATCAGAAGGCCCACCGGAAGATCTCGGACTACATTGCCGATGCAAAGAAGAATGCAACGGTGGTGACCGGCGGAAAGGTCGACGACAAGGAGGGCTTCTTCATTCGACCCACCTTGATTCAGACAGAAGATCCAGCGTATCGCTTGTTGTGCGAAGAGATCTTTGGACCGGTGGTGACGGTCCACGTCTATGACGAAGCACGGTGGAACGATACGTTGGAGATTGTCGACCGGACGTCGCCATACGCACTCACCGGCGCCGTGTTCGCGAGTGACCGCGCGGCGATTCGCGAGGCGATGATGGCGCTCCGCAACGCCGCCGGAAACTTCTACGTGAACGACAAGCCCACGGGCGCGGTCGTTGGGCAGCAGCCGTTCGGCGGCGCGCGTGGGTCGGGAACGAACGACAAGGCGGGGTCGAAGCTCAACCTCGTTAGGTGGGTGAGCCCTCGCGCGATCAAGGAGACCTTCTCGCCGCCCACGGACTACAAGTATCCGTACATGACAGAAGAGTGAGCTGAGCGCCATGCGTCTGCTCGCTCTTCTCGCCTTCTTGTCGGTCACGGCTTGCTCGGCAGATGCGCAGCCGGGGCGCCGAAGTCCGCGCGGCACGCTCACGCAAACTCTGAGCGGAACGGAGATTAGCATTCGCTACTACCGCCCCGTATTGCGGGGGCGTACGCCCTTTCCCGGCATCGTCCCCTGGGGACGCACGTGGACGCCCGGTGCCGACAGCGCCACGCGCATCGAGACGACGGGAGCGCTCGATATCGAGGGGAAGGAGCTGCCCGCGGGGCGATATAGCGTTTGGGTGATACCGTCAGAGAACGACGCCTGGACCGTGATCTTCAATCGCGCCGCGAACGCTTTCCATCTTTCTTACGACGAAAGCCAGGACGCGTTGCGCGTCCAAGCAAAAGTCGTGACGGTGGCAGAGCCGGTGGAAACACTGCAGCTGTCGTTTCCCCTTGCGGACGCCGATAGCGCCACCCTACAGCTACAATGGGGAACGATCGTGCTGCCGTTGCATTTGCGGGCCCGGTAGCCTGGCGTGACGTCTCCGAGTACTCGGGCGACACGTTTCGAGCTGGCGCATCTAGTTACGGCTGGGGAGCTGGACGAACGCGCGCACGTCAACAATGTCGTGTACTTGCAGTGGGTGCAGGATGCGGCCGCGGCGCATTGGACGAACCTCGCGCCACCAGGCGCGCTGACGCAGGTAGCCTGGGTCGCGCTCCGGCACGAGATCGATTATCGCAGTCCGGCGGTTCTTGACGACGAGATTGTGATCGGCACCTGGGTCGGCGTCGCCAATGGACTGAGCTTCGAGCGGTTCACTGAGATTCGTCGCCGCGACGACGATCGGCTGCTCGCCCGCGCACGAACCCTGTGGTGCCCCGTCGACGCGCGAACCGGCAAGCCGCAGCGGGTCAGCGCCGAAGTGCGCGCGCGCTGCTCCGTACCAGCAACGGAAGGAGATGACGATGGCTGAGCTCGCGCAGAACCGTCTCGTAGTCCTCGATCGCGATGAAGTCGTTAGGCTGCTGCCGATGGACGAGTGCATCGAGGCCATGGCCGGCGCTTTGGCGACGGTTGCCCGCGGGAATGCCATTCTTCCTCTGCGACCGATGATTCGGCTGCCGGAGTCGCCGAATATTTTCGCCCTCATGCCGGCCTATCTCGGCGAGCCGAAGTCGGTGGGTGTAAAAGTGCTCACCGTTTTTCCGGTGAACCACGGGACGCCGATCGACGCACATCAAGGCGCGGTGTTGCTCTTCGAGGCAGACCACGGTCGCCTCTTGGCAATTCTCGACGCGACGACCGTGACCGCGATTCGGACTGCCGCCGTGTCCGCGCTCGCCACGCGGTTAGTCGCGCGCGCGGACGCCGACGAGCTCGCGATCATCGGCGCAGGGACCCAAGGCCGCATGCATCTCGAGGCCATGACGGTGGTCCGGCCCGTTAGGCGCGTGCGGATCTGGAGCCGGACAACGGAGCATGCCCGGGCTCTTGCGCTTTTCGCCCGTGAGCGGTTCGATCTCCGCGCGGACGTTTGCTCGACGCCAGCGCAGGCGGTGGAGGGCGCCTCGATTGTCTGCACGACGACCGCATCGCCGACGCCTGTCCTCGAGGGGACATGGCTGCAGCCGGGTACACACGTGAATGCGGTGGGAGCCTGCTTCCCCACCACCCGTGAGCTTGATACCGAAGCGGTGCGGCGCGCGCGCCTCTATGTCGATCGTCGTGAGTCGGCTTTGGCCGAGCCAGGAGACATCCTCTTCCCTCTCAAAGAGGGCGCGATTGGACCGGACCACATTGTCGCCGAGATTGGGGAGCTGCTATTACCGGGCGGCGATGGTCTGCGTCGCCGGAGCGATGACGAGATCACGATCTTCAAATCGCTCGGCTTGGCCGTCGAGGACCTGGCGGCGGCACATCACGTCTATCGCAAGGCGGCGGCAAGCGGGTCGGGGACGTGGATCATGCTCGGGGGCGCACACGAGGCGACAGCGGCGGCAGGAGTCGAAGCATAACGGCAGCCTAACCGCACGACTGACTAGCGAAGGGCAAAGGGCATACGTAACCCTGCTACGTCATCCAGCGTATAGCCCGCCGCCCTCGCTAGGCGCAGGTTCTCCGGCGTTCAACGTGCCTCGCACACCCACTTCCGGAGGATCAGATGCGCCGCCGCTTTGCCCTCATCGTTCCATCTTTCGTCGCCGCTGCCGTCAGCGCGACGGCATGCTCCGATGCGACTGCGCCCGACCGCAGTCGGTCGATCTCACCCGTTGCGAGCACGGAGCTCGATCGCTCCGAGCGCCACGGTGACCTCAGGCCCTTTGTCGCACTCGGCACCAGTATCAGTATGGGCTGGCAATCCGACGGCGTCATCGCCGCGACGCAGTCCACCTCGTGGCCCGCGCAGCTAGCTGCCATGGAGGATCGCACGATCACGCAGCCATACATAGACGACAAAGGTTGCCGTCCGCCGCTGGCAGCACCGTTGGCCTCCTTCAGCCGTATCGATGGCGAATCCGTTGGCATACCCACGGAGGCTTTGCCATGTGCTCCGCTGAGGCCCGATGTCGTGAAGCCAGTACAGAATCTGGCCATCAATGCCGCGCTGACAAAGGATGCGCTCTTCACCACACCAGAGAACGCAACCGACGCCTCGAACAAGCAGCTCATCTCGCGCGTGCTGCAGCCAGGCATGACGCAGGTCTCATCGATGATCGCACAGCGTCCTTGGCGCGTGTCGGTGGAGCTCGGCGGTAACGAAGTGCTGGGCGCCCGCAACGGCGTCGCCCTCGAAGGCGTGTCGATGTTCCCGTACGAAGCGTGGGCGCCGCTCTACACTACGGTCCTCGATCAAGTCGACCGCGTCGCCAAAGAAGCGGTTGTCGTCGGTCTCATCGACGATGTCGCGAGCTTCCCCGCCTTCCGTCGTGGCAGTGAGCTCTATGCTGACGCCCTCGAGTTCACACCCTTCAACATCGTGGTCGGTGAGGACTGCAAGGACAATCAGAATCTGCTCTTCGTGCCCGTGGTCGTGCCGACCGCGGTGGCAACCGCCCACGCCTACGCGCAGGCCCAGGCGGGCCCGTACACCCTGCACTGCACCGCCAGCCCGGATGCGACGGCGGAGGATTACACGCTGACGCCGAGTGAGGCGGCAACCGTCAACAACCTGCTCGTCCGCATGACCAAGCACATTCGGAAGGAAGCTCATCGGCACCAATTCGCGTACTTCGCGCTACAAGCATTGTACGGCCGGCCGGACATCAAGGGCCCGTTCAGCGCCGTGACGCTGATGACAACCGATCATCCCTATGGCTCGCTGATTAGCTTGGACGGCGTGCACCCAAGCGCCGCCGGCGCGAAGATCCTCGCCGAAGCAGCCGCGAACGCGCTCGAGGCCCGGTACGAACATCACTTCCGTCACGACGCACGTCGCGAGATCGCAAGCCGGTAGTCATCGGCTTTATCTTCCGGTCGTGTCCGAGACAGCACGCACGGAGCCCCGCACGTGACGACGCCAACGCTGGCGCCAAGCACGCTCGAGGAAGTCATCGCTGCTCGGACACGGATCGGAGGGACCGTACTGCGGACGCCGCTGGTGCGGCTGTACGCAGACACGCCGCGTGAGATTTGGCTGAAGCTCGAGTGCCTGCAGCCGATCGGGTCCTTCAAGCTGCGAGGGGCCACGAACGCAATGCGCCGGCGTGCCGAGGACTCACCAGAAATGATGGCTGGTGGAGTGTACACGGCGAGCGCCGGCAACATGGCACAAGGCGTCGCGTGGGGAGCGCGCGCGTTAGGCATCCCCTGCACGGTTGTCGTGCCCGACACGGCCCCTGCGGCGAAGCTCGCCGCGATCGAGCGGCTCGGAGCGCGTATCGACAAACGATCCTTCGATGCGTGGTGGCGAGTGATCGCCGAGCACGGGGACCCAAATCTGCCGGGGTTGTTCATCCATCCCTTCGCGGACAACGACGTGATGGCGGGTAATGGGACCATCGCGCTCGAGATACAGGAAGACCTGCCTAACGTCGCGGCGATCCTCGTCCCCTACGGCGGTGGTGGACTCGCGTGTGGTATCGCGGCGGGAGCGCGCGCGACGTGGGGCGATCGAGCACCGCGCGTGGTGGCCTGCGAGGTCTCGACCGCGTCACCCTTCGATGCCGCCCTCCGCGCCGGCGCGCCGACCGGCACGGCATACGCGGCGAGCTTCGTGGACGGAATCGGCTCGAAGCGCGTGGCTGACGAGATGTGGCCGCTGGCCCGCACGTTACTGGACGGGGCCATCGTCGTCCCAGTGCGCGCCGTCGCGGACGCGGTTCGACTGCTCGTCGAGCGGGTGCATGTCGTCGCCGAAGGGGCGGGCGCGGCAGCAGTCGCGGCAGCCCTCTCCGGGCCATTGCCTAACGATCCAATCGTCTGCATCGTCTCTGGCGGGAATATCGATCTCGGAAAGCTCGCCGCTATCCTGCAGGGCGATCTGCCGTGAGCTTCCCCGCATGGGCCACGGACCTACGTCACCTGACGTATTCTCGATGAGTGACTGCGGCGCCATCATCCCGGAACTTCTCGCCAGGTGATCTCTATGCGCGTTCGACGCAGGGCCGCGGCGCTGTTCGCGGCGATTCTCGCCCTTGGCATCAGCGCCTGCCTCATCTCGCGCGGCGTCGACGTGGAGAACCTAACGGTTGGAGGCAGCGATGTGGCGGACGTTCAGACACCCGTCAAGGCGCATCTGGTGGACGGGTCGGTCGTCGCCTTCCGCCATGGCGTGCACATCGCGCACAATGTGGTGAACGGCCGCGGATGGCGCTATTCACCGACGCTGCGCGAGAGCACGCTCGTGAACGTTGTCGCGCTGGACAGCGTGATCGGGATGGAAGCCTTCCGCACGCACGTGAATGCTGGACGAACCGTGGTGTTCTCCGCGTTGATGACCAGTGCTCTCCTCGTCGGTACCGTGACCGCGATTTGTATCAGCGATCCGAAATGCTTCGGATCCTGTCCGACGTTTTACTCCGACAGCGCCGGCGTCGCGGTGCTCGAGGCAGAGGGATTCAGCTACAGCATCTCACCGTTGCTCGAGGCGCGCGATGTCGACCGGCTGCGTGCGCAGCCCGACAGCGCCGGCGTGCTGCGATTACAGGTGTGGAACGAGGCACTCGAGACGCACTACATCAACCAGCTGGAGCTGCTGGAGTCGGTGCACGCGCGGGATGAGATGGTACTTCCAGACGAACGGGCGAGACCGGTCGCCGTGCGCCATCTCACCACACCGACGACGATCACCGATCGCACGGGCCGCGACGTTCGAGCCTCGCTCGCCGGCGCCGGAGACGGAGTGATCTTCACTACCGACAGCGCGCGTCTTGCTCGTGCCACCGCCGAGGACCCGAACGACTATCTCGACCTGCGATTTCCCAATCCGCGACGCGGAGACAGTATTGCCGTCGTGCTCCGGATGCGTAACAGCTTGCTCAATACCGTCCTGTTCTACGATCTGATGCTCGCGAAGCCTGGCGCGCGGTCGCTCGACTGGATGACGAATGACCTGCAGCGCATTGGACCGACGCTCGATCTTGGGAGGTGGTATGCCAGCTATCTCGGCATGCGCGTCTCTATCGAGGAGCATGGCCGATGGAGACAGGTCGCACGGCTGAGCGATTACGGCCCCATCGCATGGCGCGACGTCGCGGCGATCATCCCAACACCCGACGGCGACAGTGTTCACCTCCGCCTGGAGTTTCTGGCTGACCAGTGGCGCATCGACCGCGTTGCGATCGGCGACGACGTGCGGCGGCCGCGTACGCGAACAGTTCAACTCGAGGCCGTGACGAACGCCGAGGGTGACGCCGAACCGCAGGCTCTGGAGCAACTGCGTCGCGCCGACGACCGCTATCTCGAAACGACGCCGCCACAACGTTTCTCCATCGCATTCGACGTGGGTGCCTCGCCACGAGACTCCTCGCGAACGTTCTTCATCGCATCGCAGGGGTACTACACGGAATGGGTGCGTGGGAGCTGGATGATGGGAGTCCGCGATACGACGACCTTCAAACCAGGGAAGAATGCGCTAAATCACGTGCTGCACCTCTGGGCAACGCAAAAGGATACGCTCGAAAAGAGTTTCTATCGCACTCGTATCCCAGTGAGGTGATCATGTCACGACATCGTATAGTCGTCGCCATGGGTGCGGCCTGCCTATCCGTGAGCTGCTTCACCGGCCCCTCTGCACACAGCTTCACACCAGCAGTGACTGGTCATGGCGTGGATGGCCAATTGCAACTTCGGAATCGCGCTGTGAAGGGTGAGCTGCTCGAGCTGCGCGATACTGCTTACGTGCTCGCCACGGGTGAAGGCATTCTGTTGGTTCCATTCACTGCCGTGCGGCGCGCCAAGTTCGAGAGCTTTGGCTCGTTTGGCGGGGGCGTGCCGGACTCGGAGTGGCGCGAGCGTCTTCACCTCGCCAGCCGGTTTCCGCACGGCATACCGGAAAGCGCACTGAGAACGCTCCTCGAGGAGGCACGTCAGTCCGAGCTGCTCGTTGTTCGGCAATGAAGGCGCGAACGTTCGCGTGCGTCGCGATGCTGCTCAGCATATCCGCCAAACAACTGCCGGGTCAGCACGCCATGTCGCACATGACCGCCGCGAGCGCCGACTCAGAGGCCACCCGATTCATCGCGGCCGCTCGCGCGGGCACGGCGCGTTACCGCGATCGATCGCTCGCGATCGCCGACGGATATCGTGAGGTGGGCCCCGACCTCCCGGCAATGGGTGAGCATTGGCTCAACATCGCGCTCATTCTCGCCGACAGCGTGGACCCCATGCGCCCGCCGGTACTCATCTACGTATCCTCGCCCACTGGGCCTGTACTGGCCGGAGTGGCCTACACGCGTCTCCTCTCACCTGCCGACAGCTACCCAGATTTTCCGCGCGGTCTGCGTGCCTGGCACGACCACAGCGGCTTCATCGACGACGAGGCGCTGCCGACACATCACGCCGGCCAGCATGGGGCGCCTAACGGGACGCGGCTGGGCATCTTGCACCTGTGGACGGGGGAGCGAAATGCCGCGGGTGACTGGATGCCGGATAATTGGGCTTTGCCCTTCGTCCGCATCGGTTCGCAGGCGCCCGCTGCTTCCGCCGCCGCGGCACGAGCACTTGTGCTCGCGTCGGACTCGGGCCGTTATTTTCTCGCCGTCTTATCTACGGTCGGCCAACTCGATGCACGCGAGGCCACCCAGCTGCGGAGCGTCCTCGCGGCGGCGTCGCGCGAGGCGCGACAGGCAAGCGGATCGCCAGGTCCGGACGTTGTGCGACTCAGCAAGATATGGGAATCGCTTTGGCCGGATGTCGAAAACTGTTTGACGCTGGCGGCGCGGGCCAGAGTCGTCGAAGTGCGACGACTCTGGTGGTGATGCACGCTGCCGGTGGCCGCAATCAGGGCTTCTTCGCGAGCGACCGATAGTATTCCTCGACGTACTGCTTGAACGACGCTGGGACGTCGCCCGCGCGCCCGAGGAGGACACGGTTCTCGTCACTTTCGCCGAGCTTCTTGCGCAGCGTGAACTCGAAGGCCTTGAGGTGCTCGAGCGTTTGCGCGCGCAATTCCGCCGCCGTGCGCTCGTCGGCAAGGAGGCGATCGTTTTGGAGTGATTGCAGCCCGGCGATGGCCCGATCCAGGTCGCGTGTATCCATGTTCTGGCGCTGCAAATCGCGTCGCAAGGCCTGGGCATCAGAAAGCCGCTCGCGGAGCTCGCGCTCGTACTGGCCTAACGATGCACTCCCCGGCTGGCCTCCGGCGTTCTCGCCAGGCCGGCCGCCACCATTCTGACCGCCGCGCATTCCGCCCTGGCCAGCGCCGCCGGCTTGGCCATTCTGACCCTGGGCGCCTGGCTGGCCGCCCTGTGCTTGCTGTCCTCCCTGTCCTTGTCCGCCCTGACCTTGTTGGCCGCCCTGACCCTGTTGTCCACGCTGCTGGCCGCTCTGCGCTTGGCCACTTTGAGCCTGCTGTCGGTTCTGGCCTTGCTGACCATTTTGCCCTTGTTGTCCCTTCTGGTTCTGCTGGCCGTTCTGGCCCTGCTGCTGTTGCTGGCCCGCACCGTTCGCCTGTTGACTTTTCCCATTTTGGGAGTTTCGCATTCGCTCATCGAGCGACTGCATGCCGCGCACGAGGTCCCGCGTGCGATCGAGCGCCTGGGACTGTGCCTGGCCGTCGCCCTGTTTACCGGCTCCATTTCGCGCGGCGCCCGCCACCTGCTCGAGCCGCTGTTGAAGATCCGCGAGGTCGCTCCCGATGGCGCCCTCGAGTGACTTGGCGTACTCGGGATTGCCGTACCGCATTGCACCCTGTGAAGCGCGAATCTTTTCCTCCGTCTTCCGGTCGCGCAGCGCCTTGGATGCCTCGGCAAGCCCGGTAGCCGCCTCTTTGTTCTCGCGGCGCGAATCGAGCGACAGCTTATCCATCCGCGCTTTGAGGTCGCGGAGCTCGTTGGCCATCTCACCCTTCTTGTCCATCAATGCTTGCGCCTGCTGCGCACGATCTTGGGCGTTGGTGTTTTCCGAAAGCCTGTTGACATCGCCGGCAACCTGTTGCTCCTGCTTGGCTAACGACTTCGCGCTCTGGAGAACATCCTGGACGTCGCGATCGAGGCGGCCCGTCCGTTGCTCGTCGAGCAGCCGCCGCGCCTCTTCCAGCCGCTGTTGCGCCGAGGCCGCGTCCGCGGCCGCCTGACGAGAGGACGTACTGCCGCTGGCAGCGCGACGCATTTCGTCCGCGGCTTCGCGAAGTCGACGCGCCGCGTCTTCGAGAGCACGCTGCTCACGCTGCTGCGACTGACTGCCGCCCGACGAGCCGCCCGACTTCGATGACGAGGAGGACGCCGACGAGCTGTTGTTCTGTGACCCACCATTGCTCTCCTGACGCTGCTGCTCGGCCTTCTCGCGTGCAAGACGCTCGAGCTGACGCGCGGCTTCCTCGGCCTCCTTTGCCATCTGACGCTCTGCAGCGCCGCCCGACGAGCCCGACTGACCCATCTGCTGGTTCAGGCTGTCGGCCTTTCGTTGCGCGCGTTCGTTCTCCTGCTGAAGTCGCGCCGCGAGTCGCTTGAGCCGTTCCGCGGTTTCGTCGATTTGCTGATCGGCCTGTTGCTGCTGTTCTCGGCCACGCTGCACGCTCTCGTACTGGTTTCGCAACTTTTCACGATTGAGCTCAAAGAGGTCGGCGAGATCCTGCGCGCGCTGTTGACCGCCGCCGCCACCGGCGGCACCGCCGCCCATGCTCACGCGTACGTTGCGGAAGACGGCCTCGGCGCGTTGCAGCTGCTGGAGTGCTCGTTGCTCCGGCGCGAGCGCCGTCTGTCCGCTGCCGTCGGCGAGTGCCTTCTCCGCCGTATCCATGATGGGCGTCGCTTTGTTCAGGATGTCGGCGATCTTCGCGAAGTTGGAGTCCTTCGCGGCAATGCCACGGTCCACGATCCGGCGCGCGAGCTCTTCCGCTTGACCGCGCAGCTTTTGTTGTGACACGCGGAGCGTGGACAAATCTTCCTGAAGCTCTTTCTGCGCCTTCGACGATTTGTCGCGCAGCGTATTGAAGGTGCCGGCGATGATCTGGCGCTGCTGCTCGGAGAGCTGGCCCGCGTCGTCGGCGCCTCCGCCGCCGCCACCCCCGCCCTGATCCTGCTTGTAGTCCTGCGCGAACGGACGCACGGTGAGGAAGTAAATATCCGTGCTGGCTGTGTTCGCGCCGCTCACGGCGTCGTTGTCCGTCGCACGCGCATAGTACGAGACGACGTCGCCGGGCTGCAGCTTGAAATCCTCGAGCGAGAAGGTGTGCCCCGCGGTCATTTGCGGCGTACGCCGAGTGGCTCCGTAGAGCGGTTCAGTTTTCTCTGGCCCACCGTTTATCGCATAGACCAACTCCATCTTCTGAATGCCGAAGTCGTCCTCGGCCTGCACCTCGGCGTAGACCTCGTCAACGTTCAGTACTTTTTCATCATGGCCCGGCTTTGTGAAGGTCACGGTAGGCGGGCGGTCGGGAAGTGCGTCGATGGTGTAATCGAGCGAGCCTGGGAATACCCGTCCGTCCTGCGCCTCGAGCTCCACTTTGTAGAAGCCAGGGGCGGCAACACGGAGCGTTCCACCGAGCGTGCCGTCGGCGTTTGGCGTGAGAGCGACGGTATCGTTCTGCTCGCCACGCTCGACGATGAGATGTCCGCCACGTGCGGGCACGGTGGTCGTTATGCGAACGCGCACCTGAGTGCCCTTCAGCGCGGCAATGTCGCCGCCCTCGTCCACAGCTTGCGGAGCCATTCCCGTGTAGGCTGGGAAGCGATACTCGAGGCCGAGCTTCTTCGTGTACGGAACATCGGCAACGTCGATTCGGTACGCTGGGGACCGAATGCCGTTCGACTCGATGACGTACTCCATCGGTTGTGCGATGTCGAACAATCGGAATGTGTAGCGGCCCGCGAACCTGCCCACGCTGTCGAGCGCCATGGTGAGCCGCTGCCAGTTCGTGGAGTCGCGCTGCCTCACGAGCAGATCAACCGCGTCCGACTGGAACCCACGAAGCTTCGCGGCGATGAGCAGGTCTCCGCCGCGAGCAACGGTGACGTTGCCCGGCTCGGCGAGTATGGCGTAGGCATTGGCGGTAGGCTCGCGATCCCACGGCGCGAACATCAGCCCCATCCCGTGGCGGAGCACCGGCGGTCCGAGAAGCGTAATGAGAAGCGCGATGCCGGCGACGCCAGCGAGAATGCCGGCGCTGATGTGCAGCTCGCGTTCGTCGACGTGTTTGCCGTCATCGATGGTGTGAACGCGCTCGAGGGCGGTGCGCGTGAGATGCGCGAGGAGCGTGGCCGACACCGGACGACGCGCGCGGAGATCGTCTTCGTTTGCCGCGGCGGCTTCAATCTCCTGCAACTCGACCGCCGTCAGGAGCGCGGCGTCGAGTGACGGGGCATGCTCTTCGAGATACAACGCAACGCGGCGATCGCTCGGCTTCCGCTTTGGGAGCAGAGGTGCCAGGACGAAAATGGCGGCGAGAACGGCAATGGCAACGAGGACGATGACGCGCGTGACGATCAGGGCCGTGTGGCCGTAATGGAGCCGATCGAGTAGATATGCCGATCCTACGAGGAGGACGAACGCGGCCGCGAGAACGACGCTGGCGCCGCGCAGCGCCCGCTTCATTCGCCAACGATTTCGCACGCCGTGCACGACGCCTGTTAGGCGCGCGCGGTCGGGGAACGGATGGGTCGCTTCCATGTCTCACCTCATGGCTAGTGGCGAGCCGCCAGCAGCAGCTCGCCACTTCTCATGCATTTCGCCTCGACAGGCGATTTGACATCAATGTCTCGGTCGCGAGCAGAACGCCCGCGAGCACGAGCAAATACCACCAGATCGTTTGCCGTCGCTCGGTATCTTCGCGTGTCGGCGCATCTGCGGTGACGGTACCGGCAACACCGACGCCAGCCCCAGCAAGTGCGGATGTCTTGAGCTCCTCGGGATCGATGCGTGCAAGATTCGCTTCGGCAGGGTTGAGATTCACAGCGACTCGCTGTCCCATCCCCCGAGCAGCCCCTTCCGGACGAATCTCGTAGAAGCCCTGCTCATGCAACGGAATCAGCCCCTCATTGGATGTGGCGAAGCGCGTCTTTTCGCCAGAGGGCGCCTCGACAACGGCCGGCGCGTCCTTCCTCGCAGCGAGTGGCGACAGCTCCGCGTGGCGGGAGAGATCGAGGACCTCGCCCGCGGTGAACGAGCTCCGTGCGCCGCTATACCGTCCCACGTACTTCGCCACTTGGTGGACGAACGGGAGGAAGACTGGCTGGAGGGCCAGATCATTCCAATAACTGTCGAGCGTGGATGTCCAAACGAGTACTTTGCCGCGACCGACGCGCTGCTCGACGAGCGCCGGCATGCCGTCGTCGAAACGGGCGAGAACATGCGAGCCCGTTGCCGTGTCGGCGACGCCGCCGGTGTGACGAGCGCTGTCGGTGCGAACCGTTAGGCGGCGGTAACGAAGGAACCGCGCCGTCGCGAAATCACCCGAACGTGGTGCGTTGAAGACGTCGAAGACGGGATGATCGTAGTCGATCCAGGCAAGCGTGCCGCCAGCCTCCCCCGCGCGATCGATGACCGGGCCGATCGCTCCCGGCAATGCAGCGCTCCATTCGCCGCCCCAAGCACCTGCCGGAAGCTGATCGCCCGCAACGATGAGGATGCCGCCGCCCGCTTCGAGAAATTCGTGTAGGCGACGTGCGCCCTCGCCAGACGGCGGCGGCACCTCGTCGAAGACGATCAGAGACCGGGCTTCGAGATCGGCTGGTGCAAGGCCTCCGGTTTTCCGTGCGTCAATCTTGAAGGACGGCTTGGTGCCGATCTCAAGAGCGCGAGTGAGGTACAGACTCTGATTTGGGCGCGGGGAGGACGGCTCGACGACGAGCACCGAGACGCCGGCATCGGGGGCGATCGTGAAGAAATACCTGTCGTTGGCCGCGAGCTGATTCGTGCGTTGCGTAGACCCCGCCGCGGTGAAGCTAACGACGCCCGCGGACGTGCCACTCGGGATCGCGATTGGCGTGAAGCGCACCTGGACGGCGCCATGCGCGGGTACCGTAGCTTTTCGTGTCTCGGCGACGCGTCCATTCAACTCGAGTGTGACGTCGACGTTGTTCACAGCCGCGGCACCCGTGTTCGTTAGGCGCGCCGCGATCACTGCCCGGTCTCGCTCGCCCTCGCTGCGCTGCACGTCCACGTCCGCAACGGCAGCGTCCGCGAACGTTGTGTCACCATTGGTCACGTCGACATTCGTCAGAGTCGTATGCGCCGGGAAGGCGATCTCGTCGCGCACAGACCAGCCGAGTCGCTGAAAGTCGGAGATGAGCACAACTTCACGACGGGGGAGGTTCGATCCCGCGAGGATCTGCGCCGCGAGCTTCAGCGGCGGCGCATAGCGCGTGGCCTCCGATCCCGGGTGTAAAGCGCCGATAGCGGCATTCAGCGTTGCGACATCCTGTGTTGGAGGCGTGACGGCGGCCGCATCGTCATCGAAGGCGACGATGGTTGCGCGGTCTGTTGGTGCAAGGTTGGCGACGGCGCGCCGCGCCGCCGCTTGCGCGCGCGTCCAATGATCGGAGGCGCCCATGCTGTACGACCGATCGACCAGCACCACCAGCTCGCGCGCTCCAGTCCCGATCGCGCGAGCTCGCGTGTCACGTTTTACAAATGGCCGCGCGAAGGCCATGGCGAGAATCGCGAGTGCCAGGCATCGCAGGATCAAGAGCAGAATGTGGCGCAGCTTTTGGCGACGCACCGATCGATACGGTATTCGCTGTAGGAACATCAACGACGGAAACGGCACGACCTCGCGTCGCTCCCGATTGATCAAGTGAATGATCAGAGGGACGGCGAGTGCCGCGAGGCCGGCGAGGAAGAGTGGGGCGAGAAAAGACACTGGACGAGATTCGAGAGCTCAGGCTCGCGACATGAAGCGGGCCTGCCGTACGCGCTCTCGGGCAGACAAAAAGCGAAAGAGGGCGTAATCGAGTGGCTTGCTGGTATCGAACATCGCGTAATCCACGCGGTTCTCGCCGAGGACGCGTTGCAGCGAAGCAATATGCTCGGCGACGAGCGCGCGGTACTGGGCGCGCAAGTAGTCGGGGATCACCGGCATCCGCTCACCCGTTTCGAGGTCGACGAAATTCGCGCTATCGGTAAATGGAAAATCGAGCTCGCGGCGATCGAGCACGTGAAAAACGATCACGTCGTTTCCTTTGCCGCGCAGATAGCCAAGCGCGTCGAGCACCGCCGCCGGCTCCTCGTAGAAGTCGGATATCAACAGCACGATCGCACGGCGGCGAAACGATTCGCCGATGCGACGCGTGATGGCCGACAGGCCGGGCGTTGCCAGCGGGTTCGCGTTCGGCGCGCTCGGACTCCCTGGTGGCGCCGCCGCGGCCGCTTCGCCAAGGCGATCCAATGTGTGCAGCACGACGTTCAGGTGCTTCGCGGACGGCGGTACGTAATCGCGGATCTCGCGGTCGAACGTCACGAGTCCCACACGATCGCGCTGCGTGCTGGCGAGGTATGCGAGACAAGCGGCGAGATAGCGCGCGTAATCGAGCTTGCTGAGCGTGCCGGTGCCTTCGACCGAGCCGCCGTACCGCATCGAACGCGATGTGTCCAACAGCACCGTGAAGTTCGTGTTCGTGTCGGCCTCGAACTCCTTGATGAAATGCCGATCGCTCCGTGCGAACAGCTTCCAATCGATGCGCCGGATGTCGTCGCCGGGCATATACGCACGATGTTCGGCAAAATCCATGGAGGAACCAAGGTGCGGCGACCGATGCAGCCCGTTGATGACACCCTCGACGACCATACGGGCGACGAGCTCGAGATCGCCGATCCGCGCGAGGACGATCGGGTCGATGAGTCGGTTCGGGGCGGTAGGCTGCAGCGCGGTCATGACGGGCTTACATCCCTGACCGTGGCATCGGCACGGACTTCAGCAACTCCTCGATCACGGCATCCGACGTTACGCGCTCGGACTCAGCGTGGAAGTTCGTGAGCACTCGATGCCGCAGAATCGGCTTGGCCAGCGCACGAATGTCCTCGAAGCTCACATGCGTGCGTCCTTGCATCAACGCCCGGGCTTTGCCGCCAAGGATGAGGTGCTGTGGCGCGCGGACGCTGGCCCCGTAGGAGACGTATTTCTTGATGATCTCCGGCGACGCCGGTCCGGGCCGGCTCGTGCGGGCGATATTCACTGCATAACGAGCGACGGCATCAGAGACCGGCACGCGTCGTACGAGCTGCTGAAAGGCAACGATGTCGGCGCCCGTGACCGCGTGCTGGAAGCGGTAGTTCTGCGTCGACGTCGTGGATTGGACGACCTCGATCTCTTGCTCTTCGGTGAGGTAATCGATGACGATCTCGAACATGAAGCGGTCGAGCTGCGCTTCGGGAAGCGGATACGTCCCCTCGAGCTCGATCGGGTTCTGCGTCGCAAAGACGAAGAACGGCTCCTGAAGCGTGTAGCTCCGCCCCTGCACCGTGACGCGATGCTCCTGCATTGCCTCGAGCAATGCGGCTTGCGTCTTTGGCGGCGTGCGGTTGATCTCGTCGGCAAGGATGATGTTCGCGAAGATCGGTCCCGGTGTGAAGACGAGGTGGCGTCGCCCGCTTTCGGCGTCTTCCTGAATGATCTCGGTGCCAGTGATGTCGGACGGCATGAGATCCGGAGTGAACTGAATTCGCGAAAATTTCAGATCGAGCACCTGTGCCATCGTGTGAATGAGCAGCGTTTTCGCAAGCCCGGGCACGCCGACGATGAGACTGTTGCCGCCAGTGAAGAGCGAGAGCAGCACGAGATCGATGACGTCCTCTTGCCCGACGATGAGCTTTCGCAGCTCGGAGATGATCGCGTCGTGACCGGTCTTGAGACGGCGCGCGAGCTCGAGGTCGTCTTGCTCGAGATTCGTTTGGGGCGGAGCGATGGTAGTAGCCACGAGTAGGTGTTGGTGCTAGGTGATAAGTGCTCGGAGGCGTTTGGCGAAAGGCAGTTGCTGCGTGCTGAACTCGCACCAAGCACCTGACACCTCGCACCTCAGGATCAATGCGTCAAACCGTACATCAAATAATTCACACCCAGCTTGTATGCTTCGTTGGTGAGCGCGACCGGATCGAAGCCTTCGTCCGAGAACTCCCAGTATTCGCCGATGTCGTTGTTATAGTTCAGAATGGCCAGCAGCCGGCGCTTCGGATCATTGTTCTCGTAGATCCCGTAATACGCGGGAATACCACGATACGTGCGGGCGATGACATCGAGCCCGATGTCGTAGAACGCATGAAAGATCGGGTGGCTCGCCTCGAGGCGAACGAGCTGATAGCCCGGCAACACGCGCTGCAGCTGGGTCACGGTGTTCAGCCAATCGCCCTGATCGAAACCGCGCATCTCGCCAAAGTCGTCGAACACGACGAAACCACCCTTGAGCAGGTAGTTACGAAAACCGGCGACCTCTTTGTCGTTCGGTGACCAACCGCCAGGCTCCGAGAAGTACGCAACCGGATACTTCATCAGCTCTGGATCATCGAGGGCGAAGATGTTTCCACCGACGATGTCGCCGCGCTGCACGAACGGCCGGAGCGCCGTGACCTCACGCATGATCTTCATCAAGTGGACATCGGAGCGTGGATAGTCGTGTGACCAGCCCGGACCCTCATCGGTAAAGTGTGCGTACCCGCGATACTTGATCCGCGCAAAGGTGAAACGTCCATCGTATTTCGCGTTGCCATGAAACGCGGGGGGCACATAGTACTCGTTAGGATCGCCGAAATACCGCATCATCGACCGGCGATCCTGAGCCCCCGCGCTGGCCGTCGCGACGACGACGGCGGCAAGCGCAACAGTCGCTACTCGACTCATGGCTTTTTTCCTCCAGCGCGCTCTTCGTGAATCGCGAGCAGGAGCGTCTGCGCCTTCTCGAAATTCGGCGCGTCCTCGAGCGCGCGCAGCACCGTGTGCCGCGCCGCGGCGGAATCCCCTGCCTCGCGATACGCTACCGCGAGCTGATACAACGCCTCGGGCCGATCCACGGGCGCGAGCGCGACAACGGCCCGTCGCTCACGCACGACCATCTTCGGATCGCCCGACGCCTTCGCTAACTCCGCCAGTCGTTGATGGACCGGGAGCTCGAATGGATTGATGTACAGGGCGGAAGCGAGCGCGGTCGCCGCGCCCTTGGCGTCTCCCAACTTCTGCAGGGCGTCCGCAAGGGCGAGCTGCGCCGCGTAGTTCGCCTCGTTCGAGGCGACCAGTCTTTTCAGCTCCTCGGCCGCGCGTTTCGTGTCGCCGCGCTTCATATAGATCTGAGCGAGATACCATGTTGGACTATCATCGCCCTCGTACTGCGGAAATGCCGTTTGCGCGATCGACAGCAAACTGATCGCCGCGTCGTCCTGGCCGCCCTGCAGCAATCGGCGCGCGTCATTCATCGTCGTCCGATACTTGTCCAGCGATGCAAGGGGCAGCGTGAACTTCTCGCGCATGTACGCGTCGAACTTCTTGTCGAAGGTCGCGAGGTCCGCCTTCAACACGCTCTTGAAAACATCGTCTGTGTTTTTTCCGGCCTTGTAGGCCTGCAGCATCTGGTAGATGGCCGTCTCGCCATAGTCGCGCGCGATCAGATCGCAGACCAGCGACGCCTGATAGTACGAGAACATCACCTGCTCCGGATACGCCGGATGCATGAATCCGTCGTTCATCCGGCTCACGGGTACGAGCTTGCCCTTGCGATAGGCGTCGAGGAACGCAGGCGTGACGTCGAAGCCCCATCCAGGCCTGGCGCGATGCTCCTCGTACACCGACAAGCCTTCTGACAGCCAGCGAGGAATCCGATGATCCGTAGAGCCTAACGTGAACGTGTGCGCCAGCTCGTGCCACACCGTGGAGCCCCAGTTGAATGGACCGGCATCCTTTGCCGCCGGCGAATCGAACGCCAGCGTCGTTCCAAAGCTCACGCCTAACGCACCGATTCCCGCTAGCCCAACGGTGCGAACGGAGAAATCGGCGTGGCTGCGATAGACCTCGATCCGGATCGGCGGTGGCGGCGTGTATTTGTAGGTCGACGCGAAGCGCGCATATGCTGCCTCCGCCAATTCCGCGATATACGGCTGCAACAACGCCGATTCATCCTTCTCGATCATGAACACGAAATGATCAGTCTTGATCTCGTCGTAGTTCTTGAACGTGTCGAGGAGGTCGAGGGTGTTCTTGATCCAGACGTTGTAGGGATCCCCGGTGAACGACGTCTCCAGATCCTTCTTGCCCGTCGAGATCTGACCAAGCCGCAACTCGTTCATACCGAGCAAGCCGAAACCACGCCAACTCTTGGCGTCCAGTGCCACCGCTTGCCGCGCGAACTCCGCGGCTTCGCGATACTGACGAACGCGCGCGGCGAGCTCGGCGAGCGTGTTGAACAACTCTGCGTCGCGCGGATTGGCGGCGAGCGCCTGACGTTTCGCCGCCTCGAAGCCCGCGGCGTCGCCGACGAGATAGCGCGTGGCCGCTCGCACTGCCAGCGCCTCGGGGAACACGGGATTCACCTGTAGCGCTCGATCCACTTCGCGCTGCGCGTCGGCATACTCCTCGAGATCGAGATGGAGCTCGGCCGCGAAAACGTGCGCCGGCACGTAGTTGGGGTTCACCTTCAACGCGCGGCGGACGAGCGAGTCGGCACCGCCGCCGCCGTCGAACACCCGTCGCTGCGCGGCGCCGAGCAAAGCGCGCGCGTCGTTCGGGTTGTCGTTCAAGATCTCATCGAAGGTCGACTGCGCGTCGGCACTGTTGTACTTCTCGAGGAACATCTGGCCCAGCGCGACGCGGGCATCGTCACCGGCCGGTGTTTCGCCGCCTTCCTGAATCGCACGGTCGAAGGCCTTCAACGCGTCCTTGAACAGCTGTGGATTCGTCGCTCCCAGATACCGGCAGGCAATCGCCACCGCGGTGAGATCGGCCGCCGTGAGCGACGGCGCGCGAGCACCATTGTACACGTCGATGAAATGATCGAATTCCTTCATGGCGACGTCGCGATCGCCACGCTCGTAATGCAACACGGCAAGATTGAGCGCGGCCGTGAGACTATCCGACGCCTTCCCGCTGCGTGCGCGCGCGAAGGCTTGCTCGGCCTCAGCGTTCTTTCCGCGCTCGTGAAGTATTTCGCCGAGGGTGTTTTGAAGCTGAACGCCGTTGGGCGCCGCCGTCGCTTTTCGTGCGACGCTCTCCGCCTCGTCGTATTTGCCGACGGCCGTCAGCGACCTAACGAGCCCCCGCTGCGCCTCTACCCATTCCCCGTCAGTTGCCGGAACCTTGGCAAACGCCGCCGCGGCCTCGCCGTACTTGCCCGTACGCAACAGCTGCGTCGCGTCGTCCACGGATTGCGCTCTCGCACTCGGAAAGGCGAGCAGCACTGGAAGAAGGGCAAAAGCCGCACTCCGTCTCACGATCTTCCCTCCATCGCACGAATCTCCTTCGACTTCATCGCCAGCTCTACGAGCAAATTCTCGAGCGCGTCGTCATACGCGTCAGCGCTCAAAGCGGCTTTGCGCTTTTTGAGCTCCTCGATGCGTCCTTCGAGGGCGAAGCGCTCTTTGTACAGCGCCGCGAGACGCGGGTCGTTCGCGCCCTGTGCCGAGGCGTAGGTGCCACCGCCACCGAGAAAGATACGTCGCGCGAGCGCGCCGTCGCCGCCGCCGCTTGCAACACGTACATCGACGTCAGCCGTTCCGGTTTTGTCGCCGTTGTCGTCCAACTGGGCGTGCTCCGTCTGCAATCTTCCCTGATCGTCGTAGTAGCGTTTCGTCTCTGTCACCGCGTAGCGGAACGCCTCGAGCAGCGAGACGCGTCCGTCCTTGTCGATGTCGGCACCATCGCTCGTGAGCGCCGCGACGAAGTGCTTCGCGAAAACGGATTCGTTCCTCTCGAAGCTGCTTTTCGTCGCGGTGATGATGACGCGCTTCGGCGCGGACAGGACCGGTAGCATGTCGCCGCTCGCGCTCGTTAGGTCCACGAACCCAACTTGCTGCGTGGTGAACGCGGCGAGGTCGCGCACGAAATCGCGTGCTGACATATCGGGGCCCGGGAGGCTGATCTTCGAGTCCTCGGCTGAACCGCTACCGTGACCTATGAGCACGATGACGATCTGATCACCGGGCGCCGCACTCTTCGCAAAGCGAGCGAGCGCTGCCTCGACGTTGACCTTCGTAGAGACACCGGTAATGCGCGGATCCTTCGCGCCGTCTTCCGCGAGGTATATAACCGCGGAATCGCCGATCGCGTACCGCTTTCGCGCGGCCTCGACCAGGGTGAGTCCCAAGTTGCGAAATTGCTCACTGTACTGTGGCTCTCCGCCAAGCCCGGAGACGACGAGCAGCCGCGTTCCCTGAGCGCGGGCGTAGGCGGGCAGCGCGCCGAGGGCGAGTGCGAGCGAAAGAAATCGCATACCGGTGCGCCCCCGCCCTCTACCCTCAACCCTCCACGTCCTCTTCATACGAGGCCTCGCTTCTTGCGATAGGCCCATTCCGCGCAGACCAGACCAACCAATAGAAGGAAGATGAAGGGCATGTCCCACAGGTCCATCTGGTTCACGACGGTGACGCCACGCTTGCTGAGCGCTATGTCTTCCGGCAGCGCATTCACCGTGGCCGGCGTGTAGAACTTGCCTCCCGTCTCGCGGGAGATGCGTTGCAGAAGCGACGCCCGCATCTCGGCGTCGACGAACTCGCGCGACGACTCCGACGTGGGATTGACGCGAATGTAGGTCGCCTCGCTGGCGTGATCGCGGATCGAGTCCGTGGCCGCGTTGGAATTTTTCAGCGTGGCTGTAGTGCGCGCATCCTGTGTTTCGGCGACGATGGCGTAATTCCCCGGCTCTTCGGGCGTGAACGTCGCGCGATACTCGCCATCGCGGTCCACCGCCCACTCCATCGGTACATCACGCGTGGTCCCCGACGGAGCCGTGATGTGCGCCACGACATGGGCGTCGTTACGCATGACGAAACCGCTGTCCGCTACTTCAGCTGTCAGCGCGACCGGTTCGCGCACTCCCGTGACGTCGCTCTGGGACGCAATCGTAATGCGATTCGGCACGTCGCTCGTGACCCAACGAAGCAACTGTCGCCAGAACGTCACGAAGGTGGGATCGTCGACCGGCGTCGACGGATCCATCTGCCACAAGTGCGTGTCCTGGACCGGTAGGGCGATGGACAGGCCCTTACCAAAACGCTGATACACCAGCACGGGCTGCTCGTACCGCCGCACCGGAACCGGTGCCGATTCCGTGCGTCCATCGGTTGGGACCACGCCGTTCACCAACACGACCGCGCCTGGCTTGATGCCACGCACAAAGTTCACACTCGTGAGGACGGGCAAGGTCTTCCAGCGCTCACTGGACTTTTGTTCGGTTGCGGCGATCTGCGTCGCGGCGCTTGCCGCGCCCGCGGGCGTGATCTCAGCCTTGATGTCGGCGAGAAAGGTCAGCGAGTCCGGCACTGCTTCACCGCCAATCACGATCGGCATCACGGGCGCGAGCGGCGTGTCGGCGTAGCCGCCTTCACCAAAAGCGTGCCGTCCGCCTAACAACAGCAGTCCGCCGCCGCGCACGCTCACGAAGTCCGCGAGCATCTGCAATTGATCACGCGTGAAAAAGCTCGCGTCCACGCTGCCGAGGATGATGCCTCGATAGCGGAACAGCTCCTCGCGCGTTTTTGGAAACCCGCCAGCAAGCTCCTCGCTGTTGTCCACGTCAAAACGCTGGAAGGTGTTCTCCGCAGTCCGCTGCAGGGTGACCAGCTGGAGATTGGAGTCACTAGCAACGGCACGACGAATGAACGCCATCTCGTAGCGCGGCTCGCCTTCGACGTAGAGAATTTTCTCACGGCGCTCGCGCACGACGACGAGCGCCTGCTGCGCATTGTTCTGAGTGACTTGCTCGCCGGCCTGGGGCGCGACCTTGAAGGTGAGTGTCCGTGCGCCCGGATCGTTCAGGACAACGTGCACGCGCACCGGCGCCAGGTCGCCGTCGCCAGGCAGCGCGACCTCTTCCGATGCGATCACTCGCCCTTCATCCTCGACGACGAGCGGCACCTTCTGGCCACCGTAGCCGCGTTGCCTAACGAGGACGTCGGCAACGATCGCGCTCCCCTTGAGCGCGGTTCGCGTGGCCTCGACACGGCGGATTTCGATGTCTTTGTCGAATTTTTCGCGGCCAACGCCAACCGTGAACACCGGCACCGAGCGCGCCCGGAGCGAAAGCAGCTCGTCGCCAAGCGGCGTGCGCGCGTTATCGGCGCCGTCGGTGAACACCACGAGCCCCGACAGCGGCACCGCCTCCAGCTCCTGTCGTGCGTGCTCGATGGCATCTCCCAACCGTGTGCTCGTTCCCGCGAAGGTCACGTCGTCCGCGCTCGCGATGCGCTGCGTGGCCGACGAGAAACGGAAATAGCGCACGAGAAACCGATCGCTGAGTGCCTTACGAATCGAGCTGTCCGGTCCCGCGACGAGATGACGCACGACATCCGCGCGCGTCTGGGGCCGGGCGTCTCCCGCATCCACGTCGGCGATCTGCATGCTGCGGGAATCATCGATCAAAACGCCAACGTAGTTCCGCTGCGGCACGGCCGCGGACAGCAGCAACATCGGACGAAAGAGACAGAACACGAGCAGAAGGATCGCGATGCCGCGCAACGCGCCGAGGACCCAACGATCGCGTCGCGTGCTCTTGCCGCGTACGGCAGCGTACGTGAGAATCGCCGGCACGCCGATGAGCGCACCAAGAACCAGCAGAACGATCACCGACTTGGGAGAGCCGAACGCAAAATCTCCCTTCGCGAAGACCGCTGGCCGGTACTTGAACAGAAATGCGAAAAGCGATTCGAGCCAGTTCGCCATGCGCTGCGTTGCTACCTGGTATGCGTCAATCGAATTGGTACACGTCGCGCGCGCATCGCGTTGCCGCGCCCGACGAGAAATGACGAAAAGCTTACGGCCCAGAATGGCGAAGACAGTAGGTTAGGGACTAGGGGATGGGACCTAGGACCTAGGGAACCACGTCTCTAGGTCTTAGGTCCCATTCCTTCTTTTCCTCAACGCGTATGCACCCTCGCTACCTCACTACCGACGTCTTCACCGATCACGTGTTTGGCGGCAATCAGCTCGCGGTTTTTCCCGACGCATCGGGCATCCCTCCTGAGCTTATGCCACAGATCGCACGAGAGTTCAACTACTCGGAAACGACCTTCGTGCTGCCGCCGTCCGATCCGAAGCATACTTGCCGTGTACGAATCTTTACCCCTGGCGGCGAGCTGGCGTTTGCCGGACACCCAACGATCGGGACGGCGCACGTGCTCGCGACCATTGGCGCAGTCGAGCTCACCGGCAACGAGACTCGCATCGTGCTCGAAGAAGGCGTAGGCCCTATCCCCGTCACGATCCGCGCCACGGATGGAAAGCCCACGTTCGCGCAGCTTACAGTCGCGAAGCTTCCAGAGGTGCTGGCGCCGCCGCCGCGGGCGGATCGGCTGGCGGCGATGCTCTCGCTTTCGACAGATGACCTCGTCGGCAGCGAGATGCCACCGGAAGCGATTACGTGTGGCACGCCCTTTCTTTTCGTTCCGCTGCGCGACCGACGTGCAGTGGCCCGTGCGCGCGCCAAGCCGGATCTCCTCGAGGAGACCCTGCGCGGCTACGTGACGAACATGGTGATGGTCTTCGCGCTCGACGCGGAGCGGCCGGACTCGGACGTTCGCGCCCGCATGTTCGCTCCACTCATCGGGGTCCCCGAAGATCCGGCCACCGGGAGCGCCGCTGTCGGCCTCGCCGGCTATCTCGCGACGCGCGATCCACGTTTCGACGGCACCCTCCGGTGGGTCGTCGAGCAAGGCTTCGAGATGGGAAGGCCGAGCATCCTCGAAGTCGAGGTGGATAAGAAGGCGGGGAGGATTACATCCGTTCGCTGCGGCGGAAAATCGGTGGTGGTGTGCGAGGGCAGGATGAGCCTGGTGGCTGACTAGCTATGGACTATTCCCTGATAGCTATTTCATCGCTGCTTGATTTCTTCCAGCTCTTCCATCGACCTCGGCCAATCCTGTTTCAGCAATCGCGAAAGGCCGCGATCAGCTAGCAATCTCCCATCGGTCTGACAGGTAGGGCAGTAGTTCGTCTCGTTGTCCGCATAGCGAATGCGCTGGACCGCCGTGCCGCACGCGGGACAGGGCTCGCCGTACCGGCCATGCACGGCCATCGCGTCGCGGAAAGCCGTAACCTTCTCGGGAAAACCGATGCCGGTCTCGGCGCGAAGCCGATCGGTCCACTCCACGAGCGTCGCACGCGTGGCATCATAAAGCGCTTGCATCTCGTGCGGCGTAAGGCGTCGCGTCAGCTTTACCGGCGACAAGCGGGCGCGATGTAGGATCTCGTCGGAGTATGCGTTACCAATGCCGCTGAAGAGTCGGGGATCGGTGAGCGCGCGCTTCACCGTATGACTCTCACTCGTTAGGCGCGTGGCGAACTCCTCGGCGGTCGCGCTGAGCACCTCGAGCCCGCCGCGGTCGAACAGGGCGAGGCCGTCGGAGCCCGACACGAGGTGCAGTGAGGCCCGCTTCTTCGTCCCGGCCTCCGTCAACAGCAGCGTCCCCGTCGAGAAGTCGAACGCCGCGAGATCGATCTTCCCGACTGGCTTCTTCCCCGCTTCGCGCCACTTGAGACGTCCGGCGACCATGAGGTGGAGCACCATGTAGAGGTCGTCGTCGAAGGCGAAGATGATGCGCTTCCCCATACGTCGAACGTCTTGGACCTGCCTCCCCTTTACCGCCGAGATCGGTGGGGCCACGCTGCGAAGCAGGAATGGGCTTTTGAGACGCACGTCGTCGAGCCGCGCGCCAACGACTCGCCGTTCGAGGGCTTCGACGTACACGGTGATGTCGGGGAGCTCGGGCACGATGTGAGCAGGACGCTTGACGGGATCGGGCGCTGGCCATACGGTGGCGCCTGTGCAAGCTGTCGCGCACGACCGAGCCGCTCAAGGCCGCCGATGATCACCGGCGCTCAGTTCCCCCCTGTCACGCCGCTCACGGTGGATGTCCAATCCGCCGTGTACGTGCTCGTGGTGCTTGTCGCCGTACCGATTGGCGCGGTGCGGAGCAAGGCGGTCATCGAGAAGAAGGTGGAGCGCCGGCCGCTCCGCCGCTCCGACATTCTTGTGCGCGCGCTCCTCGTGCAACTCCTGCTCTTCGCCATTTCGTTTTTCGTCGCGCGGAGCCAGCGGATGGCACTCTGGTCGTGGAGCGGACTCCGGGCACCGACCATCGCGATTGCTCTCGCCGCGCTCGCCGTGGTCCTTGGCGTCGGCGCAATCTCCTGGCAGCTACGCACGCCCGACGAGCGACGCAGCCTCTGGATGCGCACGTTGCTGCCGCGGACCTCGCTGCAGTGGGCGCTCTGGCTCGCGCTCTCACTGGCCGCGGGGGTCGCCGAGGAGACCGCATATCGTGGCGTGCTCGTGGTGCTTCTCGCGTCGGTGACGGCGAGCTTCGTCGCCGCGGTCTTGCTGAGCGCCGCCGCCTTTGCGATCGCGCACTATCCGCAGGGCGCGAAGAGCATGGGTTGGGTTTTCGCGCTCGGGCTCGTTATGCAGGCCGTGGTGTCGGCGACGGGAACTCTCTACGTCGCGATGGGTGTGCATGCCGTCTACGACGTAACGGCGGCGCTACGTGCGAAGAATGAGTACCAAGAAGACACCTCGGACTGATCGGCAGAATGACATGAAGAGCGGGCCGCCCTTCGCGCAGTTCCGTATTGACAAGCCACGAAACAGATATGACACTTCCCCTCAACACTTCATGGGAAGCCCGTGCCTGCCGCGCTCAACGATCTCGATCTCCTCCAGGGAACGCTCGATCTCCTGATTCTCAAGACGCTTACCTGGGGACCGATGCACGGCTATGCCGTTGCGCGATGGATTAGTGACACCACCGATGATGACCTCCAGATAGAAGAAGGCGCTCTCTATACCGCCCTCCATCGCATGGAGAAGCGCGGCTGGCTCGAGAGCGAGTGGGGCCTATCGGAGAACAATCGTAAAGCCAAGTACTATCAGCTCACCACGGCCGGGCGAAAGCACCTGAGGAACCAAACGGACGTGTTCACTCGTTATGCGCACGCCGTTTTCAAGGTGCTCCAGGTCGCCTAGCAGCCGATTCGTCACTCGCTACCAACCACTCGCAACTCGTGTTGCCCCGCGGCATTCGTCGACTCTTTCGGATCGAACTCGATCCGCGCCGCGTCGCGCGCGCCGTCGACGACGAGTTGCGCTTTCATTTCGAGATGACCGTGAGACATAACATGGACAAAGGAATGAACGAGATCGAGGCGCGCCGCGAAGCGGAACGACGCTTTGGTGACGTCGAGCGTACCCGGGCGCGTCTCGAGGCGATCGATCGCTCGCGCGCCGAGCGGGATCGCCGGGCCGCCTGGTTCAGCTCTCTCATTCAGGACGTTCGCTACGCAGGGCGCGGACTCCGAGCGACGCCCGCATTCACCACGGTCATCGTTCTCGCGCTCGCGCTAGGCGTCGGCGCCAACGCCACCATGTTCGGCATCATCGACCGGTTGCTCTTCCGACCGCCGCCCTTCCTCGCGAATCCTCAACAGACCAACCTGGTCTACCTTGGGCGCAACTTCGACGGCGTCGAGAACCTGACGGCCAGCATCAGCTATACGCGGTACGTCGAGCTCACGAACTTCACGAAATCCTTCACGCGCACGGCGGCGTTTTTCTATCTCGACCTTGCCGTTGGCACGGGCGAGGAAACGGCGGAGAAACGTGTCGCCATGGTGAGCTCCAGCTTCTGGCGGTTCTTCAATGCGCCCGCCGCGCTCGGCCGTTACTTCACACCCGACGAGGATAAGGTACCCGAAGGAGCCGCCGTCGCCGTCCTTGGCTACAGCTTTTGGCAATCGCGTTTTGGCGGTCGCGCCGACGTGCTCGGGAAATCCATCTCGTTAGGTAGGCGTGCCTACACGGTCATCGGGGTGGCACCCGCCGGGTTCGTCGGGTCGGATCAAATCGGGGCTGTCGCGTACGTACCTATCACGACGGGCGTCTACGACGTGTTCGGCATGGGATCAGCGGCCGACCGATCGCGCTGGTATACGACGCACAACATGAACTGGATGAAGATGCTCGTGGAGCGGAAGCCCGGCGTCTCCATCGAGGTGGCGACGGCCGACCTCACGAATGCCTATCGCAAGAGTTATCTCGCCCAACAGCGAGTGACGCCCATCGACATCGCGCGACCGCGCGCCATTGCCGCGTCGGTCCTTCCGGAGCGTGGACCGAATCAGGGGAAGAACACGAAGGTCGCGACCTGGCTCGTCGGTGTATCCGTCGTCGTCCTCCTCATCGCCTGCGCCAACGTCGCCAACCTCCTTCTTGCTCGTGCCTTTCGACGGCGCCGCGAGACTGCCGTCCGCGTGGCGTTAGGCGTGAGTCGCGGTCGACTACTGGTGCAACTTCTCACGGAAAGCATGCTTTTGTCGGTTCTCGGCGCGATCGCTGGTCTGGTCGTCGCTCGCTGGGGCGGAACGATCCTGCGCTCGGCGATGCTCCCCGACGTCGAATGGCCCTCGGTTCTCGCCGACGCGCGCATCCTGCTCTTCACGGCGGGCGCCGCCATGCTCGTTGGTCTTCTTACGGGAATTGCGCCAGCGCTCCTCGCTCGCCGCACCGATGTCGCCGCGGCGCTCAAGGCCGGAGCGCGTGAAGGCACCTATCACAACTCCCGCACACGCACGGCACTACTCATCGTCCAGGGAGCCCTCTCGGTCGTTCTGCTCGTCGGCGCGGGCCTATTCGTTCGGAGCCTGCGAAACGTTCACGCCCTCGCGTTCGGGTACGATACGCCGCATCTCCTGTTCGTCTCCATCGAGATGCGTGGCCTGCAGATCGACTCCGCCGCGCGCGTTGCCCTGCACCACGATCTGCTCGATCGCGCCCGTGCGATTCCCGGCGTCGAGAACGCCGGCATTACGGTGAGCGTGCCCTTCTGGATGAGCTGGAGCAACGATCTCTTTCGCCAAAACCGGGACTCGATCCGTGGTGAGTATTTATTTAACACGGTATCACCAAGTTATTTCGCGACGATGGGGACGCGCATCGTGCGCGGCCGGAACTTCACCGACGCCGATCGCCATGGGTCGCCGAGCGTCACCATCGTGAGCCAGGCGATGGCGCACAAACTCTGGCCCGCCACCGAAGCCCTTGGGCAGTGTGTTCGCATTGGCGCAGACACGATGCCGTGCTCCACGGTGGTGGGGGTCGCGGAGAACATCGTCGATCGCAACCTCGCGGATCCAGCTGGCCAGCAGTATTACACACCCGTCGCGCAATATGATGGAAGCGGCAACGGTCTTTTCGTGCGCACGCATGGTGACGCGACCGAGATGGTCAACACCGTTCGGCGCGAGCTGCAGCGTGCCATGCCGGGGGTGTCGTACGTTGCCGTGACGCCGCTGCGCAAGATTCTTGATGGCGAAGTGCGGTCCTGGGACCTCGGCGCCACGATGTTTGCACTCTTTGGCGCACTCGCGCTCTTGCTCGCGGCGGTAGGGCTCTACAGCGTCATCGCGTACAACGTCACACAGCGTAGCCACGAGCTGGGGGTCCGCATCGCCTTGGGAGCGAGTGCCCGAGACGTGTTGCGCCTCGTTGTTGGAAGCGGCATGCGCGTGGCTGCCGCGGGCATCGTCATTGGAGCGGTGATCGCACTCGTGGCGGGCCGATTCATCGCTCCGCTGCTCTACCGCGTTTCGCCAAAGGATCCGCTGACCTATTCTGCGGCCGCGCTCACACTCCTGGCCGTGGCTGCACTGGCGAGCCTCATTCCAGCGCTCCGCGCAACGCGGGTCGACCCCAATATCGCGTTGAGGGCCGACTGAACGGGTTGCGGGTTGCGGGTTGCTGGTTGCTGGTAGAGGGTTGTGGGTGGAGGGGCGATTCCCCCCACTTCCGTGTGAACCCTCGACTCTCTACCGCTACGCTTGACGATGCGCTCTGTTGCTCTCTTACTCGTTCTTCCGTTGTTCGTCGCGCGGGCACAATCAGTCGACGTGTCTGTCGCCGGCGCGCGCGATCCTGTGTACGCGCACGACGGGCGACTCGCGCTCAGCGTGCGCGGCGACATCTGGATAGTCGGCACGAAGGGACAGTGGAAACGCATCACGTCGGGCCCGGCGTGGGATCGGACGCCATCGTGGTCTACCGACGGCACGTCCCTCGTTTTCTCGTCGAACCGCAGTGGTCATTTCAACATTTGGCAGATCGCTGTTGGCGACACGGGCGGCGTAGGCGAGCTCACGCCCCTTACGAGCGCGACGGAAGACGAGACCGAACCGGTCTTGCTCACCGACGGTCGACTGCTCTTCGTCCGCGGACGTGGCAGTGCATCGCGGCTCTGGATCCGCGAGCGCGACGGCAAGGACCATCGCATAACGAACGGACGGGTCGCCGAACGATGGCCGGTCTTATCGCCCGATGGAGAACGCGTGGCCTTCGTGGCAATCACCGAATCGGGTCGACGACTCGTTGTGCGCTCGATTTCCTCGGCACCCGAGCAGCGGGGCGCCGACAGCACGATCGTGACCGCCAGCGGCATCGAGCGACCGGCCTGGTCGCCTAACGGCGATCGACTCACGTACACCACGGCTGCGCCGAGACGAGGGGTATTCGTCGTCCCCACGGACGGCCATTATACCAATCTGGTGAGCGCGCGGCATGCGGCATCGGCGTGGATGCCCGGAGGCCGCCAAATCACCCTCGTGGAGCTTCCTGAAGACGACGTCGACTATAACGGCGACCCCGATCGCCTCGGAGATCGCGATGCACAAAACCTGTTGAGTCAGTCGGGTGCTCTCTGGAACGTCGACGCGCCAGCGGCGCCCGATGCGGGGCTCGCCGTTGCACCCGAGACCGAACGCGCGCCGTTTGCCGCGGCCGACGAGCGGGGACGTCATAACATTGACGCGTTGAATGAGCTCGCGGCGCGCATCACAAAGCTCTACTACGACACATCGTCCGCCGTCGCGGCGCGAGCACGATGGGAATCGCTGGTCACGAGCTACCGAACGCGCGCTGCCAACGCGCGAAACGACGACGAGCTGCGCGGCGTGCTCCACGCGCTCTTACGCGAGCGCCCATCCTATCGCCAATCGGCCACGGGACGCGCGGCGATATCGAGCGCGCATCCGGTCGCGACAGCTGCTGGGCTCGAGATCCTTCGCCGCGGCGGCAACGTGGTCGACGCGGCGGCGGCGGTCTCCTTCACGTTAGGCGTCGTGGAGCCCGACGCGAGTGGTCCGGGCGGCTATGGCCAGATGCTGGTGTATCGTACATCGATGGCCAGACCGCAGCTCATCGAGTTCATGACGCGCGTTCCCGAGGATGCGGGCCTCGGGAACGCGAGTGTGCTGCAGAACGGTAGGCTGCCTGACGATGGCCCGGTGCTCGCGAACGTTCCCGGCACAGTAGCCGCGATGCAGCTCGCGGTGAAGAAGTACGGCAGCGGCAAGGTTACCTGGGCCGATATCATCGCGCCGGCGATTCGCGCCGCGCGCAACGGCTACGTCGTGAGCGAAGGCTTGGCGACGACCTTGGCCACGGAGCGCGAGCATTTCTCGAAGTATGATGGGTCGCGAGCGCTCTTCTTTCGCAATGGCCAGCCGCTGCACGCCGGCGACACGCTCAAGAACCCCGACCTCGCCTGGACGCTCGAGCAGATTGCCGCGGGCGGCGCCGACGCGTTTTATCGCGGTGAAGTCGCGCGGCGCATCGTCGCCGATCTTCGCGGGAAAGGGAATGCCATCCAGCTCACGGATCTCGCTCGGTATTACGCCGCCGAGCGTGAGCCTGTGGCAGGGACTTATCGAGGGTACACGCTGTACTCGAGCGCGCCCCCTGTAGCGGGCGGTGCACAGCTCGTGAGCACCCTCAATCTTCTCGAGCAGTTCAAAGACCCTAAGCCATATGCCGATGACGCGACGACGCTGCACGCCATGTTATCGGCGTGGCTCTTGGTGCCGTCCACCCGAAATCGCATTGCCGATCCGGGCCTCTGGCCCGTGAACATCGAGCCGTTCACGAGCCGCGACACGGCGCGCGCGCGTTGGCGCTGCTTCGATCCGTCGAAGGCTCTCGCTCCGGAGATGCTGCGCGGCGATTCACTGCCCTGCGCTACACAACGGGCGGCGGACGGCAACGATTCCGGCGCGGCAGACTCCCTGCGATTTCATCACGCGACGGGAACGACCGCCTTCATGGTTGCCGATGCCGATGGTAATATCGTCGCCGTCACGCAAACGTTAGGCACGTGGGGCGGCAACTTCTACGTCACACCCGGGCTCGGCTTTCTCTACAACGACAAGCTCGCGTCGTACTCCACGGACCCAGGCGCGTATGGCGCCCGCCTTCCATTCGCGCGCCACGGAAGCACCATCGCACCAACGATCGTCTTTCGTGCCGACCAAGGACGCTCACGACCTGTCGCCGCCGTCGGCGCCGCGGGAAATGCGTGGATCACCTCGGCCGTCTATCAAACGCTCGTTGGCATCATCGATGACCATCTCGATCCGCAAGCCGCGCTCGAGCTGCCGCGCTTTCTGCCAAGTTCCCGAGGCAGCGACGGCATCACGATCGAGATGGAGGATGGATTCTCGCCCGAGGTCATGCGACAGCTCGTCTCGTTAGGCTACAAGATGCGTCTCGTGTCGCTGCTCGGTGAGCTTCGCGAGGGCTACGGGGCCGCCTTGACGATCGGCAACGGCAGCGTCACCGCCGGTGCCGATCCTCGCCGAGCAGGCGCCGCTGGAGCAGTGGAGAGGAATTAACCTCCCGGCATCTTCATCGTCGAATCCATCGCGGGCGCGGGCGTCGGCGGCACATCGGATAGATGCTCTTGCACGATGCTCCACTTGTCGCCGCGCTTGGCGAAGACGAGGGTCATGGCGCCGGCAATCTCGTGGTGCTCGCCGCGCGGCGTCAGGTGCGGCACGCGATACGTTCCCGTGAATACTGCCGCGTTAGGCGACAGCACGTCGACGTAGGTGTGCGTCCAGATCCATTGCGGCTGCTTCATGTTCGCGCCGACGTATTGCCAGAAGAGGTGGATTCCTCGCGTGATCGTATCGCGCGAGGCGATCGCGCGGCCGCCTGACGTGGACACCACGCGGCCAGTGTCCGCATAGAGCGCAACCATACGCTGCTCCGCGCCCGGCTTCGACAGATCGTACGCATCGCGCACCTGAGCCTCGATCGCACTGGCGATTGCACTCCGCTGCGTCGCACTGGGGTCACCGTTGTGCGACGCGCAGCCTCCGAGTAAACCGAGCAACAGAAAAAGAGAAAGACGCGGAGCCATACCTCGCCTTTGACGGGGTGTTGAAGGACAATGGGCCTGACGTGTCCCAGATAATACCCGAGTGACGCTTCGCGTTGCGCACTCATGCATGTCCTCAGCGCTGGAATGGGCTGTCACCAGGCGGAGACGACGACGCGAGTGAAATGCGACTTAACTCGCGATGGGGCGACTTGGCCGGTGGTGCAACCGGTGCTTTATAGATGCGCGCGACGCCCGACGTGCACGACACCCACTAAACGTCGAGGGCGCGCTTGCTCTGGAGGGACACGTGTTCAAGGTTCTGAGATCATCGGCAATGGCGGTCGGCGTTTCGGCCGTGGTCCTCGCCGGCTGCGCAAAAAACAGTGCATCGCCGAACAGGGCGATGAACGACGATCTCAAGCGAGACTTGCAGCTCGCGTCGTCGTCGAGTCTCGATCTCGCGTCTCAGCAGGCATCCAAGAGCTTCGCGCTCACCGAGATCGGTCAGTCGAGTGCACCGGCGCCCGCGACTACGATTCGAAAGGCTGCGGGGCCGAAGGCGGTGCGCTCAAAAGCTCCCACGGTGAAGGCGGCGCCGGAGCCGACGCCCGCGGTCAACACCGTGGAGGCGACGACTACAGTGGCAGTGGAAGCACCGGCTCCGGTGACGGCACCCGTGCCTGACGCAACGGCGCCAGCGGTTCCACGTCCGTCGCCGACACCGGTGGACCCTAACGGTGGCGAAGGCGCGCACGGCCAGAATGGTGGCGGCGCAGCTCAGGGCAGTGGTGACGGAGGTGGCTCCATCCTCGGCACCATCTTCGGCGCGATCATTCGCGGCGGCACGGTCGATGGCGACCATTGCGATCCGCGGGGTGGCCGGCGCGGCCCACCGCGTGGCGGCGTGTACGTACCGGGCCCGTATTCACTTCCGAATGGTATTCCGTCGGGTCGAGTTCCCCGCATGTGAAACGCGCAAGGAGCCGGCATCACTAGTTTCGGGAGCGAGCGCTCGAGTGCTCGCTCTTTTTTTTCGTGACCGCGTGAGAAGATGCGTGGGTATCACTCGTCGTGTCTGCCTTACGAGTGGCGCGCGAGCTTTACGTCGCGATCGGCGTCGATTGCGATCCGGATCGCGACGCGTATCCCGAGCGTCTGCGATGGCGGGGCGTGGAAGCGCTCACGCGACTCTTCGAGATCGATGACGTCCGCTGGACGCTGAACGTCCGGGCTGATACGCAAATACGAAACTATTGTGGTAGTGCGGCCTTCTGCTGGGAGGAGTACCAGCACATCTGGCGACTTGCGGAAGCGCGGGGCTCCGCCATTGCGTGGCATCTCCATTACTTCGGCGCGGACGGAAAGCAGGACGTCTCGGAATGCAATATCCTCGAGAACATCGAGGTTGGATCAGTCGCACTCGGTGGTCCGGACGTCGTGCACATGGGGTGGACATTTCAAAACGACTTCTCCCTGCGACATCTCGCGCGCGCCGGCGTGCGCATCGACTACAGTCCTGTGCCGCGGATGCAGTTTCGCGGACGCGGCGGCGTGGACGCTTATGATTGGTCACGCTTCGCATACAGACCGCAACACTGGCACGGCGTTCGTATGATTCCGGCGTTCTCCGCCTTCGATCGCGTGCTCGCACGTCGCTTTCGCACGGAGCGCGTCATGCTGACGACCACGACCCGTCCTATCGTTTATCGACGTCTACTCGACGACTTCTTCGCCACGGGCGCGGACTTCTTCGTCTCATACTTTCACGCCGACGAGATCGCGGGCGCGGTTGGTGGATGGCGCAACCGGCATCTCTATAGCTTCGACAATCTCCGCGCCAATCTGCAGGCGCTGCGCGAACGTGCAGCCCGCGCCGGTTACGCGCTCCGTTTCGTCAACGTTCGCGAGCTCGCCGACATTCTCTTCGATGAAGGTCGTACTCGTTACGCATGACTCGGTGTTCGGCCGCTTCGTCGCCGCGACGCTCTATTCGGCGTCCGCCATCGACGCGGTGCTCGTCGAGACCGCCGGCCCGTCCTGGGGCTTCTATGCGCGCAAGCTGCGGCGCGTGGGCCTCGTCGATTTCCTCTTCCAGGCGTGGCTCACGCGCTGGTATCGGCGTGAGGGTGCACGTTACATCTCCGAGGTCGCAATGCCGCCGCACGAGCGCATCGCCAATGCGAACGAGTATCCCTTTGCTGGAACGGAGCTCGTCATTGGATTCGGATCGTCGTACATCACCGGTCGAACGCTTGCTCGCCTGCCCAATGGCTTTCTCAACTTGCACACCGGCTTCCTTCCCGACTATCGCGGAGTGAAGTCGGAGTTCTGGGCGCTGGCGCGGCACGACCTCGCGCACCTCGGCTGGACACTCCATTACATGACAACGTCGCTCGACGCCGGCGACATCGTCCTGCGAGGGCGCGTTCCCTGGAACGGCGAGTCACCCGGCGCGATGCGCGCCACGATTCTTCGTGACGCCGCACCCAAGATCGGTGCGCTTCTTCGCGAGGCCCGGTCGTGTGGTACCACCGTGCTGCCGCGGATGGCGCAAACAGAGGGTCGCTATTTCACGACACCGCGCTGGGCGGATTGGCGTCTCTTCCGGCAACCGCCAATACCCGCGAACAGCGCGCCGGTATCTAACGAGTAAGCAGCGCCTCGACGGCGCGCGCAATGGCCGGCGGAATGGCGCCCGCCGTATCGATGGCCGGATCGTATGCCGTGACCGAGGCCGAGACTACGGTGAACTCCGAGGCGGCCAAACGCGCTACCTCCACCAGCTCGTCACTCGTTAAACCAAAGGGTGCAGCAAAAGCGTTCGCGCGTGCCACGGTGTCGTCGAGTACGTCGACGTCGAGATGAACGTGCAGCTGGCCTACACGGCTCCGCAGCTGTCGCAACGCCTCGGCAATCCGTTCCGGTAGCTGCGTTGGCCGTGCTTCTTTGCCTTTCGCAACGGTGAGCTCGGAGTCGCGGACGAGGTCCGTCTCCGATGGATCGAGATCGCGGATGCCGGCGAGCACCACGTTCCGCTCGTCCATCGGCCGGAAGCCTGGTATGCTGCGACTCAGGGCGTACCAGCACCGGCCCGTGAGAATCGCCAGTGACATCCCATCGAGAAATCCGCTTTGCGTCGTCTCCGGCGTGTTGAAGTCCGCGTGCGCGTCGAGCCAGAGCACCCCCACCTCGTCCAACTCCCGGAATCCCTCGTCGTCCTCCGCGCTCGTCATGATGCGACGAGCCGGCACGAGTGACGCCATCACGCCTAACGTCACACCGCAGTTGCCGCCGAGCGCGATCGGCAGCGCACCATTGGCGCGTGCGTCGCGAGCGCGATTGGCGAGCTCGCGGTACAACGAGAACGTCGTTGCGATCTCGGTGGAGGCTGGGGGGTTGGCATCGTGAACACCGCCCGGCTCCACGTACTCGGCGTCCACTTCATGGCCGAGTGCACGAATTCCGCTGCCAACCCCATGCTTGAGCAGATACGACGGACCACGGCCCATCCGCCATTCGCGCCGACCCGAATCGTACGGCGCGAGCAAGAACTGAATTTTCATTCGATGCGCGCGACGCCGTTGCCTGGCTTTGGAAAGCGCGCGAAGACGTCGACGTCATGTCCCGGCACGATGAGCCGCGGAGACGACGCAAGCCGCGCCATCCTAGCTTGCGCGCGCAAATTCGATACGGTGTCGAGTGATTGCGCGATTGGGCGATGGCGGTCGAGGTTCTCGTAGAGATAGGCATTGTCGCTGGCGAGCACGATCGTTCCCTCCTGGCCACCGGCGAGACGCGCGTGCACGGTCGCAAACTCCGAAGCGAACGTATGCTTTCCACCCGTGAAGACCGTGATTCCGGGGATGATCTCGGTGGAATCCCCAGGGATCAGCTGGACGCGGCCCTTTGCCTTGAGCGTCGCCAGCATCTTTGCATCCTCCGGATCGATTGCACGGTCCAGCACCGCCCCCGTGTCGTTCGTGTAATGCTCGAACTCTTCTCGCTGGAGCCATACGCGAGCTTTTGGAAAGAGATCCGCGCCATCCACGTGATCCCAGTGGATGTGGGAGATCACGATGTCGGTGACATCCTCGGGCTTCACGTTCACCGCGGCCAGCGCCTCGCTCGGCTTTACGAAGCCTTCCGGCTTCCACGCGTTCACGAACTTGTCGCGATAAAACCCGGCGTCCATCAGAATGGTGCGACCGCCACCGCGAATCAGCCAGACAGTGAAAGCCAGCGGCGTGCGACGCGCCGAGTCGGCGCCCACCACGAGATAGCGAGTGGGATAGCTCGCCTCGGTTGCGAAGCGCACGGCGTACACCTCGTACGCCGGCGGTGGCGTTGGTGGCGTCGTGAACAGCATCCCTGCAACGAGCAGCGAAACGAAGCGTAGTGTCGGCATAGCTCGAAGAAGCGGTTTCGGCGCGCGCCGCGCAAGCGATGCCTCTTCCAGCTTCGGCCGGCGCGACCCAGAATAAGAAAGCCGGAGAGGCGCTCTGCAACGACCAGACATCACCGGAAACCCAGGAACAGCTCATGCCGTGCCTTCTCGTCATCTTCGCGTTGGCCGCGCCGCGCTTAGTGATCCTCTGTCTCTATTTCCTCTCGACCTGGTTCAACGGTCTTTTTCCGTCGCTGCTCTATCCGGTGCTGGGCTTCATCTTCTTGCCCACGACACTGCTCTGGTATACGGCCGTAGTGCACTGGTTCGGCGGACAATGGACGCTTTGGCCAATCATTGGCCTCATCATCGCACTCGCGATCGACGTTTCACCCGCTAGCCATCGACGCCGTCGCGCCACTGTCGATTGATGCCGATACTTGCCGTTCCCTTCTCGCTCGCGCTCCCCAAAGAAACGATGTTCGACCGCAACCGTGTGCAGTCGAAGGCGTTTCAGGTTCGCGGAGTGACGCGCCTCGACGGGGATCGGCTCACGTTGGAATGGTCGGGAAGCATCGAGATCACGGAAATTCAGGGAGGAAGCGTTCGCAATCTGCGTCAATCTGTTCCGGCCCAGCGTCTCGTACTCCCGACATCGCGCATCGCTCAAATCGAGGTCCGAAGTCGCTGGTGGAAGCCGTACATCGAGCTGCAGACCACTGGTATCGGCCCTCTGGACCTGGTTCCGACGGCGTCCGCTGGTCGCCTCCTCCTTCGCATCACTCGACGCGACTGGGCTACCGCCAAAGACCTGGTTTCACATGTCCAGCTCGAGATGGCAGACGCCGCGCTCAAAGATGCCGAGCGTGTGGAGCATTGATCGGTCGTCGCCCACTCCTCCCTCTAATCCCATTCATCATGGACGTCGGCACGAACTTCATCACGTGGTCTCGCGGCTATCTCACCGACGAGTATCGCATCAAAATCCGAAAGACGGTCAGCGCGCTCCCGGCCGAGCTCCTGTGGTGGAGGCCTAACGAACAGGCCAATAGTGTCGGCAATCTGCTGATGCACCTAGAAGGCAACGTACGCCAATGGATCATCGGTGGCGTGGGCGGGGCGCCCGACGTTCGTAATCGCGCCGGCGAATTCGCCGCCCGTGAGAGCGACACGGCCGAGGAGCTGCTTCGACGACTGGACCAAACGCTAGACGAAGCGGACGCCGTGCTTTCGAGCCTGAAACCGGAGCAACTCACCGAGCGTCGGCGGGTACAAACGCGGGACGTCACCGTGCTCGAGGCCATCTACCAAGTGGTGCAGCATTTCGCGCTCCACCTTGGCCAGATCATCATCGTCGCCAAGGCGCAGGTGCCTGGTGCCGTCAAGTTCTACGAGGACGCGGGTGGGGCGGCACGACCGATCTGGCGCGATCGCTGACGGTTTCGCGCAGGGACGGACCAACCAGGACGGTGACGATGCTTAGCACTCTCAAAACGCTGCTCAGACGCGCCGGCGCCGAGCTTCCAGAGGACCGCGTAATCCGCGGCTTGGGAATCACGCTCGTCAACACGCGTCCCGACATCGACAGTGAGGACGTCTTCCGTCGTCTGGATCTCGCACTCGGCCTCATCGAGCGCTATCAGCCCTCGCACTTCCGGCGCATGCATCGGGACTTCGCACGGATCCAGGTGCGTCGCTTTCCCTGTCGCGGCGCTTATTTCCCGGACACGCGCATCTGTCTCGTGGAGCTGACCTTCGTGGTGAATCCAGAGTTCACGCCCACGCAGGTCGCGGCGACGATCCTTCATGAGGCGATGCACGCGCGCCTCGACAACGCGGGCGTGCGATACGAGTCGACGAGCGCAGCGAAGCACGAACGGTTTTGCCGCCGGGCCGAGGTGGAATTCGGAATGGTGGCGCCCGATGGCGCGCCCGTTGTCGAGCGGGCGTTAGCGAGCTTGGCCAGCGCGGACGACGAGGTCGCGCCGGCAATCGATTGGGAGATCGCCGGGCGCCGCGTGGCGTCGGCAGACCTCGATGCACTCTCCGCTCCCCCGTGGATGAAGCGCGCGATCGCTCGTCGCGCAGGACTGGACTCCGAGGGCTAGCCAGCGTCCACGGAGCGCGGCGCGTATAAGGGGGCGTCACCCCCACCTCGCTCCGGAGAACAGATGCACCGCCCCCCGAAGACGCTCATGGCGCCGCGGCGCCTTACGCTTGCGCTCGCCTTCGTCGCGCTCCCCAGTCTCGTCAGTGCGCAGTCGAACACAGGCGCGCCTACGCAGCAGGCCTCCGCAACGCGGAAGGATCCAGGCGCCCTCAAAGTCTTGAACCTTCCGGAGTATGGTCGCTGGAATCGCATCACCGCGACCGCGATCTCGCCGGACGGGAATTGGATGACGTACACGCTCCAGCCGAACGACGGTGATGCGACGCTCATTGTGAAGCGACTGGATGGCGACAAGGTGTACACGGTGAATGCGGGCACGGCCCCGACTGCAGGTCGCGGCGACGGTGGTGGCTTCGCCGGCGGGGCGGCGAACGGCCCTGTTTTCTCCGATGACTCGCGATTCGTTGGCTATTACCTGAATCCGCCGGCCGCCCAAAAGCGGGCGGGCCGAGGCGGACGCCCCGGCGGAGCCGGCGGTCGCGGCACAACCGCCACACCCACGACTCCAGCACCGCGGAAGTTCGAGTTGCTCGACCTCGAGACGGGCGCCAAGATCGAGGTGCCTAACGCGGCGAGCTTCAAGTTCGCCAAAGGGGGGCGTTGGTTGGCAGTCCGGACGAACAAGGCGACGACTGACACGACTCATGACGGAGCCGATCTTCTCCTGCGAGATCTTGTAGCGAGCGCCAGCCGCAACATCGGCAACGTGAATCAATACGAATTCGATGATGCGGGCCGCCTTCTCGCCTACACCGTGGACGCGACAGAGCACCTCGGCAATGGCGTGTATCTGGTGGATCTGGCGAGCGGCGAGACGAAGACACTCGACGGCGCCACGCAGACGTACGACCAGCTGCAGTGGAGCAGTGACGGCGCCAATCTCGCCGCGCTGCGCGGTACCAAGGCCGCTGAGCGCAAGCAACGCGAGAACGTTCTCCTCACCTGGACGCAACTCGGCACACCGAAGTCCGTGAAGGTCGAGTACGACCCGTCAAAGGACGCCGGCTTCCCGAAGGGCTTCGTGTTGAGCGAGTTCTCATCGCCGCGATTCAGCCGCGACGGGTCTCGCATCTTCATTGGCGTGAAGCAGCAGGAAGACGAGCCCGCGAAGTCCGACGAGCCGCAGGCGAACGTCGATGTATGGCACTGGAAGGATCCCGATCCACAGTCGGTGCAGATGATTCGCATCCAGCAGCTTCGTCGCACGACGACGCCTGCGGCGGTGGTGTTGGCGACAAAGCGCTACGTGGCACTCGGGACGGAGGACATGCCCCAGGTGACACCGACCGCCACTGGGCAGTGGGCAATCGGGCGCGATGACGCCGCCTACCGCGGTGAGGTCGCATGGGGAGGCAGCCACGCCGATTACTATCGTGTGAACACCGCGACTGGTGAGCGAACGTCGATCGCCAACAAGGTGGTGAGGACGATGGGGACGAGCCCCGACAGCAAGTGGTTTCTCTATCTCAAGGACAAGCACGTCAAGGCGACGAACCTCGAGACGATGAAAACCGTCGATCTCGACGACGGCGAGAAGCTCAGCTTCGTGGACGTGGACGACGACCATCCGTATGAGCTACCGACGTATGGCGTCGCCGGGTGGAGCAAGGATGGGAAGTACGTTGTGCTCAATCACAAGTACGACATCTGGGCGTTGCCACTCGACGGTGGCAGCGCGGTCGACATCACTCACGGGGTCGGCGCGGCGCAGCAGATCCAGTTCCGACTCGTGCGTCTCGATCGCCGCGCGAGTCGCGGTGGGCGCGGCGGTGGTGGCGGCGGAATCTTCGGCGCGGGATTAGGTGGTGACGATGACGAGGGCGTGGACCTCACGAAGCCGCTCCTCCTGTCCGCGTATGGCGAGCGGACGAAGAAGAGTGGCTACTGGACTGCGTCGTTAGGCAAGTCGCCCGCGCCACTCGTCTTCGCCGACAAGCAGATTGGCCAGGCGCAAAAGGCAGAGAAGGCCGACCGCGTCATCTTCACCGAGCAGACCTTCAACGAGTTCCCGGATTACTGGGTCTCGACGACGGCGTTCGTTTCGCCGCGCAAGGTCACGGACGCCAATCCGCAGCTGCACGAATACGCGTGGGGCAGCAAGGTCCTCATCGAGTACACGAACAGCAAAGGAAAAAAGCTGCAAGGAACCCTTACGCTGCCCGCTGGCTACCAACCGGGCAAGAAGTATCCGATGCTCGTGTACTTCTACGAGATCATGTCCAACACACATCACACGTTCTCGATGCCTGTCTACGACGACCGGCCGCACATCTCGACGTACGCGTCGAATGGCTATCTCGTACTGCAGCCAGACGTGGTTTACGAGATTGGAAAGCCCGGCAGCTCCGCGGTGGACTGCGTCGAGAGTGCCGTGAAGAAGGTGATCGATCTTGGCTATGCCGATCCCCAGCACATTGGACTGCAAGGTCACAGTTGGGGCGGATACCAGAGCTCGTACATTCTCACGAGATCGAAAATGTTCGCCGCCGTGGTCACCGGCGCTCCGCCCACGGACTTGATCAGCTTCTATGACGAGACCTATCCCGGCACCGGCACGCTCCAACAAGGCATCATGGAAGTGGGCCAGGTGCGCATGGGCGAAGGCGTCACGCCATGGACGGCAAAGGATCTTTACGAAGACCAGTCCCCAATCTTTCACGTGCGCGACATCTCCACGCCATTCATGATTCTCCATGGCACGGCCGACAACGCGGTCGACTGGCATCAGGGTCTCGAGCTCTACGGTGCCGCACGCCGCTGGGGCAAGCACGTCATTTTGCTCTCATATCCCGGCGAGCCGCACCACCTTGCGCGCACGGAAAATCAGAAGGACTTCCAAGTACGCATGAAACAGTTCTTCGACCATTACCTCATGGGAGCGGCCGAGCCCAAGTGGATGACCGACGGCGTGCCACAGGTGAAAAAGGGCGTCGAGTAGCTTCAAAGGAACACGCTGAGCAGGAGTTGGCATGTTCGTTAGGTGCATGATTGGTGTCGTGCTGCTGAATTGCGTGGTCGCCGAGGGCGCGGCCGCGCAACGACACTTCGAGGGAACGATCACGTACGACGTGGGCGGCGGTGACCGCCAAATGCAGATGATCATCGCCGCGCGCGGCAAAAAGGTGCGGCAGGACGCCCGTCGCGACGATGTGCCCGAAGTTTCCCGCGGCAACTATGTCATCGTCGACTACGACCGCAACGAAGTGATGTCGGTCGTACCAGCGATGAAGAGTTACATCGTCGTCGACTTCAAGAAAATTCGCGACGCGGTGGGTGCAGCTGATCCCGCGGCGAGCCCGGCGGCCCAACTCATGGACGACGTAGTCGCCACGGGACGCAAAGAACGAATCGCCGGTGTGGAATGCGCGGTCTACACGGTGAAAAGCGCGCCCGGCAACGAGTGGTGCGTGACGACTGAACTGGGCGGCATACTTGGCTTCGATGGAAGCGCCGGCGCGGGCGGAAAGGATGGTGGGGCGCTACCCGTGCCAACCAACGCAGCGACGACGGCGGTGATGCGCACCTTCAAGAACGGAGCGCTGATTCTCAGGATGCAGGCCACCGACAAAACGGGGCGGGCCAGCACGCTCGTCGCGAGCAAAATCGACCGCACTGTGCCGGCCGCCAATCTCTTCGCGATTCCAGCCGGCTTCGATGAGATCGTGAACCCGATGCTCGGCCGCCCCTGAGGATTGCTTCGCCGGGCTACCGCTCCACTGTCGTATGATAGGCGACCACGAGCGGACCGTCGCGGCCCGCTCGGGTCTCCGGCCAGACTGCAATTCGCGCCCCGTGAGGACCTGCGAGGTGAATCCCCTTCGCGGGCAGCGTGGTCACCAACTCGTTCGGCATCGCGAGGCGTCCCTCGGGGACTGCGGCGAGTAGCGTGTCTGCGATCGCGCCGTACACCGTGTGTAGCGTCTCGCGCACAACCGACTCGAACTTGTCGGCCCGACGTGTGCGCGCTGGCGAAGTGTCGAAGTGGACGACAACCGTGTCACCGCGACGCTCGACGAAGAGGCTGTCGTGCAAGTCGGTGCGGCCTTCCGGAAGAATTGTTGCGATCGTGGCGACAGGCGGCTTGACGGTATCGACCCGGACCGCGGCCACCGCTACTGGCGCAGACGCGGCTCGAGGCACTGAATCGAGCACCGCGGTTGGGGCTACCGATGGCGCGCCCTGCTGGATCACCGGGGCGGCAGCAGCAGCAACGGTCACAGCAACGGACTCTGGTCGCGCGGCTGCCATCCGCGCTGCCCGCCTTGCCTGCCTCGGAGAGATCGGGGCCGGCGAGTGATTCGTGGCCGCGTTGACGCCGGCTGCGCCGACTATTCCAATGACCGCGAGGCAAAGAGTCCAGACTCCGAAGCGCATGATGGCGCGATGGCGGCGCTCCCGTGCGGCGACGCGGGCTTCATGCAGGCAGTGGAGGCAGAGCGCCATCCCTGGCCGGCGCTCGTGGGGGCAATCGATTCTCTGATGGCGTCGCGACATAGCACGCTGGGGACGACCTGAGCGACCCGGGCGTAACGTCCCAGTCTTCCTGCGCGCCATGGACGCTTCGGGGGCCTGTCACCCCTAGGCCTGTCAGTTCGTCCTCGGATACCTGTCGCGGTCTTCACCCTGCGTTATGCTCTCATATATGAAGCGCATTTTCTTCTCTGTCGCCGAGCGGCACATCGCGCGAACCATCGCGACTGCGTTGCTTCTGCTCGCTTCCGCCGGCGCCTGCAGCGCGCAAAGGAGCGCACCGCCGTTGGTGATGGCTTCGGTCGGCAGCGAGGAGCCGCAGTTGGTGACGGCCTTCCGCGCCCTGCTCGACGACGTCATCGGCGACAGCGCCGACAAGGTGTGCTTGAGTATCGCTCGCACCACCGAGGACGGCGCCATCCTGGATTCTGATCCGAGCACGTCGATAATGAACGCGCTTCGGCGCGGGCCAGCGGCAGTGGTTCCCAACTCCACCTGCGCCGAGGACGAACGCAACTTCGGCAACCCACGTGGCCTGCTGCGGCTTCGTGACGTCACCTCGGCTGATGAGCATACGCTCATCGTGCACGCGGAGGTCATCGGCGACCACTCGGCACGATACGAGTGCTTTGTGTCCCGCGCTCCCCGCAACCGGCAACACGCTCGGTGCCGGATGACGGACCGGGACTGGCCGGGAAGCCAGAAAAGAAGCTAACAGGTATCAGCTGATAGCTATCAGGTAGTTCGGAACGAAGCGTTGATCTGGTGTGCGTAGCTCGGGCGTCCTAACGCCAAACGAACGCTTCGTTCATTACTACCTGATAGCTATGGACTGATACCTGACATCTCTCTACCTGTATTCATCCATCAGCTGCTCCAGGACAGCTTTTCCTGGACAGAGGGACTCGTAAGGCACGTCGACGAGAGGGCGAGCGACCGTGTTCGCGACCTCGTGCATGTCCGACGACGATTCGTCGATGTAGAGAAGGCCGGTCGCGATCTCGCCTCGCTCCTGTCGCGCGCGAACGTGGGCGTACGCGGCATCTCGATTCGTGGGATCGTATTCGTTGCCGACTTCACGGAAGCGCACGATACTGCCGTCGTGCATCGTCACCGACACGCTGCTCCCCACTTCCGTTTGGGCAGTGATCTCCCGCTGCAGCGGCACGAAGTCCACGGACGCGAGCTCGTGATAGTTCTCGCGCGTGAAACGATAGCTCTTCGTGGAGCCTTCGTGATCGTTGAAGCTTACGCACGGCGAGATGACGTCGATGAGCGCGAAGCCCTTGTGCTTGAGGCCCGCCTTGAGCATCGGCACGAGCCGCGTCTTGTCACCGGAGAAGCCGCGCGCCACGAACGTCGCGCCAAGGCTGAGCGCGAGCAGCACGGGATCGATTGGTCGTGACACGTTCGCCTCGCCGCGCTTCGACTTCGATCCAACGTCCGCGGACGCCGAAAATTGTCCCTTCGTTAGGCCATAGACGCCATTGTTCTCCAGGACGTACAGCATGTCCACGTTGCGGCGGATCGCGTGACAGAGCTGCCCCAGTCCGATCGACAGGGAGTCGCCGTCGCCGGAGATCCCGATGTACACCAGATCGCGATTCGCGGCGTTCGCGCCGCTGGCGACCGATGGCATGCGTCCGTGTACGGAGTTGAAGCCATGCGACTGCCGCATGAAGTACGCGGTCGTCTTGGACGAGCAGCCGATGCCGCTCATCTTCGCGGCACGATGCGGCGGCACGTCGAGCTCGAAGAATGCCTGGACGATTGCCGCCGTCACGGAATCATGACCGCAGCCCGCGCACAGCGTGGACATTGCGCCCTCGTAGTCGCGTCGCGTTAGGCCGAGGGTGTTCGTCTGCAGCGAGGGGTGCCGGATGGGCGGTTTCTGAATGGATGTCATCCGACGTGCGCCTCCAGCGCTCGGGTCACTTCGCCCGTCACGAAATCTGCCGTGAGCGGTAGTCCTCCGTAGTCGAGGACTGAAATCAGGCGATCGCGCGGGATGCCCGTTTCGATGATGAGCAAGGAACGCAGCTGCGCGTCCCGATTCTGCTCGATGACGAACAGCGTTTCGTGGCTTTCGAGAAATTCCCGCACCACCGAGCCGAAGGGAAACGCTTTGATGCGCATGTAGTCCGCGTCGATGCCTTCGGCGGCGAGGGCATCGCGCGCCTCGAGCATCGCGGCATGAGTGCCGCCGAGCGCGATCAGCCCAACGGACGATCCTTCCTGCCTGCTCCGATGAATCTCGGGCGCCGGCACCTGTTCCTCCGCCGTTCGAAATTTCTTCGCCAATCGGTCGACGACTTCGCGATACTCGGCCGCGTCTTCGGTATACGCGGCATGCTTGTCGTGACCCGAGCCACGGACGAAGTACGCGCCCCTTGGATGCTGGCCCGGCAGCGACCGGGCGGCGATACCGTCGCCATCTACGTCGAGATAGCGCGAGAAACGCTGAACGCTCTCGAGCGCCGCGGCGTCCAGCACCTTCCCCCGATCGGGCCGATACGTGTCATCCCACGTTAGGCGAGGCACGACCCAGTCGTTCATGCCAATGTCGAGGTCCGACACGACGAAGACGGGTGTTTGAAAGCGCTCGGCAAGATCGAAGGACGCGACTGCCATCGAGAAGCACTCCGCGGGATCGGACGGAAACAGCGCGATATGCTTCGTGTCGCCATGCGAGAGATATGCGATGGACAGCAGATCCGCTTGCTGCGTGCGGGTGGGCATTCCGGTGGACGGGCCTGTGCGCTGAATGTCGAAGAAGACGCCAGGGATCTCCGTGTAGTACGCGAGTCCGATGAATTCACTCATCAACGAGATGCCCGGGCCAGCCGTCGACGTGAATGCGCGCGCACCCGCCCAGCCCGCGCCAATGGTAATCCCGGCGGCGGAAAGCTCGTCTTCCGCCTGAAGAATGCAGTAGTTGTTGCGCTTCGTCTCGGGATCGATGCGATACCGCTTGCAGAACCCGCTGAACGCCTCCATCAGAGACGTTGCGGGCGTGATCGGATACCAGGCACCGACCGTGGCGCCGGCGTACACACAGCCTAACGCGGCAGCCGTGTTGCCATCGAGTAGCACCTGATCGCGTGTCGCGTTCATTCGCTCCAGCCGAATCGGCAGCGGACACGGGTAATGCTTCTTGGCGTAGTCGTACCCGAGATGGAGCGCGCGGAAATTGGAGTCGATGAGCGCGCGCTTCTTCGCGAACTGCTCGCGGATCATTTCGCCGAGGACGTCCATGTCGATGTCCAGCAGGGCGACGAGCGCGCCAGTATACGCAATATTGCGCATCAGCGTTCGCTCCCGATCGCCGGCGAAGGCTTCCACGCACATCGTGCCGAATGGTATGCCGAGGATGGTGATGTCGTCGCGCCTGAGCGATCGATCGAGTGGCCACGACGAGTCGTAGAGCAGCCAGCCGCCCTGCTTAACGGCGGCGACATCCTTCGCGTACGTCGCCGTATTCAGGGCGACGACCAGGTCCACGTGCGCCGGCTTCGCCATGTATCCCTGCTTGCTCACCCGAATCTCGTACCACGTGGGGAGCCCCTGAATATTCGAGGGAAAGACATTCTTGCCAGAAACAGGAATCCCCATGCGGTAGATGGACTGCATGAGCAGACCATTGGCGCTCGCGGAGCCCGTTCCGTTCACCGTGGCGATCTTGAAGGCGAAATCGTTGATCATTTAATCTCGTTCTGGCGACGAAAGAAGGATCGCGATCATCGCGTCGCGACTGGCCGACTCGGCTCGCGAAGACCCAGAACCGGTAAAGAGCGGCCTGCGTAGGGGACGAGTAGATCGAATTCGCGCATATCCCACGCCGCGGTGGGGCAGCGCTCCGCGCACAAGCCACAGTGTAGACACACGTCCTCGTCCTTCACCATGACACGCTTCGTCTGCGGCAGCGGGTCCGACGCGTAGAGGGGTTGCGTGAGATTCAGCGCCGGTGCGGAAAGCCGTGTACGCAGCTCCGGCTCGGCGCCGGCTGGCGCAATCGTTAGGCAGCTCACTGGGCACACGTCGACGCACGCATCACACTCGATGCACAGCGTGGAGCTGAAGTGCGTCTCGATGTCGCAGTTGAGACAGCGCTCGACCTCCGCCACCGTTTGCTCCGGTGTGAACCCAAGCTCCACTTCAACCGACAACTTCGAGAAACGCTTCGTGAGCTCCGCGTGCGTCATCTTCGTTCGCGGCGCGGGACTGTAGTCGTTGCTGTAGCTCCAGGCGTGCATCCCCACTTTCGAGCTCACGAGATTCATTCCATATGCGGGACGCTCGTCGAGTGGAATGCCCATGCAATGATTATGAATGGAGATCGCCGCTTGGTGGCCGTGCTCCACGGCCCAGATGATGTTCTCCGGCCCCCACGCGGCGTCGCCGCCAAAGAAGACGCCGGGCTTCGTGCTCGCGAACGTCTTCTTATCGACGATCGGCATGTTCTGATCATCGAAGCCGATCCCCGTTTCCCGCTCGATCCACGGGAAGGCGTTCTCCTGGCCAATGGCGAGAATTACGGAGTCGCAGGGAATGACGACCGTCTCCACGACTTCACTCTTCTGCTTCCCATTCTGCTCGAACCAGCGTAACCGATCCATTTCCATCCCGACCAGCTTTCCCTGCTCGATCACGAACCGCTTCGGCGCATGGTTCTCGACGATCTCTACGCCTTCCTCTTCCGCGTCCTCCAGCTCCCAAGGCGACGCCTTGAAATACGGACGCGAGCGACGCGCGATGACTTTGATGTTCGTACCGCCAAGGCGACGCGAGGTTCGGCAGCAATCCATTGCCGTGTTGCCAACGCCGATGATGAGCACACGCTCACCGATCTTCTCGATGTGGCCGAAGTGCACATTGGCCAGCCATTCGATTCCGATGAAGATCTGATCCGTATCGTGGCGGCCCGGCAGCTCCAGCTCCTTCCCCTTCGGCGCGCCGCTGCCGATGAACACCGCGTCGTACCCTTCGTCCAGCAGCGCGCGCATGCTCGTTACTGACGTCCCGTACCGGATGTCCACGCCCATGTCGAGGATGATCTGCGTCTCCTCATCGAGAACGGCGGCCGGCAAGCGGAACGAGGGAATGTTCACGCGCATCAAGCCTCCGGCGCGCTGATTCTTCTCGTAGATCACGACCTCGTAGCCGAGCGGCATCAGATCGTTTGCGACGGTGAGCGACGACGGTCCGGCCCCGACGAGCGCGACGCGCTTGCCATTCTTCTGCGCCGGGATCTTCGGCAAGAACTCGTCGATGTTCTCGTCGCGCAGATCGGCGGCAACGCGTTTGAGCCGGCAGATCGCCACGGGTTTGCCGTCTACCCGGCCGCGGCGGCATGCTGGCTCACACGGCCTGTCACAGGTTCGCCCGAGGATGCCCGGAAACACATTCGACGCGCGGTTGAGGAGATACGACTCCGTGTATCTCCCCTGCGCGATCAGTCGGATGTACTCCGGGACGTTCGTATGCGCCGGACACGCCCACTGGCAGTCGACGACTCGGTGATAGTACTGCGGGTTGCTGACGTCGGTGGGCACTCTCTGGCCACTCCTTGGTCTGGGTCGGGGCTAGATGATCGTTCCGGGAACAGGCGGCGTCAATGAACACGTTACGTCCCAAAGCGCTGGAACTAGAACCAATTCGGCGCTACTCCGTACGGCCTACTCGATTACTGCCGTACTGAGGGCTAGCGTGCCGCGACCTGTCGCACAATGCACACAACCCGAGTCTCGTTTCACCCTCCCGCTCGAGACACGTAGATGACCACCCTCCTGCACGACCTGCGTTACGCTGGACGGCTCCTTCGCAAGAGCCCGCTCTTTACGAGCATCGCGGTCCTCACGCTCGCACTCGGCATCGGCATGAACACCGCCGTGTTCTCCGCCGTGGAATCCATGCTTCTGCGCCCTCTGCCCGGTGTGAAAGACGCGAATCGCCTCGTGCAGATCTTTCGCACGTGGCCTGGCTTCCCTTACGGCGCTGCTTCACCGTCCCTCTTCTTCGATCTCCGTGCGCGATCGAAGGACGTCTTCTCGGACGTCGCCGTTTGGGACTTCGCGCCGTTGAATCTTTCGGCGGGCAATCGTACCGAACGGATCACGGGCCAAATGGTGTCGGCGAGCTTCTTCTCGACCTACGGTGTTCACGCCGAACGCGGTCGCACCTTCACACCGGACGAGGACACCAAGCCTGGAGCACATCCCATCGCCGTTGTGAGCCACAGTGGATGGCAATCGGTGTTTGGTGGTGATCCGGCGATCGTCGGCCGCACCGTTCTTCTCAACGGCCATCGCTACACGATTGTAGGAGTTACGCCGCCCGAGTTCCGCGGCCCGGTCGCGATCGTGGTGCCGGTGCTCTGGGTTCCGCTGATGCAGATGAGCGAGATGATGCCCAGCAGCGGTCGCAGCATCGAGGATCGGGATAATAACTATTTGAATGCCGTCGCTCGATTGCAACCCGGCGTCACGATCGAACGCGCTCAGGATCGCATGAAGGCGATCGTCACCCAGCTGCGCGAGATATACCCGGACACCTACAAGAAGTCTGGCATCCTCCTTCTCAGCCAGGCGGAAGCGGGCATTCACCCACGATTTCACGGAACGCAGGTCGCGCTGTCGGCGGTCGTGATGGCTGTCGTCGTGCTCCTGCTGCTCATCGCGTGCGTCAACGTCGCCAATCTTTTTCTCGCACGCGCGCACGACCGCGGCCGTGAGATGGCGGTACGCCTCAGTCTCGGTGCGCGTCGCGGCCGACTAGTTAGGCAGCTGCTGACGGAGAGCATACTGTTCTCGCTCATCGCCGGCGCGGCCGGCCTCATCGTCGGGTTGGGGGTGATCGCTCTCGTCAACCGAATACGCCTGCCGATCGACATACCGATCGATCCTCATTTGCAGCTCAACGGGATGGTGCTCTTCTTCACTCTCATCGTTGCGCTGCTCACGGGAGTTCTCTTCGGGCTCATGCCGGCGCTGCAGGCCACGCGGCCGTCGCTGATTCCCTCATTGAAGGGAGAAGCGCCGGCAGGAGGCTCACGATCTCGACTGAGCCGGCCACTCATCGTTGTGCAGATGGCACTCTCCCTTGTCCTGCTCGTCTGCTCCGGGCTTTTTGTGAAGAATCTCCGTGAAGCGACGACGCTCGATAAAGGTTTCAACAGCGACAATCTGCTTCTTGCCGCGATCGATCCGGGAATGAACGGATACAACCGTGCACGTGTGGATGAATTCTATCGGCGACTCGTGGCACGGCTCACCGAGAGTCCGGGCGTGCGCACCGTCGCTTTCGCCGAGCAGGTCATCCTCGGACTCGGCAACTCCGACACGGGCGTCGAGATTCCTGGCTACGTGCCAGCGAAAAACGAGAACATGAGTATCGGCTACAACGTCGTGTCGCCGGATTACTTCGCCGCGCTGGAGATGAAGTTGCTCCGCGGACGCGACTTCAGCGCGCACGACGACAGCGCGTCCGCGGGCGTTCTCGTGGTGAATCAGCGCTTCGTCGATCGGTTCTGGCCCGGCCAGGATGGACTGGGGAAGCGCATTCGCGTGGGCGGGCGCGACAAGACGATCATCGGCGTGGTCGCCACCGCGAAGTATCACTCGTTAGGTGAGGAGCCGACCACGTTCATGTTCCTTCCGCTGGGCCAGAGCTGGGGAGCCGCGCGCGTCATTCATGTGCGAACGGTTGGTGACCCAGCCGCCTTTGCGCCGCGCCTCCGCGCCGAAGTCGCGGGCCTCGACCCCGATCTCCCGCTGTCCGACGTCCGTACGATGAGCAACTTTCTCGGCGTCGCCCTCTTTCCCGCACGGATCGTTGGTAGCGTGCTTGGCCTGTTCGGCCTCTTGGGCCTCATCCTCGCCGCGGTCGGCATCTATGGCGTGATGTCCTACTCCGTGTCGCAGCGTACGCGGGAGATCGGCATTCGCATGGCGATCGGCGCCGCCCAGACGCAAGTCGTGCGGCTCGTTATGCAGCAGGGAATGATGCTCGTCTTCATCGGTGCGGCGATCGGGCTCGTCGTTGCCCTCGGCGCCGCACGTCTCCTCCGCGGAGTCTTATACGGTTCCTCCTCGATCGATCTCGTCTCGTTCATGGGGGTGCCGATCATCCTGCTCGGCGTGGCGATGTTGGCGATCTGGATTCCGGCGCGTCGGGCGGCGGCGGTGGATCCGATGAAAGCGCTGCGGAGTGAATGAGTGGGTGGCGCGGGGCGCGTCGTCGCTGTCGGCGCTTCGACCGCTACTGTCGGTGAGTCGAGCGCTGTTCTCGCTATTCCAAGCGTCGCTCTCGACGTTGCGAACGTCGCTGTGGGCGTTTTGAAGGTCCCTCTCGGCGTTGTGAACGTTCCTCTCGGCGTTGTGAACGTTCCTCTCGGCGTTTTGAAGGTCCCTCTCGGCATTGTGAACGTCCCTCTCGGCGTTGTGAACGCGGCTCTCGGCATTGTGAGCGCAACTGTCGGCGAATCGAGGGCTTCTGATCTTCAATCGCACGTCGCTGGGGTCACGTCGATCATGGCGCGATGAGTCCGCAATCGCCCTTACCAAGCATCGATAACGTCTGGCCCCTGAGCCGAACACAAGTGGCCGGGCGTTCATGGTCGTACGCCGGGCATCGAAGACAAATGGGCCCGCCTCGCGGCGAGCCCATCGTCCCCTCATGTCGATTGAGCGGCAGCCGATGACGAGTGTCAGTGAATCGAAGACGTCTCGCCGTGAATCCATGACGTCTGATCGTGACGAGATAACGTCTGGCGGTGCATCGATGAAGTCTGATCGTGAATTGATGACGTGTGACTCTGAATCCGTGAAGTCTGATCCTGAATCGATGAAGTCTCGCTCTGAATCGATGACCTTTGGTGTCGTTTTGATCGTGAATGGACCAGTCCCGCGGTGCGCTATGGCGTTGGCCGTGGTCGCGGCCAGGGCCACGGCCAGGGCCACGGTCCCTTTCGGCCCGACAAAGCCCTTACCGCGAGCTCGCGCGTCTTGTCATCCTTCGACTGGAGCAATCCTTCCAGTGCGACCTCCGAGTGTTCGCCCGATTGTAACAGCGCTCGCACGAGTGCCTGACGAACCCGCTCGGGTTGATCCTGCTTCAGTGCGTCCGTAACGGCCGGCACCGCGGCCGGATCGCCGATCTGGCTCAATGCCCACGCGGCCTTCAGGCGAACTTCGTCGTCGCTGTCCTTGAGAGCGGCAACGAGCGGTGCTGGTGCGCGATCCGAATGAACCTGGCCGAGTGCCCAAGCGGCCGTCGCGCGCACCTGCGGCTCACGATCCCGGGAGAGGACGTCCGCAAGGACTTCTACGCTGTTGCTCGAGTTCATCTCACCCAGTGCCCAGGCAGCTGTTTCACGAACGTCTGCGTCGTCATCGCCCCGAAGTGCACTCGTTAGGGCCTCGGCAGACTCCCGAGAGCTCATCTCTCCCAACGCCCACGCGGCCATCTCACGCACATCGCCACTGCGATCGCTGCGCAGTGCTGCCGACAGCCCACCGACGGCATTCCTCGCCGATAATTGGCCAAGTGCCCACGCCGCAACGCGACGGACCTCAGGGCTCGTGTCATCACGCAGCACCCGTAACAGCTCGTCGACGTTGTCGCGCGCTTCCAGGCGCCCAAGGGCGACGGCGGCCGCGGCACGCACGTCGGGATATTGATCCCGCAAGAGCGTCGCAACGTTGCGGCCGACACTCTTGTCACCGATACGTCCGAGCGCCCATGCGCCATTGGCGCGCACATCGGGCGACGGATCGCGCAATACACGCAGAAGGGGAGCAACGGCATCCTTCGCGCCGAGCAGGCCAAGAGCGATCGCGGCGGACTGGCGCTCGCCTGGCGCAGCGGAGCTCGTGCGTGCCGTGAGTGGTTCCACGAACGATCGATCCTCGCTTCGTCCAATGATCGTTGCGGCGAGATGACGCACGCAGGCGTCGTCGGAGCCCAGTGACTCGAGCAAGGCGTTCTGATCGTCGCGCCCAAGGTGCGACCGGAGCATTTCACGAATGCGCATTCGCACTTCGGCGCCAATCGCCATTGACGGCGCGTCCCAGAATCCTCCACCCCATCGGCCGGTCGATGCCACCCCGTCCGCGGCAAGAAGGCAAACTGCCGGCGCGACACCCCGCGCGCCCGTCAACAGCTCGCGAACATCGGGTGTGTGGTGATGCGCGGCCGGGGGCGCTGACATCACAGGGGCGACGCGGGCTGCACTCCCAGTGACGAACACGCTGACGATGAGCAAACTCGAACGAAGCATTGATTCCTCCAGAATTGATGCTGAATCTTCAGCACTAATGGGCGTAGTGAGAGCCCGGGGAATCACCCCCGGGCACCTAACGATCGGTTACGGCATTGGGCGGGGCCGAGGACGTGGCCGTGGCTCCGGCCAGGAGCCCGAAGAGCCGGCGAGCATCCGCACGGCGCGGGCGCGAAGCTCCGCATCCTTCGATGCAAGTGCTGCATCGAGGATCGTTTTGCTTTCGACGTGCATGAAGGTGAGCGCGCGCAGCTCCGCCATGCGCACCTCGGAGCTGGTCTCGCGGGAGAAGGCCGCTTCGACCGCGGGCGCGGCATCTTCGTCCTCGATCTCGGCCAACGCCCAGGCTGCCGACTCCCGCACTTCGGCACTCTTGTCGCGCAACGCGGTGATCAGTGCTTTCGCCGCAGGACGTCGGGGGGTATTTCCCAAGCCCCACGCCGCCGATTCACGCACCTCCGCGCTTTCGTCGGACGCGAGCACGTTCTCGAGCACCTCGCGATCTTCGTCTCGAAGACCGGCATTGCCGAGTCCCCAGACGGCGGTCTCGCGCACATGCTCGCTGGGATCACGCTGTGCGGCGCTGGCGAGCGCACGGTGTGCCGCTTCCCGCCGGGAATCCGCGAGCGCCCATGCTGCCATCTCACGCACGTCGTCGTCCTCGTCGTGCCTAACGGCTTCGGCTAGGGCGTCGATCGAGCCCAACACGTCACCAGCCTCGCTCAGTCCCCAAGCCGCCATTTTTCGCACGTCCGCGTCGGGATCGGTGCGCAGCACCTTCAGCAGGAGGGCTACCTTCGCCGTGTCCACGCCCTGTCTGGTTTGATGGCCGTTGTTGCTCTGGCCCTCGACCACGTTCGCGATCGCTGAAGCGGCTGACTGGACAGCAACCCTCGTCAAGGCGTTGAGGGCGCCAGCAAAGGTCGGTGCGTCGGTCGAGACGGCTGGCGTGGGCGCGGGCGTTGGGTTCGGCCGCGCCACAGGTTCCGGCGATGGTGCGGGTGTTGGATTAGCGGACTTCGGCGCCGCTATCAACCTCAAACGATTGCCTGCATTGAGTAGCACAACGTTCGGACCGCTGTGGGCCGTGGTGTCCAGCTTCACGTCAATGCGCTGAGCAGTCGCTGCGAGTGCCGCCTTCGCGCGAGCGGGAGCGATCGCCGCGACACTCAATGCGAGCGCGCCCAATCCAACGACGAGGGTGGCCGATTGAATCCGTCCGGGGCCGATGCGCGCTACCGCCGGATCGAGAATCGCGAGCACGCGCCCTTCCAACTCACGGCGTCGCGCCATCGGCATCGCCGTAGCCGGCGCGCCATGATGACGAACGCTGATGACGATATCCAGAAGATGATCCGCGTAGTCACTGGCCCGTGCACCGCAGGACAGCACGAGGTCGTCACATGCACGCTCGCTTTCGGCGCGAAGGCGACGCGCTGCCGTCCACACGAGCGGATGGAACCAATAGAAGACACACGCCAATCGGCCCAGCGTGTGACCAACCAGATCGCGACGCTTCACGTGCGCGAGCTCGTGAAACAGCACCGCGCGACGCCGGCTGTCGCTCCACGCATCGGCACTGGCAGGTAGCACGATCGTTGGCTGTACGACACCGCACGCGAACGGCATCTCGATGAGCGGACTCGAAAGAAGGCGTGGCACGGCGTCGAGATCGAGGCGATCGGCGATCTCGCAGAGCGGCGCGGTCCACGCACGCTCATCGAGCTCGCGTCCAGACTTCACGATGCGTCGCACCGACAAGGCGCCGAACGCGAGCCATCCGAGGAGGCCGAGGGCGATCGCGCCGTATATCGTGAGCATCGTTGGCCAGAATGCGAACGTCCGTTCGTTAGGCGTCACAGCGGAGTGATTCGCCGCCGTCGCCGCGGAGGACTTCGTGCGCGCGGACGTCAGAACCGTTGCTCGTACAGCCGCCGCGGTACGAGCGCCGTCCTGTATCGTTCGCGACACGTTCTGTCCCATCACGGGCTGCGCGAACGATGGCATCAGCTCTGCGGGCACGATGGCGAGGCGAAGCGGCGCCCACGCGGAGACGGCGGGAAGGAGGAGAATCCCCGCGAGCGTGCCAAGCCAAACGAGATGCCGCGTGCCGGCCGCCGCACGACGCAGTACCGCGGTCACCGCCATCGCCAGCACCAACAGCGCGGTCGCTTTGAGCAACCAAGCGGCGAAAGCCGGCTGCATCAGCGTCACTATAAGATTGCTCATCGTCATTATCTCCCGCTCGATCGAGCGCGCCGGATGCGGTCGCGAAGCCGATCGATCTCGACATCGGAGAGCTCGGCATCCGAAATACGGAGCAAGGCCGTCATTGCTTGCTCGTGTGATCCATCGAAAAACGTCCGCACCACGTGCTCGAGAGCATCCTCTTGCGCGCGCTCGGCGCTCTTCGACGGCAGATACACATAACGGGGACCGTCGTCTCTATGCGTGATCTGTCCTTTCTCCGTGAGAATGCGGAGGATGGAACGGACCGCAGAATACGTCGGCGGGTCGGGCAATTCGGCCATCACCTCGGAGACGGTGGCCTCACCACGCCGGAACAGGATGTCCATGACCTGGCGCTCACGACGAGTGAGCGCTTCGTCCGTACGATGGGGCGACACCAGAAACCTCTCGAAGCAGGTGTGTTGATTTTTCAACACAACACACGAAAAGTCAAGGGGGGTCAGAAAAGTCCGGTTTATCAGGTCATTAGTTGCCTACCTGCTAAACCGCTCGTCCCCCTAACGGCGGGTAGATCCCGCCGATGTGAACACGATCACACCTACTCCTCTTGGAGGACGCATCATGCGGAAGTTCGCCATCGTTCTGACTTCGCTCACGTCGCTGGGAGTCGCTGCGTCTGCTCAGGCGCAAGGCCCGAGCGTCGGCGACCTCGCCGGCTACGTTGCGCTTTCGGCAACGCCGGTCGGCGCGATGACGCCGGTCGTCACCAGCGCCATGCTTGGCAGAATTGCCAAGGGTTACACTGTCACGGGGCAGTACGGTCACCTCTCTGGTGACAACGGCTCCGGATTCAACTCGTTCGGCGCTTCGGTGTCGATGCCGGTGAGCGGCCTCTCGCTCGGCGGCAGCCTTGGCTTCCTGGCCCCGAGCGGCCAGGGGTCGAAGAGCAACATGATGTTGGGCCTCAATGCCGAGTCGAACCTCGGTGCATGGGCCCTCGGGGAAGGCAAGAATGCCAACCTCTTCACGATGAGCGCCCGTGCTGATTTCGGCTGGGCGAATCCTGATGACGGCACGGGCACGAGCAACAGCGTCACGGCTATGTCCTTGAGCGCTGGCGTTCCGGTGGCCCTCGTGCTCAAGAACGGTGACATGACGTTCGCTCCGTTCGTGACGCCTGGCTACGGCTGGGGACGTATCAGCGCACAGGGCGCGTCGGAGAGCGGCCAGCGCTTCATGCTCGGCGCAGGCATCGGCATGGCGCACCGCAACGGTTGGGGCGTCAGCGCCGGCATGCAGAAGGTCTTCATCGATCAGGGCAAGAACGTGTTCGGCCTGAACGTGTCGTACCAGATGTAATAATCGCTCGACACAATCGAGCGTCGTTCGCGTGGCACGGGTGACCGTGCCACGCGAACGCTTTTTTTATCGTTGGGCGGCGTAGCCCTGACCTCTCAACACCTGCCCTGCCTTCGCGCCGGTATGCTTACCGTGGTCCACCGTGACCACACCGTTCACGAGCACCCACTCGATCCCCGTCGGAAACTCCATCGGGTTCTCGTACGTTGAGCGATCTTGTAACTGGTCGAGATCGAAGATGGTGACGTCTGCCCAATTGCCTTCTCGCAACGCGCCGCGATGCGCCAAGCGCATGCGAGTCGCCGGCCAGGATGTCATCTTTCGAATCGCATCCTCGAGCGTGAGCACTTTGCGCTCCTTCACATAACGAGCGATCACACGCGGGAAATTACCGAAGCTGCGGGGGTGCGGCAGTCCCGTCTCGTCGGGCTCCCCGTACTTGAGGATCGCGCCGGCATCGCTCCCAATGCTCGTCCACGGGAAACGGAGTGCCGTCTCGATATCCTGCTCGCCCATCATGTGGTAGATCGCCATCACGCGACCCTGCCCTTGCGACACGAGATCGAATGCGACATCCGCGGGATCCTTGCCGGTTTCTTTCGCGATCTGCGCGATCGTCTTCGTTTCGTACTTCTTGTTCGCCGGATTGCGCGCGTTCACGAGCACGACGCCATCCCAACCGCCTGCGGCTTCGATGATGTTCCACCAGCCGGGTGAGCCGGTTGTGATCTCATTCTTGAGACGCGCACGAATCGTTGGATTCGCGAGCCGTGCCTTGAGTGAGTCGGTACCACCCTCGTGCGCCCAGCTCGGAATCGTCGCCTCGAGGCCCGTACCACCGGCTGTGTATACGTACAGATCCGCGGCGACATCCACACCGCGCGCCCGCGCGGCTTCGACCTCGGCACCAATCGAGTCCATGAGAATGCCCCACCCCGGCTGATGGGCGACCTTGAGGTGGAAGACCTCGACTGGCATTCCGGCGCGCTCGCCGACGGCAATCGCCTCGCCAACCGCTTGGACGACTTCCTTTCCTTCACCGCGAATGTGGCTCGCATAGATGCCGCCTAACGCCGCAGCGGCCTTACCCACTTCGACCAGCTCGTCGGTGGTGGAATAACTGGAGGGTGGATAGATGAGCGCGGTCGTCATACCCATAACGCCCGCGCGCATCGCGGTATCCATGATGGCGCGCATGCGGTCCAGCTCCGCCGCCGTCGGCGCGCGCGCCGAGCGACCGAGCACCGCCACGCGCGTTTGCGTCTCGCTGAAGTACGTGCCGAAGTTGATGCTGATTCCCTGGCGCTCGAGCGTCGCGAAATACTCGCCGACGCGCGACGCGGGCACGGGCGTGCCGCCCTCACCGCCAATCGCCGTGGTTACGCCTTCGCGAACCTTGTTCTCCGCGAGTCCGTTACGTGGGAGCACCCCACCTGATTGGTCCATCATGTCGATCCAGCCGGGGGATACGTACTTTCCGCGTGCGTCGATTTCCGTCTTCCCGTGGCCGGCTACGCGGCCGATGCGCGCGAAGCGGCCGTCCTTGATCGCGACGTCAGCGAGAATCCACGGATTGCCTTCGCCATCGAGCACGCGCCCGTTGCGAATCACGATGTCATACGAGGAATCAGGGCTTTGCCCGCCCGCGTCGACGCGAAGCGCGATCGTGAGGCCCAGGAGGAGAGCAATTTGTCGATGCATGATGATTGGAGGAGGGATGACGGGGGATAATGCGGTTCGTCATCCAGGGGGGCAATCACTCAACGGCATCGCGTCGCTGAGGATCCGCCTATTCTTCACACGATGACGTCTGCCATGCGCTGGACTCGCAACCTGACTTGGATCGCCTTCGCGATCGTGCTCGTCCTGATCGTGAGCGTTGGCCTCGGGCTTGCCCGCCGTGCCGCGAGTTTCAGTTTTTTGCCGAAAGCGGAGCCGCCGCGCGTCACTCACGATCTGGTGGTTCAGCAGCTCCAGGACGTCGCGAAACTCGTCAGCACCGAGATGACACTTCGCGATGTGGTCGTGTATGACGCCTCTCGTTATGGCTTCACGAAGCGCGCGCTTCTCGTGGTCACCGGGAAGGTGAGTGCTGGCATCGACCTCGGGCCCGCGACGAACGTTGAGATCGATGACGCGAGCCGTCGCATAACGATTACCTTGCCGCGTGCGCGTCTCATGAGCGTCGAGGTCCTCGACGTTCGCACCTATGACGAGAGCGCCGGACTCTTCAACCCCTTCCGGCCGGAAGATCGGGATGCCATTCAGCGCCAGGTACGGCACCAGCTGTACACGGCAGGCGAGCAATCGGGACTACTCGTCCACGCCGACAGTGCCGCGGCGCGCGCGCTTCAGGAGCTGCTCTCGCGCGACGGATACACCGTGAATGTCGTTAGGTCCGCCGCACTCACGCCGGCACCGGGATAGGTGGCTGTGCGCCGCGCGATTATTGCGCGGCCCCGTCGCTGGCATGCCACAGCACACCCAGGGCGAGAATGCCGGAGTTGAGTCCTGGATTCACCTTCCCAGTTCCACCGTTGGACGTGTGGTGCCAGAGGTAGCCCGCGCGCAGCGATTGAGAGGGCGTCAAGCGCAGCTCGAGGGCGGGGCCGGCCGATGCCGTGAAGTTGAATCGCGTCGCCACAGGATCGGGAATACGACGCGAGAACCAGAGGCCGCCGCCGCTGGCCTCGATCGTTAGGCGCGCTGCCCCTCTCCCGATTGCCACCGCCCAGCCAATCGGTGCGACGCCGAATCCATACACGTCGTGCGGAATGGGTGTCGCACCCGGACACAGCGTGTCAGGGCGGCAGCGCGTCGTCCATCGGTACTCCGGCATGTCCGTCGATAGCGCCGCGGGAATGAGGTCGATGAAATACGAGGCACTCACGAGTCGCGACGACTCGTTGTGACCGAGCGGCCACGCAAGGCGAAAGCTGGCGAGATAAAAGTTGCGATGACTCGGCGAGCCCGTGCGCGTATGAAATTCCGAATGACGAGCTGCCGCGCCCCACGCGCCAAAGGATGACGGAGCATGCGACGCGAAATGCCCGGGGCTCTCGGTGATGCTGTCGAGCGCGGTGGAGGTGGCCTCCTGCGCTGCGAGAGATGAAGCATAGAGACACGTCATCAGCGCGAGCGTTGCGCTGAAGAAAAGCCAGGGATTCTTGGGCATGAAGCGTGTAAGCTATTCCGAAGGGTGTAAGCCCAGGACTTACGTGTTGGGGAGTCACCTCGCCAGGCCTTATCCCCTAGTCCCTCTCCCCTTTTTCTCATACCTCCATGCCAGAGCAACCGGTCACCGTGATCACTGGCGCGAGCAGCGGCATTGGCGCCGCGCTTGCGCGCCGCCTTGGCCGCCAAGGTCACCGACTCGTCCTCGCGGCACGCCGCACCGACGCGTTGCGAGCGGTGGCAGCGGAGACGGGAGACACAACCAAAACAGTGGTCGCGGATGTGACGAACCGTGCGGACGTCGAGCGGCTGCGCGACGCTGCCATTGCCGCGTTTGGAACAGTGGACATCTGGGTGAACAACGCAGGCCGAGGGATCAACGCGCCGGTGCTCGAGCTCACCGACGCGCAGTTGGACGAGATGATGGCGGTGAACGTCAAGTCCGCCCTCTACGGAATGCAGGCGATCGTACCGCATTTTCAGCAGCGCGGTCGCGGTCACCTCATCAATGTCTCGTCCTTTCTCTCGCGCGTCCCCATCGCCACATACCGTTCGGCCTATAACGCCGCCAAGGCGGCGCTCAACGCGCTCACCGCGAATGTGCGCATGGATTTGCGTCGCGAGTTTCCCGACATTCACGTCTCCTTGGTGATGCCCGGCATGGTGACGACTGAGTTCGCGCGCAACGCGTTGGGCGGCACTCCCCAGGTCACCTGGGCGTCGCGCGGTGGCGGCAGCGGCGGGCCGCAAATCCAGACCCCCGATGAAGTGGCCGCGTCGATCGAGGATCTCATTGAGACCCCGCGTGCGGAGCTCTACACTCAGCCGGGGCAACCGGACACGGTTCTGAGGTACTTCAGCGACGTGGGAGCGTTCGAGCGCGGCCTGGGCTGAACGGTCGTTAGGCGCCGAGTGTTGCCATTGTCGTGAGCGGAAGCCTCACGACGAAGCGTGTGTCGCCGGGCTGCGACTCCACGGTGAGCTCGCCGCCGTGGAGGTCGGTGATGATGCGGCGCGCGATGTCGAGGCCGAGCCCCGTTCCATGACCAGGAGGCTTCGTGGTGAAGAAAGGCTCGAAGACGCGCTCCTGCAAATCGTCGGGGATCCCCGCGCCGTTGTCGCGCACCTCCACGCGTATCTTGCCATCCTCCGGCAACGCACGCACAGCGACGCGACCGCGTGAACCGAGCGGCGCAACCGCATCGAGCGCGTTGTCGATCAGATGAGACCATGCCTGATTGAGGTCGCTGGGGTAGGCACGGAGCTGCGGTAGCGGCATGTCGAGCTCGCGCGTGAGTGTCACGCCGCGCTCGCGAAAGCGACTGGCGAAGAGCGCGATCGTCGTGTCGAGTCCCTCACGAACGTCCACGTCGCTCATGTCCCCGCCACGGTCGCGGTTCGTGTAGCCCTTCACGGCTTGTACGATTTCCGCCACCCGCGCACCGGCGCGTTGGGCGGACGTGAATAGTCCGTCGAGCGCGAGGCCCGATTCCATCCAGCGCAGCGCGGCGCGACGCGCACCGTTCGGCAGCGCAGCGGTGGCCTCTTCGAGTGCCGCGATGTCGTAGCCCGCGTCCACGAAGGTTGCCGCGTACATCCATGGCTCGGCGAGACCGAGCTGACGGAGCCATGCGTCCATCGCGTCCAGGCGATCACTGCGCGCGATCGGGTCGAGCGCCGCTGCCGGCGCACGTGGCGCGATGCGCTCCGCTTCGAGTCGCTCGAGCGCCTCGGGCGTCGTTCCGCAGCGCAGCAGCTCGATCACCAGATCGGCCCGATGCCGTAATCGCCTACCGGCTTCGTCGAACGAATTGAGGATTGCCGCCACCGGATTGTTCAGCTCGTGCGCAACCCCGGCGGACAGCTTGCCTAGCGCGAGCAACCGCTCGATCTGCGCCTCGCGACGCGTCGCGTCGCGCACACGATCGGCAAGCAGTGCCACGAAGCGCGGCGCAAGGGACGGTACGCGGCGCAAAAGCTCCGGAAAGAGCGCGCGCGGAAAGCGGCCGACGACGGCGTTCGTCGCGGCACGTCCATTTCCGACGAACACTTTCATTCGCGAATAAGGGATCACGCCGGCGATATCGCCCGCATGGAAGACGTAGGCCGGCACACTTCCGCCTACCTGCTCGCGTCGAACTTCCACGGTTCCCGCCAGACCGATGAACATCCAGTCGGCGGGCTGGCCGGTGACGAGGAGGAGCTGGCCGGCCGCGAGGACGACGCGCTCGGTGTGCGACGCGATCCACGCGAGATCGTCTGAGGCGAGATCGGCGAACATCTCGACGCGACGCAGCTCCTCGGGCTCCGCGGTGCCTTTGCTCGGCGCGACGGCCGGCGTGACTGGCGCCGGCGTAACGGCTTGCTCGAGAGAATCCATGGCGTGGCCCCGCGACGTGGAGATTGCGCAAGATAGTCTCGCCGGGAAGCAGCACGTTGACCACTCGCAAGGTCATATGTAGAATTTCTTCCTATCGATATGTAGAAGTTCTTCCCATCGCTCGAGGGGGCGTGGCCACTGATCGCGAAGAGCTGCTCAAGGGCACGCTCGACATGCTGATTCTGCAGACACTCACGCTGCAACCGATGCACGGCTACGCCGTGGCGCAGCACATCGAGCGATTGTCCGGGGACGTCCTCGCGGTGGAACAGGGTTCACTGTACCCGGCGCTGGAGCGGCTCCAAAAAAAGGGATGGGTGACATCGAAGTGGGCGCCCTCGCCCACGGGCCGGCGCGCCCGTTATTACACGCTCACCACGGCGGGCCGCCGGCAGCTCGGTGCCGAGATTACGAGCTTCGATCGGGTGCTCGAGGCCATCCAGCGCGTTCTTCAGCGCGCCTGACGCATGTCGTTCCTCCACGCTTTGCGCTATCGCCTGCGCGTCCTGGGCCGGCCGCAGACCCACGAGCAGGAGGTGGACGAGGAGTTCCGCTTTCATTTGTCGCTCGAGGTCATGCAACAGGAGCATGCCGCGCGCGGTGCGTTATCGACACGAGACGCCGGGTTTCGCGCGCGCCGCCGCTTCGGCAATCCGACATACCACAAGGAAGAGACACGCCACATGTCTGGCCTCGGCTTCTTCGATATGGCGATGCAGGATCTCCGCTTCGCCACACGGACACTGCGACGCACACCCGGCTTCACGGCCGTGGCCATCTTGACGCTCGCGTTAGGCATCGGCGCGAATACGGCGATCTTCAGCGCTGTCGACGCGATGATCCTTCGTCCCCTCCCCTTCCGCGAGCCCGACCGGCTCATGCAGGTCAGTATCACGACTCCGCCTCAGCGCGGCGCGCCGGCGCGGGACGACGCACCGTGGTCCTACATGAAGGCGGCTGCGTTTCGGGATGGGCAGCACGTTTTTTCGAGCATTGGCTTGTACTCCTTCGAGATGGTGACACTTCGCGCAGGCGAGACGACGCGCGAAAACAGCGAGGTCGTGGACGATGGATATTTGCCCACGCTGGGGGTGCAGCCATCGATCGGCCGCAACTTTGTCGCCGAAGAGAACAGGCCGAACGGCAAGCGATCGATTCTCGTTAGCGAGAACTTCTGGAACCGTCGCCTGAATGCCGACTCCGCGGTGCTTGGCCAGACGCTGAACATCGAGGGCGAGCCATACACGGTTATTGGCGTGCTGCCGGCGCGCTTTCGCGGTCTCACTGGTCGCGCCGATCTCTGGATGACCGTCGGCGCTCGGCGCGCGTTCATGTTCGATCCCAAGGAAGCCTGGGATCACGAATTCAACATGGTCGCAAGGCTCGCGCCCGGCATCTCGGTCGAGCGCGCGAAAAGCGACGTCGCGGTGATGGGCGTGCGCGCGAACGCCGCCTATCCACTCGCGGAACCCATGGCGGGCTGGGGCGCGACGGCGAAGCAACTCGACCGCACGCGCGTCGATCCTGTCGTTCGACGGTCGTTGCTGGTGCTGCTGGGCGCTGTTGCGTTCGTCCTCCTCATCGCCTGCGCGAATCTGGCGAATCTCTTTCTCGTCCGCGCATCCGCACGTCAACGCGAGATCGCCGTGCGGTTGGCCATCGGCGCTTCACGACGGCGTCTCGTGCGACAGCTGCTCACGGAGAGTCTCTTACTCTCGCTCATTGGCGGCGCGGCAAGCATCGTCGTTGCATCGTTAGGTGTGCGGGTCCTGTCGTCGCTGAGGCCGGATAGCACATTCGCGGCACAGCGACTGGGGGGACTCGGCGCGGTGAACTTCGGCACAATACACCTGGATGCACGAGGCCTGACGTTTGCCGTGGTGGCGGCGATCGTTACTGGCGTGCTGTTCGGTCTGGTGCCGGCCCTGCAGTCCACGCGGCCCTCCCTCACCGCCGCGCTCAAGGATGGCAACGCGGATGGTCCGAGTCGTGGGTCGATCGTCCGGCGCCTAACGACTCGCAACGCGCTGGTGGTCGTCGAGCTGGCACTGGCACTCGTGCTGCTTGCCGGCTCGGGCGTCATGGGTCGCAGCCTCCTCAACCTCATCGCCGTCAACCCCGGCTTTGATGCGTCGAACGTGCTCACTCTGCGACTCGACGCCGGGTCGGATATCCGGAAACGCGATTCTTTGCCTGGATTCTATGAGGAGCTTCTCGCCCAGCTGCGGTCGCTCCCGGGAGTTAGCGACGTGGCGCTGGGCGACTGTCCGCCTTTGGCTGGCGGCTGCAACGGGACGGTTCTCTGGTTTCTCGATCGCGCGCCCGTGAGCTCTGCGTCCAAGCCATCGGTGGGTGTGCATTGGGCCACCGCGGGGTGGTTCAAGACTCTTCGCATACCGTTGATCGCGGGTCGCGGCTTTACGGATGCGGATCGCTTCGGCGGGCCGAAGGTGGTTCTCGTTGGCGAAACGGCGGCGCGCAAGATCTGGCCTAACGGGTCGCCGATCGGGGCACGTATTGGCGTGGGCCAAGGGGGCTTCGACACGGCCACAGTGGTGGGTGTCGTGGGGGACGTGCGGTTCGAAACAATCGATTCACTTCCGGCCATGGACGTGTATCTGCCGTACGCTCAGTCGCCTCGCCGGGGCGCTATGGTGTACATCCGGACCTCGATGGAAGCCGGCAGTATTGCCGCCGCCGCGCGTCGGCGCATCCACGATGTCGGCACGAATATGCCGGTGTACGATGTACGCACACTCTCGTCACGGGTTGCCGACGCCAGCGCGCAGGCGCGGTTCAGCGCGTCACTTCTCGCCGTCTTCGCGGCGGCCGCGCTACTACTCGCCTCCCTCGGCATTTATGGAGTGATGGCGTTTGCGGTGGCACAGCGCACGCGCGAGATCGGCATCCGCGTCGCCCTTGGCGCCGATGGCGTTGCGGTGCTACGCCTCATCGTAGGACAGGGGGCAGCGCTCGCCGTCGTCGGCCTAACGATCGGCCTGTTTGGCGCTCTCGCGGCAACACGCGTTCTGCACGCACTCCTCTTCGATGTCACGCCTTCCGATCCGTTGACCTTCGGCGCGGTGGTCGCACTCCTCACCGTAGCCGCCCTGCTCGCGACTTGGATCCCGGCGCGCCGGGCATCGAAGCTTCAGCCGGCGATCGCGCTTCGGGATTAGCCGCCTTTCGTCCCGAGGAGCGAAGCAACGAAGGGTGCCCGGCAACAGGCCTCGATCGGCCTCTCACGTCAAAGGGATCGCGTCTCGTCACGGGCGGGTGGACAGCAGCGACGCCGGCAGTAGCTTCGCCCCATGCCATCCACCAGGCAAGGCTCGCCTAACGACTCGATCAGCCGACGTGAGGCCCTCCGCATTGCTTTCGGGATCGGCGCGGCCATCGCGCTGGATGGCTGCCGTTCGGCGCCGGCTACCGATGCCCCGCGATCGGCACCCGGTCGGCTCGTCGCTCGGCCAGCCGCCCCAACGCGGTCCCCGATCGTCGGTCGATCATCGTTAGGTCTAGCCAGTGGCCGCGACGGGATTCTCTACGTACCGAGCACGTATTCGCCAACCGCGCCGGCGCCGCTGGTTCTCATGCTGCACGGTGCCGGGCAGTCGTCGGAGATCGGTATCCGACCGTTTCTCCCGCTTGCCGACGCCGCGGGGACGATCCTCGTTGCTCCCGATGCACGCGGCAGCACGTGGGATTTCCTTTATGGACCGTACGGCGCCGACGTCGCCTTCATCGATCGCGCGCTCGGGCGTGTGTTCGAACAATGCGCTGTGGATTCGTCGCGGATCCTCATCGAAGGATTCTCGGACGGTGCCTCGTACGCGCTCTCGTTAGGCCTCACGAATGGCGATCTTTTCTCCCGCGTGATCGCGTTCTCGCCGTGCATTCTCGCGCCGGCGGCCAATGTTGGTCGTCCACGGATCTTCATCTCGCATGGCACCGAAGACCGCATTCTTCCCATAGACAACTGCGGCCGGCGCCTCGCCGCCCGTCTCAGCGCGGCCGGCTACGACGTCGACTTCGAGCAATTCACCGGACCACACACGGTGCCACCCGACATTGCCCGCGTGGCAATGGAGTGGGCTACGAAGAGGAGCTAGCAGGTAAACAAAAGGGTCTGCGGGAAATGTTTGGAAAAGAGAGATGAAGGTTACAGTGAGCGGCGAGAGAGAGGAGCCACTCAGCTCACAGCTCAGGCTTATTCGAGGTGGCGACGCACGCATCGCACCCGTTACGGCCAGCCCAGAAACGAGAGGCAAGCTGACAGCTTACAGAATCAAGAGAACTGCTTCAGCTTCCAGAGCCAGCGGCGAGTGATCAGAACACTCAGTTCAGCGACGAGTGTGTCGACGCCCCATGCAAGCGCTCGTCGCTGAGCTGACCTCTTGCATCTCGCGGGTCGCAGCGTAGCAGCTCGGAGCTCAGGTCGTTCTCTCATTTCTCTAGCTGTCAGCTTGCCTCTCGCCTCTGGGCTGACCGTAACGGGTGAGATCTCGACGAGGCAACATCGAAAGAGCCCGAGCTGATCGCTCACCCCTCCAGCCGAAGTCCTTCCCGAAATCTCACGATCACCCAAACAAAAAAATGAGGGCCTAGCGAACCGCGGAATCGGTTCGCTAGGCCCTATTTCCTAGATCGTAACTCTAGCTTTTCAGCGTGCTGTCCTTCAACGCCTGCGCCTTGTTCAGGTGATCCTGAACTTTGGTCGACGCCTTCGTCAGCATGTCCTTCAGCTGGGGATTCGTCGTCGCGCTCTGCTGCTTCTGCAGCTCGTCGAGAACCTTCTTGTGCCCATCGATCTCTTTATCGACGAACTCCTTGTCCCAGTCGGAGCCTTTCGCCTTCGACGTCAGATCCTGCATTTCGCTGCTCGCGTCCTTCTGCAGATCCTGCACGTCGCTCTTCGTTGAATCGGGCGTGATGTTGTTCTTCTTCGCGAACGCGTTGCCTTCCGTCAGCATCGCCGAGTGATCCGCCACCATCTGACGCGCGAACGCCTTCACCTTCGGATTCGTCGCCTTCGTCGTTGCCAGCTTGCCTTCCGCGATCTCTCCGCGATTTGCAGCCGCCGCGAAGGCGAGAATCTGCCCATCCGTCCAATTGTTGTTGCTGTTGTTGTTCGCCGCGGCAGTGGCGCTATCGGTCCGCGTTCTGTTCGCCGAGTCCGAGCCGGTGGCAACGGCTCCGGCCGCGGTCGTGGTGTCGGTGTTGGCGTTGTCCTTTGGCTTGCAGGCAACCAGCAAGGTCGCCGCTGAAAGCGCGATCACGCAGTGGCGCCCGTATCTCGTGGGCATGGTGGTCTCCTCCAGGGTCCGTTGAAATTGCCGGCAGTCGTCCGCGACGCCGGGTCGACAGGTGGCAAGGCTGAAGCAAGAAGCGTACTGATCGTCGATCGCATTCACGATCTTCCGCTTGCTCCGCTGTCCCGGCCGCTGTCTCGCAGGAAATCACGTGATGCGCGACACACGCTCGGAACGCCGCATGCTCACTCCGGTCCCTCCTCGACGTGGCGGTTCGGCAGGCGTGGCGGCCTGGACGTTCCGATTTCAGGCGAGCAACGACAAAAGCACGTGAACCACAGAGGACTCAGAGGACGCGGAGGAAAACAACAAGAGTTTCCTTTTGAATTCATTTAATGGCTCTGACGAGCAGGGCCTATTCCTCTGTGTCCGCCGCGTCCTCTATGGTTCAGACCACGATCTTTTCTTGGTTTTTCACTGCTGTTTCAGGCCGTTTCAAGCCCTTTCGATGTTCAAGCAGTTGATGACAGCTCTTCCATGGAGCCGTCAACCGTAAGAGGGGCTAGGCTATTCGGGCCATTCGCGTCCGAAAACTCTCCAAGCCTGCCTCGCCGAGAAGGCCCAGAATTCGAGCAATAAGGAGGAAAGACAATGGAGCATAGACGGATTGGTTCTCTCGAGGTCTCAGTCCTTGGCCTTGGCTGCAACAACTTCGGCTGGCGGCTCGATGCCGACGCTACTGCGCGCGTCGTACATGCCGCGCTCGATGCGGGTGTCACATTCTTCGACACGGCCGAGCTCTATGGTGAAGGGCAGAGCGAAGAGTATCTCGGCCGTGCCCTACGGGGCCGGCGCAAGGACGTCGTAATCGCCACGAAATTCGGCTACAAGAGTGCGCCGCCGGACCGGCGCGGCCATCCAAACAACGTCCGCCGGGCGGCAGACGCGAGTCTCCAGCGCCTTGGGACCGACTACATCGACCTCTATTACCTGCACTCCCCCGATCCGCAGGTCCCGATCACCGATACCCTCGGAGCGCTCGACGAGCTCGTAAGGCACGGCAAGGTGCGCGAGATCGGCTGCTCGAACTTTTCCGCTGCACAGCTCCGCGAGGCGGAGGATGCCGTGCGTCCGGGCAACGCGCGATTCGTCTGCGTGCAGAATGAGTATAGCCTCATCAACCGGGAGGCCGAGGACGAAGTGCTACCGGAGTGTGAGCGGTTGGGGCTGGCGTTCATACCTTACTATCCGCTCGCGAGCGGGCTGCTGACGGGTAAATACCGTCTCGGAAGGCCCTTCCCCAAGGGAACGCGGTTGGGAGACGGGCATAAGCTGCTCACCGAAGAGCACCTCGCGACGGTCGAGGAGCTCAGCCGATTCGCCGAGAAGCACAAGCATGCGGTGCTCGATCTCGCGTTCGCCTGGCTGCTGTCATCCCCGATCGTGCCATCAGTGATTGCGGGGGCGACGTCGCCGGAGCAGGTCAAACGAAACGCCGAGGCGGTGATGTGGAAGCTGACAGAGTCGGACCGGGCAGCGGTCGACGGCCTGGCGGTGTATAGTTGAGGGCATGAACGGCTCCCTCATGGCGGTTCTTCGACTGGTGCACATCCTCGCCGGCATCGTGTGGGTCGGCGCAACTCTCTTCCTCTCCTGGTTCCTTTTGCCCGCGGCGCGCACCGTTGGCCCCAGCGCCGGTCCGCTGATGTCGAATCTGATGGAGACGCGACGCCTGCAATTCTGGATCAACGTCTCGATGACGCTTGCCATTATCGCGGGCTTCGCACTCTTCGGGCTCGATTCACGGATGTCGGGTGGCGGTTTTGGCCGATCGGGAATGGGCATCACGCTCAGCATCGGCGCGTTGCTGGCGATTATCGCCGCCGGCGTCGGAGGGGCGATGGCCAAGCCGACCGGACGAAAGTTGGGGCTCGTAGCACAACGAATGCGGGAAGCTCAACGCGCTGGTGGCTTGCCATCGCCAGAGTTACTTGCCGAGGCCGAGCCGCTGCAGCGAAAGATGTCACTCGCTTTCGCGATCATGACCGTTTTGTTGCTGCTGTCGGCGGCGACGATGGCCATCGCGCGCTACGTGTGATCCGTCGTTATGGCGACGGCAGCGCGGCGACGTAGCCCATGCCGTCGGGCTCCTGGCCCGTTGTGATGTAACGAAGGACCTTCCGGCTCGAGAGATCCACTTCGGCGATGCGATTCATTGCCGACAGTGCGATCCAGGCGCGACGACCATCGGGTGCGATGAGAATGCCTTCCGGCTGCGCGGAGCGACCCATCGCGCCAAGCATCGTCGGATTGGCCTTCGTGGAATCGAACGCGAAAGTGATGTGGTCCACCGTACGCCTCGCCGCTGCGTCGATCACGTCGACCGTTCCGGAGCGGATGTTCGAGACCAGGACCCAACGCCCGTCCGGCGTGAAATGGACGCGGTTGGGGAACTCGCCGGTCGGGATACTCGCCAGCGAGTCGAGTGTGTTGGCATCGAGCACGGTGATGCGGTTCAAGGTACGGTCGGCGGCCCAGAGCTCGCGCCCGTTAGGCGACACATCGTGACCCTCCGGCCCTTTACCAGTGACGACGGTCTTGATTACCGCACCGCGATCCAAGTCGACGAGTGACACACTCCCCGTGGCAATGTTCGCCGTCCACGCCTTATGGCCATCCCTGGAAAGCGTCATCAGGTGACCCGGCTGTCCTGTCTGGATGACGTGATCGACCCGCCCGTTAGGAACGTCCACGATGACGAGCGCGCGCGCCTGTTCCGACGTCACGACGACACGCTTGCCGTCCGGCATCCAAGCGATGCCATGTGGCCTCGCATATGTGCCGAGATCGATGGTGCGCACGGGACGACGCACCCGAAGATCCAGAACCGTCAACGAGGTACCAGGTGTGCGCCCGCCATAATTCGCGGCAACCGCCAGACTGCCGTCTGGTGAGATCGCGATCTCGTGTGGCCCGTCGCCGACCGGCATCGTGGCGATGGTCCGTCCGTCCGCCAAGGAGATGATCGATGCCGACGCTTCGGCCTTGTTCAGAACGACGAGCGCCGGCTGCTGGGCCCGTGCCACCGATGCGAGCGCCGTGCCTAACGTCAGTAAGAGAATACGCATGTGCGTGTCCATGTCAGCTCGAGTAGTACGCCGCATTTTCGTCGATGTATCCCTTCGTGAGGTCACAACCATAGGCGCGCGCGGCACCGCTGCCAAGGCCGAGCGATACCTCGAGATCCACCACCTCGCGACGCAGCGCTTCGCGTACCGTCGCATCGTCGAAGTCGAGCCGACTGCCTTCACGGACCACCTGATAGCCGTTGATCCAGGCGTCAGTCGTTTCCGGGCGAACCGTGCACTCGAAACATTTGCCGACAGCCATCAGCAAGCGACCAACGTTTGGGTCGGCGCCGTGAACCATCGTCTTCACGAGCGGCGAATTCACGAGCGACTTCGCGATACGGCGCGCGTCGTCATCATTGGCGGCCCCCCGCACGCTCGCACGGAGTAGGTGCGTCGCACCCTCTCCGTCCCTCGCCAGCAGCTCCGTCATTCGTACGCAGCCCGCGATGAGCGTTTGCTCAAACTCTCGCGCCGAGGCATCGCCCGCCAAGCCATTGGCGAGCAGTGCACAGGTGTCCGACGTGCTCGTATCGGAATCCACCGAGAGCATGTTGAACGACACGGCCACCGCGTCGCGAAGCATGCGGTCGAGCATGCGCGCGTCGAAGCGAGCGTCCGTGAAGATGTACGCGAGCATCGTCGCCATCATCGGCTCGATCATGCCGGAGCCTTTCGCCACCCAAGTGATCGTCGCGTTGCCAACGCTGGCCGAGAGCGCCTTGGCATAGGTATCGGTCGTCATGATGCCGGCGGCACCAACGAGCGGATCGTCTTGCATCTCACTCGCAATACCGCGCAGCCCCGCCTCGATCTTCTCGATTGGCAATCGCACACCAATCACGCCGGTGGAGCTCACGAGCACGCGACTAGCCGACGTGCCGATCTCCGCGGCAGCCGCCTGGGCCATACGGCGCACGTCCTCGATGCCACGTGCGCCAGTTGCGACGTTGCTCACCTTGCTATTCACCACCACCGCGCGGAGGCACCCGCCACGAATCGTCTCACGGCCCACGACGACAGGTGCGCCGGGGAAATGATTACGCGTGAAGACGGCGGCCGCGGCGGCGTCGACATCGCTCACAAAGAGGGCCACATCCTTGCCGCTCGTTTTGAGTCCCACCAGGCGACTGGCGCAATGAAAGCCGCGGGGAAAGCGCGGCCTCTCGTGGAAAACGGTTTCGTTCATCGGTGCACAAGATAGCGCAGCACCGACCAGCCCCATCGATCGTCAACTAAACGCCTAGGGTAAGACGCGACCCAGGTGTCTCTTGGTTGGAGGCGGGATCCGCCGCTTGCGGAACGCCTCCTGCGGGGCAACCTTGTATACAAATTCAGCGCGGAGGTTGGGATGCGTGACAGTCGAGCAGCACGTAGGGAAGGTTCTCGTTGCGGTCGGCACATTGGCCGCACTCGGCGGATGCTTTCACGTTCCGCTCCGCGCTCGCGAGAATGGACGTGAGCTGGGCTACCAGAGTGAGTCGCAGGTGATCTACGGCCAGCACAGTGCGCACGCGACGCGGCAGATGTCGAGCATGCTGCAGAGCAGCGCTCGCGGCTGGCAGTACGCGCCGAAGCCATTCTCACCCTTTCAGCAATGGGAGTGGTAGAGAGCAGCTCATAGCTATCAGTCCATAGCGATCGAGCTACGGACTCATAGTTCATGCAAGAAGGACGGGACACCAGTCAATGGTGTCCCGTCCTCGTTTGGTATGCTTACTCTGCGCGAAGGGCGACGAGTGGATCGACTCCAGTCGCGCGCCGCGCTGGAACGAGACAGGCAACGAACGCGACGGCCAACATGAATGTCGCGACACCAGCATAGGTGATCGGGTCCGCGGGCTTTACGCCGAACAACAATGACGAAGCGAGTCGCGTCACCGCGGCCGCTCCGACCAATCCGATCAACAGGCCCGTGACCGCGAGCGCCATTCCCTGCCTCAACACGAGCGAGAGAAGACCCTGCTGACTCGACCCCAGGGCCATGCGAATTCCCAGCTCGCGGCGTCGCACCGCCACGGAATAGGCGAGCACGCCGTAGGTGCCGATGGCCGCGAGCGCAAGCGCGACGACCGCGAAGATGCCGAGGAGCTGCGCGAGGAAGCGCGGCCGGCTCACCGAGTCCGAAAAGACTTGGTCCATCGTTCGGAACTTCACCACCGGCAGGGTGGGATCGAGGTTGGTCACGGTGCGGCGCACCGTCGCCGCGAGCGATGCCGGCTCGAGTGGCGAGCGAATGACGATGTTCATGTTTCGCGGGGCGAAGTTCTGGGTCGCCGGCGCCTGCTCGTAGTCGAGGTATAGCTCCGTTCCCGTGCGGGAATCCACGCCGCCCTGTTTCACGTCCTTTAATACGCCGACAATCGTGAACCAGGTTTTCGCGCCTCCGGGCTGCACGCGCCGACCGATCGGGCTCGTTTTTCCGTAGAACAGCTTCGCCATCGTCTGATTGATCATCGCCACGGGCGTCGACATCGGACCGTCGCTGGGACCGAAAGAGCGGCCTTCGACAACCGGTATGCCCATCGTTGCCACATAGTTCGGCGTCACATATTGATAGTAGTCGACATTCTGCGCCGGCCCGTTAGGCGTTGGGACGTACCCTTCGATTGCGGTGTCATTGGCGTTGACCTGCCGCTGCGGCGGTAGACCGCTCATGGCGGCGGCAGCCTGCACACCTGGTACCGCGGCGAGCTGACTCGTGAGATTGTTGAAGAATGCGACCCGCCGCGTGTTGTCCTTGTAGGACGCTCCCGGCAAAACCACGTTGAACGTGGCCAGCTTCGCTCGGTCGAAGCCCGAGTCGACGCGCATGAGGTTCCAGAAGCTCCGCAACAACAAGCCAGCGCCAACGACGAGCATCACGGCGAAGGCCATCTCGGCTATCACCAGACCCCGGCGAACGCGATTGCGTGCGGCGCCTGCTGTGGTGCGACTTCCCGCGTCGCGCAGCGTTAGGCCGATGCTGTGTGTGCTGAGGTGCAACATCGGCGCGAGACCGAAGAGCAAGCCGGTGCCCACCGCCAGCACCAACGTGAAGAGGAGCACGCGACCATCCAAGGCGACCGACGCCGCGCGGGGAATGCTCCCGGCATTCGCGGCGACTAACGCGTGTACGCCCCAATAAGCGAGCGCCAGCCCCGCCGCCGCGCCGGCAAAGGAGAGCACGAGACTCTCGGCGATGAACTGTCGCATGAGGCGCGTACGACCCGCACCTAACGCCGCCCGCACCGCGATCTCCTTGTGGCGCGTTTCGGCGCGCATCAAGAGGAGGTTCGCCATGTTCGCGCAGGCGATCAACAAGACAAGAGCTACGGCCGCCTGCAGCACGATCAAGGCGGTCCCGATGCTTCCGATCATGTCTGCCTGGAGATCGTCGTAGCGGAGCCTGTGCTTTGTCGTGTTCGGCGTGTGGACGAAACCAGGCGCGCCGGGTGCCGCATTGGGATCGGCACCATCGGCCGCGGGCCACTGCGCGAGCATCGACTGGAGATCCGAGCGCGCACGCGCCAGCGTCACGTTTGGCTTCAGCCGGCCAACGAGGAGAAGAAAGTGTCCACCGCGATACTGGTTTCGCTGCGCGGGATCCAGCGTCAGTGGCTGCCAAATCTTCACATTTTGGTCGTGAACGTCGAAGCCAGGAGGCATGACACCCACCACCGTTGTTTTCACTCCTTCGATGTCGATCTGCCGGCCAATGATATCGCGCTGGCCGGCAAAGCTGCTCTCCCAAAGCTCGGACGACAGCACTGCCACGGGGTTCGCGTTCGGCAACATCTCCTCGGGCGTGAATGTGCGGCCGAGCCGAGGCGTGACGCCAAGCGTGGGGAAGAGACTCGAGGTGGCAATCGCGGAAATGACGCGCGTTGGCGGCTGTCCTTCCGCGCCAATGTTCACCGCCCCGATGACGTACGCACCGACGTCCTGGAATGAGCGATTGCGCTCGCGGAATTCCAGATACTCGGCGGCGTCCACTGGAAACTGATCGAACCCGAGCGTTGGGAATTGGCTCGTGATGTAGACGAGTTGGTGCGAGTTGGGAAATGGGAGTGACTCGAGCAGCACACCATTGACGACGCTGAAGATCGCCGTGTTGGCGCCGATGCCTAACGCGAGGGTGAGGATGGCCACGATCGCGAATCCAGGCGCACGCACCACGCCACGCACTGCCCATCGGAAGTCCTGGACGATGCGCTCGAGGTGGTGCCCCGACCACATGTCACCCGTGACCTCGCGTACCGTCGTCACATCGCCGAACTCCTTTCGTGCCGCCCGCTCCGCCTCCGCCCGCGTTTCGCCACGCGCCATGCGCTCGCGAATTGCCATCTCGAGATGACCGCGAATCTCCTCGTCCAGCTCTTCGGCGCGCTGCTTGTGGCTCCGCCAGCGGCTGTTCATGTCCCCTCCTGCACGGGTGGCGTGAAAATCCCGGCGATGGCCTCCGAGAGCTGCTCCCACCTCGAACGCTCGGCTGCGAGGCGCTTTCTTCCGGCCGCCGTTAGGCGATAGACGCGTACTCGCTGTCGGTTCTCGGACACTTCCCACGACGCGGCGATCGAGCCTTCCCGCTCGAGCCGGTGCAGCGCTGGATAGAGGGACCCGGTGTCGACTTGCAAGACGCCGCGCGAATTCGTTCTGATCATCTGGACGAGACCGTATCCATGTCGCGGTCCCCAACGAAGCGTTTGTAGCACGATCATGTCGAGCGTCCCCTGGAGGAGCTCGATGCGGGAGAGTGGCACGCGTCAGTAAGGTGTGTGGGTGTAGAAGGCCTACAGCCAGGGTGTATGATGCCTACACCCACGACCCTCGTCAACGCGGCAGGGACGAAGGAGAACGTTGGCGGGAGAAGCGGGCCTGTGGTGCATGGAGGCTGGCTCGATCTCGACGAATGCACCTCGCGCGGACGGGCTGTGTTCGATTTCGGGATCCCGCTTCCCAATCCCGAACGATTCGGCTCGTGGGCTCAGGAAGCAACTCCTTATTGCGCTATGAGTTGACTTGGCAGAGGAGCGGCACGGGAGTTCCACCTCCGGTGCCAAGACTTCACACAACCACCCGCCAATATCAGATCCATGGACACACTGATCCGCGACGTCCGTTACTCAGCGCGCAAGTTGATGCGCACGCCCGCATTTACGTCGATTGTCATCGGCACACTCTCGCTCGCGATCGGCGCGACGACCGCTGTCTTCAGTATCGTGAACGGGGTTTTGCTCGAGCCGCTTCCCCTGCGAGACGGGGATCGCGTCGTCGCCGTTTCCGGGATTCGGCGAGGTCAGCGGAATCCGCTGTCATACCTGGATTTCATGGATCTTCGCGCGCAGAGCAAGCTCGTGCCCGCAATGTCGGCCATGGATAATGGAACACACAATCTCACCGGCACGAGTGGGGAGCCGCTTCGACTATCTGGCACTCGTGTCAACGCGAACTTCTTTAGCGTGATTGGTGTTTCGCCAATCCTCGGCCGTACGTTCGCCCCAGGTGAAGACGCGAAGAACGCCGGGCGCACCATCGTACTCACCGAAAGCCTCTGGCGTTCGCGCTTTGGCGGCGACTCCAAAGTCCTCGGGCGCGAGCTGATGATCGACGGACACCCATACACCGTGATCGGGGTCGCGCCTCGAGTTGATATTCCACAGAACACCGATGCATATCTCGCCTTCATTCCGGAAGCGGACGAGGATGATCCCTCCAATCGCGGCGCGCATTATCTCAGCGCGGTAGGCCGGCTTGCACCGGGCGCAACAGTCGACGGGGCAAGCGCCGAGCTTGCGCAGATCGCGAGGCGGCTCGAGCAGCGTTATCCCGAGAGCAACACGAGGTTCAGTGCCGTCACGATCCCGCTGCTCGAGTCGATGGTGGGCAAGGTGAAGCCGGCTCTTTACGTCATGCTTGGCGGCGTTGGCTTCGTCCTCCTCATCGCCTGCGCGAACGTCGCCAATCTGTTACTGGTTCGCGCTTCGACACGGGAGACGGAAATCGCCGTGCGAACCGCGTTAGGCGCTGGAAAACGTACGCTCGTTCGGCAGCTCGTTACGGAGAGCATGCTGCTCTCGATAACGGGGGCGGTGGTCGGAACGTCGCTCGCCGCATGGGCAGTTGACGCCGTGAAAGCCTTCGGCCCTCGTGGCGTCCCCCGCCTCGACAACGTCGCTCTGGATCCAAAGGTGCTGCTGTTCAGCATCACCATGTCCGTCCTTACAGGCCTGCTGTTTGGGCTCGCCCCCGCGCTGCATGCGGCAAACACGAACGTCGGACAGATGCTCAAGGAGAGCACGCGTGGATCCAGCGGTCGGCGCGGCACACGCAGAGCGCGAGGCGTGCTCGTCGTGGCCGAGATGGCGCTGGCTGTCATCCTGCTCATCGGCGCGGGATTGCTGGCGCGCAGCTTCGTCGCGCTCACGAAGGTCGATCTTGGATTTCGCGCCGACAACGTCGTGTCGATGAACCTCTCGTTGCCCGACGCGAAATACCGATGGGATCGAGCGCAAATTGCCTTCGCGAATGGCGTCCTCGAACGAATCAAGGGATTGCCGGCCGTGCAAAGCGCGGCGCTGGCGTTCGGCCGGCCGCTCTCCGAGATCGGGATGCGCATCACTTTCGAGCGCACCGACCGGCCGCCGAGCACGCCGGACACTCGCATGGTTGCCGACGTGCGCAGTGTGACACCGGAGTTCTTCTCGACGCTCGGCATACCGATTCGTTCCGGTCGCGGGTTGCGCGACACGGATCTGCCTAACGCGCCGCAAGTCGTGGTCGTGAGCGAATCGTTTGCCAAGGAGTACTATCCACACGAGAATCCCATCGGCAAGCGCATCGTCATCGGGTGGGGACGCCAGCGCTCGGAAAACAAGGCCGATACCGTGAACGCGGGCGGAGAGATCGTTGGTATCGTGGGAGACGTGAAGGCGTTCGGTCCAAGCACCAAGCCGCTCGCGACGGCTTATCTGCCGTATGTGCAGGCACCGCTCGAAGAGCTGAGTCTCATCGTCCGATCGACCGCATCACCGGCGTTGATCATCAACGGCGCGCGGGCCGCGGTGAAAGAGGCCGATCCCGACATTCCAATCTTCGATGTGAAGACGATGAACGACGCCCTGTCCGAGTCCGTCGCGCAGCCGCGCTTCTACGCGATACTCCTGGGTTCGTTCGCCGGTATCGCGTTGATCATCGCCGCGTTAGGCATCTACGGTGTGATCTCGTACGCCGTGAGCCAGCGCACGCGCGAGCTTGGCATCCGCATCGCGCTCGGCGCGCAGCGTGATCGTGTGGTACGTCTCGTCATCGGCCAAGGATTGACGCTGACGCTCGTCGGGATCGTGCTCGGCATGGTCGGCGCTTACGCGCTCACCCGATTGATCGCCACGCTTCTTTTTGGCGTTGCACCCGCCGACCCGGTGACGTTCGCAGCGGTCGCGGTGGTGTTCATCCTGGTTGCCGTGCTCGCGAGCTATCTGCCCGCCCGTCGCGCCGCGGCGGTCGACCCGATCATTGCCATGCGCGCCGAGTAACTTTCGTGGCATGACAGGGATCCGTACTTCGCTCGTGACCGCGCTGCTTCTCGCCGGCGGCGCGGTCGCGACCGCACAAGTGCCCGGCGGACACGGCAGCACCATGGGCGTCGGTCGCTCTCCGCAACGCGACGATCCGGCGATGAAGGAAATGGGCGCCGGCCTCGAGCTTCGTCTCGCCAACGGGGTGAACATCATCATCGCGCACGCACGGGATCTCTCGCTCACAAGCGAACAGCTGGGCCGCGTCGTCGCCGTGAAACGGCATCTCGATTCGCTGAATACTCCTCTCATGCGCGAGCTCGATTCATTGGAGTATGTGAGTCGCGAGCGCAAGGCAATCCCGAAGTCGCGTGGCGATCTCCCGGACGTCGAAGATCCTGGCATTGTGGAGACGCTCAGCCAGTTGCGCACCAACCTGCACAATGCGGAGCTGGACGCGTACGAAGTGCTATCGGGAACGCAGTTGCAGCGCGCCATGCAAATGGTGAAGGAAGCGCGCACGAACGCCGCCCTCGCTGCCGGTCGGGACAAAGCGCCGAATTGATCGGAGCAGGTCTAGGTGGGCTGGCGCGCCGTGTCATTTTTCAGGTCGCGCGCAGGCTTCTTGCCTTCTCGCCTCCAACTCATTCCCGAAACCGACTCGACGATTCGTGTCTAGTCCCGCTATACGCCAGACGGCGTCCGCGCCGGCCGCGGCATCTCGTCCCGCTGAAATCGACTCCGAGGTCGAAGAGTATCGCTGGCTGATTCTGTTCGGCCTCATCACGGCCGCGATCATGGAAGTCCTCGACACGACGATCATCAACGTGGCGTTGCCGCAGATGGCCGGGAATCTCGGCGCAACGATTCAAGAGATCGCCTGGGTCAGCACGGGCTACATCCTGTCCAACGTCGTCGTCTTGCCGATGACGGCATTCTTCACTGCGACCTTCGGGCGAAAGAATTACCTCGGGTTTTCGATCATACTGTTCGTCGTCGCCTCATTCCTCTGCGGCACCTCGAGCAGCCTGGGCGAGCTGGTCCTCTGGCGGATCGTGCAAGGCGCCGGCGGCGCCGCATTGCTCTCCACTGCGCAGGCGACGTTGCGCCAGATCTTTCCGCGCGAGCAGCAGGGTTTGGTGCAGGCCATCTTCATGATGGGCATCATCGTCGCGCCGACGCTTGGACCTACGCTCGGCGGTTGGATTACGGACAACTATCACTGGGGTTGGTGCTTCTACATCAACATCCCGATCGGGATCGTCGCCTTCTTTCTCGTGACGACGTTTCTCCACGACGCGCCGAACGCGAAGCGGCGCACGGGGCCGGTCGATTGGCTTGGGATCGGCCTGCTCAGCGTCGGATTGGCCTCGTTGCAGTACGTCCTCGAGGAAGGCCGCGAGAAGGACTGGTTCAACGATCAGCTCATTATACGTCTTAGCATCGTTGCCGGTGTCTCGCTCTTGACGATGGTCTGGTGGGAGCTCTCGAAGCGCAACGAGCATCCCGTCGTCAACTTTCGGGTGCTGAAGAATCGGGATCTCGCCGGCTCGATCTTTCTTTTCGTGACGCTCGGATTCGGTCTCTACGGCGGCGTGTTTCTTTTCCCGCTCTTCACCCAGAATCTGCTTCACTTCACGCCGACCGAGACCGGGCTGACGTTGATGCCGGGCGGAATCGCGACTGCGTGTACGGCGATCCTTTGCGGCCGTCTCCTCAATGGAGCGCGGCCGCTGGTCGATGCGCGCCTCCTCATCTATCTCGGGATCGCGATCTTTGTGCTCTCGATGTGGAAGCTGGGGCACCTTACGACAGTCGCAGGCGAGGCCGATGCGCGTTACCCGCTCATCGTGCGTGGTGTGGCGCTGGGTTTTCTCTTCACACCGATCAACAACGTCGCCTACGCGAACCTCAAGCCGAGCGAGGCACAGGAAGCGTCAGGCTTGATCAACCTCGCGCGCCAGCTCGGCGGATCGTTCGGGATCGCGATCATCTCGACGTACCTACAAAGCCGAACGGCCCTCCATCGCGCCGATCTCGTTGCCAACACCTTCGCGTCCAATCCAGCGTTCGCGGAGCGGTTGCAGGGAGCCCTCGCGCACTTCGTCTCGTTAGGGTACTCCTACATGAAGGCCCAGGCCGCGGCTTATGCCTCGATTGACCAAGCGCTCACGGCGCAGGCATTGATGCTGAGCTACAACGATACGTGGATGCTAATCCTGAAGAGCTTCGCCATCACCACACCGGCGATTCTCGTGATTCGACGGCCGAGAGGACGCGCGGCCCCGGTTGACGCACACTAGGGCCGGCGCGTGCTGCGGGCTCAAAGGGGCTCGCTGTGGGTACATCCGGTCGTTCGCCGGGAATCCGCGAGCTGGGTGATTTTCCATTCCGTGCCGACCTTCAGCAACATGAACGCGTCTACACCGCAGTGGCTGAAGGTCTTGTTTCGGTGGAACGTGTAATAGGCCCACACCTGCGCAACGTCACCGTCTATCCGCACCTCAGGATCGAAGATGCGCTCGTTCCACACGTCGCCGGCAGGTGCGGATGCGATGGCGCTCCCGAACGCGGCCGGAGCCGTTAGGCGCACGGCCGGCACGCCGCGCGTGGAGACGCCCGCCAGTCGCGCCGAGGTATCGAATGCCTGGCGGAGCAAGGTCGTGTCCCGTGAGCGCATGGCGTCGAACACTTTTTGAACGGTCGCCAGGACCGCGGTGCGTTCGGCGTCTTGAGCATGGGCGGGTATTATGACACCGGCGAGCAACAGGCCGACACAGAGGGATCGAGCAAGCACGTGATATGTCCTCGGGTGAGTGGGTTTTGATCTCGCCTGGAAAAGAGCATGCGGAACGGGATGATCCCTCACCACTTGACAGCCTAGTGGAAGAGCGACATCCTGCACTAGATCATCTAGTGGACTACCATGCCGCGCGCCAAGACGACACTGCTCCAGGGTACGCTCGATCTCATCGTGCTGCAATTGCTGCGTGATGAGCCAACCAATGGCTACGACTTGATGCTCCGAATTCAAGCCGTCTCCAAGGATGTGCTGAACGTGAACGCGGGCTCGCTGTACCCGGCGCTCTACCGCTTGGAGGAGCGTGGCCTCGTTCGCGCGGACTGGGCGGAAACCGCGGCGGGTCGTAACGCCAAAGTGTACGCCGTCACTACCGCCGGCCGGAAGCATCTCGTTGCCGAACGCGAGACCTGGCAGCGCTTCTCCGGCGCACTGTCGGCGATTCTGGGACAGAGCTGATGGTCCCAGGACTTGTTGCTCGCCTGCGGATTCGGCTCCGATCTCTCTTCGCGCGTGGGGCCGTCGAGCGCGAGATGCAGGGGGAGATGGCCGAGCATCTCGATCGCTCCATCGAGCGGTTGATGGCTCGCGGCCTGTCTCGCGATGCCGCGCGGGCCGAAGCGTTACGCGAGTTCGGGAACGTTGCCTTTCTTCAAGAGGAGGCACGCGATGCCCACGGAGTGCGATGGGTTCACGAGTTCGCCGAGGACGTCCGGTATTCGGTGAGAGCGCTCGCCCATGCCCCGGCGTACACCATCTTCGCCACGCTCATTCTCGCGTTAGGCATCGGAACCGCGACGGCGATCTTCAGTGCCGTAGATGCCGTACTGCTGGCTCGCTTGCCGTATCCGAGCGACGAGCAGCTCGTTCGCATCTACGAGCAGAACACGCCAACGCACATGTGGGGCCTCTCAGTCGTCGATTACCGAGCAATTGAACGGTACGCGCGCAGCATCTCGGCAGTCGGATCGCTGCGACCGGTCGCCTCCGTCGTCACTGCTGGCGGAAACACCGAGCGACTTCCGTCCGGCTACATCACCGCGGGGTTTCTCGATGCGCTCCAAGCTCCGGTCTCAGCGGGTCGTCGCCTAACGGCAAACGATGAGCGGCCGGATGCACCGGCCGTCGCGCTTGTTTCTGATCGCTTTGCAACCGCCACCTTCGGCTCTCCCACCGCGGCGCTCGGCGGCGTCATCACGGTCGATGGACGAACACACCGCATCGTAGGGGTCTTGCCACGGGGAGCTCGTCGACTGGCGATGGTGACGGCCGATGTGTGGCCCATTTTGCGCCAAACGACTCCAACACGTCGCGGGCCTTTTGGGCTCTTCGTGGTGGGCCGACTGCGACCGGGCGTCACGCTCGACGCAGCGCGACGGGACCTCGGCGCCGTCAGCGTTCGCATCTTTCCAGAGTGGCGCACCAGCTTTCAGGACTCGGTCGCGCGCCTAACGCCGTATTCGCTCCGTGAGAGCATCGTTGGACGCGCGGCCAGACCGCTCGCGCTCTTCTCGGCCGCCGTCGCCCTCGTGCTCCTCATCTCCGTGGCGAACGTCGCGAGTCTCAGCATCGTACGCGGTATGCGCCGCTGGCGGGAGATCTCGATGCGGTCCGTGCTGGGCGCCTCGCGATCGCGTCTTCTTCGTCTCGTCGTCACCGAGAGCGTTGTTCTCGCATTGGCCGGAGCAGTGCTCGGTCTGGTGGTCGCATGGATCGGACTCGCATTGCTCCAGCACTTCGCGGACGACATGCCGCGGCTTGCCGAAGCCCGCATCGGCTGGCGTGCGATCGCCGTGGCTTTCGGCACGGCGTTCGTAGCGGGCATCGCTATTGGCCTCGTGCCCGCGCTGCGCCTCCTCACCGCCGATCACACGCGAGGTGCGCGCGAAGGGTTACGCGCCATTGGCGATACGAAGCGGAGCGATGGAATTCGCTCTTTTTTTGTGGCCGCGGAGTTCGCCCTCGCGTTACCGATTCTGGCCGCTGGTGCGCTGCTGCTGGTCAGTCTCGTGCGACTCACTCGGGTTGATCCAGGCTTCGAACCGCAGGGGATCGCGGTGTCGAAGGTGAGCGTCCCGGCCACGTCATATCGGGAAGACACCGCCCGAGCGCGGTTTTGGTCGAGCGTCGCCGAAAAGGTCCGATCGACGGCGGGTGTGGACGCCGTGTCGCTGTCGACGGCGCTTCCACCTAACGACGACGGCAACAACGAGGACAACTTCGATCTCGTGGACTCGCCGGTTCCACCGGGCGGCGCGCAGCCAACGGTCAGCTGGCCCACCGTGAGCCGAGACTTCTTTACGACGTTTCGTTTGCCACTGCTCGACGGGCGTCTATTCACGCCGGTCGACACGGGGGCGATACCGGTGGTCGTCGTCACACGCGCTTGGGCGAAACACTACTTCCCGCAGGGGACAGTAGTAGGCCGCGAGATGATTCGCGGCGGGTGCACTGTTTGTCCGCACACAGTCATCGTTGGGGTGGTCGGCGACGTTTCTTTCGATGGCCTCGGAGCACCTCGTGAAGCGGTCTTCAGTCCGATTACCGAAGGGTCGCCGACCGAGGCGTACATGTTCGTTCGGAGCACAGCTCCCGTCTCGGCAATAGGACGAACCGTTCGCGATGCCGTGCGATCAGTCGATCCTGGTACGGCGACCAGCTCGCTGACGTCGCTGGAGGACGGGCTGTATGAGTCTGTAGCGCAGCCACGTCACTGGACGATGATCCTCGTCGCCTTCGCCGGCGCCGCCTTGCTGTTAGCAGCCGTCGGCATTTTTGGGCTCCTCTCCTACAGCGTCGCGCTTCGTCGTCGCGAAATAGGCGTGCGCATGGCCTTAGGGGCACCCTCGGGCAACGTCATCGCATGGCTCGTGAGCGGCGGATTACGCTTCGCCCTCGTGGGGACGGTGATAGGCCTCGCCCTGACCACGGTCGCGTCGCGCTGGCTGCGGGCATCGCTTTACGGTGTGAGTCCGCTCGACCCAACGATTCTGCTCATCGTCACGGCTGGGCTGATAGGAGTTGCCGCGCTGGCGGCGTGGCTCCCCGCGCGCCAAGCGTCGTACATAGACCCGGTGGAGGCGATGCGTCCGGACTGAGCTGACGAGGAAACAGCATCAGTCTTGCGGCGTATCAGAGACGATCATCCGATCGCCCACCTCCGCAACGGTAGCCCGATGAGCTTCCTCTCCCGCTGGCGCCCGTATCACCTGCTCCTCGCTTGGGGCGCTTACTGGGTTCTTCTCCTCGCCTTCGCGCTGGGACCGGCGCTTCCCGCCATTCTTCGCGCTACCCAAAGCGAAGGCAAGCATGGGGAGATCAACGCCGCCTTCGGCGATGCCGGCTTGAGCGTTACGGTGAAGGAGATGGGGCAGATCACATGGTCGGGATCAGTGCACTTCATCACCGCCGCGCTCTGGGTCGCACTGCCGCCTTTGGTGCTATGGGCACTCTGGCTTCGCGAACGCGGTAGGGCGGCTCGGCCGGTGAGCGAGCCACTGACCTACTGAGAATCCGAGGCGCAGCCGCCGTCCCCGGCGCTTACGCCGACTTCTCGACTGCGCCAGTCGCGGTAACGAGAGTGCTGTCCGGCTCGACCACTTTGTCGATGATCCCGTACCGCCGCGCTTCCTCGGCGGACATGTAGTGATCGCGGTCGAACTCACGCTCAATTCGCTCGAGCGGCTGGCCAGTATGCTTGCCGAGGAGCTCGAACATCTTCGCTCGCATGTAGAGGATTTCCTTCGCGGCGATCTCGATGTCGGATGCGGTACCCTTCGCGGTGCCACCCCACGGTTGATGCATCATGATTCGCGAGTGCGGCAACGCGCGCCGCTTTCCCTTGCGCCCCGTCGCGAGAAGAAAACATCCCATACTTGCCGCCATACCCATACAGATCGTGTTCACGGGCGACGATAAGTGCTGCATGGTATCGTAGATCGCGAGACCTCCCGACACGTCGCCACCCGGCGAATTGATGTAGAGCTGAATGTCCTTGCCCGGCGCGTCCGCCTCGAGGAAAAGCAGCTGGGCGATGACGATATTCGCGACGTCGTCATTGATCTGTGAGCCGAGGAAGATGATGCGATCCATCAGTAGTCGCGAATAGATGTCGTATGTCCGCTCGCCGCGGCTCGATCGCTCGATGATGTGCGGTACGTGGAGAGTTGTCATGGCTATCGGGAATCGACGGCAGCCTCGCTTGCCGCCTGCAGGGCGTCGGCGAACGCGCGAATGAGTGCGCGCGCGGCCGTCGCAGATCGATGCGCTGGATGCGCCGCCGGAACCACGCACCATGCGTCGCCGGGAAGTGAGAAGACAACGGCTTCTGTTCCACCGGAACGAAGGCCACCGCTCGCTACAGGAAGGGGACGAGCCGCTTCCGCACTCGGATTCTGAACGAGTGGCCGGGCGACCACGACCGGCATCGCGCCGCGCCGAGCTGCCTGACGAGCGCGCGCGTCCAGGACACGCTCGGCGACGAAGGTCAGGAGAGCGCGCTCGCTCCGGCCGCTCATCGCCTCGCGTGCCTCGGCGAGTGTCAATAAACCAAGCTGCCCTGCGAGTCGCGCGCCGATGGCTTGCCATAGATGACGCACCGTATATCGCGCCGCCGACGTGCGACCCTCGGGGGCGTCGAGGATCTCTTTACGCCGATAGAAGTGCACCGTGTTCACCGTCATGCTCGACGAGGCCGCCTCGTCGAGCATGAGCGATGTCAGGCAGTCCCCCGCGAGCCGCGCGATGTCGTCCGCCTCCAGCGGCATCGAAGGGTCGGGAACGGCACGGGCGCGCCACTCATCCAACTCGCGCTCGATCTCGCGCACGGCGTCGGCCCGCAGCGCCGTTCGGGACGCGGCTGGCGGATCAGCGCGGCGCGGCCTTGGGCGCCGCGGCGCACGCACGGGAGGACGCTGTTCGCTCGACATGATGTCCTTTTATGGTCGCGCTGCTGGGCGTTCAGGCGAGCGCAGACCCACGGGCGAACGGGATTCCTCGATCACTTCTGCTGTCGCAACCACCAGGCGCAATTGGACAACCGTGGCTTCCGTCTCCAGCGGTCCAAGCTCTACCGGCGTGAAGCGCTGTGCCGAATGCCCGGTGAGTCCTGTCCCGGCCGCGCGCTCGATGTCCGAGTCATCTCCGAGCCATGCATCGCGCGGCTCGGTGCCGGCATGGCGCGGAAAAGGAGTGCTGCTACCGTTAGGCGCCCCGCCACTTTGCCTGTTCAGCACATTCCAGGTTGGAAAGACGTCTGGCGGAAGACGCGACGGCTGCGGGCCGCGCCTCGTGAACGGCCGGTCTTCGAGATCCAGCAGCGTTGGCGGCAGCGGCCGCACCCGCTCGGAACCGTTCGGCAACTCGCGTCGAAAGCGAACGACGATGAGGCCGAGATCCGGATTGTCACGCCCGCCGTCTGGACCAAAAACGGTCTCGTCGCCTTCGGCAACCACAGTGAAGCGGCCGTCCTCGTCAGGCGTGATCGGACGCTCCAGCTCCTCGGTGCACCATGGGTCGATCACGAGTCCTCCCGCGGAGACGTTGCGACCATCTATCGTGACGTCGGCGACGCAGCGCAGCGGACCAAAGTTGCGAAGGCGAAGAGCGTACACTTGTCCTGGCCGCGCGAGGACATGTCCCGAGTCGGTTTCCCGAACGCCCACCCCTTTGCCTCGGGGCACTACTTCGACGGCGAAATCTCCGTTGCGCATGCGATGGCTCCGTGAATGCCTGCCTGATTGTAGTAGTGGTACAATAGTGGTGTCAATAGAGGTGGTGGAACCACGCCTGTTTCGGAGGCGCGAATTGCGGCCGATGCCGATGGTGTTCGGAATGTCTCTTGCCTTCTCCACTGCGGCCGGGAAACCAATCCACCACGGGTGCGGGAGAGGGAAATTATGGAGATGGAATCACTGAAGGAGTTATACGTCGAAGAGCTCAAGGATCTCTACAGCGCGGAGAAGCAGCTCGTAAAAGCGCTCCCCAGGATGGCGAAGAACGCCACGAATCCTGAGCTCAAGCAAGCGTTCACCGATCATCTCCAGGAGACGGAAGGACACGTCGAGCGGCTCGAGCAGATCTTCGAGATGCTGGGCGAGCGAGCGGGCGGCAAGAAGTGCAAGGGCATGGAAGGCCTGATCGAAGAGGCCAAAGAGCTTCTCGAGGAAGATGCGTCCGAAGAGGTACTGGACGCCGGCATGATCTCGAAGGCGCAGCACGTCGAGCACTATGAGATGGCGGGCTACGGAAGCGTCCGCACTTACGCGCGCCAGCTCGGTCTGGACGAGCAGGCAGATCTGCTCCAGCAAACGCTTGACGAAGAGGCGAAGGCCGACGAGCTCCTGACGCAGATCGCCGAGTCGTCGGTGAACCTGGATGCCGAAGAGGGCTCTGAGGAGGAAGAAGAGTCGACGTCGAGTCGCCGTAGCGACCGACAGGTCTCACGGAGTGTGGCAAGCGAGGGTTCACGGTCGCGTTCCGGCGGTAGCCGAGGCGGCCGCAGTGGATCGCGCAGCACGTCGCGGTCCACGCAATCACGGGCACGCTGAGCGAAGCCCACAAGACGCGCGGCAGTCTCACGATCTCGCGGCGATAGTAAGTGC